>CAVTBT010000001.1:0-524480 GCA_963733065.1 uncultured Gaiellaceae bacterium
CACTTCTCGGTGACCGGCGCCGAGATGGTGACCACGATGATGCCGGCGGCACATGCCCGCTTGATCGAGGGGTTCATCGCCGTGTCTGACGACGGGATGAGCATGATTGCGTCCGGCCGCGTCTGAATGATGTTGTTCAGCGACTGGATGTGGGCCTGGACGGTGTTCTCCGCCACGACCACCTTCATGTTGACCTTGCCCTTGAACGGCGCGAGCTTGGATGTCAGCACCGCGAGGCGCTGCACCTGTGGCCGCCAGTCGTTGCCAACGAAGTTGTTGCTGACGACGAAGTCGTACGTCTCTCCCTGGCGGGCCTGAGGAGCCTGGCCCGAGGTCTTGCCCGAGGCGTTGATCGCGAGACCGAGAACAAGGCCGATCGCCAGCAGCGAAATCACGAGCACGCGGCGACCGGCACGCCGCGACGCGCCCTGAGCCCTCAATCTGCTCATCTGGGACCTCCGTTTGACGGTGAGTAATGAAATCGTTCCCATGGCGGGTATCTCACGTCACCTTCCGGCTGTCAAGAGGTCATTTGTAAGTCATGATTGCTCCTGGCGGGCGAGCCGGACTTCGTGTCCGCCAGGACGTTAGGCGGCAACCCCGGCTCGGCTCCACCGCCGCGGCCGTAGACAGCGTCGAGGAGGCGACTTGTCCCGCGCGCGATACGCAGCCGCAGTACGCCGCCGGCACCGAGACACGTTCGCTCGCTCGCAAGCGCATGCGTAGACGGCGACCAACCAACTGGGGTGCTCACAAGGTGGCCCGGCGCTGGCGCACAAGCGCCGTGACGACGAGTAGAGGCACTGCGCCTTGCGTGACGCTTTGTCGAAAGCCCGAGAGAGTTGTGGGCGACCCTCTCGGGAGCCGCCCGTTGTGAATCGCTTAGCGCTTCGACGTGCACGGCCTGACGCCGGCTGGAGCGACTGTCGTGGACACCACGGCGGTCACGCAGTCGTGCGGGATGACCGGGCTTGGTGCCAACGGCCGTGCTCCGACGGCGGCGGCAAGGACGAGTGTTGCGAGCAGCCCGAGTACCAGGCCGAACGTCAAGGTGAGGCGGCGCATGATGGCCCCTTTCGTGGCACTACCCGGCCACTTCGATTGCGAATGAGCGTCGCCCCCGGTTCTCATCGCTGCCTCACCTGACGGTCACACGGATGTGCCCGTCGGCATAGAACGCGCACGCGTCAGGCATAGCGTACGTCGCGGTGTGCATGTGACTAGATCAAAATGTTATGAACGCAAACAATGCAAGCACGTGCTTGCGTGTTGGCCGACGGCCCTGACACAGACGTGACACGCTGGTATCCCGAGCGCCTGCGCACGGCTTGAAACTGCTTGATCAAGCCGCTTCCGCGAAGGGGGAGAGTGGGCGCACCTGGGATCGAACCAGGGACCTCTCGCGTGTGAAGCGAGCGCTCTCCCGCTGAGCTATGCGCCCGAGAGGCGCACAGCGTAGCGGAGGGCCTGCGCCGCGACCCGCTTCACACAGTCGAGCGACCGCCGATGCCTTGCCGGTCCGGGCTGCCGGCACGATCGCGATCCACGGACCCGCTCCAGCGTTCCGAGACGGTCGCGTCGAGTCGGCCGATCTCTGTCAGGACCGCCGCCCGGTGCTCCGGGAGCACTGCGTCGCTGAGCTCGTCGAGCATCGCTCTCAGACGCCGCATCACCTGAACGCTCGATGCCCCGTACTCGCGGATCTCGGTGAGGCCGAGGGCGAGGAAGTCCTCCCAGCGGCGGACCCGGATCACGACGGCCGGGCCGGTGCTCGTCTGATCCGGCGCAGGCTCGAAATCGGTGGACCCGATGCCTCGTAGCGACTCGCCAAGATGGTTGACGACCTGAACCGCGGTCGTCGGGTCGTTGACCGCCGGCGACAGTGCCCGAATCGCAATGTCGACCATGATCCGGAGCGCGAAGGCCGGGTCCTGCTGGATCGTCCGCTCGTCGCCGAGCGCGATCGAGCCTCGCAGCGCATGCTCGGCTGCCGGGTCGGCCGTCGAGCCGTGAACGTGCAGCAGAGCGGCCCCGGCCGGGACGAAGTCACCCACCTCCCGCGCGAGCACCACCTCGCACTCGTGCTCGCGAGCCCAGCGCACGAGGCCCTCGAGATCGATGGCCTGAATAGCGCCCGCTCGGCCCGAGCGAACGATGAAGGTCGGATCTCTGTCGCTGGCGAACGTCTGAAGCCGATGCCCTCGGTACGCGCCGCACGCACCATGCCCGCGAACGCCTGCTGGCCCGCCTTCGCGACGAGCGCGGTGACGGCGACCGGGCGCATTCTGTGGATGAAGCGATCGAAGAAGAAGAGGAAGAGGAGCAGGCTGACGATGACCAGGAGCCCGGCGACCGTCACGCCGAGATCCGGGACGGAGTTCTCCTCGACCCTGCGCAGGAGGGCGAACGAGAACGACAGGGTGCCGACGAGCACCGCGAGCGTCACCTTGAGCAAGCGATCGCGGTACCACAGCCGCATGTAGCGGGGCGAGAACGTTCCGATGGCCATCTGCACCACCAGCACCGCGACCGTCACCACGAAGCCCGTCAGCGCGGCCATCGCTCCGACGATTGCCGCCAGGACGCTACTCGCCGTCGTCGGCGAGTACTGCCAGTACGCCGGCACGTCGACCAACTCCTCGGGATCGAGCAGTCCCGACCCGAGGATGCCCCCGAGTACGGCGCCAGCGAGCGGAATCGCCCAGAGGCTCCCGCGGATGTACTCCCGAGCCTTGAACCGTGTCGCCCAGGTCATCGGGCTCCTACGCTACGCGGCGGGAAGGACGCGACCGACGACGCGCGCTGCGTCCTGCAGTGCGCGTCGCTGAAACCGGTTTCGAGGGCGCCCCGGCGGCGAGGCCGGGGCGCCCTCCGAACGCTAGCCCTCGACGGTGAACGACGCCGTCAGCTCGGCATTGGAGCTGTTGCCGGCGTAGACGTCGATCTGGCCCGGCTCGACGACGAACCGCCCGCGGTTGTCGTAGAAGCCGAAGTCATTTCGGTCGAGCGTGAACGTGACCGTCCGTGCCTCGCCCGGGCCCAGCGTGACGCGCTCGAAGCCGCGCAGCCGGCGGACCGGCTGCGAGATCCGGGCCACGGGGTCGTGGATGTAGAGCTGCACGACCTCGTCGCCGGCTCGCTGCCCGGTGTTGGTCACCTTCACCGAGGCCTCGAGCTTGCCGTGCTTCGACACCTTGGACGCGCCGAGACGCAGGTCCGACACCTCGAACGTCGTGTAGCTGAGGCCGTAGCCGAACTCGAAGAGCGGCGAGCAGCTCGGGATGTCGCGGTGGCGTGAGTTCCACTTGACGTCCGGGTTGCACGGCCGTCCGGCCCGTTCGTGGTTGTAGTAGATCGGCACCTGGCCGAGCCGGCGCGGGAACGACACGGGCAGCTTGCCGCCCGGGTTGACCTTGCCGAACAGGACGTCTGCGACCGCCGGGCCGGCCTGAACGCCGGGGAACCACGCCTGGAGCAGCGCGGGCGTGTGGTCGACCACGTCCTCCAGCGCGAGTGGGCGGCCGGTGAACAGGACGACCACGTACGGCTTGCCGGTCGCCTCGATGGCCTCGATGAGGTCCTCCTGCAGGCCGGGCAGGTCGAGCGTGCTGCGCGCCGCTGCCTCGCCGCTCATCTCCCGCGTCTCGCCGAGGGTGAGCACGACCTGGTCGGCCGCCTTGGCGACGGCGACGGCCTCGGCGAAGCCGGCGTCCGAGCCGCACCCCTCCGGATCCGTGTGCGGCGGCTCGGTGTTGGACAGCGTGCAGCCCTCGGCGTAGGTCGCGCCGGGGCTCTGCGTGTTGATCCCGTCGAAAACAGTGACCACGTCGGCATCGCGGCCGGCGCCCCACCACGGGCCGAGCATGTCGTGCTGGTTCTTCCCGAGTGGCCCGATCACGGCGGTCTTCTTCGCCGGGTCGAGCGGCAGGATGTTGCCCTCGTTGCGGAGGAGCACCATGGTGCGGCTCGCGGCCCTGCGTGCCGCTGCCACCGCGTCGGGCAGCAGCTGCTGGGCATCCGCCTCGGCGGGCTCGAACGGCGCGTAGGGGTGCTCGAACAGACCGGCGCGGAACTTCACGCGCAGGATCCGCCGCACCGCGTCGTCGATCCGCTTCATCGAGATCTCGCCGCTGTCCAGCAGGTCGGCACCGTGGTCGCGGATCAGGGTGCTGGTCATCTCCGAGTCCACACCGGCGTTGAGCGCGAGCGCAGCGGCGCTGGGGCCGTCAGCTGCGACGCCGTGCCCGCACTCCCCGCGGTCCGGGTCCTCGGCGGACAGGCGCGGAGCTCGGCGACGGCCGTCCAGTCGCTCTCGATGAACCCGTCGAAGCGCCACTTCCCCTTGAGCAGCCGTCGCATCAGGTCGGGGTTCCCGCAGCCGGGCACGCCGTTGATCGCGTTGAACGAGCACATGACGGTGTCCGCGCCCGCATCGATCGCGGCCTTGAACGGCGGCAGGTAAAAGTTCCAGAGCCGCTGCTCGGACATGTCGGTCGTGTTGTAGTCACGTCCGGCCTCCGGCTGCCCGTAGGCCGCGAAGTGCTTTGGGCTGGCGACGAGCTTGTCGCGGGCGCTGTAGTCGCTGCCCTGGATGGCCTTGACGCGGGCGGCTGCCAGCACCGAGTTCAGGTACGGATCCTCGCCGGCGGCCTCGGCGATGCGACCCCACCGCGGCTCGTGCGAGACGTCGATCATCGGCGCGTAGGTCTGCTTGAGCCCGACGGCGGCCGACTCGCGCGCGCCGTACCTCGCGTCGTCACTCGCGACGCGCGGATCGAAGCTCGCACCGGTGGCCAGCGGGATGGGAAAGATCGTCCGGAACCCGTGAATCGTGTCGAAGGCGAAGAGGAGCGGGATCTTCAGCCTCGACTCCTCGACGGCGATGCGCTGCAGCTCCCTGATCCGCGTCGCGTCCGTGACGCTCAGCACCGAGCCGAGGCCCTTGCGCACCTCGTCCTCCGTGACCATGAAGTCGGGCAGCAGCTGGATCTGCTCGAGCTTCTCCTCGAGCGTCATCTTGGCGAGCAGGTCGTTGACGCGCGACTCCACGTTCCGGCTGGCGGCCTGCCGCGCCGGCTGAAGCGCGCGTTCGTCACTGGACTGGGTGGCGGCCATCACTCCACCAGTTGCGGCCGCTCCGAACGCGACGATCAACGCCGCGCCGGCAGCCCTGAGTCTGAACCGCGGCATGGTTCTCCTCCTGAGTGGCTGGTCCTGGCCAGCCCCTTTCCGCCGCGCGGCGCCCGAAACGTCAGGCCGGGGGAAGGCGACCTAGCTGAGCTGCCACTGCTCGGCGCGGAGGAGCGGAACGACGGTCCCGTCGGCCTCGAGCCCGTCGACCTCGACCTCGGGGCCGCCGATCATGAAATCGGTGTGGACAACCGACTCGTTGTAGCCGATCGCGGCGAGCTGCTCGGAGGTGAGGGTCTCGTAGCCGTCGATCGAAGGAAGCACGCCGGCGCCGTAGGCGATATGGCACGTGGCGTTCTCGTCGAAGAGCGTGTTCAGGAAGACGAGGCCGGTCTGGCCGACGCGCGACTCCCCGTCCACGAGCGCCACCTCGCCGAGCAGGGAGGCGCCGTCGTCGGTCGAGATCTGGCCGCGGATCACGTCGGCGCCGCTGGAGGCGCTGACCTCCGTCACCCTGCCGCCCGAGAACCGCAGCTCGAGGTCGCGGACGATCGTGCCGGCGATGGCGAGCGGAAGCGTCGAACGCACCTTTCCCTCTGTCCGCAACCGATGGGGAGTCGTGTAGACCTCCTCCGTCGGCATGTTGACGACGTGCCGCCGGCCGCCGACGGTTTCCTCTGCGCCGGTGTACCAGCGCGCCTCCGGAATCAGCCCGACCGTCAGCTCCGTGCCTGGCCCCCGAAAGCGGAGGGAATCGAAGCCGCGCTCGTTGAGAAGGGCCGCACGCTCGAGGAGCGTGTCGATGTGCGCCTGCCAGGCGCCGATCGGGTCGGGCTCGTCGAGCCTGGTCGCCGCCGCGACTGCCTGCCAGAGCCGCTCGACGTCGGGCTCGCCGAAGACCGTCCGGGCCCAGCCTTCGTTGGGGTAGGCGACGATCGTCCAGCTGACGATGCGTTCGTTCTGCGCCTGGAGGTACCGCTCCATCAGGGCGCGCATGCGGCTGCGGGCCACGCGGGCGCCGTCGAGGTCGGCAAAGAGCTCCGGCTCGGGGTCGCCGGTGATCTGCACGAGCACACCGCGGCGCTCGATGACGTACTCCGCCCGCGCGAGGGCCCACGGCGGCGTCCAGTCGAGCATGTCGTCGTCGGCGAGCTCGATCTGCGCGCGACGGACGTGCTGGTCGCGGTAGTCGACCTCGACGAAGCGCGCACCGCGCTCGTAGGCGGCTCGCGCCATCGCGCGCGCGAGCGGCGCGTGCTCCGGGAACGCGATGATCCAGACGTCCTGGCCGGCTCCGACGTTCGCGCCCACCTCGATCGCGAGGCGCGCGTAGGCCTCGAGCCGCTCGTCCCCCGTCAGCACTGAGACGAGAGCCTAGTGCACTCTCCGGCTCGCCCGAGATGCGGTCCCGGGGGGCCGCCCGGAGCCCGCGGCTCCCCCGCCAGACACCGTGGTAGCGTCTCCCGCGCATGGTGCTGGGGCTCACCGGAGGGGAGACGGTGCTGGTCGTCACGGCCGCCGTCTTCATCGTCTTCGCGCTCGCCGTGTCGATGCTGGTGCCGCGGTTTCGGCCCGGGTTCCCGGGCGATCGGCTTGGGCTCTTCGTGCTCGCGACGCTGATCCTGTTCGTGGCGATGATGACCGCCGTCGTGACGGCGACGGGCGGCGAGCACGGCGGCGAAGCAGCCCACGAGACCGAGACTGAGCAGGCCGAGACGGAGACGGGAGACGGGCTCGAGACCGAGACGGAGCCTGCTGAGACCGAGACCGAGCCTGCTGAGACCGAGACGGAGCCGGCCGAGACCGAGACCGAACCGGCTGAGACCGAGACGGAGCCGGGGGAGACCGAGACCGAACCGGCCGAGACGGAGACCGAGCCCGGCGACCAGCCGAGCGGCGGTGACGCGGCCGCCGGCGAGCAAGTCTTCGCCTCATCGGGGTGCGGCGGCTGCCACACGCTCGAGGCAGCCGGCGCGAGCGGAACCATCGGCCCGAACCTCGACGAGGCGCAGCCCAGCGCGGACCTCGTCGTCGAGCGCGTGACGAACGGTGCGGGCGCCATGCCGTCCTTCGCCGACCGCCTGAGCGAGCAGCAAATCCAGGACGTCGCCGCGTACGTGGTCGACTCGACGAGCGGCTAGCTCCAGCGAAGCGCACTCCTGTCGTCACAGCAGCGCGGTTCCACCGCCGAAGGGCGATTCACTCGCCCGTAGGCACGCGCACCGCCGCCAGTGGCACGCGAAAAAGGAGGGGGCCTGCGGGGGAACCATGGGTTCCCCCGCACCCAAAGCGGAGAGGGCGGGATTTGAACCCGCGACACGCCTTTCGACGCGTACGCGATTTCCAGTCGCGCTCCTTCGGCCGCTCGGACACCTCTCCGCGGCGGCGTACAGACTAGCCTCCCAGGTTTTCCGTCCTCGGCGTCTGTGCTAGACCACCTGCATGCGCGGTTGGCTTTCGCTCGGACTAGGAGCCGCGGTGGGCGCGGGCGTCGCCGGCGCGTCGTTGTGGGCGTGGAGCCGACGGGGGCGCGACGTGCAGCACGTGACGTCGCCGCTCGAGCTGCCCCCGGCGCCCGAGGCAGCAGAGCCGGATGTGCCGGCGAGCGACGAGCCGTTGGTGCGCGAGACCCGTTTCGACCAGAGGCTCGACGAGGAAGAGCAGCGGCGTCACGCCGCCGCACAGAGCCTGAAGGACGATCCGCTCGTCGAGCGCACCGACGACGACGACCGCCCGTAGCGGCGCGCCAACCTTCGCGTCGGCCGCGTCGTCTAGAGCGATAGGCGAGAAAAACGCCCGGCGCCCGCCGAAGCGGACGCCGGGCTCGAGACGCCGAGGCGGCGGTCCCGTGCGCCTGACAGTGGTAAACGCGGTTGGGGGCGCGCCCGGCGCCCCCGAACCGTTTTCAGGCGTCTCCGCCGCTCGGCGACCTACTTGACGGCCAGCGCGTTGAGCACGGCTGCCGCGTAGACCGGGTGGTAGATGTAGTTCGTGATGCGGTTGCTGATGAACTCGCGGGTGTTGCCGTTGTGCATCGGGGCCCACGGCGCGACGTTCGTCATCATGTCGACGTCCAGCTTCCCGTAGGACTCGTACCGCGCGTTGCCGCTGAGCTTCGCGGCGTCGTTCATGCGCCGGTTGTACGTCGAGTTGTTCAGGTACGCGTAGTTCGAGTTGTTCGACTCCTGGATGTTGCCGCCGTCCAGCAGGACGTTCATGAAGTCGAACGGGTCTGGATAGTCCGCGAACCACGCGATCGTGAACATGTCGAAGTCCGATCCCTTGTCGCCGGCCGTCTTGATGGCGACGGCGAAGGGCTGCGGCTTCAGCTCGGGGCGGAGGCCCATCTGCCGGAGGTTGAACTGCAGGATCTGCGCACGCGCCACCGCGGTCGGCGACGTCGTGTGCAGGATCTTCACCTCGGCGTTGGAGCCGCCGGCGAGCTGGCGGGCCCGCGTCGGGTTCGCACCCTGGAGCGGGTAGATCTTCGCATCCCGGAACCCACGGATGCTGGGCGGCAGGATCTGGTCGGTGCGCTTGCCGGCGAGCAGACCGCCGACCCGGAGCCACGCCGGGCGGTCGACCGCGAAGTTGACGGCCTTCCGCAGGTTGACGTTGGCGAAGGGGCGACCGGCGCTCGTGTTGAGCGCTGCGTACGCGACGTTCGGGCCGGGGTTCACGAAGTAGCGGCCCTTGTTGACGCCGTACGAGTTGAAGAGCTCCTGGTGCGCAGTCGGGGGCAGGCCGCCCATGTCGTAGTCGACCTGGCCCGCCTTGGTCTGCAGGAAGCTCTGCGACTGATCGGTCAGCACCGTGATCACGATGCGGTCCGGGTTCTGCGGGCGCGAGCCCTTGTAGAACCGGTTCCGCTCGAGCACGACCTGGCGGCCGACGTCACGGCTGACGATCCGATACGGCCCCGCCGAGGGATACGTGTTCTCGCCACGCGGGTTGATGGGCATGCTGGCCTTCACGGCGCCGAAGAACGGCATCGCGATCTCGGCCAGGAACGTCGGGTTGTTGCGCGTCAGGCGAACCGTCAAGGTCTGGCCGTTCGCCGTGACACCTGAGACCGAGCTCGCGCGGCCGGCGTTGCGGGCATCGGCGCCCACGACGTCGTGCAGGAACGCGATCGCAGGGGACGCCTGCCTCGGGTCTGCGGCACGCTCGATGGCGCGCTTGAACGACGCCGCCGTCACGGCGGAGTTGTCGCTGAACCGTAGGCCGTTCCGGACGCGGAACGTATACGTGCGGCCGTCGTTCGAGACGGTCGGCATGGCGACCGCTGCCTCGGGCACGAGGCGCGCTCCGGAGGCGCCCGGCTTGTCCGGATAGTTGAGCAGCGTCGTGTTCGTCGAGTACAGGACCTGCCAGCCGGGCGCGTCGTACGACAGCGCCGGATCCAGGTACTCGAAGTCGGTGACCGAGAGGTTGATCCGGAGCGTGCCGCCCCGCTTCACCTCGGACGACCCCGACTTGCTCGGCGCCGCCGAGCCGGCAAACGCGGCTGCGACGAGCAGCCCTGCCCCGATCACCGCAACGGTGAGCGAGAGCAAGAAGCGCTTGTGCATCGGACTCCTTCCGTGGACGAGGTCCGGCCGGGCGTCCGGCCTCGTAGTGACGTCTACGCCTCGATAGACGCCGGACTACACGAATGGTTAGTACAGGTAAACCACGGAATCACGAGCGCTGCAGCACGATGGCTGCCGCATCGGGTGTCGCTCGCGGCTACCCGGGCCGTTCCAGGCGGTCGAGGCGCGTGCGGATCGTCCCGATGTCCACGAGCTGGCGCTCCAACTCGGGCAGCCGTTCGACCTTCGTCTCGAGCTCACGCACCTTCGTCACCTCCGCCTCCAGCGCAGGGATCCGCTCGACCGTCGCGTCCACGGCGGCCACCTTGGCCTCGAGCGCCTCCACGCGCGCGACGCCCGCCTCGAGGCGCCGCAGGCGCTCCGGATCGACGGCGGGCTCGAGCTGCTCGACGCGTTGCCGGAGGCCTTCGAACTCGGGATCCGGCACGGCGACGGTGTAGTACCGGACACGCCCGT
This sequence comes from uncultured Gaiellaceae bacterium, assembly GCA_963733065.1. GTDB lineage: Bacteria > Actinomycetota > Thermoleophilia > Gaiellales > Gaiellaceae > CAVTBT01. The sequence goes on from CAVTBT010000001.1 coordinate 10,179, forward strand.
CGTCGTCCTCGAACAGCGTCACCGCGCTTCCGGGCTCGGGGGAGCGCAGGAAGCCCATGAAGTCCGACAGCAGGCTCGGCCGCGACTTCGGGTCGTACGGCTTCCGTTGCACGAGGATGCCTCGCGCGGTCAGGTCCACCGCGACCCGCTCTGCCGGCTCGTCGACGATGCTCATCGCCGTTCTCCTCTCTAGGTCCCGTCTCGCGCGACCTTGCCGAACTGCAGGAACTTGCCGAACAGCTGCCCGACCATGCCCAGCGCGTCGAAGGCCTGCGCGGTGTCGGCGCCCTCGCGGGCGGTGCCGAGCCTGAACCGCGTTTGCGGCGTCTGCGAGTGTGCCTCGTCGAAGTCCGCGGCCGCGTACCGGTCGAACTGGTCGGGAAGCACCCAGCAGCAGAACTGCTCGACGAGCAGGTCGAGGAACGGCAGCACCGGCACGAGTGAGAGCCAGTGCCCGATCGCCGGCAGGCTCTTCACGTAGCGGCGGCGCGAGAGGTTGCAGACCTTGTAGACGCGCGACTGCTGCTCCTGCCGCCGGATCGTGACCGCGCAGAGGTAGAGGCGCGTATCGGCCGTCGTGTCCGGGCTGGCGACGAGCAGGTGCTCGCAGAGGCAGTCCTTCAGGTACTCGAGGAAGCGCGCCAGCAGGTCGTTGTACGCGTTCACGGCCGCCTGCCGGTATGCGGCCAGCTCGGCGACCGGGAACGCGGGGGCGGCGGCGAAGAGGTTGCCGTCGCCGACCACCAGCGTGCTGCTCAGGTAGTTCAGGACGAGGACGCGGTTCCGGGCGGGATCGGACGCGATCGCGATCGGCCCCAGCTGCATCGGCACGAAGTTCGTGACCTTCGCGTGCGATCGCATGTCCACGAGCCGCACGGCGTAGCCGTCCTCGGACGTGAGGAGGAGCATCCCGGTTGGCGGGTGCGGCTCGAGCCGGTGAGCCGTCGTCTCGAGCGGCAGCGGCTCTCCGACGCGCGTCGTGCCCTGATAGGCGACGAGCACCTTCGACCCGCTGGTCGTCTCCGCCACGGCATAGAGCGTCGTCGCCTGCGCGCCGTCCTCGGCGTGGAAGACGGCGATGTCGTCGCGGCCCTTCAGGCCGTCCAGCGAGACGACGTCGCTGACGCCGTCCGCCGACGCGACGTTCGGGAAGTGGCGCACCGAGGTGTACGCGTGGACGTCCTGTCCGACGACCGCCTCGGTCGCCCACGCCTCGCCGTTCGCCGTCAGGCGCAGGTGGCCGGTGGCGTTGAACGGCACGCCGACGCGTACGGGCTGCGTACCCGCCGCCAGCGCTGCGGGGTCGATGCGGTACAGGCCGTCCCCGATGAACTTCTTGCCTTCCGGCTTGTGGGCAACGGCGTACACGTTGGTCCGATCCGCTGCCGTCGTCGCGAGCGAGACCACACGGAGGTCGCAGATCGTGAACACGGCGCCCCAGTTGATGTCGTCCCCCACGATCGTGCCGGAGCGGAAGAGGGTGTCGTGCCCGTTTCGGGTCGGCGCCGTGACGACGATCGTCTTGCCGTCGTCGAGGAACGCGATGTCGCTGACCGAGCCGACGCCGGTATCGGCCCTCTGCACCGTCCCGCTGCCCCGCACGATCGTCTCCACACCTGCGAGCGGGTCGATCTGGGCGCGCAGCACGCCCTGCTCGAGATCCCAGCGGTTGATCACCGTCGCGGCGCGCGCCGGATTGATGCCCGGCCCGACCGAGTACGCCTCGCGGCCGCCCGGCCGTAGCCGGAGGCGCTGGTGCTGCCCGCGCCCGAAGATGGTCTGCAGCCCCTGGATCGCGGGCGGGAAGTCGTCCGGATAGGGGCGCGCGCTGTCGAAGAGCCCGCAGAACGTCTCGAGGCTGAGCTCGTTCTTGAGCCCGGCGTGAAACTTCTTGAGGAGCTCGTGCTCCCGCGGCGTCAGCAGCAGGTGCTGGCCGGCCTGCGGGTTGACGCGCTGGGCGAAGAGATTCGCGAGCGCAGCCGTCAGCTCGTGCTCCGGCCCCGCCGGGTCGTTCTCCTGCCCGGGTGGCGGCGTGAGCTCGCGCTCCAGGAAGCGCCGGATGTCGAGGATCGAGTCCTCGTAGAACTCCATCAGGAGCGTCGTCGCCAGCCGCTCCTCGAGCTCCTGCTTCCAGTCCGGGTTGTAGCGCTCGACCGCGAACGGCGCGAAGTCGCCCGCCGTCTTCGGGTCCCAGACGAGCCACGCGTCGCCGACGCCTTCCTTCAGGATCGGCCCGCCCGCGGGGGGAGCCGCGTCGTGCTGCTCGACCATCGTCATGAACGGCAGCGCCCGCTCCTGCACCTGGATGTCGTTGCCCGCGCGGTCGATCACCCAGCCTTCGCGCACGGTCACCTGTGAGCGGTCTCCTCCGTCGCAGACCACCTTCAGGCCGGAGACGATGCCCCAGCCGTGCAGGAAGGCGTTGTGGTGCCGCAGGGTGTGGCCGGCCGAGAGAACGTCGAGCGCCTCCTGCACCGTGTCGGCGCCGTCGCCGGCCGTGGTGACCAGCCCGGAGACGGTGTTGTCGAAGGCCACGTCCTCCGCCTCGATCCCGGTGAGGGGCGGAAAGGACGCGCGGCAGTCCTCGACGACGCTGCTCACCGTGCCGCCGGTCGAGGTCCAGCGAACGAGCGCGAGCGGAGCGTAGTGCCGGCGGATCCCGTGCGGCTCGGCGGCGGTCAGCCGCTCGACGTCTCCGATCGTGGTGCGGGCCGCGAACAGCCAGTGGTCTCCGGGCGCGAAGCCGGAGCCGTCGAGCGTGATCAGGACGCCGTCCGTGCCGAGCGCCTGCTTGCTGCCGACACTCACGGGGACGGGTGCGGTTTCCCAGCGGCGGGCCCTCGCGTGCCGGGCGACGCTGTACCCCTGCACCTTCGCGGAGAGGGTGAGGATTCGCTCCGTCTCGTCCACGTCGGTGATCTGGACCATCGTGCCGGGGCGCCCGGCGAGCTCGGCGTCGTCGTCCAACACCTCGACGAACTGGCCTTCCTGGATCGCGAGCATCTCGTCGCGTCCGAGCCTGCGCACGCGGATGCGATCGGTACCCGAGGCGTCGGCGTTCACGAGCTCCTCGATCGCGAAGACCGACGACCCGTTGTCGCGCGACCACTTGTAGGTCGGGCCGGTGCCGTTCGAGTGGATCTCGACGCGGTAGAGCCGGTTCTCGAGGCCGCGGTAGCCGGCGCTCGGCGGGATGAAGCACGGCTGCGAGCCGTTGCCTGCGGCGGACACCTCGCTCGTCAGGCGGGCGCTGCTCGGTGCAGGCGGGAACCCGGCGACGTCGCTGCAGTCAGTGGCCGTGACGCCCTCCTGGACGCGGACCTGCCACACGGTCTTCGTCCGGGTGGCCGTGTCGGCGCCGCCGAGAGCGGGCTCCAGCAGATCGGGGTCCTCCGCCGGGGTCACTTCACGCTCCCAGGCCTCCAGGTAGACGAGGTCGGTGCGCCCGGCCGCCGGGATCGCAGTGAGCGGCGGCGGCGAGGGCAGGTCGGGCTGGGTGAGGTACGTCGTGTCGGACTCGAGCTCGCAGAGCACTCCGTCGACGTAGAACCGTCCCGCGGCGACGGTGAGATCGGCGTTGTTCGAGGTCACGGCGACGGCGAAGCTGCCTTCGCCCTTCGGCGCCCCGCTGCGGCCGACGACGTCGATCGTGCGCGTCCGGTCGAGGTACGCCTGGATGTCGGCCTGCTCGTTCCAGTCCGCGTCGAGCTGCACGCGCCCCTGTTGCATGCGGACGCTCGTGTAGCGCTTGGTGGGCTCGAACGTCAGACGCGTGAAATCCCCCTTCACGGCTGCCTCCTCACGTGGCGTAGATCAGGCCGGGCTCGAGGCCGAATGGCAGGTACTCGCCGAGCCGGAGGCGCAGGTTGCTCTCCCGCTGCGGCTGCTTGAGGTGCGAGAAGGCGCCCATCTCCGAGCCGTCCTCCGCACCTGCGGCGATCTCGGCCGGGCACCCGACACGGAGCTGCGCATAGCCGGGACGCCCGTACCGGGTCGATGTGAACGTCGGCGACAGCCAACCCTCGATCTCGGCGCGGATGGCCGCGATCTCGGCCTCGGTCGGCGTCGGGGTACGGCGCTCGCGTTCGCGCACGGCGGCCTCGATCGCCCGGTCGGGCTGGCAGCGGATCCGCCGCGGCGTCCTCGACTCCTGGCCGATGAATGTCCCGCGCACCTCGCCGGTCTGGACGCGCTCGCAGATCGCCTGGCCGGCGATGATCGAGTCGACGGCCGTCAGCGAGCGCACCCGCACGCGCCCGAGGGCGGTCGTGCGCTCGACGACGGCTGGGCATGCCGGCTGCTCGCCGCTCGAATGGATCGGGCCGCGGACGGCGGCGCCGCCGAGCCCGTCGACGATCGAGTCGAGCACCCAGAGCCCCGCGGCGGTGGGCGCGATCAGCAGCGGGCCGGTGATCGAGTACGCGATCTCCACCCGGAGCTGCTCGTTGATCGGCTCCTGGCCGAGAAAGCCGCGGGCACGGACGGCGACGTCGGTCGTTTGCGGCAGGCCGTTGACGCGCAGCCGCCGGCCCGGGACGACCGTCGAGTGCAGCAGGCGCAGCCGCCCGAGGTCGCCCGAGACGTTCAGGTGCCCCTCGACGACGACGCCGGAGATCGTCAGCTCGGACCCGCGGTCGGGCTCGCCGGCCGGGACGTCGACCTTGATCTCGAGGCCCGGGTCTCCCTGCGTCGGGGTGCGTAGCACCGGGCGCTCGCCGTCCGCCGCCTGGATCACGAGGCGGCGCTCGTTGTGCAGTGTCACCGACGCCGGCAAGGCGTAGGCGCGGCTGTCGCGGATCGTGACGATCGTGTCCGGGCGGTCCACCTCGGCCGAGCTCCAGTGGGCGAGCGCCGCCTGCACGCTGCCGAAGCGGCCGGCTGCAGGATCGTCGGCCGCACCCTCGGTGACCGCGAGCCGAAGCGTGTCCCGGCCGCCGCGGACGAGCCAGGCGGCGCGGTCGTACGGCCCGCCCCCCAGGTCGCCCTGGAAGCCGTAGTGGTACGAGACGTCGACGCCCGTCAGCGCGCCGAAGCCGGCGCCGACGGCGAGCCGTCCCGCTGCGACGTCGACCGCCACGACGCTCCCGGCCGGCCGCACAGCCGGCCAGGGCACGAGCTGCCGGCACTGGATCTGCTCGCGCGGCACCGGTGTGCCGTTGACCGCGACGTGCAGGCTCGCCTCACTGCTCTCGAACGGCCCGTACAGGGCGCCCTCGCCCGTGAGGTCGGCGTGGAAGCGCGCGGGCCGGATCGGCGCAGGCACGTGCAGCTCGGTCGCCAGCCCCGCCTCATCGCCTTCCCGCCGCCAGCGCGAGAAGAGCGGCGCGGGATTCCCGAGTGCGCTCGCATGCAGGCGCCAGGCGCGGTCGGCGGCTCGACCCGGCACGTCCACGAGCTCGTAGCCGCGCAGTCGCCAGAGGAACAGACCGATGCTGTCGAGGCCGTGCCAGCCTTCGAGCGTCGAGGGTGGGCGGACATCGACGGTGTGTGCCGTGTCGTCGAAGGCCCGGTCGACGCGGTCGGCGCGCTCCGGCGAGCGCAGGTCGACCCATCCGCCACCTGGCCGGACGTGGTCGACGTGCTGGGTGCGGCCGAGCAGGCCGAAGAACTCGACGGCGTGCGCGGGCCAGCCGGTCACGTCACGGGCGAGCTCCTCGAGCATCGGCAGCGTGCCCTTGCGGCGCCGGTAGGAGATCGTCTTCGCGATGTCGGCCCGGATCGGGACGGTCAGCCGCGGCCTCAAGTCAGTGCCGGCAAGGTCGTCGAACAGCGCCTCGGCAGTTGCCGCGGGAGCGATGCGGCTCGCGTCGTAGAGAAGGTCGTTGCCGACCAGCTCGGCGATGAGCGGCAGCATGCGCGGCTGGGCCGTCTCGACGAAGAAGTCGTCCAGCAGCTGCTCGACATCCTGCTCGACGAGCGCCGCCTGCTCGGCGATCACCGCCAGGAGCGCTCGCAGCGGGAAGCCGCCGACGGCATCGTGCTCCCGGTAGACGGCCGGCAGCCGCTCGTACAGCACGGGCGCCTCGAGCGCGGTCACGCCAGGCCTCCCACGGCGGTCACGGTCGCGTCGAGCGACGGTGCGGCGAGCCGGGGCAGCTCGGCTGGCCGCACGCCGCCGGCCGCTCCCGCCTCGGGACGCGCCGACCGGATCAGCAGCACCGGTTGCAGGTCGCCGTCCTCGACCCGGCGGGCCTCCTGCTCGGCGGCGTCCTTGAAGCGCAGCTCGTCGATGTCCACGAACGCGACTCCGGGCACGGCCTGCAGCACCGCGTAGACATCGCTCAGGCCGACCGGCCGGCCGAGCTGGAGCGCGTCGAAGGCGAACGCCCCCAGCAGGGCTTCGCGCGCTGCCGTCTCGACGTCCGCACGCCGCCGATCCGGCTCGACGCCCACGCGGGCCCGCACCACGACGTCGACGTAGACGACGTTCGCCACACGGAGCGGGTGGTTGGCGTCGCGCGCCGAGTCGAGCGCCGCCGCATGGCGCCGCAGATCCTCGACCGAGAACGTGCCGCCGGCCTGCGCCGCAACGGTGACGTGGATCGCCTGCCCGAGCCCGTCCCACGCCCATGTCGCCTGTGCCTTCGCCACCTCGCCCGAGGCGGTGACGAGATCCTCGACGTCGCGGAGCGAGATCGCCCGGTCGAACGTGCGAACCGTCCGTGGCGCGCCGCGGCGGGCCGCGGCGATGGTCTCGGGATCTGCACCGCCCGTCGCGGCCAGCGGGTTGGCGACGGCGAGCAGCCCGGGCGGCCGGTCGAGCGCTGTCGTCAGCACTGTCGCCGCGACCCGGCCTGCGACGCCGGTCCCCACGCGGTACGTCGCGTGGACGTTCCCCCGCCCGGAGGGCAACCTCGCGCCCTCGACGCCGTCGCCAAAGCCGATCTCGACGGCGTCGTCCTCGGCCAGACGTGTGGTGAAGATCCGCTCGTCGGCCGCGTGCCCGAGGAGCTCGGGCACCTCCTTCCAGCGCACGCCGTCGACGAACACGGAGAGGCTGCTGCCGAGCCCGCCGGCGCCCGAGCCGGGGACGAGCGTCAGAGGCGCGCGCCGCAGGCGGAAGCGCTGGAAGGAGGCCGACGCGTCGCCGTTTCCGAGCGTCTCGTCGGGGACGGTCTCGCCGTGGCTCGCCTGGGCGACGTTGCCGCTCAGCGTCGCGCTCGCGGTCTCGAGGTCGAGCGTGCCCTCGACGTCCAGGGGCACGACGAGGTGGCAGAAGCCCGACGCATCGGGCGCGGTCGTGGTGGCGGCAGCCTTGACGGTCCCGGCGAGCGGCTGTCCGGATGCGTCCGCGAGCACGACGCGCCGGCCGATCTCGACCTCCTCCGGCCGCAGTCGGAGCCCCGTCGTGAGCGCCCCGCGCTCGATGCGCCGCTCGATCTCGACCGCACCGTCCTCGGCGAGCCGGCCCGGGAGGTACACGGTGTCGCCCGTGAGACGTCCCGCATAGGTGCCCCCCCAGAGCGCGAGCTCGTGGACGAGCTCGTAGACGACCACTCCACGCCGGTCGGGCAGCGAGCCGAGTGCGGGTGTGACCGTGACGCGGGTCACCGTGTCCACCGCGGCGCCGAGGACGTCGCTCGCTTGGTCGACCTCGACCACCGTCACCATGCGCTTCGTGCCGTCCGGTCGCGTGTCGGCGACGAGGAGGCGGGCACCGGGTGCGAGGCCCTCGAAGCGTGCGTCGAGGCAGAGCCGGCTCGTGTCGTCCGCTCCGGCCGCGGCGGCCTCCTCGGCGTTGCCGCCTCGCGGGTAGGCGAAATCGCTCGTCTGGAGCCCTCGCAGCTTCCAGGCGATCCGCGGCTCCACCTCCTGGTCCCCGAAGAACTGGTCGTCGAGCCGAAAAGCCGTGTTGCGCTCCAGCAGCGAGCGCTTCGCGATCGGTCCTCGCTGGAAGCGCCCGCTCGGCAGGACGGTCTCCGGCTGCATGTAGGTCGCAGGGGCGTTGTGACCGAAGAGCCGGAACGTGCGCGCGAACGAGAACACCGTCGCGGCCGAGTCCCAGGTCGTTCGCTCGACGGGCTGCGCCCAGGTCACGACCGCGCGGTCGCCCTCCGTGCGGACGGCCGCGATCGTCTTCTCCTCGACCGGAGCCGGCTGCTGATCCGTGAAGACGACGACCCGCTGCCCGGCCGCCAGCTCGGCCGAGAGCGCTGCACCACGCGCGCGGTCGAGCGTCGCCTCCGTGCGTCCCTTCTCCAGCGCGGGGGAGGAGAGGGGCTGCGGGAAGATCCGCAGGAGGTTGAGCCGCGCATCGGCGTCGAGCGGCTCGAGCGTCTCGAAGAGCTGCGGCAGCTCGCCCGGGCCGGGGAGGCTCTGGACGCGGAGGCCTGCGGGCAGATCGACCCGCTTGTCGGCCTCGATCGTGAACGCCAGACGTGCGAGCGCCGCTGCTCCGGGTGCGCGGCGGTAGCCGAGGAGCGCGGCCAGCCGCGCCACGGACTCGAGCCTGCGGGCCGTCGACAGGAAGGCCTCGTTCGCGTAGCGCTCCTGGTAGAAGGCGAGCACGTCCGCGACCGCTGCCCAGAGCTCGAGCACGGTGATCCCGAAGTCGTCGCTGCGTCGCGCCGTGAGCCGCGTGAGCGCCTTCTGCCGCGCGAGCGACTCGAGCATCGCCCGGCGGAAGGTCGCGTAGGTACCGACGCGGTAGCGAAGCTCGGGCAGCGGCGCGCTCATGCCTTGCCTCCCTGCGCGACGACGCGGAGGATCCCGTGCTCGAGGAAGCTCGGGTCGTTCTCGAGCTGCGCGATCTCGCCGGGCGCGATCGGGAGCACGCCGCTTGCCAGCTCGCCCGCGTCTTCGCGGCCGAAGCGTCGGAACGTGCGCACGACGGCGGTGTCGACGCCGGGTACGGCCTCGACGGCGGCGTAGATCCGGCTCGCGTGCACCGGCCGTCCGAACGTGAGGTTCTCCGCATGGAAGAGGCCGAGACGTCCGTCTGGGAGCCGGCGTGCCGACAGCGTCTCGCCGACTGCGGCGGCGACGTCGCTGCGGAAGTGGCCTGGAGCGACGCAGACCTCGACCTCGAGCTCGAGCGGCACGAACGTCGGCGCCAGCAGCTCGAGGTCGTAGCCGGCGAGCCGGAATCGCTCGAGGCGCGCGCGCGTGCGCTGCTCGAATCCTGGCTCGAGGCTGATCCGGCCGTCGGCGCCGGTGACGAGATCGGCGGGGGAGCGCGGGTCGAGCGCGACGACGACTGCGTACCAGCTGCCGGTCCAGCGGAGATGGGCGAATGCGCTCTGGACGTCCGGCAGCTCCGACGCGAAGCGCACCCAGTCCGCCGCCGTGACGGCTCGCAGCGGCCGCGCGCGGAAGGCGTGCGGCGCGCGGGTACGTGCCGCGTCCAGCGTCTCCGGGTCCCGGCCGCCGACCGCGGGCAGCGGGTTGCGGACCGAGCGGATCCAATCGGCCGCGACCGCGGCCGGGAGCGCAAGATGCGCGACCGCGCCGGCAGGGACGTTGCCGCGGCGGCCGCCGCCGATCCGGTAGGTGGCCCGCAGCTCGGTGGCGCCGGCGATCGAGCGGCCGTGCTCGCCGTCGCCGAACCTGAGCACGGCGCGGCCGTCGTCGTCGAGCTCGGCGACGAAGTGCCGCTCGGCGGGAGGGCTGTCGAGCAGGTCCGGCACGACGCTCCACCGCTCCGGCTCGCCTCCCTCCTCGGTGACTCGCAGCCCCACAGCGGGTTGCGAGCCGCCGTCGGGCAGGTCCGTCATCGTCAGCGGCGCGCGCTCGAGCCGCAGCCGGAAGCGCGCGTCCGCCGTCGCCGGCAGCGGCGTGGTCTCGTCGCGGACGGTGATGCCGTGGTCGGCGGGAACGATGTTGCCGCGGGCGATGGTGAGGTTCGTCAGCGCGCCGAGGTCGGGGTCGCGCCTGGAGAGCGCGAACGGGACTCGAACTGCGTCATCCCGCCGCCAGCGGACGCGGAGGAGCGGAAGCGGGTCGCCGGTCGGCCCGCGCAGTTGCAGCTCGCCGTCGACGAGTGCGGCCGCGAACAGCTCGTCCTCGTCGTCGGCGACCTCGACGAGCTCGACGACCTGCCGTCTCGTCGGGTCCGCATCGGCCGGCAGGCCCGTTGCCGGCCCTCGCACCTCCTCGAGCAGCAGGTGGTCGCCCGCCTGCAGCGCCGGGCGCACTGCGGGCGAGTCGCCGCGCGGCGCGTACAGCCAGGCCTCGGTCGCGCCCTCGGGCACGCTGCAGCGGTCGTTGCCCCAGGCGTGGATGCGGAGCTGGTTGTTGACCTCGAAGCATGCGACCGCGGCGCGCGTCTCGAAGACGGCAGCGCCTGCGAGGGCGGGATCGGTCTCGATCGTCTCGGCGGTGACGTCGTCCGCGTCGAGCACCGGGCCGGGAGGGTCCTCGGCGTGGACGAGCGGCGAGATGATCCGGGTGACCGCCTTCGACTCCGCGGGCAGCGTCTGCGCACCGACCACGCCTTCGTGGACCTCCACGTGGAGGAACGTGCGGGCGTTGGCGCCCTCGTCGAGCCGGTAGTCGACGAGCCGGGCGTGGCGGCGCACAGAGATCCGCGAGCGGGCCGTCTCGAGGTATGCCTCGTTCGCGACCGCGTCCTGGAAGTAGGAGAGCCGGTCGCCCGCGTAGGCCAGGAGCTCCACGAGCGCGACGCCGAGGTCCGCGGGATTGCGCTCGACGAACGCCGGGTTGAGCTGCGGAGCGAGGTCGAGCAGCAGCCGCCTGAAGCTCGCATAGTCCTTCGCCAGGTAGTCGAGGGCCGGCCCGTCCTCGAGCGGTGCGGCCTCCGCGGCCGAGGTGGGTGCGACGTCGACCGGACAGCCGGCGCGGAACGAGAACTCGATGCGCCGGAAGCGCGGGTCGAGCTCCTCCGCCTCGAGCTCGAGCACGTAGGGCGAGAAGTCGCCGATGCGATCGACCCGCACGTCGAGGCGCTGGGCAGCCGCGCGCACGGCCTGCACGACCCGGATGCCGGCGACGCGCGTGCCGCCCTCGACCGAGATCCGGTCGAGCTCGGTCGGCAGGTCGTAGGCGTCTGCGGGGAGCGGGTTGAGGAAGTGGACGTGCAGCAGGTGCAGGTCGGTGGCGTCGACCTCGAGGAAGTCGATGCCGTTCTCGCTCGGGTGGCCGAGCAGCGCCGCGCGCCTGGCGCGCTCGTCGACGCAGACCACGTCCGTGACGCTCACGGCGCTCCCTCCGGCACCGCGAATCGGTCGACCAGGCGGTCGCCGCCGCTGCGGCGCCTGTACGCGACGACGACCTCCAGCCGCTCGTCCCGCGCCTCGATCTCGACGGCCTCGACCTGGATCTCGCGCTCCAGCCACTTCTGCAGCGCGCCCTTGACGAGCGCCTGCGTCGCGGCTGCCAGGGCGGAGCTGTTCGGCAGGAAGACGAGCGACCGCAGTCCGCAGCCGAACTCCGGCCGGTTGACGCGCTCGCCCGGGTTCGTGAAGAGCACCTGCATGATCAGGTCGCGGACGTGGTCGTCCTCGCCAGCGGTCGCGGTGGCGCCGCGGGCGTCGACGGCGAAGGGGAAGTCGAGGTAGCCGGCGGGCATCTCAGCGCGCCCTGATGTCCGGGAACGTGTCGAGCGGCACGGCACTGCCGACGTGGATCGCGAAGGCCCGCTCGTTGGCCTTCAGGTGTGCGACGACGCCGCGGCCGATCGCGATGAACAGCATCCGCCGGTCGTCGTCGTCCGGCGGCGCCGCGAGGCCGGCTTCGCGCCGGACGTCCCGCAGCGCCTGCTCGATCTCGTCCGCGAGGCTCCCGGCGAAGTCCGTCATCGAGCCTCCGTACAGCTGTGCCATCGGCGCCTCCTATCCGACCAGGTTCTTCGTGGACACGAGCGCAGGCGTCGGCGGCGTCATCGGCGCGACGGGAGGCGCCGGCGTGACGGGGATGAACCCTGCTGCGAGCTCGCCCGGATGGACGTGCGTGTTGAAGATCGTCACGAGCTGGGTGAGGAACGTGAGGAGCTGGTCGCCGAAGACGGCCGGGTGCGAACGCGCCCTGCCCGTGCTGGATGATCGGCGCCTCGAGCACGACTCGCACCGCGCTCTTGATCTCGATCGTGCCCTCCAGCACCTTCACCGTCATCAGGTTCACGCCGAGCGAGTCCGAGAGCGTGATCGTCTGCTTGACGTCGTCGAGGGCGACGATCAGGCCGAAGTCGCTGCGCAGGATCTTCGTCGTCGGCTGCGCCGGCGCGCCCGCCTGGTCCATCGGCACCTCGCCGGTCGCCCACCACGTGCCCGCCCAGATCGGACGCGAGACGTCGCCCGCCTCGAACTCGATCCAGACGCCCGCGCCGATCGGTGGGATCGCGAAGAAGCCGCACGCCGTGCCGCCGTACGGCGCGCACGGCTGCGCCCAGCCGCTCGGCGACTCGCCGAGCACCTCCGGCACCATCGCCTGCAGCCGGCCGAGCTGGAGCGGGTCTCGGTTGTTGACGACCAGGCCGCGGTACTTGCCGTAGAAGCGGTCGACGCCCCGTTCCATGGCGTCCGCCGAGCCGTTCGCGGTCGTCGCCCCGTCCACGTCAGACCTCCACGTAGGGCTCGGCGCCCGTCATCGTCACGGCGTTGCGGCGCGCCTCGAACGCCTGGACGTAGCCGTCGTCGGAGATGCGGTGCCGGACCCGCGTGACGAGGTAGAGGCCGTTGTGGAGCCGGCCCAGCGCCGCGCACGGCGACGAGCCCGCCCGGCCGCAGGACGCCGACGTCCGGCCCGGCTTCGCCCTCGGCGACGACGGCGAAGCTCGAGCGGTCGACGATGCCCTGCGCATAGCGCCTGCAGCTCGGCCGTCCGCATCTCGCCCGGTGTCGACCGGGCGGACGACGGGCGGCGGCAGCACGCGCAGGAGCGACGGCTCCACTCCCATCGGCGGCTGCACCGACACGGGCGCGAGCGCCGGCTGCGGCGCCTTCGTCATCGTGTCGAGCCCGGCGGCGATGGCGCCGGTCGGCTGCGTCATGTCGTAGCGCACGCGGAAGCCGGCGACGTTCGTCTCGCTGCCCATGCTCGACGTTCAGCACCGCCTGCGGGCACGCCGAGCGTCTGGCGCGGCCGGAAGAAGCCCTGGTCGATCCCGGTGAGCGGCTCCGGCTGCACGTACACGTCGAAGCCGTTCCGCTTCGCGAGTCGCCGCAGGAAGCGGAGGTCGGTGCCGCGCTGGATCGTCGTCCCCTCCGGCTCGACGAGCGTCGGCGCGGTCGGCTGCACCATCGGCACGATCGGCGGGTACTGGGCGAAGATCGCGGCGGCGATGGCGCCGTCCGGCAGGTTCGGCCACGGCATGACCTTCTCCTGGAGGTTCATCAGGTGCGTCGCGTCGAGGCCGCTGATCTCCAGCGTCGACGACCCGGCCTCGTCGGCGTAGGTGACGTCCTGGCTGCGCGACGTAGCCGGTGATCAGCGCCTCCGGGACGGGCACGGTGCCGACGGCGACGCGCACGGTGACCGGCACGAGCGGGCGGAAGAGGTCCTCTTGCAGGAAGCGCCAGTCGCCGAGGTCGTTCTGCGCGATGCCGAGCCGGATGCGGAACACGCTCGAGGTCTCGAGCGTGCTTTCGACCACGATCTCCTCGACCGCGTCCACGACCTGCGGCGGCGCCGGTGCGAACGCGATCTGCAGCATGGTGGCGAGGCCGGGCATGGCTAGGGCATCCCGATCGGGATCACGAGCCGGCGGCCCGGCTCCGCGGTGAGCTCCTCGGGCCGCAGCGCCCGGTTCGCGTCGCAGATCCGCCAGTACAGCTCGGGGTCGCCGAGGTAGCGGTGGGCGATGAGGTCGAGGCGGTCGCCGTCGAGCACGAGGTGCGCCCTGGACGGCAGGCCCGCGCGGCGGCAGGAGCCGCAGCAGCTTGTACGGGATCTCGCGGCCGGCGGCGTCGACGTAGACGTCCTCGGGCACCGACTCGTAGCGGCTGCCGCGCTCGAACATCAGAACGAGATCTCCGCGCTCAGCTCGAGGGTGCCGCTGACGATGTTCGTCTTCGCCAGCACCTCCTTGCCGATCTGGTTGACGAGCCCGAGCGTGTCGAACGGCGCGCCGGCTTCGCGGAGCTCGGACTCCGTCAGCGCCTGCAGGCCCAGCTCGACGCGCGCCCTGATCGGGTTCAGCAGCGGGTCGTAGGCCTGCTCGGTGACGGAGACCGAAGTGACCCGCACCGGCACGATCCGCGGGAGCCCCCAGACGAGCAGCACGACCGGCACCTTCGGCTGCGCGATCAGCGACATGCCCGCGAGCGAAAGCGCCTTGTTCAGGATCACGATCGTCGAGTCGGGGTAGAGCAGCAGCTCGAGCGCCGCCAGCGCGGGGTGGATGCCCGTGGCGACCGCGATCGGGTTCGACGTCTCGAGCTGGTCGGCCGCGTCGAGCTCGACGGTGATGGTGAAGCTCTCGACCGGCGGCCGGACGCGCCGCGTGCCGCCGGAGCGGCGCCGGTCGGCCTCGTCGCCGGCGGGCGCGGCCTGCCGGAACGTCCGGCGCATCTCGTCCGGGTTGTACTGGAACACGATCAGGTTCGTGGGCACGGGCACGGGCGCGCCGAAGACGACGAGCGCGCCCTTCAAGACCATCGGGCTGCCTGGGAACTCGGACGCCATCGTGTGGCCCTCTCAGTGCGCGACCGAGAAGGAGAGACCACCTCCCGAGAAGTCGGTGAAGAGGACGAGGTCGAGCTCGTAGGACAGGCCGCCCGCGCCCTTCGCAGAGACGCTGCTCGTGATCTTCCGGGCGAGGTCCGGCGCGATGTGCGTCGAGAAGATGCCCCAGACCGCGCCGGCGAGCTGGGCCTTGTCGATCGCCTCCCAGCCCCGCGGCACCTGGCCGGTGACGATCTGGTTCAGGATCTGGCCTCGCTGGAGCGACTCGGCGAGCGCGGAGGGCGGCCCACCGGGAAGCGTCTTCGCCTCGGCCTCCGGGAAGCCGAGGCGCAGGCCGAGGCTGAAGCGGCCACTCGACGCCACCGACAGCCGCGACGGCGCGCTCGTCGACGCGGGCGGCTGGGCCGTCGAGGCCGGCGGGGTCAGCGTGAGCGGCGGCGTCACCGGCCCGCCGGGCAGGACGGGCGGGGGCAGGAGCACCGGCGGCGTGCCGAGCGTCAGCGGCGGGACGCCGAGGGAGAAGCGGCCAGCTTGCGCGAAGCGCTCCCAGTCGAGCCGGAACGCCGGCTCGACGGTCTTCGGCGGCGGGCGCTCCTCGTCGTCCGCGTAGAAGCCCGGCGCCGCCGCGCCGAGGGCGGCCGCGGACACGAACCCGCCGCGCTCGGCGAGCCGTGCGCCCGTCTCGGGGTCGCCTGTGGCGCCGCGTCGCTCCTGCTGCACGACGTGCGCGAGCTCGTGGGCGAGCAGCCGCTCGTCGCGCACGCCGAGCACGACGTCGCGGCCGAGCGCGAAGCCGCGCGCTCCGAGCGCCCGGGCCGTGAACGCAGCGCGTTCGTCGTCGTGCACGCGGACGTCGCCGAGCGTCGCGCCGAGGCGCGCTTCGAACTGCTGCCGTGTCCGCCGGTCGAGCGGACGCCCGCGGCCCGCCGGCCGGACGTCACGGGTTCTCAGGACGGCGTCGCGCCTCGCCATCAGTACCGCTTCCCGCCTTCCCGCTGCACCTCGAAGCCGCAGTCCACGCAGCCGGCCGCGCCGGTGAAGGTCATCGTCGCGAACTGGGCGTAGGTGTCCGGATTCGTGCGCGCGTGCTCGGCCGACAGCGCCATGTACCCGGGTTCGCCGACGTACGCGCGGTCGGGGCAGAGCTCGGGCACGTGGTGCGCGACCTCGTGGACGAGCACCCGCGCCTGCTCTTCGCAGTCCAGCGACACGTAGTACGGGCTGCAGAGCTCGACGTCCGCGCCCGGCGCGCAGTTCGTGAAGCCGCCGACGAAGCCCGTCGAGGTGGTCTCGCAGTCCGCGGGCTGGTCCTTGCGGCAGACGTAGCGGATCGGCGCCGACAGCTCCGAGCGGATCAGCCGGAACTTGTCCAGTGCGAACGACGCGGCGCCGGCTGTGTTGCCGGGGTCGTGGAAGTGCACGTTGACGAGGTCGACGATGCGGCCCGAGGTGACCGCCCCGGATGCCACCGGCCCGAGCTCCGCGAGCGCCGTGTCGACGAGTCGCCGCGCGTGGACGAGCGGCTCGATCACGCTGCAGCGCTGAAAGCTGCTGCACTCCTCGCTGAAGCGAGGCCCGGCGGCGGGCGCGGCCGCAGCCCGGGCGTTCGGCGGCGGACGACGGCCGCCCCGCGCACGCGCGACGGCCGCGAAGTCATGGCCGGTGCGGTGGGCGCCGCCGAGCAACGAGGCCCTCGGCCGCGTGCTCCCGAGCGTGCGGCCCTGCTGCGCCGAGCCCCGCGGTGGGTGTGTCGCGAGCGTCATCACGGGTTCGGACAGAGGTCGAGCCGCTGGTTGGCCTCGGGCACATCCGCCGCGATCTGCGGCGAAGCGTGCGTAGCACGCGGCGTTCGCCTGCCGACCTGCGTCCTGGATGAACTCCGCAAAGTTGTGGAACGACTCGTGGAGGAGGACGTCGGCCTGGGCCCGATCCGAGCTGAGCCAGAAGAAGTCGCAGAAGTGCATGCGGAACGAGTCGGCACAGCTCCGGGCCATTGCCCGGCCGTCGCAGATCGGCCCGGCGCAGCGGCCGATCGTGCCGTT
The DNA here is from genome assembly GCA_963733065.1 of uncultured Gaiellaceae bacterium. GTDB lineage: Bacteria > Actinomycetota > Thermoleophilia > Gaiellales > Gaiellaceae > CAVTBT01. Next base: position 26,801 of record CAVTBT010000001.1, read on the forward strand.
GGCCGGGCCGAGACACGTGAAGAAGAAGCTCCCCGCGCCGATCGTGCCTCGGACGAGGCGCAGGCGACGCAGCAGCAAGCCGGCGGTGCCGATGCCCCGTCCCGTCCACGTGGCTTCCCGGTCCGGGTTCAGCCCCATTACCTGGAGACCGTGAGCCAGGCTGTCCGAGATCGTCGGCCAGCCTAACGGGTCGCCGGCGCGAATCCGGCCGATCGTGAAGTCCAGCGCCTCGATGGCGATGTCGAGCCTGCGGTTGGCCTCGTCTTCGGCGGCGGTGATGATCGCAACCGGATCGTCGATCTGGGTGCCGTCGGGGAGGTTCAGCGGCCCGGGCGCGCAGCTCACCTTCCTCGCCGGCGTGCGCCGCAGCCGCGCCGGCGCCGCGTCCTGCATGACGTGCGTCAGCTCGTGCGCCAGCAGGCGCCGCCCGGACTGCGTGCCCGGCCGGTACTCGCCCGCACCGAAGACGACGTCGCCGCCGACGGTGAACGCGCGGGCGTCGACCGATTCGGCGGCCGCGGCGGCGCGGTCACCGGAATGCACGCGGACGCGGCTGAAGTCGTGGCCGAGCCGCGCTTCCATGAACGCCCGCTCGCCGTCGGGGAGGCTCGACCCGCGGCCGAGCCCTTCGATTCCTGAGCTCGGGAAGGCAGGCGCTCGGCGGGCGACGGCGACCGGGCTGCCGTTCGTGACCCCCGCTGCCGCGCGCTCGGCCTCGCGCTCGAACGGATCGTCATCAGGCCCGACCTCGATCGGCATGCGGAGGACGCCCCGCTGCAGCCGCTTCGCGCGACAGGCGGCGCACTCGCCGTCGAGCCCGGGCGTCCCGCCGCACGCGCAGCGGCGCAGGACGAGCGGGCCGGCGGACGGCCGGGGCTCGGCCACGGCCGAGCGGGTGTCCGTCGCGACGGCCCTGGTCACGGTCCTCCCACCGCCTGCAAACCACCGGCGATCGACGTCTGCCACTTGGACTGCTCGGCGCCGACGCAGCCGTGCTCCGTGTCGTCCTCGTACTGCTTCTGCTGCTCGTTGTTGTGCTTGTTCAGCCACTGCTTGACGTCCCCGAAGGGCCGTCCCGCAGCCAGTGCGTCGTCGGCACGCCCGACGAGCTTGCACGTGAGGTCGAAGTGGCCCTGCTCGTGGCGGCAGAGGCGCTTCGACTCCGCGACCGCGTCGCGGTCGCAGTCCGCGCCGATGACGCTCTCGCACTCGCCCGCGTTCGTTGCGGTCGACTTCGTGAACTCCGCGGCATCGCAGTTCGATGGCGGCGTGCGCCTGAAATCGCCGAAGCGGCCGCCTCTGAACACCTGCTTGCACGCCGCTACATCTGCCGCGCAGCCGTTCGTCGTGCGGTCCGCCGCCGCCGGAATCTTGGTGAGTACCTTCGAGGCGTCGTGGTTCATCACGAGGCGGAACATCGGGTTGCCCTGGACGTTCTCCTCCACGATCGGCGCCACGGTCTTGGCGCCGAAGCCGCCGCCCACGGCGCCAGGCGTGAAGTCGCTCCACCTGAGCGCCCGCTCCGGGGACGCAGCGCGGGACCGGCTTGATAATCGTCGGGGTCGGTCGCTGCAGGCGCCCCGGGAGGACGTCGGGGTGCGCCTCCTGCGGTGCGCCGATCGGCGGCGTCCGGAGCCGGATGTCGGGCGGCGCGGGGAGCACGTACGTCTCGCGGATCGACCCCGGCGGCACCACCAGCGGGGGCGGTGGGGGGCGAAGGCGCTGGGTCAGGAGCTGCGAGTCGTCCGGCTGGCGCTGCACCGCCACCGGCATCCGGCGGCCGATCGTGCGGGCCGACGCGGTCTGCCTCGGCCTCCGCGGCCGGATCGTCGACGACTTGCAGCGATCCGCTCGGCGTCGCGCCGGCCTGCTGCCGAACGTGAGTGAGCTCGTGGGCCAGCAGCTGCCGGCCCGCCGCCGACCCCGGGTCGTAGCGCCCCGCGCCGAAGGCGACGTCCGTTCCGACCGTGTACGCGTTGGCTTCGAGGGCCTCTGCAGACGCGGCCGCCCGCGAGTCGGTGTGGATGCGGACTCGGCTGAAGTCGTGGCCGAGCGAGCTCTCGAAGGCCGTTCGAGTCGCGGGGTCGAGCGGCCGGCCCGGTCCGCGGAGCGTCTGCGAGACGTGCGCGGACTGAGCCGCGAGCCGCCTCGCCCGGCAGCCCGCGCACTCGCCGCCGGGCGGTGCGTGGCCGCCGCAGGCACAGCGCTGGATCGCGGCGGTTCTCATCGCTGCGGGCCCTGCTCGGCGGCACGGGCGATCTCGGTGGCGATCGACTCGATCCGGGTGCCGAGCTGCTCAGACGACGTACGGCCGAGCCGGCGCTGCAGCTCGTCGCGGATCGGCTCGACGGCGTCGCCGGGCTCGTCGAACCCGTCGAGCACGAGCTCGTCGATCGTGAGCTCGACCCGCTGCGTCACGCCCACGCCCCCAGCTCGGCGTCGATCAGCGGCTTCTCGAGCTTCGCGTACTCGGTGCGGGCGGCGCGTAGCGAGGTGCGCCATGCGCGACGGGCTCGTCCGGCGTCGGCGGCGAGGAACGCGGCGTTGAGCGCGATGTTGCGGATGTTGCCGCCGGCGACGATGAGCCGGGCCAGGCGCGTCGGGGTCGAGGCCGTCGGTCGGCGTCGCCGCCGGGAAGATGCGCCGCCAGATCTCCGCCCGCTGCGTCGGCGTCCGGGAACGGGAACTGGACGACGAAGCGGAGGCGCCGCAGGAAGGCGCGCGTCGAGCGCCTCCTTCATGTTGGTGGTCAGGATGGCGAGGCCGCGGTAGGCCTCCATGCGCTGCAGCAGGTAGCTGACCTCGATGTTGGCGTAGCGGTCGTGGCTGTCCTTGACCTCGCTGCGCTTGCCGAAGAGCGCGTCCGCCTCGTCGAAGAGCAGGATCGCGCCGCCGCTCTCGGCGGCGTCGAAGACGCGGCGCAGGTTCTTCTCCGTCTCGCCGATGTACTTGCTGACGACCTGGCTGAGGTCGATGCGGTAGAGGTCGAGCTCGAGCTCGTTCGCGAGCACCTCGGCGGCCATCGTCTTGCCGGTGCCGCTGGCGCCGGCGAAGAGCGCGCTGACGCCGAGCCCGCGCGCGCCCTGCGCCGCCGAAGCCCCAGTCGTCGTAGACCGTCGCCCGCCGGCGGACGTGGGCGGCGATCTCGCGCAGCGTCGCCAGCTCGCCGCTCGGGCAGGACGAGGTCGTCCCAGGTCGCCGCCGGCTCGATGCGCTGCGCGAGCGCGTCGAGTCCGGGCCGCGACCGCGCGCGGCACGCCTCCCAGAGCGCGTCGCCGAGCCCGTCGGCGTCTGCGAGGTGGATCGCCGCAGCGGCCGCGGTGCGGATCTCGTCCGGTCCGAGGTCGAACTGGTCGGACAGCGTCTCGAGCCGTCCATTGAGCGCGGCCGCGTCAGGGCCGAGGGCCGTACGCCACAGGTCGCGCTGCTCGGCGGCGGTCGATCGCTGCGGCTCGAGCCGCACGACCGGCCGCCGGCGGGTGCGGAGCGGCGCGTCTCCGCAGACGAGCACGGCTCCCTGAACGTCGTCGGCGAGCGCCGCGGAGGGACGGAGCTCGTCAGCCGAGTCGATCTGCGTGCAGTCGATGAGCAGCGCACCGGCCTCCAGCACTGCCTCGCGCTCCCAGAGGCGGGCGAGCGCCGTGCGCTCGGCCGCAGCGACCGGGACGTCGGTTGCCGCCAGCGCCCATACCCGGGCGCCGAGGATGGCGCAGGCGGCGGCGGCCACCGTGCGCGCAGCGACCGCGTCACGGCCGCCCAGCTGGAGCACCGGCAGCGGCGAGGTGGCCAGCGACGCGGCGAGGCGCTCGGCGGCTGCCCGCTGCGAGGGCGGCAGGTCGACGGGCTCGTCGACGGGTGCCAGCAGGCCGTGCAGCCGCTCGTCCGGATAGGAGACGCCGGCGAGGTAGTGGAGCACGCGCTCGTCGATGCGGAGCGGGGCGGATGCAAGCGTCTCACCGGCGCCGACCTCGAGGAGGCGCCAGCGGCGCAGCGGGCCTGCCGGTGCGAGCGCCGTCCAGTGGGCGTCGGGCAGCACCGCAAGCGCGAGGCCGAAGGTCGGCGGCGTCTGCAGCGGGAACGATGCGTCCAGCTCAGGCCCTCCGCAGAGGAGCAGCAGGTCCCGCTCGAACGGCGTGAGCCCGAACCCGGCGGTGACGGCGTCGAGCGCCGAGCGCGACGGCAACTCGGCGGCGGCGTCGGTCACCGCCCGCTCAGCTTCGGCCGGGTCGCGCTCCTCGAGCCGGGCGCGGACGACGTCGAGAGCGGCCGTCAGCAAGCGCTGGTTCGCGATCTGCCAATCCGCCTGGCTCATGTGATCTCCACCCGCTGGGAGGGGTCGAACACGGGCGGCCGCACGCTCCGGTCCACGAGCAGGCTGTCCACCCCGTCGACGCGCAGGCGCAGCCAGTGCTGCCCGGGCGGAGCGAGCACGACGGGGAACGAGAGCGTCGCGGCCGGGTCGTCGTGCGCCTCCGCGCGTACCTCACGGCTGCCGAGCAGGAGTGACGCCGGCTGGGCGGAGAGCACCTCCGGGCGGCAGGTGACCGAGAACGTGACATTGCCGTCCCCGTCGCGCGGCGCGGGGCTCGGGGCGATCGTGAGGAGCTCGGGCGCGACTGCGAGGGGCACGGCGTTCGTCTCACGGTCGGGTTCGGCCGTTCGCTGCACGACGAGCGATGCGGCGTAGAGCCCGGCCGGGAGGGCGGCCGGATCGCTCGGCAGCCGGATCCGGACCGTGCGGTCGTCCGGGTCGGCGAGCGCTGGGAGCTGGAGCGGCTCCTCCAGCCGCAGGCCGGCGAGCCGCGCGGTGACCGTGTCGCCGTCGAGGTGGAGGCCGCGGAGCGTGACGATCTCGTCCAGACGGGCAGCCTCCTGCGCGTCCGGCGGTTCGGCCCGCTCGAGGGCCGGAAACGGCGGCTCGGGCTCGGCCAGGACGTCCACGCCTCGGTCGGCCGGGCCGCGTGTCAGCACCGGCAGCGGCGTCCGCGACCGGCGCTCGCTCTCGATGAGCACGACGGATGCCTGGTAGGCGGTCGACATCCGATACTCCTTCTGGAAGGAGCTCCAGAGCTTCGACATCTCGTCCACGGAGAGCGGCTCGGGCGTGATGCGGATCCGCTCGATCTGGTCGCCGAGGTCGTCGCCGTTGAGCGCGCTCTGCACCTCCTGCCGTCCCAGCACCGGGTGGTCGTGGAGCACGCGCATTGCCCGACCGAGCAGCCGGTGCGCCGCGACCTCGTCGTTGCCCTTGCCGTAGACGGTCAGCAGGTAGTGGAGGTCGAGCGCGAGGAGCGGCTGGGCGGCGTCGCCCGGCCGTGCGGTCGGCGGCTCGAGGTTGCTCCAGCCCGTGTTCGTCGTCGTCTGGTAGAGGAACAGGTTGACCTGGTTGGTCGACTCGCTCTTCGGCGCCTTGTGCACCGGGGCGGCCGTCACCTCGGCGTCCGAGAGCGCGGGGTCGAGGTGGAGCCCCTGCGTGAGCAGGTCGCGGAGCGCGGCGGTCACGGCGGAGATAGCCAGGGGGGTGCTCACGTCAGTACCACCGCCGCTCCAGGCCGCGGCGCGCGAGCGCGAGGTCGTCGAAGCCGCGGTCCGGCGCTCGCGGCGCGGGCGGCGCAGGCGGCTGCGGCTCGGGCGGCCGCGGAGCGCGCACCTCGAGCCGGCCGATCCGCACCTCGATCGCCGGCTCGGGCTCGCGGCCGGAGGCCGGCGGGCGCGGAGGCGCCGTACGCGACCGCCGCCGGCGCCCGGATGGGCGTGGGCATCGAGGCCGGGCGGGCAGAGTCTCGGCCGGCCCGGGAACCTCGGCGGCGGGCATGGCCGGCCTGGCCGCCCGCCGTACGGGGGCCGCCGCCCGGGGGGACGTGGGCGGCGGCACGGCAACGACGTCAGCACGCTCCGTCGACGCCCCCATCGCCGCGGTCGGAGGCGTGGGCGCCGACGACTCGGCTGCGGGCCGTCGCGGTGGAGGTCCCGGAGGCGTCTCGCCTGCATCGGCGTCGGGTGTGGAGCCGGGCGGCTGTGGAGGAACCGCCGGCGCCGGAGGTGTGACCGTCGCCTCCGGCCGGTCGCTCCGGAAGCCCGGCTCGGCCGGCGCGGCCGCGACGTCGACGGCCCGGAGCGGCACCGGTGCCCGGCTCGGTGGGGACGCGGCGACGGGCGGCTCGCCCTGCGGCGCCTGCGCGTGCGGTGCGGGCACCGCGGCGGCCACCGGTCCGAGCTCGGGGACGGCGGCCGTCACGTCAGCCGTGTCCGCGTTGGGGAACTCGCGCGCTGCGAGCTCGGCAGGGATGGACCCGAGCTCCACCGGAGCCGGGCCGAGCCGCGGCCGCGCCGGGGCCGCGAGACCGGCACTCCGCGCCGCCAGGCTTCGGAGGAAGCCGCTCATGCTCCGACTCCCTCGGCGAGGACCTCGAGGTAGCGCCGGCGCCGGCTGGGCGGCATCGCGCGGAGCTCGGACTCCGGCCAGTGGTAGTGCAGGGCGAGCAGGTGGATCTCGCGAAGCAGCGCGTCGGCGTCGCGCGCGAGCTCTCGCGCCACGAAGTCGCCGGTGTCGAACGGCACCGAGAACGCGTCGCCGCAGACCGGGCATGTCATCTCGAGCTGCAGGTCCGCCTGGGGGTCGAGCTCGGCGAGCAGCGCGTCGAATGCCGCATCCGGTCGGCCGTCGACCACGCAGCGGTCGACGAGGATGCGCTCGGCTGCGTCGAGGCCCTCGCCCGCGTGCTCGGCCGCGGCCTCGAGGTCGCGGCCGGTCGGCAGCCGGAACCGGACGCCGCCGGTCTTGTGCTCGGCACGGGCGTCGGCGTACGGCGCCAGGAGCAGGTCGCCGACCTCGAGCTCGAGGTCGAGCCGCTCGCCGCATCCGGGGGCCGGGCACGCGAGCACGGACTCGATCCGCTCGCCGTACGCGAGGCGGTGGAGGTGGAGGAGCAGCGCCTCGCGATCGCCGGCCGTGAGCGAGCGCACGTGCTCGGCGTCCGGCGGCTCGAACGGGCCCAGCCGGACGAGGCAGCGCGCCAGGATGGCCGTCGTCCGCCGCGCGGGCGACAGCGCGGCGGCCTCCTCGAGCAGGAACGTCTCGTCGTCGCCGGTCGGCGGGCGCAGCGCCGCGTCCTGCCGGCGTCTCCCCTCGACCCAGAGGCCGGTCGGCAGTGTGACCTCGACTGCGTTCGGCACTACGTCGGCGGCTCCGTGAAGGTGGGCTCGGCGGGCTCGACCACGTCGAAGTCGCGCTCCCAGCCCTCGTTCTCGAGCTTGATGGTCTGGATCGCGACGGCGTTGGCGTTGGCGTCGAGGTCGGGCAGCGCCTGGTACTCCGAGACCCAGCAGCGGAACACGTTGTAGGCGAGCACCTTCTGGCCGGCCTCGTTGTAGACGTCGATCGATGATGTCCTTGCGGAAGTCGGCGAGCGACGACCTCGGCGCCGAGGCCGGAGCCGAAGTTCCAGACCTTGTTCGCCCACTTCTCGAACTCGGTGTCGTGGGTGACGCCGCGCTCGAGCGTGATCGGCCTCGTACTTCGTGCGGCCGGGCGACTTGCGGCTCGTGCTCGGGTCGCCGCCCTCGCGGTGCTCGACGACCTCGGTCGTGCGCTTGAGCGCGCTCACCTTGCTGATGCCGGCGACGTAGCGGCCGTCCCACTTGCACCCGGAACTTGAAGTTCTTGTACGGGTCGAAGCGGTTCGGGTTGACGGTGAACTGCGCCACTGGTCGCCTCCTTACGTCTCGAGCTGGCCGGCGATCTGCTGGATCCTGAGGATCACGAACTCGGCCGGCTTCAGCGGCGCGAAGCCGACGACGATGTTCACGATGCCGCGGTCGATGTCGTTCTGCGTCGTCGTCTCCTTGTCGCACTTCACGAAGTACGCCTCGCGCGGCGCTCGTGCCCTGGAACGCGCCCTGCCGGAAGAGCGTCTGCATGAACGCGCCGACGTTGAGCCGGATCTGCGCCCACAGCGGCTCGTCGTTCGGCTCGAACACGACCCACTTGGTGCCGCGGTAGAGGCTCTCCTCGATGAAGAGCGCGAGCCGCCGGACCGGGATGTACTTCCACTCCGACGCGAGCTGGTCGGCGCCGACGAGCGTGCGCGCGCCCCAGACGACGGTGCCGAAGACGGGGAACGTGCGCAGCGCGTTCAGGCCGAGCGGGTTGAGGACGCCGTTCTCGTCGTCGGTGAGCGTGTAGGCGAGGCCCCGCGCGCCGCGGACGACCGCCTCGGTACCCGCCGGCGCCTTCCAGACGCCACGGTCGGTGTCGGTCCGCGCGTAGATGCCCGGCGACGGCGCCGCTCACGGGGAAGGCCCGCGTGCGGAAGTTCTGCAGCGGGTCGGCGGCGATCATGCGCGGGAAGTAGGCGGCGGCGTTCTTGTGCCGGAGGCTCGCGTTCTCGTCCAGCCAGCTCCGCGCCTCGTCGACCGTGTCCGTGTCGGACGGGAGGTCGACGATGAGGAACGCGCGTCGCTCCTCGCAGTAGACGACCGCCTCGGCGAGCAGGCTGCCGTCCGTCACGCCCGGGAGGCAGAGCAGGTTGAAGATGTCCACGTCCTCCAGCGCGTAGAGGCCGCGCTTCTCCAGGCGGCTGCCGCGCAGGTCGCCGGTTCCTGGCGGTTCGCCGTCCGCGCCGGGGATGGCGTCGCTCTGCGCAGCCGAGGCGAGTCCTACGCCGACGGAGTAGTCGGCGACGTTCTCGGCGCCGCCTGCGGCGCCGGGCAGCTTGAGCGGGTCGGCCGTCGTGCCGGCCGCGAACGACAGCCTCGAGTTCGGGTCGCCGCCCGGGTCTACTCGCAGGGAGCCGTCGTCGACCGTGACCCGCGCGTCGCGCAGCTCCGGCTCCGTCGCGCCGCTCAGCCCCTCCTGGAGGCGGGCTCGAACCTGGTCGAGCGTGGTCGGCTTGTTGGCGGCTGACCAGAGCGGCCGCGTGATCGGCCCCACGTTGGGGGAGCCCTCGACCAGGATCGTGACGTCGACGGTGCCGTCGGCCGGCAGCGTCGAGAGATCGACGCCGCGGAGCGAGCCGCCGACCGTTCCGGTTCTGGTCGGACGCATCACCGCGGCCGCGTCGACCTCGCGGCCGCCGTTCAGGGTGCCGAGCTTGAGCAGCACCGCGGCGTTGCGGATGCTCGCGTTGCCGAAACGCACGCTCGAGCTCTCACCAGGATCGCCGCCCGATGTCGCAACGACCGTGTTTCCGGCGCGCGCTGCCGTGAAGTTCGCGAACGCCGGCGAGCCCGGTTTGATTGCCCGCACGCGCTGCTGGATGGCCGCCGCGAGGTTGGTGATTTTCGTGACGCCGCTGCCGGCGATGCTGCCACCGGGGTCGATCACGTCGAACTCGTACGGCCCGTCGCCGTCGAGGGTGATGGCGAGCCGCCGGGTGTCGTCGTCCACCTGGGCGACGTCGGCTTCGGTCAGGTCGCCGCTCGTGCTCGTGCCCTTCGTCGTGCCGATGAGGCCGGGCGCGTTGGACGTCCGCACAACGCGAACGAGCTGGGAGGCGGCGTTGATCGTCTTGACGGCATCGTTCGGCGCCAGCGAGTTCATGGTCAGGTTGCGGTAGGTCTCCGTGCGGACCGGCGTAACGACGCCGTTCACGTCCTGGAACTCCGTGGCGGTGAGGTTGAAGAGGCTGGCCGGGTTCGTCGTGTCGTAGTCGACGTCGACGCGGATCCGGTTGCCCCAGTCGCCGTCGCTCGCGGCATTGACGCCGAGCACGCCCTGTCCACCGCTTACGGCTGAGCGCAGCCCGATGCCGGCGGCGCGGGCGTTGGCGGCGACGCGCACGATCCACGCCTCGCTGCCGCCGTTCAGGAAGTAGTGCTGCACGGCGTGGCCGAGGTCGCCGCCGCTCGAGAGGCCGCCGAACTCGCGTTCGAAGTCGCCCGGGTTGAAGATCTGGCGCGCCTTGTTCGTGGTGCCGCGGGCGGTGAATCCCACGAAGGCCGTGACGGACGTGCTGACCGGCGTGATCGTGCGGACGCCGCTCGGGATCTCCTCGACGTACACGCCCGGATAGGTGACTGCTGCCGGCATACGTGCTCCCTTCTCAGGTCGTTCCGCGCGCGCCCCGGATGGCGTCGACGATCGTTCGCGGCGACAGCTCGCCGAGCGGGGTGCGCGCCGGGCGCAGGTGGTAGAGGAAGGACTCGCGGCCGTCGCCCGCGACCTCGAGCACCTGCAGGCGCGGGTGCTGTACGAGGACCTCCGAGATCTCGTCGAAGCCGTACTCGGTGCCCGCGATCACGAAGTCGGCCTCCTGCTGCTCGACCACGCGACGGAGTGAGGCGTCCGCGGGCAACTGCCCGACCACCTCCATGTCGGGTTCTTCGTCGACAGCGTCCCCGATGATGTCTCGGAGGATTCTCGGCAGATCGACGAGGACGATTCGGCTGGGCTCCAAGCAACCATCCCGGTGCGTCAGCCGATCGTGGGGCATGGCGACAGGCGCGTGAATGGACCGGAGGATCGATCTTCGGCCCGGGCCGCTCCGCGGGGCGGGTCCAGATCGGGATCTAGGCCAGGTGCGCCGGAGAGCCTGGACCGCCCGCGTGCCTGAGCGCGGCGGCGGCCTCACCGCGGCGGGTCACGTCGAGTTTCTCCAGGATGCTGTGCACGTGGTTCTTCACGGTCGCCGGCTCGATCGACAGGCGGCCGGCGATCTGCTTGTTGGAGAGGCCTTCGTCGATGAGCTCGACGATCTCCGCCTCGCGGGGCGTGAGTCGCGCGGCGAGGTCGGGCGACGGGCCTCGTGCGGACGCGGCGATGCGTCCGAGCAGGAGCGCGGCAATCGTCGGCGGGCACGGGCTCTCGCCGCGCGCCGTGCATTCGACCGCCTCGACCAGCTCGCGCAGCGAGGCGTTCCGGCCGACGTAGCCGGCGACTCCCGCCTCCGCGGCCTCGACGACGTCGCGCTCGACCTCCCGGACGCCGAGCGCGATCAACCTCGTCTCAGAGCCTGCGACCGCGCGCACGGCGTCGAGCGCGTCGTCGATGGTGAGGTCGAGGAGCACGACGTCGGGTGCGAGCGTCCGGATCGCGTGGAGGCACTGCGGCACGTCCGACACGATCCCGACGACGTCGAGGCGCCCCGTGCGGACGAGCGCATCGGCGAGCCCTTCGCGATAGAGGCGAATCGCGCTGGCGACGACAACGCGGTTCACGCGCGTCCCCTCGCCGCAGTAACGAACGTCGACGCCCGCTCGACGACTCCCCCCTTTGGAGCAACCTCCGTTACAGCGATCGAGCATGGCACCGCGCCCGTAGCCAGTCAAGCCGCCACCGTTCGCGGCCGGCACGTGCGTTCGTGTGGCTCGCGGAGCGGTCAGGCGAGCGCGTCGAGGTGCCGCGACAGGATCTCGACCTGCCGCTCCGGCGTCGTGGTCTCGGGATCGACGGTGGCGTGCATCGCGAGCCCGTCGATGAGCGCGTGCAGCCGCTCGGCCTCGTAGGGGACATCGAGCGTGGGTCGTGCCTCGCCGTGGGCGTGGAGCATCTCCACCGCCTGGCGGCACAACGCGCGCACCTGGGCGTGGGTCTGGGCGCGCAGCGGCTCTAGGCGCTGGTCGAGGCGCGCCCGCGCGGCGAACGCGAGCCAGACGTCGAAGATGGCACGTGTCTCGGGGTCGAGGACGAGCAGGCTGTGCAGGCGCCGCTCGACGACGTCCCGGATCTCGCCCGGGACGCCGGGGCCGGCGGCCGCCACTCGACGTGCGACTTCGTCGACGATGAGCTGCATCGCGAAGGCCAGAAGCTCCGACTGGGTGGGGAAGACGTGCCGCAGCGATCCCGCCGAGACGCCCGCCTCGGCCGCCACTTTCCGGACGGACGCTGCCTCGATCCCGTCGCGCAGGACGACCCGCCACAGGGCCTCGCCGAGCTCGCGGCGGCGCAGCTGATTGTCGATCCTTGCCACCGCTGCACTTTAGTACGCTCGTACTAGCCGTACCTCGAGACGCCAGTCGACCGCACGCCGGCGCGGTCTGCAGCTTGTCATCATCGTTTAGCACACCCGTACTAGACGATGGAGGAACTGCCGTGAGCTCTGATCTTCGAACCAACGTTCCCGGGCTTCGCCCGGACGAACGGAGCCGGTGGGCGCCCTGGTGGGTCTACGCGTTGGTCGTCGTGCCGGCAAACCTCGCGAAGGAGCAGCTCCTTCCCGACGACTCGGCGTGGTGGCTGCGCGCCGTCCTGACCGCGGCCGTGCTGGCGGCGGGCATCGCGCTCGTCACGGCGGTCCACCGCCGCGCATGATCGCGCTCGTCGTCGCCGCCGAGGCCGCCTTCTGGCTGATCCTGGTCGCCGGCCTCCTCGCGCGGTATCCGCTGGGACGGCCGCGGTTGGGCATGGCACTGCTGGTCGCGACGCCCTTCGTCGACCTCGCCCTGCTCGCGGCGACGACGATCGACCTGCGGCGCGGCGGCGAGGCGGCTTTCGCCCACGCCCTGGCGGCCGTCTACATCGGCGTCTCGGTCGCGTGGGGCGGGCGGATCGTGAGCTGGGCGGACGCCCGCTTCGCCCACCGCTTTGCAGGCGGGCCGCCGCCGGAGCCCGCTCCGCGCACCGGACGCGCGCACGCCGCCCGTCAGCGGGCCGAATGGCTTCGCCACCTGCTCGCCTGGGCGGTGGGCACCGCGCTCCTCGGCCTCGGCGTGCTGGTCGTGGGAGACCTCGACCGGACGATGGCGCTGCTGAACGTCGCCGCGCTGTGGACGATCGTGCTGGCCGTCGATTTCGCGATCTCGTTCAGCTACACGCTGTGGCCGCGGCGGGCGAGCGAGACATGATCCGCCGCTGGCATCCCGTCCGCCCGACCTGGCCGGCCGCGGCGGTGGCGCTCTACGTGCTCGCCGTGGCGGCGATGCTCGGGGCAGCGCTCTCGCTCGGCGGAGGCGCGTCGGGGCCGGCCCGCTGGGTCGTGATCGTGGTGCCGGTCCTGCTCGTCGCGTCGGCGAGCCACCTCGTCCAGCGCGCGGAGGGCGCGGCCCGCCGGTCCCGGCGGGCGAAGAGCGGAGGGGGAGGGATTTGAACCCTCGAGGGACTTGCGCCCCTAACGGTTTTCGAGACCGCCCCGTTCGGCCGCTCCGGCACCCCTCCGTGGCGGGCGCAGCGTAGCCCAACTACAGAAACAGGCCCGAGCGGGCCTGTTTCCACGGAGAAGGAGGGATTCGAACCCTCGATGGAAGCATTCACCCCCATAACGCCTTAGCAGGGCGCCGCCTTCAGCCACTCGGCCACTTCTCCGAGGTCGGCCATGGTATCGAACCGCCTGGTCGGGAAATCACCCTTCCGAGGCATGGCACGAGGGGGAGGCTCGGTAATGCTAGGCGGGCCGGTTCTCCCCCCTCACATCCGGCATCTGCGGCGCCCGTTCTGCGGCTTACAGAGCGGGCGCTTCGCTTTGAGGGGCCGAATCGCACGTCCGCGACGTCAGGCCTCCCGCGGCCGCGAAGCGGCCGCCTTCAGGGATTTGCGCGCTCGGAATCCGCGCGAGCGGTTCCGTGCGACGGCGAGCGGATTCCGAGCATGCGACGGCTAATCGTGAACGCGGGCGATGAGCTCACGACGGCGCAGCACCTTGACCTCGGCGCCGGCCAGGCGGACGTCGAAGCCGACCTCCTTCGGGAACAGCACCTTGTCGCCCGGCTCCAGGCCGGGGGCGTCCGGGCCGGCTGCCGTGACGATGCCGGTGCGGCACTCCGTGACGTTCGAGGCCGGGATGATGAGGCCGGTCCGGGTCTCGGTCTCCTCGTCGGTCGGCTGCACGACGAGATAGTCGTCGAGGGGCTCGAGCGAGAGGTCGATCCGCTGAGGATCCTGGAGCACGGTTCTCTGACGATAACCGCAGATCGGCCGGATGTGGGGGTCGGCGCGGAACCGATGTGCCGCAGCGGGTGTACGAAGGGCGAAAGATCGCTTTGTGTCTACCCTGGGGTGGGAATTGTGCCAATCGGCTCTTTGAACGTGCTGACGAGGATCGCACTGTTGTCCGCGGCACTGGTGATGTCGCTGCTGCTGGCGGGCGCCGCCGGCGCCAAGGGCCCGATCGCGGCCACCATCACCGGGCCTGGTCTCGCCTCGCCGCTCGAGGTGAGCTACAGGAACGTCGAGTCCCGCGGCGCGATGCAGCAGCTGACAACCCACGGCGACTTCTTCCGGCAGGCGTTCACGTCGATCAAAGGCGGCCAAGCGCCGAAACGGCCGGCCGGCTCGCTCGGCCCTCGTTACGTCGTCGTGTACACGGTGCCCGGTCCACGCGGCAACAGCTTTCTGCGCCAGTACCTGTACCCGTACGCCACGGTCGGGGCAGTGACGTACATGCCGAAGGGTCAGCGCTTCTGGGGCACGCGTCGCACCCGCGGCGGCTGGAGTCGAGGCAGCCACGCAGCTCACGGATGCGCTCGTCGCAGCGGGCCTTCCTCCGCGCGCCTAGACACGCCACGCCGTCCGGCTAGAGGCGGCCGGCCTCCACGATGCGCTGCAGGAACTGCTGCGTGCGCTCCTCGCGGGGATTGGTGAAGATCTCCGCGGGCGGGCCCTGCTCGAGGATGACGCCGGCGTCGAGGAAGCAGACGCGGTTCGCGATGTCCCGGGCGAAGCCCATCTCGTGCGTGGCGATCAGCATCGTCATCCCGCCCGCCGCGAGCTCGCGGATCACGTTCAGCACCTCGGCCACGAGCTCGGGATCGAGGGCGCTCGTCACCTCGTCGAGCAGCATCAGTCTGGGGCGCATGGCAAGCGCGCGCACGATCGCCACCCGCTGCTGCTGCCCGCCGGACAGGCGGTCCGGGTACTCGCGGGCCTTGTCCGCCAGGCCGAAGCGCTCGAGCAGCTCGAGTGCCTCGTCCTCGGACTGGCGGCCCTTGAGCCCGAGCACCTCGCGTGGCGCCAGCGTCACGTTGCGGAGCACGCTCATGTGCGGGAAGAGGTTGAAGGCCTGGAAGACGATGCCGATCCGGCGCCGCACGTCGTTCACGTTCACGCCCCGGCCCGTGATCTCCCGGCCGTCGACCACGATCCGGCCGCCGTCCACCGGCTCGAGCAGGTTGACGCAGCGCAGGAGCGTCGACTTCCCGGAGCCCGACGCGCCGATCAGGCAGACGACCTCGTGCTCGGCGACCGCGAGGTCGATGCCGCGCAGCACCTCGAGCTTGCCGAAGCTCTTGCGCAGGCCCTCGACGAGCAGCGCCTCGCTCATCGTGTCGCCAGCTGGCGGCGGCGGTCACGTGCGATCAGCCAGTCGGTCAAGCGGGCGAGTGGGATCGTGATCGCCACGAACAGCACGGCGGCGACGAGGTACGGCGTGAAGTTGAACGTGGCCGCCGCGTCGATCTGGGACTGGTTGAACGCCTCGATCGCGCCGAGCGTGCCGACGAGCGCCGTGTCCTTCTGCAGGCCGATGAAGTCGTTGAGGAGCGGCGGGATCACGCGGCGCACCGCCTGCGGAAGCACGACGAACCGAAGCGACTGCCCGTGCGAGAGCCCGAGCGAGCGCGCCGCGGCGTCCTGGCTCGGGTGCACCGAGTCGATGCCGGCGCGGTACACCTCGGAGACGTACGCGGTGTAGACGAGGACGAGCGACACGATCCCCCAGAAGACGACGTCCGTCGGCACGGCGTCGAGCTGCAGCGCCGGCGCCCCGAAGCCGAGCAGCGCGATCACGAGGATGGTCGGCACGCCGCGGAAGAAGTCGGCGTAGATGATCGCCAGCGCACGCACGGGGAAGAAGACCGGCCCGCGGAGGCCGCGAAGCACGGCCAGGAACAGCGCGAAGACGAGGATGAACGCCTCGGCGATCAGGAAGATCTTGACGTTGAGCTTGAAGGCCTCGGCGATCTCGGGGAACGAGTCCTTGAAGACGCCCCAGTCGAAGAAGGTCCGCTTGACCTCGTCCCAGCCGGGGCTGCGCGTGACGAGAACAGCGAGCGCGACGGCGAAGACGGCCGTGCTGACGAGCGCGATGGCGACGGTCCGGCCGGGACCGCCGCCGCCGCTTACACCCAGGATCTTCGAGCCGCGCTCGTCCAGCGCACTACTTCAGCTCGGGCGCACCCGTCGCCTTGCGCAGCCAGATGCGCTCCAGCGTCCGGATGGTGCCGTTCGCCCGCAGCCGCGCGATGGCCTTGTTCACGCAGCCGACGAGCGGGTTGCCCTTCTGGAAGAGGGCGCCGAAGTGCTCGCCGCCCGGCACGCGCGGCAGCTGGCCGAGCACCTTCGAGTTCTCCACCTGTGCCGCGGTGACGATGAAGCCCGTCGGCACGTCGACCACGAGCCCGTCGATCTGGCCGTTCTTGAGCGCGGTGATCGCCCCGATGTTCTGCGGGAACGCCGACGGCTTCTGGTCGGGCTTGATGTGGTTGACGATGTACTGGTAGCTCGTCGTGCCGACCTGCGCGCCGAGCTTGTACTTCCGCAGGCCGGCGACGCCTCGCACTGATGCGATCGGCTTCCCTTTCAGCACTACGACGCCCTGACGCACGTCGTAGTACGAGGCGCTGAACGACACGCCCCGGGCGCGCACCGGCGAGTACGAAATCTGGTTCACGTCGAAGTCGAACGGCTTGCGGCCCGGCGCGATGGCCCGGTTGAACGGGACGTACGCCCACCGCACCTCGTCGCGCGTGAAGCCGAGCTGCCTGGCGACGGCGTAGACGAAGGCGGACTCGTACCCCTTGCCGCTGCGCGGGTCGCTGAACTTCCACGGGCTCTTCTCCGCGCCGCCGAACCACGGGGGATACGCGGGGTTGTCGGTGCCGACCGTGAGTTGCCCTTCCTCGACGAGGTCGAGGCTGTCCTTGGCGCAGCCCGGGATGGCCGCTGTCGCGGCTGGACGGGCCGTGCCGCCGGTCGCGACGGCAACGACGACGAGTGCGGGCACGAGCGCCGCGAGTGCGAGCAAGACCTTGCGCATACGAGAACCCTCCGTGGAACGACGTGATCCGGGCGAGCCGCGAGCCTACCATTACTTCAGTTCGGAAAGCATTGGGCAGGCAGTAGCGTTACGCGATGGCCTCGCCGGCGATCGAGCTCGAGATCGGAGGGCGTTCCGTCCGCGTCTCCAACCCGGACAAGGTGCTCTTTCCGACCCGCGGCGAGACGAAGCGCGACCTCGTCGAGTACTACCTGGCCGTCGGGGAGGGCATCGTCCGCGCCCTCTACGAGCGGCCCACGCAGCTGCGCCGCTTCCCGGACGGGGTCGAGGGCGAGCAGATCTACCAGAAGCGCGTGCCCGAGAAGCGGCCGGACTGGATCGAGGTGGCGCGCGTCACGTTTCCGTCGGGACGGCACGCGGACGAGCTGTGCGTCACGGAGGTGGCCCAGGTCGCGTGGGCCGCGAACCTCGCCGTGGTCGACTTCCATCCGTGGCCCTCACGCCGTCGGGACACGGAACGGCCTGACGAGCTGCGCATCGACGTCGACCCGCAGCCGGGGACGTCGTTCGAGGACGGCAAGCGCGTGGCGGCGCTCGTCCGCGAGGTGCTGGACGAGATCGGCTACACCGGCTGGCCCAAGACCTCGGGCAACCGCGGCATCCACATCGCCTGCCGAATCGAGCCGAATTGGGAGTTCCCGGTCGTGCGCCGCGCCGCGCTCGCGTTCGCGCGCGAGGTGGAGCGGCGTCTGCCGACGCTCGTCACGACGGCCTGGTGGAAGGAAGAGCGGGGCGAGCGTGTGTTCATCGACTACAACCAGAACGCTCGCGACCGGACGATCGCGTCGGCGTACTCGGTGCGCGGCCGTGCCGATGCGACCGTCTCCGCTCCCGTGACCTGGGACGAGCTTCCGGATGTCGAGACCGAGGACTTCACGATGGCGACGATGCCCGAGCGCTTCGCGCGGCTCGGCGACGTGCAGGCGGGCATCGACGACGCCGTCTCCGACCTGCGCGTCCTGCTCGAGTGGGTGGAGCGTGAGGAGCGCGAAGGCGTCGGCGAGGCGCCCTACCCGCCGAACTTCCCCAAGATGCCCGGCGAGCCGCCGCGGGTGCAGCCCTCCCGCGCGCGTCGTGTAAAGGAGACTTGACAGGCGGCTGATGTCAAGCTAACTTTCCATGACAAGCAGACTTGACATGGAAGGGAGCGACATGAGTCGACGAACGAAGATCCTCGTTACCGCCGCCGCGGCGCTCGGCATCCTCGTCGCAGCGACGGCCGGCGGCGTTGGTGCCGCCACGGCGACCGCGATCGCGCTCGGGATCGCGTACACGTTGGAGACACGCGCGAGCTCCCGCTGACATGCGGAACGACGTGCGCGAGCGGCGGGCGCAGCAGGGGCTCTCGCAGGCGCAGCTGGGCGAGGCGATGGCCGTCTCGCGGCAGACGATCAACTCGATCGAGACGGGCCGCTACATCCCGTCGCTGCCGCTGGCGATGTCGCTCGCGCGTTTCTTCGAGACAACCGTGGAGGAGATGTTCGGTGACGATGACTAAGACGAAGTGGTTCATGCCGGGGTTCTCGCTCGCCATCGGGCTCGCCATGCTGACGGCGTTCTGGGTAGGCGGCGAGCCCGACGAGGGTGTGTGGGCGCTCGCGGTCATGGGCGTGCTGGCGGTCGGCTTCCTCGCGCTCGGGCGGTTCGACCTGGTGCGCGGCCTGCGCGGCGACGGGCGCGACGAGTACTGGGAACGGATCGACATCCACGCGACGGCGATCGCCGGCCTGGTGACGATCACGTTGATCATCGGCATGTGCCTGTGGGAATGGGCGCACGGCCGCAGCGGCACCCCGTACACGCAACTCGGCGCCATCGCCGGCGTCGCGTACGTCCTCGCATTGGCCGTGCTCCGGTGGCGGAGCTGAGCATGCGTTCGAGCCGGATGCCGGCGCTCGCCGCGGCCGTGGTCGCTGCCCTCGTCGGGATCGTCGCGGCAGCGGCCGCACCGCCCGGGTACGTGCAGTCGCAACGACGCATCGCCGTCGAGGGCCGCGCGCTCGCGTCGCTCGTTCGCGCGGGCGATGCCGAGGCCGTGTTCGAGCGGTTCTCGCCCGAGCTCGCCCGATCGGTGCCGCTCGCAGAGGTGCGACGCGTGCTCGACTCCACGCTCGGCGCCGCCCCGATCGGCGCCCGCACGGGCGAGTCGGCGCTCCCGCTCGGACCGAACCGCCGCACCTATGTCGCCGAGCACCGCTGGGGGCCGAGGACGATCGCGCTCCAGGCCGTGTTCGACTCGCGCGGGGTGATCGCGGGGATCGACCTCAGGCCACCGACGACGCTCCCGCGCGACCCGCGCGCCGGATATCGGCTTCGAGCACGGCTCTCGCTGCCGTTCCGCGGTGTCTGGTGGGTCTTCTGGGGCGGACCGACCGAACGCCAGAACTACCACGTCGTCGCGCCGGACCAGCGCCATGCGTACGACCTCGTCGTCTGGCGGTCCGGCGGCACGCATCGCGGGACCGGCGCCAGCAACGCCGACTACTGGGCGTGGGGACGTCCGCTGCTCGCGCCGGCCTCCGGCGCCGTCGTCGAAGCGGTCGACGGGATTCGCGACAACCGGCCTCAGGTCGAAGTGGAGAACCGGAAGCAGCCGGCGGGGAACCACGTCGTCCTCGATCTCGGGAACGGGGAGTACGCGCTGCTGGCCCACATGCAGAAGGGGAGCGTCCGCGTGCGGGCGGGCCAGCGCGTTCGGGAAGGCGACGTCCTGGGGCTCACCGGCAACTCCGGGAACTCGTCGGAGCCTCACCTGCACTTCCACGTTCAGGATCGGCCGGCGCTCTTCGGCGAGGCGCGCGGCCTGCCCGTGTCGTTCGTCGGCTACCGCGCCGACGGCCGTCCGGTCGCCCGCGGCACGCCGGTGCAGGGCCAGTTCGTCGAGCGCGGTCGTCGCGGAGGCTGACCGGCTCCCTGCTCGGCAGGTGTCATGCGAGCAGGCGGTCGACCGTCAGGGCGTTCGGGTCTCGCGGGGGCCGAAGCTCACGCCACGTGCAGTCGCCCGGCGCCTTGTCGTCGCGGAAGCGGAGCAGCTTCGTGCCGTGGCGGAGCCTGTGGCCCTGCACCTTGTCGTAGCGCACCTCGGCGACGAGCTCGGGCCGTAGCGCCGTCTCCTCGAGCTCGCCCGTGCCCCAGCGGTTCGGCTCCGAGAAGCGCCGGTCGGACGCCTCGTCGATCAGGGGCGTGACGAGAGCCGCGATCTCGTCGTGCTTGCTCGCCGCGACCGCAGCCGAGCCCACGTAGTGCAGCTCGCCCTCGTCTCCGTACAGCCCGAGCAGGAGGGTTGCGAGCCGGCCGCCGTGCTCGGCCTTCCAACGCACGCCGACGACGACGCAGTCGGCCGTGCGGTAGGCCTTCACCTTGAACACGGCCTCGCGCGAGCCGGGGCGGTACTCCGCGTCGCGCCGCTTGGCGACCACGCCGTCGAGACCGGCCGCCTCGAGGTCGTCGAGCCAGGCCTCGGCCGCGTCGGCGTCCACCGTGTACGGCGAGAGGCGGAATGCGTCTCCCAGCCCTTCGAGCCTCGCGCGGCGCTCGGCGAGCGGCTGCCGCCAGATCTCCTCGCCGTTCCAGAGCAGCACGTCGAAGGCGATGAACTGCGCCGGGATCTCGGCCGACAGCTTGCGGATGCGGCTCTCCGCGGGGTGCAGGCGCATCTGCATCGAGTCGAACTCGAGGATCCCGTCGCGGGTGATCACGATCTCGCCGTCGAGGGCCGAATGCGGCGGCATGAGCTCACCGAGCGGACGCAGCTCGGGGAAGTACCGCAGCAGCGGCCGCTCCTTCCTGCTCCAGAGCGCGAGCTCGCCGCCGTCGTTCTCGAGCACGCCCCGAAAGCCGTCCCACTTCGGCTCGTACTGCCACTCCTCGCCGCGAGGCAGCTCGCGCACGAGGTCGGCCTCCATCGGCGGGAACGGGACGTTTGGACCGGGCATCGCGAGGAACCCTACTGTCGTGGCGGAGCTCGACGGGCTCTGGGAGGTGCGCCGCGAGAGCGGCCTGCTGCCGCCGATGGTGGGCGTGCGCAAGGTCATCAGCGGCGATCACGGCTGGACGACTGTCGGGCCTGTGCGGGCGGCCTTCGACGTCGTCGGCAACGAGCTCCGCTATCGCATGCCGCTGCGGGGGTTCGTCGACGTCCTGCAGCCCGAGAATGGCGGCTGGACGGGACGGGCGCTGCTCGCCGGACGCGAGTACGGCCGCTTCCGACTCGTGCCGGTCGATGAGGAAGGTGCGTACCCCGGCGCCTCCTAGCGGAGCCAGGGAGCGAGGAAGCTCTCGATCTGACGGCAGCCGCGGGGCTTCGCGAGGCGAGCCTCCACGTGTCGATCCTCGACCACGACCAGCGTCGGCACTTCCTCGACCTGGAAGCGGCGCAGCAGGTCGGGGCGCTCGCTCTCGTCGACGACCACGAGCCGGAACGTGGCGTGGTTCTGGCGGCGCTGGAGCACCTGCGCGAGGAAGCCCTCGACGCGCCGGCAGCGGCCCGACGTGGCCGACGTGAAGAAGACGAGGCGCGGCTTGGACGCCGTCTGCGGACGGAGCGCGGCGGCTGACGACGGAGACCCCATACGGATGACCTGCCCTCGCCGGTCGGATCGCTAACTATGCTCGGGCGATGCGTCGCGTCGCCGTCACGGGCCTCGGTGCGATCACGCCCCTCGGGCTCGACGCTCCGTCCTCCTGGGATGCGGCGAAGGCCGGCCGCAGCGGCGTCGACTTCATCCAGGCGTTCGATCCGGCGGGCTTTCCGGTGCGCATCGCAGCGGAGGTCACCGGCTTCGACCCGGCGACCGTCGCCTCTCCGAAGGAGGCCCGTAAGCTCGACCGCAATGTCCTCCTCGCGCTCGGCGCGGCGAGGGAGGCCTGGGCGGATGCCGGGACGAACGGCGTCGATCCGGCGCGAGTCGGCGTCCTCGTCGGCTCGGCGATCGGCGGCCTGCCCGGTATCGCCGAGCAGCACCAGGTGCTGCTCGAGCGCGGGCACGACCGCGTGTCGCCGTTCTTCATCCCCTCGGTGCTCGTCGACTCCGCGAGCGGTCAGCTCGCGATCTCGCTCGGCGTCAAGGGCCCGAACTACGCGCCGGTCTCCGCGTGCGCGACCGGCTCACATGCCGTGGGCGAGGCGGCCGAGCTGATCAAGCGCGGCGACGCCGACGTCGTGCTCGCCGGCGGTACCGAGTCCTGCATCCATCCGCTGATCCTCGCCGGCTTCTGCGCGATGCGCGGGCTCGTCGCCGAGGAGGAGGACCCGACGCTCGCCTCGCGCCCGTTCGACGCCACCCGGGCCGGCTTCGTCATGGGCGAGGGCGCGTGCATCCTCGTGCTCGAGGATCTCGCGGCTGCGCAGGCCCGCGGCGCACGCATCTACGCGGAGGTGCTCGCGTACGGGGCATCGAACGACGCCCACCACATGGCGCAGCCGGAGCCCGAGGCGGTCGGCGTCGCCGACATGATGCGGGCGGCGATCGCGCGGGCCGGCGTCGAGCCTGAGCAGGTGGGCTACGTCAACGCGCACGGCACGTCCACGCCGCTCGGCGACGCGGCCGAGACTAGGGCCGTGAAGCAGGTCTTCGGCGAGCACGCCTACCGCCTGGCCGTCTCGTCGACGAAGTCCGTGACGGGTCACATGTTCGGTGCGGCCGGCGCGTTCGAGGCGATGATGTGCGCCCTCGCGCTCCACGAGCAGGTGCTTCCGCCGACGATCAACTACCGGAACCCCGATCCGGAGTGCGATCTCGACTACGTCCCGAACGAGGCGCGCCCCGTCGAGGGGCTCGAGGTGGCGCTCTCGAACGCCATGGGGCTCGGCGGTCACAACGGCTGCGTCCTGCTCGGGCGCGTCGACTAGCCCCGCGACGCGTCCTCGAGCAGCTCGGGCGTCAGCTCGTCGAGCGAGCGGACGACCACGCGCGCCAGGGAGAGCGCGTCGGCGGGCGGCGGGTAATGGGCGTTGGGCGCCGCGACCACGACCATGCCGGCGGCGGCAGCCGACCTCAGGCCGTTCGCTGAGTCCTCGATCGCCGCGCAGCGTGCCGGCGCGACGCCGAGCCTGCTCGCAGCCTCGAGGAAGACGTCCGGCGCGGGCTTGCCGCGCGCGACCTCCTCCGACGAGACCGTCGCAGCGAAGTTCTCGCCGACGCCGGCCGCAGCAAGGAACGCGTCGATCACGGGGCGGTTCGACGACGACGCGAGCCCGAGTGGCCAGCGCGCCGCCAGCCGCCGGACGGCCTCGACGGCGCCGGGGAGAAGCGGCAGGCGCTCGCGGTACCGCTCGAGCAGCCGCCGGACCACCTCGGCGTTGATCTCCTCGGGCGAGTCGCGGAGCCCGACCACGTCGTGCATGTACCGGGACCACTCGGGCGAGCTCATGCCCATCATGTCCGTCTGCGCCCGCTCGCTCCACGTGCCGCCGCGCTCGAGGGCCAGCTGCTCGCGCACCTCGTCCCAGACCTGCTCCGAGTCGAGGAGCACGCCGTCGAGGTCGAAGACGACCGCGTCGATCACGGCGAGCGGAACGCTCCGTCCAGGCGCAGGAGCGGCAGGCTCGCCGGACCGGCGAGCGCGGCATCGACCGCGCCCGAGAAGAAGGTGTGCGTCCCGGCGGGCGTCTCGCCCGCGACGCGGCACCGCAGCCAGCCGACGGCTCCGGCGAGGAGCGGCGGGCCCTCGCCCGCCTCCACCTCGACGCCCGCCCACATCGCGATCGGCGGCACGCCGCGGGCGAAGTGCTGCGCGAGCTGCTCCTGGCCCGCGGCGAGCAGCGACGCCGCGAAGCTTCCGGAGTCGCGCAGCAGCTCGTGGAGCGCCGCCTGCCGGGAGACCGCGACGCCGACGAGCGGCGGCTCCAGCGACAGCGTCACGAGCGACGCGACGGTCAGCCCGACCTGCAGTCCGCCCGCGTCGACGGTGACGACCGCGACGCCGGTCGGGAAGCGGCGCATGACCGCGCGCAGATCCTCGCCGACCACGGCGAGGATCCTACGCGCGGTCGGAGGGGGTCAGACCGCCTTGCAGAGGGACTCGCTCGAGCCGCCGTACAGCGACTTCTGCTCCTGGTGCAGCGCGAGGTCCAGTGCCTGGTCGTAGGAGCCGAGCGGGCTCCCCTCCCAGTAGACGTCCGGCGTGACGCCCGGGCCGATGATCGTGGCGCGATAGCGCTGGCCCTTGCCGACGGGCCGGCTGCCGTGCGAGTAGAAGCCGTAGCAGAACAGCCCCGTGCCCTTGTGCATGAGGAAGCTGTTCTCGCGCTTCCAGCCCGAGCCGTACGCCGAGTTGAACGTGTCGAGGTACAGGTTGCGCCCGAACGTGTCGAGCGGCTCGCCCGAGGGCTTCGACTTGAAGCCGTACACGGGCTTCCCGAGGTACGAGAACGACCCGAACAGGTGGTCGAACGAGCGGTAGGCCCAGTTCAGCTTGACGGTCAGCTCCGCAATCGGGCCGCGCCAGTGCGAGAGCCGCAGCTCCCAGACCGACGCCGCGGCCGACGCCGTCAGGCCGTAGTTCGGAAGCATCCGCTGCCAGCTCTGGACGGCCCAGTAGCTGCCGTCCGGCGCCTTGCACGCCGTGACGAGCCACTGCAGCTTCGGCCCGTCGTACGGCCCGCAGGCGTTCACGAACGTCTTCCAGACGAGCTTCCGCTGGGAGCCCCAGCCGCCCGAGTAGTCGAGTGAGAACTCCACCTGCTTGCGCGACGGGGTGGCATGGATCGCGTTGATGGCGCCGTTGGCGAGCACGTTCCAGCGCTTGCCGCGCGCGTTGTAGGAGAGCAGCGCCTGACCGTTTCTCGCCACCTTGAGGCTGACGTTCGTGGCATTGCGGTCGATGAGCTCCGACGCCGACGCCGAGGCGGGGAGCAGGACGGTCGCCGCAAACGCGACGACGAGGAGCATGCAGAGACGCACGAAAAGACCCCCGGACGGGTAGACAACAGGCCGCATGAAACGAGGATCGGCTTCGACGCGCCGAACGTACAGGCTCCGTCTGAGGGATCCGTGTGAAAAACGCGAAGGGGGCGGATCGCTCCGCCCCCTCGGTGGTGGGCCCGATGTCCCCTTGCCCTACGCCAGTGCCGTGCGGCCGCCGCGCGTGGTGACGACCCCCGCGCCGACCATGCCGAGCCCGAGCACGAAGTGGAGCCAGTGGTCGAGGTCGTTGGCCGGCAGCCAGTCGAGGCCGCCGATGATGCCGAGCAGCCAGAGTGCGAGATAGATCGCTCCACCGCCGATCAGGAAGTTGCGCGCGCCGTCCCAGGTTCTCGCCAGGGCGATGCCGGCGACGCCGAACAGCAGGTGGACGATGTTGTGGAGGATGCTGACGCGGAAGAGCCCGAGCAGCTCGGCCTCCGAGTCCTCGCCGGCGAAGGCCATGTCGCCGTAGTTCGTCGTGATCCCCGGGATGAAGCCAAGGATGCCGACGGCCAGGAAGACGATCCCGACCAGCATCGCCACGGTTTGCACCGGAGAGCGCTCGTTCATTCCTGCCTCCTACTTGTGATGTACGGCACGATGTTCACGGATCTGTCCTCGATTCCTTCGTCCATACCCCGCTGTCGGATCGGTAAGTCGCGGCCCAGTAGATTCCGGACGTGCGCGTCCAGCTCTTCGCGACCTGCCTCGGCGACCTGATCCTGCCCGCGGCGGTCGCGGACGCCGAGGCGCTGCTGCGGGCCGCCGGCCACGAGGTCGTCTTCCCGCCCGGCCAGGTGTGCTGCGGACAGCCCGCGTACAACGCCGGCCATCGCGGCGCAGCCGCGCGCGTCGCACGGACCTTCGTGCGCGCCTTCTCCCGCGAGCTGCCGGTCGTCACCCCGTCGGGCTCGTGTGCGGCGATGGCGACCCACCACCTGCCGGGACTCCTCGGCGTCGAGCCCTACGAGGTGTACGAGCTGTCCGCGTTCCTCGCGGGCGCCGAGCTCCCGCGGCGGAACGAGGGGCGGTCGGTCGCCTATCACGACTCGTGCCACATGCTGCGCGAGCTGCGGATCTCGGACGCGCCGCGGGCGCTGCTCGAGGCGTCGGGCGCGAGGATCGTGCCGCTCCGGCGGCCCGATCTCTGCTGCGGCTTCGGCGGCACGTTCTCGGTGCGGCGGCCGGAGGTCTCGGTGGCGATGGCCGACGACAAGCTCGGCGACGCGGCCGGCAGCGGCGTCGAGGCGCTCGTCACAGCCGACCCGGGCTGCCTCATGCACCTCCGGGCAAGGAGCGAGCGGACGGGCGGGCCGGCGGTCGTCCACCTCGCGACCGCGCTCGCACGGGGCCTGCCGTGACGGACTTCGCCGTGCGCGCGCGCGAGGCGCTCGCCGACGATCACCTGCAGGCCGCCCTCGACGTCGGCACCGGCAGGCTGATGTCCGGCCGCGAGCGCGCCTGGGGCGAGCTCGCGGACGTCGAGGCGCTCCGCGAGCGGGCTCGCGAGATCCGGGCGCGCACGATCGCCGACCTGGACGGCCAGCTCGCGGCCTTCCAGGCCGCGTTCGAGGCGAGGGGCGGCCACGTGCACCGGGCGGCGACCGCCGAGCAGGCGACGGCATACGTCGTCGACATCTGCCGCCGTGCGGGTGCCGCGACGGCCGTGAAGTCGAAGTCGATGGCCTCGGAGGAGATCGGGCTCAATGCCGCCCTCGAGCGAGCGGGCGTGCGCCCGGTCGAGACGGATCTCGGCGAGTACCTGCTCCAGCTCGGCGGCAAGCACCCCGCGCACATCGTCGCTCCCGCCATCGAGCTGACGCTCGAGCAGTGTGCGCGGCTCCTCTCGGCAGTCGACGGCGAGCCGCTGCCCGCCGATCGCTCCGCCCTCGTGGCGGCGGCGCGGCGCCAGCTGCGGCGCGACTTCCAGACGGCCGAGGTCGGCATCACGGGCGCCAACTTCGGCGTCGCGGACACCGGCTCGATCGTCCTCGTCACGAACGAGGGCAACGCGCGGCTCGTGAGCGCGCTCCCGCGCGTGCACGTGGCGATCATGGGCATGGAGCGCGTCGTGCCGACCCTCGCCGACCTCGCCGTGCTCCTGCAGCTGCTCGGCCGCAGCGGCACGGGCCAGGCGCTGACGGTCTACACGACGCTCCTCACGGGGCCCCGCCGGGCCGGGGAGGTGGACGGGCCCGAGGAGAGCCACGTCGTGCTCCTCGACAACGGCCGCTCCGCGCTCCGCGGCGGGCGCTACGAGTCGATGCTCGCCTGCATCCGCTGCGGCGCGTGCCTCAACGTGTGCCCGGTGTACCGCAAGGCCGGCGGCACCGCGTACTCGGATGTCTACTCGGGGCCGATGGGCGCCGTGCTCCTGCCGCTGCTGAAGGGGCTCGAGGAGACGAAGGCGCTGCCGCACGCATCGTCCCTCTGCGGCGCCTGCACCGCCGCTTGCCCGGTCAAGATCCCGCTGCACGAGCTGCTGATCGAGCTCCGCGAGGACCTCGTCGGCACGGGAGTCGCGCCCCGCGCCGAGCGGCTCGGCTTCGTGCTGTGGTCGTTCGCCTGGTCGCGGCCGTGGCTGTACCGGCTGTCGACCCGGCTGGCACTGCTCGGCCAGCGACTCGGCGGGCTGGCGGGTCCGGGCCGGGTCTGGGCCCGCGGCCGTGCGCTGCCGCGACTGGCGCGGCGCCGCTACCGCGACGGCCGGTCGTGAGCGACCTCGTCGAGCGCTTCGTCGAGCGGGCGACGCTCTCCGGCGCGCACGTGCACCGCGGTAGCGCGCCGGAGGGGCTCGGCGACGACGTGGGCGTCTCTCGGGCGCTCTACGGCGTCGCCGACACCGGGTCGGTCGTGCTCGCGGCCGCACCCGACGAGCCGCGGGCCCGATCGCTGCTGCCGTGGGTGCACGTGACAGAGCTCCGGGAGTCCGACATCGTGCCGGGGCTGGCCGAGCTCTTCGCTGCCCTCGGCCCCGACCTGCCGAGCGCGCTCGCGATCGTCACCGGGCCGAGCCGGAGCGCCGACATCGAGCAGACGCTGACGATCGGCGTCCACGGGCCGGGCGAGGTGCACATCGTCCTGCGCGCCGGCTCGTAGCCGGCGCTAGATCGTGTCCGGCGGGCTCGGCGGCTCCGGGATCGGCACCGGCTGTGGCTGCGGGTCGTCCGGCGGGCGGGGCGGCTGCGGTGGCTCGGGCTGCGGCGGAGTCGGCATAGAGGTCATGCCTTCCGTCTGCCCGTGGAACGGGCGGCCGAACCCTCGTCAGGAGGACAGAAGGTGCGTGCGCACCGCGCGGTCGAGCTCGCCGACCGAGATCGCCCCCTCGAAGCGATCGCGCACGACCCCGCCACGGTCGACGACGAAGACCCACGGCTCGCTGGGTAGGCGCCACTCGCGCACCCACTGGTTGACGCCGTTCCCGGGCAGGTTGTCCTCGTAGATCTCGACGTGGATGAACCGGACGCCGCGGCGCTCGTAGCGCTTGCGGACGGCCTCGACCACGTCGACCGTCGGCCCGCAGGTGCGGCTCTGGCAGTACGCGGGCGTGGCGAACGCGACGACGAACGGCGTGCCGCTCTCGACCGAGTCGCGCACCGAGTGGCGGAGCAGCGCCACATCGGGCGGCTTCGCCGTGGTGATCCGCCGCGCCGGGCTCGTCGCGGTGGTGGGCGTGTTCGAGGCAGGTGCCCGCTCGCCCACCGCGACCGCGGACGGCTCGGCCTTGACCTCGAGCACGTTGAACCCCTGGAACTCGACGTCGCGCGGCTGCACCACGACCCATTGCTTCCCCGCCGCCGGGAGCGAGAGATCCGCGACGTAGACCTGTTTGACCTCTTCGCGATCGCTGCTCGACGTGCCGGCGCCGATGTCGACCAGCCGGGCGACCGCCTTCTGCCCGGTGCCGGTGTAGACGTCGGCGACCGGCGCCGTGATCAGCGAGCCGTCGTCGCGCACGAGCAGGAAGCCGACCCGGTTGTCGCCGACGGCGTAGTCCGACGTGGCCATGACGAGGGCGCCCTCGGGCCCCGGCTTCGACAGCAGCGGGGATGCCCAGGTCGGCGCGGTCAACGTCGTCTCGCCGCCTTCTTCGGCCGCCTCGGTGCCGTCCGAGCCGCCGCAGCCGGCCGCGAGCACGACGACGAGGCCGACGAGGGCGAGAGCGCGCATGTTCCCACCGTACGTGAGGCCGTACAGGTCGGTTTCGCCGCCGCGAGATGAGACGATCGCGGCCGTGACGGGCACGACTGCCAGGCTCATGGACGGCGAGGCACTCGCGCGCCGGCTCCGCGACGAGGTGGCCGACGAGGTCGCCGCGCTGCGCCCGGTCGGGTTCGCGACCGTGCTCGCCGACGACGACGAGGCGTCGCACCGCTACGTCGACCGCAAGCACGAGGCGGCGCGCGAGGCGGGCATCGAGTCGTTCGACCACCGGCTGCCCGCGGCGGCGTCCGAGGACGACCTGCTGGCGATCCTCGCCGAGTTGAACGCCGACGACGCCGTCGACGGCATCTTCGTCCAGCTGCCGCTGCCCGAGCACGTGGACGAGGCGCGCGTCGTCGCGGCGTTGGATCCGCGGAAGGACCTGGACGGCCTCCATCCGTTGAACCGGGGACGCCTGCTGCTCGGCGAGCTCGAGTCTGCCCCGGCGACGCCGCAGGCGGTGCTCGCGCTGCTCCGGGAGTACGGCGTCGAGCTCGAGGGCGCCCGCGCGACGGTCGTCGGGCCGGGTCCGCTGCTCGGCACGCCGACGGCGCTCCTGCTGCTCGGGGCGAATGCCACCGTGACCGTGTGCGATCCGGACGCGGAGCTCGGCCTTCACACCCGGGGTGCGGACGTGGTCGTGGCGACCGCGAACGTGCCCGGCATCGTCGGCGCCGACCTGCTCGACGCCGTCGGCGGCGGTCGTGGACGCCGGTCTCGAGGGCGACGTCGACCCTGCCGCAGCGGAACGCGTCGCCCTCCTCTCGCCGGTTCCGGGTGGCGTGGGACCGGTCACGATCGCGATGCTGCTGCGAGCCGTCGTGCGTGCCTCGCGTCGGCGCCGCGACCCGACCAGCTGACGAAAGGACACCGTGGCGACCAGCACACCGACGTCTCTCGAGATCGCCCAGGACGCGACCCTGCTGCCGATTGACGACGTCGCGCGCCGGGCGGGGCTCGAGCCCGACGAGCTCGAGCTCTACGGCCGCTTCAAGGCGAAGATCGCGCTCTCGGTCCTCGACCGACTCGCCGGGCAGCCCGACGGCAAGCTCATCGACGTGACGGCCATCACCCCGACGACGGCCGGAGAAGGGAAGACCACGACGTCGGTGTCGCTCACGCAGGGGCTCGGCCACATCGGCAAGCGCCCGGTGCTCTGCATCCGCGAGGCCTCGGTCGGACCGGTCTTCGGCATCAAGGGCGGCGCCGCCGGCGGCGGCTACGCCCAGGTCGTGCCGATGGAGGACATGAACCTGCACTTCACGGGCGACATCCACGCGATCGGCGCGGCGAACAACCTGCTCGCGGCCATCGTCGAGTCGCACATCCTCCACGGCAACCGGCTCGGCCTCGACCCGCTGTCGATCTCGTGGCGGCGCTGCGTGGACATCAACGACCGCGCGTTGCGCGACGTCGCGGTCGGTCTCGGGGGGCGTGCGAACGGCTACGTGCGCCAGACGGGCTTCGACATCACCGCCGCGTCCGAGGTGATGGCGATCGTGGCCGTCGCCCACGACCTGCAGGACCTGCGGCAGCGGCTCGGCGCCATCACGGTCGGCACGACCTTCGACGGGGAGCCGGTGACTGCCGAGCAGCTGCGCGCCGCCGGGGCGATGACGGTGCTGCTGAAGGACTCGATCAAGCCGAACCTCGTCCAGACGCTCGAGGGCCAGCCGGCGCTCGTCCACTGCGGGCCGTTCGCCAACATCGCCCACGGGAACAACTCGCTCGTCGCCGACCGCGTGGCGCTCAAGCTCGGCGACTACGTCGTCACCGAGAGCGGCTTCGGCGCCGACATGGGCATGGAGAAGTTCTTCGACATCGTCTGCCGCGTCGGCGGTCTAAGGCCGAACGCCGTCGTGCTCGTCGCGACGGTGAAGGCGCTCGAGCACCACGGCGGCGAGGCGGGCGGTGGGCCTCCCGCGATCGAGCGTGGAGCGGCGAACCTGGCCCGGCACCTCGGCATCGTGCGCGAGTTCGGGCTGAATGCCGTCGTGGCCGTGAACCGCTTCCCCGGAGACACCGAGGAGGAGATCGAGCTCGTCCGCCGGCTCGCCGTCGAGCACGGTGCCTACGCCGCCGAGGTCAACGACGCGTTCGAGCGCGGTGGGGAGGGGGCCGCGGAGCTCGCCGAGGCGGTCGTGGCAGCCGCCGACGAGCCCTCGTCGTTCGACTTCCTCTATCCGCTCGACGCGCCGATCGCCGACAAGATCGACGCGATCGCGAGGCGGGCCTATGGCGCCGACGGCGTCTTCCTGCTGAAGACGGCGCGGGACCGGATCGAGCACTTCGCGGCGGCCGGGCTCGGCGAGCTGCCCATCTGCATGGCCAAGACGCATCTCTCGCTCGCCCACGACGCCTCGCTGACGAACGCCCCCACCGGCTTCACCGTCACCGTGCGAGACGTCCGTGCGTACACGGGCGCCGGCTGGCTCGTGGCGCTCTGCGGCGACATGCAGACCATGCCGGGCCTCGGCGCCGGGGCGGCCGCGTTCGACGTCGACATCGACGAGAGCGGGCGCACAGTCGGGCTGTTCTGATGCCTGTGTGGACCGCCGAGGTCGTCGTCGACGAGGCGCTCGCCCGGCGGTTGATCGCCGGCCAGTTCCCGTCCGTCGAGCTCGCATCGCTCCGACCGTTTGGGGCGGGGTGGGACAACACGGTGTGGCTGGTCGACGAGCGCTGGATCTTCCGCTTCCCTCGCCGGGAGATCGCGATCCCAGGCATCGAGCGTCAGCTGGCGCTGCTGCCGTCGCTGGCCGAGCAGGTGGCGGTGCCGGTGTCGGCGCCCGTCTTCGTGGGCCGGCCGGCCGGCGGCTTTCCCTGGCCGTTCTCCGGCAGCGAGCTCGTGCCCGGCGGCGAGCTCTGCGACGCCGACCTCGACGAGCCCGCCCGGATCGCGCTGGCGCGGTCGCTCGGGGCGTTCCTGCGCGAGCTGCACGCTGCTCGCGTTGAGGGCGCCGAGTCGCTGCCGGTCGACTTCAACGGCCGCGCCGACATGACCGTCCGTGTGCCGCGCACCGTGGAGCAGCTCGCCGAGGTCGAGGCGCTTGGAGTGTGGCGGCGACCGCGCGGCCTCGACCGGCTGCTCGACCGCGCGGCGGCGCTGCCTCCGTCGTCGCGACGCGCTCTCGTCCACGGCGACCTCCACATGCGCCACGTGCTCGTCGACGACGTGGGCGCGCTCGCCGGCGTCATCGACTGGGACGACATCTGCCTCGGCGACCCGTGCATCGACCTCTCGCTGCTCGCGAGCTACCTCCCGCCCGCCGCGCGCTCGGCGTTCGTCGCCGAGTACGGTCCAGTGAGCGACGACCAGCTGGTGCGTGCCCGGGTGCTCGCGCTCTCGCTGTGCGCGGCGCTCGCCGCGTACGGGCACGAAGAGGGCCTGCCCAACGTGGCGCGCGAGGCCGTGGCCGGTCTCGAGCGGGCGGCCGCGCCGCCGCCCGACTAGCCCCGGACGGGGATCCGGATCGTCTGCGCGCTCGTGGCGTTCCGCGCCGTGATCACGATCTCGTAGCGCTTGCCCTTCGCGAGCGCGCCGGCGCGAAGCCGGAGCGCGAGCTGGCGGGTCGTCGTCCCGGGCTGGATCGAGATCGACCTGACGTCGCGCACGGCCGTTTGCGGACCGACCCGGCTGCCCTTCAGCAGCGTCAGGGCGGCGCTGCGGTGGAACGGCACGACCGAGACGCGCAGCGACGTCGCGTTTCGTGCCTGGACGGCCGCGGCGAGGCTCACCCACGACGTCTGGCGTCGCGCCTGGATGGTGCGGAGCGGTGTCGTGCCGACGCGCTTGACGCTCGCTCGGGCGGGAGTCGTCCCGCCGCCCGGCCCACCGATCGTCACCGCGAGCGAGGCCCTGTTGTCGGCCGCGTTCGCATCGCCGCCGGCGGACGACACCTCGAGCGGCACCGTCAGCTGGCCGGGCGCGGTCGGGCGGGCGACGAGGACGACGTTGCCCGTGGTCGCCTGGCCGTTCAGGAAGTCGAGGTTGCAGACGACGATCTGGGTGCCGATGCACCCGGGGCCACGGTCCGTCTGGGTCGAGACGAGCTGGAGGCCCGCCGGCAAGGTCGCGCTGAGCACGACGTTCGTCGCGAGCGCGCCGGAGAGCAGGCGCGCCTGCAGCCGGAGCACGACGCCGTCGCCGACGGTGCCGGGCGAGGGCGATGCCGAGCCGGAGACGCTGAGATCGACGGTGCCGCTCCCGCCGCCTCCGCCGCCGCCACCGCCACCGGAGCCGCCCGTCTGCAGCAGCGCCTGGGCCGCCGGCCACGTCGCGGCGGCGATCTTCGCCTCGCCCGCCTCCGAGAGGTGGAAGTTGTCGTACGAGGTCAGGTCCGCGGGGGCGAGGCCTGCGCCGTAGGCCGCGCCGCCGTCGTAGGCGCACGTGCCGGAGAACTCGGCGCAGACGGCGGCGGCCGCGGAGTTGAGCTCCTGCAGCCGCTGCGAGAACCCGCCCGGGTCGCTGCCGAAGAGCAGCGGGCATAGGCCATCGCCGACCGGAGCGAACCCGGGATTCCGAAGCTGCGACCAGTTCGGGATCGAGACGACGAGCACCCGCATGCTCGCGTTCTTCGAGCGCAGCACGTTCAGCGCCGACCGGAGCGTCGAGCCGTACTCGGCGGCCGTGGGGATGCCGTTCGGCTCACCGGCCGGCGTGCTCGCCGTCCGCAGGAACCCCGCGGCGCTCGGGCTGCAGGCGTCCGCGCTGCCGGGGAGGATCGTGACGTACTGGGTGTCCGCGGCGACCTGCTGCGCCTGCGCGGCGATGGACGTCCCGCTGTTCCACCGGGCCCCGGGGATCGCCAGGTTCTGCGTCGCCGCGGTCGCGCCGAGCCGGGCACGATGCGAGCTCACGGCGCCGTCGGTGCCGGTCGACCACGAGTCGGCCCAGTTGGTGTTGCTCGACGGATCGTGGCCGGGCCGCGACGGATCCCACGCGGCCGTGATCGAGTCGCCGAGCGCGGCCATCTTCGACACGGCGATCGTGTCGGCGGCGGCGCCGCCCGCGAGCAGCGCGCACAGGACCACCACGAGCGAGCCCACGAGTCCCAGACGAAGCACGTTCCCCTCCCCTCGAGCGTCCTCACGACGCCCGTCCCACGTGTCATTGTGCCCGACGATCGGGCGAACCGGTGTCCCTCGAACAAGGGACGCGCGGGCCCTTCCTACGGTTTCGCGGCCGCCCGAAGCAGGTGGGCGTAGGCCGTGGCGGTCGGCGGCCTGGCCGCAGGATCCTTCTCGAGCGCGCGCCGGACGGCCCACGCGAGCTGCGGAGCGGCGGGCGGGTCGGGCGGCTCGTCCTCGAGGTGTGCGGTGCCGACGCCGAAGAGGCTGCGATCGGCGAACGGCGGCTTGCCCGCCAGGCACTCGAATGCGACGCAGCCGAGCGCGTAGAGGTCGCTCGCGGGCGTCGCCCCTTCGCCGCGCACGAGCTCGGGCGCCAGGTAGTCGAGCGTGCCCAGCACCTGCCCGGGGCGGGTCAGCACCGTGTAGGCGGCGCCCTTCGCCAGGCCGAAGTCGGTGAGCGCCGCGGAGCCGTCGTCGCGGAGCATGATGTTCGACGGCTTGACGTCCCGGTGGACGATGCCCTTCGCGTGCAGCGCGTCGAGCCCCGCGGCGACCTCTGCGACCAGGCGCACCGTGTCCTCGAGTCCGAGGGCGCCGCCCTCGAGCCGGTCGGAGAGCGAGCCGCCGGCGACGTACTCGAGCACGAGGTACGGGCTCCCGTCGGCCTCGCCGTGATCGAGCACCGCGACGAGGTGGTGGTGTGCCACCTCCTGTGCAGCGCGCGCCTCGTGGGCGAATCGGCTTCTGAACGCGGCGTCCTCGCCAAGCGCGGGGCTGAGCAGCTTCAACGCCACGAGCCGGCCGTCTGCGGCGCGAGCGCGGTAGACGGTGCCGACTGCACCCTGGCCCAACTGCTCTTGCAACTCATAGTCGCCGACTCGTTCATCGCTCGCCACGGGCGTATTGTGGTTCGCGGAAAGGAGGATCGTGCCGACCGGTTCCGATCCGCGTCTTGGCGCCACGCTTGCCGGCTTCGAGCTCGAGGCACTGCTCGGCCGCGGCGGGATGGGTGCGGTGTACCGGGCGGACGACGTGCGCCTGGGCCGCAAGGTGGCGCTGAAGCTGCTGGCGCCCGGACTGGCCGAGGACGAGCGCTTCCGAGAGCGGTTCCTGCGTGAGTCGCAGCTGGCGGCGTCGCTCGATCATCCGAACATCGTTCCGATCTACGCCGCCGGCGAGGCTGACGGGCAGCTCTACCTGGCGATGCGCTACATCGACGGGTACGACCTGAAGCGGCTGCTGGCGACGGAGCCTCGTCTGGAGCCGGAGCGCGTGCTGCGGTTGCTGGAGCAGGTTGGCGACGCACTCGATTCCGCGCATGAGCGCGGCCTGATCCACCGCGACGTGAAGCCCGGCAACATCCTGATCGCGCCACGCTCGGGGCACGAGCACGCCTACCTGGCCGACTTCGGCCTCACCAAACAGACCTCGTCGATCTCCGGCCTGACCGGCACGGGCGAGCTGGTCGGGACGGTCGACTACGTGTCGCCGGAGCAGATCCGCGGCGAGGCCGTGGACGGGCGCGCGGACGTGTACGCGCTCGGTTGCGTGCTGTACGAGTGTCTGGCCGGGCAGCCGCCGTTCGCGCGTGAGAGCGAGGTTGCGACGCTGTGGGCGCACGTCAACGACCCGTCGCCCGCGCTCAGCGCAGCCCGGCCGGAGCTTGGCCAGGAGATCGACGGCGTCATGGCGCGCGCGCTTGCCAAGACGCCCGCCGACCGCTACCAGAGTTGCGGCGAGCTCGTCGCCTCAGCCGATCGCGCCCTCGGTGTGCGAGGCTCGCCTCGAGCCTGGCGGCACCGCCGCTTCGGACACGTCGTCCGTTCTACCGTCGACCGCTCGTCGATCGGAGCGTTGGCGGCCGTGCTGGCGGCAGCGGTCGCGATTCCGGTCTTCGCACTCGACTCGGGCGGGGGCACTGAGGCGCTCGAGCGCGTCCAGGACAACGCGGTGGCGGTGGTCGACCCGGAGTCACGGAAGATCGTCGACGAAGCCCCCGAGATCGCCTCGCCGCAGCGGGTGGCGGCCGGGGAAGGATCGATCTGGGTGACAAGCTCGAGCGGCGCAGCGGCAGCGTCGTGCGCCTCGATCCGGAGAGCCACGACGTCGTCGACCGATCGAGGTCGGCAGCGGGCCGATCGGCAGTCGCGGTCGGCGCGGGGGCGGTGTGGGTGGCCAACGCGCTCGACGGAACCGTGTCGCGCATCGACCCGGCGACCGGCCGCGACGTCGACAAGATCGACGTCGGCAATAGCGCCGACTGCGGTCGCCTACGGTGCCGGCTCGGTCTGGGTCACGAACGCCGACGACCGCACGGTCTCGAGGATCGATCCCGGTGTCCGGCGAGACGCCGGGCAACCGATCGACGTCGAGGCAGCCGCACGTGGGATCGCGGTCGGTGGCGGCGCCGTCTGGGTGACCGATCCGGTCGGCAACCGCTCGTACGGCTCGACGCACGTCGGGACGCGTCACGGACGGATCCCGTCGGGAGCGGCCCCACTGCCGTCGCCTACGGCAACGGAACCGTCTGGGTGACCAATAGCCTCGACGGGACGGTGACGCTGATCGACGCCCGGCGGGCGATCGAGTCGGACACGATTCCGGTGGGCGCGGCACCGAACGGCGTCGCCGCTGCTCCGGACGGTGCGTGGGTGACGCGACGAGGTCGACGGCACGCTCGTCCACGTCGATCGGGCCTCTCGTGAAACGAGGGTGACGACGCTCGGCGGACGGCCGGAGGGCTTGACCTCGCGGACGGCTCGCTCTGGATCGCCGTGCAGGCAGGCGGCGCCGCCCATCGCGGCGGCAGGCTGAGGCTGGTTGGCGAACCGGATTCGGTGAATTCCATCGACCCGGCGCGTTCCTCACGCCTGGACAGTCGAATCTCCTCACCGTGACGCACGACGGGCTGGTCGGCTTCAAGCGCGTCGGCGGCACCGACGGGAGCACGCTCGTGCCCGACCTCGCGAGCGTGCTGCCCACGCCAACCGGCGACGGCAAGACGTACACCTTCCGCTGCGTCCGGGCATCAAGTTCTCCGACGGCCGGGAGCTCAAGGCATCTGCACGTCCGCTCCACGTTCGAGCGGTTGTTCAGCGCGAGCGGGCCGCGGACAGACTTGGCGAGCTACTACGAGGGCATCGTCGGCGCTCCCGCGTGCCAGAAGCGACCGAAGCGATGCGACCTATCGCAAGGGGTCGTGACCGACGACGACGCGGGGACGGTCACCATCAGGCTGCGCGCACCCGACCCCGAGTTCCTCTACAAGCTCGCGCTGCCGTATGCAGCGTCGTCCCGACCGGCACACCGTCGACGGGCGACAGGCCGGTGCTCGGCACCGGCCCGTACCGGATCGCCGAGTACCAGCCCGAAGCGGCGCGTCCGGCTCGTCCGCAAC
Organism: uncultured Gaiellaceae bacterium; assembly: GCA_963733065.1. Classification (GTDB taxonomy): domain Bacteria; phylum Actinomycetota; class Thermoleophilia; order Gaiellales; family Gaiellaceae; genus CAVTBT01. The sequence goes on from CAVTBT010000001.1 coordinate 64,309, forward strand.
CGCCATTTCAGGGAGTGGTCGAAGGCAGCTCAGCCGGAAGGCTTCCCAAACGAGATCCTGATCGAGATGGCGGGCACCGACGATGCGAATGTGACAGCGGTGCAGCGTGGACGCGCCGACTGGCTTTGGAGCTTCCGACTGGATCGACTCCAGGAAGCGCGCACCCGCTTCGCGGCTCAGTTCCATCTCAGCCCACGTCTCTTCACCCTCTGCGCTGAGGCTCAACACGAAGCGGCCGCCCTTCGACGACGTGCGCGCCCGCCAAGCGGTGGCGTATGCGTTCGACCGCGGGCGCCTTGCCGACTCCGAGGGCAGCAGCGATGCGGTCACGTGCCAGCTGTTGCCTCCGAACGTTCCCGGCTACGATCGCTACTGCCCGCTACACCGTGCACTCCGACGCGAGGCGGCGCCTGGACAGCTCCCGATCTCGAACGCGCGCGAAGGCTCGTCGCCGAATCCGGTACGCAAGGGATGCGAGTCGACGTGCTCGGCCAGACTCAGGAAGCTGGCTTCGCGGACGATCACGACGATCCTCGACAAGACACTGCAACAGCTTGGTTACCGCACGTCGGTGCGGCGCCTGCCTGCGAGGTACTTCTTTCGCTATTTCGACGCATATAACGCCGGCGCTGGCCGGGTCGAGGCCGCGATCATGGGGTGGATCGTCGGATTACCCGGCGCCTTCGAACTTCATGTTTGGGGCCTTCTCGGCTGCTCGGGCAACCCGTACGCGTGCGACCCGACATCGAACGGAAGCTCCGCCAGACGCTCGAGCTGCAAGGCCGCGAACCCGCGGGCGGCGAACGAGGCCTGGGCCGGCTCGAGCGCGAGGCCGTCGATCAGGCGATCATCGTTCCGGTTGTCAACCCGACTCGCGATCGACTTCGTCTCCAAGCGACTGGGGAACTACCAGAACCACCCCCTCTTCGGGATGCTGATCAGCCAGGTCTGGGTGCGCTGAACGCCTCAAGTCGCCGATGCGGCGAGTCAGTAGTCGCCGAGTCGCTTCACGCCTGGGATCGGCCTATTGTCCTGGCAGGGAAGGAGTGCCGTGCCCGTCGGTTCTGATCCGCGCCCAGGGAACGACATCGCCGGCTTTCGGCTGGAAGAGCTGCTCGGACGCGGGGGGATGGGGGCGGTGTATCGAGCCGAGGACATGCGCCTTGGCCGGAAAGTGGCGTTGAAGCTGCTGGCGCCCGGATTGGCCGAGAACGAGCGCTTCCGGGAGCGGTTCCTGCGCGAGTCGCAGCTCGCCGCCTCGCTCGACCATCCGCACATCGTCCCGATCTACGCGGCCGGCGAGGCTGACGGGCAGCTCTACCTGGCGATGCGCTACGTGGAGGGGTACGACCTCAAGCAGCTGCTCGCGCGCGAGGGCCGGTTGGAGCCCGGCCGCGCCCTGCTGCTGCTGGGGCAGGTCGCCGACGCGCTGGATGCGGCGCACGAGCGCGGCCTGATCCACCGCGACGTGAAGCCCGGCAACGTGCTGATCGCCAGCCGCGCGGGCCGCGAGCACTGCTATCTGGGCGACTTCGGCTTGACCAAGCAGACGGCCTCGATCTCGGGGCTGACCGGCACCGGGGAGCTGGTGGGCACGGTGAACTACGTCTCGCCGGAGCAGATCCGCGGCGAGGCGGTGGATGCGCACGCGGACGTGTACGCGCTCGGCTGCGTGCTCTACGAGTGCCTGGCCGGGCAGCCGCCGTTCGCGCGCGAGAGCGACGTGGCGACGTTGTGGGCGCATGTGAACGAGCCGCCGCCCCAGCTCGGCGGGGCGATCGACAGCGAGCTGGCGCGCGCGCTCTCGAAGACGCCAGGCGACCGACACGAGCTGCGGCGAGCTCGTCGCCTCCGCAAGCGCGGCGCTCGGGGTGCAGGGCGCATCGGCTCCGGCGATCTCGCAGCGTCGGCGTTCTACCGCCGACCGCTCGTGATCGGAGCGTTGGCGGGCGTGTTGGCGGCGGCGGTCGCGATCCCGGTCTTCGCGCTCGGCTCGGGCGGGGGCACGGACCCCCTCGAGCGCGTGCAGGACAACGCTGTGGGGGTGGTCGACGCCGAGTCGCAGAAGATCGTCGACGAGGCCGCTGGGATCGCGTCGCCGCAACGGGTCGCGGCCGGCGAGGGATCGATCTGGGTGACGAGCTCGAGTGGTGGCGGCAGCGTAATCCGCCTCGATCCCGAGAGCCACGACGTCGTAGACACGATCCCAGTCGGGAGCGGGCCGATCGGTATCGCGGTCGGCGCGGGGGCCGTGTGGGTGGCCAACGCGTCCGGGGGAAGCGTCTCGCGCATCGATCCGGCGACCGGCCGAGAAGTAAGCAAGATCCCAGTCGGAAACAACCCGACCGCGGTCGCCTTCGGCGCCGGCGCGGTCTGGGTCACGAACGCCGACGACCGGACCGTCCTAAAGATCGATCCCGTGTCCGGGCACGTCGGCAAGCCGATCGACGTCAACGCGGCTGCGCGCGGGATCGCCGTCGGCGACGGCGCCGTCTGGGTGACCGATCCGGTCGGCAACGCGTCGTACGTATCGACGCGCGCTCGGGGTCGGCGACGACCGATTCCCGTCGGAGCGGTCCCGACCGCCGTCGCCTACGGCAACGGAACCGTCTGGGTGGCCAACAGCCTCGACGGGACCGTGTCCCGCATCGACGCTCGGCGAGCCGTCCCGATCGACACGATTCCGGTAGGAGCGTCGCCGAACGGGATCGCCGTGGCTCCGGACGGCGCTTGGGTGACCGACGAGGCCGGCGTACGCTCGTCCACGTCGATCGGGCTTCTCGCGAGACCAGGGTGAAGGCGCTTGGCGGTCGACCTGAGGGCGTAAGCCTGGCGGACGGCTCGCTGTGGATCGCGGTGCAGGCCGCCGGCGCCGCCCACCGCGGCGGCACGCTGAGGATCGTCGCCGACCGGGTGCGGTGAATCTAGATCCTGCTCGCGCGATACGGCTCCTTCGTCGTGCGGGAACTCATCACCGTGACGCACGACGGGCTGGTCGGCTTCAAACGTGTCGGGGGCACCGACGGCAACACGCTCGTACCCGACCTCGCGAGCGGGCGCTGCCGACACCGACCGGGAACGGGAAGACGTACACCTTCCGCCTGCGCCCGGGATCAAGTTCTCGAACGGCCGCCCCCTCAAGGCATCTGCCGTCCGCTCGACCTTCGAGCGCGTCTTCGAGGTGCGCTCGGCCGCCGGTACTTCTACGGGGGGATCGTCGGCGCACCCGCGTGCTGCAGCGACCCAAGACGTGCGACCTCTCGCAGGCGTCGTCACCGACGACGCCGCCGGGACGTCACGTTCAGACTGCGGAGCCCGACGCCGAGTTCCTCTACAAGCTTGCGCTGCCTTCGCGTCGTCGTCCCGACCGGCACACCAGTGACCGGCGACGGGCCGGTGCCCGGCACAGGCCCTTACCGGATCGCGCAGTACCAGCCGGAACGGCGCATCCGGCTCGTCCGCAACCGCCACTTCAGGGTCTGGTCGAAGGCGGCTCAGCCGGAAGGCTTCCCGGACGAGATCGTGCTCGACATGGCGGACACGCGCGACGCGCATCTGACGGCCGTGGAGCGCGGACACGCTGACCGGGTCTTGGAGGCATCCCGCTAGGAGAACGGCTCGAAGAGGCCCGCACCCGCTTTGCGGCTCAGTTCCATGTCACGCCTTCTCCCTTCACCGAGGCGTTGACGCTCAACACGTCGCGGCCCCCCTTCGACGACGCGCGCGCCCGCCAGGCAGTCGCGTACGCCTTCGACCGCGAGCGCCTCGACAACGCTCGCGGGGGGTTCAATGTGGCCACGTGCCAACTGCTGCCCCCGAACTTTCCCGCCTACCGCCGCTACTGCCCATACACCGTTGGCCCCACGCAGGGCGGCGCCTGGACAGCTCCGGATCTCGAGCGCGCCCGCAAGCTTGTCGCCGAATCCGGCACGCAAGGTATGCAGGTCGACGTCCTCGGCACCGACTGAGAAAGGTGGATTCGGACACGAGACGACGATTCTCGACCAGACGCTGCGCCAGCTTGGCTATCGCACATCGGTCAGGCGATTTCCCGAAACTTCTTTCGCTACAACGAGGCGTACGGCAAGCGCTCCGTCGTGGCCCGGGTCGAGGCCGCCACGACCGGATGGATCGGGGACTACCCGGCGGCCTCCAACTTCATGACCGGTCTCCTCGAATGCTCGGGCCACCCGTACGGCGTGCGACCCGATCCTCGACCGCAAGTTGCGCAAGACGCTCGACTTGCAGATTCGGAATCCGCAGGCGGCGAACGAAGCGTGGGTCCGGCTCGAGCGTGAGGTCGTCGATCAGGCGATCATCGTTCCGGTCGCCAACGGGGTAAACGTCGACTTCGTCTCCAAGCGGCTCGGCAACTACCAGATCAACCCGTTCCTCGGGATGCTGATCAGCCAGGTCTGGGTGCGCTGACTGCGTTTTCAGTAGTCGCCGAGTCGCTGGGCGCCTGCTCATCGGCCTATTGTCCGAGCAGGCAAGAAGGGGGTTGCGTGTCGGTCGGTTCGGATCCGCTTCGGGGTAGTGAGATCGCCGGCTACCGGTTGGAGGAGCTGCTCGGGCGCGGGGGGATGGGGGCGGTGTACCGGGCGGAGGATCTGCGGCTCGGTCGCAAGGTGGCGTTGAAGCTGCTGGCGCCGGAGCTGGCCGAGAACGAGCGCTTCCGGGAGCGGTTCCTGCGCGAGTCGCAGCTGGCGGCCTCGCTCGACCACCCGAACATCGTCCCGATCTACGCGGCCGGGGAGACGGGCGGGCAGCTGTATCTGGCGATGCGCTACGTGGAGGGGTACGACCTCCGGCAGCTGCTCGCCCGGGAGGGCCGGCTCGAGCCGGCGCGCGCGCTGGGGCTGCTGGAGCAGGTCGCGGACGCGCTCGATGCCGCGCACGAGCGCGGCCTGATCCACCGCGACGTGAAGCCGGGGAACGTGCTGATCGCGGAGCGTTCGGGCCGGGAGCATTGCTATCTGGCCGACTTCGGCCTGACCAAGCAGACGGCGTCGATCTCGGGGCTGACCGGCACGGGCGAGCTGGTGGGCACGGTCGCCTACGTCTCGCCGGAGCAGATCCGCGGCGAGACGGTGGACGGTCGCGCCGACGTGTACGCGCTCGGTTGCGTGCTCTACGAGTGCCTGGCCGGCGAGCGCGCCGTTCGCGCGCGAGACCGAGGTGGCGACGCTCTGGGCCCACGTGAACGACTCGCCGCCGTCGCTGGGTGGCGAGATCGACAGCGTCCTGGCGCAGGCACTCGGGAAGACTCCCGCCGAACGTCAGCCGACCTGCGGCGAGCTCGTCTCCTCCGCACGGGCGGCGCTCGGGCTGGCCGGCCCGGCCGCGCCTGCCTTGCCGCGCCGCCGGCGCGCGCTTCGCGTCCGTCGCCCGCGTGGCCGGCTTGCCCTGCTGCTCGGCGCAGCGGCCGTCCTCCTCCTCGCGGCGGCGGCCGCCACCGTGTTGCTTCGCGACGAGCCGGCGCCGGTCGTCGTCCCGCCGAACTCGGTCGCGATCGTCGACCCGGAGTCGAATCGCGTGGTGGACACCGTCCCGGTCGGCAAGCGACCGGGCCCGGTCGCGTTCGGCGCCGGATCGATCTGGGTCGGCAACCTGGACGAGCAGACGGTGACCAGGATCGATGCCGCTCAGCGGACGATCGTCACCACCATCGGGCTCGACAACCGCACACCCACCGGGATCGCGTTCGGGTTCGGCCTCGTGTGGGTCGCGCACGGCCTGTCCGGACAGCTCTCGCGGATCGACCCGCAGTTCAACGAGCTCTGCCGCCGCCGATCGACGTCGCCGGCACGGCGTTCGGCTCCCCGAACGGCAGCGTCGCCCCCGGCTTCGGCTCGATCTGGGCGGTCTTCGGCGACTCGACCCTGGCTCGGATCGAACCGGCGACGGGACGCGTCGCGGAGTCGACGCGGGCCGGCACGACCCCGGCCGGGATCGCGGTCGGGAGCGGCTCCGTCTGGGTGGCCAACTCCCTCGAGGCGCGCGTCGGGCGCTACAGCCCGGCCACGTTCACGGTGGCGCCGATCGACACGTTCAGCGTCGAGAGGCGACCGACCGGGATCGCAGCCGGGGCAGCGGCGATCTGGGTCGCGAACAGCGCGAGCAACACGGTGTCGCGGATCGATCCCGACTCTCGCGCGCGTCGAGCCGATCACGGTCGGCGAGAACCCGACCGCGGTCGCGGCGGACGACGACGCGGTCTGGGTCGCGAACACCGACGCCGGCACCGTCTCTCGCATCGACCCCGAGACGAACGAGGTCGAGCGCACGATCGAGGTCGGCAACGCCCCGTCGGGGCTCGTCCTCGCGAACGGCTTCCTCTGGGTGACCGTGCAGGCGCCGTAGCGCCGCTACTTGAGGCAGACAGCGGTCAGGTCGAGCACCGGCCGGAGGACGATGCAGCCGACGCGCTCCGAGACGAGCGTCGGCTCCCTGAGGACGTCGACCGCGGCCACCGGCGCAGCGTCCCTCGCGATGCGGACGTCCAGCGCCCCGTAGGCGCGGTCCCGGTCACGGCCTTGCAGCAGGCGCGCCGTCTGCCGCATCTGCTGGTCGTAGGCTCGGGAGTCGAAGCGGGTGAAGTTCGTGCCGCCGATGTAGCGCGCGTCCAGGAGCTGGTTGATGTACGCGTACGGATCGACGTAGCTGGGCTGCCAGAGCCCGAGCGCGAGGTCCCACTCCTCCCCGGGGGTCGCGAGCTTCGAGAAGTACGCCGCCGATGCCGTGTGGAGCGGGATGCCACGCACCTCGACGTCGAGACCGATCTCGGCGAGCTGTCGCTTGACGAGCTGCCCCAGCGCCAGCGGCAGCCCCGCGCTGTTCGTGTAGAGCACGGCCTTTCCACCGCGGAGGTTGCCCCGGGCGAGCGCCCGCGCCCGGTTCGAGATCCGCACGCTCGAGCGGGTAGATGTCCGCGTTCTGGAAGCCGGGCAACGTTCGGCGGGAGGTACTGGTCGCTGGGAATGCTCGCGAGCGGCCCGCCGGCGCCGCTGATGATCTCTCGTCGGTTGAGGGCGAAGTTCACGGCCTTGCGCAGGCTCGGGTTGTCCCGGAACAGCGGCCGCGCCGAGTTGAAGGCGAGCAGCCGCAGGGTGAATCCCGGCCTGATGAAGAACCGCGAGCGATTGATCCCGTACTTCGCGACGAGCCCGAGGGTGGAATCGAGGTAGATCCCTGCGGGCACGTACGTCCAGTCGGCCTCGCCGCGGTCGACGCGTGCGACGGCCTCATAGGGGGAGAGTGGGCGGAAGTCCACCTCGAAGCCGTCGACGTGGTGCGGCCGCGTGCCGCGGTAGTACGGGTTCCGCTTGAGCACCACGCGTTCGCCGGGGCGGTACTCCGCGACGTAGTACGGGCCGGCCGCGTGGAGCTCGCGGACCCCCTCCGGATTGGCGGGGAGGTTCGGCTTGCACTGCGCACAGGAACGTCGTCGCCGTCCGGTGCAGGAAGTCGGGTGCGGGGCGCTTGAAGCGGACGATGAGCGTGTTCCCACGGGCCTCGACGCCGGAGGCGGTGGTCTTCCTGCCTGCCAGCACGTCCTCGGCGCCGACGATGTCCCGCGTGTGCTGAGCCCCCGGTGAGTTGACGCCCGGTGCGAGCGTCCGGTGGATCGCCCGCGCGAATGCGCTCGCCCGGACGGGCGTGCCGTCGTTGAAGCGAAAGCCGTTGCGCAGCGTGAATGTGTACGTACGGCGGTCTGCCGAGATCTTCGGGAGGCCGGTGGCGACCTCGGGCACGAGCTGGAATGCCGCCGGCGGCGGCTTGTCCGGATAGGTCAGCAACCGCGCGCACGTCGGGTCGAGGACGGCCCAGCCGGGCAGAGTCGAAGCAAGCGCCGGATCCACGTAGTCGAGTCCGGACGGCTGGTGAAAGGTGATGCGGAAGATCCCGCCTTCGCGCACGCCGGATGCCGACCCGACCGTGGCCGCGCCGACGAGCGCCGCGAGCAGGCAGATGCCGACGGTCACCGTGGCGACGAGTCGACCGTGCCTTCCTCGAGACATGTCGTGCCTCCCTCCACACTCCGCCGTGCCCTCGGCACAGCCTAGAACCTTCCGTTATGTGTTGAAAGGCTCATGGAAGCCGTTCGAAACCTGGTTGAGGCGCAGCCGAGGTCCGGTTGCCGACACTAGTCGCCGACGGTGTCCTGCAAACCGCGCGCTCGGCGGCGCAGGTCGGAGGCTCGGCCAGGCGCGTCGAGCTCCGACGCGCCGACGGCGGCCCGCCCGAGGTACTCGACAGCCGCCGTCACGTTGCCGGCTTGAGCGTGGTAGTGCGCCAGCTGCTCGAGATGGTCGTCGACCGAGTCCGTGTACAGCTCCTCGAACGCGGCCGCCACGCGGCCGTAGAGCTCGCGGCGCCTCGCGGGCGGCATCGTCGTCAGGACAGCCTCCTGGAGGAGCCCGTGCCGGAACGCGCACACGAGCTCGGGATAGCGCCGGAGCTCGCGCACGATCTCCGCGCGGAGCAGGCCGGCGAGATCCTCGCCGACGCCCTCGCCGGCGACGCGTTCGAGTGCCGGCACGGGAAACTCCCGACCGATGACGGCGGCGAGCTGAGCGAGCCTGCGCGGGCCTTCCGGGAGTCGATCGACACGGGCGACCAGCAGGTTCTCGAGGGCGGGTGGGAGCAGGAGCGACGGCTTCAGGGTCGTCGTCCACGTGCGGTGCCGCTGTTCGAGGCCGCCACCCTCGACGAGCGCTCGCAGCAGCTCCTCGAGGTAGAGAGGGTTCCCCTCCGCCCGCGCGACGATCTCCTCGCGCGTCTCGTCGTCGAAGACGCCCGGCAGCAGCGTCGCCAGCAGTTCCGTCGCGGCCGCTGGGACGAGGGGAGCCAGGGTCAGCTCGCGTCGCCCGATGCGAGTACTCGGCCAGCACGCGGGTGCGGAACGGCCAGCCCTCGGAGGCCGGATCGCGTCGCAGCGTCGCGACCAGCAGCAGCGGCGCCCGCTCGGTGAGCTCGAGCAGGTCCTCGGCCAGCTCGCGCGTCGACGCATGGGCCCAGTGCAGGTCCTCGATCGCCAGGACGACCGGCTGCTGAGCGGCCAGGGCCTCGACCCAGGCGAGGTAGCCGCCCCGGACCTCGCTCGCGCCGTCCGGACCGCCTTCGAGCTCGGGCCCGAGCCGGATCCGTAGCAGCCGGGCGAGCGCGGGCAGGACGCCCGCAGGGTCGTCGCCGAAGAGCGGTGTGAGCCGCGCGCGCGCCCGCGTCCGCACGACGACCTCCGGATCTCCCATCTCGACCCCGAGCCACTGCCGCAGCACCTCGATGAACGGCCAGGAGGGCAGGCCGCCGTACGAGAGACAGTGGCCCTCGAGCCAGGTCACGTGCTCCGGCAGGAGGGAGCGCAACTCCGCAACCAGGCGGGTCTTGCCGATTCCCGGTTCCCCGACGAACAGGAGTACCTGCCCCCGCCCTGCCTCGAGCTCGGCGACGGTGGCGCCGAGTCGATCGACCTCACGCTCGCGGCCCACGAGCCGTCGCAGGCGGGAGACGCCGGCCGGGCCGCGTGTGTCGGTGAGCCGGGAGGCACGGACCGGCTCGGTCCGTCCCTTGACCGCGAGGTCGCCCAGTGGCTCGAAGAGGAAGCGGTGCGCGAGCCGTCGCGCGGTCTCCTCACCGACCGCGATTGTTCCCGGCTCGGCGGCCGACTGGATCCGCGCTGCCACGTTCGTCGCGTCGCCCAGCGCGACCGTCTCCGGGCTGGCCCGCGCCGACCGGTCCGACGCTGGCGCGACCGGTGTTGATACCCACCCGGACGTTGAAGTCCGGGATGCCCCAGGCCTCGGCGACGTCGCGAGCGTAGTCGCCGGCCACCTCGAGGATGCGGAGAGCGGCTCGCGCGCCGCGCTCCGGGTCGTCCTCGTGTGCGTGCGGGACGCCGAAATACGCGCAGATGCCGTCCCCCTCGTAGGCCTGGACGGTGCCGCCGTATTCCTCGACCGCCCGTGCCATCTGCGTCACGCACTCTCCGACGAGCGCTTTCACGTCCTCGGGAGGGAGCCGCTCGCCGAGCGCGGTCGAGCCGACGATGTCGGCGAAGAGGACGGTGACCGGGCGGAGCTCGTCTTCCACCGCCGGGGCCGGCGGCGATGGACGTTGCGGCGCCGGCGGGGTGTCCGGAGGGTGCGCAGCAAGGGTGCTGTCCTGCCGGAGGATCGCCGACTGAAGCTCGCGTAGATCCTGCCCCGGCTCGAGGCCCAGCTCGTCGCTCAGCGCTACTCGAACGACCTGGTAGGCCTGAAGCGCCTCGGCCTGCCGCCCCGACCGGTAGAGCGCGAGCATGAGCAGGCCGTGGAGGCGCTCCTGGTAGGGGTGCGCGGCGACGAGTGCCTCGAGCTCGCCGATCAGCTGGGCGTGGCGGCCGAGCTCGACCTCCGCCTCGATCCGCTCGATCTGCGTCGCCAGGTGCAGCTCGCTCAGGCGGCCGACCTCGTGACGGGACGGGCCTTCGAGCAGCACGTCGGCCAGTGGCGGGCCGTGCCACAGGGCCAGCGCCCGCTGCCGGAGCTCCACTGCCTCGTCGAGCGGGGCCGTGCGAGCCTGCTCGGTGAGTCGCCGGAACTCGGCCAGGTCGAGCGTGCTCGAGCCGAGGCCGAGTCGGTACCCGGGCGGCTGCGTGACGAGCAGGTCCTCGCCGAGCTCCTTGCGCAGCGCATGGACGTAGCCCTGCACCATCTTCTGGGCGGTCGCCGGCGGGCGTTCGCCCCAGAGCTCCTCGACGAGGCGCGCGGTGGAGACCGCCTCGTTCGCGTGCAGCAGCAGCACGGCCAGCACCGCGCGCGGCTTCGGGCCGCCGAGGGCCACCGAACGCTTCCCGTCGCGAACCTCGAGCGGGCCGAGGATCTGGAACTCCATCGCCGCCTTCCGGAGACGGGCCGACGCTAGCACCGCCTCAAAGGCTTCTCCACCAGCGCTCAAACGGCTTTCAACCGGGAGGGCGGATCCTGGCCGCGACACCCCGAACGAAAGGACACGACATGCTTCCTCCCGACACCAACGCCACCCGTCAGATCGCGCGAGAACACCACGAGCAGCTCAAGCGCGACTGGCAGTGGGTGAACCCAGCGGAGCCGGACGTGCTCGAGAGCCGGCAGCGCCGTTGGCGCGTCCGGCTCGACTGGCTGCTGGCGCACCTCCACCTTCGGCCCGTCGGCCACGCCTCGTGACGCCCGAGGACGCCAAGACGATCGCCGAGCGGTTGGGCTTGCCGCAGGACGCCGTGCGCCGCGTGCAGCGGCGCGGCTTCCTGCGGCGGCTCGACCTCGACGACCGCGAGATCCGCGAGCTGCTCTGGCGCGCCCACGTCGCGTTCCGAGCGGCGATCCCTCGAACGAGGGACGTCGGCGCCCGACACCTCAGGGCGCCAGGTCGTACGGGTAGTCGGTGAGGTCTCGAAGCCGTCTGCTGCGCCAAGAGGATGGTCACTAGTTCGTGTCGACGACCCCACCGCGTCGTTGGCACGTAGTTGCCGCCTGTGAGACGATCCACGGCCGTGGACACGAGCCGGATCGCAGCATTTTCCCTCTTCGCCGATCTTCCTGCGGCGGAGTTGGACGCGCTCGCGGGCGCGATGCGCGAGGCCGACATTCAAGCTGGTGCCAGAGTCGTCAAGGTCGACGACTACGGAACCGCCATCTACTTCATCGAGCAGGGTGAGGCCGATGTGCTGACCGATGGCGGCGAGACTCGCGCTCTCGGCCCGGGCGACACGTTCGGCGAGATCGCGCTGCTCCTGACAGGGGAGCGGACGGCCACGGTGGTGGCGCGGAGCCGGATGCGGCTCCTCTCGCTCTCAGGGCAGGACTTCGAGCGCATCCGAGCCGATGTACCGACGGTCGAACGCGCGCTGCGCGACATCGGCCTCGAGCGCTCGGGCCGGTAGACGCACCGGATCCATCGAAGCCGACGCGTCCGACTCGGGATGTCGGGGCTCGCCGGGGAAGACATGCATGAGGAGGACGACGGACCGCAGCGCACTCGCCTCCCGGTTGACCGCATCCTGCGCCCGACCGGCGTCGCCCCACACCTGCGCTGCCAGGAAGCCGACGAGGAGGGCGAAGAGCAGCCCCATGGGAGGCAGCATCCCGGGCGAGACCGCCTTGAACGCCTTTCCGCGCTCTCCGACGGCAAGGGCGATCACGATGACGTAGATCGTGGCCGCGGCGAGGAACGTCGCGGCGAACACAAGAAGGGCCAGCACCGCCACCGGCAGGTCCTCCAGCCAGCCCGTGATGCTTGCAGTCGGCCAGATTCGGCCGACACTAACCGGCCGATCCGCTCATCGACAGCCCGGCGAGGCGGACGCTCACGGCTTGACGTATATATCTCTACGATATATCTTGTCGCAGTATGGAGTCGAGTGACACCGGACTGCGCAGCACCGGGTACGTCATCCTCGGAATGCTCGCGCTCGGCGCGCGGACGGGCTACGACATCAAGGCGGTCGTCGACCGCTCGACGCGCTTCTTCTGGGCGGCGAGCTACGGGCAGATCTACCCCGAGCTCCGTCGGCTCGAGGAAGCTGGACTGGTCGAGGGGAAGAGCTCTCCGACCGGTGCCCGGAAGCGCAGGGAGTACCAGCTCACGGCTGAAGGGCGCGCCGCGCTCGTCAGCTGGCTCGGGACGCCGGCGGGGATGCCCGAGCTTCGTGACGAGAACCTGCTGAAGCTCTTCTTCGCGGACGAGCTTCCGGTCGAGCAGGCGCTCGAGCAGCTCCGGCGGCGCCGAGAGGGTCACGAGCAGTTCCTGGCGATCCTGCGCGAGGTCGACGCCCGTCCCGGCGACGACCCGCCGTTCGTCGATCTCGTCCTCCGGTACGGCATCGCCTACGGCGAGTTCAACGTCGCCTGGTGCCGTGAGCAGGAGGAGCGGCTTCGGCCAGGCAGCTCAGGAGGCAGCGTGAGCACCGGGCCTGCCGTGGCGGCGGATCTCCGCGAGCGGGATCTTCCGGCGACCGGATTCCGCTCGATTCTGCTCAGGGGAGCACCGAGGTTCGCGCGCGAGGCCTTTGGGCCGGTCGCAGCGTTCTACGTCGGCTGGAAGCTCGGCGACCTCGTTGTCGGGATTGTCCTCGCGACCGCCGTCGGGATCACGCTCGACCTCTACGAGCGCAGGCGCGGACGGGCGGGAGCGCTGGCGCTCGTGTCGATGGCGTTCGTGCTTGCGCAGGCCGTGGTCGGCCTGATCGCGGACAGCGCCGTCGTGTACCTCGCCCAACCGGTGCTCGTGAGCGCGATCTGGGGCTTCGCCAACATCGGCTCGGCGATCGTCGGACGACCGCTCGCCGGAGTGTTTGCCGATGCCTGGTATCCCTTCCCGCCGGAGATCAGGGAGTCGCACACGTATCGCCGCATCTTCGGCTTCGAGTCGATCGTCTGGGGTCTCTATCTGCTCGCTCGGAGTGGAATCCGCATGGCGGTTCTCGCGAGCGGGAGCATCGGCGCGTTCGCAGCCGTGCAGCTGGCGACCGGGATTCCGTTCACGATCGCGCTCGTCGCGTGGTCGGTCTGGTACGCGTCCCGCGGCTTCGAGCGAAGCACCGAGTGGGACGATCCGAGCAGCTCAGCCGGATCATGAAACCGGCGCGGAGAGGTCCCGTTTACGGCCTGAACGTCAGGTGACAGGCCCGTCAGTCATGCAAGCTGCGGAGGAGGCACGATGAGTCACGTGGTCGTGAGCGCGACGATGTCGATCGACGGATTCGTCGCGGACGAGCAGGACGGCATCGAGGAGCTGTTCGGGTGGTACAGCAACGGCGACGTCGTCCTGGAGACGGCGCGCGAGGACATGAGCCTCTCGCTGTCGCCCGAGGACGCCGCATTCTTCAAGGAGTCACACGGCAAGCTGGGCGCGCTGGTCGTCGGGCGCCGGCTCTTCGATATCACGGACGGTTGGAGCGGGCTGCATCCGCTCGGTGTCCCGGTCGTCGTGGTGACCCACTCCGTACCGGAAGCCTGGATCGAGCGGTTTCCCGAAGCGCCGTTCACGTTCGTCACGGACGGCGGGGTCGAGCGCGCGGTCGAGATCGCGAGCGAGATCGCCGGCGACGACCGCACCGTGGGCGTGGCCGCCGGGAACGTCGGCAGCCAGGTCATCGACGCGGGGCTCGCCGACGGCCTCGTGATCGATCTCGCACCGGTCGTGCTCGGCACCGGCCGTCCCTTCTTCGACGGGCTGGAGAGCGCCAAGCCGGTCCGCCTCAGCGAGCCGCGCGTCGTGCAGGGCACGGGCGCTGTGCACCTCGTCTACGACGTCCAGGAGCACTCGGCAGGGGAGACGTCGCCGTCGCCTGAGAGCGCAGGGGCGTCCTCGAGGTCGTAACGAGGCTCTGCCGCGGCCTAACGATCAGAACTTCCGGACAGCTCTACTAGTCAGCCCACCAGTCGCGCCGGCCATCGACGTCTTCGCGCCGATCCTCGCCGAGACTGGGCGCGCCGATGACGAGGATCTCGAGGCCCTCCGGCCCGGCCTCGTAGCCTCGCCACGTACCGGGCGGGACGCGCACCGCGTCCCATTCCTTGAGCTCGACGATCTCGTCGTCGACCTTCATCCGCCCGCTTCCGCGCACGACCACGTACACCTCCTCCTGCTTCTTGTGCGTGTGGCCGTACGGAAAGCGATAGTCGGGCGGGACGCGCTGGTAGCTCAGGCCGGATTTCTCGAGTTCGAGCGCCTCGGTCGCCAAGCGGAACTCCAGGTCCGGCGCGCCGTCGAACCTTGAGCCGATGTCCTCCAGATCCTCCTTGATGTTCCTGAGCGTGAACGGCACGGCGCGATCCTATGGCACCGCGCACGACGTGCCATCGCGCTCTACATGACCGCGGGGTCGATGGCCGCGATCCTCTTCGAGATCCGTACAGGTCAATGGAGGGTGGGTCGGTAGATGAGCTCAGGGATCGGCTCAGGCGTCGAGCGTTCGGCGATCGTTCGGCGACGGCGAGTGCTCAGGTTCGTGTTCGCGCGAGGAATCGTCGGCATGATCGAGGCGTCCGCGACCAGAAGCCCGTCGACCCCCATTACTGCGCCGCGTGTGTCCACGACCGCCCCGATCGCACAGGTGCCGGTGGGGTGGAAGATGCCCCGGACCTCGCGTCGAAGATAGGGTCGAGCGGATCATGATCGCCAGGGCGGAGCTCGCGTCCGGAGCCCGCGGTCGGCAAGAGCGCGGATGAGCGCGACGCCGCTCGAGAGGCGGTCGAGGTCGTGCAGGTCGGAGAGGAAGCCGTGGTCGATCGCGGGAGGAACCCTCGGGTCGGGCGAGCGCAGCGTGACGCTGCCGCGTGAATCCGCCTTGAGCAGGTATACGACCGCGCTCGTCTGCCAGCCCTCGTCCGCGTCCTCGAGCCACGGCAGGAAGTGGAGGTCCCACGTGTCCTTCGGGCACGAGTCGCTCCGGGCACGAACGAGGAGCGAGGTCGCGAACACGGGGCCCTGTTTCGGCAAGTGCGCCGCCGCGGGCGACCACTCGATTCCCACTCCGGGATGATCCGCAAGGCCGACTCCGACGGGCAGGTCCTCGATTGACACCGACGCCGAGACGACTCAGGTCGCGCATACGGTCCGATTCCGCTGCGCAGTAGGAGGGCTGGCGACCCGTACGCTCCGGCAGCCACGATGACGGTATCCGCGGTCAGCCGCCCGCTGTTCGAGACGACCCCGAGCACCCGCCCTGTGGCGATCTCGATGCGGTCGACGAGTGTCTCTGGGGCAACCGTCAGGTTCGGCCGCGACCGTGCGTCGTCGAGATACGCGAACGCAGTGTTCCAGCGAACTGCTCCAAGGGCGTTGACGGGCGCCGGAGCGATGCCGACGGTGGCGTCTAGGTCGTTGAGATCCGCGAGTCGAGGCAGTCCGATGCTCGGACCGGCCTCGAGCAGCGCGCGATGGAATGGCGAGAGGTCGTCCGTGCGATCCGTCCGCGTGCGGATCGAGGCTTCGGCCCGTCGCAGGTATGGCTCGAACTCGGCGAACGTCCAACCGTCTCCCCACTCGTCGTAGTCGTCACGCGAGCCCCACACGACGAGGCAGGCGTTGTGAGCCGAGCAACCGCCGAGGATGCGCGCGCGCGAGGCCGACCGGTCGTCGCGCTCGGTCTCCCAGAGGTGCGACATCGGCAGGGTGCGAGCATCGAGAATGTCCGAGGGCCAGCGGCCTTCGGCGTAGTCGCCGTAGTCCGGTCCGGCCTCGACGAGACAGACCGCCGCTCCGGCTCTCGCTCAGTCGTGCGCGAGCACGCACCCCGCGGTCCCCCACCCACGACGATCACGTCGAACCGCTCGGGCATCCGGCCGCCACTCTATTTGGCGGCGCTGCTCGGCGCGGCTTCGCGGAACCCCGCATGATGCGACGGCGGGGGTGGGATTCGAACCCACGGCGACGCTTGCCGGTCGCAACGGTTTTCAAGACCGCACCGTTCGGCCGCTCCGGCACCCCGCCGCGGAGGAGATTAGCGCCCACTCAGACGCCTGCCCTCCACACCCGAAAAGGGGGGTAAACCGAACGGTGTAGCGACCCTCGTAGGCCTAGCCTTGAGCCATGAGATTGGCACTCGCAAGCAGGACGCACCGGGGCCCGATCGAGATCGCGGCCGCGATCGCCCTCTACGCCGTCTACGAGCTCGCTCGCGGCATCGGCGGCGAGAACTGGGCACGCGCGCGGCTGAACACGAGCGACATCGTCGCCCTCGAGCAGCAGCTCGGCGTCTACTGGGAGCACGGCATCCAGACCGCCTCGCTGGCCGTTCCCGGGTTTGGCGGTCTCCTCGGCTTCCTCTACCTCGCGCTGCATCTCGTCGGCACCTCGGCGTTCCTCATTTGGGTCTACCGCAGCCGGCGCGCCGCGTTCGCGCTCGTGCGCACGACGATCATGCTGGCGACCGCTCTCGCGCTGGTGGGCTACATCGCCTACCCGGCAGCACCGCCCCGGCTCGCCGGCCTCGACTTCGCCGACACCGTGAGCACGCACACCGGCCTCGACCTCAGCTCGGATCTGCTCGGCGCGCTCTACAACCCGATCGCGGCCGTGCCTAGCCTGCACTTCGGCTACGCGCTGATCGTCGGCGCCGGGCTCTACGCGCTCGGCCACAACCGCTGGCTGCGCGCTGCGGGCGTCGCCTACCCGCTGGCGATGCTCTACATCATCGTCGCCACCGGCAATCACTTCCTCTTCGACGCGGCCGCCGGGGGCGCGGTCGTGGTCGCCGCCTGGATCGCGGCCCGCTGGGTCGTGCGCCGGGACACCGCGATCACGCCGTGCACCCGGCCGGCCGTTCCGGTCTCCTAGTCCGACTAGCCCTCGACTCGCGCGGGTGCGCCGAAGGGGCGCAGAGCGTCGGGGACGTCGCCCTGGAAGTTCTCGAGGATCGCAAGCGCCATCCGGTCGACGACGGCGGTGCCGTTGAGCGTGTGCACCGGCTCCACGCCGTGCTCTCCGCGGTGCCGGACGCCGAGCCGGCGAGCCTGGAAGTCGGTCGTGTTGGAAATGGAGGCCGTCTCGCGATAGCGATCCTGGCTCGGGAACCAGATCTCCACGTCGTACGTCTTCGCCGATGCGGAGGACATGTCTCCCGCGGGCAGGACGACGACCCGGTAGGGGAGGCCGAGCTCCTGCACGAGCTCCTCGGTGTTCGCGAGCAGCAGCTCGTGCTCGTCCCACGACAGCTCGGGCCGCGTGAACGAGAACTGCTCGACCTTGTTGAACTGGTGGACGCGGATCATCCCGCGCGTGTCGCGCCCGGCGGCGCCGGCCTCGCGCCGGAAGCACGGAGAGAACGCCACGTACCGCAGCGGCAGGTCGTCGGCCAGGATCTCGCCTGCGTGGAGGCTCGCGAGTGGGATCTCAGCTGTGCCGACGAGGTAGAGGCCGTCCGCGGCGATCTCGTAGACGTTGTCCTGGTCCGACGGGAACGCGCCGGTGCCGAGGAGCGCGTCCTCGCGGACGAGCACCGGCGGCAGGATCGTGACGAACCCCTTCGCCGCCAGCCGATCGAGCGCGAGGCGGTAGAGCGCGAGCGCCAGACGGGCGGTGTCGCCGGCCCAGTATCCGAACCGCGACCCCGACATGCGGGCCGCGCGCTCCATCTCGAAGCGGCCGACCTCCGTGTGCTCCTTCGGGCCGTCGAGCGCCGGCGGGTCGCCGACGCGCCGCACCTCTGCCACGTCGTCCTCCGTCGAGCCGTCCGGGACGTCGTCGCTCGGCCGGTTCGGGACGCGGAGCGCCAGCCGGTCGCGCTCTGCCTCGGCGGCGGCGAGCTCCTCCTCGGCGGCACGCAGCTCCTCCTTCACCTGCTGGAGCTCGGCGATCTGCTCGGGCGACGGCTTGCCCTTGAGCTTCGTCCGTCCGCGGAGCTCGTCCACGCGCGGGACGAGCACACGCCACCGCTCGTCGGCGGCGAGCAGCGCGTCGAAGTCCTCCGCCGCCCCCTTGCGGGCGAGCGCGGCACGCCATGTGTCGGGATCGTTGCGGGCGGCGCGGAGGTCGATCACGTACGTGAGTCTAGGTAGGCCTCGATCGCGGCAGCGACGCCTTCGTGCTCGGGCCCGGGGCATACCCAGTCGGCACGGCTCCTGAGTGCCGCGTGGGCGTTCTCGACCGCGACGGCGTAGCCGGCCCAGTCCAGCAGCTCGAGATCGTTCTCGCCGTCGCCGAACGCGACCGTCCGTTCGGCGGCGAAGCCGAGGTGCAACGCCAGGAACTCCATGCCGCTGCCCTTCGAGACCTCCGGGCTGGCCAGCTCGAGGAAGAACGGCAGCGACTTCGCGATGAAGAGGCGGCCGTCGAATCGCGCGAGGAGCCGCGGCTTCAGCCGGTCGAGCATCCACGGCTCGTCGACCACGACGAGCTTGGTCGGCGGCCGGTCGAGCCAGGCGAGCAGGTCGCCGACCAGGTGGAGCGGGATGTGCTGGAAGTCCGCGTACGCCCGTGCACCGGGTGTCTCGGCGGCGACGAAGAGGTCGTCGTCGACGTAGCAGTTGAGCGAGAAGCCGGCCTGCTGCACGGCGTCGATCGCCTCGCGCGCGAGCTCGAGCGGGATCGGCTCGTGCCGCAGGAAGCGACCGCTCGCCGGCTCGGCGACGACCGCTCCCTGGTAGCAGACGACAGGCTCGTCGAGGCCCGCCTGCTCGAGGTACGGCCGGACCGACCGGAACATGCGGCCCGTCACGACGACGACATGGAGCCCGGCGGAGCGCGCCGAGCGGAGCGCGCGCTCGGTCCGCGGTCGCAGCACGCCGTCCTCGGCGATGAGCGTCCGGTCGAGGTCGCAGGCGATCGCCTCGATCGCGCGCGGGAAGTCGGGTGGGAGCTCGATCAGCCGGACGTCGACTCGACGACGTACGCGGCGACGTCGTTGATCTGCTGCTCGCTCAGGTCACCCGAGAACGACGGCATCGCGCCCGCTCCGTTCGTCACCCGGTCGACGACGAGCTCGGTGTCCGGCTGCGAGTCGTCGAGGTTCGGGCCGATGCCCCCGGTCGCGTTGGCCGCCTCCATCGTGTGACAGCCGCCGCAGCCCGCCGAGGCGAAGACCGCCTCGCCCGCGGCGGCGTCGCCGGTCCCACCGCCTCCGGTCTCGCCGGTCTCCGTCGTCTCGCCTTCGGTCTCGGTCTCACCGGTGTCGCCCGTGTCGCCCGGGTCGCCGCCGTCGGTGCCGGTGACGACGGTCTCGGGCGTGGGCGTCGCCTCCTCCTCGCCGCCACAGCCCGCCACCAGCACGCCGAGGGCCAGCAGCAGGAGCGCGAGGGCGGCAACGCGGCGCATCGACGGTGAGCCTACCAAGCCGTCCTGACGCTAAACGCGGGCTGCCGTCTCATGCGGACCGTCGCGGGCGGTGGGTCGGCGAATGATCGTGAGCGCCTCGGGTGTCTCCCGCAGCCTCGCGAGCGTGACGGCGACGGCGGCGCCGGCGGTGAGCACGTCCGACGGCGTGTCGTTGACGACGAGCGAGACGGCGAGGGCGACGAGGAGGGCGTCGAGCACCGGCTCGCCCCGCCGGGTTACACACCAGCCGAGGATGGCGAGGCCGGCGACGACGATCGCGAACGCCCCGGGCGAGGCCGTCGCTCGATCGACCGAGCGCTCGATCCGGTCGGCGAGGTCGCCTGCGAGCGCGCCGGGGCCGTCCGAGACGGCGTCCGTGACATGGCTGGAACCTCCCGTGGCGGCGTCGAGCGCGACCAGCGCCAACGCGACGACGACGATGGCCGCGCCGAGCGCGACGAGACGGCGCGTCGTCAGGTGCCTTCCGGCCAGGCGTACGGCCAGCGTGCCGTAGCCGGCGAGCAGCACCAGCAGGCCGCCTCCGTCGGCGCCGAAGCGGTTACCGGCCACGGCCACGACCGAGATCACGGCGAGCAGGACGCCCAGGCGGCCGAGCAAGGCGGCGCCGAGCAGCGCCGGGAGCAGCAGCAGCGTCTCGAGCAGATTGTTGATCCCGTAGAAGCGGTTGACCTGCGAGGGACCGAGCGGCGACAGCGCGACCGACTCCGGGTCGAGCCCGAGCGCTGCCAGGTAGACCGCAACGACCGCGGCGCAGGCAGGCCCGAGCGGCAGCGCCACCGCGGCGAGCGCTCCGGCGAAGGCGAGCACGGGGGAGAGCCACAGGTTGAGCGCGAGACCGAGCAGCACGAGCCGGGGGGCAAGCCTGGGCCGGACGATGGCGAGGAGGATCGTGCCGACGACGAGCAGCACCGTCAGCGGCCTGCGGAGGTCGTCGTTCCGGTCGATCCGCCGCTCGAGTCGCTCGACGGTCTCGACAGCCTCGTCGTCGGCCCGCCATTCGATTCGATCGTCGACGACGTCGTCCAGGGTCACCAGGCCCTCGATCCGCGTCGAGTCCGAGGTGAGCACGCCGCGGAACCCGTCACCTACCGCGGCGACCGGGGACGCGTGCGCCCGCCGCGACGTCCGCCGGGTCGACCCCGACGACCACCGTCGGCCCGCCCGTCGCGGCAGCCGCTCGCAGGTCGTCCGGCTCGTCGACGACGACGAGTCCGACCGCACCTTCGCCGGCGTACCGCTCGAGCGGAAACGGCTCGACGACCCGCAGCTCCGCCGCAGCCTGCCCCGGCCAGGACGAGGCCGAAGGCTACGATGGCGGCGAGGGTGCGGAGCACGGTGAGGAGTCTGACCGAATGAAGCGCAGGGCTTACGGACGCGACGCCGGGCTGACGACGCGCATGCTGTTGACGACCGGCCTGCTCGGTCTGGTCTACGTCGTCTTCGCCGTCATCCTCTTCGAGGTACTGAACGCGGGACTGCTGCTGATGGTGGTGATCATCGGCGCGCTCGCGATCGCCCAGTACTACACCTCCGACAAGATTGCGCTGAGAGCGTCTGGCGCGAGGATCGTCGAGCGCGACGAGGCGCCGGAGCTCCACGACATGGTGGAGCGGCTGTGTGCCCTGGCCGACCTGCCCAAGCCTCGCCTGGCGCTCATCGAGACCGACATGCCGAACGCCTTCGCGACCGGCCGCAGCCCGAAGCACGCTGCCGTGGCCGTCACGACCGGGCTCTCGGAGCGGCTCGAGCCGCGCGAGGTCGAGGGCGTGCTCGCGCACGAGCTCGCGCACATCGCCAACCGCGACGTGCTCGTGATGACGCTCGCGAGCTTCTTCGCGATGGTCGCAGGCCTGCTGACGCGGTTCGGCATGTACGGCGGCATGTTCGGCGGCGGTCGCGATCGGCAGGGTGGGGCGCCCGTCTGGTTGATCGTGCTCGTCGTCTCCATCGTCACGTACGCACTCAGCTTCCTCCTCATCCGGGCCATCTCGCGCTACCGGGAGTACACCGCCGACCGCGGCTCCGCCCTCATGACCGGCGCGCCCGAGTACCTGATGAGCGCGCTGCAGAAGATCACGGGCGACATGGCGCGCATCCCGCAGCGCGACCTACGCGACGTCCAGGCGATGAACGCCTTCTTCATCGTCCCGACCAACATCGGGCAGCGTGCGAGGGAGCTCTTCGCCACGCATCCGCCGACCGAGAAGCGCCTCGAGCGGCTCGCGGCGATCGCCCGCGAGATGGGTCGCCCGGTTCAGTAGCCGGTGGGCATCCGCGACATCCTCTTCGGGCACAAGGAGCTCAAGGCGGCATCGCCCGACCGCCTGTTCGCGCTGTCGACTGCTGCCGTCACGCTCGACGCGGAGCTCGGGCTCGCCCCCGCCGGGGTGGCGGCGGTCTGCTTCAAGCCGCTGTCGGCGGGGGCGTTCGCCGCGGCCGAGCACGACCTGGGCGAGCTGCTCGACGCGGCCGCCCGGGACTCGGGATCCGAGATTTCCCGGAACGGCGACGAGTACGGCTTCCAGTGGATCGTCGTGCGAGATCCCGAGCTCGAGGACCTCGTGACGACCGTGCACCTCGTCACCTCGGAGCTGGTCGCCAAGGGGTTCGGGCCGCAGCTCCTCGCGTCCGTCTTCCGCTTCGAGGACGGCGTGCGTCCGGTCTACATCGTCTACGCGTACAAGCGCGGCGCCTTCTACCCGTTCGTGCCGGTCGACGGCAAGCAGCGGAACAATGCGCGCGAGCTCGAGCTGAAGGCGAAGCTCGAGGACGAGCTCCCGATCGAGGAGGACCTCTCGCGCTGGTTCGGCCTGTACGACCTCCCGCTGTGAGCGGCGTCACGGTCGGGCGGCGCGAACCGTGCCGGTAGCGGACGCGCTTCCGGAGTACGACGTGCGGAACGTGCATTCAGTTCAAGTGGATGCGTCAGCCGAGCGTGCTCTTGCCGCCGCGCTCGCTGTCACGCCGCGCGAGGCCCCGCTCCTCCGCGTGCTGTTCGCGCTGCGCGGCCTCCGCACCCCGGCAGAGACGCCCATCTGGCAGGCCATGGCGGCGGAAGGCTTCGCGCCGTTCGACGGGACGACGCTGGCCGCGGTCGGACGTCCCTGGCGCGTGCTGGGCGGTACACAGCGCCAGGCCGATTTCGATGCGTTCGACGAGCCGGGCTGGGCGAAGCTGGCGATGGACTTCAGCACCGCCGGCGGCCGACTCGTCACCGAGACCCGGGTGCGCCTGACCGACGACGCGGCCCGGCGGTCGTTTCGGCGCTACTGGCTCGTCGTGCGGCCCTTCAGCGCCCTCGTGCGCCGGAGCTGGCTCGCAGCCGCCAAGCGGCGCGCCGAGTCACCGTAGCCGCGCGGAGCTTGCCCCTTCGCCGCTTCGGTGGGACACTCTCGTGAGTCCTGTTACGAGGGAGGCCCTGTGGGCGTTCGGCGAACCGGGACTGCGGCGATCGGACGACGATTGACCTCACGCGCACTTGTGGCGCCGGTTGTCCTCGTCCTCGCGCTCCTGCTCGCCGCCGGCGCGCAAGGGCGCCCTGAGCGCCGCGCAGCCACGCCGGTCACGCTCGAGGTCTGGGTCGCGGACGAGGGAACGGTCACCGTCCGGGATCCGCTCGGGAACGAGCAGGTCTGCGAGTCTGGCAACGGGTCGGTCTGCGAGTTCGACTACCAGGCGCCGATCCGCCTGACCCTCACCGCGGACGGCACGGACCCCTCGGTGTTCCACAGCTGGACGTCGACGGACTGCGCTCGCACGACCAATCCGTGCATCCTCGATCTCGCCGAGGACCAGCCGTTCGTGTCCGTCTTCGCGCTCTTCAACCCGGTCTTCCTCTCGGTGCGGGTGTCCGGCGAGGGTCGAGTCACGAGCAACGTTGGCGGTATCGACTGCAACGACGAGGGCGACGTCAAGTGCGAGAGCGATCCGCTGCAGCCGGGGCAGCCGGTCACGTTCACTGCCGAGACGAACCAGTCCGTCGATTGGAAGTTCGGCTGCGAGCCCGTCGCCGGCAACCCGAAGCAGTGCGTTGCGCGCTCGGAGAACCAGATCGTCGGCGTCAGCTTCGGAGGCGCGGCCGGGCCGGACCCGCCGCTCGACGTCGAGGTCTTGTTCAAGATCACGAAGGTCGGAGCCGGCACGGGCCGCATCACCGGCACGGAAGGCTTCAACTGCGGCAGCGGCGATGAGTGCCGCCGGCGGTTCCCGTTCGGGAAGCTGCTGTCGTTCCAGGCCGCAGCCGATGCGGGCTCGCGCTTCGCGGGGTGGGTGGGCGTCTGCGAGAGCGATCCGGACTGCCGCTTCAACGTCGGGCCGGTGACCGCGATCCGTGCGGAGTTCGTCGTCGCAGCGCGGCCCCCGCCCCCGCCGCCGCCTCCGCCGCCTCCGCCTCCGCCACCGCCGTCGCCCTCACTTACCGTGCGGGTCACGAGCCTCACCGCGGCCAAGGCGAACGGTCGCTGGCGTGTGTCCGCGCGCGTGGCGACGAGTCAGCGTGTCCGACTGCGAGGCCGCGTCGGGCGCGGCAAGGCGACGTGGGCCGACCGCACGCAGACGCTCCAGCGCGGCACGACGCTGGTGCGGTATCAGCTCCCGCGCCGGGCGAAGGCCGGAACGTGCTGGTTCAGCGTTGTGGCGCGGAATGCGGACGGTGAGGTGCGCACCCTGCGGCGGAACGTCAGGCTTGGCCGTTAGCTCACCCCCCAAGGACGAGCCGCCGCCCGCTGCCCGGGGCTGGAAGCGCCCGAGCGCGGGGGCCACGCTGGCGTTGGTTGGCACGATCGTCGGGCTCGTCACGGGGATCCTCGGGCTCGTCTTCCTGTTCAAGCCGGACCTGCAGCCGACCGGCGAGCCCGACGAGCAGATTGCGACGCTGTCACAGCTCCGCGTGAAGCCGAACGCCTCCTTCAGGGAGTACCTGGCGCGCGTCGACTTGCCGCCGACGGGCTACACGGCCGCTCACCTCGCGCGGCGCGGCGCGCTGCTCCAGTTCCGGTACAGGATCAGCGGCTTCGAGGACGAGCGCCTGATCCTCAAGTGGGAGCTCTACGACGCGGCGACCGGCGATCAGGTGAACGAGTCCAAGGCGACCTCGGTCAAGGCGTCCGTCGCCACGAACGAGGCGACCTGGCGCTTCTGGGTGCCGTTGCCGCGCAAGCCGCGCCAGTACTACGCCACCGTGGAGCTCCAGCAACAGAAGGACAGCTTTGGCCTGCCGCTCGACTCGCTCGAGACGGAGCCCTTCCGCGGGCTCGCTCAGGCGCCCGGGTAGGGCGCCCGGCCGAGCGCCGCCTCGAGCACCGGCAGGCCGCCCGGCACGTGGTCGCCGTGCGCCACGAGCACGTGCTTCACGGGCAGCGCGAGCCATGTGCGGAGGAACGGCAGCCACCGCTCCCGGAAGTCGCGCTCGTCCTCCTCGCCCTGGAAGACCCACCACACCCGGAGCTCGCCGTTCACCGAGATCAGGACGTCGCCGGCGGCCAGCGCGCGGTGCGACGGGAGCCAGAGGGGCGAGGCGCCGGAGGCGGGCTCGAGCACCTCAGTCCGGCCGGGCAGGGCATCCCCGGGGCGGGCGCCGTCGTGGACGGCGGCGCCGTAGCGCGCCGCCACCACGTCGGCACTCCGACGGTGGTAGGGCGTCGTCAGCAGGACGGCGACGGGACGGCCGCGGCGCTCGACGTCGGCGTCGAGGTGGTGCCAGAAGCGCTCCTCCTCGTCGCCGGCCGGCAGCAGCGGATCGATGAGCAGGGTCGCGTCGTCGCACTCGGCGTAGTAGCAGGCGACCTGCGACGTCCAACCCTCGTCGGGCCGCCATTCGGGATGCTCCGCGGTCCAGCGCCACAGGCCGACGGCGAGCTGGTCGGCCTGCACGGCGTACCCCTACGCCGCGGGAAGGTCCGGAATCAGCCCCTCGTCGGAGAACAGCCGCCTGGTCTCCTCGAGGGTCAGATCGCTCGGCGGCACCAGCAGGTCCGAGGCGTCGAGATCGTCGTCGGGCAGGCGCTCGCCGCGCTCGCGGACGAGGCGCCACATGTCGTCCAGGCGAGCGTCGAGCTCGACCTCGTCCTCGGCGTCGAGCGCGGCCACCGCGCGCTCGTCCAGCGCGTCGAGATCGCGGTGCAGGCCCTCGTCGATCCGGAACTGCCCTTCGCCCATCAGGCGGACGATCACTGCTTGAGCTCCTTCTGCGTCTCGCCTGCCCCGACCTCGGCCCGCAGGCGCGCGAGGTCAGCGTCGACCTGGGCCTCGGACGCCATCGCCTCGAGCTCGCGGTCGAGCGCGGTCTTGTCGCTGGTGAAGTCCTCGAGCGTGCCGGACTCGATCAACTCGTCCATCGCGGAGGCCCGAGCCTGCATCTCGGTGGTCTTGTCCTTCGCCCGCTGGATGGCAAGGCCGGTGTCGGCCATCTGCTCGCCGATCCCGGTCGCCGCCTCGCCGATCCGCACCTGGGCCTCGGCCGCCGAGTACTGCGCCTTGATGACCTCCTTCTGGGTGCGGAAGGCCTCGATCTTGGCCGAGAGCTGCTTCTCGGAGGCGACGAGCTTCTCCTGCTGGGCTTCGAGCCCGGCGATCTGCTCGTCGAGCCCCTGGAGCTCTGACTGCACGGCGCTCTTGCGCTCGAGCGCCGAGCGCGCGAGGTCCTCGCGGCCCTGGCCGAGCGCCTGCCGAGCCTGCGTCTCGAGCTTCACGAGGCTCTGCTCGAGCTGCGTCGACTGCAGCTGGAGCCGCTTCTTCGAGGTGACGACGTCGGCAATGCCGCGCTTCACGTTCTGCAAGAGCTCGAGCTGCTTCTCGTACGAGTAGTCGAGCGTTTCGCTCGGGTTCTCGGCGCGGTCGAGCAGCTTCGACAGCTTCGCCTTGACCACCAGCGCCGTGCGTGACATCAGGCCGGCCATCGCCACTCCTCCTCTGTCCCCGGGTTCGCCGAGTAGCCTACCGGCGTGCTGATCGAGCGCAGCATGCACCCCGAGTGGCTGTCGAATGCCTACGTCGTCGGCGACGAGCCCGGCGGCACCGGCGTCTTCGTCGACAGCGGCGCGCCGCTCGAGCCGCTCCTCGCGGCGGTCGAGCGCGACCGGCTCACGGTCACGCACCTGCTCCGGACTCACTCGCACGCCGACCACGTCGAGCACGAGGCCGCGCTCGTCGAGCGGTTCGGCCTCGAGGTCGTCACGGGCGCGGTCGAGGCCGGCGGCCTGGCCGTGGAGGCACTGCCGACGCCAGGCCACTCGGATGACGGCCTGTCGTTCCTCGTCAACGGCACCGTGCTCTTCTCGGGCGACACGCTCTTCCGGGACGCGGTCGGTGGAGGGCCGGCCGACGAGGTGCGCCGGTCGGTGATGGACGTGCTGATGGCGCTACCGCCGGAGGTGCGCGTGCTGCCCGGGCACACCGAGGAGACGACCATCGGCCGCGAGTGGGAGGAGAACCCGTTCGTGGTGGTGTGGCGAGGCACCGAGAAGGAGCTCGGCGAGCCCGTTCGCGTCGCCGGCGAGGAGGCGACGCTCGTCGTCTGGTCGCCCGACTACGACGGCAAGGGCAAGGCGCTCGTCCGCTTCGCCGACGGCAGCGAACGGATCGTCGGCGGCTCGCGGGTCGAGCGCCGGCAGTGATCGTCAGACCCGAGATCGACGCCTACGCGGAGGCGCACACCACCGAGCCCGCGCCGCTCATGGCGGAGCTCGCCGAGGAGACCCGGGCGACGCTCCGCATCCCGCAGATGCTGACCGGCCCGGTCGAGGGCCGCTTTCTCGAGCTGCTGGCCTTCGCGACCGGGGCGCGGCGAGTGCTCGAGATCGGCACGTACAGCGGCTACTCGGCGCTCTCGATGGCGGCAGGGCTGTCCGAGGGCGGGCATATCGACACGTGCGAGCTCGAGGAGCAGCATGCCGAGGTGGCGCGGCGCTACATCGAGCGGAGCCCCTACGCGGGCCGGATCACGGTGCACGTCGGCCCGGCGGCCGAGACCGTCGAGCGCCTGCCCGGGCCCTGGGACCTCGTGTTCGTCGACGCCGACAAGACCGGGTACGACGGCTACTACGAGGCCGTGCTGCCGAAGCTCGCGCCGCGGGCGCTGATGGTGTTCGACAACATGCTCCAGAGCGGCCGCGTCGTCGACGAGCCGGACGAGGGCGAGGCGACGCAGGCCATCGTCGCGCTGAACGAGAAGCTGCGGGACGATCCGCGGGTGCACTGCGTGCTGCTCACGGTGCGCGACGGCGTGACGCTCGTGCGCAAGGCCGGCTGAGAAGGCGCGTCAGGAGCCGACGGCGTAGACGCGCCGGCGCTCCGGAAGCCCCTTGAGCTCGAACTCGCCGCGGTCGACGAACTCGATTCCCGCGCCCGCGACGAGGTCGCGGACCGTCGACGAGACGAGGACGTCTCCCGTCCCACCAAGGGCGGCGATGCGCGCGCCGGTCACCACCGCGATGCCGCCGAACTTCCCGTCGACCTCCTCGCACTCACCCGTGTGCAGGCCGACCCGAACGCCGAGCCCCAGATCGTCGACGGCGTCCCGGATCGCGACGGCGCAACGCCGTCAGCGGCGCGCGCGCTGGGCGACCTGGGCGTCGGACGGCCTGACCATGGTGTAGACGAGTAGGCCGATGAACGGGAAGACGAGCATCGCGACCGCCCACGTCGCCTTCCCGAGGGTGGTGAGGTCGCCGCGACGAACGACGTCGATGACCGCGCGGACCCACATCACCAGGAACAGGACGACTACGAACACGATCAGGATCCGGACGAGCACGAGGCCAGCCTAACCCGCCTTTCGTCCGCGCGATCGCGCAACGCGGTCGAGTGTCGGCCACATGTCCGTCAGGGACATGTCCGAAGCAGCCGTTAGCTTCCGACCCCCATGCGTCTCGTCGTCGCCCGCTGCGAGGTCGTCTACACCGGTCGTCTGAATGCCTTCCTGCCGGAGTCGACGCGCCTGCTGATGCTCAAGGCGGACGGCTCGGTGCTCGTCCATGCCGACGCGGGCGGCTACAAGCCGTTGAACTGGATGACGCCGCCCACGGTGATCGAGGAGGAGCCGGGGCGCATCGTCGTCCGGAAGCGCGCGGGCAAGACCGAGGACCGGCTCGACATCCGCCTCGTCGAGGTGCTGAGCGACGTCGAGCACGACATGGGGGAGGCCGCGGGGCTCGAGAAGGACGGCGTCGAGCGCGACCTGCAGCTCGCGCTCGCGGCCCGACCCGAGGCACTCGACGGGCACGTTGCGCCTGGTGCGGCGGGAGTGGGCCACCGACATCGGGCCTGTCGACCTCATGTGCAGGGACGGCGACGACGGCTGGGTGGCGGTCGAGATCAAGCGGATCGGCACCATCGACGCCGTCGAGCAGCTCACGCGCTACCTCGAGCGGATCCGGGTC
The DNA here is from genome assembly GCA_963733065.1 of uncultured Gaiellaceae bacterium. Lineage (GTDB taxonomy): Bacteria > Actinomycetota > Thermoleophilia > Gaiellales > Gaiellaceae > CAVTBT01. The sequence goes on from CAVTBT010000001.1 coordinate 93,483, forward strand.
GATCCGGCGATGCAGAACTGCCGCGGCATCCTCGCCGCGCAGGCCGTCAAGCCGCAGGCGCGGACGCTCGCAGAGGCACGCGGGCTCGTCTGGGTCGAGGTCGATCTCGAGATGCTTCGCGGCGAGCGCGAGCCCGACCTGACGCTCTTCGCGGCCTAGCGCCTACCGCACGGCGTACGACGCAGCGTCGGGCTCGTGGAAGCGGACGAGCCGGTCGGCCTCGGCCCGCAACTCGGTGCGGACGGCGGGCGGCAGCGGCTCGAACGACTTCAGGGTGAGCGTCGCCTTCGTCCGCGCCCGGTCGACGCGCCACGTCCCGGCCACGGCCCCGTCGACGAGGAAGGTCGGCACCGAATGCGGCGTCTTGGTGTTGAACACGAGCGGCCGGAAGCGCTCTGGGAGGATCTGCGTGCGGCGCGCGTGGACGAGCAGGGTGGCGTCCCACGTGGGCAGGAACCGCACCGGTGCGGGGGTGTCCGCCGCGGGCAGGGGCGCGCGGGGCAGGTCGAGCAGCTCGTTGCCCTGCTCGTCAGCCAGCCGGCGGAGCCGGAGGCGCTCCGCAGCCGGTCGCAGCGTCGTGATGTTGACGCCCGCCCAGTCGGCCACGTCCGCGAGCGTCGTCGGCCCGAAGCCCCGGAGGTACCGCCGGAGCAGCAGGTCGAGGGCGTCGGGCTCGTCGACCTGCGGTGCGCCGAGCCAGCTCTCGGCGGTGGCGTAGAGGTCGGCGCGACGTCGCTCCCACGTTCCCGACGGCGGCACTCGCACGAGCGGGACGCCGACGCCGTTCCAGACCATCGTCGGCCACGACGGCGCGTAGGGGCGGACGACGTCGAGCAGCTCGCTCCGCGGCCGCGGCCCACCGGCGAGCGCGTCCCTGACGACAGCGTCGACGGCCTTCGTGTCGATCTCGCCGAGGTAGCGACGATGAGTGCGTTCCCACCAGTCGCGCTGGTCGCGCCCGATCGCGACGGAATAGGGCCAGAAGTCCGCCGCAGGGACGATGTGAATCGTCGAGCGCATGAGCGTCGCCTGCACGACGCGGCGGCGCTCGAGAGCGCGGGTCAGGTCGTGAAGCGCGAATCCCTCGAGTCGTGACCAGAGCGCGATGTAGGCCGACGGCGCGTACTGCGTCTGGAGGCCGGCGATGCGCTCGATCGCCTTCGCGAGCGGCAGCCGCGAGCGTTCGAGGAGCAGCTGGCGCGCCAGCAGGGCACGGTTGAGGCGCCGCTCGCTCAGCTCCATCGCACGCGGTGGGTGTCGGCGTCCGGCTCGTGCCAGCGCAGGAGCTGCGCTGCCTCGTGCTCCACGGTCCGCCGGGTGGCCCGCGGCAGCGCCGTGAGCGGCTCGAGCCTCATCGTGGCCCTGCGCCCGCGCTCCACCGTCCAGATGCCCGCCACGAAGCCGTCCACGAGGACGACCTGGTCACCGGCCAGACCGATCTGGCGGCCGGCGTACTCATCGGGGAGGATCCGGGCCCTGCGGTCGTAGCCGAGGATTGCGTTGTCCCAGCGGCCGAGGAAGCGCACCGGGGCGGGTGCATCGGGCGGTGGCAGCGGAGCACGGGCGAGGTCGAGGAGCTCTCGGCCGTCCTCGTCGTCGAACCGGCGGAGCCGCGGCTCGAGCGTGCCGAGCGCGTCGCGCACGTCCAGGCGGCGAAGGCCGGAGAAGCGCAGCAGGTCCTGCTGTGAGGCGGGGCCGAAGGCCGCGAGGTAGCGCTCGACGAGGAGCGCGGCGCCCGCCTCGGGCGTGCCGAACGGCCGGCCCAGCCAGCCTTCCGCGTCGACGAGGAAGTTGCGGCCATGGTGGCGCCACGTGCCGGCCGGTGGGAGGTGCGCGAGCGGGACGACCGGGCCGAACCGACGGCTGAAGACGTCGCCGAGCTCGGCGTTCAAGTCCGTGTAGGTCCGCGGCCCGCCCGCCAGCGCCTCTCGCGCGGCCGCCTCGGCCGTGGCAGCGTCCACGCCCAGTCGTTCGAGCTCGTCGCGCCGTCGCGCGCGCCAGAGCGGCGCGAGCGCGAGGTAGTCACGCGAGCTGACCATGTGCAGCGTGACCCGCATGAGCGTCGAGCGGACGACCTGGCGCCGTTCGAGTGCCCGTGTCAGGGCGTCGCGCCGGAAGTCGCGAACGCGCGACCAGAGCGCGATGTACGGCGCGGTCGACCACTGTGCCTGTACGGCCGCGAGCCGCTCGATCGCGCGAGGCGTAGTCAGCAGCCGACGCTCGAGGAGCAGCTGGCGCGCCAGGGTCGCGCGGTTGAGCTCGCGGACCGTCAGCACACGCGCGGTCACGGCATGACCGCCGCCTTCAGGTAGTCGGCGGGCGGGTCGGCGAGGAGCCTCGCCACGCCGTCCAGGCCGACGCGGTGCGTCACCAGCCGCTCCCAGGGGTAGGCGCCGCTCGCCAGGAACGCGAGCGCGGCACGGACGTGGCGCGGCGCATGGTGGAAGACACCCCGGAGCGTCAGCTGGTCGTAGTGCACGCGACCCGCGTCGAGCGGCACGAGCGTGCCGGACGGCAGCCCGCCGAACAGGACGACGGTGCCGCCGGGCCGAGCGAGCGACACCGCGCGCTTCCACGCCTCGGCGGTGCCCGCCGCCTCGATGACGACGTCCGCTCCCTCGCCGTCGCCCACCTCGGCGCCGAACTCCGCGGCAAGCGCCCGTCGCTCCGGCCGGCTGCCGACCCCGACCGGCCAGCCGCCGGCGTCGGCCACACAGGCGCACAGCATGAGCCCGATCGGCCCGAGGCCCACGACCGCCACGCGGTCGCCGGCCCGGATACCCGCGGCCTCGACGCCGTGCAGGCAGCACGCGAGCGGCTCGACCATCGCCGCCACCTCCGCGCGCATCGTGTCCGGAACGGGCAAGAGGTTCGTCGCCGCGATCCGCTGCGGCACGAGCAGGTACTCGGCGTAGGCGCCGTTCAGCAACGGCAGCAGCGCCTGGCACGCCGTCTCGTCGCCGCGGGCACAGGCCGCGCAGTCGCCGCAGGGAGCGGAGTTCGCGGCGACGAGACGCTTGCCCGTCGCCGTGTCCACGCCGCACACCTCGTGCCCGAACGGGCTCGGCGGTTCGCCGAGTAGCACCGGGTGGCCGTGGCGGAAAGCCTTGAGATCGGTGCCGTCGGTGAGTGCGGCCTCGACCTGGAGGAGGACGTCGCCAGGGCCAGGCTCGGGCCTCGGCACGTCCTCGACTCGGACGTCGCCGGGCCCGTGGAAGATGACGGCCTTCACGGCGTGAACACGACTTTGAGCGCCCGCCGGGAGCGGTACAGATCCAGGCCGTCCGCGAAGCGCTCGAGCGGCAGCACCGTCGGCTCGGGGAGCTCGAGCTCCGGCAGCAGCGCCGCCGCGGCGCGCATCGTCTCGGGCGTGCCGGACCGCGAGCCCACGACGGTCAGCTCCTTGCGGTACACCTGCGCCGACGGCACGCCGCCCGCATCGGCGAAGACGAGCACCGTGCCTCCCGGCTCGACCGCGTCGACCGCCGTCTCCGCCCCGCCCGGAGCGCACAGGACGGCCGCGGCGACCGGCCCGTCGGGCGGACGGCCCGACCGCTCCGGCTCGGCGTCGACGGCGAACACCTCGTCCCCCCGGCGCGCGAGCACCGCCGCGAAGAGCCTGCCGACGAAGCCGTGCCCGACGACGAGCACCCGGCCGGTCGGCACTCGCTCGACGGCCCTCAGCACGCAGGCCAGCGGCTCGACCGCCGTCGCGCCCGCGTCGGAGAGGCCTTCCGAGACGGCGACCCAGGACTCCGCGCGCACGCATTCCGCGAAGCCTCCGGGCACGATCGTCGCGGCGCCGAAGCGCTCGCAGGTCGACTCGTGGCCGGCGAGGCAGCGATCGCAGCGGCCGCACTGCCGGTGGTGGACGAGCGCGATGCGCCGCCCCTCCGCCGTCCGGGCGACGACCTCGTGCCCGAGGACGCGGCCGGCGAACTCCGGTCGCAGTTTCTCGACGTCGGAGCCGCACAGCCCGCAGGCCAGGACGCGTACGAGCTCGCCCTCGCCACGGGGCTCGGGGAGGTCGACGACGACCGGCCGGCCGTCCGTGTCGAGGGCCACCGCGCGCACGGCCGGAAGCTACACTGAGCCGTCCCCGGGGCTATAGCTCAGTTGGGAGAGCGCCTGGATCGCACCCAGGAGGTCGCCGGTTCGAGTCCGGCTAGCTCCATCGCCAAAGGGCCTGCATATTGGGCCCATTTGCTTTCTGGCCCGGCAACGCACCGAGGCGCGTGGCAAGAGAAGCGGCGACGGCCAAGCGTTGACTCCGCCGCGGGCCTGGGCGCGCTGTTTCCGCCAATCCCGGTGGCCGTCGGTCGGTGAGTGGCGCGGAGCTCGACCGGTTCGGGCCAGGACCTGCGCCTGGCAGGTTGAACCGAGTCATCCGGTAAGTCGACCCGAACGGCTGGCGCGACCTCACCTATCAGCCAGGTCGGCGAAGCGGGCACGGCAATAGCGTAGGAGGCCGTCGGCTGGCGTGGTCCGGTCACGTGCTGAGCGAACAGGGGAGCGAGTTGTCAAGGAAGTTGGCAGTACCGGTTCCAGAAGCAGGCGACCAGCCAAGCCCGGCGGTAAGGGAAGGTTCCGTTGACTCCGTCCCTCGTGAGGCTCTCGTCGTCGATCTCGGCGGAATCGGTCAGGACGTTTCTCTAGGAGTCGGCGGTAACCGCGAGGTTGAACCGCGGGCCGAGGTTCGCAGAATCAGGGCAACGCGCAGCCTGAACCGAGTCGGCGATGTCGGCGGTCACTGGATGAAGTGGGCGAGCCTCATCTAAGTCGCGGCCCTGTTCTGCCGGGCTCGGTTCGAAGCTCGCGGCCGCGTTCGCTGGCTAGACGTCTCCGGACCGTGCGAAGTGTTCGCGAATGACGGCCTGAAGGGATTACGTCCAGGGCAGACGAGCCCAGGTCGGCGGTCGCTCTCGCCGGAACTGCTCGACCGTCGCGTACGCCTGCCTCCAGTCGGAGGTCTCCTCCGCCACGCTCGCGCCGTAGCGCGCGGCGAGCTCCGACACCGGGTAGTGCACTCCCGTGCAGGAGCGCGAACCGACCATCAGGATCACACACGGCCCGTCGCCCGCGCCCACGAAGGCGTGCTCGGTCCACGGGGAAGAGTGGAAGAAGTCCCAGGGTCGCAGGCGTCGCTCCTCGTCCTCGACGAGCAGCGCGCACTCCCCTGAAAGGACGAGGAACGCCTCCTGGTTCGACTCGGCGTGGTAGAGGCCGGTTTGCCCGGGCTCCAGGACGGTGACGTTGATCCCGAGCTGGGCGAACTCGACCGGCGGGTCGCCGTACTCGCTCTCGAAGGCGCACCTCGCGCCCCTGCTCTCCGAGGACCACCACTCGGCGTCGCGCACGTTGACGACGAACCAGCCCTGGGTGACGGGCGCGAGCCCCGATCCGAAGTCCTCGAGCTGTGCTCCGGGCACGGACGCGATTCTCGCACCTCGGACATTCCGTGGCGCGTCGCCTTGCGACTGACTCGTTGTCTGGTCAGGTGACAGAAGGACGACTGCGCACTCGGCCGCCATGCGGTCGGGCGACAGCACGCTCGTCCATGCGACGCAGCAGGCGCGTCGCCCGACCCGCCTACCCGCCGGCGACCCACAGGTAGGGCGTCGTCGTCGAGACCTTGACTAGTCCCGCTCGTTCGAGGATCGGGCGCGATTCTTCGGTCGAGTCGCTGTGGATCAGCCTCTTGCCAAGCACAAGCGCTGATCGTGCACGGGCCGCCGTGAGCGCGCGGTAGATCCCGCGCCCACGCCATTCCGGTCGCGTGGCGCCGCCCCAAATCCCGGCGAACTCCGTGGCGGGAACCGGCTCAAGGCGGCCGGAGCTGACGATCTCTCCGTCGGCCTCTGCCACCCAGAGTTCCATCCCATCCCCGAACCCCAGTCTTCGGAGCAGCGCATCTGCCATCTCTTGGGCGAAATCGCCCCCGAAGACCTCTTCCTGCATCGCACTGAGCGCGCGGACGTCCGGCTCGCTCGTGACCCGCCGGAGGTGGATCCCCTTTGGCAATGGAACGTCAACCGCCAGAAGAGCGGCTTCGCCGATCATGATCGACTCCGGCTCCCCGGGCACGAACCCATTTCGCACGAGCGCGTCGTGAAGCGCCGGCGCGTGATCGTGCGCGCGCGTCTTCCACTCGACGCGGGTTATCCCAGGATCCTCACGGTAGTGCGCAAGAGCGCCCTCCACCCACCGGGCGATCACCGCGCCATCAGCACCTCCGAGATCCCGGTAGGTGACGAAACCCCGACCGCCCGCGAACGTCACGAGCCTCAGCGGGCCGAGGCGTGTTCCGGCCAGGGCACTCGGGGTTTCGGCGTCCGTACGAAGCTGCCGGTCGTACGCGTCGAGGTACTCCTGCACAGTTGCCATCAGCTGCATTCTCCAGACTCGTCTAGCTCGGGTGACCTTCCCGAACGCTGGCCCAGGCGAGCGGTCACGCGTTCGACGCTAGCGCGCTGTGTAGTCGCTTTCGAGAAAATCTGTCACCTCGGACAGCCAGCGCTCCTGCACGAAGCGAACGTGATCGGGGTGCGCGTTGTACTGCTCGTACGCAGCTCGATCCGAGAACTCCATCGAGATCCCGAAGCGGTAGTTGTTCTTAGGACTGATCTCGGCCAGGAGTTCGAACGCTTCGACGCCAGGGATGGCCGCGAGTCGCTCTGCCGCCTCGAGGAAATCGCTCTCGCGGTCCGATCCGACCGGATGCACGAGCGTGAACACAACAGTGTGCCGGATGCGGTCGGGCACCACGTGCGCAGACTAATTCTTACGCCACCCCTCGGGTGACATCCCCGAACGCTGGCCCAAACGAGGGATCCGTCACCAGGGTTCACTCCGTCGCCATCGAGCCACTGCGCCCCAGCACTGTTGGCTGGCGTCGCGATGTCTTAGCCTCACGCCGTGCTCATGTGCGCGAGCTGCGGGCGGGACAATCCGCCGGGCGCCGGCTTCTGCAACGGCTGCGGTACGGCGCTCGCATCCCCGCCGGCGTCGCGTGAGGTTCGAAAGACGGTGACAGTGCTGTTCTGCGACGTGACCGGCTCGACGGCGCTCGGGGAGTCGACCGACCCGGAAGCGCTGCGCGCGCTGCTCGCACGCTACTTCGAGCGTATGAAGGCGATCGTCGAGTCGCATGGCGGGCACGGTGGAGAAGTTCATCGGCGACGCGGTGATGGCGGTCTTCGGCGATCCCGCAGGCGCACGAGGACGACGCCCTACGCGCGTGCCGGGCGGCGGTGGAGATGCGCGATGCGCTGCCCGAGCTCGGGCGTGCAGGCGCGGATCGGGGTCAACACTGGCGAGGTCGTGACCGGCACCGAGGAGCGGCTTGCGACCGGCGATGCCGTCAACGTCGCCGCGCGGCTGGAGCAGGCGGCGCGCCGGCGGACGTCCTGATCGGCGAGCCGACGCTACGCGCTCGTGCGCGAGGCGGTGGTGGTGGAGCCGGTCGAGCCGCTTGACGTTGAAGGGGAAGTCGGAGCCGGTGCCGGCCTATCGACTCGTCTCCGTCACTGGACGCGCCCGAGCGCAGCCACACGTCTCGGTTCGTCGGTGCGAGCGCGGAGCTGCAGATCGCTCACCAGGCGTGGCAGCGCGGCGCAGACACAGGCGCGCTGTGAGCTCGTGACGGTGGTGGGCGACGCCGGGGTCGGCAAGTCGCGGCTCGTCGTCCGAGGCGCTCGCCGCCGTCGAGGCCCGCGTCGTCCGGGGCCGCTGTCTGCCCTACGGGGAGGGGATCACCTACTGGCCGGTGGTCGAGGTGGTGAAGCAGCTCGCGTGTCTGCCGTCGGATCCGGCGGCGGCGGCGGCGATCCGCTCGCTCCTCGGGAGTCGGACGTCGGGACGAGCGGCGACGAGATCGCCTGGGCCTTCCGGAAGCTGCTCGAGGAGCAGGCGCCGCTCGTCGTGGTGTTCGACGACATCCAGTGGGGCGAGGAGACGTTCCTCGATCTCGTCGAGTCGACCGCGCTGCTCTCGAGTGGCGCCCCGCTTCTGCTCCTGTGCATGGCCCGGCCGGAGCTCGTCGAGCGCCGCCCAGTTGGCCGGGGACGCTGCGGCTCGAGCCCCTACCCGCCGAGCAGGCGGACGCGCTGATCGGCGACGCGGTGTCGGATGAGCTGCGCGAGCGGATCGCCCGCGCCGCAGGCGGCAACCCGCTGTTCATCTCGGAGATGCTCGCCATGGCGGCCGAGGATGGAGACGTCGACGTGCCGCCGACGCTGAAAGCTCTGCTCGCGGCGCGGCTCGACCAGCTCGACGAGGCCGAGCGCCGAGTGCTCGAGCGCGGCTCCGTCGAGGGCGAGATCTTCCACCGCGGCGGCGTCCAGGCGCTGGCTCCCGAGGAGACGCAGGTCACGACCCGGCTCGCAGCACTCGTACGGCGCCAGCTCGTGCGTCCCGACCGCGCTCAGATCGCCGGCGACGACGGCTACCGCTTCCGCCATTTGCTGATCCGCGACGCCGCCTACGACGCGCTCCCCAAGGCGGTCCGTGCCGACCTGCACGCCCGTTTCGCCGACTGGCTCGACGAGCACGGCGACGCCCTCGTCGAGCGCGACGAGATCGTCGGCTATCACCTCGAGCAGGCCGGCCGCTATCAAGCCGAGCTCGGGCAGCCCGACCCCGCCTCGCCGACCGCGCCGCCGCCCGGCTCGCGGCCGCCGGCAACCGCGCGGTCGATCGCCAGGACTACCGGGCCGGAGCCGCGCTGCTCGATCGCGCAGCCGAGCTCGTACGACCGCACCGGACCGACGTCACGCTCGAGCTCGAGTCCGCATGGGCACAGGGGGACATCGATTTGCATGCGGCGGTCGAGACGGCGGAAGCGGTCACCGAACGCGCCGAGGCCGCTGGTGACCATTCCGGGGCGATGCTCGCGCGTGCGCTGGCCCTCTGGGACGCAACTACGCCGGCGAGCCCGACGCCACGGACGAGGTGATCGCGCTCTGCCGTGCTGCGCTTCCCCTCGAGGAGGAGCGGGGTGATCCACGCCGCCTTGCGTTGCTCTGGGAGATGCTCGCCTCTGCCGCGGACTTCCACCAGCAGCACGACGACAAGGTCGAAGCCTTGCTCCAGTCGCTTCGCTACCAGCGCCTCGCCGGCTACTCACGGTCCGCCACTGAGCTGGAGTGGTCGCTGATCATCGGCCCGCGGCCGGCCGGCGACGCGATGCGCCTGATGGACGAGCTCGCCGATTCGCGGCCCCCGGGTTCCCAGGACGCCCCGCGGGCAGTGCTGCTCGCGATGCTCGGCCGCTTCGACGAGGCGTGGCCGCTCGCCGAGGCGCGGTCGAGCCACCTGCGCGAGGCGACCGGCGAACACGTCCCGGGACGCCTACGGGTCCCTCTCGCTGATCGCGACGATCGAAGGCGATCGGGAGCGCGCATGCCGGTACAGCGCCGAAGAGATCGAGCTCATCGCCGATGTCGCCATTCCGGCGGCGACGGCCAAGGGCATGCTCGCACGCGAGCTCTGTTACCTCGGACGCTTCGACGAGGCTGAGCGGCTCCTCGACGAGGCTCGGGCCGTCCCGCCGCCCGTTCCGGCGTTCGGGTCATGGCCGCTGCCGCCGAGGCGCTCCTGCTCGCCCAGCGAGGCGAGCTCGAGCAGGCGGAGGCGCTGGCGCGCACGGCAGTCGCCACTGCGGAGACCAAGACGGACAACGTCTGGTGGCAGGCGTTGACGCACGAGGACCTCGCCACCGTGCTCGAGCGCGCTGGCCAGATCGACGAGGCGCGTGAAGCGCTCGAGCGATCGCTCGCAGTCTGGGAGCGGAAGGGCTGCCTGCCATGCGCCGAACGCATCCGCCACCAGATCGAGTCGCTCGGCCGGGCGCAGGTCTGACCTCGACTCAAGGGACATTCCCGAACACTGGCCCAGGCGAGGGGGCAAACCCGCTACGTCGCGTGCTCGCTTCACGCCGTGCGCCCTCTCTAGAGTGTCGTCGTGCTGAAAGGGCGCTGCGGATGCAATGCCGTCGGCTACGAGGTGTCCGACGAGTTCATCGTCGCGTTCAACTGCCACTGCTCGAACTGCCGCGCAATGACGGGCTCGGCCTTCTTGCCGTGGGGCGAGATCGAGCACGAGAAGCTGAGGGTGACCAAGGGTGCGGCCTCGTTGATGTTGATTGGCGACGCCCACGGCCACCACGAGAGGCGCTGCGCGAAGTGCTTCTCGCTGCTGTATTGGACGGGCTACGAAGGCAAGATCCGTGTGCCGTATGGGTCACTGATCGAAGGGCCGGCGCTCAGGCCGACGGCTCATATGTTCGTCGGCTCGAAAGCTCCCTGGTATGAGATCCTCGACGACCTTCCTCAGCACGACGAGTACCCGTGGTCTTGATTGGCTGACACGGGCACCCGACCACCACTCAGGGGACATTCCCAAACGCTTGGCCGATCCGAGACTCGCCTTCCGCGATGCAACGGATTCGATTGACCAGTCGATCGGCAGGCGGGAGACTTCACGGAGTCGTGCGACGCTGCGCAGCCGGGTTGCTCGTTGGGTCAGCACTGGTAGCGCTGACGGGATTCGGTGGTCAATCCGCGCCGATCAGTCCGGGAGATCATGTTGGAGCGATGCGTCTCGTCAAAGGCACCGAAGCGACGGGTGATCACAAGCTGTTCGACACCTGCGACCCGGTGATTCTCAGGCGGGGCGTGTACGCACGACGATGCGGGTCGGTGGTCCGAGTGAAGCGTCTCTTCATCGGCTACGGCGTGTTTGCGCTCCCGCGTGAGATCAACGAGGTCTGGAGGCCGGCGACCTGGCGGCATGGTTCGACGGTCGCCGGACCCAGCTTCCGGCGTTTGGGTGGTCTGGACCGCACGCTCTCTCGCTTCCCGCCTGCGGGCGGAAAGGACGTGACCCTTCGCGAGTGGCGCGTCATGCTCGTCGGCGCGACGCCGGGACGACATACGATCCGCTACCGCTTCCGAGACCCGTCCGGTTGGATCGACGCCACCTGGAGGTTCACCGTCTCCGGGTGACATTCCCGGACGGTGGCGCCACGGGAGCTACTGCGTTCTCGATTCGTGGGCCGGCTCGGGCTAGCAAGCCCGATGGCTACCTTCTCGGCTCGTACCGCATCGCCACTGCCCCCGAGCCGAACTCCAGCCGGCTCACGAGCTTCAAGTCGACATGCTTCGATAGCCCCGCGAACAACGTCGGCCCGTGGCCCGCGAGCCTGGGATGCACCACGAACTCGTACTCATCGATCAATCCCAGCTCCGTCAACGCCAGTGGGAGCTTCACACCTCCCACGAACAGTCCCTTGCCCGACTCCCGCTTGAGTTGCTGAACGGCCTTGCCCAGATCCCCGCGCACGAGTTCCGCGTTCCAATCGACCTGCTCCAGGGTGCTCGACACGACGTACTTCTTTGCCGCGTTGATCGTCTGGGCGAAGGGTTCCATCCAATCAGGTCTCGCTCCCGTCGGCGCCGGCGGCCGCCACGCTGATTCCATCATTTCGTAAGTCACCCGGCCAAAGAGAAGGGCATCGGCCTGGTTGAGGTTCTCGACCGCGTGACGATGCAAGTCTTCGTCCGCGGGGATTGCACGATGATCGCAGCACCCGTCCAATGTGACGTTGATGGAGTACCGAAGGGGTCGCATTCCGCGAGAGTACAGCTCATGCTCAGGCGCCATTCCGGAACGCTGCGCACGCCAGGGCGACGTCTCGAGCGAACAGGCTCGTGTCCGCGGGCTCGAATTAGAGATTCCCGACAGCTTCGTCGATCGCCTCGACCGGGCCCCACGCCGCGTGCTCGCCGACGGCCAGTACGGCAAAGGTGATGTCCTTCGTCGGATAGTGGCGGAGCATGCCGCTGACTCCGACGTTTACGCCTTTCTTCCAGTAGCACCGGACGACGTCATCCGCATCCGTCTCGAACTCGAAGCCGAAGCCCATCAGGCGATTTCCCGCACCGAGCGCGCTGTGCCTCGCCTTCGGTGAGAGGAGCTCGGCGGTCAGAGCGGGACCGAGGAGCCGTCCGTCGACCACGGCCCGGTGGAAGCGCAAGAGGTCGCCGACGGTGACATGGGCACCGCCGTCGGGCCCACCGATGGGCGGGTAGGAGTAGATGTTTCGGCGCCACCCGACGACGCCACCGCTTTCGTCCTTGACGGCCTCCACGCCCTCGGCGACATCGGGCTCGACGACGTCCATACGAAAGAACCACGATCGGTTCATCCCGGCCCGGGCGAAGACGTGCTCGGTCACGTACTCGCGGTAGGTCGATCCGGTCGCCCGCTCGATCATCAGACCGAGCAGCACATAGCCGACGTTGCAGTAGCGACAGCCCTCGCCGGGTGCGAAGTTGGGCGGCTTGCCGACGAACTGCGGAAGGTAGTCGGCCGTCTCCAGGACCGAGTAGTTCGGCCGCTCGAGAAAGAGATCCTCGTAGCGTTCGCCCGCCTCCTCGTCGGCGTCGTCGGCGATGCCCGAGGTGTGCGTCAGCAGGTGGTAGGGCGTCACCGCCGCCGAGATTCCGGTTTCTTCGAGCCCCAGGTATCCGATCACCGAGGCATCCAGCGCGAACGCACCGTGCTCGACGAGCTGCAGCGTCGCCACCGCCGTGAACAGCTTGGTTATCGACGCCGTGTCGAAACGGGTCTCGACCGTGGTCGGAATGCTCCAGGTGCGGCTGGCGCAGCCGAAGGCTTCCAGCAACAGCTTCTGATCGCCCTGCTCGACCCCCACAACGCCCGAGAATTTGTCGGCAGCCTCGAGCTCGCGCAGCAGCGTCTCGACGGCTCGCATGGCGACTGCTGCAGATGGCACGCGCGTATCCTCGCCGATGCCCCGGCACGAACAGGGGACGTCGCCGAGCCGCACCCTGTCGGGTGCCCAACCAAGGCGCGTCAGCGGAAACAGCGCGGTGTGCTCAAGGGCATTCCTGACCACTGGCCGAGCCGAGGGCAGCTGGAGTCATGCATCGAGTCGGAGGACGACCTCGTTCGTTTCCTCGTTGCGCCCATGAGCGAACCCGCGCCCCTCGCCCACGATAAGGAAACCGCACTTCGTCAACACACGAATCGACGCGGCGTTGTCGCTCGCAGCGCGAGCGTAAAGCGGACGGGTTGCCTCCAGCTGCAAGAACGCTTGTAGGGCACGCGTGGCAATGCCGCGGCCCCAATCTTCACGGCCGATCCAATAGGTGACCTCGCGGTGACCCTCCAGGTCGAAGCTCGCAATGTGACCCAGAACTCGACCGTCGATCTCGACGACCCTGTTCGTCGTAGAGCCGTCGCTCCTCAGCCGCGCCCACCGTCGCTCGAAGTTCGTTCGATCATCGGCCTCCGGCGAAGTGAACGCGGCCATCCATATGGCGTCGCGATCCCGCGAGTGCTCGAACAGCACACCGAGATCACGATCTTCGATCTCGCGAAGAACAAGCTGTCCCGGGCCCTCCCGCACGCCGTGAACGCTATCCGCCGCGAACTCAGGTGACGTTCCCGAACACTGGCCCAGCCGACAGCGTGGCTCCATGGCGTGGTGCGCGGAGCCTACGGAGTTGCTGCTGATGAACGCAGGAGCTCGAAGATGTGGGGTAACAGGAGGTCGTCTGCCTCGTAGAAAGCGGAGATGTGCGAGTGTCCGTCGAGGGAGACGAACTTCGCTCCGGGAATTTCAGATGCGGCTCGTCGGGCGTCGCCGTGCATCTCGTCAGCATCGCCGGCGCAGATGAGACACGGCGTCTTCCATCGCGACAGGTCCTCGGAGATCGATCCTTCGGCCCGTGCGGAACACCATGCCGCTTCGAGCGCGGCCGGGTCGTTCTTCTCCAGTGTCCACGTCCGCTCGGGCTCGGGGAAGCGGTAGTCGAGCTCCGACTCGAACGTCTCCACGAAGCCGGTCATGCCTTCCTGCCGGCCGGCGGTAATAGCAGCTGCGACTGCTTGTGCGATCGGCGACTCGAGGTCCCATGCATACGGCTGGTTGCCGCAAAGGACGAGCGTGAGCACACTCCCCGGTGCGTACTCGCCGAGCGCGAAGCCGAGCCGGGCTCCCCAGGAGGCGCCGAGGAAGTGCGTACGCTCGATGCCTAGGGCGTCGAGAACGGCGACAGCGTCCCCGACGCGTGTGGGCAGCCCGTACGAGCTCGGGTGATACGGCTTGTCGCTGCCGCCCTGACCGCGATGATCGGCGAAGATCAGCCGGAACTCGCCGATCAGCGCTCGAGCGAGACGCGACGCCTTCGCAACTTCCAGCGGATCAGCGAAGCCCGTGTAGAAAAGGACGGGTGGGCCTTCGCCTCCAGCGTCCTCGAAGTAGGTGCGGACGCCGTCCCGGGGATTCGTCGCGTGCGGCAGGCGCTCTCCTTCGTTCGCGCCCTCAACCTAGCTGAGGCGAGGGCGGCTTCAAGCGACATCCCCGACCGACTGGGCACATGCGGGAGTTGCCTAGCTTCGCGCAGGAACGCGAGAGGAATGATCGTTGATCTCCTCGCCGTGGAGCCGTACAGTCGAGCGTTCGGCGCGGCGCGGGATCTGTCGCCGCGGGCGGCGACGTTCCCACAAAGGAGGAGAAAGTTGTTCTTGGCAACGTCAAAGGTCGAGGATTTCGACCGCTGGTGGAGTGTCTTCTCTACGACAAGTCTCGAGAAGCGAAAGCAGCACGGCTCCAAGGGTTCACACGTCTTTCGCGATCCCAATGAGGAGGGCCGGGTGTGGGTGCTCTTCGACTGGGATGCGGAAGGCTGGCAGAACTTCGTCTCCGACCCCGAGGTCCCGGCGATCCTTCAAGAAGCCGGGCACGCCACGAGGCCACAGATTGCGGAGCAGGCTGGCCAGTTGGACGGCTAGATAGCCCAGGCGCCGGATCGACCCGTCCCGTGCACACGTCGTAGACCATGTGGGTGCGGTCGCCTGGCACGATCGTGGTCCTCAGCCGATCCGCTCGGCCAACTCGACGATGATCCCCTCCGGGCCGCGGACGTAGCAGAGCCGATAGATGTCTTCGTAGTTCTCCACCTCGCCAACGAGCTCACCGCCGCGGGCTCGCACGGCGGCGACGGCGGCGTCGATGCCGTCGACTGCGAATGCGAGATGGCGGATGCCCAGGGTGTTCGCCGGCGCGTGCCCGTCGCCGCCCCGGACCGAGGGGGAGTGGAACTTCACCAGCTCGAGCCCACCTTGGCCGTCCGGGGTCTCCACCATCGCGAACTCCACCCGGACGCCGTCGAGCCCCACCACGCGATCCACCCAACCGCCCTCGACCTGCCCCGCTCCCTGCAGCTCGAGTCCGAGTGCGACGAAGAACGCCGTCGCGGCCTCCAGGTCGTCGACCACGATGCCCACGTGCTCCATGTGCTGGATCGTCAATGCTGTCGACCTCCTATTCGCTGCTCTTGGCCTTTGGACCGTTGCGGGCGGGTGCAGACTCATCGCCCGCGCTCGGCGCTCAAGAGACGTCCCGCACACTCGGGCAGGCCAACGTCGGCGGTTGGACCGTCGATCGTCGGGCGCATGAGTCCTACCTGGGCCACTCCGGTCTGAACTGCCAGTCTGGGAACGTCGTGCGGAGGAGGGGCAGCGCCTCGGCCCAATGGCGTTGGTCGAGCAGCGCCGGCTCATGAAGCTCGTGTGGCTGCTCCGCGCGCGTCGAGTAGCCCCAGCGAAGCCCGAGAACCGGGAGCGACTCCCGGCTGATCACCGCGTCTGGGCTTGCCGTCAACCACGAGTCGGCGAAGAAGGTGGTGTCGCTCTCAGTCGACGCCGGCGCGTCGAACAGCGTTGGACACTCGCCGAACGACGTAAACGGCACACCGAGGCCACGGAGTTGCGGCGGGCCGTCGACCCATTCGTGGTGACCGGGGGGTGCCTTGTCGACGCCGGCCACCAGCGGCTGACTCGATTCGAGCACGTCGATGCGGACGATCTGAACCCAACCCATGACCGCCGCGTACCCGGCGAGCGGACATTCGGTCCGCGCCGTGAGCACCGGAAGGCCCTTTGCAAGTTCGGTAGGCCACGCCAGCGCGAGCGAGCCGTAACCCCATCGCTCCGGATCCTCGTTCGCCTGGAAGGAGACGGTGACGCTGCCCTCGGCTCCACGCAGCTGGAACGGGAACCGCTTTCGCGTCACGACCAGCTCTTGTTCACGGGCAATCGTCGACCTCGCCCCGTCTTGATCGCCTGACCCCACGCGACCGCGAGTCTAGCCATCCATTTCCCGGACAGACGGAGCGGCGGCGCCCTCGCGCACCGCTCCGTCTGGTTCAGTCACGAAACGGTCAGGAAGGCCTCGTAGCGTGCATACCAAGGGCTACCGAGGCCTATGTGTGCACCCCGGCCCTTCCCGGCGATCCCGGCGTACTGACCGGTCCCGCGCACGACTTTCCAGGTGGTGATGCCGATGCCGTCGTCCTGACCGTCGCCATTCCCGTCGCGCCCGAGATCGACCCACTCGTTCCGGTCTCGAATCGTGAGGGTGCCCAGCCTTCCGGTGAGCGTCGTCACGGCACCGTCATAGATCGTGACTTTCTGACCGTCACGCATCACGTCGCGCCCGGAGATGCTCAGCCAGTTGCTGCTGATCGTGCCCGAGTCACGCTTCAAGGGTCCGGCCTGTAGTGGCGTGAGCACAAACGTCTTCTGTGGGTAGATCTTCATGTCGATCGCCACCCGCTGTTTCGCCGCCTCAGGGCCGGCCGCCGCAACAGACGTCAGGAGGATCGTCGCGACGAGCGCAACGAGTACGGCCTGTATCGCTTTCATGCCTACCTCCGTTGGGGAACACCGTTATCGCCATGGAGGGTCGCTGTGCGCCTTGCAGCCGGCTCGAAAGAAGCTCGAACTCGTCTGTTTCCAGGAACTGCGAAGCGTGGTTAGCTAGGTGACACGGACGAGTCAGAACCTCTCCGGTTTCACATCCTCGGCGAGCTCGAAGCCGTGGTCGGGGGACGCACGCTCGAGCTCGGCGGGGGCAAGCAGCGGGCTGTTCTCGCGGCTCTGCTGCTCCGCAGGGACGAGGTCGTGCCGGTCGAGCGCCTGTTCGATGAGGTCTGGGGGGACGATCCCCCGGCTTCAGCAGCGCACAGCCTGGAGTCGTACGTGTCCCGGCTCCGCCGAGTCCTCTCCCCGCACGGTGTTGCCCTCGAGCGACGAGGTGACGGCTACCGGATCGACCTCGGTGGCGCCGTTCTCGACTCGCAAGTCTTCGAAGACCTCGTAGACAAAGCAGCCCAGGCGCTGGCCGCCGGTGACCATCCGCGTGCCGCGTCCATCGCGAAGGAGGCACTCTGCCTGTGGCACGGCCCTGTTCTCGCGGGAGTGACGCTGCACCTGGAGAGCCGGGCGGAGGCCGAGCGTCTAGCCGAGCTTCGCTCGCGGGCGTACGAGATCCGCGTCGACGCGGATCTCGCTCTTGGCCGCGATGGGGAGCTTGTGGGAGAGCTGCGCCGGCTGGTCGAGGAAACGCCGTATCGGGAGCGGCTCGTCGCGCAGCTCATGGTGGCGCTGTATCGCTCGGGTCGTCACGTAGAGGCACTCGAGGTCTACGAGCGGACGCGGCGCGGCCTCGAAGTCGAGCTCGGCCTCCGGCCGGGCGAGGAGCTTCAGCGTCTCGCCGGGCAGATCGTCCGCCAGGAGCCTCACCTTCGGACGCCGGCCCAGCCGGTGCAGGCCCGCGACGGTCAGCGCTCGAGGCTGACGAGAGCTCGGAGACCGTACGCGATTGTCCTCGCGGGGGCACTGGCTGTCGCCGCGACGGCAATTGCTATCCGCCTCGTCCTGACCGATGCAGGGCTGCCGGGGTCCGGGGGCTCGACTCGTGTCGCCCTGATCCGAATGTGGGACCCGGGCAGCCTCAACAGCCGCGACGAAGCGGGTTGGGGGTCGTTCGTGGAGGGGCTTCTGGAAGCCGAGCGCAAGCACGAGCTCGAGACGGAGATCAGTCGACCTGTTCCCGCGCCGCCCACCCAAGGGCGGCTTCGAGCTGGGCTCGCAAGAAGATGTCGACCGGCTTTCTGCGCGGCTCCGGTCCGGTGACTTCGATCTCGTGCTGTGGCCTCTTGGGCTCACGGGGCCGCGGTTCTACGACGTCGTCCCCCAGTACCCCGATACACGTTTCGTCTTCCTCGACTACTGCTGTGCGAAGGGCGCCGAGCTCGGAGGCGCTCCCAATGTCACTGCGCTGACGCTACGCGCCGGCGAGGCCGCCCATCTCGCCGGCTACCTGAGCGGCCTCATGGAGGCCCGGCGAACGCCGCCCCAGGGTCGTCGACACCTTGTCTCGATCATCAGCGGAGAGCCGAACTTTCCGCAACAGCAGGCATTGGTTCAAGGGTTCTCGACGGGGGTGCGGCGCGCCCTTCCAGGCGTGGAGATTCTCAGCGAATACTCGTTCGAGTACGACGACCAGGCGACCTGCGAGAGGATCGCGAACCGGCAGATCGACGCCGGCTCAGGCGTCGTCTTCGCCGCGGTCTTCGATTGCGGTCTGGGCGCGCTCACTGCCGCCGGCATTCGCGGCGTGTGGGGCGTCGCGAGCGCCGGCGAGGATCGCTCGCACCTCGGCCCGCACGTTCTCGCGTCTGCGTCCCTGCGGTACGATCGCCTCGTCGAGTCGACCGTGAGCTGGTATCTGGAAGGACGGCTGCCGCCGGGTGGGGACGTCGAGCTCGGACTCGTCGACGACGTCGTCGCGCTCGCCGGTATCAACCCCGACGTGCCGCCGCTGATCCGGGCCAAGGTTGCGCAAGAAGTAGCGCGGCTTCGAGCGCAGGAAGCGCCGCAGATTCCCGAGTGACGGCGTATTTGAGTCCTGAGCTCAATGTCGGACGTCGTCGGTTCGCGAGGTCGTCCGCCGAAGCTCCTCTGGCCTAGAGTGGGTCACATGCCACCCGCCGGGGCCGCGCGGGAGAACGCCGGGCCACGCCGCATCGCGGACGAGCTCGACCTCGTCGAACGCGGCCGCCGAGCGTACGCGCGCCGCGCGTGGGCGGAGGCACATCACCTGCTGTCGGCCGCCGACGAGGCCGAACGCCTCGGGGCTGGCGACCTCGAGCTGCTGGCGACCTCGGCCGGCATGACCGGCCGCGACGAGGAGTACGTCAGCGTGCTGGAGCGCGCCCATTACGCGCACCTCGAGTCCGGTGCGACGCTGCGCGCGGTTCGCTGCGCCTTCTGGGTCGGCACGTGGAGCATGGTCCGGGGCGAGCTCTCGCGGGCGACCGGCTGGCTGGGACGGGCGCAGCGCATCCTCGACCGCGAGGAGGGCGACGTCGTCGAGCGCGGCTACCTGCTCATCGTCCCGATCACGGCTCTCGCGCAGGTGGGCGACTTCGATGCTGCATGTGCGATCGCCCAGGAGGGAGCCGGCATCGGCGAGCGGTTCGGCGACACCGACCTCGTCGCGCTCGCCCTGCACGAGCAGGGACGCCTCAGGATCACGCAGGGCCGCGTCGACGAGGGCCTGGCCCTGCTCGACGAGGTGATGGTCTCCGTCGGCAGTGGCCGATTGTCGCCGATGCTCACGGGCCTCCTCTACTGCAGCGTGATCGAGGGGTGCAGGCAGACGTACGAGCTCCGCCGGGCCCGCGAGTGGACGACGGCGCTGACTCGGTGGTGCGAGCAACAGCCCGAGCTCGTCACGTTCACGGGCCGGTGCCTCGTGCATCGAGCCGAGATCCTGCAGGTGGAGGGCGCATGGCCCGACGCGCTCGAGGAGGCGCGGCGCGCCGGGCAGCGGTTCGCGGCAGCGCTGAACCGGCCTGCCGCCGGAGAGGCCGTGTACCGGGAGGGCGAGATCCGCCGGCTGCGCGGGGAATGGGCAGCGGCCGAGCAGGCCTACCGCGAGGCCGGCCGCCACGGGTGGGAGCCGCAGCCCGGGCTCGCGCTGCTCAGGCTCGCACAGGGGGATCGCAGCGCCGCCGTCTCGGCGATCCGCCGCATTGTCGCCGAATGCTCCGACCCGCTCGAGCGGGCTGGCCTGCTGCCGGCCGCCGTCGAGATCCTGGTGGCAGCCGGCGAGCTCGACGAGGCGCGGCGCGCCTCACGGCAGCTCGACGAGAGCGCGGCCCGTTTCGCTGGCGGGATGTTGAGTGCGATGGCCTCCCACGCGCGGGGCGCCGTCGCCCTCGCCGGCGGAGACGACGAGGCGGCCCTGGTCGCGCTCCGCGCGGCGTGTCAGAGCTGGCTCGAGCTCGGCGCTCCCCACGAGGCGGCGCGCGCCCGCGTCCTCGTCGGGCTCGCCTGTCGGGGGCTCGGCGACGCCGACGCGGCCGAGATGGAGCTCGATGCTGCGCGGCGCGTCTTCGTCGAGCTCGGGGCGGCGCCGGACCTGGCGTGGGTCGGGGAGCTCTCGGGTCGTCGGGCGGCTGGGCACGCGGACGGCCTGACCGCCCGTGAGGTGGAGGTCGTCCGGCTGGTCGCGACCGGGATGACGAACCGTGCGATCGCCGAGGAACTCGTCATCAGCGAGAAGACGGTCGCCCGCCACGTGAGCAACGTCTTCACCAAGCTCGAGGTCGCCTCGCGGTCGGCTGTCACTGCGTATGCCTACGAGCACGGACTTCTGTAGCGGCCTACACAGAAATACCCACGTCCGGGCGCCGGGCGATTGGGTGTTCTTCCCGAAGCGCGGACGGCACCGTCGTCCTAGCGTCGACGGCGAGATGCAGATCGGCGTGGAACAGGGCGGGCGGCACGGTTCGCGGCAGGCCCGCCGGAGGTCAGAGCGGTTCGAGACCGTGATCGTCGGCGGCGGGCAGGCGGGGCTCGCCACCGGCTACCACCTGGCGAAACGGGACCGGGCGTTCGTCATCCTCGACGCGAGCCCACGGGTCGGCGACTCGTGGCGCAGCCGTTGGGACTCGCTCCAGCTCTTCACGCCGCGCCGCTACTCGAGCCTGCCGGGCTGGCCGCTCCCCGCGACGCGCGGGGCGTCGCCGACGAAGGACGAGCTGGCCGACTACCTCGAGGCGTACGCCGAGCGGTTTCGCCTGCCGGTCCGGTCGGGCGTCCACGTGAACCGGCTTTCGAAGAACGGCGGCCGCTTCGTGCTCGAGGCCGACGGCCAACGGCTCGAGGCCGACAACGTCGTAGTCGCATCGGGCGCCTACCGGACGCCTCGCGTGCCCGACTTCGCTCCCGAGCTCGACAGCCGTATCCGCCAGCTCGGCTCGACCGAGTACCGGAATCCCGCCCAGCTTCAGGAGGGGGACGTGCTCGTCGTGGGCGCCGGAAACTCGGGCGCGGAGATCGCAGCCGACGTGGCCGGTGCCCACACGACCTGGTTGTCGGGGCCTGACACGGGCCAGATCCCGGTGCGCTACGGGGGCCTCCTTGACCGGCTGCTGACGCCGCCGATCTGGTTCCTGGCCTCGCACGTGCTCACGACCGGCACGCCGGTCGGGCGGCGTGTGCGCCCACGTGCGCTGACCACGGCCGCACCGCTCGAGCGGGTGCGGCGGAAGGAGCTGGCCGCGGCCGGGATCGAGCGCGTGCCGCGGACGACCGGTGTCCGGGACGGGCGCCCGCGGCTCGAGGACGGACGCGTCATAGACGTCGCGAACGTCATCTGGTGCACGGGATTCCGGCCCGACTACGGTTGGATCGACCTGCCCGTCTTCGGCGAGGACGGCGAGCCGGCGCACGATCGCGGCGTCGTCGAGGAAGAGCCGGGGCTCTACTTCGTGGGGCGCTTCTTCCTGTTCGGATTCACGTCCGCCTTGATCGGCGGCGTCGGCAGGGACGCCGGGCACATCGCCGCGCACATCGCGCGGCGCGCCGTCGCGGCCGCCGCGTCGTGACGGCTCCGCGCGTGCTGGTCGTCGGCGCCGGCATTGCCGGCCTGTCCCTGGCGCGCGCACTCCACGTCAACGGCGTCGAGGTTGAGGTGGTCGAGCGCGCCCGCGGCTGGGACTCGGGCGGCACAGGGCTCTACCTCCCGGGCAACGCCGTCCGCGCGCTGGAGACGCTCGGCGTCGGGCCGGAGCTCGCGGCGCATGCGAACCCCATCCGTCGGCAGCGCTTTCTCGATCACCGCGGCCGCCCGTTGGCCGAGGTCGACGTCGACCGCTTCTGGACGGGTGTCGGCCGCTGCGCTGCGATCCGCCGTACCGTGCTGCACGAGGTGCTTCGCGATGCGGCCGTGGACGTGCCTCTGAGGATGGGTACCTCGGTCACTGCGGTGGACGAAGGCCCGTCGCAGACGGTGTCGCTGTCCGACGGCTCGACCGGTCGCTACGACCTCGTGGTCGGCGCAGACGGGATCCACTCGACGGTCCGAGCCCTTGCTCCGGGTGGGCCCGAGCCGCGATACGTGGGGCAGGTGTCCTGGCGGTTCATCGCAGCCGGCTTTCCCGACCTCGCCGACTGGACGGTTCTGCTGGGCCGGGGCCGGACGTTCCTCACCGTCGCGCTCGGCGACGGCGCCGTGTACTGCTACGCGGACGTCAGCACCGACGATCCGGCCGGCGGCGTCCGCGAGGACTGGCGCGACGCGTTCTCGGACTTCGCGGAGCCGGTGCCGACCCTCCTGGCGCACGCCGGCGACGCGCATGCTGCTCCGATCGAGGAGGTTGCGCCTCCGGTGTGGACCGCGGGACGGAGCGTGCTCGTCGGGGACGCCGCACACGCCAGCTCCCCGAACATGGCGCAGGGTGCCGCGCTCGCTGTGGAGGACGCGCTCGTGCTGGCCGAGCTGCTGGCTTCGGACCGAACCGTCGAACGGGCGGTTGCGGCGTACGAGGCGCGGAGGGCGACGCGCGTGGCCTGGGTGCAGGCGCAGACCCGGCGGCGCGACCGGACGCGGAGCCTGCCCGCACCGGTTCGCAACCTCACGCTGCGCCTCGCCGGCGAACGGATCTTCCGCGCGAACTACCAGCCGCTCCTCGACCTGCCGTAGATGGGAAGCATTTGTGATGCGGCGGCGTCTTGAGTGACACAATCGCTGTGACAAAAAGGGGGTAGCAGCTGATGAGCACTGCGACCGCGCAGGCGGCGTCGGCGCGAAAGGAACTCGCGCCCGGCTTCGGAGGGGAGCTTCTCTTCCCGGACGAGGAGGGGTACGACCAGAAGCGCGCCGTCTACAACGGGATGATCGACAAACGTCCGGCGCTGATCGCCAGTCCGGCCGATGCGGACGGCGTCGCGAAGGTGATCGCCTTCGCCCGAGCGCACGGCCTGCCCATCGCCGTTCGCAGCGGCGGACACAACGGGCCAGGCTTCGGAACGGTCGACGACGGCATCGTCTGCGATCTCGGACTGCTGAAGGAGATCACCGTCGACCCGGACGCGAAGACCGTGCGCGTCGGCGGCGGCTGCACGTGGGGCGAGGTCGACGCCGCGACCCACGAGCACGGGCTCGCCCTGCCGAGCGGGATCCTGTCGACGACCGGCGTCGGCGGCCTGACCCTCGGCGGCGGCCACGGGTACCTGACGCGGAAGTACGGCCTCACGATCGACAACCTGCTCGAGGCAGAGCTGGTGCTGGCCGACGGCTCGCAGGTGCGTGCGAACGCCGACGAGAACAGCGACCTGTTCTGGGCGGTCCGCGGCGGCGGCGGGAACTTCGGCGTCGTCACCTCGTTCCTCTTCCGCGTCCATCCGGTCAGCACCGTCGTCGCCGGGCCGACGATGTGGCCGGTCGAGTCGACGCCGGAGGTGCTCAGCTTCTTCCGCGACCTGATGGCGGACGCGCCCCGCGATCTCTACGGCTGGTTCGGGCTCGGGCACGGTGCCGCCGGCTCCGGCGTTCCCCGAGGCGCTCCACCTGAAGAAGGTGGCGCTCGTCGTCTGGTGCTACCTCGGCCCGCCCGAGGAGGCGGATGCCGTCTTCGCGCCCGTGCGCGAGCTCGGGCCGCCGATCCTCGACGGCATCGCCGAGGTTCCGTATCCGGGCCTGCAGGGCGCGTTCGACGAGCTCTACCCGCCGGGTCTGCAGTGGTACTGGCGGCACGACTTCGTGCGCGAGCTTCCCGACGAGGCGATCGAGCGGCACGCGGAGTTCGGCGCGCGCCTGCCGACCGTCCACTCGACGATGCACCTCTACCCGATCGACGGTGCGGTGAACGACGTCGGGCAGGAGGAGACCGCGTTCGGCTTCCGCGACTGCCGGTTCTCGCAGGTGATCGTGGGCGTCGACCCGGATCCTGCGAAGGCCGACGAGCTGCGCACGTATGCGGTCGACTACTGGGAGGCGCTGCATCCGTACTCGGCCGGGGGCGCCTACGTGAACATGATGATGGAGGAGGGCCAGGATCGCGTGCGCGCCAGCTACGGGCCGAACTACGAGCGGCTCGCGCGCATCAAGGCGGAGTACGACCCGGACAACGTGTTCCGGGTCAACCAGAACATCGCTCCGGCCGCGTAGGGGGGCGCGGAGCGGCCTGTCCGCGAAGCGGACCAGTGGAGGGGGCTGGGGGAACCGGGAGGTTCCCCCAGCCCTCGCCCGCTCGCGCCGCTTACCGCGTCACTCCGCTCGCCGAGCTGGCGTCGCGGCCACGAGGTCGGCGATGACGCTAGCCTGGTTTCGTCTGATCGAAACGAGGGAGGGGTCCCCGAAGTGAGCGTGATCGAAGCACGCGGACGCGCTGTCCGCGACCGGCGGCGATGCCGCGAACTCGCGATTCGACGTGGTCGTCGTCGGTGCCGGCCAGGCTGGGCTGGCGATCGGCCACCACCTGGCGCGTGAGGGTCGACGATTCCTGATCGTCGAGGCCGGGCCCTCGGTCGGGTCGGCGTGGCGCGAGCGATGGGAATCGCTCGTCCTCTTCACGCCTCGCCGCTACGACGCCCTACCGGGCCTCGAGTTTTCGGGCGATCCCGACGGCTATCCGACACGCGACGAAGTCGTCGCGTACCTCGAGCGCTACGCCGACGAGTTCCGGCTTCCGATCGCGTTCGACAGCGCGGTCAGGTCGCTCGGCGCCGCGGACGGTGCGTTCACGCTGGAGCTCCCGGACCGGACGATCGAGGCGGAGCAGGTCGTCGTGGCCACCGGTCCGTTCCAGGCGCCTGCCGTGCCGGCGTTCGCGGCCGGGCTCGGGAGCGAGGTCTTCGCCACCCACAGCGTCGGCTATCGCCGGCCGCAGGACGTCCCGGGCGGCAACGTGCTCGTCGTGGGCGGGGGGAACACCGGTTTCCAGATCGCGACGGAGCTGTCGGCGACGCACGATGTCCACCTCGCGATCGGGTCGCGCCAGACGCCGCTTCCGCAGCGCCTGCTCGGCCGCGACCTCTTCTGGTGGCTGACGAAGCTCGGCGTGCTCGGGAAGACGGTCGAGTCGCGTATCGGCCGGCGCGCCCGTGATCGGGACACGCTGATCGGGTCGAGCCCGCGGCGAGTGAGGCGCTCCGGCGTCCACGTACGCCCGCGGGCGGTCGAGGCGAGCGGCCGCACCGTGAGCTTCGAGGACGGCACCGGTCTCGATGTCGACGCGGTGATCTGGGCGACCGGCTACCGGCCCGACCACGCGTGGATCCAGCTCCCGGTGCTCGACGACGACGGCTCGCTACGCCATCGTCGCGGCGTGACGGAGATCCCTGGGCTCTACTTCCTCGGGCTGTCCTGGCAGCACACGCGCGGATCGGCGCTGCTCGGCTGGGTGCGGGACGACGCGGCGTTCATCGCCGGCGAGATCGTGGCACGGTCGCCGCGCGTGCCGAGCGACGCGAAAGGAGCGTGACCGATGAGCAGCACACACCATCGCACTCACGACGCGCAGTTCCCGCGCGACACGACCGGCCTTCCCGACGCGGTGAGGCCCGAGGTGATCGAGGTCGCCGATGGGGAGGCGGTCGAGCTCCGCATCGCGCCCGTCCGCAAGCGCCTCGGCGACGCCGAGGTGAGGATGCTCGCCTACAACGGCTCGGTCCCCGGTCCGACGCTCCGGGTGCGTGAAGGCACGGAGATCGTCGTCGACGTGCTGAACGACGGCGACCTCGAGACCACGGTGCACTGGCACGGGCTGCGGCTCGACAACCGGTACGACGGGACGCACGAGACACAAGGGCCGATCCCGGTCGGCGGCGACTTCTCGTATCGGGTCGCGTTCCCGGACCCCGGTGTGTACTGGTACCACCCCCACATCCGGGAGGACTACGGCCAGGAGCTTGGTCTCTACGGCAACATCCTCGTCGTCCCGGCCGATCCCGACTACTGGCCGCCGGCGCATCGCGAGGTCGTGCTGACGCTCGACGACGTGCTGATCGAGGAGGGCGCAGATCGCGCCGTTCAGCCGCGACGAGACGACCTTCGCCGCGATGGGGCGGTTCGGGAACGTCCTCCTGGTCGGCGGCGAGACCGCGGCGAGGTTGCGCGCACGGCGAGGCGAGGTCGTCCGGCTCCACCTCACGAACACCGCCAACACGAGGGTGTTCGACGTGGCCTTGCCCGGTGCGCGGCTCAAGCTCGTCGGCGGCGACAGCGGTCGCGTCGAGCAGGAGCAATTGGTCGACTCCGTCGTGCTCGCTCCGTCCGAGCGAGTCGTGGTCGACGTGCTCTTCGAGGAGCCCGGACGCGTCGTCCTCGAGCACCGGACGCCTGCGCGGACGTACGAGCTCGGCTCGGTCGAGGTCGGCTCCGAGCCGGCCGAGTCTCTCGCCGTTCCCTTCGACGAGCTGCGCCGCAACGAGGAGTGGGTCGCCGAGCGCGAGCGCCTCGCCCCCTACCTGGACGCGCCGCCTGACAAGACCGTCGCGCTCGTGGCCGAGCTGGACCTGGGTGCGGACGGTGCGACGTCGTACGTCTGCCCGATGCATCCCGAGGTGACGAGCGACACGCCCGGCAGTTGTCCGCAGTGCGGGATGAAGCTCCTGCCGGCTGACCTCGTCGGCGGGGCTCACGAGCATCACGGGCACGAGCACCACGAGGAGCACGACCACCACGAGCACGACCACCAGGAGCATCACGGGCACGAGCACCACGAGCACGGCGCGGCGTCCGGCGGCATCGAGTGGGAGGACGACATGGTGGCCGTGAACCGGATCACCACGTCGGCCAATACGCGGTGGAGCATCGTCGACACGGCCACCGGTGCTTCCGGCCACGCGATCGACTGGCGGTTCCGCGTCGGCGACCGCGTGAAGCTGCGGATCGTGAACGAGCTCGCTTCCGACCATCCGATGCACCACCCGTTCCACGTGCACGGCGCCGGCCGCTTCGTCGTCCTCGCCCGTGACGCGGTGCCTCAGGACAACTTCGTCTGGAAGGACACCGTGCTCGTGCGAACCGGCGAGACGGTCGACCTGCTGCTCGACGTGACGAACCCGGGCGTCTGGATGGCGCACTGCCACATCGCCGAACACCACGAGAGCGGGATGATGCTCACGTTCACCGTCGATCCGGCGGACGGCTAGGAGGCCGAGTGGCTCGAGCCTAGGTCGACGGCGTCGTCGACGGCGGCCGGCCGTCGCGGAACTCTGCGAAGGCGACCTCGTAGGACTGCGTGTCGAGCACCTCGACGCTGACGGTCTCGGTGACCCGGTCGCGGAGCCGCAGGCGAGAGGCCCGGTGGCTCTCCGCGATCTCGCGGCTCTCCCAGAAGGAGAGCACCTGGGTCGTGGCCGTCTCCGGGCTCGTCAGCATCAGCAGCCCGCGGAAGCCCTCGAGCTCTCGCAGCCACCTCGCCATCTCCTCGCCCGCGATGGCCGCGACCCCGATCGGGTCCTGCTCGTCGGTCACCGCCTGCGTCGTCGTCAGCGCCGCATGCATCGGTCGTCCTCTCTTCCGCCCCTGTCGAGTGGAAGAGCATGCTACGAGCAACCGGCCGGGAGGGCCCAACGGTCCAGGCCCTCCCGCGTGATCCGGTCGGCTAAGGCGCGGTCATGACGTTCGCGGCGCCTCGCGTGAGCGTGGTGGTGAATGCCCAGTCCGCGGACGCGTTGTCGGTGTCCGCGCCGTCCGGGCTCCGGATCAGGGAGCCGGCGACGGTGTTGGAGTCGGCGACGCTCGCGGTCAGGGCGGTGCCCTCCACGAGGCTCACGGTGCGTCCGTCGATCGTCGCGCTCGCGATCGCGCCCTCGTACGACAGGGCGTCGACGAGCGACAGCGTGGCCGTGTTCCACAGCGCGATCCCGTCCGGTGCGCCGTTCTGCGCGTCGGCCTCGACGACGAGGTAGCCGCCGGCTGCGAGCGTCCCCGTCAGCGCCTCGCGGCTGTCCTCCGTGCCGTCCGCTCCGTCGACGAAGACGACCGCGAGCGAACCCAGGTTGACGGCCGCCGTGCCGGTGTTGGCGATCTCCACGAAGCCGTCGCCGTCTGGCTCCGACCTGGTCGTAGTCGACCTCGTTGAGCACGAGCCTGCCGCCGGGCGGCGGGGGTGGAGGAGGGGGCGGTGGAGGCGGGCTCGAACCGGTGACGCAGAGCAGCGTCACGTCGCCGTCGCTCGCGAGCTCGAGATCGACCGTCCCCTTCGTGCCGTCATCCCGCGTGCACGCGAGCCCGTCGAGGTCGTTGAGCCTGGTCATGCCGGTGCCGGGGTCGCCCTTCGGGCCGGGCGGCCCCTGCGGCCCGGCGGGGCCGGCCGGGCCCTTCGCGTTCCAGCTGATCGGCTGCTCCGAGCCGCGGCAGGCGGCCGCGGTGGCCACGGCGCGCAAGCGCCCGGTCGTCGCGTGCCTGCAGGCCTGGACGACGTCCGTGTCGGCGAGCGCCGCCGAGCCGACCGCCGCACAGGCCGACAGGATGGCCGCGGCGAGGACGCAGCCCAGGAGGCGTGTCGTCCGCGTGCTGGGGGTATGCATCCGCTCCTCCTCGTGTAGGTGACGCCGCACGGACTACCGCCGGGCCGTGCCGCCGCCTAGACGCCCTTTCAGACCCGTCCGGCCGCGATGACGCATGGCTGCGCGGGCTGTGGAGCGATGGGCACACTCTTGGCGCACCCGTCGCGGGCGGGCGCCGGCGCGCGCCCTCTCTACACTGGATCGATGGCCCAGCGAAGGCGGGGGCGGGTCGTTGCGGGGTTGCTGTCGATGCTCCTGCCCGGAGCCGGGCAGCTGTACGTGGGCGCGAGGCGGCGCGGTCTCGTCCTGCTCGCCGTCACGGCCGTGCTCGGCATCGCGCTCGTCGCCGTCGCCCTCGCGCGGCCGTTCGACCTCACGGAGTCCGCGGTGAGCCGGGGGGCGCTCGGGGCATTGCTGGTAGTCGACCTCGGGCTGCTCGCGTTCCGGCTGTTCGCGATCGTCGACGCGTGGCGGTGGGGACGAGGGGCCGTCTCGCTGCTCGCGGTGACGGCGCTCGGCGCGATGGTCGCCCTCACCGCTGCCCCGCACGTCGCGGCCGGGTACGTCGCGGTACGCGGGTACGACGCGCTCGA
Source organism: uncultured Gaiellaceae bacterium (assembly GCA_963733065.1). Classification (GTDB taxonomy): domain Bacteria; phylum Actinomycetota; class Thermoleophilia; order Gaiellales; family Gaiellaceae; genus CAVTBT01. The sequence continues at coordinate 122,759 of CAVTBT010000001.1, forward strand.
CGACGTGTTCGCCGACGAGGAGCCGGACGACGTGCTCGCGGCGACATCCGGTCTCTTCCTGCAGGCGCCGCTCCGCCCGCGGGTGCTGCCCCATCGTGAGATCGACGCGCTGGAGCCGGCCCTGAGCGTGCCGGCCCGCGCGCGGCCGTTCCGGGGCAGCGGGGAGCGGCTCGACGACAACGGCCGCGTCGTCCTCGGCGGCGAGCGGCTCGACCGGCCGTGGGTGACCATCCTGCTCATGGGCAGCGACCGCGGCCCCGGCAACTGGGGCGAGCGGACCGACACGATGATCGTCGCGGCGCTGCAGCGCGGCACGGGCCGCGCCGCGGCGTTCGGCGTGCCGCGCAACTACGTCGGCGTGCCCCTCGGCGGCGTCGCGGGACGCAGCGTCAAGCGGTTCGGGCAGCCGCTCAACGCCCTCTACTCGTTCGGCCGCTCGCGGCCGGAGCTCTTCCCGGGCGGCGACGATCCCGGCGGCACGGCGGCCAAGCAGACGCTCTCCCGGCTGCTCGGGATCCGCATCGACTACTTCGCCCTCGTGGACCTGCTCGGCTTCGCAGACCTCGTGGACGCCCTGGGCGGCGTCGACATCCGGGTCAAGGAGCGGCTGGTCGACGAGGTGACGCGGCCGGCGTGGGGGGAGCCGAAGCCGACGATCGACGTGCAGCCGGGCCGGACGTACCACTTCTTCGGCCGCGAGGCGCTCGCCTACGTGCGATCGCGCAAGGCCTCGAACGACTACACGCGCATGACCCGCCAGCGGTGCTTCCTGACGGCCATGGCGCGCCAGGTCGACGCCGTCACCGTGCTGCGGAACTTCGGCGCGCTCGCGGACACCGTGGAGGCGAGCGTCCGCACGGACATCCCCCTCGCTCGGCTGCCCGACCTGCTGCGAGTGGCGCGCGCCGTCGATCCCAAGCAGACGCTCACCGAGACTTTCGACGTCGAGTACATCGCGCGCCGCCGGGCGAGCGACCGCTTCCCGATCCCGAACGTGCCGCTCATCCGGGCGACGGTGCGGGACACGATCCTGGCCCCGGCGCGGTCGCGCGCCACTCGCGGCATCGCCTCGGCCGACGCTGCCTGCTGACGCCCGACACTCCTAGGAGCGGACGGCCTCGACGCCGCCCCATGCGGCCAGCTTCTCGAGCGTGGCCGGCGTCACGGCGTCCCCGGACAGGATGCAGAGCCGGCCGTTGCGCCACCACGTGACGACCCCGTCGCCCACGTGCAGGCGCACACCGTTCCTGACGACCTCCGCGCCGGCGGCGTCGAGCGGCTCGCCCGCGACGATGGCATAGGCGACCGTCCGCCCGGCCTTCTCGTAGAGGACCGTCGTCACTCGCCGGCCGGCGACCACGTCCCGACGGACGCCCGTTGCACGCCAGCCCAGCTCGGGCCCCCAGTTCGGGAACGCGAGCCCTTCCGCCGAGACTGCCAGCTGCGCCTCCGTGCGGGCCGGCGCCGGGCGCTCGGCGTCGAGCGTCCGCAGCGCTGCGACCTGCGCGACCGTCGGCGGCTCCGGGCTCGACGACAGCCCGACCGCGAGCGCGGCGACGGCTGCAGCGGCGGACACGGCGCCGGCCGTCGCGAAGCCTGCGAGCCGGAAGCGCCGGCGCCGCCGCACCGCCGCCTCCGCGCGAAGGGCGCGCACCTGGGCGTGCAGCCGGAGCGGCGCCTCGACCTGGGCGTTCGCGGCCGAGAGGATCTCGGCCGCCCGCTGTTGTACGTCCCGCACGACATCCCCAGAGACGCCGGGGCGGCCGCGCCTATTCCACGACGGTCAGACCTTGACGGGGAGCCGCTTGATCCGCTTCAGCGCCTCGAACCACGACTTCGGCACCTCGGCCGGCAGGCTCTTCGGCCGATTCGCCTTCTTTCCGCCGGACAAGCGCCACTGGACCCAGTCGAGGAACGGCTCCTGGGGCGGGGCGGCGTTCAAGATGCGGTGCGTCTCGGACGCGACCTCCCAGGCCGACTGCGGCACCTTCTTGGGGACGCCCTTCGGCCGCTTGGCGGGGTCGGCGTCGTGGACGAGGCGCCACTCGACGAAGTCCATGAGCCACGGCGGCGTCTCGTTCTTCGGGTCGGCCGGCTCGGGCTTGGGCTTCGGCTTCGGGCCGGCGCCGCCGGCGGGCCGGCCGTCGCCCAGCCACTTGCGGATCGCCGGGCCCGGGCACTCCGACCCAGTGAAGAACCCATGCGGCTTCACGTCGCTGCCGGCGCCTTTCCGCTGCCACTCCGCGATCAGCTCGTTGATCACCGGCTTGGCCTCGGCGGTGAACGGATCGCCCTCGCCGGCCATGTACACGATCGCCGCGTGCGAGCGGTTCGGCCCGCCGAAGCCGTTGGCGCCGGACTGCACGCCGAAGCCGCGAAGCTCGTACGCGAAGCCGTGCGGGCAGACGGCGTGGTTGTAGGCGATGTCGACGTAGTTCTCCGTCTTGTTGTTCATGTGCCCGCGCTGGACGCTGCGTAGAAGTGCGGCGCAGCCGTCGTGCGAGCTGGCCGCGTTCGGCTTTCCGAACCAGTGCACGGCCACGCCGTCGAGCTGGCTGGGAGAGCGCAGCGTTCGGCTCTTCGGCTTGGCCGCGCCCCACTCGTCGCGGGAGATGATCTTCATGGCCATGCGGCCTCCTCTTGCGCCGCTGGGCGGCGGCGCGTCGACTGGACACCCTGCCGCAGGGTCGTGCGGCACGAGCGTACGACGGGCGGCAGCCGCGCACAAGTTGCCGGGCGACTTCTGGGCCGAACCGGAATAGCAGCCAGTGGGTCGGCGTCCTCCGCCTTCACACCGGGCGCCACAGGCCCGGAAGCGAAGACCCAGGAGGTCGACCGACATGAAGCACAGCCATCGCACACGCCGTTCGTGGCTCGCAGGGCTTACGGGCCTTGCCGTCCTCGTCACGGCGCTCGTCGCCGTCGCAGGCCCGGCCGGCGCGGCGCTCCAGGAGGCGGGGAGGACGGCCCGAGTCGTCCTCGGCGCCGACAACGACAACGGCAACAACACGTTCATCCAGCCGGCCGGGGTGCAGGCTCGACAGCACCTCGAGAACGCCGACGTGATGCTCGGCAGCCGCTACGGCGAGCTCCTCGTTGGGCGCCAGGGGTCGGACGTCATGGACGGCGACTACGGCAACGACATCCTGATCGGCGGCCTCGACAAGGGCAGCCCGAACAGCGACGTCATCTTCGGCGGCTGGGGCAACGACTACAACATCTGGGCACCGGGCGACGGGAACGACGCCTTCCTCGGCGGCCCGGGCTACGACGTCCACATCAACTCGGCAGTCGAGCAGGCGAACGGCGAGGTGGCGCTGTTCCGGGCCAACGGCCGCACCATCCCGCACGTGCTCATCGACCAGCAGACCGCGAGCTGCTCGGTCGAGGCGGTGCCCGCGTCGCAGGGGCTCGGCTTCGACTACATCACGCGGTTCCTCGGCGCCAACGGCAACGTCATCGTGACGATCCGGCTGAAGGACGTCGAGCTGCTCGTCTGCAACAGCGCGCAGGACGGCATGGCCCGCTTCGCACTGCTCCGCGGCCCGTCGCCGCAGCTCGTCGAGCGGCCCGTCGCGGCGTTCCGCGGCACGCTGCTCGGAGCGATGCTCGGAGCCTGATCCGTCCGTCAACACCACACACCGAACCAAGGAGCACAACGCATGCGCACAACGCTGATCGCCGTCTTCGCCTCCGTCGCCCTCGCCGCCGCGCTCGCGCTCGGCGGGGCGGCGCTGGCGGCGCCGGCCACGATCCAGGGCACCGTCGGGCCGGGCTTCACGATCTCGCTGAAGAAGAGCGGGAAGAAGGTCACCACGCTGAAGCCGGGCCGTTACACGTTCGTCATCGCCGACCGCTCGACCAGTCATGACTTCCACCTGACCGGCCCGGGCGTCAACAAGGTGCTGACGGGCGTGGAATACACGGGGACGAAGCGGGTCCCCGTCACGCTCGGGAAGGGGTCGTACAGCTTCGTGTGCGATCCGCACTCCAGCGAGATGCAGGGCAGTTTCCGCGTCCGCTGACGGAGCTGCGGGGCGGTTGGCTCCCGGCCGGCGGCGTGCGCCGGCCGGGAGCCGCCGCGTCGCGGTGGCATGATGAGCTTGCCGATGCCGGGGGTGGATGGGAGCATCGCGTCGGCGCCGACGACGCCGCTGGTCGGCCGCGAGCAGGAGCTCGCGGCCGCCGTACGGCTGCTCGGCGAGCCGGCGGTACGACTCGTCACGTTGACGGGCCCGGGCGGCGTCGGGAAGACACGCCTCGCGCTCGAGGTCGCGGCCGTGCTCGAGGAGGAGCTGGCGGACGGAGTCGCCGTCGTCCCGCTCGCTGCGCTCGACGATCCCGCGCTCGTCGCGCCGGCGGTCGGCGAGGTGCTCGGCGTGCCGGAGCAGGAGCTCGAAGAGGTGCTGGCCGGGCGCACGATGCTGCTGGTGCTCGACAGCCTCGAGCACGTCACGGCGGCTGCGCCGCTCGTCGGGCGGCTCGCCGCTGCCTCGACGGGCTCGCGGATCCTGGTGACGAGCCGGGAGCCCCTGCGGCTGCCGGGCGAGCACGAGCTCACCGTTCCGCCACTCGGGCCGGACCCGGCCGTGCGGCTCTTCGCCGAGCGCGCCGCGCTCGCCTCGCCGGGGTTCGCGCTCACGACTCGGGACGAGCCCACCGTGGCCGCGATCTGCGCACGCGTCGACGGGCTCCCACTGGCGATCGAGCTCGCCGCCGCCCGGGTTCGGCTGCTCGACCTCGAGTCGCTGCTCGAGCGCCTGAGCTCGCGCCTCGACGTCCTTGTCGGTGGGCCGGCGGAGGCGCCGGCGCGCCACCGCACGCTCCGGGACACGCTGTCGTGGAGCTACGACCTGCTCGACCCCGGGGAGCAGCGGCTCTTCGAGCGCCTGGCTGTCTTCGCCGGGGGCTGCCCGCTTGCGGCCGCGGAAGAGGTCGGGAGTCAGGTAGTGCCCGCGGATGCGGTCATCGAGGCACTCGAGTCGCTGGTCGACAAGAGTCTCGTCCAGCGCACAGACGAGCCCGGGGAGGGCACGAGACTGACCATGCTCGGCACGGTGCGCGAGTTCGCGCTCGAGCGGCTCGACGCCGGCGGCGACGAGCACGGCGCGCGCGGTGCGCATGCGGTGCTGCACGTCCGGTTGGCGACCGAGCTCGCCCCGTCGCTCGAAGGCGGGGGCACCGAGCGCGCGCTCGCCCGGCTCGAGAGCGAGCACGACAACCTGCGCCAGGCGCTCCGGTGCCTCGTCGGCAGCGACGGGCCGCAGGCGCTCCTCCTCGCCTCCTCGCTCTGGCGCTTCTGGCTCCTGCACGGGCATGCAGCCGAGGGCCGGCGCTGGCTCGAGCTCGCCCTGGACTCGGCCGGCGATGCGCCGCCCGCGGTGCGGGCCCGGGCGCTTCTCGGCGCCGGCATGCTCGCGCACTACCTCGACGACCTGCAAGGCGCCGCGGCACTCTGCGGCGACAGCCACGCGTTGGCGACGGAGCTGGGCGACCCGGGCGCCGTCGCCGCAGCGCTCGAGGGCCTCGCGCTCGCTGCCCGCACGAGCGGCGACGGGCCCCGCTCGCAGGAGCTGTACCGCGAGGCGCTCACGATCCACCGTGAACAGGGTGACGAGGCGGGGGTGGCGCGGACGCTCGAGCGGCTCGGGAACGCGCACTGGTTCGACCTCGACGACGACACCGCGAAGCAGCTGTTCGAGGAGACGCTCGAGCTGGGTCGCCGGCTCGGCGACACGCGGACGGTCGCGGCGGCGCTGCAGGGGCTGGGGTGGGTGGCGCTGAGCCAGGACGATCCGCGGGCAGCCGCCGCGCTCCACACCGAGGCGCTCGAGCTCTTCACCGACCTCGGCGACCGCTGGAGCATCGGACGCGGGCAGTACGGGCTGGCCTGCGTCGCGCTCGCCCGCCGGCGGCCCACGGACGCACGCCCGAGACTGCTCGAGGCGATCGGGATCTTCGAAGACCTCGGCGACCGCAAGATGCTTGCGTCGTGCCTGGTCTTCCTCGGGCGCGTGGCGGTCGAGGGCGGTCGTGCGGACGCTGCGGCACGGCTGCTCGGTGCGGCAGAAGGCACGCGCCAGGCGGCGGGCGGCTCGGTCTGGCGTCCGCTCGTCGGCACGGAGTACGAGCGCGTGACGGGCGTCGTGCGCGAGGCGCTCGGCCCCGATGCAGCCGAGGCGGCCTGGTCGATCGGCCGCGGGCAGCCGCACGGGCGCGCCGTGCGCGCCTACCGCGAGGAGACGGAGGCCGGCGCTCAGACGGAAGGGCTCACGGCGCGCGAGGCGGAGGTGCTCCGACTGGTCGCCGACGGGCTCACCGATGCCGAGGTCGCCGAGCGGCTCGTGCTCAGCGTCCGCACGGTGCACGCGCACCTGCGCGCCGTGTACCGCAAGCTCGGCGTCAGCTCGCGCAGCGCCGCCACGCGCTACGCCGTCGAGCACGCGCTCGTCTAGTTAGGCAGCACGGTTCGGCAATCCTGCCGATGCGCTGCGGTGGGTCGGGCGCCTAGCCTCGGTGCATGTCTACCGCCGTCGCCGAGTCGCTCGCACAGGCCCGGCCACGGACGCTCGATCCAGCGACGCTCGGCGATCACACCGACCGGCTGTACCGGGCGGCATGGGCGCTCACCGGCCGGCGCGAGGACGCCGAGGATCTCGTCCAGGAGACATTCGCGAAGGTGCTCGCACGGCCGCGGGTGGTGCGCGGCGTCGACGACCTCGGCTACCTGCTCACCGTGCTGCGGAACACGTTCTTCAGCCAGCAGCGCACGCGGAAGCGGCGCCCGGTGACGGTGGCGATGCCCGACGATCCGACCTACGAGGAGCCGCGGACGAGCTGGCGACCGGAGGCCATGATCGAGGCGGCAGAGGTATACGCCGCTGTCGCTGCGCTTCCCGACGGCTACCGGGACGTCCTGATCGCCGTCGACGTCGCGGGGCTCTCCTACGAGGAGGCGGCCGCTTCGCTCGGGATCCCGAAGGGCACGGTCATGAGCCGCCTCCACCGCGCGCGGGCGCAGGTCGTCCGCCGCGTCGACGGCGAGTAGCCGCGCGCTATTCCCGGCTGCGCAGCCGGAACACCTCCGGCAGCGTCATCAGCATGATCTTGAGGTCGAGCCAGAGCGAGAAGTTCTCGATGTAGTAGTTGTCCCACTCAACCCGATCGGTGAGGGACGTCTTGCCCCGCAGCCCGTGCACCTGCGCCCAGCCGGTCAGGCCCGACCGCACACGATGGCGCTCGCCGTAGCGGTAGATCTCCCGCTCGAACTCGCGCACGTAGTGCGGACGCTCGGGCCGGGGGCCGACCACGCTCATCTCACCGCGCAGCACGTTGAAGAGCTGCGGGAGCTCGTCGAGCGAGGCGCCACGCAGGAAGCGCCCGACCCGGGTGCGCCGGTCACCGTCGGCGGCCTTGAGCGTCGGTGTCTCCTCGGCGGTCCGGCCGAGTTGCGCAAGAGCCCATGCCGCGTCGGCCTCCCCGCGCTGCTCGGGGGCGCCGTCCATCGTCCGGAACTTGAGCATGTCGAACTGCCTGCCGTCACGGCCGATCCGGCGCTGGCGGTACAGGATCGGGCGTCCGAGCGACACGAGCACCGCCACCGCGGCGGCGGCCAGGATGGGGGAGAGGAGGACCAGGGCGATCGCCGCGAAGACGCGGTCGGTCGCGTACTTGAACGCGTACTGGATGCCGCGCGGGTTCGTCGGCCGCAGCTCGAGCAGCGGCAGCCCGCCGACGTGCGTGACCGCGAGTCGCGTAGGCAGGCGCTCGAAGAGGCGCGGCACCGTCGAGACGCGCAGGCCGAGCTCTTCGCACCGGCTCAGGAGCGCAAGGAAGACGTGGTGCGGGGCGCTCGAGAACGTGATTACGACGTGGCCGACATCGTGCTCGGCGACGACGCGCTCGAGATCCCAGCTCGCGCCGAGCACCGGCACCGGCGTCTCGTCGCCCGCGATCTCCATCGGCTCCTTGTCGAGGAAGCCGATCGGCTTCAGCCCGAGCTCCGGATTGTCGAGCAGGCGACGGGCCGTGAGGCGCCCGATCCGGCCTGCGCCGACGACGAGCGTGGGCGTCCCGGCGATCCACGAGCGCCGCGCGCGTCGCTGTGCGACCACGAGCCCGGCGCGCCCGGCCGCCAGGTACACGCACGAGTAGCCCCACAGCCGCACCGCCTCGCTGCCGTCGATCTGGTCGGCGGCGGTCACCTCGTGCACGGCGATGAGCGTCATCGCAGCGACTGCGGTAGCCGTGAGGACGGCGCGGAGCTCCTCGAGGATCTCGAGCCGGAGTCGGGGCGCATAGCCGCGGAACGCGGCGAGGCCCGCGATCGTCACGGCGGCGTAGAACGTCATCCACGGCAGCGTGATCGGCTGCGGGCTGCGCGAGGAAATGGTCGCGATGGCGCCCGCGGTCGCGAGCATGGCGACGTCCACGAGCAGACAGCTCGCGACCCAGCTCCGCACCCGCGCCCGCGCGGTCCGTCCGGCAGTTTGTGCCGGCCTGGCGGCCTGCTCCTGGATGCGGTCCACTCGGACGGACATATCGCCTGCTCCGCCGTCCCCGGCGACGGCTCCGATGTCTATCGACACCGAAGCCGCTCGAACTGAACCCCTGCGAGCAGCGCTGTTACGCGCGGCTTCGCGTGAGCCTGCGGACACTCGCGCCCACCATCAGCAGCACCAGGCCGCCGGCGACGAGCAGTGCGAGGTCGAGCCCCGTGAACGGCAGCGTGCCCTGCGATGCCGCTCCCAGAGTGTCGCCCGAACCAACACCCGACTGCGTCTCGCCGGCCGCGCCGAGATAGCCGCTGCCGGAGGTGCTCCCCGACTGGGCCAACGCGACCGGTGCGAGCAGCAGTCCGGTAAGGACCGCAGCAAAGAACGTCTGACGCCTTTTCACCCTAAGTCCCTTTCTCTCTCCCTACGACAAAGTCGTGGACTCAGTATGTGGACGCCTTCGGATGGTTGTCAAACACAGACGGGGGATTTTGAGGGTGCGGACGAAATCTTTCACACGATCCTTACGTTGGCCCCGAATCACTAGGCGAGACGCGAACGGGACCGCAGCAGGAACAGCTCGTCGAGCTCGGCGAACGGCACGCGTTCGCGGCGCTGCAGTCGTGCGAGCACGTCGTGGAGCACCTGCTCGCGCGGGTTGACGAGCAGTGCCCGCCGCACGCGCTGCTCGGCGCTCGGCCAGGCGCCCGCGTGGGCGTCGAGCAGCGCCAGCTCGAGCTCGGCGTACCAGCTCGCGGGGTTGCGCTCGAGGGCGCGCTCGAATGACAGGCGCATGCGGTCGAGGTCGCCGCGGCGGGCGGCGATCGCCCCGGCGTAGAGGTCCGGCCTCTCGCTGAGTGCGTTCAGCCGGCGGGCGTCGTCGAGCCGTGCGTAGGCGCCGGCCGGATCGGTGCGCCACGTCCGGAGCGCCTGCGCGACGTCGCGGGCGGCGAGCCACGGCAGGACGAGCGACACGCACGCGGCTACGGCGACGACCGCTCCCAGGCCGGCAGCGCCCACCACCAGCGGCCTCGGTGTCGCGGCGGCCTCGCGGGCCGCGGCGACCGGCGCGCGGCGCTCGCCGACCGCGGCGGCCAGGCCGAGGAAGGCGATCGCGGGGGCGCCGAGCCCGGGGATCTCCCAGAACCAGTCGACCGACCCGTGCACCAGCCAGTAGACGCACACGACGAGGGCGCCCGCGGCCAGCGCGCGGGTCTCGCGGTCGCGGCGGCGCGGAGCGAAGAGCGCAGCCGCGCCGGCGGCCAGCAGGGCGCCGCCGAGCAGCGCGGCACCCACGACGCCGAGCTGCATCAGCACGCCGACCTCCAGGCTGTGCGGGTACTTCGGCTCCTCCGGGCTGCGGCGGTCCCGAAGGTAGTCCGTCGCGAAGTTGTCCGCGCCCACGCCGTGCAGAGGTTGGTCGGCGAAGCGCTCCATACCCACAGACCAGAAGTCCCAGCGGTTGCTGCCGAGGCCGGAGGCGAAGTTCGACGCGCCGGTCTTCGGCTCCGCGATCGACGTGAAGTCGTCCCAGCCGTTGCCGACGCGCTCACGGACGTCCACCGACCGCTCGACGACGAGACCACCGGCGAGGAGCACGACGGCGGCGCCGATCGCGAGACCGCGGCCGAGCCACGTCGCCGTGCGCGGCGCGAGCTCGACGCGCCGGTCGACGAACCCCCAGGCGAGGCCGATCGCGGCGGCCACGGCCGAGGTGGCCACGATCCATCGTGCCGCCGGCGCGACGGCGTCCTCGATGCCGGAACCGGCCTCGGCCGCCGGGTAGACGTCGAGCAGCCGGTTCCAGCCGAGCGCGATGGCGCCGAGCGGTACTGCCAGCGCCGCTGCGAGCCGCACGCGGCCCGGCACGATCGCGAGCGCGACGAGCGCCGTGAGCGGCACCGCCACGAGCGCGGCGCGGCTCTGGGCGAGCAGCGCGGTACCCGCCAGCAGCGTCGCCGCAGCGAGCAAGGCGCTGCGGAGTAGCGGGTTGACGTCCCGCCGCGGCGCCACCACGAGCGCGGCCCACATGCCCGTGAGGAACAGCGCGGCGGTCGAGTTGACGTAGCCCGTCGGGTACATCAGCCGGCCGCCGCTGAAGAGATCCGGATCCGGGGAGTCCGCGATCTTCCAGAGCGTCGCCGCGGCGACGGCGGCGATGCCGAGCGCGTACCCGGCGACGGCCAGCCGCGCCGACTGCAGGGTCCACGGCAGCACCGCGAACAGTGCGAACACGACGAGGTAGAGCAGCGTGCGGTTCGCGCCGTTCCACGCCTCGCCCGGGAGCTCCGCCCACGCGATCGAGAGGAAGCTCCACAGGGTGAACGCGGCCAGCAGGCCGAGCGCGAGCAGGGTCAACCGGCCGGGGAGCGCCGTCCGGCGCAGCCCGACGAGCGTCGCGGCGAGCAGGCCGACGAGAAAGAGCGTCCCCGGCAGCCAGCGTGTGAGGTCGTAGCCGCCGCCGAGATGGCCCCAGAGCACGAACATGCCGAGCGCGAGGCCGGCCGGCAGGAGCGCGGCGGCAGGATGGTCGGCGACGGCGCCTCGGCGGGGGTGCTGCTCCGCTTCGATCTCTCTGCGGTCGTCGTGCGCCGCCTCCGACGCGACAGCGGGGTCGCTCAAGCGCTGGCCGCCGAGGGACGGGCGCGGTTCCGGACGACCGTGCGCGGACGGGCGTAGACGATGTAGCGCTCGGTGGCGAAGAAGCGCGGGTGACACGCCTGCAGCGCGAGCACCTCGTGCCCGGGCGAGCGGAGCACGGAGAGATCGGTCGCCTTCACGATCCGGTGCCCGGTGACGACGTAGTCGAAGCGGCCGTACGGGAGCTCGAGCCGGACCGAGTCGCCCTTGCGCAGCCGGTCGATGTCGCCGAACGGCGCCCCGTACGTCGTCCGGTGCCCGGCGATGTAGACGAGCTTGCCCTGGCCGGGGAGGGACGTCCGGCCGTCGAGGCCCGGCCCCTTCCGCAGCGAGCCGGTGTCGGTGCCCTTCACCACGATCACGCGGAGGCCGAGGCGGTCGATCGTGAGGCGCGCCACCGGATCTCCCGCGTCCGTCGTCCGCCAGAACCGTCCCGCGAGCGTGGGTACGGCGGCGGCACGGGGCGGCGGCGGCTCGCCTGCCGGCGCGGTGACCCGGCCCGGTGCAGGCGCGCGGAGGGCCTGGTCGAACGACGAGGACAGCTGACGTTGCTCCCACCGGGTGTAGGCACCCGTGAGAGGGTCGCCCCATTGCCAGACGACCACTGCCCAAACGAGCAGGAGCGCGCCCGCCAGCATCATGAGGGTCGAAGAGATCCGCAGAGTACGCCTGAGCGTCATGGCAGCTCCAGCAACTCTCTGATGATAGGCGGCACGTTCGGACTGTCTACGGGCGTCGAGCCTGCGCCGGAGTCCGACGAGGGTCCCACAGCGTACGGCCTACTTCACGAGCTGGGGCAGGCGGCTGTCGTCGCGTCGATCGAGGACCTCGCGACGGCGCGCGCGGCGGACGTCGTCGTCGCGCACGTTGGAGGAGACGCGGGCCGTGCGGTGCAAGGCCTGGAGGAGGTGCTCCGGCCCGGGGCGCTGGGCGTGCTCGTCACGGGGCCCGGCTCACGTCTTCGCGTGCGGAGGGCGCTCGCCGCGACGCGGCTCGTCCGCCACGCGGAGCTGCTGCCGCGCCCGGATGCGACGCGTCCCGTGCGGCTCGTCGCCGTCGATCGCGACGTCCTCGCCGCCGGCCTGCGCGTCGCCGGGCGATCCGGGCGCCTGCTCGAGGCGCTCGTCGGCGGCGTGCCGGGCGCGTGGGCGGTCGCACGCCTGCAGCCCACGGCGCTCGTCGTCGGCCACGGCCGCGAGGCCGGCTTCGGTGTCTGGCTTCAGGCGCTCGTGCCCGCTGCCGATCCTCGTCGCGTGATCGTGGAGCACAGCCGCGGCGGTGGCGGCGTGGTCGCCGTCTGGCCGCAGCATGGGACTCGGCCGGAGGCCTACGTGAAGCTCGGCGCCGTCGACCTCGAGGCTGACGCGCTCGAACGGCTCGCCCCCGCGGCAGCCGAGGCGGGCGCGGTGGTGCCTCGTATCGTCGGCCGGTCGAGCGGCGCCCTGGCGACGAGCACCGTCGCCGGCGTGCGTGCCGCCGATCTGGTCGCCGCGCATCCCGAACGGCTCCGCGAGACGGTCGGGCTGGTCGTCTCCTGGCTGGAGCGCTGGCAGCACCGCACCGCCTCCGTGCGCCCCTGGAGCGCGGCCGACACGGAGCGCCACCTGTGGCGCCCGCTCGGCCGTTCTCGACGGCCTCGTCGAGCCGTCCTACCGAACGTGGCTCGGCGATCGCGTCGCGGCGCTCGCGGGCGAGCGACACGCTCTTCGCACCGTCCCACGGCGACCTCACGCTTGCCAACGTCGTCCTCGACGGCGGGTCGGTCGGCGTCGTCGACTGGGAGGAGGCCTCCGCAGAGTCGCCCCAGCTCGTCGACCTGCCGTACCTGCTGGCGGACGCCGTCGCCGCTCGCGACGGCTACCGCAACCGGCTCGCCGCCTTCGAGGCCGTCTTCACGCCGGGCGCCGGCCCGGACGCCGAGCTGGCGGCGCCGCTGCGCGCGCGCGCCGCGTCCGGCACCGGCACGACCGCAGCGCTCTCGGTCGCCTTCCACGCCTGCTGGCTGCACCACGCCGCGAACGACGTCCTGCGCGACGTCCCCGAGCGGCCGTTCGTCGCCATCGCGGCAGCCGTCGCAGCCGATCCGGCCCGCTACGACCCGTTCGCCGACGCGACGTGAGCAGCCCCGACCGCCTGCGGGTGCTCGTCGTGGCGCCGTTCGCGCCGCGCATCGCCGCCACCGACGGCGGTAGCCGTGTGATGGGCGAGCTCGTCACCCGGCTCGCGGAGCGGTACGAGCTCGCGATCCTCCACCTCCGGGAGGCGGGGAACCCCGGGGTCGACGACGCCGTGCGCGCCGCGTGCACGTTCGTCGAGGAGCATCCCGTGCCGGTGCGAGGCCGTCTCGGGCGCGGCACGGTCGCGCTCACGGGGCTCGCCGTCGGCAGGCCGCGCTGGGCCAGCCATCTGTCCGCTCCCGGCTTCGCCCGGCGGCTGCAAACGCTCGTCGACCAGTGGCGGCCCGACCTCGTGCAGGTGGAGTTCGGGGTCATCGGCGGCTGTCTGCCGACATTGCGAAAGCCCCGGCCGCCCGTCGTGCTCGTCGAGCATGATCCGGGCATGGTCACGGCGGCGGAGCAGCACGGCACCCATCCGGGACGAGGCTGGCGGCGCGCGGTGTCGCGCGCGGACGTCGCAGCCTGGCGACGCCACGAGCGGCGCGTACTCGGCGCGGTGGACGCCGTCGTCGTCTTCACGGAGGAGGATCGGGAGACCGTGGCGCTCGCGGCTCCGCGCGGGCTGCCGGTGGAGACGATCCCGTTCGGGATCTCGCCCCTACCGGAGGCCGGAGCCGTGGCGGAACGAGACGACACGGTGCTGTTCGTCGGCAGCTTCGTGCACCCGCCGAACGTCGACGCTGCCATGCGGCTCGTCCAGGGCATTCAACCCCTGCTGCTCGCGCTCCGCCCGGAGGCCCGGCTCGTCATCGTCGGTGAGCGGCCGCCGGCGGAGCTTCGCGCGGCCGCCGGCCCGTCCGTCGAGATCGCCGGACGCGTGCCGTCGGTGGAGCCGTACCTGGCCGAGGCCGCTGTCGTCGCCGTCCCGGTCCGGCTCGGGGGCGGCATGCGCGTGAAGATGCACGAGGCGTTCGCGGCCGGGAAGGCGGTCGTCAGCTCCGCACGGGCACTCGCAGGCATGGAGGTCCGCGACGGCGTGCACGTCGTCGTCGCCGAGTCGGACGAGGAGTTCGCCGCCCGCACGGCCGAGCTGCTGGCCGACCCGGCTCGCCGGCACGCCATCGGACGCGCCGCCGGCGCGTGGGCGGCGGAGCATCTCGGCTGGGACGCGACGCTCGACCGGTACGCATCGCTCTATGCCCGCCTCGGCCGGCGGGCGCGGCAGCCGGAGGAGGTCGGCGCCGCCGCGACGGGAGTGACCGCTGCGTGGAGCGGGGAGGCAGCGGACCTGCGCGCGCCCCTCGTCTCCATCTGCATCCCCGCCTACAACGCCGAGCGCTGGATCGGCGAGGCCGTCTCGTCCGCTCTTGCCCAGACGCTCGAGGACACCGAGGTGGTGGTCGTCGACAACGCCTCGACCGACGACACCGTCGAGCTCGTCCGCTCGTTCGACGATCCGCGGCTCCGCGTCGTCGTCAACGCGACGAACGTCGGCCCCGTCCGCAACTTCAACCGCTGCGTGGCGCTCGCGCGCGGGCGCTACGTCAAGTACCTGCACGCCGACGACGTGCTCTACCCCGCCTGCTGCGCCAGCATGGCCGAGCTGCTCGACGCGTCCCCGAACGTCGGGCTCGTGTTCGCGCCGCGGGACGTCCTGCTCGAGCACCCGGACGACCCCGCCGAGCAGGCCTGGCGCGAGCGGTACGGCGTGCTGCACGAGCCCTTCTCGTCGCTCGAGCGGGTCAATGACGGCAGGCGCCTCTTCCGGGAGTGGCTCGACGTCGGCGTCCACGAGAACCTCGTCGGCGAGCCGACTGCCGTGCTCGTGCGCCGCGACTGCTTCGAGCGCCTCGGCGGGTTCAACCCGGACCTGTGGCAGCTCGTCGACGTCGAGATGTGGCTGCGGATCCTGCTCCACTACGACGCCGGCTTCGTCCCCGAGCCGCTATGCGCCTATCGCCACCACGAGTCGTCCAGCACCGCCGGCGTCGCGCGGAGCTCGGTCGACTGGCTGGACGACCTGTGGGTGCTCGAGCGGCTGCTCTGCGAGCGCCTGACCGCCGACGAGCGCCACGCAGTCCTGGCACAGCGGCGCACACAGATGCGCCGCGCCTTCCGTGCGCAGGCCGGGCGGATCGTTCGCGGCGATCGCCGCCTCGACCAGCTCGCGGCCTGGGGCCGCTACCGGATCTCGCGACCGGGCAGGCGCGGGCCGAGCTTCTTCCAGCCGGTGCCGCCGCCCCCGTTGCCCTAGCCGGCGCTACGCGGCAGCCTGGCCCGGCCGGAGAGCGCCGCGGAGCGAGCCGACGTAGTCGCCGAGCTCACGCCGCTGACGCGGCAGGGCGATGACGACGACGAGCGGGACGAGCAGCAGCAGGCGCCACGGCAGCGGCACGAACGGGGCCGCGAGCGGGGGCAGGAAGCCGACGAGCCACGGGCCGAGCCGCCGGTAGTCGATCTCGAAGCCGCGCACGGAGCGGTACAGGAAGATCAGCGCGAGGTACGAGCACACTTCGCCGACGCCGTACCCGATCGGATCGTCGAGCACCTCCAGCGCGATCGCGCCGGCGACCACGAACAGCACGACGTTGAGTGCGTTGAAGACCGCCACCTCGGCATTCCGGCCGAGCACGTACAGCAGCGACCACTGCATGCTGAAGATCGCGAAGGCGAAGCCGCCGAGCGCGATGAAGGGGAACACCTCGGCGGTCGGCTGCCACTCGTCCCCGAGCACGGCCGGCACGAGCGGGTCGGCGACGAGCGCGAAGCCGGCCAGGAACGGCCCGACGGCGAGCAGCTGCAGCAGCATCCCCTCCGAGACCGACCGGCGCAGACGCTCCGCGTCGTCCGCGATCTTCGCGAGCGCGGACACCGATACCCGATACGTGGCGTTGACGACGAAGCGCAGCATGTCTCCCACCCGGATGGCGAGCGCCACGTAGCCCACCGCCGCGGGCCCGAGCGCGCTACCGACGAGGAACGGGTTGATGAGCAGGCGCAGCTCCCAGACGACGCCCGAGGCGGTGAAGGACGCGCCGTACCGTCCGAGCTCGCGGAGGTCGGCCCGGTCGAGGGCCGGGCGCAGCGGCCGCCGCGCAGCCGCGAGCGCACCGACGAGCATGAAGAGCTGGGAGCCCACGTACGCCACCACCGGCGCCCAGACGCTGGCGTCGAGGACGGCGATGGTCACGGCGGCCGCGTAGAACAGCACGTTCTGGCCGAGCTCCAGCATGGCGACCGGCCGGTACCTCAGATCGCGCTCGAGCGATGCGAGCGCGGGGGCGAGGACGAGGGACATGGGGGCGGCCAGCAGGAGCACCTGGAACGGCCGCACGAACTCGTCCCCCATCAGCCCGCCGATCACGAACGGCGCCGCGAGGATGCCGGCGCCCGCGAGCACGAGCCCGTTCAGCAGCATCAGCGTGGATGCCGTGCGGTACAGCCGCTCGTCCGGCGGCTCGCTGCGTCGGATGATGAACGTGTCGACGCCGAAGCGGCCGACGATCACGAGGAAGATCACGATCGCGAGGCCGCCGGCGTAGCGGCCGTACTCGTCCGGCCCGATCAGACGCGTGACGATGATGACGCCGGCGAGCGAGACACCCAGCGTCACCACCTGGCGGATCGCCAGGTACGCGGTGCCTTTGAGGACGTCGTCCCGCAGCGCCATGGCCGGAGCCTAGAGGTCGATCTGGAGGGAGCAGGCCCGCCCGGACGCGGCGCCGCCCAGGCGGCTCACTGCTTCGGCGCGGCCTTGAACGCGTGCCACACCGGTCGCGGCGACCAGTCCGGACGAACGAGGTTGTGCCCTTCGAGGTTCTGCTTGTAGGAGAAGTACATGAGCGCGCCCGCCCAGGGGTACGTGAGCCACAGGCGGAAGGCGTCGGTCAGGTTCCTCGCCTGCTGCTGCTCGTCGCCCGAGACCCACGAGAGGTCGGTGCCGAACTCCGTGGCCCAGATCTTCTTCCCGCCGTCGCCGTTCGACTCCATGAGGCTGCGGAGGCTCGGCGACGTGTTGCCCATCTGGTGCCACGCGTTGCAGCGGTGCGCGAAGGTCGGCCCGCCCGAGCCCGCGTACGGGTGGTGCGAGAGAGCGTCGAACTTCCCCTTCGCGCCGTTCGCGTACATGGCCTCGAGGAAGTCGATCGGGTTCAGCGTCGTCGCGGTGCCCGAGTCGGGCGTGTTGTTGCAGTCGCTGTCCCGGTAGCCCCCGGCGGGCGAGAACGCGCCGGCGAGCACCGTGATCGACGGCGCCGCCGCCTTCATCGCCGCGTACGAGGCGGCGACGAGCTGCGCGTACTTGACCGGGTCCGGCTTGGGCTTCCAGAACATGGCCAGGTTCGGCTCGTTCCAGAGCTCGAAGTGCGTGACGCCGAGGGGTGCGTACCGCTCGACCGCCTTGCGGGCGAACGCCGCGTAGTCGGCGACGCTCGAGGGCGGATACTTGTCGTCCGTTCCCGGAGCCGTCCGCGCCCAGCCCGGCGAGTACGCCAGCACCGCGACGATCCTGAGGCCGCGGTTCGTGGCCGCGGCGACCAGCCGGTCGTAGAGCGACCAGTTGAACGAGCCGCGGGTGCCTTCGACCACCGACCACTTGAAGTCGGCGCGGATCCACCCGGCGCCGATCTCCTCGAGGCCGTCGAGCTGGCGAGCGAGGTCGGCGTCGCTCGACCACTCGATGGTGCCGCCGGGCGAGACGCCGAACCGGCTGCCCGTGACCGGGCCGGGTGCGGGTGCCGGTGGCGGTGGCGGCGTGGGTAGCGGCGGCGGTGGCGGCGGTGGAGACGGCGGCGGTGGCGGAGGAGGCGGGGGCGTCGGGGGCGGGGGAGGCGGCGGAGGCGGAGGTAGGAGGCGGAGGCGGAGGTGAAGGCGGCGTCGGGGCGGGCGGGGGCGGCGGCGCCGGCTGCGTGCCACCACCGCTGCCGGCGCTGTCGCCCGCAGGATCGGCGTCGACGAGCAGGAGCGCTCCGAGCGCGCCCTCGCGGGCGCCGAGGCGGGCGTCGCCGCGGACGGGCCTGAGCGCGAAGCTGACCGTGCCGCTCCATGCCGCGAGCCGCGTGACGTCGACGGTCAGCCAGCGCCCGGCGCGGGCCGGGGCGGAACGCACGGTGCTACCCGCGATCCGGGGCGCCGTGGCGTGCGTGCTGCCCTCGGTCCAGGACCCGGGCGCCACGGCGCTGACGAGGAGGCCGGAGCTCGACGAGTGGGCGAACACGGCGAGGCGCACGGTCCGGGGCGCGGCGAACGACGGCAGCTCGAAGCGGACGAACGAGGTCTGCGCCGGCGACGTGTCGGCGCGCAGGCGCGTCACCGAACCGAACGACGAGCGCGGCTGGGAGGCATCGACGTAGGTATCGGCCGACACCGCGACCCTGATCGGCGCGGCGGGCGCGTCGGCCGCTGCCGCGGCCACCTCACGGGTGATGCCGGCCCTCATGTTGGCGCGAAGTGTCGCCGCCGAGGCCGGGTGGCGCGACGTCCAGACGGCGAAGCTGCGGCCGTGGCGGCGGTGCCAGCGCTGCATGCCGGCCGGCGACCAGAAGCGCTTGCCGTCCCACCGCACCGGCTCGAGCCCGAACGCCGCGGCGACGCCGGGCCTGCTGTTGACGAACGCGTCGAACGAGATGCCCCGCCGCTCGAGGTAGAGCGCGAGCTCGGCGGTCGTCCCGAACGTCCGTCCGTTCCACGCCACGCGCGTCTGGGCGTCCTCGCTCCCGGCCGCCGGGCCGGATGCCGTCGCGATGCCCGAGCACACGAGCAGGAGCGACAGGGCGGCCGCGACGAGGTAGCGGCGAGGGCCGCTTCCCGGAGTGGCGAACGGGCGGCGAAGCGACGGCAAGGGACTCCCTTCTGGGCGGCGACGGGCTCCGCCGCTTGGATCGGACGGCCTATCGTCAGCCGGAACCCCTCGAACGGGTGACGGCCGGTGCGCGTGCGCGCGCGGTGACGCTCGCGGGTCCCGCCGGCCGTGCCGATAGCTACCCTGTGACCCCTCTCAGCAGGACCTCTTTGTGAGCGCGACACCCGCCAAGCTCAATACCGCCGAGGCGTTGAAGGCAGCCGCCAGGCGCGCGGTGCCGCTCGTGATCGTCTGTGCGATCGCGGGCATCGCCGTCGTCAACCTCCAGAAGCAGCTGGCGGGTCCCGTCTACTCCGCGAGCGCCCGCGTCCTGCTCAACAACTTCAACCTCGCGCAGGTCCTGACGGAGACGCAGGCGCCGTACGTCGATCCCGACCGCGTGCAGGAGAATGCGCTCGCGCTCGCCAACTCGAGCGGCCTCTACAAGCAGGTCTCGCGCGAGAACCCGAAGCTCGGGACGGCCGGGGAGATCCGGGGCAAGGTGTCCGCGGCCCGCGACTCGGACAGCGACGTGATCACGTTCACGGCGAAGGGCGACGACGAGCAGAACGTCACGGACGTCGCGAACGCTGTCGCGGCCGGGTACGTCGACTACCGCTCCGACACGATCGACCAGGCCGCCGTCGCGAGCGCGATCACCACGCTGCGTGCGCGGCTGCGCGAGTCCGGCGCCGACCCGCAGACCGAGGCTCTGCTCGAGCGGCTCGAGATCATGCGCACGATCAGCGCCGGGACGCCCGACGCCCGTGTCATCAACGAGGCGACCGGGCCGGGCCGGATCTCGCCCAATATCGTCAAGGACACGATGCTCGGCGCCGCCATCGGCATCGTCATCGCGCTCCTGATCGCCGGCGCGCGCGAAGCCTTCAACACCCGGGTGCAGACCGAGAGCGACGTCGAGGACACGCTCGGCCGGCCGGTGCTGGCCTCGATCCCGTCGCTGCCGAAGACGTCCGGTCTCGTCACGGTCGGCCGCCACGAGAACCGCTTCAGCGACGTCTACGCGCTCCTGGCAGCGAACATCGTCCAGCTCCACGGCGAGGGGAAGCTCATGCTCGCGGTGACGAGCGCCGTGGCGGGCGAGGGCAAGACGACGACCGCGTCCAACCTCGCGGTCGCGTTCGCGCGCCGCGGGCAGAACGTCATCCTCGCCGACTTCGACGTCCGCAAGCCAGCCGTCAACTCGGTCTTCCGGATCCCCGCGGTGGCCTTCGGCGTCACCGACATCGTGCGGGGCGGGCGGGCTCTCGAGTCCTCGCTCTGGTCGTTCCGCTTCTCGTCGAACGGCGACGGCAGCGGGGGAACGATCCTCGCGCCCGGGATCGAGACGAAGCCGGGCCACCGGGTGCCGGGCGGCGACCAGATCGGCTCGCTCATGGTGCTCCCCGCCGGCGGCACGGACGCGGCGGGCCGCATCGCGCAGTCCCCGAAGCTCCAGGATCTGCTCACTGAGCTGCGCGGCAGCGCCGACATCGTGATCCTCGACACGCCGCCGGCCCTCCTCACGATCGAGATGGCCGAGCTCTCGCGGCTGGTCGACAGCGTCCTCGTCGTGGTGCGGCAGGGCAAGGTCACGCGCCGCAGCCTCACGTCGCTCGGCCGCCAGGTCGAGACGTGGCGCGCCGAGGTCGCGGGCGCGGTGCTCACCGGCGCCGACAGCGAGCTCGGCTACGGCGAGTACTACGGCTACGGCGGCTAGAGGCTGAGCCCATGCGCCCGCTGCGGCTGCGGCTCACTCCCCTCGACGTCTTCACCCTCGGCTTCGGCGTCCTGCTGACGGTCGCGGCGGCGCGGCTCACCATCGACACCGGCCCGAAGATGGCCGTCCTGCCGCTCGCGGTGCTGCTCTTCCTAGGCGTCGTCATGTCGCTGACGGTCTGGGCACCGCACATCCTCTTTGCCTTCCTGATCCCGCTCTTCGTCGCGCTGCCGATGCTGAAGGTGCTCGTCGTCCCGTGGATCGGGCCGCTGAAGGACGCACTCGTGGTTGCCATGGCGATCGGGATCGCCACGCTCGCGGTGTGGCGACGCGCCGCCGGCGAGCGGCAGCGGGGCGACCCGTTCGCGCTCGCCCTAGCGGCGGGGTTCATCGGCCTCTACATCGTCAACCTCGGCGGGACGTTCTCCCGCATCGCGTACGACGAGGGCTGGGTGCACGGCGTGCGCCTCGCCGCCGAGCCGCTGATCCTGCTCGCGATCGGCATGGTCGTGCCGGACTCGCGGCGGGCCCTGCGCTGGGCGATGCTCTCGCTCGTCGCCACTGCAATGGGCGTCGCGCTCATCGGTCTCTGGCAGCAGCGGGTCGGCACCTGGGGCCTCGTCGGGCTCGGCTACGAGTGGGACACCCACGTCCGGACGATCAACGGCCGGTTGCGCAGCTTCGGCTCGCTCGACGAGCCGTTCGCCTACGCCGCGTTCCTGCTATCGGGCGTCGTCGCCGTCTGGTTCTACCTGCGCCGCTCCCTCGTCGCCGCCGGCGCCTCCGCGATCATCCTCGCAGGCCTCCTCTTCGGCTTCGTGCGGACCTCGGCGATCGTGCTCGTGGCGCTCGTCGGCCTCTGGCTCGCCCGCCGGGGTCACGCGGCGTCGGCCGTGCTGATGCTCGCCGCGAGCCTCGTCGCGTCGGTCGGGCTCCTCGTCGCCAACACCGACGTCAGCGAGCAACGCGTCGTCCGCGCCGACCGCGGCACGTACCTGACCATCAACGGACGGACGCAGGTGTGGGCCGAGACGCTCGTCAAGCCGGCGCACTGGCTGGTCGGACGCGGCGTCGGCGAGGTCGGGACTGCCGCCGAGCGTGCCTCGTTCGGTGTCTACCGGTCGGCCGACGCGGCGAAGGAGGACACCGGGCACGCGATCGACAACGGCTACCTCGCGGCGGTCGCGGACGTGGGCCTGCTCGGGCTGCTGCTCCTCGTCGTGCTGCTTGCACGGCTGACGCAGCTCGCCTGGCGGGCGGCCCGCGACGGCATCGCCGCCGGCTGGATCGCCGCCGCCCTGCTGCTCGTCCTCCTGCTCGACGCCGTGACGCGCGCGTCGTTCACCGGCTTCCCGCCGGCGTTTCTAAGCCTGCTCCTGATCGGGCTCGCGCTGAACGCGGCGGACGAAGAGCGGCACGATACGGCTGCGGCCGAGGCCTGAGCGTGGCGCGCCCGCTCAGGGTCTGCCTCGTCGCCCACCTCGCCGGCGGGTACTCGGGCGTCCCGCGTTACGCGCTCGCCCTCTCTCACGCGCTCGACCGGGTCGCTCCCGAGTTCGGCGACCTCGAGCTGACGCTCGCGACGACACCGGAGGGCGCCGAGCGCGTGTCGCCGCGGAACGTCCGCGTCTCGACGTCGTGGCTGCACGGACGCCGGGTGAACGCCGGCCCTGGCCGGATCGCGCTCGAGCAGTTGGCCGCGCGGTTCGCGCGCACCGACCTCCTGCACTTCTTCGACATCAACGGGCCGGTGCTCGCGCCGAGGCGGCCGTTCCTGGCCACGGTGCACGACGTCTCGGTGCTGCGCGGCCTCCGTCCGCGCAAGCACGAGTACAAGCGCCGCCTGTGGCCCTGGGTCACGCGCCGGGCGCGGCGGCTCGTCGCGATCTCGGAGTTCGCCCGTGACGAGGCCGTCAGCCTGCTCGACGCCGAGCCGGCGAAGCTCGTCGTGGTGCCGTCCGGGCCGGGCTTCACGCGCGCCGCGAACGGTTCCGTCCCGGCGGGCGTCGACGGGCCGTACCTGCTCTACGTGGGCCTGCTCGGCGCGAGCAAGAACCTGCCCTTCCTCGTCGAGGCCTTCGGCCGCACGGACGGCGGGACGAAGCTCGTGCTCGCCGGGAAGCCCGGCGACGGCTACGTCGAGCTCCGCGAGGCCCTCGACCGCAGCCCACGGCGCGAGGACGTCGTCCTGCTCGACGAGGTGCCCGACGACCGGCTGGACGCGCTGTACCGCGAGGCGGTGGCTCTCGTCCACCCCTCGACGTACGAGGGCTTCGGCTTCACTCCGCTCGAGGCGATGGCGCGCGACACGCCGGTCCTGGCGAGCGACATCCCCGCGCTGCGCGAGGTCGCCGGCGACGCCGCGGCGCTGCTCCCGCTCGAGCGTGCGGACGAGTGGGCCGCGGCCATGGAGCGGATCGCCGTCGACAGCGGCTGGCGCGAGGAGCTCCGCGCGGCCGGCCGCACGCGTGTGGCGCGCTACTCGTGGGACGAGACGGCCCGGTCGCTGTGCCGGCTCTTCGGGTCGGTCGGCGGCGCGCCGGCCTAGCTCGTGCGCGTCCTGCTCGTCAACATGCACGGGGCCGACACGACCGTCGGCGGCGCCGAGCGCTACGTCTCCGACCTCGCGCGGGGGCTCGACCGCGCCGGGCACGAGGTGAGCCTGCTCGCCGCCTTCCCCGGCGGGCACGCGGGGCCGTTCGAGCGGGTCGAGGTGCTGCACGACGAGGACTGGCGACGCAGCGGCGTGCGCCGGCTCCGGAACCATGCCGACGACGCGCTGTCGCGGGCGTCGGGCCGGCTCGACGCCGTCGTGGCGCGCGCGGGGCCCGACCTCGTGCACACGAGCAACCTGATGGGCATCGCCACCGGGATCTGGGAGGTCGCCGCGCGCTCGGGCGCAGCGGTCGTCCACACGCTGCACGACTACTACCTTCTGTGCCCGCGCTCGACGCTCGTGCGGAAGGACGGACGGGCCTGCAGTCCGAGCCCGCTCCTGTGCGGCGCACGGAGCGCCAGGCTGAAGCGGCACGCCGCCCGGGTCGACGCGGTCGTCGGCGTCTCTCGGCATCTGCTCGACCGGCACGCGGGCTTCTTCCCGCCTGCAGCCTCCACGCACGTCGTCCGGCACGCGATCGTGCCGGCGGCAGCAGGCGCAGCGCCGCCACGTCCCAACGGCGGCGGCCCGGCGACGCTCGGGTACCTCGGCGCCCTCGACGTGGTGAAGGGCGTCGGCGCCCTGCTCGAAGCGCTGCCGGAGCTGACGGCGTCCGGGGTGCGCGTGCGGATCGCGGGCGACGGGCGGCTGCGCGAGGCAGTGGCCGAGGCCGCCGGGCGCCTGGCGGACGTCGAGTACCTCGGCGTCGTATCCGGCGCCGACAAGGCGGCGTTCCTCGGCTCGTGCGACGCGGGGCTCGCGCCGTCCGTCTGGGACGAGCCCGGTGCGCCGCCGTACGCCGCCGTCGAGTGGCTCGCGGCGGGACGCCCGGTGATCGCGGCCAACCGCGGCGGATTGGCCGAGGCCGCCCCCGACTTTCCCGGGCTCGTGCTGACCGAGCCGACGCGTGCGGGCATCGTGGAGGCCGTTCGGCGACTGCGGGACGGTGGGTGGGACGACGCGGTGGAGCGGGCGAGCACGCCGGTCGGCTCGCCGGGGGACGACGAGCGCTGGCTCGAGGACCACCTGCGCGTCTACGAGACGGCCCGCGGCCGCCCGTGATCGACACGCACTGCCATCTGCTCCCCGGCCTCGACGACGGGCCGCGCACGATCGACGAGGCCGTCGCGCTCGCGACCGAGCTCGTCGGTCAGGGCGTCGAGACGGTGGTGTGCACGCCGCACTACTGCACGCGGTTCCCCACCGACCACGACGCGGCGGCCGCAGCGCTCGACCGTCTGGCCGGCGAGCTGCGGGAGCTCGGCGTGCCGCTCCGCCTCGAGCTCGGCGCGGAGGTGGGCGACGTCACGGCGGTGTCCGCGCCGCTCGAGGAGCTTCGGCGGCGCGCGATCCGGATGCGGTCGCTCGTCGTCGAGATCGCCGCCGGCACGAACATGGCGACGCTCGAGAGCATCGTCGCGCGGCTCGTCGGTGCCGGGCTCGTGCCGGTGCTGGCGCATCCGGAGCGCAGCCGGCTCGTCCAGCGGGACGTTGCCGTGCTCGACGGCCCGCGCGCGGCCGGCGCGCTCGTCCAGCTCGTCGCGCCGACGCTGCTCGGACGCTGGGGCGAGGAGGCCGAGGACGCGGCCTGGGAGCTGATCGAGTCGGGCCGGGCCGACCTGCTCGGCAGCGACGCCCACGGGGTCGACCGACGCCGCCCGTACCTCGGTGAGATCGTCGCGCGAATCCGCGACGCCTTCGGAGCCGCGGTGGCGCTCGCGCTCGTCCAGAGCGGGCCCGAGCGGCTGCTCGAGGCCGGCGAGGTGCCCGCGCACCCGTGATCGCGCTGGAGCGCGTCACCGCGGTGGTCGTCAACTGGCGCACGCCCGATCTCACCCTGCGCGCAGTGCATGCGCTGGTCGACGACGGCCTCCCGGCCGATCGGGTGGTGGTCGTGGACAACGCGTCGGCCGACGGCAGCGCAGCGCGGCTGCGCGGGGAGCTCGCGGGCTCGACGGTCGTCGAGCTGCCCGAGAACGTCGGCTTCGCCCGCGGCAACAACGACGGCGTCCGCCGACTGCCGGGCGAGGCGTACCTCCTCGTCAACAGCGACGCCTTCGTCGATCGGCCCGGCAGCCTGCGCGCGTTGACCGGCGCCCTCGAGGACCCCACGGTTGGCATCGTCGCGGCCCGGCTCCTGAACGAGGACGGCACCGTGCAGTCGAACGTCACGCCGCTGCCGTCACCCTCGGTCGCGCTGGTGCAGGCCTCGGGCCTGAGCCGTTTCGTCCCGGACCGCTGGCAGCCCCGCTGGAGCACGTACTGGCAGCACGGCGAGGCCCGCTCGGTCGAGGCTGCGACCGGTGCGGTGCTGCTCGTTCGCGCGTCTACGTGGGAGCACCTACGCGGGTTTGACGAGACCGCGTTCATGTATGCGGAGGACCGCGACCTCTGCTGGCGTGCCCAACTCGCAGGGTGGGACGTCCGCTTCGTGCCGGAGGCGCGGTTCGTGCACCTGGGCAGCGGGTCGGTGCGGACGCGCTGGGACGACGCGGCGCGCGCCGAGCGCGTCGCCTCCGCGGAGGCGGCGATGGTCCGACGGCACCGTGGGCGCGTCTCGGCGGGCGCGACGCTGGGGATCATGCTCGCCGGCTACCGGGCGCGCGCGGCCGCGATGCGGCTCGCCGGCCGACCGGAGCGGGCGGCGGTGTTCGCCGCGAGCGCCCGCGGGCTCAGGCGCGCTCCGGCGCCGCCCGCGACCCTGCAGCCGCCAGCCGGTCGTACAGACGAGACAGGCTGAGCACCATCGTTGCGCGGTCGAACCGACGCCCCGCCGCCTCGCGACCGGCGTCGCCCATGGCGCGTGCGCGCGCCGGATCGGCGAGGAGGGAGCCCACGGCCGCCGTCAGGGCGTCGAGGTCGTCGGGGGGAACGAGTACGCCGCTCCGGCCGTCCTCGACGATCTCCGGGAGGCCGCCCGTGCGCGTCGCGACGACGGGCACGCCGGCCGCCATCGCCTCCATCACGGTCAGCGGCCAGCTCTCGTAGCGCGTCGCGAGCACGAACACGCTCGCCGCGCGCAGAAGCTCGTCGACGTCCTCCCGGTCGCCGAGGAACTGCACTGCCGGCCCGACGCCGAGCGAGGCAGCGAGCGCCTGGAGCTCGGCGCGCCGCGGACCGTCGCCGACGAGCTGGAGCCGGGCGTTCGCGGCCGCGGGGCGAAGGCGGGCGAGCGCGCGGATCGCGAGGTCGGGTCGCTTCTGGTCGCGCAGTCCCCCGACCATGACGATCCGGCCGGGGACGGGCTCCGGCGGGCGGCTGTAGCGAGCCAGGTCGATGCCGTTGGGGACGACGGCGTACTGCTCGGCGCGGCCGATGCCGGCGTCGAGACCGGCCCGTCGCTCGGCCTCGCTGACGGCGACGATCGTGTCGCACCAGCGCGCCGCGAGACGCTCCAGCCGGAGGTAGAGCGCCCGCTCGCGCTCGCCGCCGGCCCAGAACGACCAGGCGTGCGGGCTGAACGCTGTCCGGTGCGTCCGCCGTCCGAGCAGCGCCGCGAGCCGGCCGAGGAACCCCGCCTTGGCCGAATGGACGTGGACGACGTCCGCACGGCGGGCGAGCCGCGCGAGGGTCAGCAGTGAGGCGAGATCGCCGGGGCGCGGCCGCCGCGCGGCCGAGATCGCCGTGAGCCCGACGTCCGCACGGCCTTCGAGCGTGCGCCACGTTGCCGATTCCCGCGGGCAGGCCACGCGGATCTCGAACCGCTCGGCCGGGAGACCATCGACGACGTCGAGGACATGCCGGGGCACGCCGCCGTCGAGCGGCTGGGCAGCGAGCAGGAGCCGCAGGCGCGCCGGCACGGCGGCCATCCTACGTCGCGCCCCGGCGGCAGAATGGGCGCGTGGCGATCGTCGGCGTCATCCCCGCCGCGGGCCTCGCGACGCGACTGCAGCCGTTGCCCTGCTCGAAGGAGCTGTTGCGTGTCGGCGGCATTCCCGTCGTCGACCTGCTCGTCGAGCGGATGCGGGCGGGCGGGGCGGAGGAGCTTCGCGTCGTCACCCGGGCCGAGAAGGAGGACCTCGTCGCGCACGTCCGAGGGCTCGGGGCGCACGTCGTGCTCGGCGAGCCCGCGAACGTCTCGGAGTCGGTGCTGCTCGGCCTGGCCGGCGCCGCGGCCGACGACGTGGCGCTCGTGGGCTTCCCGGACACGGTCTGGGAGCCGGTCGACGGCTTCGCGCGACTCGTGCCCCTCGTCGAGGCGGGGGCGGACGTCGCGCTCGGCGTGTTCCGCGCCGACGAGCCCGAGCGCTTCGACGTCGTCGTGCTGGATGCGGACGGACGCGTGCTCGACATCGAGACGAAGATCGCCGAGCCATCGTCGAGCCTGATCTGGGGCTGCTTCGCCGCGCGGGTCGGCGCTCTGGAGGGGCTGACCGACGCCGCCGAGCCGAGCGTCCATTTCCTCCGCCTGGCCCGCGAAGACCGTGTCCGGACGGCGTTTCTGGCGAACGGTTTCGTCGACATCGGCACCCGGGAGGCCCTGGCCCGGGCGGGAGCGGTTCCGCCCTCCTACTAGGGGACCGGAAAGCGCTCGACCTGCTCGCGCCAGAGCCGGTCGCTCACCCGGCCCGGCGGCAGCTCGACGTCCGAGAAACGGATCTCGGCGTCCTTCGGCAGGTCGCTCCGCAGCACGCAGCCGTCCGTGAGGCCGAGCGGCAGCAAGTCGTCCCGTCTCGCGACGGACGTGTTCTCCATGACGCCGTAGCACGTGAAGCCGCCGACGCCGTCGAGCGTGTCGCCCGCCTTGAGGTCCTTCTTCGCGAGCGCGATCACGTCGCAGGTCGGCGCGCCGCCGGGCGTCAGCGCGGCGTCGCCGAACAGCACTGCCCGCGCGATCGTCAGCGGCGGTCTCGAGCGGGCTCAGGTGGTAGGGCCGGTAGAACGTGTACACCGGCCCGTCGCCCATCTTGTAGATCTTCATGTAGCGCTGGACGAGCGGCTGCTCGGAGTGGGCCAGCACGAAGACGCCGAAGCTCGGCTCCGCGCCGAGGATGTAGTCGACGACGGGCCGCTCGAGCAGCTCGTCGATGTCGAACAGCCCCGCCGCCTCCTCGACGCGGCTGCATTGCGGTCCCGCCATGCCCCGCACCGAGACACCGAAGCCGAGCGCGTTGCCGAGCGTCGCCATCTCCGCCGCGATCTTCGTGCCGTCGGCGAAGGACGTGATCATCTTCGGCCGCTGGAAGACCGCGTCCGCGAACGCCTTCTGCGTCTCCGGCGTGCGGTAGTGGTCGAGCAGGCTCTTGATGTTGCCGGCGAGGATCGGCCGGAAGCCCAGCATCTGCGCCTCGCGCACGAGGTTCATGAGCACCCCGGGCTGGTCGCCGTCCGTGTCGGTGAGCACCACCCCCGCGCGGTCGGCGTACGTCTTGAGGATCGGGCCGAGCGTGCAGTCGAGCTCGGCGTTGACGAGCACGAGGTGCTTGCCGTGCTCGATCGCCTGGAGGGCGACGCCCGACCCGAACTCGATCTCGCCCGTGGCCTCCACGACGACCTCGACCGGCCCGGCTTCGCAGACGACCGCCGGGTCGTCGGTGACCGCGTGGCGCCCGGCGGCGATCGCGCGCTCGAGCTCGGCGGCGCTCGACACGCGCACGATGTCGTCGGAGCCCGCGTCGCGGTACGCCTGCTCGGCCGTCTCGATCGTTCGGTTCGAGATGGCCACGACGTCCATCCCGGGCGTGGCGTTGAGGATCTGCAGCACGAGACCGCGCGCGGCGAAGCCCGCGCCGACGACGGCGACCTTCACCGGGTTGCCCTCGGCGGCGCGCCGCTCGAGCGCGGTGTCGACGAGGATCACGCGCGTATCTCCAGTTCGAAGTCCGGCCAGGACGCGTCCTTCTCCGAGACGATCGCCTCGCTGATCGGCCAGTCGATGCCGAAGGCGGGGTCGTCCCAGCGGATGCCGAGCTCCGCGCCCGGGACGTACGCGTGCGAGACCTGGTAGCTGATCTCGGCGCCGTCCGTGAGCGCCTGGTAACCGTGGGCGCAGCCGGCCGGCACGAAGACGAGCCGCTGGTCGCCGGCACGCAGGTGCACGCCCTGCCAGCGGCCGTAGGTCGGGGAGTCGGGCCGCACGTCGGCGGCCACGTCGAACACCTCGCCGGCGGTGCAGCGCACGAGCTTCGTCTCGCCGTAGGGCTCGACCTGCCAGTGCAGCCCGCGGATCGTCGCGCGGTGGACGTTGAAGCTCACGTTCGTCTGGACGGCCCGGATGTCGACCCCGACCGCGCGGAACTCCTCCTCGCACCAGGCGCGGGCGAACCACCCGCGGTCGTCGCCGCGCGGCTCCATCGACACCACGAAGGCGCCGTCGATCTCGGCGGGCTCGAAGATCACGTGCCGTTCGGGCGCTGCGTCCAGTAGAACCAGTCGTCGATCTGCTGCGTGTCGAGCAGGTGCTTGATCTGCTTGATCCGCGTGTGCCCACGGAAGCCGAAGAGCTCCTTGCTGAGGCCGATCGAGCGGAAGGCGTCGAGGCACTCCTGCGCCCCGGCCGTCACGTCGTACTTGCAGCGGAAGCCGGGTAGCCGGGTGTTGATCTTGTCGAAGTTCGCGCGGTAGTTCCGCTTGTCGGCGGAGCTGTCGCCGATCGTCAGCTCGCAGCCGGGGAACGTCTCCGAGATGACCTCGGCGATCTGCCTGATCTGGTAGTTCTGCGCGTTGTCGCCGACGTTGAAGGCCTCGTCGTGCACGATGTCGTCGGGCGCGTCGAGCACGCAGCTGATCGCCTGGCTGATGTCGAGGATGTGCACGAACGGGCGCCATGGGCTGCCGTCGCGACTCCATGCGGATCACGCCCTCAGTCCACGCGTGGCCGGCCAGGTTGTTCACGACGAGGTCGAACCTCATCCGCGGCGAGACGCCGAACGCGGTCGCGTTCCGCATGTAGGTCGGGCTGAACCCGTCGCCGGCGAGCTTGCGCAGGTCGTCCTCGACGAGCACCTTGCACTTCGCGTACGCCGTCAGGGGCTGAACGGGGGCGTCCTCGGTCGAGTCCGAGTCGCCGGCCGAGCCGTAGATCGAGCACGACGACATGTAGACGAAGCGCCGCACGCCCGCGTCGCGCGCGATCTCCGCGAGGCGCACCGTGGCGCGGTGGTTGATGTCGAGCGTGACGTCCGCGTTCAGCTCGCCGACCGGGTCGTTCGAGAGGTCGGCGAGGTGCACGATCGCGTCGAAGCCCTCGAGGTCGGCGCGTTCGACGTGCCGCGTGTCCTTGTTGCGCCAGGCCGGTGCGCCGTCGACCTGGTTCACCAGCCAGCCGACGCGGTGGAAGCCCGTGTCGAGGCCGACCACGTCGTGGCCGCGGCGCTGCAGGTACGGCCCCAGCACCGAGCCGATGTACCCCTCGCTCCCGGTGAGCAGCACTCTCACGTCAGTTCCACACCTTCCACGGCGCCTGCTCGTTGTCCCAGAGCTGCTGCAGCAGGATCTTGTCGCGCAGCGTGTCCATGCACTGCCAGAAGGAGGTGTGCTTGTACGCCATCAGCTGGCCGTCCTCGGCGAGCCGCTCGAGGGGCTCCTTCTGGAAGTGCGTCTCCTCGCCGTCGATGTAGTCGAGCACCTTGCGGTCGAGCACGAAGAAGCCGCCGTTGATCCAGCCCTCGCCGACCTGCGGCTTCTCCGAGAACTCCGCCACCCGGTCGCCCTCGAGCTCGACGTGCCCGAAGCGGGCGGGCGGGCGCACCGCCGTCAACGTGGCGAGCTTGCCGTGGGCGCGGTGGAACTCGACGAGCTTCGTGACGTCGACGTCGGACACGCCGTCGCCGAAGGTCATCATGAACGTGTCGCCCTCGAGGTAGGGCGCGATCTTCAGCATCCGCCCGCCGGTCTCGGTGTGCCGCCCGGTGTCGATCAGGCCGACGCGCCAGTCCTCGGCGTCGCCGTCCGCCTCGTGGGCCTCGACGGTGCCCGACTTGAGGTCGACGGTGAGGTTCGTCGACAGCGACGCGTAGTCGGCCATGTAGCGCTTGATGTGCTCGCCCTTGTAGCCGAGCGCGATCAGGAAGTCCTTGAACCCGTAGTGCGCGTAGATCTTGAGAATGTGCCAGAGGATCGGGCGGTGCCCGATCTCGACCATCGGCTTCGGCCGGATCTCGGTCTCTTCGGACAGTCGGCTGCCGACCCCTCCGGCGAGGATGAGTGTCTTCATCTGGCGTGCGTCCCCTGGTCTCCCTGCGCCGTGCTGCGCCGACTCACAGTAGTGGTCCGCGGCCGAACGGTACAGCCCCCTTCGGAACGGCTGCCCGGACCTACCGCCGGCCCTTCAGTCGCATCGCTTCGCGACCGGCTGCGCCGCGCCGCGCCCACTCCTTGCGCGCCTCCGATTGCGCACGCTTGTCCAGCCTGCGCTCCAGATGCTCGAGCTCGCGCTGCAGCTTGAGGTAGCTCTCCCAGCGCAGGGGATCGAGCGTGCCGTCCTCGAGCGCCGCCCGCACCGCGCAGCCGGGCTCGCGGTCGTGCGCGCAGTCGTTGAACCGGCAGCGTTCGAAGAGCGCGGTCACGTCCTCGAACGAGTGATCGACGCCCTGACCGACCTCCCAGAGCTGGAGCTCGCGCAGACCGGGCGTGTCGATGACGAGCCCGCCGCTCGGCAGCACGACGAGCTGCCGGTGGCTGGTCGTGTGCCGACCGCGACCGTCATTGCGAAGCTCGTTCGTGGCGAGTAGCTCCTCGCCGGCGAGCGTGTTCACGAGCGTCGACTTGCCGACGCCCGACGAGCCCAGCAGCACGAGCGTCCGCCCCGGGCGGACGATCGCGGCGACCGCGTCGAGGCCCTGGCCCGTCCGGGCGGAGACGACCAGCACGGGCACGCCGAAGGCGATGCCCTCGACCTCGGCCGCTGCGGCCTCCGGCTCGGGGTGCAGGTCGGACTTCGTCAGCACCACGACGGGCTCGGCGCCGCTGTCCCACGCCGTCGCCAGGTAGCGCTCGAGCCGGCGCAGGCTCAGATCCTCGTTCAGCGAGGTCGTCAGCAGCACGGTGTCGACGTTCGCCGCGAGCACCTGCTCTTTCGCGGCGAGCCACGGCGTCTTGCGCGAGATGCGCGTCCTGCGGGGCAGGACGGCGTGGATCGTGCCGGCGCCCTCCTCCGGGCGCGGCGCCACCGCGACCCAGTCGCCGACGACCGGCAGGTCCGCCTCGGACGCCGACTCGTGGAGCAGGCGGCCGGCGACGTCGGCCCGCAGCTCGCCGGCCTCGCACAAGACCTCGGACTGGCCGCGGTGCTGCACGGCGACGCGGCCGGGTACGAGCCCCGCCGCGAGGTGCGGCTCGAAGTCGGTTGTCAGCTGCTCGGTCCAGCCGAGCGATTCCAGCGTGTTCGTCACGTCAAGTGTCTCCCTGTGCGTCGTTGAGAAGATCGGCCGCGCGAGGCGCGGCGTTGAGGCTCAGGGAGCGTCGACTCCGTCGTCCGACGTCTCAGAGCCTCGCGGCCTGAGCGAAGGGGGCAGTCGTCTGCATCGTGCGACCTCCTTCGTGTCGGGAACGGATCGCGAAGCAGTATGCCCCAGCCGCAGCGGGGGCGCCAGCCGCTCGTGACTTATGGCACGAAGCTCGTCAGTCCGCGAGGGCGGCGGCCAACGCGCCGTCGAGCTCCGGGTGGCGGAACTCGAAGCCGCGCTCCTGCAGGCGGGCGGGCAGGACGCGCAGGCAGTAGAGGGCTGCCGCCTGGCCCGCTTCACGCCCAAGGAGAATCTGAACGACGAAGGTGGGCGTGGGGAGGATCGTCGGCCGGTTGACGGCACGTCCGAGCGCCTTTGTGAACTCGGCATTTCGCACCGGGTTGGGCGATGTGAGGTTGGCGACGCCGTCGAGGTCGCTCTCGAGCGCGTGCATGTAACCGGCCACCACGTCGTCGATCTCGATCCAGCTCCACCACTGCCGCCCGTCGCCCACGCGACCGCCCGCGCCCAGCTTGAACGGGAGCAGCATGCGCTGGAGCATCCCGCTGCGCCGTGTGAGCACCGGTGCTGTGCGGAGATGAACGACGCGCGCGCCGGCCTCGCGTGCCGGATCGGCGGCGGCCTCCCACGCCTGCACGAGCTCCGCCTGGAAGCCGGTGCCCGGTGAGCTCTCCTCGGTCAGCTCCTCCTCGCCTCGCGAGCCCTCGTGGCCATAGACGCCGACCGCCGAGGAGCACACGAGAGCCGGGCGCGGCTCGAGCCTGGCGGCGGTCTCCGCGAGCAGGCGCGTCGTGAGCACCCGCGAGTTCACGATCTCCCGCTTCCGGCTCGGCGTCCAGCGCGAGTCGAGCGTCGCGCCGGACAGGCTCACCAGCGCGTCGACGTGACCCAGCCCGTCGGGGTCGAGCGAGCCCGCGTCGGGATCCCACCGCAGCTCCGTCGCGGCCGCCGGCGCGCGGCGCACGAGGCGTACGACCTCGTGCCCTCGACGTTCGAGCTCGCGCCCGACCGCGGATCCGATCAGTCCTGACGCGCCTCCGATGGCGATGCGCACGGCTAGGACTCTATACAGAAGTTGGACAGGGAGGGCTCGACATGCTCGACACCGATTGTGACGACACCGCGCGGGCAATGAGGCGGCACCTCGAAGCGAACCGCTAGCGTCGAGCGCGTGAGCCCGGGCACGGCGGGGACGGCGAGGGCGGTGGACGAGGCGGCCGAGGCGGCCGAGGCGGCGCCGAGCCTCGCCGACGGCGCACGTGCGGCCGCACCGCTCGCCGCCGCTCCGTTGCTCTTCGGCGCGTCGTTCGGGCTGCTCGCCGGCGAAGCGGGCATGAGCGGCGCCGCGGCTCTCGTCATGTCGGCCACCACCTTCGCGGGCGCGGCGCAGTTCGCCGCCGCGGGCGTGCTCGAGACCGGTGGCGGGGCCCTCGCCGCCATTCTCGCCGCGTCGCTGCTCAACGCGCGCTACATCCCGATCGGCGTTTCCGTTGCGGGGGTCTTCCCTGGGTCGGCCGCTCGACGCGTGGTCGAGTCGCAGCTGATCGTCGACGAATCGTGGGCGATCGCGGGCCGCTCGGGCCGGTTCGAGCACGCCCCACTGATCGGCGCCGGCCTGCTCTTCTACGCCCTCTGGATCGCCGGCACCGGCTTCGGCGTGCTCTTCGGCGACGCGCTCGCGGACCCGGATGCGATCGGGCTCGACGCTGCGTTTCCCGCGCTCTTCCTGGCCTTGCTGTGGCCGTACATCAAGGAGCGGGACGGCCAGGTCGCAGCGCTCCTCGGTGCCGTCGTCGCCTTCGTGTGCATTCCGTTCACGCCCCCGGGAGTGCCGCTCGTCGCCGCCAGCGCCGTCTGTCTGCTGGGACTGCGGCGATGAGCACCGCATGGGTGGTCGTGATCGTCGTCGGCATCGTGACGGTGTGCTGCAAGGCGGCCGGGCCCGTGCTCATCGGCGGACGGACGCTGCCGCCCCGCGCCCTGGCGGTCGTTGACCTCATCGCGCCGGTGATGCTCGCGGCGCTGGTCGTCGTGCAGGCCTTCGGCGGCGATCGCGAGCTCGTGTTCGACGGCCCGCGGCTCGCCGGCCTCGGCGCCGCGGCGATCGCGCTCGCGCGCGGCGCGTCGCTCATCCTCGTGATGGTGGTGGCCGCAGCCGTCGCGGCGCTGCTTCGCCTGGCGACCTGAAGATCCGGCGCCAATGCAGGTCGACGCGGTTGTCGAGCGGCTCTGGCCCGGTCGCGAGGCGACCGCCGAGGTGCTGGGCGGCGGCATCACGAACTACAACGTCAAGGTCACGCTCGCAGGCGGCGAGGCCTACGTGATTCGCATCGCCGGCAAGCGCACCGAGCTGCTCGGGATCGACCGGCGCCTCGAGCACGAGGCGTCCCTCGCCGCGGCCGCCGTCGGGGTGGGGCCCGAGGTCGTCGACTTCGTCCAGCCGGAAGGATGGCTCGTCACCCGCTTCATCGAGGGCGAGATCATGTCGGCGGAGCGGATGGGCGAGTCCGAGACGCTGCGCCGCGTCGCCGTCTCGCTCCGGGCCGT
Source organism: uncultured Gaiellaceae bacterium (assembly GCA_963733065.1). Lineage (GTDB taxonomy): Bacteria > Actinomycetota > Thermoleophilia > Gaiellales > Gaiellaceae > CAVTBT01. The sequence goes on from CAVTBT010000001.1 coordinate 158,180, forward strand.
CCACGCCGGCCCGCCGATCGGCGGCCGCTTCAACGCCTTTCGCGTGGTGGAGGACTACTGCCGGCTGGCCGAGGAGCACGGCGCCGTCGTCCCGCCGTCGTTCGCCCGTGCCAGCGAGGTGGCCGCACGCATCGAGCGCACGCGGCGTGCGGCGCCCGAGCGGCCCTGTCACAACGACCTCCTGACCGCGAACTTCATCGACGACGGGACGCGCGTTCGCATCGTCGACTGGGAGTACGCGGGCATGGGCGACGTCGCGTTCGATCTCGCCAACTTCGCCGTCAACCACGGCCTCGGCCGCCGCGAGCGCGTCGAGCTGCTGCGGGCGTACCACGGAGCCGCGCGCCGCGAGGACGAGCGCGCGCTGACCCTCATGCGCTTCATGTCCGACTTCCGAGAGGCGATGTGGGGGGTGCTCCAGAGCGCGATCTCGGAGCTCGACTTCGACTTCGCCGGGTACGCCGCCGAGCACTTCGAGCGGCTCGAGCGAACAGCGTCGGAGCGCAGCTTCCGCCGCGCACTCGCGGCCTAGCGCGCTAGCGCCCGCGCCAGAAGACGGCCGCCGCGGCGCCCGCCTCGGCGACGACGCTCAGCAGGGCGACCAGCTTCAGCCAGCGGGGAACGTGCCGCATGTCACGCATATCGGTAGGCGGCGGGCGCGAGTTGAGAGCGGGTTAGGTTCTCCGGCGATGAGGGACCGGGCGCGCGCAGTTGTGATCGGCGGCGGTGTCGGCGGCTGCTCGATCGCGTACTGGCTCGCGCGGCTTGGGTGGGGAGACGTCGTGCTCGTCGAGCGCGCCGACCTGACCAGCGGCTCCACGTTCCACTCGGCGGGCCTCGTCGGCCAGCTGCGGAGCTCGCTCTCGTTGACGCGGATGATGATGAGCTCGGTCGAGCTGTACAGGACGCTCGAGTCCGAGGTCGGTCTCGAGACCGGCTGGCACGAGGTCGGCTCGCTCAGGCTCGCCTCGTCGCGGGAACGCATGGAGGAGATCGCCCGCCAGGCGGGCTGGGCGAAGACCTTCGGCCTCCCTCTCGAGCTCGTCTCCGCCGACGACGCGGAGCGCCTCTTCCCGCCGCTGTCGACCGAGGGCGTGCTCGGCGCCGCGTACCTGCCGACGGACGGCTACATCGACCCGAGCCAGCTGACGTTCGCACTCGCGGAGGGCGCCCGCCGCCGCGGCGCCGAGATCGCGACCAACACCCGCGTGACCGGCATCCGCGTCCGGAACGGGCGGGTGGAGGGCGTGGAGACCGACCGCGGTGACGTCGAGTGCGAGGTCGTCGTGAACGCGGGTGGCATGTTCGCGCAGGAGCTCGGCGCCCTCGCCGGCGTGCATGTGCCCGTGGTGCCGATGGCCCACGAGTACCTCGTCACGCGGCCCGCCGGCGTCCCGCTCGACGTTCCGACCATGCGCGACCCGTCGCTCCTCGTGTATTTCCGCGGCGAGTCGGGCGGGCTGGTCATGGGCGGCTACGAGCGGCGGCCGGCGCCGTGGTCGCTGGACGGCATTCCGCCGGACTTCAACGGCAAGCTGCTCGAGGAGGACTGGCCGCGCTTCGAGGAGCTCATGGAGAACGCGGTACGCCGCGTGCCCTCGCTCGGCGACATGGAGGTCGTGCGGCTCATCAACGGACCGGAGGCATTCACGCCCGACGGCGAGTTCATCCTCGGCCCCAGCGACGTACGCGGCTTCTGGGTCGCGGCGGGCTTCTGTGCGCACGGCCTCGCCGGTGCCGGCGGCATGGGTCAGCTCGTCGCCGAGTGGATCGTCGAGGGCGTGCCGAGCCTCGACGTCTGGCACATGGACTCGCGCCGCTTCGGCGCCGCCTACCGCAGCCGCGACTACACGCTCGCGCGCACGACGGAGGTCTACTCGACGTACTACGACGTGAAGTACCCGGGGCACGAGCGGAGCGCCGGCCGGCCGCTCCGGCTCTCGCCCGCCTACCCACGCCTGCAGGAGCTGGGTGGGGTCTTCGGCGAGAAGTCGGGCTGGGAGCGGGCGAACTGGTTCGAGCCGAACGCCGCTCACGGGGACGAGTCGCTGCGCCCGCGTGGCTGGGCGGGCAAGCTCTGGTCGCCCGCGATCGGCGCCGAGCACGCCGCCTGCCGCGAGGCCGCGGCGCTGTTCGACGAGTCGTCGTTCGCCAAGATCGAGATCTCGGGGACGGGGGCGGCCGAGCTGCTCGAGCGGCTCTGCGACAACCGCGTCGCCCGCGACGTCGGCGCAATCACGTACACGCAGATGCTGAACGCACGCGGCGGCATCGAGTGCGACTTCACCGTCACGCGCCTCGGCGACGAGCGCTTCAGGATCGTCACCGGCACCGCGTTCGGGCAGCACGATCTCGCCTGGATCCGCCAGCACGCTCCCGACGACGGGTCGGTGCGCGTCGAGGACGTCACCTCCCAGTACGCGTGCCTCGGCCTGTGGGGCCCGCGGGCGCGGGACATCCTCGCGCCGCTCACGACCGACGCGCTCGACTTCTCGTACATGCGCGGGCGTGAGCTGGCCGTGGGGCGCGTCCCATGCCTCGCGCTCCGCGTCACCTACGTCGGCGAGCTCGGCTGGGAGCTCTACTGCCCCGTCGAGTACGGGCTCGCGCTGTGGGACGCCGTCTGGGAGGCCGGCCAGGCGCATGGGCTCGTGGCGGGCGGCTACAGGGCAATCGACTCGCTGCGGCTGGAGAAGGGCTACCGCGTGTGGGGCGCGGACATCACGCCGGACGAGACGCCGTACGAGGCGGGGCTCGGCTTCGCGGTGAAGCTGGACAAGGGCGACTTCGTCGGCCGCGACGCCCTCGTCGCGGCCGGGACGGAGCCCGAACGACAGCTCGCCTGCCTCGTCCTGGCGGACCCGCGCGCGGTCGCGCTCGGCTCCGAGCCGGTCCGTGTGGGCGATCGGCTCGTCGGGCGGGTCACGAGCGGCGGCTACGGCTACACCGTCGAGCGGTCGATCGCCTACGCGTCGCTGCCTGCCGCCGACGCAGCGGTGGGCACCGAGGTCGCGGTCGAGATCTTCGGGGAGTGGGTGGCCGGTGAGATCGCCGCCGAGCCGCTCTTCGACCCGAGCGGCGAGCGGATCCGCGCTTAGAGGAGCTGAAGCGCAACGCCGTCGAGCGCGACCGCGCCGCCCTCGACGACGAGCTCGACCCGGCCGCCGGGCCCTGCGGTGCCGAGCGCGTCCAGCAGCGGCGCCAGGATCGCCGAGCGGAGCGCCGCCGGCCGCGCCTCCACGACCGCCGCGCCGGAGGCGCGAACGACGAGCTCGACGTCGCTGTGGCCCGAGAAGCGGCGGGCCAGCGCCGCCGTCTCCTCCGCGAACGCGCCGAGCGCGACTGCGGTCTCCGGCTCGAAGCGCTCGCGCGCCAGGCGCTGCAGGGTCCTCACGATCTCTGCGACCTCGGCCGCCGTCGACTGGACGAGCATCAGCCGCTCGTGGGTCTTGGTGCCGGGGTCCGAGTCCTCGAGCAGGAACTCGACCGTCCCGCCGAGGGCGAGGAGCGGATTGGCGAGCTCGTGAACCGCCCCGGGCACCAGCCGCCCGAGCGTTTCGAGGCGTCTGCGCTCGTCGCGATCCGTGTCGTCCAGGTCGGCAACCACCGCACGGAGTATCATCGCGCATCCCGGTGGATCGCCGTCCCTCGGGGCCGCCCGATGTCCGAGCTCGCCTCCGCTGCAGTCCCGATCACCTGCTTCGTGGCCGACGATCACCCAGCAGTGGTCCAGGCCGTCGTCGACGTGCTCGAGACCGCCGGGATCCATGTGACCGGCACTGCGCGCGACGGTGAGGAGGCGGCGCAGCTCATCGAGGCCGAGCCGCCGGGCGTCGCGCTACTCGACCTGCGCATGCCGCGGCTCTCGGGCATCGACGTCGCCCGCCGCCTGGCCCGCTCCGAGCTCGAGACGTCCGTGATCCTCTACACCGCGTTCGGTGACCGCGCGCTCCTGATCGAGGCGCTCGACGCTGGCGCGCGCGGCTTCGTCCTCAAGGAAGCCCCGCTCGCCGAGGTCGTGCGGGCGATCCAGCTCGTCTCGGGCGGCCGCACCTACGTCGACCCGGTGCTCGCCGGCGTGCTGTCCAGCTCGGCCGCGACCGGGAAGATGGCCTCCCTCACGCAGCGCGAGCGAGACGTGCTGCGCCTCCTCGCCGACGGGCTCTCGAACGAGGAGATCGGCAAGGAGCTCTTCATCTCGGCGGAGACCGTGCGCACCCACGTGCGCAAGGCGATGGCGAAGCTCGACGCCGACACGCGCACGCAGGCCGTCGCGACAGCGCTGCGCCAGTCGCTGATCGCCTGAAGCCAACCGGCTGCGCTGGGGGAAGCCGCGGCCGCGAAGCGGCCGCCTTCAGGGGTCTGCGCGCCCGGAATCCGCGCGAGCGGATTCCGGGCATGCGACGGCTAACTTGGCGGTCTCAGCACGGCGAACTGATCTGTCACCTCGAGCTCGTGCGAGCGGAAGCGGAACATGTCGGCCGGACGGCCGCCGACGCGGCCCGGGCCGCGGCGCTCGCCGGTGGCGGCCAGCAGGCCGCGCCGGAGCAGGACCCGCTTGAGATTCGTGGCCGAGACGTCGTGGCCGAGCGCCGCCGCGTAGACCTCGCGGAGCTGCGGCAGCGTGAACGTCTCTGGAGCGAGGGCGAAGCCGAGGTTCGTGTACGAGAGCTTCGCCCGGAGCCGCTCCCGGCCGGTGAGCACGATCGAGCCGTGGTCGAACGCCATCGGCGGCAGGTCGTCGACCGGGTGCCACGCCGTGTCTTCGGGCACGGCGGGGTCGATGCCGACCGGCACCAGGCCGAGGTAGGCGGTCGCGAGCTCGCGCCGCTCCGGGTTCCGGGCGGGATCGGAGAGCGTGACGAGCTGCTCCAGGTGCGACACGTCGCGCACGTCCACCTTCGCCGCGAGGTGCCGCCGGATCGAGTCCTCGAGCGTCTCGTGGCGCTCCAGCCGGCCGCCGGGTAAGCCCCACGAGCCGAGGAACGGCTCGCGGGCGCGTTGCCAGACGAGCGTCGCCAGGACGCCGTCCCGCACCTGCAGCACGACGGCGAGGGCGGAATGCGTCGATCCGCTAGAATCGGCCGACAGTTTACGACTCACAGGCTAAAACTAGCGAAAGGATCGGGCGATGAGGAAGGCGACGGCGTTGGGGGTCCTGGTGGCTGCACTCGCTGTCATTGCCGCGGGCTGCGGCGGCGACGACGAGGAGACCGGCGGGACGACGGCCCCGGCGACGACGGGCCAGGCGCCGGCTCTCAAGGTCGGCCTGATCACCGATCTCGGCCAGCTCGACGACGACGGCTTCAACGAGCTCGCCTACAAGGGGCTGATGCGCGCCGAGCGCGAGCTCGGCATCGAGGGACGGGTGGTGGAGTCACGCTCCGCCGCCGACTACGTGCCGAACATGAGCGCCCTCATCCGGCAGGGCTACGACGTCATCATCGGCGTCGGCTTCGCGCAAGGGCGACGCCGTCGCCACCGCCGCGAAGCGCTTCCCGGAGCGCAGCTTCGCGATCGTCGATGTCGACCAGACGGGCCTCAAGGGGCAGCCGGACAACGTGCTGGGGCTCCTGTTCAAGGAGCAGGAGGTCGGCTACCTCGCCGGGTACCTCGCGGCGCTGACGGCCAAGCGCGACGGCGGGAACGAGATCAGCGCCGTCGGCGGCTACAAGGAGCCTCCTGTCGACCGGTTCATCGCGGGCTACCGAGCCGGTGCGCAGAAGGCCGTGCCCGGCACGAAGGTGACCGTGGTCGTACTCGTCCGACTGGGACGACCAGGCGAAGTGCAAGGAGCTGGCGCTGAACCAGATCGCGGCCGGCTCGCGGGTCGTCTTCCAGGTCGCGGGAGGTTGCGGGCTCGGTGCCATCAACGCGGCGAAGGAGAAGCGGGTCTGGGGCATCGGGGTCGACGCCGACCAGTCGTTCCTTGGCGAGCATGTGCTGACGAGCGCGCTCAAGGGCGTCGACGAGGCCGTCTTCCGCACGATCGAGGCGGCGCAGGACGGGTCGTTCGCCGGCGGCGGCAATGCCGTCTTCGGGCTCGACCGCGACGGTGTCGGGCTCGGCACCGTCAGCCCGCGCGCGAACGACGAGGACGTCGCCAAGGTCGACGCGATCAAGGAGCAGCTGGCGAACGGCGAGGTCGGGGAGATCCCGACGTCGCTTTGAGCGTCACCCTCCGGCGACCGCGGCGACGACGATGACCTCGGCGTCGGGTCTGAGCCCGGCGCCGAGGTCGTGCTCCCGTTCGCCGTCGACGTAGACGTGGACGAGCGGCCGCACGCGGCCCTGCTCGTCGATCAGCAGGTCGGTCACCGGCAGGGCGCGGAGGGCGTCGCCGACGGTGGCCGCGTCGACCTCGTGGCGCCGCACGCCGCCGGCCTCCTGGGCGAGGAGCGAGGGCAGCCGGACGGAGGCCATCGCGCCTAGGGCGCCGTCGCCGCGACCTCGACGGAGAGGATCTCCGGCAGGTCGGCCGCGACGGTCGACCAGGTGCCCGACGCGCGGTCGAGCTCGTAGACGTTGCCCGCCTGCGTGCCGAGGAAGACCGAGTCGCTGTCGAACGACATGCCCTCGCGCTTGACCGAGGCCCAGGCTGGCTCCGGCAGACCGTCCGAGGCGAGTTCCCACGACGCGCCCCCGTCTCCGGTGCGGTACACGCCGAGCCGGCCGCCGCTCGTGACGCGATTGTCCGAGCCCTCCTCGGGCACGACGAAGGCCGTGTCCGCGTCGCCCGGGTCGAGCGCGATCGGGAAGCCGAAGCCACTCGGCAGACCGTTGCCGTCGAGCCGCTCCCAGTTCGCGCCCGCATCGTCCGAGCGGTAGACGCCGCAGTGGTTCTGCTGCCAGAGCCGTTCGGGGCGGCCGGGATGCGAGAGCACCTTGTGCACGCACTGGCCGACCTCCGGATAGGGGTCGTTCGGCAGGAAGCACGCCTCGGTGCCGACGTTCGCGGGCGTCCAGGTCTCGCCGCCGTCCTCGGTGCGGAAGACGCCGGCCGCCGAGATGCCCGCCCACATCCGGTCGGCGTTGTCCGCGTCGAGGGTGATCGAATGCGCGCAGAGACCCCCGGCGCCCGGCTCCCAGCGCTCACGCGTGGGGTGATCCATCAGTCCGGCGACCGGCTCCCACGTCGCGCCGCCATCATCGGAGCGGAAGAGGCCGCCGGGGTCGACGCCCAGCCAGAGCCTCCCCGGCTGAGACACGTGGCCGGGCTCGACGTGCCAGGTGGCGTTGAGCGTCAGACCGGACGCCTGGGGCATGGCGAGTCCCTCCGACCGCTCCCAGTTATCGCCGCCGTCGGTCGACCGGTGGAAGGCGCCGCCGTAGACCCAGTTGTTCGTGCAGGCGAGCAGCGACCCGTCGCGTGGGTCGGCCGCTGCGTGGTTGACCGACCAGCCGGCCATCCTTGGCTCCGGTGTGCTCCAGCCGTCGTCGCTCCGCCGGATCAGGAACAGCCCTTTGCGGGTGCCGACGAGCAGCAACGCGCTCACGGGACCGACCTTACCAAGGGCACCGTCACCGGTCTGCGGTGTCCCGTCCGGCGTGCTCCGCGGCGGCGCATTGGACGCGCTGTCCAAGTCGGCGGCACGTCCAAGCCACGAACTTGTCCATGCCGTCGGAGGTGGCTAGGCTCGCGCGAACATCGGCCTCGGCGAACGGAGGGCGCACGTGAGCGTGTCGGTCACGCAGATGAAGAACCTCGTCGGGGGCGAGCTGGTCGACGCCGTCGAGGGCGGCACGATGGAGGTCCTGAACCCGGCCACCGGCGAGGCCATCGCGGAGGTGCCGCGCGGCACCGAGGCGGACGTCCAGCGCGCCGTCGAGGCGGCCCGGAAGGCGCTTCCCGACTGGCTCGACAAGACCCCGAAGGACCGCATGGAGCTGCTCCTGAAGCTCGCGGACCTGATCGACGAGCATGCGGACGAGCTGACCCGGCTCGAGTCGCAGAACGTCGGCAAGCCGATGTCGATCGCCGGCGACGAGATGCCGTTCTCGGCGGACAACCTCCGCTTCTTCGCGGGCGCTGCGCGAACGCTCGAAGGCAAGGCGGCCGCCGAGTACGTCGAGGGCTACACCTCGATCATCCGCCGCGAGCCGCTCGGCATCGTCGTCGGCATCACGCCGTGGAACTACCCGCTGATGATGGCCGCGTGGAAGCTCGGCCCGGCGCTTGCGGCCGGCAACGTCCAGATCCTGAAGCCCGCCGAGCAGACACCACTGACGACGCTGCGTCTCGCCGAGCTGGCGCAGGAGATCCTGCCGCCGGGCGTCCTGCAGGTGATCACCGGCGACGGCGTGCCGGTCGGCGACTCGCTCGTCAAGCATCCCGACGTCGCGCTCGTGTCGCTGACCGGCGACGTCGAGACGGGCAAGCTCATCGCGCGCAACGCGGCCGACACGCTGAAGCGCGTCCACCTCGAGCTGGGGGGCAAGGCGCCGATGGTCGTGCTCGACGACGCCGACCCCGCGACGGTCGCCGAGGCGATCAAGATCGGCGGCTTCTGGAACTCGGGCCAGGACTGCACCGCCTCGTCGCGCATCCTCGTCAGCGAGGCGGTCTACGACGACGTGCTCGGCGCGACCGTGCCCGTGATCGAGGGGATGAAGGTCGCCGACCCCGCAGACGGGGACGACGTCGACATGGGGCCCGTGATCTCGCGCGAGCAGCAGGAGCGCGTGCTCGGCTTCCTCGAGCGGTTGGACGGCGGCGGCACCGTCGTCACGGGCGGCGGCACGGTCGGTGACCGTGGCTTCTTCGTCAAGCCCACGATCGTCGCGGACGTCGACCAGGACGCCGAGATCGTCCAGCGGGAGGTGTTCGGCCCCGTCGTCACCATCCAGCGCTTCGCCTCCGACGAGGACGCGCTGGCGATGGCGAACGGCGTCCGCTACGGACTCGCCGCGTCGGTCTTCAGCGAGAACCTCGGCCGCGCGATGAGTGCCGCGAAGAAGCTCGACTTCGGGACGATCTGGATCAACGAGCACCTCTTCCCGCTGGCCTCGGAGATGCCGCACGGCGGCTTCAAGCAGTCCGGCTACGGGAAGGACATGTCGCTCTACTCGATGGAGGAGTACACGCGCATCAAGCACATCGCGGTGAAGCTGGCTTGACGGACCGACAGGACGCTGCGGAGCTCGATCACGACGCGATCGGCTTTCGCGAGGCGCTCTCCGTCGGCCTCGCGTCGACGGCGCCCGCGTACTCGCTCGCCGCCGTGATCGGGACGGTGACCGTGCTCGTCGGCTTCCAGGCGCCGGGAGCGCTGCTCGTCTCGTTCGTGCCGATGTTCCTGATCGCGGCCGCGTTCTTCTACATGAACCGCGCCGACCAGGACGCGGGCACGACGTTCTCGTGGGTCACCCGCGGGCTCGGGCCGTGGCTCGGCTGGCTCGGCGGCTGGGCGATCTGCACCACCGGCATCCTCGTGGTCGGCTCGCTCGCCGACGTCGGGGCCCGCTACTCGTACGAGCTCGTGGGGTGGGACAGCGCGGCCGAGTCGAAGACGGCGGTGATGGCGCTGGCGGTGGCCTACATCGTCGTGATGACCGTGATCTGCATCGTCGGTACGGAGCTCACGGCGGGGCTGCAGGACGTGTTGATCGTGATCCAGGTCGGCGCGTTGCTCCTCTTCGCCGTGGTCGCGCTCTACAAGGTGTACGACGGCACAGCCCCCGAGGGCTCGACGCGACCAGAGCTCGGCTGGCTCTCACCGTTCGCGATCTCCGACTTCTCGACCCTCATCTCGGCGCTGCTGATCGGCGTCTTCATCTACTGGGGGTGGGAGAGCGCCGTCAACCTCACGGAGGAGACGCGCGACTCGGCCCGCGCGCCCGGCCTGGCCGCGGTCATCTCGACGGTGATCCTGCTCGTGACGTACGTCGGCGTCTCGCTCGCGGTCGTCGCGTACGCGGGTCTCGACACGCTCGCCGAGTACGACGACGACGATGCGATCTTCGCCGTGCTCGGCGGGGACGTGCTCGGGTCGCCTCTGGACAAGCTGGTCATCCTGGCCATCGTCACGTCCGCCGTCGCCTCGACGCAGACGACGATCATCCCCTCCTCGCGCACGTCCTTCTCGATGGCGCGTCAGAGCGCCCTGCCGCGCGCGTTCGCGGCCGTCCATCCGCGGTTCCGCACGCCCTGGTTCTCGACGGCCGTCATCGCGGCGCTGGCGATCGTCTGGTACGTGCCGGTGAACATCCTGTCCGAGAACTTCCTCTTCGACACGCTCTCGGCGCTGTCGCTGATGATCGCCTTCTACTACGCGCTGACCGGGCTCGCCTGCGCCGTCTACTACCGCCGCGAGCTCGGCAAGTCGGTGAAGAACCTGCTGTTCATCGGCGTCGGGCCGCTCGTCGGCGCGGCGATCCTCGGCTTCCTCTTCGTGAAGTCGGCGATCGACCTCTTCGACCCCGAGAACTCGTACTCGGGCCAGTCGGTGCTCGGCATGGGCGTGCCGTTCGTGATCGGCATGGGCTTCATGCTGCTCGGGCTCGTCCTGCTCGTGCTCTGGCGGCTCGGCGGCCACGAGAGCTTCTTCGGCCGGCGCGCGTTCGAGACGGTCGGCGACGGCCTGGCCTCCGGGACCGCGGCGACGGCGACGAGCGGGGAGCGATGAGCCGCGCGATCGTCGTCGGCGTGGACGGCTCGAGCTGCGCCGACTGCGCCGTGGCGCGCGCCATCGAGCTGGCGTCGGGGCTCGGCGACTCGCTGGTGATCGCCTACGCCGTCGAGCCGCCCTTCCGCAGCGTCGGCGACGAGCGCGGGGAGGCGCGGGCCGCGCTCGAGGAGATCGGGCGGCCGATCGTGGACCAGGCCGTCCTGCGGGCCACCGAGGCGGGTGTGCCCGCCGAGGCGGTGCTCGTCCCGAAGCGGCCGGCGGAGGCGCTCCTCGCCCTGGCCGCCGAGCGCGACGCTCGGATGATCGTCGTGGGCTCGGCGAGCGAGCGGCCGCTCACCGGGTTCATCCTCGGGTCGGTCCCGCACAAGCTCGTGCACCGCGCGACCGTCCCGGTCCTGGTCGTCCCGGAGGAAGGGGTGTGACGGCGGCGCAGCCGCCGGACGTCCTCCTCGACGCGCGTCGTCAAGCGCTTCGACGACGTGGCGGCCGTCGACGGCGTGTCGCTCGGGATCCCGCCCGGCTCGTTCTTCGCGCTGCTCGGCCCGTCCGGCTGCGGCAAGACGACGACGCTCCGCATGATCGGCGGCTTCGAGGAGCCCGACGAGGGTCGGATCGAGCTCGGCGGACGCGACGTCGTCGGGCTCCCGCCCTACAAGCGGGACGTCAACACGGTCTTCCAGAGCTACGCCCTGTTCCCGCACCTCACCGTCGCGGAGAACGTCGAGTTCGGGCTGCGGCGCAAGGGGCTGAAGGGCCGGGAGCTCAAGCGGCGCGCCGAGGAGGCGATGCTGCTCGTCGACGTCGGCGCCTTCGGCAAGCGGAAGCCTCGGCAGCTCTCCGGCGGCCAGCAGCAGCGCGTGGCGCTGGCCAGGGCGCTCGTGAACAGCCCGCGCGTGCTGCTCCTCGACGAGCCGCTCGGAGCGCTCGACCTCAAGCTCCGCAAGCAGCTCCAGCTCGAGCTCAAGCGCATCCAGCACGAGGTCGGCATCACCTTCGTCCACGTCACGCACGACCAGGAGGAGGCGATGACCATGGCCGACACGATCGCGGTCATGAACCGCGGCCGTGTCGAGCAGCTCGGGCCGCCCACCGAGCTCTACGAGCGGCCCGCGACGGCGTTCGTCGCGGGGTTCCTCGGCGCCTCCAACCTGCTCGCAGGCGAGCTTCGGGGAGACAGCGTCGTGCTGACGGACGGTACGGCGATCCGGGTGGCCGCGAACGGCCGCTCGGGAACGGTCGCAGCGGGGGTGCGGCCGGAGAAGGTGCGGCTCGGCGAGGGCGGCGGTGCGAACCGGCTCATGGGCCGGGTCGTGGAGACCGCCTACGTCGGCGTCGCCACGCAGGTCGTCGTCGAGACGCCGGCCGGGACGGTCAGCGTCTGGTCGCAGAACGCCGAGGCGGGGTCGGCTCCGCCTGCCTCCGGCGCGCCCGTCACGCTCACCTGGAGCCCCGAGGCCACCTTCGTCGTCGATCCCCCGGAGGAGATCCCCCATGCGCAACCTGACACGTCGTGAGCTGCTCCAGCGCGCCGCCGCCGGCGGCGCCGTCCTCTCGCTGCCCGGGCTCCTAGCGGCCTGCGGCGGCGGCGAGGAGACGGCGAGCGGCACGACCGCCGCGACGACAGGCGCCGGCCGAGCTCGCCGACCGGCTCCGCTTCTCGAACTGGCCGTACTACATCGATCAGGACCAGAAGACGAAGAAGATCGCGTCGAACGAGGCGTTCACGAAGAAGACCGGCGTCGCGATTGACTACTTCGAGGACATCAACGACAACGCCTCGTACTTCGGGAAGATCCAGGGCCCGCTGTCCCAGGGTCGCGGGATCGACCGCGACATCATCGTGATGACGGACAACTCGCGCTTCCCCGGGCTGCTCGTCCAGAAGGAGTGGCTGGAGAAGCTCGACAAGACCCTTATTCCCAACAGCTCGAACCTGATTCCGGCGCAAGCGAGCCCGCCGTTCGACCCCGACCGGTCCTACAGCATGCCGTGGTTGTCCGGCATCACCGGTCTCGCAACCAACCTGAAGGCGTCCGGCGGCGAGGTGATCACAACCGTCGCGCAGCTGCTCGAGGATCCGAAGCTGAAGGGCAAGGTGACGATGCTCACCGAGATGGCCGACTCGCTGAGCCCGGTGATGCTCGAGAACGGCGACGATCCGAAGAACGTCACCGACGACTCCTTCAACGCGGCGTACGACCGGATCAAGAAGGCCGTCGACTCGGGCCAGATCCGGCGGTTCACCGGCAACGACTACGTGAGCGACCTGGAGAGGGGGAACATCGCGGCTGCGCTGTCGTGGTCGGGCGACGTCGCCACCGGCCTCGCAGCGAACAAGGACCTGCGCTGGAACCTGCCGGAGAAGGGCTCGGACATCTGGACCGACAACATGCTCATCCCGCTCGACGGCGACGTCGCGACCGCGTCCACCTACATGAACTTCGTCTACGACCCGAAGATCGCCGCGATGGTCGCGGTCGGGAGCGGCTTCATCTCGTCGGTGAAGGGCGTGCGGGAGGAGGCGGTCAAGATCGATCCCGAGTCCGCCAACAATCCTCTGATCTTCCCGGACGACGAGATCCTCTCGCAGGTCGTGCAGTTCGACTCGGCGGCGCTCAACAACCAGGCGTACATCGAGAAGTGGCAGCAGCTCCTCGGCGCTTGATCCACCGTTCGTGGCGCTGATCCATCGCAATCGTTGGCTCGCCCCGGTGCTGCTCCTGGCGCCGGGGATCGTCTGGCTGATCGTCTTCTTCCTCGTCCCGCTTGGCTTCCTGGCCTACCAGTCGCTTCAGAGCGGCAGCTTCGAGCAGGGTTACACGTTCACGTGGGAGTTCTCGAACTACTGGGACGCGATCACGACGTACGACGCGCAGCTGATCCGCTCGTTCCTGTACGCGGGGCTGGCCACCGTGCTCGCGCTGCTCATCAGCTACCCGCTGGTGTACTGGATCGCGTTTCGCGGCGGGCGTTGGAAGAACCTGTTCCTGCTCTTCATCATCGCGCCGTTCTTCGTCACCTACCTGATCCGCACGCTGGCCTGGCAAAACATCCTGGCCGACCAGGGACCGCTCGTCGGAGTCTTCCGTGACCTCCACCTGCTGGCTGCCGACGGGCGACTGCTGGCCACGACGCTCGCCGTCGTCGCCGGCATCACCTACAACTTCCTGCCCTTCATGGCGCTGCCGGTCTACGTCTCGCTCGAGCAGATCGACGCGAGGCTGCTCGAGGCCGCGCAGGACCTGTATGCGAGCCGCTTCAGGGCCTTCCTCCGCGTGACGCTGCCGTTGTCGGCGCCCGGCATCGTCGCCGGCACCCTGCTCACGTTCATCCCGGCAGCCGGAGACTTCATCAACGCGGCTCTGCTCGGGACGCCCCAGCAGGCGATGATCGGGAACGTCATCCAGTCGAAGTTCCTCGAGTTGATCGACTACCCGGCGGCCGCCGCGCTGTCGTTCGTGCTGATGGCGTTGATCATGGTCGCCCTGTTCGTGTATGCGCGCGTCGTGGGCACGGAGAAGCTCACCGGATGACGTCCGGGGCCGAAGCCGCTCCGGCGGTGCTGCCGACGCGCACGCGCCGGCGCTCCCTGACGGCGTTCGTGCGGTACCACCTGCTGACCGCCTACGCCGTCGCCGCGTTCGCGTACCTGATGCTCCCGATCGCGGTCGTCGTGCTGTTCTCGTTCAACGACCCCACCGGCCGGTTCAACTTCACATGGGAGGGGTTCACGGTCGACAACTGGGTGCACTGGGATGCGGTCCCGGGCATCCGGGACGCCCTTGTCTTCTCGCTCGAGGTCGCGTTCGTGGCCACGGCCATCGCGACAGTGCTCGGCACGCTCGTGGCGCTGGCACTCGTCCGGCACCGGTTCCGGGGACGCGGCTCGACGAACCTGCTCATCTTCCTGCCGATGGCCACCCCCGAGATCGTGCTCGGCGCATCGCTCCTGACGCTGTTCCTGCAGAGCCGCGTGGCGACGGGCTTCACGACGATTCTCATCGCGCACGTGATGTTCACGCTCAGCTACGTCGTCGTGACCGTGAAGGCGCGCCTGCTGGGGTTCGACCGCCATCTCGAGGAGGCAGCGATGGACCTGGGCGCCAACGAGCTGACGACGTTCGTTCGCGTCACGCTGCCGCTGCTGGCGCCCGCGATCCTGAGCGCGGCGCTCCTCGGCTTCGCCATCTCGATCGACGACTTCGTGATCACCTACTTCGTGGCAGGCTCCGACCCGACGTTCCCGGTGCTCGTGTGGGGAGCCGCCCGCGTGACCGTCCCGCCGCAGTTCAATGTCGTCGCAAGCGCGATCTTCTTCGTCGCGATCGCCGGGATGCTCGCCAACATCATCTGGCAACGACGTTCCGCCCGCCGAATGACAGGAGCCGCATGACCGAGACCGCCGTCACCAGCGCCGTCGACCTCCAGCAGCTCGCGAGGGATCACCTCTGGCTCCACTTCACGCGGATGGGCGGCTACGGCGACGGCGAAGTGCCGATCATCGTGCGCGGCGACGGCTGCTACCTCGAAGACGCGAACGGGCGCCGCTACCTCGATGCGCTCGCCGGGCTGTTCTCGGTGAACATCGGCTACGGCTACGGCGAGGAGGTTGGCCAGGCGGCGCTCGAGCAGATGCGCGAGCTGCCCTTCTACACGAACTGGTCGTATGCCCATCCCAAGGCGATCGAGCTCGCGGCGGAGGTCGCCGCGCTCGCGCCGGGCGACCTGAACCGGGTCTTCTTCGTGTCGGGCGGCTCGGAGGCGGTCGAGTCGGCGTGGAAGCTCGCGCGCCAGTACTTCCTCGCCCGCGGCGGCAAGCGCATGTCGGCGGATCTCGGCCGCTCGGAGGCCGACACGCGACACGACGAGCTGGTCGGCGCGCCGATGCCGAGGAAGTACAAGGCGATCGCCCGCCACATCGCCTACCACGGCACGACGATGGGCGCGCTTTCCATCAACGGCATTCCGGCGCTGCGCATGCCCTTCGAGCCGCTCGTGCCCGGGGTGCATCACACGAAGAACACGAACCGCTACCACCGGCCGCCGGACGAGACCGAGGCCGAGTTCACCGCGATGCTGCTCGAGCACCTCGAGGACACGATCCTGGCCGCCGGGCCAGAGACGGTCTGCCTCGTGCACATGGAGCCCGTGCAGAACGCCGGGGGCTGCTTCACGCCGCCGGAGGGCTACTGGCGGGGTGTGCGCGAGATCTGCGACCGCTACGACATCCTGCTCTCCGCCGACGAGGTGATCACGGCCTTCGGCAGGCTCGGCTACTGGTTCGGCTCCGAGCGCTACGACATCCGGCCGGATATCGTCTGCTCCGCGAAGGGCCTGTCCTCGTCCTACGCGGCGATCGGCGCGGTGATCGCGACCGAGCGGGTGATGGAGCCGTTCCTCGAGTCCACCTCGATGTACGCGCACGGAATCACGTTCGGCGGGCATCCGGTGATGTGCGCGATCGCCCTGAAGAACATCGAGATCATGAAGCGCGACGGCATCGTCGACGGGGTGCGCGAGCACCAGGACGCGTTCCGCTCGACGCTCGCGCAGCTGCTCGAGCTGCCCATCGTCGGCGACCTGCGCGGCACCGGATTCTTCTACGCGATCGAGCTCGTGAAGGACAAGGCAACGCGTGCGTCCTTCTCCGACGAGGAGTGCGAGACCCTGCTCCGCGGCTACCTCTCGAACGCGCTCTGGGAGGCGGGCCTCATCTGCCGCGCGGACGACCGCGGCGACCCGGTGGTGCAGATCTCGCCGCCGCTCGTCGCCCGCCAGCCGGAATTCGACAGGATCGCGGGCACGCTCGGCGACGTGCTGGCTGAGGCCGGTCGGCGGGTAGGGATCGCATAGCGCCGGAGGCCCCGACCGAGCTGCCCGGGGTCGGCGACTTCGAGCGCCGCTACGCCGAGCTGGCCGTGAGGGTCGGCGCCAACGTCCAGCCGGGCCAGAAGGTCTTCGTGCTCGCCTCCCCGGAGCACGCAGGGCTCGTGCGGGCCGTGACGGCTGCCGCGTGGGCGGCGGGCGCCCGCGACGTCGAGCCGCTCTACCTCGACGAGGTCGCGTCCTTCCTCCGCGCCTTGAACGCGGCCGACGCCGAGCTCGACCGCTCTCCCGTCTCCCTGCTCGGCGCGTGGACCTGGATGCTCGACGGTGAGGCGGTGGAGATCTACCTCGACGGCGACTCGTTCCCGGCGCTCTGGCAGGGCGTCGACGGCGCGCGCGCCGCCCGGGTCTACCGTCCGAAGGAGTCGATCCCCGTCCGGCAGCGCCTCATCAACGAACGGCGCATGGCCTGGACCGTGCTCGGCGCCCCGACCCCGGGGTGGGCGGAGCGCGTCTTCGGCGAGCCGCGGGTCGACCGGCTGCAGGAGGCGATCGCGACCGCTGTTCGCCTCGACCGGCCCGACCCGGTCGCCGCCTGGCACGAGCGGCTCGAGGAGCTGCGCGTGCGCTGCGAGCTCCTGACCGAGCGCCGGTTCGACGCCGTCCGGTTCCGTGGCCCGGGCACCGACCTCACGGTCGGGCTCCACGAGGGGCATCTGTGGCTCGGCGGGGCGTCCGAGACGCGGTGGGGCCAGCGCCACTGCGTGAACCTGCCGACGGAGGAAGTGTTCACCACCCCGGACCGGCAACGCACGGAGGGCCGGGTCCGGACGACCCGCCCCGTCTCCTTCGGCGGCACGCTGCTCGAGGACGTGGAGCTCGTCTTCGAAGGGGGCCGCGCCCGGCTCGCCGGTGCGCGCAGCGGACACGACTTCGTCGCCGGCGAGCTGGCGAAGGACGACGCGGCGGCGTTCCTGGGCGAGGTGGCGCTCGTCGACGGCGACTCGCCGATCGGACGCTCGGACGTGGGGCTGATGCATCCCCTCTACGACGAGAACGTGACCTCGCACATCGCCTACGGCGGCGCCTACACCGCTCCGATCCCGGGCACGGACGACCTGCCGAGCGGCGAGCTGCTCGCGCGCGGGATCAACGACTCGACCGTGCACACCGACCTGCCGATCGGCGGGCCCGAGGTCCAGGTCGTGGGCCTGGACCGCGGCGGAGCTGAGACGCCGATCCTGGACGGGGTCGACTGGCTGCTCGGCTGACGGCCCGTCGTGGCCAGGGCGGAGGGTGCGGTTAACCCCCTACCGCCGGGGTAGCGCGACTGGCAGGCTACGCCCCAATGGATCCCGAGCCGGGAGGCACGATGGCGAATGAGAACGGCGCGGTCGTCGTTGCGGACGACGTCACGCGCGTGTACGGCGAAGGCGATACCGCGGTGCACGCGCTGCGCGGGGTCTCGCTCGAGATCAGCCAGGGCAAGCTGACGGCGGTCATGGGCCCCTCGGGCTCCGGGAAGTCGACCCTCATGCACATCCTCGCCGGCCTCGACAAGCCGACGAGCGGTGAGGTGTCGATCGCGGGGACGACGATCACGACGCTTTCCGACACCGACCTGACGAAGCTGCGGCGCACCCACATCGGGTTCGTCTTCCAGTTCTTCAACCTGCTGCCGATGCTGACGGCCGAGGAGAACATCACCCTGCCGCTCTCGATCGCAGGTGAGAAGCCGGAGCCGGAGTGGTTCCGCGGCCTGATCGACAAGGTCGGGCTCGGCGACCGCCTCGTCGCACCGGCCGGCCGAGCTCTCCGGCGGCCAGCAGCAGCGCGTGGCCATCGCCCGCGCACTCGCCTCGCGGCCAACCGTGGTCTTCGCCGACGAGCCCACCGGCAACCTCGACTCCGCCACGAGCGGCGAGATCCTCGAGCTGATGCGCGACTCGGTGGACGAGTTCGGTCAGACGACCGTCATGGTCACGCACGACGCACGCGCGGCGGCGATCGCCGACCGGATCCTGTTCCTCGGTGACGGGTTGATCGTCCGCGACCTGCCGCGCTCGGAGCCGCACGACGTGCTCGAGGCCATGGAGCAGCTGGCGGCACGATGATCCGCTTCGCGCTCAAGAGCCTCGCGGGGCGCAAGCTCCGCACGGTCCTGACCGCCCTCGCGATCGTGCTCGGCGTCGCGATGATGAGCGGCAGCTACGTCCTCACCGACACGATCGACAAGGCGTTCAACTCCATCTTCGTCGACTCGTACGCGGGCACCGACGCGGTGGTGACCGGGAAGGACGCCGGCTTCAGCTTCGAGGGCGAGTCGGCCGCGACGCCGCCGATCCCCGAGGCGTTGCTCACGCGGGTCCGCGGTGTCGAAGGCGTCGAGGTCGCCACGGGGTCGGTCTCGGACTTCCAGACCAAGCTGCTGCGGCCGGACGGCGAGGCGATCGACACCGGCGGCGCCCCCTCGTTGGCGTTCGGCATCGAGACGGCCCCCGAGTACGACCGCTTCAACCCGCTCAACCTCGTCGAAGGGCGCTGGCCGAGCAGTGGCAACGAGGTCGCCGTCGACGAGGGCGTGGCCAACGACGAGAACCTGAAGCTCGGCGACCGGATCGGCGTCGCGGCGCTCGGCCCGGCGCAGGAGTTCGAGATCGTCGGGGTCGCGAAGTACGGCGACCTCAGCTCGATCGGCGGCGCCACGTTCGCGATTTTTGACGTACCGACGGCGCAACAGCTCCTGGACAAGGACGGCGAGCTGGACTCGATCCAGGCCGCGGCCGCCGAGGGCACGACGCCCGAGCAGTTGACGCAGCGCCTCCAGGAGGAGCTCGGCAGCGAGGTGACGGTGCAGACGGGCGTGGAGCAGGCGGAGGAGGAGTCCGACGAGATCGCCACCTTCACGACGATCATCCGCTACTTCCTGCTCTCGTTCGCGGGCATCGCGCTCTTCGTGGGCGCGTTCGTCATCTTCAACACCCTCTCGATCACGGTCGCGCAGCGGATGCGCGAGTTCGCCACGCTGCGCACGCTCGGCGCCTCACGGCGGCAGGTGCTGCGGTCCGTGATCCTCGAGGCGCTCGTGATCGGCCTCGGCGCGTCCATCGTCGGCCTGTTCGCCGGGCTCGGGCTCGCGGTCGGGCTGAACGCGCTGTTCAAGGCGTTGAACCTCGATCTTCCCCAGACCGACACGGTCTTTGCCACGCGCACCGTCGTCGTGTGCCTGCTCGTGGGCACGCTCGTGACGCTCGTCGCCGGCCTGTTCCCCGCGATCCGCGCGACACGGGTGCCCCCGATCGCCGCGGTCCGCGAGGGCGCGACGATGCCGCGCGGTCGCTTCGCGCGCTTCACGCCGTACATCGCCGCTGTGATCGTGGCGCTCGCGGTGCTCTCGCTCGGCTACGGGACGCTCGCGAACGACATCGCGATCGGCGACCGCTTCGCCCTGCTCGGGATCGGCGTGCTCGCGCTGTTCATCGGCGTGGCGATGCTCTCGTCCCGGCTCGTCAAACCGCTCGCGCGCGTCGTGGGCATCCCGGCCCGGCGCATGGGCGGCGCGGCCGGCAAGCTCGCCGAGGGCAACGCGCAGCGCAATCCGGGCCGTACGGCAGCCACCGCGGCCGCGCTGATGATCGGGATCGCGCTCGTGACGTTCGTGTCGGTGCTGGCCAACGGCCTGCGTTCCTCGAACAGCGAGGCCATCGAGCGGCAGATCCAGTCCGATCTCATCGTCACGTCGCAGGACGGCTACTCGGAGTTCCCGGCCGCGGTCGGCGACGCGGTCGCGGACGTCGACGGCGTCGAGACGGTGAGCAACGTCCGCCAGGACATCGCGAAGGTCGACGGCAGCGGCGCCAACCTCACCGGCCTCGACGACCAGATCGACCAGGTCTACGCCTTCCGGTGGGAGGAGGGCTCGGACGCCCTGCTCGCCCAGCTCGGGTCCGACGGCGCCGTGCTGCCGAGCAACGTCGCCGAGGACAAGGATCTCGGCGTGGGGGACAGCGTCTCGGTGTTGACCCCGGACAACGAGGAGCGGGAGTTCGTCGTCCGCGGCATCTACGAAGGCAGCCCGTTCTACCCGCTGCTCGGCTCGGCCAGCGTCTCGCAGGAGGCGTTCGACGACATGTACGAGCGCCCGCGGAACCGCTTCACGCTGCTGAATGCGAGCGGCGACCTGGCTGCGACCCAGGCGAACGTGGAGCAGGCGCTGGAGCCGTTCCCGGACACCCGCACGCAGACCCGGCCGGAATGGATCGACAAGGAGGATCAGGAGTTCCAGCAGTTCCTGCTGCTGCTCTACGTCCTGCTGGCGCTGTCCGTGATCATCAGCCTCTTCGGGATGGTGAACACGCTCGCGCTCTCCGTCTTCGAGCGCACGCGCGAGCTCGGGATGCTCCGGGCGGTCGGGATGACCCGGCGGCAGACCCGGCGCATGATCCGGCACGAGAGCGTGATCACGGCTCTGATCGGCGCCGCGCTCGGGCTCCCGCTCGGGATCTTCCTGGCGGCGCTCGTGACGCGCGCGCTCAGCCAGTACGACGTGGGCTTCGACCTGCCGATCGGGCAGCTGATCGTGCTCGCGATCGTGGCCATCATCGCGGGGCTCCTGGCGGCGATCACCCCCGCCCGCCGCGCGGCGAAGCTCGATCCTCTGAGGGCGCTTCAGTACGAGTGAGTCCGAGGGGCTAGGCGCTGGGGGAACCGCGAGGTTCCCCCAGCAGGTCCTGGCGACGCATGCCCCGGCACGCGATCGCTACCGTCCGAGTCGATGGTCCGGTTCGCGCTCAAGGGACTCCTCGGCCGCAAGCTGCGGACGCTCCTGACAGCGATCGCCATCGTGCTCGGTGTCGCGATGGTGAGCGGCACCTTCATCCTCACGGACTCGATCGACAAGGCGTTCGACTCGATCTTCACCGACTCCCGGCAGGGGTCGGACGTCGTCATCAGCGGCAAGTCGGCGTTCGATCTGACCGACGACAGCGGTGCGACCGCGCCGACTCTGCCCCAGCCGCTCCTGGAGACCGTCCGCGGACTCGACGGCGTCGCGGAGGCGGAAGGCAGCGTCGACGGCGACGCTCAGCTGATCGGCGAGGACGGCAAGGCGATCGTCTACGGCGGCGCGCCGAACCTCGGCTTCTCGATTGCGAACGGCGACTCGTCGTTCAACCCGCTCACGCTCGTCGAGGGAGCGTGGCCGGGGCCCAACCAGGTCGTGATCGACGAGGCGACGGCCGGCAAGGAGGACTTCGAGGTCGGGGACATCGTGGCGGTGCAGGCTCGCGGGCCGATCCAGCGGCTGCGGCTGTCCGGGCTGGTCAAGTTCGGCACGGTCTCGACGATCGGCGGCGCGACGCTGTCGGGGTTCGACTTGCCGACGGCGCAGCGTCTATTCGAGCGGTTGGGGAGGCTCGACGAGATCGCTGTGTCGGCCAAGCCCGGCGTCACCGATGCGCAGTTGATCGACGAGATCACTGACGTCCTGCCCTCGAACGCGCAAGTGCTCACGGGGGCCGAGCAGGCCGCTGAGGACGCATCCGATACGGACGAGTTCATCTCGTTCTTCCGGATCTTCCTCCTCGTCTTCGGTGGGATCGCGCTCTTCGTGGGCAGCTTCGTGATCGCCAACTCGCTGTCGATCACGATCGCCCAGCGGACGCGCGAGTTCGCCACCGTTCGGACGCTCGGCGCCTCCCGCAAGCAGGTGCTCGGCTCGATCGTCGTCGAGTCGCTCGTGGTGGGCACGCTGGCGTCGATCACGGGTCTGTTCCTGGGGCTGGGGCTCGCCAAGCTGCTCTTCTCCCTGTTCGACGCCGCCGGCTTCACGCTGCCGAACCAGGGCCTGATCTTCGAGATTCGTACGGTCGTGATCGCGCTGTTGGTGGGCATCCTCGTGACGCTGATCGCCAGCCTGCGACCCGCGATCCGCGCCACTCGAGTGCCACCGATCGCGGCCGTCCGCGAAGGTGCCACGTTGCCGGTCTCCCGTTTTGCGCGGTTCCGGACGGCC
Source organism: uncultured Gaiellaceae bacterium (assembly GCA_963733065.1). Classification (GTDB taxonomy): domain Bacteria; phylum Actinomycetota; class Thermoleophilia; order Gaiellales; family Gaiellaceae; genus CAVTBT01. The sequence continues at coordinate 180,647 of CAVTBT010000001.1, forward strand.
GGGTCAGTCGTGGTGATCGCGGTGGGCCTCGCGGCCCTGCTCTGGTCGCTCTTCGGCGCGAACGGGACCGGTCCGGTGCTGATCTTCCTCGGGATCGGTGCGGTGCTGGTCTTCCTCGGCGTCGCGTTCTTCGCCGTGCGCATCGTGCAGCCGCTCTCCGCTTTGGTCAGCCCGATCGGTACGTGGGCCGTCGTCGCACTGACGATCCTCGTCTGGCCGTTCTGGACCTTGCCGTTCTGGCTCCTGCGTTACGGGCTTTTCGGCCCGGGCGGTGGCCTGAAGCGGCTCGGCGCCGTTGTCGCGGGCGGGGTCCTCAACGTGCTGCTGTTCCTGATCGTGCTCGTGATGTGGGTGCGCCGGGCGGTGACCTCCTGGGAGCCCGAGTGGCCGGCCGAGTTCCCAGGCGTGCTCCCCGACCGAACGATGAACCGTGTCGCAACGGAGAACGCGCGCCGAAATCCCCAGCGGACGGCCTCGACGGCATCGGCCTTGATGATCGGCCTGGCGCTGGTGACGCTCGTGTCGGTGCTCGCCGCGGGCGTCATCTCGACGTTCGAGGGCGCGGTCGACGACATCTTCACGTCCGACTACGCGATCACCGCGCAGAACAACTTCTCACCGATTCCGACCGACGCTGCCGAGGCTGCAGCCAAGACGCCCGGAGTCGACGCGATCGCGAGCGTCCGCACGGCCGAGGGGCGCGTGTTCGGCAAGACCGAGTTCCTGACCGCCACCGAGCCGGATGCCGGCAAGGTGCTGACCATCGAGTGGAAGGACGGGTCGCAAGCCGTCTTCGCGAACCTCGGATCGAATGGCGCGTTCGTCGACGACGGTTACGCCGACGACCACAACCTGGGGATCGGCTCGCCGGTCGTCGTGCAGGCGCCGAGCGGCCAGAACATCAACCTCGTCGTGAAGGGCATCTTCGACCCGCCGACCGGCGGCTCGCCCTTCGGCCACGTCACCATGTCGAGCGCCACGTTCGACGACGCGTACCCGGATCCGGAGAACCTCTTCACGTTCATCACGATGCAAGGCGGGGAGACGGCTGCCAACACGGCGGCGCTCGAGCAGAGGCTCGAGGACTTCCCCAACGCGAAGTCGCAGACGCGCGACGAGTTCGTCGACAACCAGATCGGACCGCTCAGGAGCATTCTCAACATCCTCTACCTGCTGCTGGCGCTGTCCGTATTCGTGAGCTTCTTCGGGATCATCAACACGCTCGTGCTCACGGTGTTCGAGCGAACCCGCGAGCTCGGGATGCTGCGCGCTGTCGGCATGACCCGCCGCCAGGTGCGCCGCATGGTGCGCCACGAGAGCGTGATCACGGCGCTGATCGGCGGCGCGCTCGGCCTGGTGCTCGGCATCGCGCTCGGCGCGCTGCTGGTCGCGAGGCTCGACTTCATCGCGTTCTCGCTGCCGGTCGGACAGCTGATCGTGTTCGCGATCGCCGCGATCGTCGTCGGCATCGTCGCCGCGATCTTCCCGGCCCGGCGAGCGGCGAAGCTCGACCCGCTCGAAGCGCTGCAGTACGAGTAGGCGCCGCGGCAGCTACCGTCGGGTCATGCGGCGGCTCGCCGTCTCGCTCCTTGTCCTGCTGGCCTCCGTCGCGCTTGCCGGAGAAGCATTCGCGGCCGAGGTGGTGCGCGAGGACGACGAGGGCCGCACGATGCGGTTCGACGTGCTCGCGGAGAGGGTCGACGTCGACTGGTACGCCGGGCACCTGCGTCGGGCGCCGCACGGGGACGAGGTGACGAAGGTCGTCGTCCACATCGTCGACCGCGACGGCCTGCGCGAGGCGTGCGGGCGCGCCGCCGCGGGGTGCTACCGGCGCGACGTCCTCGTCGTGCCGGCCGGCCGCGACCGCGGTACCGCCCGGGTCCTGCTCCACGAGTACGGCCACCATCTCGACGCGAACCGCGGCAACGCTGCCGCCCCCGAGCCGAACGGGATGCCGCTGTGGTGGCGTGCGCGCGGCGTCGGCGAGCTCGTGCGGACGCACAGCGTGCGCCGCAACTACTCGCGTGGGTGGAGCCGGTCGATCGGCGAGATCTTCGCCGAGGACTACGCCCATGCGGCGCTCGGCGGCCCCCACCGAATCGGGTGGCTGCGACCGCCGGACGACGTCGTGCGGCAGGCGCTGCTTGCCGATCTCGGCCTGGCGGAGCCACCGGACGTGTCCTCGCGCCGTCCCGCGCTCCAGCCGGTCGTCATCGAGCGACGCGGGACGCTGCGGCCGGGCGAGCGCATCTCGGTCACCTTCGGGCTCCTCGGCCCGGGCCGGCGCGTGGTCGTCCGCGCGCGGGCGGACGCGGCGGCGCGCATCGAGGTGCGCTGCGGCGACCTGCTCAGGACGAGAACGCTCGCGGCCGGCGCCGGGACGACGACGCTCGACGTGCGCAGGCTCGGCCCGGCGGACTGCCGGGCGGAGCTCGTCGGCACGGGTGCGGAGGCGGCGAGGTTCTCGCTCCGCGTCCTCCTCTCGATCGAGCGCTAGGCGCCTACGCCGGCCGCGGCTCGCCGCGCGCCGACAGCAGTCCCAGCCCGATCCAGCAGAGACCGAGTGCCGAAACGGCGCTGCCGGCGACCGTCAGCAGGAGCGAGCCGCCCAGGCCCCCCGCCGAGAAGACGGCCGGGCCGAGGCCGACGCAGGCCGACGCCCAGCGCGGCGCCGCGTCCGCGCGCCAGAGCGCCGCGCCGAGCAGCGCAAAGCCAAGGGGGAAGCCGATGCTCGCACCGAGAACCGGCACGGTCACGGCTGCCCCCTCTGTGAGTCGCTCGACCACGGCCGCCGCCTCGCCCGCAGCGACCGATGGTTGGGCGAGCTCCCAGATCGCGAGTTCCACGGCGGCCACGCCCGCGGCGCCGACGAGCCCGATCACCGACAGCACGACGCCGGCCAACGCCAGGCCGGGTGCGCGGGCTCGTGCCAGGTCGCCCAGCATGAGGACTGCGGGCAGCAGCAGCAGCGAGCCCAGGAAGAAGAGCAGGTGGGCGAGATACCAGCGGTCGAGGTTCGCCGCCACGACCTCGAGCAGCTCCGCCGGGTCGGTTGCGCGCTCGGGGTGCAGGGCGCCGCCGACGAGTCCGAAGAGCGGGGCGACCACCAGCGACACGGCACCGATCTGCCGCGCCGCGTCCAAGCGTCAGTCGCGTTCGTCGAGGGCCGCTGCGAGGACGGTGTAGAGCATCGCGTAGGCCACCGTCAGGAACGCGCCCATGACGAGGCTCATACCGACGAGGCGGGGCGTCGTCAGCTGCTCGGCGACGTCCGCGAGCACGCCGCCGGGCTGCACGACGAGGTCCCAGCTGTTCCAGCGCAGCTCGCGCCCGAGGAAGATGCCGAGGCCGGAGAGCCCGAGCGCGCCGAGGGCGGCGAGCCATCCGGCGGTGACGCCGTAGAGCCGCTGCACCGCGCGCTGGACGAGGTAGACCGACACGAAGCCGAGCAGCAGCCCGGTCCACGCGAACGTCGTGAGCAGCGCCACGTCGAACCAGAGCGGCATGCCGTGGACGTCCCGCAGCAGGCCGATGTCGGTGACCAGGTACGGCGCATTCGGCAGGAACGCCAGCCACGCCAGGCCGATGAGCGGCAGCCCGATGCCGCGGCGGCCGCGCCGCGCACGGTCGTAGACGAGCAGCGCGAGCACGAACGGCACCCACGCGAGCACGAGGTTCCAGACGAGGTTCGCGTAGCGCACCTCCTCCGTCCAGGCCAAACGAAACGCGACGAGCGCCACGCCGAACGCCGACGCGGCGACGAGCGCCGCCAGTGCCGCGAGCCGCCGGCGGCTCGGTCGATCGAGGACGCCGTCCACGCGTCCAACTGTACCCCCGCTTCGCTCGCGTTTGCGCCCGGTCGAGGGGTGAGGTCAGCAGCGCCGGATGACCCGGCAGGCCCGGTCGATCGGCGTGGCGCCGCCGCCCGCGTCGACGACGCCGACGACGCGCCCGTCCCCGCTCAGCACGGGCGCGCCCGCGAACGATCCGATGCCGGTGCCCCGGAAGAAGATCCGGTTCGCACCGGCTCGTTCGACCTCGACCGTACGCGCCGCCCGCCTGCCGACCGCCACGACGAGGTCGCCGGCCCGCACGACCGCCGCACTCGGCTCCTGCCACAACGGGTCTGCGAAGCCGGTGTCGCTGGACCCGGACGAGGCCGAGGCGCGAACCCGGGTCGGTGCGGGCGAGCGTGCCCTGGAAGGTCCGTCCGTCGAACGCCACGTCGATGGAACGGCCGTCGCCGGTGCGCCAGCCGTCGGCCGGCCGGGTGGTGATGACGAGCGCGAGGCCGTTCTGCTCCCAGGCGACGAACCCGGTGCCGCCGCCGACCCCTGCGGTACTCCGCTGGGCCCGGGCGCCGACCGTCGCGAGGGCGAGGGCCTCCGGCCCGTTCGCGATCGTCGGCTGCGCGACCTCCGACTCCTCGTCCGCCCCTCCGAGCGCAGGGACGTCCGCGTCGAGCGACCGGGCGACGAGCGCGAGGCCCGCGACCACGAAACCGAGGTAGACGGCCGCGGCGAGCCAGGCCCCGCGATGCCGTCTCCGCGGGCGCCGCCGCCTCGGGCGTCGGAGCGACGCTGCCTCCACGCCAGACATTCTGGCCCACGCGAAGGAAATTCGCTCCTAGCGAACATTCGCGACACCGTCGCGGCCGAGCACGTCGATCTCCTCGTCGTCGAGACCGGCCTCGCGGAGCACCTCCCGTGAGTGCTCGCCGACGAGCGGGGGCGCGCTGCGGTGGCGGAGCCGCTCGGACCCGAAGGACAGCGGCAGCACCGGCAGCCGCAGGTCGGCGATCGTGGGGTGCTCGAGCGGCTGGAAGAAGTCGAGCGCCGCCGTCTGCGGCGACTCGGCCACGTCCGCCACGTCGGCGACGGGGGCGGCGGGCACACCGGCGGCCGTCAGCCGCTCGCGCCACGCCGCGGTCGTGTCCTCCCGTAGCCGCTCGCCGAGCAGCTCGACGAGCGACTCGCGGTTGGCGACTCGGTCGCGGTTCGTGCGGAAGCGCGGATCGTCCACGAGCTCCGGCAGGCCCACGACGTCGCAGACCGCGGCGTACAGCCGGTCGTTCCCGCCCGCCACCATCAGCTCGCCGTCGGCAGTGGGGAACACCTGGTACGGCGCGACCATCGGGAAGATCGTGCCCTGCCCCGTCGGGACGGTGCCGTCGGCGAGGTAGCCGGCAAGGTGGTAGCCGATGTAGCCGAGCGCCGTCTCGTAGAGCGAGACGTCGACCACCGTGCCCTCGCCGGTGCGCTCGCGCTCCATGAGCGCGGCCAGGACGCCGAGGGCGGCCCAGGTGCCGGTGCCCTGGTCGATGAGCGACGAGCCCACGCGGACGCCGGGCCGACCGGGCTCGCCGGTCATCGAGATCAGCCCGCCCGCTGCCTGCATGAGGGCGTCGTACCCGGGCTCGTGGCGGAGCGGGCCGACGTGACCGTAGGCGCCGATCGAGCAGTAGACGAGCCGGGGATTCCGGCCGCGCACGGCGTCCGGGCCGAGGCCGAGCCGGTCGGCCAGCCCGGGCCGCAGGCTCTGCAGGAAGACGTCGGCGCCCTCGACCAGCCGCAGCAGCGCCGCACGACCGCGCTCGTCCCGGAGCGAGAGCGCGAGCGACCGCTTGTTCGCGTTGGCGGAGAGGAACATCGTGCCCTCGCCGTCCCAGAACGGCGGGCCCCATGCGCGGCCGTCGTCTCCCGTGTCCGGCCGCTCGACCTTGATCACGTCCGCGCCCAGCGCCCCGAGGATCTCGGCGCAGTAGGGGCCGGCGATCGACGTCGTCACGTCGAGCACCCGCATGCCCTCGAGCGGTTGGAGTCCCACGGCCGCGCGTAGCATGCCGGTTCCCGTGTTCGAGTCGATCGTCGACGCGCTCTCCGGCTCGAGCTGGAGCTACCTGATCGTCTTCGTCGTCGCGACGCTCGATGCGTTCTTCCCCATCGTGCCGAGCGAGACGGTGGCCATCACCGCGGGCGTCCTCGCCGGCTCCGGCGACCTCAACGTGCTGCTCGCCATCCTCGCGGCGGCGGGCGGCGCGTTCCTCGGCGACAACATCTCCTACGGGCTCGGCCATTTCTTCGGCGAGCGGACCGTCAAGCGCTTCTTCTCCGGCGAGAAGGCGAAGCGGCGCATCCTGTGGGCGGAGAACCAGCTCGAGGTCCGCGGCTCGTACATCATCACCGTCGCGCGCTTCATCCCCGGCGGCCGCACGGTGACGACGTTCACGGCCGGCTACGTCGAGTTCCCGTGGCGGAGGTTCCTCCTCTTCGATGCCATCGCCGCCGCCATCTGGGGCAGCTACACGGTGCTGCTCGGCTACCTCGGCGGCTCGCAGTTCGAGGAGGAGCCCTGGAAGGGGCTCCTCCTCGCCTTCACGATCGCCATCGCGGTTACAGGTCTGATCGAGGCGGTGCGGTACCTACGTCACCGACGGCAGGCTGCCTGAGCCCGAGTGCCTTGGAGTCGCGCCAGGCGAGCCAGGCGGCCGTCACCATCACGAACAGCGCGAAGAGCCCGTGGAGGCCGTGCACCCAGCCGCTCGCCGGGTCCTCGTCGGGGGGCGACAGGAAGATCTGCACCGTCCCGAACACGATCAGGAAGAGGCTGACGCCGACCATCGTCCAGTTGCGCCACCACGCCACGAGCGCGGTCAGGAACACGAGCAGCTCGGAGAGGTGGATGATCCCGCCGCCGACGATGCCGTGCGCGTCGAGCGCGCCCTCGCCGGCTCCGGTCACGTACGCCGTGATCAGGTAGGCCTGCACGAAGACCAGCGCGACGATCAATGCGGATAGCACGAAATGAAGCCACAGACATGTCCGTTTCATGCGCGCGAGCATAGGACGGCGGACGGATAGCGTCGAGTCGTGCGGATCCACGTCACCGGCGCGAGCGGCTTCCTCGGCACGGAGCTGCTGAGGCTCGACCCGTCTGCGACGGGCGAGCGGGTCGAGGTGCGCGACGCGAGAGCGGTGCGGACGCTCGTCGAGCGGCTGCGGCCGGACGTCGTGATCCACACCGCGTATCGCCAGGACGGGCCCGGCGCGCGCGAGGTCACCGTCGACGGCGCGGAGCACGTGGCGCGCGCCGCGCGTGCGGTCGGCGCGCGGCTGGTGCACCTCTCGACGGACGTCGTCTTCGACGGCCGGAAGGGATCGGCCTACGTCGAGCAGGATCCCCCGTCGCCGGCGACCGAGTACGGGGCGGCGAAGGCCGAGGCGGAGCGCCGCGTCGCCGCCGCCTGCCCGGATGCGCTGGTCGTGCGGACGTCGTTGATCGTCGGCGGGCCCGGGCACGAGCCGTCGAAGCACGAGCTCCTGACCGCAGGCGCCGGGCGTGTCGTTCTACGAGGACGAGATCCGCTGCCCGGTTCAGGTCGGCGACCTCGCGTCGGCGTTGCTCGAGCTGGTTGCGCTCGACGTCTCCGGTCCGCTGCACGTTGCCGGCCCTGACGCGGTCTCGCGCGCCGAGCTCGCGGAGCTCGTCGCGGGTGGTCCCGTGTCGCGGACGGCGGCGCCGCCGGGACGGCCGCTCGACTGCTCGCTCGACTCGTCGCGGGCCCGCGCGCTGCTGCGCACGAAGCTGCGCGGCGTGCACGAGCTCTTCCGCGAGGGCTAGCTACGGGTCCTTCGGCGGGCCGATCTTTCGGTCCTTCGGCGGGCCGATCTTGCCGAGCTTCTCCTCGAGCGTGCGGTAGACCTGATCCTGGATGCGCTCGCTCATCTGCCGGCCGATCTCCTCGAACCGATCCTCGGCGCGCTCCTCCCGCTCCGCGACGGCCTCGGGCGGCGGCACCTCGGCCGTGCGCTCGACGCCGTCGATGTCGAGCTCGTAGACCCGCTCGGGCTCGTCGAGGTCCTTGAGCCGACGCTCGCCCAGCGGGTGCACCGTGACGCCGTCGGGGAGGGAGGAGCCGAGCAGCGCGCGGGTCGTCTCCGAGAGCACCACGTGGCCGCCGCCGCCGACGCCGCCGAGCCGCGCGGCGCGGACGACGTCGAGCCCGTGGTAGCCCTCGTCGCCGACCGCCGGCTCGCCCGTGTGCAGGCCCATGCGCACGCGGACGTCCGCGCCGTCCGGCCATTCGAAGGCGGCGTGCGCCCGCTGGACGTCCACGGCCGCGGCCACGGCGTCGCGGGCGCGCGCGAACGCGAAGAAGAACGCATCGCCCTGCGTGTCGATCTCGACGCCGCCGTAACCGGCGAACGTCTCCCGCACGAGCCGGCGATGCGTCGCGAGCAGGTCGCCGTACCCTTCGCCGAACCGCTTGACGAGAGCGGTGGAGCCCTCGATGTCGCTGAACACGAAGGTGACGGTGCCGGCGGGCAGACTCGACATACCGCGGGACGCTAGCCGCTCGGCCGCGGGCGCGTCGCGCGCTGACGCTCGCGTGGCAGGCTTCGCTGCGTGAACCGCCTCGCCGCCGAGACGAGCCCGTACCTGCTCCAGCACGCCGACAACCCGGTCGACTGGCAGCCGTGGGACGACGAGGCGCTGGCCCGCGCGCGCGACGAGGACAAGCCGGTGCTGCTCTCGATCGGCTACAGCGCCTGCCACTGGTGCCACGTCATGGCGCACGAGTCGTTCGAGGACGCGGCGACGGCCCGCGTGATGAACGAGCACTTCGTCAACGTGAAGGTCGACAGGGAGGAGCGGCCCGACCTCGACGCGATCTACATGAGCGCGGTCGTCGCGCTGACCGGGAGCGGCGGCTGGCCGATGACCGTCTTCCTGACGCCGGCCGGCGAGCCCTTCTACGGCGGCACCTACTACCCACCGGAGCCGCGGCACGGCCTGCCGAGCTTCCGCCAGGTGCTCGAGTCGATCGCCGAGGCCTGGCGCGAGCGCCGGGCCGACGTCGCGCGCGCCTCGTCGCAGCTCGTCGAGGCCCTGCGCTCGTCATCGGAGGTGCGACCGTCGGGCGAGCCGTTGACCGGCGCGCTGCTGGCAGAGGCCGAGCGCGGCATCGCGCGCACGTTCGAGCCGGCGTTCGGCGGCTTCGGCCGCGCGCCGAAGTTTCCGCCTGCCTCGACGCTCGAGTTCCTCCTTCGCCACGGCGGCGAGCAGGCGCTCGCGATGGTCGAGCGGACGCTCGACGGCATGGCGGCCGGCGGGATGTACGACCTCGTCGGCGGCGGCTTCCACCGGTACTCGGTCGACGATCGCTGGCTCGTGCCGCACTTCGAGAAGATGCTGTACGACAACGCCCTGCTCGTCCCGGCGTACCTCCACGGCTGGCAGGTGCTGGGCCGCGAGCGCTGGCGCGACGTCGCCGAGGAGACCTGCGACTACCTCCTACGGGAACTCGCCCTGCCGGAGGGCGGCTTCGCCTCGGCGCAGGATGCCGACACCGACGGCATCGAGGGCCTGACGTTCACGTGGGAGGCCGGCGACGGCGTGCCGCCCGACCTGCTCGTGCCCTTCGAGCACGGCCGCTCGATCATCCGCGGCCAGCTCGAGCCCGAGCTCCGCGCGCGACTGCTCGAGGAACGCGCGACCCGACCGCAGCCGGGGCTCGACGACAAGGCGATCGCCTCCTGGAACGGCCTGGCCGTCGCGGCGCTCGCGGAGGCGGGCGCACGCCTGCGCCGGCCGGACTGGATCGACGCGGCGGCCCGCTGCGCCGCCTTCGTGCTCGGCCCGCTCTCGGACAGCGACGGCCGCTTGCGGCGTTCGTGGCGGGCGGGCCAGACGAGTGGCGCGGCCTACCTGGACGACTACGCGAATACCGCGCACGGCCTGCTGGAGCTGCACGCCGCGACCGGCGACCTGCGGTGGCTGCACGAGGCGCGCCGGCTGGCGCTGCTCGCGGTCGAGCTCTTCGCCGACGACGAGCGCGGCGGCTTCTACCTGGCCGCTGCCGGTGGGGAAGAGCTGATCGCGAGGACGAAGGACCTCGACGACAATCCGCTCCCGTCGGGGAATTCGATGCTCGCGCACGTGCTGCTGCGCCTCGCGCGCCTGTGGGGCGACGACGAGCTCGAGCGCCGCGCCGTGTCGGTCTTCAGGCTCGTCGCACCGGCGCTGCCCCGCGCGCCCGGCGCGTTCGCGTGGGCGCTCTGCGGGCTCGACCTCTACCTGGCGCCGCCGCGCGAGCTCGCGATCGCCGGACCGGCCGACTCGCCCGTGGCACGTGCCGCCCTCGACCGCTGGCAGCCGACCGCGGTCGTCGCGATCGGCCCCTCGGACGACGTGCCGCTGCTCGCAGGCAAGGGCCTCGTCGACGGGCGGCCGGCCGTCTACTCCTGCGAGCGCTTCGTCTGCCAGGCGCCGGTGACGGATCCGGCCGAGCTGCTTCCTGTGCCTAGATAGGCGCGGGCCCGCGCTTCCGCTCGTCTAGACGGCGCAGCACCCACCCGGCGATCGGCAGGACGATCAGCACCCCGATGATCGCGCCGACGATGCCGCCCCAGTCGAAGACGTCGTCGTCGCCGATGCCGAGACCGAGCGTGAAGACGACGAACCCGACCAACGCACCGAGCAGGCCGATGACCAGCGATGTGAGCCAGGACGCCGGTCCGCTCATGCTCCTGAAGTAGTCCGAGGGCATCAGCATCCGTCCGACGACCCCCGCGACGAAACCCACCAACAGCGCACCGATCATCTCCGCCTCCGTTGTCTCGCGGGCCGGGCCGCCGCTGGCGCCGTGATCCCCGCTGCGCCGCCTCGCGAAACGGTCGGCAGCGGTACGAGCGGCCGACGTAGGCTCCCGCCGTGCGCATCTGCCTGATGATCGAAGGCCAGCAGGGCGTGACCTGGGACGACTGGGTCGCGCTCGCCCGGACCGCCGAGGACAGTGGCCTGGAAGGCCTCTTCCGCTCGGATCACTACCTCGGTATCGGCGGGGGCCAGCCGCAGGCGGCGCTCGACGCGTGGGCGACGATCGCGGCGCTCGCCACGCGCACGGAGCGCATCCGGCTGGGAACGCTCGTCTCGCCCGTCACCTTCCGCCACGCGGCGGTCGTCGCACGCATGGTCGTCACCGTGGATCACATCTCGGCCGGAAGGGTCGAACTCGGCCTCGGCGCCGGCTGGTACGAGGCCGAGCACGACGTCCACGGCTTCCAGTTCCCGCCGCTCGGCGAGCGCTTCGACAAGCTCGAGGCCGACACGGAGGCGATCGTCCGCGCCTGGACGGACGACGACCGCCAGCAGCCCAAGCCCGTCCAGAAGCCGCACCCCCCGCTGATCGTGGGTGGCTCGGCGAAGCCGCGCGGAGCCCGCCTCGCCGCCCGTTTCGCGGATGAGTACAACACGATCTTCGTCGGGCCGGGTGCCTGCCGGGAGCGCCGAGCCGCGCTCGACGAGGCCTGCCGTGCGGTGGGTCGCGACCCCTCGACGCTGCCGCTCTCGCTGATGACCGGCTGCGTCATCGGCCGCGATGAGGCCGAGGTGCGGGAGCGCGCCGTCCCCGTCCAGCGCGTCCGCGGGGACGACGGCGACATCGGCGAGTGGATCGTCGGGAACGCCGCAGGCGGCATGCTGATCGGCACGGTCGAGCAGCTCGCCGACCAGCTCCGCGCGCTCGAGGACGCCGGCGTAACGCGCGTCTTCCTCCAGCACCTCGACCACCGCGATCTCGCGGCGGTCGAGCTGATGGGCCGAGAGCTCGCACCGGCTGTCCGGTGACGCCGCCTCTTGTCAGGCCCGCGGTACGGGGGCTATTCTCGCGGCAGGGCCGCTGGGGCGGCCGACGGTCCGCGTAAAGGGTTCAACCCGCCCCGTCGCTGTTCGCACATCGACTTCTGTTCCTGCCCCGATCGCGGACGACGGGCGTGAAAGGGCGCGTCCCTTTCGGCGGAATGGAGGTGCAGGATGAGCGAGCAGTCCCGCGGGCCGGCGACCGCACGGGTCACGTTGCCGGACGACCCGAGCCTCGAGTGGCTTCGCAAGCAGGCCAAGCGCCGCCTCGATGAGCTGCGGCGAGCCGACCCGAGCGCGCGGTTGGCGGCGGCGCAGCTGGCGGTGGCCAGGGACTACGGATTCTCGAGCTGGCGCGCGCTCAAGGCACACGTCGACTCGCTGAGCGTCGACGGCCGGGTCGTCGCGGCGGCGGAGCAAGGCGACCTGCCGGCCCTCCGTGCCCTCCTGCGAGAGCATCCCGACCGGCTCGAGCTCCGGACGCGGCCGTACGAGTGGACGTTGCTCCACGTCGCGGCGAACGCCGGGCACGGCGCGGTGGTGGCCTTTCTGCTGCGGCAGGGGCTCGACGTCGACGCGCACGAGCAGGGCGACAACACCTCCGCGATGCACTGGGCGGCGGCGGGCGGCCATCTCGACGTCATTCGCCGGTTGATCGACGCCGGCGGCGACGTCGTGGGACGCGGTGACGAGCACGAGCTCGAGGTGATCGGCTGGGCGACGTGCTGGGACGGCTGCGACGACGACGCGCACCGCGCCGTCGCCGAGCTTCTGCTGAGCCGCGGCGCCCGGCACCATCTCTTCTCCGCGATCGCGATGAACCGCGCGGACGAGGTGCGGCGCATCGTGGCCGCCGACCCCGACCCGGCGGCCGCGGTCGAGCGGCCGATGAGCCGCCACGAGAACCGGCAGCGGCCGCTGCACTTCGCCGTGCGGATGAACCGTCCCGAGATGGTCGCGCTCCTGCTCGACCTCGGCGCCGACCCTGCCGCTACGGATGATCTCGGCATTCCCGCAGCCGTGTACGCGGCACGGCCGGAGGTGGGCGAGGCGGTGATCCGAACGCTCGCCGACCGTCGGGCGCTCGGGCTCTTCGGCGCGTTGGCACTCGGCGACGAGGAGGGCGCCGAGCGACTCCTCGACGAGTCCGGTGACGGCCCCGCCTCCTCCGGGGGCGTGCTCCACATGCTGGCCAAGCGGGGCGACGTGGACGCCGTGCGCTGGCTGCTCGACGGCGGGGCTGACCCGAACGCCCGCTGGGACCACTGGGACGCGGAGGTGACGCCGCTGCACCTGGCCGCCGCGGAGGGGCACGTCGAGGTCGTCCGTCTCCTGCTCGCCGCGGGCGCCGACCCGGCGATCCGTGACAGCAAGCACGACGGCGACGCGGTCGGCTGGGCGAGAAGCGGCCGCACGCCGCCGTCGCGGCGCGTCGCCGAGGTGGTCGCCGTCCTGCGCGAGCCTCCGGAGAGGCTCCTGTAGCCTCCTGCGTCATGACGACGACGCAGCAGCTCACCGGTGCGGAAGAGGTCGCCTGGGATCTCTCCGATCTCTACGACAGCCCGGACGATCCGCGGCTCCAGGGCGAGCTCGACGACGCCAAGACCGCGACCGAGGCCTTCCGCGAGCGCTACCGCGGCAAGGTCGCGGAGCTCGACGCCGCTGCGCTCGCCGAGGCCGTCGAGGAGCGCGAGCGCATCGAGTCCATGGTCGACCGCGTCATGACGTTCGCGCAGCTCCGCTTCTCCACGAACATGGCCGACCCGCCTCGTGGCGCGCTCGTGCAGCGGATCCAGGAGGCATACGCAGCGCTCTCGACCGAGCTGCTCTTCTTCGGCCTCGAGTGGGCGGAGGCCGACGACGAGCGGGCGACCGAGCTGCTCGCCGACCCCGCGGTCGAGCGCTACCGCCACTGGCTCGAGGCGCTGCGCCGCTACCGGCCGCACCTGCTGACCGAGCCGGAGGAGCGGATCATGACCGAGAAGTCGGTCTCCGGCTCGTCGGCGTGGTCTCGGCTGTACTCGGAGCTGCTCGCCGGGCTCCGCGTCGAGCTCGACGGCGAGGAGCAGTCGATGGAGGTCGCGCTGTCCAGGCTCCAGGACGCGGACCGGGATGTCCGCCGTGCAGCGGCCGAGGCGATCACGGACGGCCTGCAGCCGGGTCTCCGCACCCGGACCTTCGTCTTCAACTCGGTCCTGCTCGACAAGGCGATCGACGACCGCCTGCGCGACTACCCGACGTGGATCTCGTCGCGGAACCTCGGCAACGAGGTCTCGGACGAGGCGGTGCAGGCGCTGGTCGACGCCGTCGTGTCCCGCTACGACGTGCCGCAGCGTTACTACCGGCTGAAGGCGCGGCTGCTCGGCCTCGACCGGCTCTCGCACTTCGACCGCGTCGCGCCGTTCTCGGAGGAGACGAGCTTCACGAGCTGGGAGGAGGCGCGGCGGCTCTGCATCGAGGCCTACGGGGCGTTCGACGACCAGGCCGGCGAGATCGTCGACGGCTTCTTCGCGCAGAGCTGGATCGACGCGCCCGTGCGGCCGGACAAGGCCAACGGGGCGTTCTGCGCCACCACCGTGCCGGGCGTGCACCCGTACGTGCTCATGAACTACACGGGTGACCGGCGCTCGATCCTGACGCTCGCCCACGAGCTCGGACACGGCCTGCACGGCGTGCTCGCCCAACCCCTCGGGCTCTTCAACGCCTCGACCCCGCTGACGATGGCCGAGACGGCGTCGGTCTTCGGCGAGTCGCTGATCTTCCGGTCGCTGATGCAGGCCGAGACGGATCCGCGCCGGCGCCTCGACCTGCTCGCGGGTCGCATCGAGGACGCGATCGCCACGATCTGGCGTCAGATCGCGATGAACCGCTTCGAGCACGCGGTGCACACCGGCCGCCGCGAGGGCGGCGAGCTCTCCCCGGACGGCATCTCCGAGTCGTGGCTCGAGTCGCAGCACCAGCTCTTCGCCGATTCCGTCGACACGACGGGCTACGACGCGTGGTGGAGCTACGTGCCGCACTTCGCCTCGGTGCCCGGCTACGTCTACGCGTACGCGTACGGCTACCTCTTCTCGCTCGCGATCTACCGGCGCTACGAGCAGGAGGGCGACTCGATGGTCGGCCCCTACTTCGAGCTGCTGCGCAAGGGCGGCTCGGACGCCCCGGAGCGGCTGGCGGAGATCGTCGGCCTCGACCTCGCCGACCAGGCGATCTGGGCCGGCGGCATCGACGCGCTCGACGAGCTGCTCGGCGAGGCGGAGGCGCTCGCCGACGAGGCGCTCTGATCCGAGCGCGGCCGTTCCGCGGGACCGACGACCTCGCGAGCATCCACGCCGTGCAGTCGGCCGTGCTCCGACGGCGGCCGCTCGGCGGAGCGCCGACCCCCGGTGACGTCACGTGGTGGCTGCACCAGCATCCGCCGGACGATGCGACCCCCAAGCTGGTCGTCGTCTTCGAGGACGCGGGAGAGGTGGTCGCCTGGGCGGTGCTCTGGCTGCCGGTGACGCTGACCTACGGCGTCCATCCGGATCGCGAGGACGCGCACGACGCCGTCCTCGACTGGTTCGAGGGCGCCGCCGACGGTGACGAGCCGCTCGACGTGGCGCTCCTCGCGGGCGACGTCGAGATGCGAGGGGCCGCCGAGCGGCGCGGCTACCGCCTCGCCGAGGACGAGGGCTTCCTGCACCACATGGCCATCGACCTGGCGGACGAGCCGGCAGTCGCGGTCGTGCCGGACGGCTATCGACTCGCGCACGTCGGCGAGGAGACGCTCGCGTCTCGGGTCGAAGCGCACCGCGACGCGTTCGACCCGTCGCGCGTCACGGTCGAGAGCTACCGCACCGTGACGCGGACGCCGCCCTATCGCGCCGAGCTCGACGTCGTGGCGCTGGCGCCCGACGGCTCCGTCGCCGCCTATGCGCTCGCCTGGCTCGACGAGGCGAGCGGCGTCGGCGAGCTCGAGCCGGTCGGCACCCGTTCGGCACACCGCCGGCGCGGCCTGGGCCGTGCGGTGTGCCGCGAGGCGCTCCGTCGGCTGCGGGCGCTCGGTGCGGCGCACGGGCTCGTCTACTCCGTCGACGGAGAGCCCTCGACGGCGCTGTACGAGGCCGTCGGCTTTCGCACCATCGACCGGCAGGTGCAGCTTCGGCGTGGGCGCTAGCGGGGCTCGGGGAAGATCTCGACGACCCGGAAGCGGTCGCAGACGACGAGGGTGTCGTCCGTGATCGGCTCCGCCCGGTAGCCGCCCCAGAAGCGCTCGTGGGCCGCGCGCCAGTCGGCGACGGACTCGAAGCCTTCGCCCTCGTCGTGCGCGAACGCCTCGTCGACGTCGCCCGCACGCACGATGCGGACGTCGACCGACTCGAGCACCGCGACGCCCCGGCCGTCCGAATCGACGAGCACGGAGCGGTCCCCCGGCCTGGGGACGGGCTCGCCGTCCTCCTCGTACTCGGCGAGCAGCCCCGCACCGGCGGTCTTCACGCCCTGCAGGATCAGCGCCACGAGCCGGTCGCGCAGCTTGCCCGGGAAGGCGAATTGCGCAAGAGGCAGGCCGTTGATCTCGTCTCGCTTCAAAGTTGTAAAGACCGTTTTTCGGAGTTCTATTTCCGGTTAGCGGCAGGTAATCTTGCATCCGCTCGGGCATCCGGGTCCCATCCTGCAAAGGAGCATGCATGCGACGGTTGTCTCTTCTCGGGCTTGCGCTGCTCGGTGCGCTGGCGCTGAGCATCCCGGGAGCGTTCGCAAAGTCGGACGCGAAGGCCGGCGGCGCGCCCACGCCGGGCGTGACGTCAAAGGCGATCAAGATCGGCGGCACCTTCCCGTTGTCCGGGCCCGCCTCGCTCTACGGCACGATCCCGGCCGCGATGAAGGCGTACTTCAGCCACGTCAACGCGACGAAAGGACCGGACGGGAAGCGTGGCGTCGGCGGCAGGCAGATCCAATGGGTCTACTACGACGACGCCTACAACCCGGCGCAGAGCGTCCAGCTGACGCGCAGGCTCGTGCAGCAAGACCGCGTCTTCGCGGTCATGGGCTCGCTCGGTACCGAAGTCAATCTCGCCATCCGACCGTTTCTGAACGGCGCAAAGGTGCCACACCTGTTCCCCGCTTCGGGCGCCGAGACGTTCGCCCGCGATTGGAAGAAGTACCCGTGGACGAACGCCTGGTTCCCGGACTACGTCAGCGAAGGGCTGATCTACGGGCGTCATATCCGGGCGAACAGCCCGGAGGCGAAGATCGGCGTCCTGTATCAGAACGACGACTATGGCAAAGACATGGTCTACGGCCTGAAGGTCGGGCTCGGCAGGTCGAAGAGCAACATCGTCTCCGAGCAGCCCTTCGACGTGACGTCCACCGATCCCCGATCCCAGGTCGCGCGGCTCCGCGGATCGGGCGCCACCATCTGGGTGATCATCCTGACGCCACGGGCGACGATCCAGTCCTACGCAATCGCCCGCGCCCTCGGCTGGAGGCCGACCCAGATCTACACGAACCAGGTCTCGGGAACGGACACGTTCCTGACGACGGCGCGGGCTTCGGGGGCCGGTGATCTGGTCGACGGCACGATCAGCATCCAGTACCTGAAGGATCCGGCGAGCCCAGCGTGGGCAAATGACTCCGCGATCAAGCAGTACCAGAGCGTCATGTCGAAGTACTTCCCGAACGGCTCCAACCCTGCGGTTCAGCGGAACGGCATCAACTACTACGGCGTCGCGGCCGCACACGCCATCGTCCAGCTGCTTCGCAAGGCGGGGCCGAACCCGACGCGCGACGGGATTCTCAAGGCAGCGCGCAGCTGGAACCAGGTCAACCCGTTCCTGCTGCCCAACAACCCGCAGCACACGACGGCGAAGAACCAGTTCCCGATCCGGGGCTTCCGGATGGTGCGGTTCAACAACGGGACGTTCGCGTACATCTCGCCGATGATCTACCCCCGCGGGCAGACGTAGGCCGCGGCGAGACAGGTTGAATGGACGGGGCCGGCGCGTGCCGGCCCCGTCGTTTCTTCGAGGGAGGTGGGGGTTCGGTGCCCGAAGCCGTGATCGTCGCCGCGTCGCGCACGCCCATCGGGCGGGCCGCCAAGGGATCGCTCGCCGACGTGCGGCCGGACGACCTGCTCGCGTTCGCGATCGACGACGTCCTCTCGAAGGCGCCCGAGGTGCCCCGGGAGTCAGTGGTCGACGTGATGGTCGGCTGCGGCTTCCCCGAGGCGAAGCAGGGGATGAACCTCGCTCGGCGGGCGGTGCTGCTGGCCGGGTTGCCCGACTCCGTGCCGGGCACGACCGTCAACCGCTTCTGCGCATCGTCGCTGCAGACCGTGCGGATGGCCTTCCACGCCGTGCGCGCCGGCGAGGGCGACTGCTTCGTCGCTGCGGGTGTCGAGTCCATCTCGCAGGTCTCGGGCTATCCGAAGAGCGACGAGGAGCTCCATCCGCGGCTCTTCGGCGAGGGGGCGGTCGCGAACGTCTACATCCCGATGGGGCTCACGGCCGAGAACGTCGCCGAACGCTGGGACGTCTCGCGCGAGGACATGGACGCGTTCGCGCAGCGCTCGCAGGAGCGGGCGGTCGCGGCGCAGTCCTCCGGGTTCTCCGACCGCGAGCTGACGCCGTACACGAAGGACGACGGCACGATCGTGGCGGCGGACGACGGCCCGCGCGCCTCGTCGACGCTCGAGAAGCTCTCGACGCTCGAGCCGGCGTTCGTGCCCGGCGGCAAGGTGACGGCCGGCAATGCGTGCCCGCTGAACGACGGGGCCGCAGCCGTGCTCGTCCTGTCGGAATCGCGGGCGCAGGAGCTCGGCGTGACGCCGCGGGCGCGGATCATCGCGTCGTCGGTGTCCGGCGTCGACCCGGAGATCATGGGCGTGGGGCCGATCGAGGCCGTGCGCCGTGTGCTGTCGCAGGCGGGGATGACGATCGACGACGTGGACGTCGTCGAGCTCAACGAGGCGTTCGCGGCCCAGGTGCTGCCGGTCTGCCGCGAGCTCGGCATCGACCCGTTCGGCGAGCAGCTCAATCCGCATGGCGGCGCGATCGCGCTCGGACACCCGTACGGCATGACCGGCGCGCGGATCATGAACACGCTGCTGAACGACCTCGACACGCTCGACGCCACGATCGGGCTCGAGACGATGTGCGTTGGCGGCGGGCAGGGCATGGCGATGCTCGTCGAGCGCCTGAACTAACGACGCGGCCGTTCGAGCCACGTCCGCCCGTTGCGCACCGCGAACGGGGACAGTCCCCGTTGCGAGAGCGCAACGCCCGGACGCGTCCGTTTGGGGGCCGTCTCTCAGAGCCAGGCGTCGGGCTCGTCTCGCTCGGCGCGACGCGCCCGCCGCCGCGCGGCGGTCGGGTCGTGCGCCGCATGGCGGCGGTAGACGCCGGTCTTCGAGAGCCCGAGCGCTGCTGCGATCTCGGCCCAGGAGTAGGCGGCGCTCCTGAGCTCGTCGACGAGCGACGCCTCCAGCCGGTCCAGCTCCGGCCGGAGAGCAGCGAGTTCCCGCAACGCGAGCAGATGCGGATTGCCGGGCCATTCGTCGTCGTCCCAGTCGGCGCCAGCGGTCACGACGCGAGCGTGACGAGCGCCCGACGGTGCGACAAGTGGCCGGAACGGCCGTGTCCGCGCCGACTCGTTGCGAGTTGCGAACGGGGACAGTCCCCGTTCGCCCGGCGCAACGAACGGACGCGTCCGGCCCGGCCCTGCCACGCTCAGCTCACGCCGCGGCCGGCAGGGCGTGCGCCTGCGCGAACGCCGCCGCGGCGTCCCGCGACAGCTCGGCGCCCGGCTCGCCCCGGCGAAGCGCCAGCGCCGCGCGCGCGACGTCCGGGTCGGGCAGCCTCCGGACCGCCCACTCGCCGGCGTCCGTCTTCGACGACCAGACGCCCTCGTCGAGGAAGCGGCGCGTCCGGCACGCCGTGAGCACGAGGTTGTCCGCCGCGGGGTCGTTCTCCAGGAACCAAGCAAGCGCCTCGCGGGCCGCGGCCACGAGCTCCCCGTGCGGCGCGACCGGCAGCAGCTCGGACGCCGGCGGCCCCACGAGCACCACCGAGCTCGCCCGTGCGATCGCCAGGTCGAGCACGAACCAGAACGACGGCTCCAGCGCCGGGTCGAAGCCGGCGTGCAGCGGCTCTCCCGCTCCGGTGTTGAGATTGACCTCGAAGGCCGGTGCCAGCTCGCGGGCGTACACGACGAGCTCGAGCTTCCGCGCCGGGCAGGGCAGCGCCTCGTGGCGGCAGGCTGCGACGACCGCCTCCTTCTCGTCGCGTTCGAGCTCCCGCCGGGACACCGCCGCCACGTCGATGTCGCTCCGTCCCGGCTGGTAGCCGCCGAGCGCCAGCGAGCCGATCAGGTACGCGCCGGCGAGATCCGATCCGAGCAGACCGCGCAGCCGCTCGACGAGCTCGCCGACGTAGGCCCGCGCGGCGTCCTCGCTCACTCCAGACGCAGATCCGAGTACACGATCTCGCCGCGGAACTTCCGCACGCCCGGATCCCACGGGAAGAAGATCGCGTTCCGCCACGTCAGCCGCTCGCCGGTCGGCTCGTACTGCAGCCACCGCGCCTCGTGCGTCGCCGTGACCTCCGCCTCCTCGCACACGCCCTGCGGCCCGATGACGATCGACGTGAGGTCGAAGTGGATGTCCGGGAAGGCGGTCAGGAGCTCCGTGTAGAACCGCGCCGCGCCCTCGTGCCCTTCCCAGCGCGCGCCCTCGAGCCCCCGTACCTCGTAGACGCAGTCCTCGGTCAGCGTCGAGATGAGCCCCGGGAGATCTCGGTTGTCCTCGGCGATCGAGTGCGTCTTCCAGAGCTCGCGGATCTCCGCGTACTCGTCGACGTCGACCGGCCGACGCAGGAGCTCGAGGATCGCTTCGCTCGCCAACTCACACCATCCTTTCGCGGTAGGGCAGGAACTCGTGCCAGTAGTGCTCCATCTGCGTGAGGCGGCTTGCGGCGTGCACGAGGTCGAGCGGCGCGAGGTTGACGGCCCGCACGATCCACTCGTCGCCGACGTCGAGCACGTTGATGCAGCCCGCGGCCTGCTCGAAGGCGCCGAGGAAGAGGCGCCGCCCGGTGAGCGCCCACGACAGGATCGCGCGGTTCACGCCGCCGTGCAGCACGGCGAGGGCCGTGTCCCAGCCGTCGTCGGCCAGGAGCCGCTCGAGCGCGGGGAGGACTCGGTCCCAGAGCTCGCCGACCGACTCGCCGCCCAGAAACCGCGACTCGTCGGGCACGACGCCGCGAAACGCATGGACAAAGGCCGCTTCCAGCTCCTGTTCGGGGATGGCGCCGAGGTGTCCGCCGCGGATCTCCCGCAGGTCGCCCCACAGCTCGACCTCGCGCTCGGGCGCGACGATGCTCGCCGTCTCGACTGTGCGGGGCAGGTCGCTGGCGAGGACGCGGTCGAAGACGACCCCCTCGAGCGCCTCGGCCGCTGCCCGGGCCTGCCGCCGCCCCTCATCGTTCAGCGAGACGTCGTCGGGCGGCACCGGCCGGCCGTCGGCGCCGAAGTAGGACACGGCGCCGTGCCGCATGAGGTAGAGGCGACGCCTCACAGAGCCAGCTCGGCGATGGTGCGCACGCTCGCCGGGTCACGCGACGCGACGAGCAGCGTCGTCACGCCGCTCTCGCGCCAGGCGTCGAGCCTGTCGCGAATCCGCTCCGGCGGCCCGACGAGCGAGACGTCGTCGACGAGGGCGTCCGGAACGGCGGCCGTCGCCTCCCGGGGCTTGCCGTCGAGGAAGAGATCCTGCACGTGCCGTGCCTCCGCCTCATAGCCGTAGCGGCGTGCGATGTCGTTGTAGAAGTTCTGCCCGCGAGAGCCCATACCGCCGATGTAGAAGGCGTAGTAGGGCTTGAGCTGGTCGATGCCCTCCTTGACGTCGTTGCAGACCAGCACCTGCGCCCCGGCCGCGATGTCGAAGCCGTCGCGTGCCTGCCCCATGGGGAAGACCTCGGCGGCGCGCTCCGGCGAGAAGAAGAGCGGCAGCCAGCCGTCGCCGATCTCGAATGCCAGCTCGACCGCCTTCGGCGCGAGGCTCGCCAGGTAGATGGGGATCTCCGCGCGGAGCGGCCGCGCCATCAGCTTGAGCGGCTTTCCCTCTCCCGTGCCGTTCGAGAGCGGGATGTCGTAGTGGGCGCCGTGGTGCTCGAGCACCTCCCGCCGCAGGGCGGCCCGCACGATCTCCACGTACTCGCGCGTCTTCCGCAGCGGCTTGCCCCACGGCTCGCCGTGCCAGCCCTCGACCACCTGGGGGCCGGAGGTGCCGAGCCCGAGCAGCAGCCGTCCTCCCGAGAGCAGGTCGAGCGTCGCGGCGGTCATCGCCGTGTTGGCGGGCGTCCGCCCGGGGATCTGCATGATCGCCGTGCCGAGCTTGATGCGCTCGGTGAGCGCCCCGAGCCAGGCGAGCGGCGTCACCGCGTCCGTGCCCCAGGCTTCGGCGGCCCAGGCGGAGTCGTAGCCGAGCGCTTCGGCCTGCCGCGCCGCCTCCACCAGCTCGAGCGGATTCTGGCCGGGAGTGGCGTAGCCCATGTAGAAGCCGAGACGCACGACCTGCGATGCTAACCGCGTGACGACGACCGCTCCCGCTCCGCCCGTCGGCATCGACGAGCTGCGAGGCCGCTACCGCGCATTCCTGGAGGAGCACGTCATCCCGGCGGAGCCGGCGCTGAACCGCGAGGACGACGACGCCGACGCCCTGCTCGCGGAGCTGCGCGAGCGTGCGCGGGGCGACGGGCTGTGGGCGCCGCACGTCCCGCCCGAGGCCGGCGGTACCGGCCTCGGCTTCCTCGCCTACGCACTGCTGAACGAGGAGATCGGCCGCTCGATGTGGGCCCAGCTCGTCTTCGGCTGCCAGGCGCCCGACGCCGGCAACGCGGAGATCCTGCACCTCTTCGGCACCGAGGAGCAGAAGGAGCGCTGGCTGCGTCCGCTCGTCGCCGGCGAGGCCCGCTCGTTCTTCTCGATGACCGAGCCGGACGTGGCCGGCTCCGATCCGACGACGCTCAGGACTCGCGCCGTGCGCGACGGCGACGACTGGGTGATCGACGGGCACAAGTGGTTCTCCTCCGGAGCCGACGGCGCGGCGTTCGGCATCGTCATGGCCGTCACCGACCCGGACGCAGAGCCGCACCGCCGCGCGTCCCAGATCCTCGTCGACGCCGACACCCCGGGCGTCGAGATCATGCGCTCGGTGCCGGTGTTCGGGCACGCAGGTCGCGGGTGGAACACCCATTGCGAGATCCGGTACACGGGCGTCCGCGTCCCGGCCGCGAACGTGCTCGGCGAGCCGGGCGACGGGTTCCGCATCGCCCAGAAGCGGCTCGGCCCCGGACGGATCCACCACGTCATGCGCTGGCTCGGGCAGATGCAGCGGGCGTTCGAGCTGATGTGCTCCTACGCGCTCGAGCGCGAGGCGTTCGGCGGCCCGCTCGCCGAGAAGCAGACCGTGCAGAACTGGATCGCCGACTCGGCGGCCGAGATCCACGCATGCCGCCTCATGACGCTCGACGCGGCCCGGAAGATCGACGACGGCTCGGAGGCGCGCGTCGAGGTCTCGCTCCTGAAGTTCTACGCCGCGCGGGCGCTCAACGACGTGATCGACCGCGCGGTGCAGGTGCACGGCGCGCGAGGCTTGACCGACGAGACGCCGCTCGCCCAGATGCTCGGGCACGCGCGTGCCGGCCGGATCTACGACGGCCCCGACGAGGTGCATCGCATGGTCGTCGCGCGCCGCATCCTGCGGTCGTTCGCCGACGGCGACGGCTGGCGCTTCGCATAGCCTCCGCGCGGGCATCCGCCCGCTCTCGTGTTCCGGAACCGCGAACGCACATCCCGGGCGATCGTCGACGTCGCGCTCGTCGCGCTGGCGCTTGTTGTGGGCGCAGCCGTGCTCGTGCTCGCCGTCGCGCACGTCGACGACCGCTTCGGTGTCGATCACGTCTCCGGGACGTGGCTCTCGCTCGCCGCCGCCGCCCGCGAGGGCACTCTCTACCCGCCGCTTGCCGCCGACGGCTTCTTCGCAGGCACCCGCTACGTCCCGCTGCCGTTCCTGCTCCAGGCCGTCGGCGACGTCGTCACCGGCGATCCGCTCCGGGGCGGCAAGCTGGTCTCCTACGCCGCCGGCGCGGTCATCCTCGCGCTCGTCCTGCTCGCCGCCCGTCGTCGCCGTGCGCCCTGGCCCGTCGCCCTCGTCCTGACGGCCGCCGTGCCGGTGAGCGTCGCCGGTGTCACCACGATGCTCTGGATCCGGGGTGACGCCGTCGCCGTCGCGCTCGGGCTCGGATCCCTCGCCGTGGTGGCCGAGCGGCCGACCGTGCGCCGCGCGGTCATCGGTGGCCTGCTCGCCGCGCTCGCGTGGCTGTCGATGCTGACGGCGCTCTGGGCCGTCGCGGGGCTGGTCGGCTGGCTGGCGCTCCGGCACCGGCGCGCGGCCCTGGCCGCGGCCGGGGCGTTCCTGGGTGCGTCCGCGCTGCTGTTCGCGGCGGGCGAGCTGTTGAGCCGCGGCCGGATGAGCGACAACGTCGACCTGCTGTTCGCCGGTGCCGGCACCGACCGGAACGTGTTCGCCGGCGTCCGCTCGTTGTGGGACGTCGCCGTCCGCGACCAGCGGTCGGTCTGGGCGCTGCTCGTCGTGGCTGCGGCGACGGTCGTCGTCGCCGTCGTGCGGCGGCGGCCGGGCGTCTACGAGCTCGCGCTCGTCGCCGCCGGCGCGATGCTCCTGGTCGTCATGCGCGATGTCGGCGCAGCGGCGAATCACCTGCTGCCGGCCACCGCACTCGCGGCGATCGTGGTCGCGGGCCTGTGGAGCCCGGAGCTGTCGCTCGGCCGGTGGGCGACGGCGGCCCGGGCCGTGGCTGTTGTCGCAGCGGTGGCGGCGATCCTCGTGGCGTCGCGCCACACGCTGGCCCCCGACGTCCGCGACGTCCTGCAGGGCGACGACGCCCAATACGACCGGCGGCCGCTCGCCGGCCTTGTCTCGAGCGACGACTGCCTGCTCGCACAGGACCCGACGCTCCCGCTCCTGCTCGGCCGAAGACCGGTCGTGCTCGACCCGTTCATGCTGCTGCGGCTCGGCGAACGGCGGCCGGAAGACGTTGCGCAGCTGGTCCAGAGAATCGACCGCGGAGCGTTCGACCGCATCGTGCTGTTCGTCCGGCCCGAGCGCGACCCCTTCCACTTCCGCCTCATCAACTTCGGCGGAGACGTCGCCGACGCGATCGAGCGGTCGTACCGCTTCGACGCCGAGGTCGAGTCCGAGCCGCCGGTGTTCGTGTACGTCCCCCGCGCCCGTCGCGGGGAGGCATGCCGGCCCGAGCCGCTCGAGAGCTGGTAGCAGGACGTCGGCCGGCGCCCGCGAAACGCGAGCGGGATGGGGTTGAGGATCGTTGCCGCAGCGGCCGCGGTGTTCCTCGGAGTTCCCGCAGCCGGCCAGGCCGCGGGGTCGCCGGACATCGCCGCCCTCCAGGTCGCGCTCCACGCGCGCCGCGCCTACACGGGCACGATCGACGGCGTGCTGGGGCCGTCCACGACGAACGCGGTCGTCCGGTTCCAGCGCCGCGCGGGGCTCGTGGCCGACGGCGTGCCGGGTCCGAGGACGCGCGCCGCACTCGGCCGCCTCGCGCGGCCGCAGCTCGGGGCACGGACGCTGAAGCTCGGCGCGGTCGGTGGGGACGTGGCGGCACTCCAGTTCGCGCTCGCGTGGCACGGCGCCCCGTCGGGCCCGTTCGACGGCCGTTTCGGGCCGCGGCTGCACCTCGCCGTCCAGCGCTTCCAGCACGCCGGCGGGCTCCTGGCAGACGGCGTGGCCGGACCGGCGACGCTCGCCGCGCTGCGGCGCGCGCCGCAGGCGCTCGCGACCCCGGCGGGGTGGCCGACGGCGGGCTGGGTGTCCTCGCCCTTCGGCCCGCGCGGGAACTGGTTCCACGCCGGTGTCGACATCGCCGCCGCCCCCGGGGCGGCCGTGCGGGTCGCCGTCCCGGGCCGCGTCACGTTCGCGGGGTACCACTACGGCGGGTACGGGCACCTCGTCGTCGTCGCCCACGGATCCGGCCTCCGAACGTTGTACGCGCACCTCTCCTCCATCACGACGGCGGTCGGGACACGCGTCGAGGCAGGCGCCCAGGTCGGCCTCGTCGGCTCGTCGGGCCACTCGACCGGCCCGCACCTGCACTTCGAGGCGCGGCGCGACGGGCTCGCCGTCGACCCCATGCCGGCGCTTGTCCAGCGCTGAGCCCGGAGGAGCGCGGGAGAATCGTCCGATGCGGTCACGCACCGTTCTGGCCGTGGCGCTCGTCGGTGCGGTCGTCGTCGGTGCGGGCGTCGCGCTGTTCGCGTTCCTCGCCGGCGGAGAGGACGAGCCGCCGGCGTTCACCGTGACGGACGTGACCGCGGCCGAAGGAGACGCAGGCCGACGCTCCTTCACGTTCGTCGTCACCGTCTCCGAGCCGCTCGACTCGCCGGCCTCCGTCGCCTACGCGACCGCCGACGGCACGGTTCGTGGCGCGGGCGACTTCGAGCGGGGCGCCGGCACGCTGTCCTTCGACGAGTCGACCGGCTCGCGCCGTGTGACCGTGTCGGTCACCGGGGACACCGACCCCGAGCCGGACGAGGTCTTCCAGGTGCGGCTCTCGAACGCGTCGAACGCCGAGATCCACGACGGCACCGGCGTCGGCGTGATCGTCGACGACGACCGTCCCGAGAGCCCGCGGGTGGCGGCCGCCGGCGACATCGCCTGCGACCCTGGCAGCTCGGCGTTCGAGGACGGCCGAGGCGAGAGCGATGCATGCCGCCAGCAGGCGACCTCCGACCTGCTGGTCGGCGGGGGCTATTCCGCCGTGCTGGTGCTCGGCGACGTCCAGTACGACGACGCTGCCGCGTCGAAGTGGACGGACTCGTACGACCCGACGTGGGGTCGGGTGAAGGCCGTCACGCGACCGGTGCCGGGCAACCACGAGTACCTCACGGACGGCGCTGCGGGGTACTTCGAGTACTTCGGCGCGGCTGCCGGCGACCCGGCGGCCGGCTGGTACAGCTTCGACGTCGGCACGTGGCACGTGATCGGCCTCAACTCCAACTGCGAGGCCGTGGGCGGCTGCGGCGCGGGCTCGCGCCAGCTGCTGTGGCTGCGCGACGACCTGGCCGCCAGCAGCGCCCGGTGCACGATCGCGTACTTCCACCATCCGCGCTTCTCGTCGGGCTCGCACGGCGACAACCCGCAGATGGCGCCCTTCTGGGAGGCGCTCGAGGAGGCCGGCGCCGAGCTGGTGCTGGGCGGCCACGACCACACGTACGAGCGCTTCGGCCCGCAGACGGGGGCGCGGGTGGCCGATCCACGCGGCATTCGCCAGTTCGTGGTCGGGAACGGCGGCCGCGACCTCTACGAGTTCCCGTCGGTCAAGCCGAACAGCGAGGCGCGCGACGTGACGACCTTCGGCGTGCTGCGGCTCACGCTGCGCCCGGCCGGCTACGAGTGGCAGCTCCTGCCTGCCGTCGGCACCTTCACCGACAGCGGCTCAGGGACGTGCCACTGATGCGCCGCTAGCGAGGCCCGGGGACGCCTGGATACGCGAACGCGAGCGGCTCGCGGCCGACCTGGACGATCCACGACTCGCCGTGGCCCTCGCTCCTCGCGGCGGCCATGACGCCCTCCGCGACGCGCTCCGGCTCGAGCAGCCGCCAGCCGCGCGACTCGATCCGGCCCCGGAGGTCGTCGGGGACGAGCGGCGTGTCGGCCCAGGCAGGACAGATCGCGTTCAGGCGAATGCCGCGGCGCGCGAGCTGCGGTGCCGCCGAGCGGACGAAGCCGACCACCGCGAACTTCGTCAACCCGTAGATCGGGTCGTCCGGGATCTCGACCAGGCCCGCCAGCGATGCCGTGGCGACGATGGCGCTGCCCTCCGGCATCACCGCCGCGAGCCGGCGCACACCGAGCACGACGCCGTCGACGTTGACCGCGACGGCTCGCCGGTACTGCTCCGGCGTGATCGCGCTCATGTCCGTCTCCTCCGTCAGCACGCCCGCGTTGAGGCACGCGAGGTCGACGGCGCCGACGCGTTCCCACGCGCCCGGATCGGTGACGTCGAAGCCGGTCGTGAGGTCCAGCTCCTCGACCTCGTAGCCCTCCTCGTGCAGACGGGCGACGATCGCGCGGCCGAGGCCGCCTGCGGATCCGGTCACGAGCGCCTTCACGGGATCAGCACCACCTTTCCTGTCGATTGCCGGCTCTCGACGAGATCGAGCGCCTCGGCGGCCTGCGCGAGCTCGTACTTCGCGCCGACGACCGGCCGCACAGTTCCGCGCTCCCAGAGCCCCAGCACGTCGAGCGCGGCGATGCGCACGGTCTCGGGCTCGAGCTGCATCAGGCGGCCGAGGTAGAAGCCGGCGACGGCGCTGTTCCGACCGACGAGGCGCGCGGTATCGAGTGGCTGCCAGAGCCCGCCGGCGAAGCCGACGGCGATCGCCGTCCCGAGCGGCTTGAGCAGGCCGAGTGCCGCGGTGAAGAGCTCGCCGCCCACGGGGTCGTAGACGACGTCGACGCGTCCGACCTCCTCCAGCGCGTCGTAGGTGACGACCGGGTCGGCGCCCAGCGAGCGCGGCAGCTCCTTCTTCGCCTCCGAGCCCACCGCCGCGCAGACCTGCGCGCCGAGCGCGCGGACGACCTGGACAGCCGCCGACCCGACGCCGCCGGCGGCCGCGGTGACGAGCACGCGCGTCCCCGGGCGCATGACCACCTGCCGTGTCAGCGGCAGCCACGCGGTGAGGAAGGCCATCAGGAACGACGCCCCCTCCGACCAGGCGGCGCCGGGCGGGAGCGGGAAGCGCCAGCGGTTGTCGATCGCGACCCGTTCGGCGAAGCCGCCGCCCGTCGAGCGGACGAGGCCGATCCAGGCCTGGCCGTCGAATTCGCCGCAGATCTCGGCGCCGGGTACCCATGGGAGCTCTGGCGCCTGCGGGTAGCGGCCGCGGCGGATCAGCACCTCCATGAAGTTGATAGCGGTCGCCCGGACGTCGACGACCTGCTGACCGTCCTCGGGCTCGGGCTCCGGCAGGTCGTCCCGGACGACGACCGCGCCCCCCTCGTCGATCTGGACGGCTCTCATCGCCCGGTGAACTGCGGCTCGCGCTTCTCGATGAACGCCGTGACGCCTTCGAGCCCGTCGTCGCTCGACAGGCACCGGACGAAGCCGGCGGCCTCGCGCTTCAGCCCCTCGGCGAGCGGCAGGTCGCGCGTCTCGCGCGCGAGCTCGCGCAGGACGCCCACCGCGACCGGCGACCGGGCGGCGATGGTCGTCGCGAGGGCCGTCGCCGCCTCCACGACCTCGCCCTTCGGGGAGACGCGCTCGACCAGGCCCCACCGCTCGGCGGTCGCGGCGTCGATGAAGTCGCCGGTGAGATTGAGCAGCAGCGCGCGGCCCTGGCCGACGAGGCGCGGCAGCCGCTGCGTGCCGCCGCCGCCCGGGATGAGCCCGAGCTTGATCTCCGGCTGCCCGAGCTGCGCGTCCTCGGCGGCGACCCGGATGTCGCAGGCCATCGCCAGCTCGAGGCCGCCGCCCAGGCAGAAGCCCTGGATCGCGGCGACGAACGGTGTCCGCGCCTCGTCCATGCGGGCGCCAAGCTTCTGGATGCCGCGGGCCGAACCGCCCTCCGCCGGCGGCGACTCGCGAAGCGAGGGGAACTCCTTGATGTCCGCGCCCGCCACGAAGGCACGCTCGCCGCCGCCGCGCAGCACGATCGCGCGGACGTCGTCGTCGGCGTCGAGCGCGTCGATCTCCGCCTCGAGCTCGTCGAGCAGCGCCGCCGAGAGGGCGTTCATCGGCGGGTTGTCGATCGTCACGACGGCGACGTGGCCGTCGCGCTCCGTGTTGATGTACTGGCCCATGCTCCTCCTCGTGTCCTCAGCGAGGGCCCATGCGCAGGGCGCCGTCCAGCCGGATGACCTCGCCGTTCAGGTAGTCGTTCTCGACGATGTGGGCGACCAGGGCCGCGAAGTCCTCGGCGCGTCCGAGCCGCTTCGGGAAGGGGATCTGCGCCTCCAGGCTCTCGCGGATGTCGTCGCGGAGACGCGAGAGCATCGGCGTGTCCGACGGCCCCGGCGCGATCGTCATCACGCGGATCCCGAGCGAGCCGAGATCCCGTGCGAGCGGCAGCGTCATCCCGGCGACGCCCGCCTTCGAGGCCGAGTAGGCCGCCTGGCCGATCTGGCCGTCGAACGCCGCATTCGACGCCGTGTTGACGATCACACCGCGCGTCCCCTCCTCGTCGGGCTCGTTCGTCGCCATGCGCTCGGCGGCGTGCCGGACCACGGTGAACGTGCCGACGAGGTTCACGTCGATCACCTTCCGGAACAGGTCGAGCTCGAACGCCGTGACACGCGCCCCGCCGCCGATGCCGGCGCAGTTGACGACGCCGTGCAGCTCGGCACACGCGGCGATGCGCTCACGTACGGCGTCCTCGTCGGTCACGTCCGTCTCGGGCAAGTCGAGGATCTCAACCGTCGCGCCGCGGCTGTCGAGGAGTGCTGCGGTCGCCTCCCCGAGCCCCGAGCGACCACCGGTGACGAGGAATGTCCTTCCGTCGATCCTCACGCCGGAAGTTACTGGGCGCTTTGGCCGCTTGCGGTCAAAGCGCCCTTCGCGAACTGCTCTCGGAGCGCGGTCTTCCTGAACTTGCCGACGGCCGTCTTCGGGATCTCCTGGACGAACTCGAACCCGTCCGGCAGCCACCACTTGGCGAAGTTCGGTGCTAGGAAGTCGCGCAGCTCGTCGGGCGTCGCCGAGGCACCTTCCCGCAGCACGCAGACCGCGAGCGGCCGTTCGTCCCACTTCGGGTCTGGCATGGCGATGACCGCCGCCTCGGCCACGGCGGGATGACCCATCAGCGCGTTCTCGAGAGCGACCGTCGATATCCACTCGCCGCCGGACTTCACGAGGTCCTTCGCCCGGTCCTGGATCTCGATGTAGCCGTTCGGCTCGATCGTGACGATGTCGCCGGTCGCGAACCAGCCGTCGTCCGACCAGCGGTGGGCCTGGGAGTCGTCCTCGAAGTACGAGCTCGCGATCCAGGGGCCGCGCACCTCGAGCTCGCCCATCGACTCGCCGTCCCACGGCACCAGGCCCTCGGGCCCGCGGGCCCGGATCTCGACGAACGGGGCCGGCAGGCCCTGCTTCGCCCGGTAGGCGAACTGTTCCGCCTCCGACAGCGCGGCCTCGCGCGACGACAGCTCGGAAACCGTGCCGAGCGGCGCCATCTCGGTCATACCCCAGGCGTGGAGGACGTGCAGGCCGTGGCGCTTCTCGAAGCCCTCGATCATCGCCTGCGGCGCCGCGGAGCCGCCCACGATCATCGCGCGGAGCCGCGAGAGGTCCCAGCGCTTTGGCTCCGCGTCGAGGGCGGCGAGGATCCCCATCCAGATCGTCGGCACGCCGCCGGTGAGTGTCACCTGCTCCTGGACGAACCCGTCGAGCAGGCTCTCCGGGTCGAGATGCGGGCCGGGGAAGACCTGTGTCGCGCCGACGAGCGTGCAGGTGAACGGGAAGCCCCAGGCGTTGGCGTGGAACATCGGGACGACCGGCAGCACGACGTCCGCCTCGGAGATGCCGAGCGTGCCGGACTGCGTCGAGGCGAGCGTGTGGATCGCGATCGCGCGGTGCGAGTAGACGACGCCCTTCGGCTGGCCGGTGGTGCCGCTCGTGTAGCACATGGCCGCGGCCGTACGCTCGTCGACGTCCTCGAACTCGTAGCCGTCCGCGTCGGCGCCGGCGAGCAGCTCCTCGTAGTCGATCGCGCCGGGCGGTGTCTCGCCGGCGCCCACGGCGATGACGTGGTCGAAGCCGGCGCGCTCGACGAACTGCTCGGCGAGCGGCCACAGCACCTTGTCCACGATCAGCGCGCGGTCGCCGGCGTGCGTGGCGATGTAGGTCAGGTCGTCGGGGTGCAGCCGGAGGTTCAGCGTGTGGATGACCATGCCGCCCGCCGGCACGCCGAGGTAGGCCTCGAGATGCTCGTGGTGGTTCCAGCCGAAGGTGCCGACCCGGTCGCCGTCGCCGAGCCCGAGACCCCTGAGCGCGGCGGCGAGCCTGCGCGCCCGCGGCATGAGCTCTGCGTAGGTCATGCGGTGGAAGGACTTGTCGGGCAGCCGGCTGACGACTTCCTTGTGCCCGAAGTGCTGCTCGGCGCGGCGCAGGATCGCGGGCACGTTCAGCTGGTAGTCCATGATCAGTCCGTCCACGGGAGAGACCCTCCTTGTCCGTCGAGCAGCGCGGTCGCGACCTCGCCCCGGAGCTGCGCCGGGGATGCGTCGAGAGTCTGAATGCCCTGCGCCCGCTTGTACAGGCGGTGGAGGACGTGCTCCCAGGTGAACCCGATGCCGCCGTGGGCCTGGATCGAGCGTTCGCACGCAGCGACCGCCGCTTCCGCCGCCTGGCTCTTCGCCGCCGCTGCGGCGACGAGCGCGTAGGCCTCGTCCTCCGACACCGCCCAGGCCGCCCACAGCGCGAGCGAGCGCGCCAGCTCCAGCTCCGCGTACGAGGTCGCGAGGGGGTGCGAGATCGCCTGGTAGACGCCGATCGGACGGCCGAACTGCTCGCGCGTGCGCACGTACTCGATCGCCAGCTCGAGGGCGCGGGCGCCGACCCCGACCGCCTCGAGCGCGAGCAGCGCCTGCAGCCGGGCACGGAGGGTGGGGAGGAGGGCCGAATCGGCCAGGCGGCGGCCGGGCTCCCCGCCGACGACGATCCCGAGCGGCCGGGTCTCGTCCATCGTGCTCAGGACATTGCGGTCGAAGCCCTCGAGCTCCCAGATGCCGTCGCCGCCGACGACGGCCGCGCGCGTCGCGCCGTCGAGGCCGGCGGTGAGCTCGTCGAGCGCGAGCGTCCAGCTCGCCTCGCCGGCGGCGACCTCCGCCTGCAGGTCCAGCGGCAGCGCGGGCAGCAGGACGGTCGTCGTCAGCCACGGCCCCGATGCGAGCGCGCGGCCGAGCTCCTCCGCCAGCACCGCCTCCTCGAGGAAGCCGAGGCCGGCGCCGCCCTGCTCCTCGGCCACCGACACGCCGGTCCATCCGAGCTCCGCGAGCTGCGCCCAGGTCGGCTCGGGCGTCGCCTCCAGGAAGGCTCGCGCCTCGCGGCGCAGCTCCTCCTGCTCGGGCGCGAACGCTGCGTCCACGGCTAGCGGCTCCGCGGTAGGCCGAGCACCCGCTCGGCGACGATGTTGCGCAGGATCTCGCTCGTGCCGGCCTCGATCGTGTTGCCGCGGCTGCGCAGCTGCTGGTGCTGCCAGTAGCCGCCGAGCGGGGCGTCCTCGTCCAGGAGCTGCGCCTGCGGGCCGAGCAGCTCGAGCGCCAGCTTCGTCAGGCGCTGGTTCGCCTCCGACCACTGGAGCTTCGCGACCGAGCCCTCCGGCCCCGGGATACCGGTCTTGACCAGCGTCGTGAGCGAGCGGAGGTTCGTGACCCGCAGCGCCTGCAGCTCGATCCACTCCCGCGCGATCCGGTCACGCTGCACCGGCGTCGCACCGCGCTCGCGGGCGAGTGCGAGCAGCTTGCGGACGGCGATCTCGAGCTGCGCCTGCAGGGCGAAGCCGAGCGTGCCCCGCTCGTGCAGCAGCGTCGTCATCGCCACCTGCCAGCCTCCGCCGACGTCGCCGAGCACGTTCTCCGCAGGCACCTCAACGCCGGTGAAGAAGATCTCGTTGAACTCCGACTCGCCCGTGATCTGACGCAACGGCCGCACCTCGACGCCCGGGGCGTGCATGTCCACGATCAGGTACGTGAGGCCGGCGTGACGCTCGGAGGCCGGGTCGCTGCGCGTGAGCAGGATGCAGAAGTCGGCGATGTGGGCGAACGACGACCAGACCTTCTGGCCGTCGACGACGAACGTGTCGCCGTCGAGGCGCGCGCTCGTCCGCACGGCGGACAGGTCGGAGCCGGCTCCGGGCTCCGAGAAGCCCTGGCACCAGATCTCCTCGGCGCTCAGGATCTTCTCCAGGTGCCGCTGCTTCTGCTCCTCGGTGCCGTGGGCCATGATCGTGGGGCCGGCCATGCCGAGCCCGATCACGCCGATGTGCGGCGGCGCCTCGGCTCGGGCGAGCTCCTCGAGGAAGATCGCCTGGTGGGTGTAGGGCGCGCCGCCGCCGCCGTACTCCTTCGGCCAGGCGAGGCCCGCGTAGCCGCCCTCGTGCAGCGCACGGCTCCAGGCCCGCACCTCGGGCTCGTCGAAGCGTCGAGCCCCGCCGCGGTGACCGCGCAGCTCGTCACCGAGGTTCGCGTCGAGCCACGCGCGAAGCTCGGTGCGGAAGGCCGCCTCCTCGGGCGTGTCGCGGAAGTCCACGCCGCGACTCTAAGGGACGGGAGGAACAACGCGCGCGCGGGCGAATGCGGCGCCATGCAATTCAGCCCGACCTTCTGGCCTGCGCTCGCACTGGTCGCTCTCGGCCTCATCCTGCTGTTGTTCGCAGGCTGGGTCGGATTCGTGCTGGGGATCATCGCGATCGTCGCCGGCTTCGTGGTGCTCTCGCGCGGCCGCGGGCGCCCACGTACCCGTTAGCGACCGCTCGCGGCTTCCCCGCGCAACGTCATGCACGTCGCCGTCGCACGCGCCACGAGCGAGCCGGACGCGTCCTCGATGTCGCACTCGACGAGCCCGATCGTGCGACCGCTCTTGACCACGCGGGCGCGCGCCACGATCAGGCCGGAGCGCACCGGCTTGAGGAAGTTGATCTTCAGCTCGAGAGTCGTGAACGACTCGCCCTCGCCGAGCCGCGACGCGTAGGCGCAGCCCATCGCGCCGTCGGCGACGTCGCACATGACGCCGCCGTGGAGCGTGCCCATCGGGTTCGTGTGACGTGCCGGGTCGACGTCCAGCTCGAAGGTCGCCTCGTCGTCGGCCACCGTCGCGAGCCGCATGCCGATGGTCTGCGCGACGGGCGGCTGCGGCGCGTCACCGCGCACCATCGCCTCCATCAGCTCCCTGATCGTGCTCATGTCAGAAACGAGGCGTCGAGATCGGCCACCGTCCGCGCACCGGCAAGCGCCATCGTCAGGTCGAGCTCGGCCGCGAGCTGCCGGATCACGGCCTCGACGCCGGCCCGGCCGCCGACCGCGAGGCCGTAGACGTACGGCCGCCCGAGCAGCACGGCGTCGGCGCCCGCTGCAAGCGCCTTGACGACGTCGGCGCCGGAGCGAATCCCCGAGTCCACGAGCACGGTCGTCTCCTGCCCGACCGCGTCGCACACCTCGACGAGAGCGTCGAGCGACGCTACGGCGCCGTCCACCTGCCGGCCGCCGTGGTTCGACACGACGATGCCGTCGACGCCGTGGTCGAGCGCCATCCGGGCGTCGTCGGCTCGGAGCGTCGTCGACCGCTCGGCGTACCCCTTTCACCAGCACCGGCAGCGACGTCCACGACCGCAGCCGCGCGAGGTCGCTCCAGGTGAGGCCGAGGTTCGGGAACGCCGCGAGCGCCATGAACGAGGCCGTCGTCGGGTCGTCGCCCGGCGCCTGCTCGAGGCGGTCCAGGAAGACCGGGTCGCTGAAGAACTGCGCCAGGCCCTCGCCGCGCAGGAACGGCAGATACCCGTTCCGCAGGTCTCTCGGCCGCCAGCCCAGCGTGAGCGTGTCGAGCGTCAGCACGATCGCGCCGTAGCCGGCCGCCTCCGCACGGCGGACGAGGTTCTCCGCCAGTTCGTCGTCGCCCCACCAGTAGAGCTGGAACCAGCGCGGCGGATCGATCTCGGCGACCTGCTCGAGCGAGGTCGACGCCGCGCTCGACAGCACGAGCGGCACGCCGGTCGCGGCGGAGGCCTGCGCGACGGCCGTCTCGGCGTCCGCGTGCACGATCGAGAGCACGCCGACCGGCGCCAGCAGGAACGGCACCGGCGAGCGGAGCCCGAGCAGCTCGACGCAGAGGTCGCGCTCGGCGGTGCCGGCGAGCATTCGCGGTCGCAGGGTGCGTCGTGCGAAGGCCTCCAGGTTCGCGCGCATCGTCCCCTCGGTGCCCGCCCCTCCCGCCACGTAGTCGAACGGTGCCGGTCTCGAGACGCTCGCGGGCGAGCTCCTCCCACGCCGCAGCGCCCACCGGCCACTCGCTGCCGCCGGTGACGTAGATCTCGTTCTGGACGGCGGTGCCCGGGTCGAGGGTCACGCGCCGATCCTACGGCGTCGACAGCTCCCGCTCGATCGCCGCCTCGAGCTCCTCCGGCAGGAAGCCGAACGGCCCCTCGCCGCCCTGGTAGGCGATGCGGCCGTCGCGGCCGACGAGGTACAGCCGGTCCGGCCAGCCTCCGTACCGCGACGCCACCTCGTTGTCGAGCGTGTCGAGCGCCATCGGGATCCGCGTTCGCTGGCGCGCGGCGCACGCCTGTGCCGCCTCCGCACGCTCACCGAGCGTGGTCGCGTCCAGCACGGCGACGCCCTCGCGACGGTTGTCGGCGAGCACCCAGCCGTCCTCCGGGTGCGCCTCCTTGATGTAGACGATCAGGAACGCCACCCGCTCCCGGTAGCGGTCGTGCAACTCCTCGAGCGCGCCCAACTGGCGGCGGAACGGCGGTCAGGTGTACGAGCCGAACACGAGCGCGACCGGCCGGTCGCGGCCGAGCTCCTCCAGCCGGATCGTCGCTCCGCCCCGGAGCTCCCCGTCGGGGTCGAGGAGCGGCAGCTCGAACGGGAACGCCGGCTCGCCGACGGCGAGGGTCGCCGTCGCCAGGTCACGGTGCAGCTCGATTGCCTCGTGCATGGTCAGAGGCGAATCGGGAGGGGTCTCCGGCGGAGCGCCCGCCTCGTCGTCTCGCCGCGTGATCGCGTCTCCGCTCACTCCGCTTTAGGCTACGCGCCCGTGGCGCTGCTCTCAGTCCGCGACGTGTCCCGGCGCTTCGGCGGCATCGTCGCGCTCGACCGCGTGTCGTTCGACGTGGAGGAGGGCCAGATCGTCGGGCTCATCGGCCCGAACGGTGCCGGCAAGACGACCGCCTTCAACGTCATCACACGCCTCTACAGGCCCGACGAGGGCGACCTGGAGTTCGACGGTGCGAGTCTGCTGCGGACGCCGCCGTACCGGATCGTCCGCAAGGGCATCGCGCGCACGTTCCAGAACATCCAGCTCTTCCGCACGATGTCCGTGCTCGACAACGTGCTCGTCGGCGCACACACGCGGCGCGGGTCGCAGAGCGACGCGCTCGAGACGCTCGACTACGTCGGGCTCCGCGCGTACGCGCAGGCGCCCGCCGCCGCACTGCCGTACGGCACGCAGAAGCGCGTGGAGCTCGCGCGCGCGCTCGTCTCGCGGCCGCGGCTGCTGCTGCTCGACGAGCCGGCGGGAGGGCTCAACCACGATGAGGTCGAGCAGCTTGGCGCCTTCGTCAAGAAGATCCGTGACGACTACGGGCTCACGG
The DNA here is from genome assembly GCA_963733065.1 of uncultured Gaiellaceae bacterium. Taxonomy (GTDB): domain Bacteria; phylum Actinomycetota; class Thermoleophilia; order Gaiellales; family Gaiellaceae; genus CAVTBT01. The sequence goes on from CAVTBT010000001.1 coordinate 217,667, forward strand.
TGCTGCTCGTGGAGCACCACATGAACCTCGTGATGAGCGTGTCCGATCACGTGCACGTGCTCTCCTTCGGGCGCACCATCGCCAGCGGCACGCCTGCCGAGGTGCGCGCGGACCCGGACGTGATCGAGGCCTACCTCGGCTCCGACGAGCTCGAGGAGGACGCGACATAGCGGCGCTGCTGGAGCTGCGGGACGTCGAGGCGCGCTACGGACCGGTGCAGGCGCTCCGCGGTGTCTCGCTCGACGTCGCGGACGGCGAGATCGTCGCCGTCCTCGGCGCGAACGGCGCGGGCAAGACGACGACCCTCCGGGCGATCTCGGGCACCGTCCGTCGCACCGGCGAGATCTCGCTGAACGGCAGCCGGCTGCGGGGCGGGCCGGAGGCGGCAGCCCGGGCCGGGGTCGCCCACGTGCCCGAGGGCCGCGGCACGTTCACCGAGCTCTCGGTGGCCGAGAACCTCCGCCTCGGGGCCTACACGCGGCGCGGCCGTGCGGCCGTCAACGAGGACATCGAGCGGATGGGGGAGTGGTTCCCGTGGATCCCCGAACGCCGCGCCCAGACGGCCGGCACGCTCTCCGGCGGCGAGCAGCAGATGCTCGCGCTCGCCCGCGCGTTGATGGGCAGACCGCGGCTGCTGCTGCTCGACGAGCCGTCGCTCGGCCTGGCGCCGCTCGTGGTGGCGGAGATCTTCCGCATCGTCAGAGAGCTCAACGAGCGGGACGGTCTCAGCGTCCTCGTCGTCGAGCAGAACGCCCGCATCGCGCTCGACGTGGCCCACCGCGCCACGGTGCTCGAGGTCGGCCGGGTCGCGGTCGAGGGCACCGCCGAGGAGCTGCGGGCGAACGAGTCCGTGCGGCGGAGCTACCTGGGCTACTAGCGCTCCATGGCCGACTTCTTCCAGCAGGTGGTGAGCGGCCTCGCGTCGGGCGGCATCTACGCGTCGCTGGCGCTCGCGCTCGTCCTCATCCACCGGGCCACGGGGATCATCAACTTCGCCCAGGGCGAGATGGCGATGTTCACCACGTTCATCCTGTGGACGCTGACCGCGAACCACGGCTGGCCGTACTGGCCCGCGTTCGTCGTCACGCTGCTCGCCGCATTCGTCGGCGGCGTCGGCATCCACCGGCTCGTCATCCGACCGGTCGAGCGCGGCTCGGTGCTGACGATCGTCATCGTCACCATCGGGCTGCTGCTGGTTCTGAACGGCGCCGCGACCTGGATCTGGTCGGGTGAGACCCGTGCCGTCGAGAGCCCGTTCCCGACCCGGACGATCGACGTGGGCGGCGTGGCGATCTCGCTGCAGGACGTGGGGACGATCGCCGTCGTCATCGGGGTCGTCGGCCTGCTCTGGGTGTTCTTCCAGTTCACGAAGGTCGGGCTCGCGATGCGTGCGGCCGCGGTCAATCCGATGGAGAGCCGTCTCGTCGGCGTGCGCGTCAGCTGGATGCTCGGCCTCGGCTGGGGACTCGCCGCGATGCTCGGAGCGGTGAGCGGCGCGCTCGCCGCGCCGACCGTCTTCCTGGATCCGAACATGATGCAGGCGATCCTGATCTACGCCTTCGCCGCCGCCGTGCTCGGCGGCATCGACTCGCCGGCCGGCGCGGTCGTCGGCGGCCTCATGCTCGGGGTCGGCCTCAACCTGCTCGGGGCCTACGTCGACTTCGTCGGCGCGGATCTCCGGCTCCCGGCCGCGCTGCTCATCATCCTCGTGGTGCTGCTCGTGAAGCCCTCCGGGCTCTTCGGCAAGCCGGTGGTGCGGCGCGTATGAGACGGCCCGGCACCGGCACCATCATCTCGGTCGCGGCCTACCTCGTTGCGGTCGTCGTGATGTTCTTCCTGCCGCGCTTCATCGGCGACTTCCGGGCGCAGCAGTTCGCCTACGTCGGGATCTACTTCCTCGCCATCATCGGGCTCAACATCCTCACCGGCTACACGGGGCAGATCTCGCTCGGCCACGGCGCGTTCATGGCCATCGGCGGCTATGTGACGGCGATCCTCGTCTCCGACCAGCAGCTCGAGATCGCCGGCCACGTCTTCTCGAGCGACATGAAGGACGTCTGGACGATCCCGATCGCCGCGCTCGTGTGCGGGGCGGCGGGCCTGCTGTTCGGGCTGCCCGCGCTCCGCCTCTCGGGTCTGTACCTCGCGCTCGCGACCTTCGCTATCGCCGTGGCTACGCCGGCTGTGATCAGGCGCTTCGAGACGTCGACCGGCGGTGGGTCGGGGATCAACCTCTTCGGCCTGCCCGGCCTGACCGGCGGCATCGAGGGCGTGGACGTGTTCGGCCACACGCTGACCTTCAACGACTGGCTCTACTACCTCTCCTGGACGATCGCGCTAGCCGGCCTCGCCGTCGCGTGGCTGCTGCTGCGCGGGCGCACAGGCCGTGCGTTCCGCGCCATCCGGGACAGCGAGACGGCCGCCGCCTCGTCCGGAGTGAACCTCTCCTTGTACAAGACCCTCGCGTTCGGCATCAGTGCGGCCTTCGCCGGCGTCGCCGGGTCGCTCTTCGCGATCGCCACGACGTTCGTCAACCCCGACACGTTCCCGATCGCCCTCTCGATCTTCCTCCTCGTCGGGGTCGTCATCGGCGGCCTCGGGTCGCTCTACGGCCTGATCGCGGGCGCCGTGTTCATCTACTTCATGCAGATCTCCTGGGCCCAGCAGTTCGACAGCGTCGTGCCCGACTTCCTGCCGTGGCTCGGCGACCTCGACACCAGCTCTCCGGGAGCCCCGGCCGTCGCGTTCGGGGTCGTCCTGATCCTGATCATGATGGTGCTACCCTCCGGCGCGGCCGGTCTCGTCCGCCGCATCGGGTCGCTCACCCGGCGGGCGCCGGGACGGTCTCAGTAGCCCGATCCTGGCAGCGTCTGCAAGGAGCTCTCTCCCGATGCACACGAAGGTTCTCGTCGCGCTCGGCGCGCTCGTCACGGCGCTCGCGATCTCGCTTCCGGCCGCACTTGCACACGCTGACCGCGGTGACGTGGGCGCCGTCGATCCCGGCGTGACCCCGAACCAGATCCTGCTCGGCGGCACGTCGCCGCTCTCGGGCCCCGCCTCCGCCTACGCGTCCGTGGCGCGCGGGGCCGACGCGTACTTCAAGTTCGTGAACGCGCGTGGGGGTATCAACGGCCGAAGCGTCAAGTACGTCTACCTCGACGACGCCTACAACCCGGCCCAGTCCGTTCAGGTGACCCGGCGGCTCGTCGAGCAGGAGCAGGTCTTCGCCGTCTTCAACTCGCTCGGCACCGAGCAGAACCTCGCGGTGCGCGACTACCTGAACCAGGTGAAGGTGCCGCAGCTGTTCGTCGCGTCGGGCGCCACCACCTGGGGACGCGACTCGGCTCGCTACCCGTGGACGATCGGGTACCAGCCGAGCTACCGCGCGGAGGGCTGGATGTACGGCACGTACCTCGCCCGGACGAAGCCGGGAGCCCGCATCGCAGTGCTCGCACAGAACGACGACTACGGCAAGGACCTGCTGGCCGGTCTGAAGCAGGGCATCGCCCGCTCGACGGTCAAGATCGTCGCCGCGCAGAACTACGAGGTGACCGCGCCGGACGTCCAGTCGCAGGTGGCGAAGCTGAAGTCATCCGGCGCGAACGTCTTCGCCGTGTTCGCGACGCCGAAGTTCGCGATCCAGGCCTACGTGTTCGCCAACCGGCTCGGCTGGCGGCCGCTCGTCGTCAACAACACCGTGTCGGCCGCCTCGAACATCATGACCCTCGCCTCCGAGGGCGGCCGGAACCGCACCGTCGCGGGCTCGATCTCGGCCACGTTCCTCAAGGATCCGACCGACCCGCGGTGGGCGACCGACCCGGCCATGCGCCAGTACCGCTCGATCATGGCGCGGTACGCGCGGGGGGCCAACGTGAAGGACGTCTACCACGTCTACGGCATGGCGGTGGCCCACACGACGGTCGAGGTGCTGCGCGCGGCCGGCCGCAACCTGACTCGCGCCGGGATCATGGCGAAGACGCGCACCCTGAACAGCGTGTCGAACCCGTTCATCCTCCCTGGCATCAAGGTCAAGACGGGTCGCGGCGACGGCTACCCGATCGAGCAGGGGCTGCTCCAGCGCTGGACGAAGGGCTCGTGGCAGTCCTTCGGCGGCCTCTGGGGCTATCGGGCGGGCTGACAGCGCTGCGTTCGGGTCCCCGTGGAGCCGACGCAGGCACGGCCGCGGCCACTAGTGTCCAGCCCGGTATTTGCTTTCGTGCAACGAGACGTCGCGGCGCCGCGCCGTTCGGGTCGTCTCAGGGGAGGGATGTCGGTGTGAGCAGGATCGGAAAGAGCCTCGTCCTCGCAGCCGTGCTCGTGCCGGCCGCGCTCGTGCTCGCAGTCGCCGCATCCGGGAGCGGATCGAGCGCCGGGGCGACGACGCCCAAGGTCACGGTGAACATGACCGAGTTCAAGTTCGCCCTGACGCCGAAGTCGGCCAAGAAGGGGGCCGTCGTCTTCACCGTCGTGAACAAAGGCACCGTGGATCACGACTTCAAGATCGGCGGCAAGAAGACGACAAAGGTCGCGGAGGGCAAGCGCACGACGCTGCGCGTCACCTTCAAGAAGGCGGGCCGCTACCCCTACCTCTGCACGCTGCCGGGGCATGCAGCCGGAGGGATGAAGGGCGTCCTCGTCGTCAAGTAGCCGCGGTTACCGGCGACGGGCCGCGCGGCTCGTCCTCGTCGGCCCGCACTAAGCTCACCGGCATGACGCCGGACGACCTGCTGCGGGCGCCGCTCGAGGACGTCCTCGCCGAGGCTCGCCGCCGCCGCGCGGGGCCGCTCGTCACGTACTCGCCGAAGGTCTTCATCCCGCTGACGACGCTCTGCCGGGATGTCTGCGGCTACTGCACGTTCGCGCGGCCGCCGCGCCGCGGCGAGCGGGCGTTCATGGACCGAGGAGGACGTGCTCGGCGATCGCCCGAGCGGGCGCCGCCGCCGGCTGCTCCGAGGCGCTCTTCACGCTCGGCGACAAGCCGGAGCGCCGCTACCGGGTGGCGCGCGACGAGCTGGCGGCCCTCGGCTGCGGAACGACGATCGACTACCTGGAGCATTGCGCCCGGGTCGTCCTCGAAGAGACCGGCCTCCTGCCGCACCTGAACCCTGGCGTGATGACGCGTGACGAGCTCGAGCGCCTGCGGCCCGTCAGCGCCTCCATGGGGATCATGCTGGAGACGACCGCCGAGCGGCTCGGCACACGAGGCGGGCCGCACTGGGCCTCCCCGGACAAGGTGCCGGCGCTGCGGCTCGAGACGATCCGGCTCGCCGGGGAGCTCCGCATCCCCTTCACGAGCGGGATCCTGATCGGGATCGGCGAGACACGGCAGGAGCGGCTCGACGCGCTGCTCGCGCTCGGCGCACTCGCGGAGGAGCACGGACATCTCCAGGAGGTCATCGTCCAGAACTTCCGGGCGAAGCCCGGCACGCGGATGGCCGATGCGCCCGAGCCGTCGCTCGACGATCACCTCTGGACGATCGCGGCCGCGCGAATCACGCTGCCGGCGGCGGTGCACGTCCAGGCGCCCCCGAACCTCGCGTTCGACGCCTTCGCCCGCCTGCTGGACGCGGGCATCGACGACTGGGGCGGCGTGTCCCCGGTGACGATCGACCACGTCAATCCCGAAGCGCCGTGGCCCGAGATCGAGCGGCTGGAGCAGGCCACGCGCGGGCGCGGCCTCGAGCTCGCCGCGCGGCTTCCCGTCTACCCCGAGTACGTGGACGGCGCCTGGCTCGACCCGGCCGTCATGCCGACGGTGCTCCGTTCGTCCGACGCGGCGGGGCTGGCGCGCGAGGGCCGCTGGTCACCGGGCCACGACGACCCGCTGCCGTTCGTGGTGCGCCGCGGCGCGCTGCCGCTCGATCTCGACGGCGACCAGCTCGGCGAGGACGAGCTGGTGCGTCTGCTGCGCACACGCGGTGATGATCGCCTCCGCGTCTTCGCCGCCGCCGACCGGCTGCGTCGTGAGGTCTGCGGCGACGAGGTCACGTACGTCGTCACACGCAACGTCCAGTACACGAACGTCTGCTACTTCCGCTGCGGCTTCTGTGCGTTCTCCAAGGGCAAGCTCGCGGCGAACCTGCGCGGCCCGGCGTACCTCGTCCCCCTGCACGAGATCGTCCGGCGAGCGCAGGAGGCGTGGGAGCGCGGTGCGACCGAGATCTGCCTCCAGGGCGGCATCCACCCGGCCTTCACGGGCCAGACGTACGCGGACATCGTCACCGCCATCAAGGCCGCCGTGCCGGGCATCCACGTGCACGCCTTCTCGGCGCTCGAGGTCTGGCAGGGCGCCGCGACGCTCGGGCTGGAGCTCGAGCCGTACCTGGCGATGCTGCGCGACCTCGGGCTGTCGTCGCTCCCCGGTACGGCCGCGGAGATCCTCGACGACGAGGTGCGCGCGGTCATCTGCCCGGACAAGGTGTCCACCGATCAATGGCTGCGAGTTCACGACACGGCGCATCGCGTGGGGCTGCGCTCCAACGTGACGATGATGTTCGGTCACGTCGAGGGGCACGAGCACGTCGCTCGCCACCTGATCCGCGCCCGGGAGCAGCAGCGGCGCAGCGGCGGCTTCACGGAGTTCGTTCCGCTGCCGTTCGTGCACATGGAGGCGCCGATGTATCTCCAGGGGCGGGCTCGCCGCGGGCCGACGTTCGGCGAGGTGCTGCTCGCCCACGCCGTCGCGCGGCTCGCGCTGCATCCGTGGATCACGAACATCCAGGCGTCGTGGGTGAAGCTCGGGCCCGACGGGGTGCGCGCTGCGCTGGCCGCCGGCGTGAACGATCTCGGCGGGACGCTCATGAACGAGTCGATCTCCCGTGCGGCCGGCTCCGAGTGGGGCCAGGAGCAGCCGCCGGAGCGCATGGAGGAGCTGATCCGATCCGCCGGCCGCGTCCCGAGGCAGCGGACGACGCTGTACGGCGAGGTGCCGGAGGAACGGCGCCGCGCCTCGTTCGGCGCCCCGCCGCTCGCCGAGCCGTTGAACCCGCCTGTGCGCGACGCCGGCCTCGTCGCGCCGCCGCGGCTCGTCCGGCCGGGGCTGGCCGGCGTCGCGGCCGCCTCGTAGCATTCTCGGTCTACTCCCCGACGATCGGAGGCGAGATGCTCGGGGCCGTCGGTCTCCTCGTGCGCCGCAGCGCGGTCGTGGCGGTGATCGCGCTGGGGATTGCGGCTCTCGTCGCGGCGGTCTTGCCGGGCGACTTCACGGATCGCTTCGGGGTGACGGCGTTCGCGGCGGGCGGCGTGGTCCTCATGTTCGCCGGCACCGGTTCGTCGCCCGCCATGGACCGCGCGGTCGGCCAGGAGGCCCGGGGCATCGTCGGCCGGCTGATGGGTCATCCCGACGAGACCTTCCAACCGGTGCCCTCGGCGTCCGGCGTGCTGCTCGTCGCTGCGTTGATCGTGTTCGCGGTCGCGATCGGCGTCGCCGTCTGAGGGTTCGTGCGATGAGGTCTGCAGCCCGAAGCGGTCTCTTCCTCCGTGGCAGCGGCGTGCCACCCTGTGCTGAAGGCCTATGTCGACCCGAGGCTGTCCCGGATCGCGGAGGCCTGGGTCGGCTTCCCGGTGGAGGTGCGGTGCTTCCCGAGCGACACGTGGAGGCTGGTGGTCGCCGAGCGCGACGCCTGGTACGGCGACTGGCCCGACCAGACGACCATCGGCTTCGCCGAGAGCGATGCCGACCGGATCTGGTTCGACTCGCGGATTTGCGGCCAGCTGGCCACACTCGACGCTCGCAGCGGGGTGCCGGACCCGGAGTTGGATCCGTCTCTCGACCTCGCGGACGCGATCGCCAACCTCTCCCACGAGATCGCGCACATCGACGATCCCGACGGCGACGAAGCCGAGACGGAGTGCGCGGCGGTCCAGCGAGCCGCTTGGACCGCGATGCAGCTCGGCGCGTCGGCACAGGAGGCCCGGAGCCTGGCCGAGAGGTACTGGCGACTGTCCTACCCCGAGAACTTTGCGGAGTACCGAACGGACGAGTGCCGCAACGGCGGCGAGCTCGACGAGCACCCGAATACGAGCCGCTGGCCGTAGACGCGCGGCTAGCGGATCGCGCCCCGAACGATGCCGGCGGCCACGCTCGCGCCCCAGCGCGGCAGACCGGTGCGCGCCGTGTCGAGCGCGCGGCGCAACGCCTCGGCCGCCTCGCCGCCGTGCACGCCGGCGCCGTGGCCGACGAGGAGATGCTCCGGCTCGTAGCGACCCAGCGCTCGGGGCGGCTTCACGAGTCGGAGCAGCGGATGGACAGCCGCGAGCTCGCCTCCCGCCATGAACCGGTTCGTGCCGATCGCATCGGCGAGCGCGAGCACCTGCAGCTCCGGCCACCACAGCGCGACCTCCCGCCACCTGGGCCGGCTCACCAGCGGGACGATCTCGAAGGGCGTGCCCGGGAGCGACGCCGGGACGACGTGGTGGTCGACGCCGAGCCGGGCCGCGATCGCCGCGGAGTCCCGGTTGTGGCGGTCGAGCAGCTGGACGACAGCGGCCGGCTCGCCCAGCGCCGCGATCCGCTCGTCCAGACCCGGGACGTCGACCGGATCGAGCAGCCAGACGCGCCTGCCGGTTGCGAGGGCGTGCGATGTCCGCATGAAGCGTTCCTCGAGCGCCCAGCCAAAGCCCGCGCCGCCCAGGTCGTCGACGAGGCGATGGCTCACTGCGCGTTCGCCGCCGCGAGTTGCGCGAACGCCTGCTCGAAGATCGCCTCAGGCTGCGCTCCGAGGACGAGCAGCCGCCGGTCGAGGACGAACGCCGGCACGCCCGTGACGCCGATCGAGACGGCTCGTCCCGTCAGCGCCTCGACGACGTCGCGGAACCGCTCGCCGGCGAGCACATCCTCCACGTCGTCGCTCGGCAGGCCGACCTCCGCTGCGAGCGCGCGCAGCTCGTCCACGCTGCCGATGTCCCGGCTCTCCTGCCAGTAGGCGTCCATCAGCCGGTCGTGGAAGGCGCCGTGCAGCCCGCGCTCGCGTGCGAGCTCGCCGAGCCGAAGCGCCGCGTTCGTGTTGGGGACGAGCTCCGGATGCGGCCGGTATTCCAGGCCGCGCGCCGCGAACATCGCGGCGGTTCGAGCGATGCCCTCCTCGCCGTAGCGGGCGAGAAGGCGCTCCCGCGGCAGGCCTTCCGCGGGGTACTCCGGGTGCAGATCGAAGGGCAGCCACACGACCTCGGCACCGAACCGGTGCTCGAGCCACGCAGCCGTCGGCTGGGCCGCGCGGCAGAAGGGTCAGATGTAGTCCGACCAGATCGCGACGGCATGGTCGCTCATCGCGCGAGGCTAGCCGCCGGGCCGCGGCGCGTGCGGACCCGGCGGCCACCTCGACCGCCCTAGGACGCGGGCGGGATGAGGACTGCGTTGACGACGTGGATGACACCGTTCGACGCCGCGATGTCGGTCTTCGTGACCTTCGACGTGTTGACGAGGACCGAGCCGTTCTTCACGCGGATGTTCAGCGCCGGCCCGGCAAGCGTCTTGGCCGAGCGCAGCTTCACGACCTGTGCCGCCGTGACCTTGCCCTTGACCACGTGGTAGAGCAGCACCTTCCGCAGCAGCGCCCGGTCCCGCTGCAGCTTCGCCAGGGTCGCAGCCGGCACCTTCTTGAAGGCGGCGTCCGTTGGCGCGAAGACGGTGAGATTGCCCTTGCCGGTGAGCGCCGAGGCGAGGCCCGCCTGCTTCACGAGCGACACGAGCGTCGTGAACTGGCCGGCGGCGACGGCTGTCTGGACGATGTTCTTCGTGGCTCGCGGCGAGGTGGCCCGCTCGGGTGCAGCGCCGGCTGCGGCGGGGATGGCGACGACGACGGCGAGTACGAGGGCGATGCGCTTCACGATGGTTCCTCCTTGATCGGGGTTGGCGGTTACGCGGTGACCGCGGAGCGGGAGCGGCCGGCGACGCCGGCGAGCCTGAGCGCCTGGTAGACGGCGGAGAGCCCGACGAGCCCGTAGACGATCCGCGTCGCGGCGTTGGTCTCGCCGAACTCGAGCCCGAAGACCTCGGCGACGAGGTCGAACTCGGCGACGGCGACAAGGCCCCAGTTGAGCCCGCCCACGATGAGCAGGGCGGTGGTGAGTAGATCGAGTCCCTTCACTGCTGCCTCCTTCTGTCTAGATTTTGTCTAGAGATAGTACTGCCACCGCACCGCGTCTTGTCAAACATCTGTTCAAGTTCTGTACGATCCTCCGCATGGCCGGCTACCTGCGCATTGGCGAGCTCGCCCGTCGGACCGGCGTCAGCCCGGACGTGCTCCGTGCCTGGGAGCGCCGATACGGCGTCATCCGTCCCGACCGCAGCGACGGCGGGTTCCGGCTCTACTCGGATCAGGACGAGCGGAGGGTGCGGGCCATGGTCTCCCAGTTGGGGCGCGGGATCTCGGCTGCGGAGGCGGCGCGCATCGCGCTCGCGGAGCCGACCGGAGGCGCTGCGCTCGAGCCGACCCTCTTGGAGTCGCTGCTGGGCTTCGACGAGTCGGGCGCGCACGCCGCCTTCGACCGGCTTCTGGCCGACTTCGGCCGCGAGGCAGTGCTCCGCGACACCGTGCTTCCGGCGCTGCGTGCAATCGGCGACGGGTGGGAGCGGGGCGAGGTGTCCGTTGCTCAGGAGCATTTCGCATCGACGCTCCTGCGGGGTCGGCTGCTCGGCCTCGCCCGTGGCTGGGATCGCGGCTCCGGCCCGCGCGTGCTGCTCGCGTGTCCGCCGGGCGAGCGCCACGACCTGGGTCTGATCGTGTTCGGCCTCGCGATGCGCGAGCACGGCTGGCGCGTGACCGTCCTGGGCGCGGACACGCCGGTAGAGACCCTGCACGACGCCGCCCGGGCGGTCGGGCCCGACCTTGTCGTCGTCGCCGCGTCGACGGAGGCGCCGCTGCTCGCCGTCACGGACGGGTTGCGGTCGGTCTCTGCTTCCTTTCCGCTGGCGGTCGGCGGCGCCGGGGCGACGGCCGCCGTCGCGGAGGCGACCGGCTCCGCGCTTCTCGCCGGCGACCCGATCGGCGCCGCGGCCGACGTCGCCGCCGGTCGTTAGGAGGGTTTGGCGGAACGTCGCTCGTCGGCGCGGTGTGCTGGTCGCCGCCGAGGCTAGGACGCAGGGAGCGTCCATGTGTGACATATGGACGCGACTGAGGACGCCGCCTCGGCTCGACCAGCGCGGCGCGACGGCACAGCTTGATGTTTCGCCAAACCCTCCTAGTCCGGGGCTTCCAGCGCGAGCAGGTCGTCGACCGTCTCGCGCCGTCGGGCGAGTCGCGCGCGGCCGTCTCCGACCAGCACGGCCGCCGGCCGCGGCACGCCGTTGTAGTTCGACGCCATGGCCAGCGTGTAGGCGCCTGTCGCCGGCACGGCGATCAGGTCGCCTGGCCGAGGCTCCGGAAGCTCTGCCCGCGGGATGAGCACGTCGCCTGACTCGCAGTGCTTGCCGGCGATCGCGAACGGCCCGGTGGGCGGCTCGTCGGCCCGGTTGGCGAGCAGCGCGGCGTACCGCGCCCCGTAGAGCTGCGGCCGCGGGTTGTCGGACATGCCGCCGTCGACCGCCACCCACGGCACGCCCTGCGCTCCGCGTTTCACGACGCCGACGCGGTACAGCGTCACGCCCGCCGGGCCGATGAGCGAGCGGCCCGGCTCGAAGGCGAGCCGGGGCTCGGGGAGCTTCCGTGCGCGCCACGCCGAGAGGAACGCCGACGCCACCGAGGCGACGAGCTGCACCGCGTCCGGCTCGGGCTCCTCGGCGACGTGGCGCACTCCGAAGCCGCCTCCGCAGTCCACGAGCGCCGGCGTCCAGCCCAGCTCGTCCCGCGCACGTGCCGCGACGTCCGCAACCACCGGCGCCGCGGCGTGATGGGCCGCGGCGTCGGCGAGCTGCGAGCCGAGGTGGACGTGGAGCCCGATCGCCTCGAGGCCCGCGTCGCGCGCCTCGGTCACGGCCGCGACGACGTCACCCGGCGGCAGGCCGAACTTCGAGCCGGCGTGCCCGGTGCGGATCGCCTCGTGCGTCTCGGCCTCGACGCCGGGCGTCACGCGCACGAGCACCCGGCGCACGCCTGCATCCGCCGCCCGCGCCGCCTCGCCCAGCGCGTCCAGCGCGACCGTCGCGTCCGCGGCGGCCGCCGCTCGCAGCTCCTCGTCGCTCTTGTTGTTGCCGTGGACGACCAGCCGCTCGCCCGTGAGCCCGGCGGCGCGCGCGAACGCGAGCTCGCCGAGGGTGGATACGTCAGCCCCGAAGCCCTCGTCTGCGAGCAGCCGCAGCACCGCGACGTTCGGGAGCGCCTTCGTGCCGTAGAAGAAGGACGCGCCGGGAGCTGCCGCGCGGAACCCTCGTGCGCGGTCGCGCAGTGTCTGCTCGCAGAGGACGACGAGCGGCGTCCCGAAGCGCTCGGCGAGCTCTGGAGCGCCGAGGCCGCCGATCCGGAGCGCGCCGCCCTGGACCTCCGCCGAGGACGGGAAGAGCTCGATCACGGCTCGACGACCGCCAGCGGCACCAGCTCGAAGCCCACGCTGCGATGGTGCTCAATCGCGCGCAACCGCGCCGGGTCGAAGGCGATGAGCCGCACGGCGGCGACGCTAGCAGCGGCTGCTGCGACAGCGGGCGGGGCGGCGACGCTACCGTGCGTCGTATGGCTGACAGCGCGTTTGGCTGTCGCGGACGAGGGGGAACCACGGGGTCGTCGTGCTCGAGGTGATCGACCTCACCAAGCGCTACGACGGCGTCGTCGCGCTCGACGGGCTCGGCTTCGCCGTTGCGGACGGCGAGGTGCTCGGCTTCGTCGGCCCAAACGGCGCCGGCAAGACGACCGCGATGCGGATCGTGCTCGGGCTGCTCGAACCGGACGGCGGCGCCGTGCGATGGCACGGGCGTGCGATCGACGAGGACGCGCGCCGCCGGATCGGCTACATGCCCGAGGAACGCGGGCTCTACCCGAAGATGCAGGTCGGCGAGCAGCTCGTCTACCTGGGCGAGCTCCATGGGCTCGACCGCGCAACGGCGGCCGCGAACACCGCGGCGTGGCTCGAGCGGTTCGGGCTCGCAGAGCGCGCCGGCGACCATGTCGAGGAGCTCTCGCTGGGAAACCAGCAGCGCGTCCAGCTCGCCGCGGCGCTCGTGCACGAGCCGCGGCTGCTCGTCCTCGACGAGCCGTTCAGCGGCCTCGACCCGGTGGGTGTGGACGTGCTGAGCGACGTGCTCCGCGAGGAGGCTCGACGCCGCGGCGTTCCCGTGGTGTTCTCCTCACACCAGCTGGAACTCGTCGAGCGGCTGTGCGACTCCGTGGCCATCGTGAACGAGGGACGTCTGGTCGCCTTCGATCGGGTCGCGAGCCTGCGGGCGGCGGGCGGCGGCCGCCGATTCGTCGTCGAGGTGGACGGGGCGGACCACCGCTGGCTGGACGCGGTGCCCGGCGCGCAGCACGTCGGAAACAGTCTGGTGGAGCTCACACAGGACACCGACTCGCAGACCCTGCTCGACGCGGCTCGGGCGGCCGGTCGCGTCCGCCGGTTCGGCCCGCAGAGCCCCACCCTCGCCGAGCTCTTCCGCGACGCCGTCAGCAGCGAGGACGCCTCCGAGGTCGCAGCGTGAGCAACCGGCGCGCGATGACCCTGGTCGCGTCCCGCGAGCTCCGCGAGCGCGCCCGGAGCCGCGCGTTCCGCGTCTCGACCGCGATTCAGCTCCTGGTCGTCGCCGCTGTCGTCGTCATCGCCGCCCTCGCCGACGGCGACGGGACGCAGGATGCCACGCTCGTTGTCGCCGGGCCCGAGGCGAGGGCGACGGCCGAGCTCGCCCGGGGCGGACAGGCCGCGTTCGACCTCCGCATCCGCGTCGAGTCGGCGCCCGGCGCAGCGAGCGCCCGTGGGACCGTCGTCGCAGGTGACGCGGACGCTGCCCTGAGCGAGCGGCAGCTGTGGCTGGCAGCCGACGCCCCGGACGCGCTCGAGCCCCTGCTTCAGGCGGCCCGGCGGCAGGCGAGCGTCGTCGCCGCTCTCGAGGCGAGCGATCTCCCGCCCGGCGATGTCCGCGAGGCGCTCGACCCGCCGCCGCTCGCCGTGACCGAGCTCGGGGGCGACGACGCCGAGGGCCAGGGTCTCGCGTTCCTGGCCACGCTTCTCCTCTACGCGTCGATCTTCACCTTCGGCTTCGCCGTCGCCTCCGGGATCGTCGAGGAGAAGAGCTCGCGTGTCGTCGAGGTCGTCCTCTCCGCGATCCGTCCGACACAGCTCCTCGCGGGCAAGGTGATCGGCATCGGGCTGCTGGGCCTGGCCCAGCTCGTCCTCATCGCGGGCGCGGGCCTCGGGGTGGCTGCGGCCGTGGGCTCGGTCGACGTGCCGGCGACGACCTCGACGCTGTTGGCGACCGTGGTCGCGTGCTTCCTGCTCGGCTACGCCTTCTACGCTTGCGCCTTCGCGGTCGCCGGAGCGATCGTGTCGCGCCAGGAGGACATCCAGAGCACGACGGCGCCGATGACGCTCGCGCTGCTCGCCGCCTACTTCGTGTCGATCCCGGTCACGAGCGACCCCGACTCCACCCTGGCGCGCGTCACGACCTTCGTGCCGCCGTTCACGCCGATCGTGGTGCCGGCGCGGGCGGCGCGCGACGCGCTGCCGCTCTGGGAGCTCGCCCTGTCCATGCTGCTGCTGGCGGCGAGCACGGCGGTCGTGCTCGTGGTCGCCGCCCGCATCTACCGGCGGAGCGTGCTCCGCGTTGGGGCGCCGATGAAGCTGACGCAGGCGCTACGCCTCGCGCGCTGAGCGCCGTGGCGTGTGCCGTGACCGGGCGCTACGATTGCGGTTCGTGCAGCGGCTTCTTGCATAGACCAGAGGGCCAATGCGGCGCCGCCGCGGCAGCTCTCCATGGCCTCTCGCTCGAGAGGCTTTTTTGTCTCCGGAGATCGACATGAGCGACCGGTACGACCCCAAGGTGATCGAGGCGAAGTGGCAGCGCGTCTGGGAGGACGAGCGGGTCTTCCACACGCCGAACCCGGCGCCTGGCGAGCTCGACGACGACCACTGGTACCAGCTCGAGATGCTGCCGTACCCGTCCGGGACGCTGCATATGGGTCACGTCCTCAACTACACGATGGGCGACGTCGTCACCCACCTCCGCCGCCGCAAGGGCTGGAAGGTGCTGCGGCCGATGGGCTTCGACTCGTTCGGCCTGCCGGCCGAGAACGCCGCAATCAGGGAGGGCGGCCACCCGCGCGAGATCACCGAGGAGAACATCGCCGGGATCACCCGGCAGATGAAGCGGCTCGGGTGGGCGATCGACTGGGATCGAGTGATCTCCGCGCACGAGGTCGACTTCTACCGCTGGACGCAGTGGCTGTTCCTCAGGTTCTTCGAGCGCGGGCTGGCGTACCGCGCGGCGGCGCCCGTCAACTGGTGCCCGAACGACCAGACGGTCGTCGCCCACGAGTACGTCGTCGACGGCCGCTGCGACCGCTGCGGCGCGGTGGTCGAGGCGCGCAACCTCGTGCAGTGGTTCTTCAAGATCACGGCCTACGCCGATGAGCTCCTCGAGTACGACCTGCCCGAGGGCGGAGAGTGGCCCGAGCGGACGAAGACGATCCAGCGCAACTGGATCGGGCGCTCCGAGGGTGCCGAGATCCTGTTCCGGATCGACGAGCTGGAGGCGGACGTCCCCGTCTTCACCACCCGCCCCGACACGCTCTTCGGCGCGACGTTCTTCGTGCTCGCGCCCGAGCATCCGCTCGTCGAGCGGATCGAGCGGGACGACGTGCAGGAGTACGTGAAGCGGACGGCTGCCCGGCGGGGTGAGGAGCGTGCGGCCGAGGAGGAGAAGACGGGTGTCTTCACGGGCGTCCACGCGACGAACCCGGTGAACGGCGAGCGCCTGCCGGTGTACGTCGCCGACTACGTGCTGATGGAGTACGGCACCGGCGCGATCATGGCCGTGCCGGCGCACGACGAGCGCGACCACCAGTTCGCGGAGACGTTCGGCCTGTCGGTGCGGACGGTCGTCGTCCCGCGGGGCGGCGAGCCGCCCGAGCACGGCGCCTTCTCCGCGCACACCGACGACGAGGTGCTGGTCGACTCGGGCGAGTTCACCGGGCTCTCGTCACCCGAGGCGAAGCAGGCGATCGTCCGCTCGCTGCAGGAGCGTGGACAGGGCGCTCCGACCGTGTCCTACCGGCTCCGTGACTGGAGCTTCTCGCGTCAGCGGTACTGGGGCTGCCCGATCCCCGTGGTCCATTGCGACGCGTGCGGCGTCGTCCCGATACCCGACGACGAGCTGCCCGTGCTGCTGCCCGAGGTCGACGACTATCGCCCCAAGGGCGTGCCGCCGCTCGCCTCGAACGAGGAGTGGCTGCACGTTCCGTGCCCGAAGTGCGGGAGCGACGCCAAGCGCGAGGCGGACACGATGGACACCTTCGTCGACTCTTCGTGGTACTTCCTGCGCTACGTCGACCCGCGCAACGACCACGCGCCGTTCGACCGGACGCTCGTCGACTACTGGTGCCCCGTCTCGCAGTACATCGGCGGCATCGATCACGCGACGGGCCATCTCCTGTACTCCCGTTTCTTCGTGAAGGTCATGAAGGAGATGGGGCTTGTCGGGTTCGGTGAGCCCTTCGACCGCCTGTTCCACCAGGGCTGGGTGCAGATGGGCGGGTCGAAGATGTCGAAGTCCCGCGGCAACGTCGCCGGCCCGGACGCGCTCGTGGACGCCTACGGCGCCGACGCCGTGCGGCTCTGCATCCTGTTCATGGGTCCGTCCGACCAGGACATGGAGTGGACCGATGCCGGGATCGAGGGCATCGTGCGGTTCCTGCGCAGGCTGTGGCGCGTTGTCGACGACGTCGTCGAGCGCGGGCTCGCCACCGGCGTTGCCGACACGCCGCTGGCGCACAAGGCGCACGCGACGATCGCGAAGGTGACCGACGACATCGACCGCCGCTTTCAGTTCCACACGCCGATCGCGGCGGTGATGGAGCTGCTGAACGACATCACCCGCGCGCCCGACGATCCCGCGGCCCGCTTCGCCGCCGAGACCGCCGTGTCGCTGATCCAGCCGTACGCGCCGCACATCGCGGAGGAGCTGTGGGAGCGCCTGGCGGTCGGCGGGCGGTTGTGGGAGACGGCCTGGCCCGTCGCCGACCCGGCGCTGCTCGCAGAGGACACCGTCGAGGTGGTCGTGCAGGTCAACGGGAAGGTGCGGGACCGGCTCCACGTCTCGTCGTCCATCGAGGAGGACCAGCTGGTGGCGCTGGCCCTTGCGTCCGAGCGCGTGGGCGCGTTCCTGGACGGCGGCGAGCCGCGGAAGACGATCGTGGTCGCCCGCAAGCTCGTCAACTTCGTCATCTAGACATCAGTTCGGGCGGCGTGTCGCGCCGCGTCGTGGGGTGAGATGACGCGCCGCCCGGGTCTGGGGAAGGTTCATCACGCTTCCGGCACAGGTTCGTCGCAGACACGTGCGCCGGACGCCGCGAGCATGGACGCCATGGTCACGTTCACGCTCACCCGGAGCCGCGCGCTCGCTCTCGCCCTCGCGGTGCTCGTGCTGCTCGCGGTGGTCGGACGGCGGCTCGCGGCCGCGGGCGCCGCGTCGCAGCCCTCCGCGGCCCGACCGGCCGAGACGCTAGCGGCGACGCCTCCGCCTGTCTCCCGCGTCGTGGTCCACGTCGTCGGCGCCGTCCGGAGGCCCGGTCTCTACCGCCTGACGGACGGCAGCCGTGTCGCCGACGCGCTGGAGCGCGCCGGCGGCGCGCTCCCGAGGGCCGACCTGGCCGCGGTGAACCTCGCCGCGCCGCTCGCCGACGGCTCGCAGGTGCTCGTGCCGCGTCGTCCGGCGGCGGGCGGAACGGCGACCGCAGCGACGGGGTCAGGGGCCGTTCCGACGAAGGTGAGCCTGGCGAGCGCCACGCTCGAGCAGCTCGACGCCCTGCCCGGCGTCGGGCCCGTCACGGCGCAGAAGATCCTCGATCACCGCAACCGCAACGGGCCGTTCCGGTCGGCCGACGACCTCGATGCCGTGCCGGGCATCGGGCCGGCGCGGGTCGAGCAGCTGCGGGAGCTCGTCACGCCGTGAGGGCTGCAGCGCTTGCGCGCCTGGCGCCGACGCTGCCGGTGGCTGCAACCTGTGTCGGCCTCGCGGTCGCGAACTGGCTTCGGGTCTCCTGGCCGTCGCTCGTCGTGGCTGCGGTCGGCGCGGTGGCGGCCGCCGCTGCGACCGGTCGCCGGCGATCGGCGCTCGTCGCGCTGGCCTGCGCGGCCGTGGGCCTCTGGTGGGGCACCCTGCGAGCCGATGCGCTCGAGCGGAGTGTGCTGGCGGCGCGGATCGGCAGCTCTGCGGATGCAGTGGTCGCGGTGACCGGCCCCGCTCGCCGCTCTCCCTTCAACCAGCGGCTGCCGGCCGAGGTGCGCCGGCTCGGCGATCGGAGCTTCCGCGAACGGACCCTCCTCGAGCTGCCACGCGGCCGCTCGCCGCCGCAGGGCGCCCTTGTCGACGTGCATGTCCGGGTCCGGGCGCCACGCCCTGCCGAGCACGGCTTCGACGAACGGGGCTGGCTGGCACGCCGGGGTGTCCACGCCGTGCTCAGAGGAAGCGACGGCTGGCGCGTCGTCGGCCGTCGCGGAGGCGTCGCCGGCCTCGGTGACCGGCTGCGTCGGCATCTCGAAAGGTCGATCGCTCCCGGTGTCGAAGGCGAGCGCCGCGCCGTCATCGCGGGGGTCGTCCTCGGCGAGGACGAGGGGCTGTCCGAGCAGCTCGGTGACGAGTTTCGCGCGTCCGGTCTCTACCACCTGCTCGCCGTGTCGGGGCAGAACGTGCTCTTCATCGCGCTCGGGCTCGCGGGGCTCGGCTGGCTGCTCGCCGTCCCGAGGGCGGGGGTCGAGTTCGCCGTTGTCGCCGCAATCGGCGCGTACGTGCTCGCGGTCGGCTGGCAGCCCTCCGTGGTGCGTGCGGGAGTCGCCGGCGCGCTCGCATCCCTCGCGTGGCTCGCCTCACGACCTCGTGACCGATGGCATGCACTCGCCCTCGGCGCCTTCGTCCTCCTCGCCTGGACGCCGGCCGCCCTCCTCGAGCCGGGCTTCCAGCTCTCGTTCGCGGCCGTCGCGGCGATCTTCCTCGCGGTGCCTCGCCTCCGCGACCGGCTCGAGGGCTACCCCGTCCCCGGCCCACTGCGAGAGATCCTCGCCGTGTCGCTCGCGTGCGGGCTCGCCACCGCGCCGATCGCGTGGCTCCACTTCGGAGCGGTGCCGCTGTACGCGGTCCCGGCGAACGCGCTCGGCTGGCCCGTCGCCGCGCCGCTCCTCATCCTTGGCCTGACGGCGGCGGCGATCGAGCCCGTCGTGCCGTCGGCGGCGCTCGCGATCGCGTGGCTGAACGGCTGGCTCGCCGCCTACCTCGCGTGGTGTGCGCACGCCGTCGCCGGGCTGCCCTTCGCCCAGATCGGCTCACCGAGGGCGCTGGTGGCCGTGGGGGCGGTCGTCGTCTCGGGGCTGCTCGCCGCGCGGCTGGGGCGTCGGCACCGCGTGGCCATGCTGGCGACGGTCGGCGCCGTCCTGCTGGTCGCGAGCGGGTTCCTCGGCGGTGACCCGCCCGGCCTGGCGCCCCCGGTCGGTCTGCGCATGATCGCCCTCGACGTGGGCCAGGGCGACGCGGTGCTGCTGCAGGTCCCGGAGGGCAACGTTCTCGTCGACCAGGGCCCGCCGGAAGGTCGGGCGGCTGCTCAGCTGCGGGCGCTCGGGGTCCGCCGGCTCGCGGCCGTCGTGTTGACCCATCCGCAGCGTGACCATGTCGGCGCAGCTGCCGACGTGCTCCGCCGGGTGCGTGTGGACAGCGTGATCGACCCGGGGCTCCCATCGACGAGCTATGACGAGCGCGCCGCCCTCGCGGCGGCGCGACAGCGTGGGGTGCCGGTCGCCCTCGCCCGAGCCGGCGCCGTGTACCGGCTCGGGCGCCTGACGCTGCGCGTGGTCTGGCCGGCCGACCGCGGGCTGCCGGGCGCCGATCCGAACGATCATGCGATCGTGCTGCTCGCGAGCTACGGCAGGACGGACATCCTGCTTCCGGCAGACGCCGAGTCGAACGTCACGGGCCGGCTGCGTCTTCCGGCAGTCGAGGTGCTCAAGGTGGCTCATCACGGCTCCGCGGACGACGGGCTCGGCGATCAGCTGCGGCAGCTCCGCCCACGCATCGCCGTGATCTCGGTCGGCCGCGGCAACGACTACGGGCATCCGCGGTCGAGCACGCTGGCGGCGCTCGCGGACGTCGACGGGCTGCAGACGTACCGCACGGACGAGGACGGCCGCGTCACGGTCGAGACCGACGGGCGCACCATCTCGGTGACGACCGAGCGCTAGTCGAGCTCGGGGTAGTTCTCCGGGTGGAATGCGTAGGCGAACATGACGTCTGGCTCGACCCGGATGAAGACGACGCCATCGCCCCAGCTGAACGGGCTGGAGCCGTAGATGCCGGTTGCGATCCTGTCGAGCTCGTCGGCTCCGGGATCTCCGCGCTCGATGATCACGGCGCGGCCGTTGACGACGAGCGCGACGTCGTCGCCGACGACGTGCGAGAGGCTGACCGCCGGTCTGCTCCGCATGTGGCGGAGCCGTATCGAGCGGCCGCCGGTGGAGACGACGAACCGCCCGCGCACGAACAGGCTGTCGAGTGGCGCGACGCGGGGCTCGCCGCGCGCCGTCACCGTCGCGAGCGAGACGTGCTTGATTCCGTCGAGATAGCGCGCGACCTGGCGGGCCGTCAGGCGCCGGTCGGGCGTCATGATCGCCAGCAGGTGCGGTCCCGCTCCGGCAAAGCTCCGGTCGATCAGCGCCTGGAGCTCGTCGAGTTCCTGAGCGGTCTCGAACACGCCGCTCGAGACAGTAGCCTTGTCCCGTGGCCGCGCTCAAGCCTGTCTACCTGCTGACCGGTACCGACAGGCCCAAGATCGACACGGCCCTCGCCCGCCTGCGCCGCCACTTCGCGCCGGAGGCGGTCGAGACGGCGTCCGCGCACGATGTCTCGGGGGAGCAGGCCGCGGCGCTCTGCAATGCGGGCAGCCTCTTCGGAGACGCGCGCCTCGTGCTCGTGACCGAGGCCGAGCGCTGGAAGGCCGCGGACGTCAAGGCGCTCGAGCCGTATTTCGCGGCGCCGGCGGAGACGACGGTGCTCGCTCTCATAGCGGGCGAGCTCCGGAAGGACGCGGCGCTGCTGAAGGCGTGT
This sequence comes from uncultured Gaiellaceae bacterium, assembly GCA_963733065.1. GTDB lineage: Bacteria > Actinomycetota > Thermoleophilia > Gaiellales > Gaiellaceae > CAVTBT01. Next base: position 238,833 of record CAVTBT010000001.1, read on the forward strand.
GCGAAGGCCGGCGAGGTGCTCCGCTACGACGTCCCGAAGCGGAACCTCGCCTCCTGGGTCGGCGAGCGCTTCGCGCAGCTGGATGTGAAGGCCGAGCCGGACGCGTGCGCCGCGCTGGTGGCGCTTGTCGGCGAAGACCCGCAGGCGCTCGCGACCGAGATCGACAAGCTCGTCACGTGGGCGGGCGACGAGCCGATCGGCGTCCGTGAGGTCGAGGTGCTCGCGGCGGCAGTGGCGGAGACGCCGACGTTCACGCTGACCGACGCGTGGGGCAGACGCGACGTCGCGGCGGCCCTCGATGCGAGCGAGACGATCTTCGAGCGGGAGGGACGCCCCAGGCGAGACGTCGCTCCTCGGCTGGCCGGCGCACTCGGCACGCACGTCGCGCGGGTGCGGGCGTGTCAGGCACTCGCAGCCGAGGGAGTCCGCCCCCGCGACGCGGCGCCGCGGCTGAAGCTCCATCCGTTCTACGCGGAGAAGCTGTTCGGCCAGGCGGAGCGCTTCTCGCCGGACGAGCTCGGCGACGCCGTGATCCGTCTGGCGGCACTCGACCTGGCGCTCAAGGGCGACAGCCGGCTGGCGCCGGATCTCGAGCTGCAGCGGGCGCTCGCCGAGACGGCCGCCGAGCGCAGCTAGCGGCGGGCCGGACTAGGAGCCGGTGCCGGCTGCGATCCGCGCTGCCTGCGACTTCTTGCGCGCGGCGGTGTTCTTGTGCAGCGCACCGCTCGAGGCGGCCTTGTCGATCGTCCGCACGAGCTCGCGGTGCTCGGTCGCGACCCGATTGGCGTCGCCGTCGGCAGCCGCGGTCTCGAGGCGCTTCGTGAGCGTCTTGACCGTCGAGCGGTAGCGCAGGTTCTCGAGCCGCTGGCGGGCGGCCACGCGGACGCGCTTCTCTTGCTGGCGGATGTTCGGCATCTGCGGAGAAATGCCCGCGCTCGGCGGGCGGCCGGATGGTAGCAAACCCTGCCGCGGCAGCCGTCTGCCGGGGCACCCCATCCCACCACCCACTGCGATCGTATCGACCAAATCCGCACGGATGGGACACGACTCCGTGCCGATTGCGTGACGAAGAGCCGACACCTGGCCTTCCTATACTCGCCCGGGTGGACGAGCCAGGTCACCGCCGACGGCTGGCCCGGTCGACGGCGGTGTTCTCGGCTGCGACGGGCCTTTCCCGCGTGCTCGGACTCGTCCGCGAGATCGTGGCCCGCCGCTACTTCGGTGTCGAGGGCGCCGGCATCAACGCCTTCACGGTCGCGTTCCAGATCCCCAACCTGGTGCGCGCGTTCGTCGCGGACGCCGCACTGTCCGGCGCGTTCGTCCCGGTCTTCAGCGAGCTCCTCGAACGCGGCGAGCGGCTGCGCGCGTGGCGGGTCGCATCGTCGGTCTTCTGGCTGCTCCTCCTGGGCCTGACCGGGCTGACCGCGTTCTTCATCCTCATCGCGCCGTGGGTGATGGCGCTCTTCGGCTACGAGGGCGAGCTGGTCGTCAACCTGGCGCGGATCCTGTTCCCGATCGTCATCCTGCTCGGGCTGACCGGGGTCGTCACCGGGATCCTGAACAGCTACGACCACTTCACGGTCCCCGCGCTCACGCCGGTCGCCTGGAACCTGGTCATCATCCTCGGGCTCGTGCTCGGCGTCCCGGAGGCGGACGACGCGGACGCCGAGCTGTATGTCTACGCGGGCTCGATCGTCCTCGCGACGCTCGTCCAGTTCCTGCTGCCGCTGCCGTGGCTCCGCGGCCGCGACGACCGCCTCCGCGTCCTCATCGACTGGCGCGACCCTGCGGTGCGACGCGTCTTCGTGCTGATGGCCCCGATCACGCTCGGGCTGGGGCTGGTCAACGTCACGCAGGTCATCGGCACCCTCTTCGCTGCGCGGCTCATCGACAAGAACCTCTCGCCGGCCGCGATCGATGCCGCGTTCCGCATCTACATGCTCCCTCAGGGCATGTTCTCGGTCGCCGTCGCCACCGTGCTGTTCCCGACGCTCTCGCGGCTGGCCACCCGGGGAGACGTCCCCGGCTTTCGCGACACGGTCGCGCGCGGCCTCCGGCAGATCGCGTTCCTGCTCGTGCCGGCGAGCGCCGCGTGCGCCGTCCTGGCCGAGCCGATCGTCCGGCTGATCTACCAGCGAGGAGCCTTCGGGCCCGAGCAGACGGACGTCGTGGCGGCCTCGCTCGCCGCCTTCTCGCTCGGGCTGACCTTCAACGGGATGATGCTGATGCTCACGCGCGCGTTCTTCAGCCTGCAGACGCCACGCGTGCCGACGCTCGTGGCCCTCGGCAGCCTCGCCGTCAACGTCGTGCTCTTCGCGCTGCTCTACCCCGTCGGTACCTGGGGGATCCCGTTCGCGATCTCACTGGCGAACATCGTGGGCGTCGCCGCGCTCCTGGTCCTCATGCGACGGCGCATCGGCCGCATCGACTTCGCCAGGACGCTCCGGACACTCGTGCTGGTGACGATCTCGGCGGCGGCCCTCGCGGGCGTGGCGTACGGCGTCTGGTGGGGGCTGGACGAGGTGCTCGGACGCTCGTTCCTCGCGCAGGTCGTATCCCTGACGGCCGCGCTCGCCGCCGGCGGTGTCGCCTACCTCGCCGCCACGCGGCTCCTCGGAGTGCGCGAGTTCGAGGCGCTACTCTCAATGCGCAGGCGCTCCGGCCCCGCCTGATCGCCCATGGACCAGGACAAGATCCGCAACTTCTCGATCATCGCGCACATCGACCATGGCAAGTCGACGCTCGCTGATCGGATCCTGCAGCTCACCGACGCAGTGTCCGAGCGCGAGATGCGCGACCAGCTGCTGGACTCGATGGAGCTCGAGCGCGAGCGCGGCATCACGATCAAGGCCCAGGCCGTTCGCGTGATCTGGAAGGACCACGAGCTCAACCTCATCGACACCCCTGGGCACGTCGACTTCACGTACGAGGTCTCCCGCTCGCTGCAGGCGTGCGAGGGGGCGCTGCTCGTGGTCGACGCCGCGCAGGGCATCGAGGCGCAGACGCTCGCGAACGCCTACCTCGCCCTCGAGAACAATCTCGAGATCGTGCCGGTCGTCAACAAGATCGACCTCCCGCAGGCCGATCCCGCCGGCGCGGCCGCCGAGATCGCAGAGCTGACCGGCGACGATGCCGACGGCGTGCTGCGCATCTCTGCGAAGACGGGCGACGGCGTCGCGGAGGTGCTCGACGCAATCGTCGAGCGCATCTCCGCACCGACCGGCGAACCGGAAGCGGCACCGCGCGCGCTCGTCTTCGACTCGTCGTACGACCAGTACCGCGGCGTGATTGCGTTCGTCCGCGTGGTCGACGGCACCTTTCGCACCGGCGAGGCACTGCGTGCGATGGCGCAGGGAACGATGTTCGAGGCCGAGGAGCTCGGCTTCATGTCGCCGGCGCGCCGTCCGGTCGAGACGCTGGACGCCGGCGAGGTCGGCTACGTCGTGACGGGCTTGAAGGACGTCTCGAAGCTCCGCGTCGGCGACACGCTGACGGCGCGAGCGCGCCCGGCCGCGGCGCCGCTGCCCGGCTACAAGGACGTCAAGCCGATGGTGTTCGCGGGCCTCTTCCCGACCGACTCCGACGACTATCCGGAGCTCCGCGACGCCCTCGAGAAGCTGAAGCTGAACGACGCCGCGCTGTTCTACGAGCCGGAGACATCGCAGGCCCTCGGTTTCGGCTTCCGCTGCGGCTTCCTCGGCCTGTTGCACATGGAGATCGTTCGCGAGCGACTCGAGCGGGAGTTCGACCTCGATCTGCTCGTCACCGCCCCGAACGTCGAGTACCGCGTGGAACGACTGCCCGGCGAGTGGGTGGACGTGCACAACCCGGCCGAGATGCCGAATGAGTTCGAGCGGGTCGAGGAGCCGCTCATCGCCGCGTCCGTCATCGTGCCCAAGGAGTTCGTCGGCGCCGTGATGGAGCTCTGCAACGAGCGCCGAGGCCGCTTCGACCACCTCGAGTACCTGTCCGAGGAGCGCGTGCACCTGACCTACGAGCTGCCGCTCGGCGAGATCGTGCTCGACTTCTTCGACCAGCTGAAGTCGCGGACGCGCGGCTATGCGAGCTTCGACTACGACCTGGCCGGCCATCGCGAGGGCAATCTCGTCCGGGTCGACGTGCTCGTCGCAGGCGAGCAGGTGGACGCCCTGTCTCTGATCCTGCACCGGGAGTCGGCGTACGAGCGCGGGCGGATGCTCGTCGAGCGGCTGCGGGAGGAGATCCCCCGGCAGATGTTCGACGTGGCCATCCAGGCTGCGATCGGTGCACGTGTCATCGCGCGCGAGACGGTCAAGGCGCGCCGCAAGGACGTGCTCGCCAAGTGCTACGGCGGCGACATCAGCCGCAAGCGGAAGCTGCTCGAGAAGCAGAAGAAGGGCAAGAAGCGAATGAAGCAGGTTGGCGGGGTCGAGGTGCCGCAGGAGGCATTCCTCGCCGTCCTCAACCTCGACGGCGACCGGCGGTAGCGGCCCGTGCCCGACTGGGCAGACGTGCGCGACCACGGCCTCGGCCTGCCGGGTGTCGCCGAGGAGACGTCGTACGGGACGCCGGCGCTGAAGGTCGCCGGCAAGCTGCTCGTACGGTTGAAGGAGGACGGGGAGACGGTCGCGCTCCGCGTCTCGTTCGAGGAGCGGCTCGCCCTCCTCCACGAGCAGCCCGAGGTGTTCTTCGTGACGGCGCACTACGAGAACTACCCGATGGTGCTCGTCCGCCTGAAGGCGGTCGATGCGGACGAGCTGCGGGAGCTCGTCGTCGCCGCGTGGCTCGACCGCGCTCCCAGACGGCTCGTCGCGACCTGGCAGGCGGCGGGCGAATGAGCGGCGCACGTCACCTGTACGTGCACCTGCCGTTCTGCGCTCACCGGTGCGGGTACTGCGACTTCGTCACCGTGGTCGGGCGCCCCGAGCAGCACGCGGCGTACGTCGAGGCGTTGCTCGTCGAGTTGGAGCTGGGGCGGTCTGGTTTGGCCGACGAGCTCGACACCGTGTTCGTGGGCGGCGGGACACCGACGTTTACGGAACCGGCGGCTCTCGAACGGCTGCTGGCCGCGCTGCCGGCCGCAGAGGAGGTGACGGTCGAGGCGAATCCGGAGACCGTGACCCCGACGCTCGCGGCGCTGCTGTCACGGAATCGTGTCAATCGTGTGTCGATCGGCGCGCAGAGCTTCCACGACGGGCTTCTCAGCGTGTTGGAGCGGCGCGCGCGGCCGGATGACGTCCGTCGTTCCGTGCACCATTTCCGTGATGCCGGATTCGACAACGTCAGCCTCGACCTGCTCTACGGCATTCCGGGCCAGAGCGCCGCCGACCTCGAACGCGACCTCGCCGAGGCGCTGGCACTCGAGCCCGAGCACCTTTCGTGCTACGAGCTCGAGGCGAAGCCCGGAACGCGCTTCACGCACGCGTACGGAGAGGAGCTCGACCGCCAGGCGGAGGCGATGGAGACCTACTTCGAACGCGTCGTCGACGTGCTGACCGGGGCCGGCTACCGCTGGTACGAGACGGCCAACTTCTGCCTGGGCACCGAGCGCGCGGGTGGGCGGGACCTTCGCGCGCGCCACAACCTCGGGTACTGGCTCGGTCGCGACTACCTCGGACTCGGCGTGGGCGCCGTCTCGACAATCGATGGGCTGCGCTGGAAGACGACGCCGTCGCTCGCTCGCTACACCGAGGCGCTCGCTCGTGGAGACGCTCCGCCACGCGCGCTCGAGCCGCTGTCGGCCGACGTTCGGCTGCGCGAACGCCTGCTCCTGGGGCTCCGGCTCGACGAGCCGCTGGCGCTCGACGGTCTCGAGGCGGCGATCGATCGCGCGGCGGCCGAGCGCCTCCAGACGCTCGGGCTTGCCGAGCTCAGCACCGGCGACCACGGCGAGGTGCTCGCGCTCACGCGCCGCGGACGGTTCCTTGGCGGCGGCGTCACAGCGGAGCTGCTCGCCTAAGCTCAGTGGTTATGGCCGGGTTGTCGGAGCGCAAGCGCGAGATCCTGCGACGCGTCGTCGAGGAGTACGTCGAGACGGGGCAGCCGGTGGCGTCGAAGGGCCTGGTCGAGCGTTCGGGGCTCGGCGTGTCGTCGTCGACCGTGCGGTACGAGCTGGCCGAGCTCGAGTCGCTCGGCCTGCTCACGCACCCGCACACGAGTGCGGGCCGGGTGCCGACCGAGACCGGGTACCGCCTGTACGCGGACGGGCTGCTCGAGCGCCTCGAGCCGCGGCCGGCGCAATTCCCGCTCGACCTGACCCAGATGCGCAGCGAGGTGGAGGGAGCGCTGCAGTCGACCACGGAGATGCTGGCGCAGGTGACGCGTCTGCTCGCGCTCGTCTCCGCGCCACCGCTCGGGACCGCCAGCGTCCGCCACGTGGAGGTGCTGGTGCTCCAACCGGATCTGGTCATGGCTGTCGTCATCACATCGACCGGGGGCGTCACGAAGCGCCTCTTCCGGTTCGACGGGCCGGTCGACCCGGGTCTCGCCGACTGGGCGCGCGCCTACCTCAACGAGAGCCTTGTGGGCGTACGTCTCGGGACGGTGCTCGTCCGCCGTCGCTTCGACGACCCCGCGCTCGCGCCGCGCGAGCGGACGTTCCTCGCGGCGTTGCAACCCGCCTTCGTGGAGGCCCTCGGCGAGACGGGTCCGCGGCTGTACATCGGCGGCGTCGCCGGATTGCTCGGCGATGTCCGCGCCGACGAGCTGGACGCGTACCAGCGGCTGCTCGAGGTGCTCGAGACGCGCGCGGCCGCGCTCCAGCTGCTGAGTGAGACGCTCGATCCGCGCCGGCCGCTCGTGCGCGTCGGCCCCGAGCTCGACAACCCGGCGCTGCGCGGCGCCGCGTTCGTCGGCGTCGGCTACGGCCTAGCGAACCGCAGCCTCGGTGCGGTCGGGCTGCTCGGACCACTCCGCATGGACTACGACAAGGCGATTCGAACCGTGCGCGCCGCGGCGCACGAGCTCTCGCGCCTCGTCGAGGCCGTCTACGAGGAGTCGTAACCACCCGGAGCTACGCTTCGAGCATGGCAACGGCGGAACGCGACTACTACGAGCTGCTCGGGGTCTCGCGCGGCGCGACGGTCGCGGACATCAAGAAGGCTTTCCGCCGCCTGGCGCGCGAGCTGCATCCGGACGTCTCGACGGCGCCGGATGCCCAGGAGCGCTTCCGTGAGGTCGCCGAGGCGTACGAGGTGCTCTCGAACGCCGAGACGAGGGAGCTGTACGACCGCTACGGCGTCGCCGGTCTCCGTCGGGGCGGCTTCACGCCGTCTAGCTTCGACGTCGGCAACCTCTCCGACCTGTTCGCCGCGTTCTTCGGAGACGATCTGTTCGGATCGCCGGGTCGCGGCCGCCCGGCTCGCGGCGGAGACGTGGCGGTCGCCGTCGAGGTCGAGCTGGCCGAGGCGGCGACGGGCGTGACGCGGGAGGTGCGAGTCGAGGTCGCGGCGACCTGCGAGACCTGCGGCGGCGACGGCGCGGCGCCCGGCACGCAGCCGGTCGCATGCCCGGGCTGCGGCGGCAGCGGCCGGCTCCAGCAGGTCTCTCGGAGCATGTTCGGGGAGTTCGTCCGCACCCAGGCCTGCCCAAGGTGCGGCGGCAGCGGGCAGTTCGTCGAGACGCCGTGCGCGGCCTGCGACGCCGCCGGCCGGACGCTCGTGGAGCGCAGCATCGAGGTCGACATCCCACCCGGCATCCACGACGGTCAGCGCATCCGCCTCCGCAGCCGCGGCCATGCGGGCGCCTCGGGTGCGCCGCCCGGAGACGCATACGTCCAGGTTCGCATCCGTCCGCACGCGGCGCTCGTCCGTGACGGCGACGACGTGCTCGCTTCCGTGCGCCTGACGATGGCGCAGGCCGCCCTCGGCGCGAGGCTGCCCGTTCCGACGCTCGAGGGCGCGACCGAGGTCGAGTTTCCGGCGGGCACGCAGCCCGGCGACGTGCACGTCCTGCGTGGTCGAGGCATGCCCGTCCTGCAGGGCTTTCGCCGAGGCGACCAGCGGCTCGTGGTGGAGGTCGCCGTGCCGAGGCGCCTCACGGACGAGCAGCGCGGCCTGCTCGAGCAGCTCGAGGCGACCCTCGAGGACGACGCATACCGCCCGCCTGACGAGGGTCTCTTCGACCGCCTGAAGAGCGCGTTCCGCTGAGCCTCCTGCGGCGCGTCTCGGTGACCGTGCCGCCCGAGCGTGCGGAGCAGGCGCGGGCCGTGATGCTGACGATGTTCCCGGAGGGATTCGAGGAGACGGACGCGACGGGCGGCATCGAGCTCGCCGCGTACACGAACGCCTCGGGCGAGGAGCGCATCTGGCAGGCATTCGGCGGCGCGACCGCGACCGACGTCCCGCAGGGCTGGGAGGAGCGCTGGCGCGCCTTCCACCGTCCGGTGCTGGCCGGCGGTCTCTGGATCGGGCCACCGTGGGAGCACTCGCCGCCGGGTCTGCAGGCGGTCGTCGTCGACCCCGGCCGCGCGTTCGGCACCGGCGCGCACCCCACGACCCGACTGTGCGTCGAGCTGATCACCCTGCAGCCGCGCGGCGCGGTGCTCGACGTCGGCTGCGGGTCGGGCGTCCTGTCGATCGCGGCGGCGCGGGTGGGGTTCGCGCCGGTGACCGCGGTCGACGTCGACCCCGTCGCCGTCGAGGTGACGCGGGCGAACGTCGAGGCGAACGAGGTCGACGTCGACGTTCGCGTGCTCGACGCGATGACGGACGAGCTGCCGCCTGCCGAGCTCGTCGTCGCCAACATCGCACCCGAGCCGGTCGCGGCACTGAGCGGGCGCATCCGCTGTGAGCGCGCGATCACCTCCGGCTACCTGGTCTCCGATGCCCCGACGCTCGCCGGCTTCGCCCGCAGCGAGCGGCGGGAATTCGACGGCTGGGCCGCCGATCTGCACCTCCGGGAGTAGCATGCTGCGGTTCGATGGCGCGGTTCTCGATCCGGTTCCTCGGCTGCAAGGTTTCCCACACCGACGCCCAGGCGGTGCGTGAGCGACTCATCGCCGACGGGCACGCGGAGTCGGACGGCGACCGCGGCGACGTCGCGGTCGTGAACACCTGCTGCGTGACGCACGAGGCCGTCTCGAAGTCGCGCCAGGCCGCCTCCCGCGCCGCGCGGACCCATGCTCGGGTGTTCGTGACGGGGTGCGGTGCCCGGCTCGCAGACGCCTTCGCCGGCCTGCCGGACAACGTCGTGGTCGTCCCGAAGCCGAGTGAGGAGACACCGGCCGCGGTCGCGGGCGACGTGGGGGCCATCGGCTGCGTGCAGTCCGAGGCACGCCTCGAGCGGGTGCGCGCGTTCGTGAAGATCCAGGACGGCTGCTCGTTCTCCTGCGCCTTCTGCGTGATCCCGCTCGTTCGCGGCGGCACCCGCAGCCGCCGCGCGGCGGCGGTGCTCGCAGAGATTCGCAAGCGTGTCGAGCAGGGGCACCGCGAGGTCGTCCTCACGGGCGTGAACCTCGGCTGTTTCCGCGACCGCGAGGCCGGCTACTCGCTGCCGCGGCTGATCCGCGAGGCGGGCGCCGTCCCCGGCCTGGAGCGCCTGCGGCTGTCGTCGATCGAGATCAACCACGTCAGCTCCGAGCTCGTGGCCGCGATGCGCGAGACGTCGACGGTGTCGCCCCATCTGCACGTCCCGCTGCAGTCCGGGGACGACGGCGTGCTACGGGCGATGGGACGGCGCTACTCCGTCGATACGTACCTGCGCAAGCTCGATCCGCTCGTGGACGTCAACCTGACCAGCGACGTCATCGTCGGGTTTCCGGCCGAGGACGACGCCGCGTTCGAGCGCACGCTCGAGACGGTGCGGCGCGCTCGGCTCACGAAGGTGCACGTCTTCCCGTACTCGCCCCGGCCGGGCACGCTTACGGCCGCCGACGACACCGTGCCGGTGGCCCTGAAGAAGGAGCGCGGCGCCCGGCTCCGCGCGACCTCGCAGGAGGCCTGCGAGCGCCACTGGCGCGCCAAGCTCGGCCGCGAGGACACGGTGCTCGTCGATCGCCCCGGGCGCGGCTACGGCGACGACTATTCGCCGTGGCTGGTCGATGCGCCCGTCGGCGAGGTCGTCCGGGTGCGCGCCGCCGGTGTCACGGGGGAGGGAATTCTCGCTGCCGGCGCCTGACTGCCTGTTCTGCCACCTCGTCCGCGAGGGCGATCACGTTCGCGCGGCCGATGGATTCGTCGCCATCCGAGACATCAACCCGAGGGCGGAGACGCACCTGCTCGTCCTGCCGGAGCGCCACGTGGACACGTTTCGCGAGGTCGGCGAGTTCACCGATTCCGAGGCGAAGCGCATGCTCGCGTTCGTAGCCGACACCGCCCGCGAGGCGGGGCTCACTGACTACCGGGTGCTCGTGAACGTCGGAGAGGGTGGAGGACAGACCATCTTCCATCTGCACTGGCACGTGCTCGGTGGGAGAATCGAGGGGATGCCCGAATGAGCCTGATCGGCCGTATGGAAACCGAGCTGAAGGACGCGATGCGCGATCGCGACACGGAGCGCCGCGACACGCTGCGCCTGATCCTTGCGAGCCTCCGCGGAGCCGAGAAGGATTTGATGCGGCCGCTCTCCGACGACGAGGAGCTGCAGGTGCTGCAGCGGGAGCGCAAGAAGCGGGTCGAGGCGGCGGAGGCCTTCCGCACGGCTGGTCGCGAGGCGCAGGCCGAGAAGGAGGAGGGCGAGCTCGACGTGCTCGAGGAGTACATGCCCGAGCAGCTGTCGGAGGACGAGCTCGAGGAGATCGTCGACGACGTGATCGCGGAGGTCGGCGCGACCAACGTCCGCGATCTCGGCCGCGTGATGGCCGACGTCATGCCGCAGGTCGCTGGTCGTGTGGACGGCTCGGCGGTGAGCCAGCTCGTCCGCGAGAAGCTCGCCTAGCGTGTCCCAACGGGTGCGGTGGGCGCGAGCGCTCGAGGCGATCGCGCGCAGCGGGCTCACGTACAGCGAGAGTGCGTTCGACCGCGAGCGCTTCGAGGCCGTGCGTACGATCGCCGCCGAGATCGCCGCGGCGGCCTCCGACGAGGACGCCGACGAGCTGCGCGCCCGGTTCGCCGACGAGTACGGGTACGCGACGCCGAAGGTCGACGTCCGCGGCGTGGTGCTCGAGGCGGACCGACTGCTCCTCGTGCGCGAGTCGGGCGAGACCCGCTGGACGCTGCCCGGCGGGTGGGCGGACGTGGGGGAGACTCCCGGTCGCGCGGTCGAGAAGGAGGTGCGGCAGGAGGCGGGCCTGGAGGTGTCGGCGGCGCGAGTGCTCGCCGTCTTCGACCGCGACTTTCGGGGACGGACGCAGTGGCCGGCGCACGTCTACAAGCTGTACGTCCGGTGCGAGCTGCTGGGCGGCGAGCCCGCCGGCGACGGGCTCGAGACCGAGGAGGCGGCCTTCTTCGCGGTCGATGAGCTGCCCGAGCTCTCGCCGAAGACGCCGTCCGAGCACCTCGGGCGAGTGCTCGCGCACACGGTCGACCCGGGGTGGGGCGCGGAGCTCGACTGACGCGGCCGCGGCCCGGCGGTTCCCGGCCTGCGCGGTACCTACACTCAGTGCGTGCAGGATGTCCTGACGGTCCCGAACGAGGTCGCCGCCGAGCTCGCCGGCATCGGCGACGGCGTGCTCGACTCGCTGCGCGAGCGGCTTCGCTGCACCCTGCAGCTGCGCGGCAACCGGCTCACGCTCGAGGGGGACGCCGCGCAGGTCGCGGAGGCGCGCGCGGTCGTCGATGAGCTCGTCGAGCTCGTCGAGGGCGGCCACCAGATCGGGCCGGACACGGTCGGCGCCGTCGTGGCGGCGCTCGACCAGGCAGCCGACATCCGCGACGTCTTCGAGGACGTCGTGTGGCGCCACCGCGGCAAGAAGATCGCGCCCAAGACCATCACACAGAAGGCGTACGTCGACGCGATCCGGCAGTGCACGGTCACGTTCGGGATCGGCCCGGCCGGCACCGGCAAGACCTACCTCGCGATGGCGCTCGCAGTCGCCGCACTGCAGGAGAAGCAGGTCGGCCGCATCATTCTCACGCGGCCCGCCGTCGAGGCCGGGGAGCGCCTGGGCTTCCTGCCCGGGGACATGCTGGCGAAGGTCGACCCGTACCTGCGGCCGCTCTTCGACGCCCTCTACGACATGCTCGACGCGGATCGGCTGGCGGCCTTCATGGATCGCGGCACGATCGAGGTGGCACCGCTCGCGTTCATGCGCGGGCGCACCCTCAACGACTCGTTCATCATCCTCGACGAGGCGCAGAACACGACGCCCGAGCAGATGCAGATGTTCCTCACGCGGCTTGGCTTCGGCTCGCGGGTCGTCGTCACCGGCGACGTCACGCAGATCGACCTCCCGCGTGAGCAGGCGTCCGGGCTCATCCAGGTGCGCGACATCCTCGAGCGCATCGACGGCATTGCGTTCGTCGAGTTCACTCACCAGGACGTCGTTCGCCACAAGCTCGTGCAGCGCATCGTCGAGGCCTACAAGCGGCACGCGGAGGAGACGGGCACGGCCCGGCGGCGCTAGCGGCCATGGTCGCGGTCGAGCTCGACAACCGCAGCGGCGAGGCGGTCGACGACGCCGCGGCGGCCGCGCTCGCACGCCGCGTGCTCGCGGGCGAGGGCATCGAGGAGGGCGAGCTCGGGCTGGCGTTCGTCGGCGTGGCCGAGATGCAGGAGCTCAAGCGCGAGCACCTCGGCGTCGACGAGGCAACCGACGTGCTCTCCTTCCCGCTCGACGGTCGCGGGCCCGTGCCGGCGGGCATCCCTCGCGCGCTCGGCGACGTCGTGCTCTGCCCGGCCGTCGTCGGGGATGCGTGGCGGGCCCCTCTCGTGCACGGTCTGCTGCACCTGCTCGGCTACGACCACGGCGCCGAGATGGAGGCGCGCGAACGCGCGCACGCGGGGACATGAGTACGCCACGGCGCCGGCCGCCGTCGATCATCGAGAGCTTCAACTTCGCGTTCGAGGGCGTGATCCACGTGCTGCGCACGCAGCGCAACATGCGGATCCACTTCCTGCTCGCAGCCGGTGTGCTCGTGGCCGCGCTCGCGTTCGACGTCGAGAAGATGGAGCTGATCGCGTTGCTGATCGCGATCTGCTTCGTCCTCGTGGCGGAGATGATCAACACGGCCGTCGAGGCCGCGGTCGACGTCGCGTCGACCTCGTTCGACCCGATGGCGAAGCTCGCGAAGGACATCGCGGCCGGTGCCGTTCTGATCTCGGCGGTGAACGCGATCGCGGTCGGGTACCTCGTGTTCTCCGGCCAGGTGGCGGACCGGAGCTCCGCCTTCCTCGACCGGTTGTCGCGGGCGCCGGCCGAGGTGACGTTGATCGCGCTCGTGCTCACGATCGGACTGGTGATCGCGACGAAGGCCTTCACCGGGCGCGGCACGCCCCTGCGCGGTGGGCTCCCGTCCGGCCATGCGGCGGTCGCGTTCGCGGCGTGGATGGCGGTGACGCTCGTGCTCGATGACTCGGGCCACCGGTTCCTCGTCTCGTCGCTGACGTTCATCATGGCGTTGCTCGTGGCGCAGACCCGTGTCGAGTCCGGTGTGCACTCCTCCCTCGAGGTGGGCTACGGCGCGCTGCTCGGAGCGCTGACGACGCTCGTCCTGTTCCAGGTGTTCGTGTGACCGACGACGAGCTGCTCGCCCGCGCCGACGCGATCGCCGCGCGCGCGTATGCGCCGTACTCGACGTTCCACGTCGGCTGCGCGCTGCTCATGCGCGACGGCCAGGTCGTGGAAGGTGTCAACGTCGAGAACGCGGCCTATCCGCTGGGCGTCTGCGCGGAGCGGAACGCCCTGTCGACGGCGGTGACGCTCGGGTACGCGCCGGGCGATGTCGAGGCGGCCGCGATCAACGCGTCGCCGTGCGGCGGCTGTCGCCAGTGGCTGTTCGAGTTCGGGCTCGACCGGGTCGTCTTCCGGAACCGCGGCGAGGTCTTGACCCTTGCACCTGGCGACCTGTTGCCCGAGACGTTCGAGCTCGAGCCCTGACGTGTCGCGTCTGGGGACGAATCGGCACGAACTCGGCACGAAGGGGTACCGCTTGGGCGCGTGGTTCGGCGATACGCTCCCGGCGGGTGGCGGGTGGCCCTCTCCCCACCCAGGGTGGGGCGCTGCGTGGCGGGGGCGCCGAGGCGCGCGGGACGCGACGTGAAGAGCGGCTTCGTCGCGGTCGCCGGGCGCCCGAATGTCGGGAAGTCGACGCTCGTCAACTCGCTCGTCGGCGAGAAGATCGCGATTGTCTCTGCGACGCCGCACACCACGCGCCGACGCATCTTCGGGGTTGCGAACGGCGACGACTGGCAGCTCGTGCTGGTCGACTTGCCCGGGTTCCAGCGGCCGATCGACACGCTCACCGAGCGCATGCAGCGGACCGTCGACGACTCATTCGACGACATCGACGTCGTGCTGTTCGTCGTCGACGCGCGCGCTCGCATCGGCGCCGGCGATCGCTTCGTCGCCCGCCGCGTCTTCGCGCTCGGCACACCGGTCATCATCGCGCTGAACAAGGTTGACCGCCTCAAGCCCGGGCACATCGCCACGCAGATGAAGACCGCGGCCACCCTCGGCGACTTCCACGCGCTGCACCCGGTGAGCGCCAAGACCCGCGACGGGGTCGACGAGCTGCGCTCCGACCTCGTCCACCTGCTCCACGAGGGGCCGCCGTACTTCTCCCGGGAGGTGGCCACCGACCAGGCGCTGGAGGAACGGATCGGCGAGATCGTCCGCGAGAAGGCGCTGCAGCTGACCCGCGAGGAGGTGCCACACGCGCTGACGGTGCAGGTCGAGGAGATCGAGCAGGACAGGGTTCGAGCGCTCGTCCTCGTCGAGACCGAGTCGCAGAAGGGCATCCTCGTGGGCAAGCGCGGGGCCACGGTGCGGGAGATCGGCGTCCGCGCCCGGCCGGAGGTCGAGGCGCTGCTCGGCCGGCGCATCTTTCTCGAGCTCGTCGTCAAGGTGCGGCCGAAGTGGCGCCGCGACGAGCGGACGCTCGAACGCCTGGGCCTCTAGAGCAGCGGCCGGTTGAGCCCCAGTCAGCGGCCGGTTAACCGTAGGCGGAGGGCCCTCGCCGCGCCTACCCTGACTCCATGGCTCGGACTGTCGACATCTCCCCCGACGAGATCGCCGTCCGCCTCATTGGCTGGACGGCGGTCGCCGCGCTACGGCGCGACGTTCGGATCCCCCGGTCGGCAGTTCGGGCCGTCTCGGCGGAGCCGTGGCGCGACGACGGCATCCGGCTCGGCGGGACGAGCCTTTCCTGGTCGGAGTACCGCCAGGGCCGCTTCCGAAAGCGCGGGCGCCGGCAGTTCCTCTCGTTCGAGCAGCCCGACCGGGTCGTGGCGCCCGATGTCGACCGTGCGGCGGTCGGGTTCGACGTGGTGGTCGTCGGTGTGGACGACCCCGCGCGCGTCGCCGGCGCGCTGCGGGCCTAGCGCCCGCTCTGCCATCGTTGGCCGGTCGACGGCGGCCGCGAGCTGCCGGGAGAGGGGGAAGGATGGTTCGCGAGGCGCGACTCGAGGACGATGGCACAGGCCTGTTCGCGGCGACGGACGGCTGGTTCGTCGGCAACGTCCGCAACGCGGGGTGGGTGACGAACGACGCCTTCGGGGCCGCTTGCGGCCTGTTCGAGGGTGACGCCGCGCCCTTCCCGGAAATCGGCTTCACGCTCTCGGTGCTCCAGCCGGGGCAGTCGTCCGGCCTGTACCACCGTGAGACGAAGCAGGAGGACTTCCTCGTCATCAGCGGCGAGTGTCTGCTGCTCGTGGAAGGCGAGGAGCGGCGGCTCGGCGCGTGGGACTTCGTGCACTGTCCGCCGGGCACCGAGCACGTCTTCGTGGGAGCCGGCGACGGGACCTGCGTCATCTTCGCGGCGGGCGCACGCATCGTGCCCGGTCCGGGCCGCGCGCAGCCGCCGGGCACCATCGTGTACCCGCGCGCCGAGCTCGCGCGTCGGTACGGCGCCGGCGCCGACGCGGAGACGAGCACGCCTGAGGAGGCCTACGCGTCGTTTCCGAGCTGGCGGGCCGGCCGCCCGGAGAGCTGGGACGCGCTGCCCTGGCGCTGACCGCGCGCAGTTCTCGTCGTCGGGCGGCGACGTGTCCGAAAACAGGCGGGGGGCTACACTCGGTCCATGGCCCAGGCACCGGCCCTCCCACGTGGCTTCGAGCTCCCGCTGGAGCCGCGGCTGCCGCGCATCGGGTCCATCGACGCGGTCGCGCTCGAGGAGCGCGCGGCCTCGCTCGCGAAGCGCTCGATCAAGCGGGAGTCGAAGCTCCAGGCGCTCGAGCTGGCAGTTCGGATGATGGACCTGACGACGCTCGAGGGGGCGGACACGCCCGGCAAGGTGGCTGCGCTTTGCTCGAAGGCGATCAGGCCCGACCCGGTCGACACCTCGGTGCCGAGCGTGGCCGCGGTGTGCGTCTACCCCAACCTCGTCGCCACCGCGAAGTCGCGCCTGCAGGGCTCGGCGGTGAAGGTGGCGTCCGTCGCCACCGCGTTCCCATCCGGTCAGTCGCCGCTCGACGTGAAGCTCGCCGACGTGCGTGAGGCCGTGGAGCTCGGCGCCGACGAGATCGACATGGTGATCGACCGCGGCGCGTTCCTGTCGGGCCGCTACGCGAAGGTGTACGACGAGATCGTCAAGGTGAAGGAGGCCTGCGGCGACGTCCATCTGAAGGTGATCCTCGAGACGGGCGAGCTCGGCACCTACGACAACGTGCGCCGCGCCTCGCTGCTCGCCATGGCGGCCGGCGCCGACTTCATCAAGACGTCGACCGGGAAGGTCAGCCCGGCGGCGACGCTGCCGGTGGCGCTCTGCATGCTCGAGGCGGTGCGTGACGTCCACGAGGAGACCGGGCGCGTGGTCGGCTTCAAGCCCGCGGGCGGCATCCGCACGTCGAAGCAGGCGATCCAGCACCTCGTGCTCGTCCACGAGACCGTCGGCGTGGACTGGCTGACGCCCGATCGCTACCGCTTCGGGGCCTCGTCGCTCCTGAACGACGTGCTCATGCAGATCCGCTGGCTGAAGACCGGCCGCTACCAGTCACTCGACTACTTCACGATCGACTGATGGCCGAGGTCGAGAAGCGCGACGGTCAGGCGCCGGCCGCCATCGACTGGGAGTACGCGCCCTCGCAGGAGGGGCGCGACATCGTCTCGATCGAGGAGCGCTATGGGCTCTTCGTGGGCGGCGAGCAGGTCGAGCCGCAATCCGGCGAATGGTTCCCCACCGTCTCGCCCTCCACCGAGGAGCCGCTCGCCGAGGTCGCGCATGCAGGCCCGGAGGACGTCGATGCCGCGGTGGGCGCGGCGCGGGGCGCCTTCGAGGACGGCTGGTCGGCACTGCGGCCGTCCGAGCGTGCGAAGTACCTCTTCCGCATCGCTCGGATCCTCCAGGAGCGCTCGCGTGAGCTGGCCGTGCTGGAGTCGCTCGACGGCGGCAAGCCGATCAAGGAATCGCGCGACGTCGACCTGCCGCTCGCAGCGGCGCACTTCTTCTACTACGCGGGCTGGGCCGACAAGCTCGAGTATGCGTTCCCGAACCGGCGGCCGCGGCCGCTCGGCGTCGCCGGGCAGATCATCCCGTGGAACTTCCCGCTGCTGATGCTGTCGTGGAAGATCGCGCCGGCCCTCGCGGCCGGCAACACCGTCGTGCTGAAGCCGGCCGAGACGACGCCGCTGACGGCGCTGCTCTTCACGGACGTCGTGCGCCAGGCCGAGCTGCCGCCGGGCGTCGTCAACATCGTCACCGGCGACGGCCGCACCGGGGCGGCGCTCGTCGAGCACACCGGGATCGACAAGATCGCCTTCACCGGCTCCACCGAGGTCGGCAAGGCGATCCAACGCGAAGTCGCCGGCCGCGACATCGCGCTGACGCTGGAGCTCGGCGGCAAGGCGGCGAACATCGTCTTCGACGACGCAGCGCTCGACCAGGCGGTCGAGGGCATCGTCAACGGCATCTACTTCAACCAGGGACACGTGTGCTGCGCCGGCTCCCGGCTGCTCGTGCAGGAATCGATCTACGAGCCGCTCGTCGGCAAGCTGAAGCGGCGTCTCGAGACGCTCCGGGTCGGCGACCCGCTCGACAAGAACACCGACGTCGGGGCGATCAACTCCAGGCAGCAGCTCGACAAGATCACCGAGCTGGTCGAAGCCGGTAAGGCCGAGGGCGCCGAGATCTACCAGCCGCCGTGCCGGCTGCCCGAAAAGGGCTACTGGTTCGCACCGACCGTCTTCACGAACGTCGCGCAGAGCTACCGGATCGCGCAGGAGGAGATCTTCGGCCCCGTGCTCTCCGTGCTGACCTTCCGCACGCCCGAGGAGGCGGTCGAGAAGGCGAACAACACACCGTACGGGCTGTCCGCCGGCGTCTGGACGGAGAAGGGCTCGCGGATCCTGTGGATGGCCGAGCGGCTGCGCGCCGGGGTCGTGTGGGCGAACACGTTCAACCGCTTCGATCCGGCGTCGCCGTTCGGCGGCTACAAGGAGTCCGGCTTCGGGCGCGAGGGCGGGCGCCACGGTCTCGAGCCCTACTTGAGGTTCGAGTGACGGCCGACCGTCTCCCGGTACGCAAGACGTACAAGCTGTTCATCGGCGGCGCGTTTCCCCGTTCGGAGTCGGGACGGACGTACGAGGCGGAGGGCGCGAACGTCGCTCGCGCTTCGCGGAAGGACGCGCGTGACGCGGTGCGCGCCGCGCGCACGGCCTTCGCCGGCTGGGCGGGCGCCACGGCCTACAACCGCGGCCAGGTGCTCTATCGAGTGGCGGAGATGCTCGAGGCGCGGGCCGACGACTTCGCGCGTGTGTGTACCGGTCGCGAAGAGGTCGAGGCGGCGACCGACCGCGTCGTCTGGTACGCGGGCTGGGCGGACAAGCTCGCGCAGGTGATCGGCTCGTCCAACCCGGTTGCAGGGCCGTACTTCAACTTCACGGTGCCGGAGCCAACCGGCGTCGTGGCGGTCATCGCCCCGGACGAGCCGCCGCTGGACGGGCTCGTCGCGCGGATTGCGCCGGCCCTCGTCGGCGGCAACGCGGTCGTGGCTGTCGCGTCCGAGCGGCACCCGCTCGCCGCGGTGGAGCTCGCCGAGGCCATCGCGACGTCGGACGTGCCAGGCGGCGTCGTGAACATCCTCACCGGCTTCCGCTCCGACCTCGCGCCGGTGCTCGCCTCCCACATGGACGTGAACGCGATCGACGTCACGGGCGCCGACGGGTCGGCGACGGAGCTCGAGCGTGCGGCGGCCGACAACGTGAAGCGCGTGGTGCGTGGGGCGGCCGGCGAGCAGAGCCCGTGGGCGATCGCCGACTTCCTCGAGCTGAAGACCGTCTGGCACCCGGTCGGCCAGTAGCCCGTTTGGACACGTCCGGTCGTGGCGCGCTGGCGCGTCGGGGCACCCCTAGCCCACCACCCGCCGCGAGCCTAACCCGGAATTCCGCACACGTGGGTGACGGATCGCGCCGAGATCGTCAGGATCGATCCACAGGCCCCGCGCGCGCGGCGAGCGCCCGATCGACCGCCGCTCTCGCGGCCGCGAGGCGTGCGGCAGGCGGGCCTTCCACGACTAGCCACGGCGCGCCGCTGGCACGCGCGTGCTCGACGTACGTCTCGTGGTGGCGGCGGCGGGCCTCCTCGAACTCGCGCAGCCCGTCCCACTGGAAGGGGACGTCGAGCCCGCACACGACGTAGAGGTCGTAGACGCGGCCGGCGAGCTCCTCGAAGCCGCGTGCAGGAGCACCGAGGTACGCCTCGTGGAAGACCGCCGTCGTGAACGCGTCGGTGTCGGAGAACAGCACCCCGCGTGCGAAGCCGGCGAGGAAGTCCTCGTACCAGCAATGCACGCGTGCGATGTGCGCGAACTCCTCGCTGCGCCATGGCGCGCCTCGCGAACGGCCGATCTCCGTGTAGACGCGGCCGTACTCCGGCGCCCAGAGCGTGTCGTAGGCCTCGGCGAGAGCCGCCGCGAGCGTGGTCTTGCCGGTCGACTCGGCGCCGAGGAGGCAGACGCGAAGCACGTCGTCGTTCGTCACGCCGATAGCATCACGCCCCGTGACCGGGTTGCGCAGGCTGAGCCACGCGATCTCCGAGGGCGACGCCATCTCCGTCATCGTCGAGGTCGACGGCGCCGACGCGGCGCGTGCCGCCGAGGAGCAGGGCGCGGACGGGGTCTTCGTGGGCAGTGGCTCAGAGACCTCGTTGCGGGCGATCCGGGAGGCGACCCGTCTGCCCATCCTTTTCTTCTTCGACGATCAGGGCCGCGACGTGCTCGAGGGCGCGGACGCCTGCGTCGTCGACCTGGACCCGGATGACCGCGGCCGGGTGGAGCACGTCCGGCTCGCGCTGTCGGAGTTCGAGCTCGCCTACCGCGTGACGGAGTCGGAGCAGCTGACGACGCTGCTCGAGGTGCAGGACCCGGAGCTGCTCGTGCTCGGCGGCGCGGACGACGACCACGATCACCTCGACCACCTGCTGGATCTCCTGTCGGATGTGCCGGCCGGCAAGCTCGCGATCGCGGAGCTGAGTCGGCCCACGCGCACCGACGTCGCCGAGCTCGAGCGCGCCGGGGTGGACGCCGTGCTTGTCGGAGCGGGCGACGTGGGCGGCCTCGTCGATGAGCCGCCTCCCGAGGTCTGAGCTTCTCCTTCCGGCCGCGTTCGCCGCGCTCCTCGCGCTCGCGGCCGGCCTGCGCCTGACCGGCATCCGCTACGGGCTTCCCTTCCCGCTGCTCAACCCGGACGAGGCGAGCATCGTTCCCCGCGCCTGGGACAT
Source organism: uncultured Gaiellaceae bacterium (assembly GCA_963733065.1). Lineage (GTDB taxonomy): Bacteria > Actinomycetota > Thermoleophilia > Gaiellales > Gaiellaceae > CAVTBT01. The sequence continues at coordinate 259,562 of CAVTBT010000001.1, forward strand.
GGGCCACCGCCCGGGCCTCGACCCCGGCTGGTACGACTATCCGAGCCTGCTCATGGACGTGCTCGCTCCCGTGCAGGCGCTTTTCGATGAGCCGTCGTACCTCGCGGCGCGCCTCGTAGCCGTCGTGCTCGGCGTGGGGGGCGTCGCGGCCGCAGGGTGGTTGGGACGGGCCGCATACGGGACGCCTGGCGCGCTGACCGCCGCGGCTGCAACGGCGGTCGCGACGACGCACGTCGCCTACTCGCGCATGGCCGTCACCGATGTCGCCATGACGCTCGGCATCACGCTTGCGCTCGCCCTCGCGCTCTCCGGGCGGCTGGAGTGGGCCGGGCTCGCGGTGGGCCTTGCCGCATCGGCCAAGTACCCGGGCGTGCTCGTCGCCGTGGCCGTGGTGGCGGCCGGCTGGGGCGCCTGGCGCCGGCTCGCGGTCGCAGCGGCGCTCGCCTTCGCCGCGTTCGCCGTCACGAGCCCGTTCGTGCTGCTTCATCTCGGGGAGGCGTGGGACGATGCCTCCCGGGTGCAGCGGCTAGCGCGCGCCGGCTGGCTCGGGTTCGAAGACGATCCTGCGACCCCGCTCGCCTTCGCCGACCGCCTCTGGGAAGCGCTCGGGCCGGCGTTGCTCGTGGCCGTCGCCGGGCTGGCGATCGCCGTCGTGCGACGGACGCGCGCCGACCTCGTGCTCGGGATCTTCGCCGCCGCGTGGGCCCTGTCGCTCCTGCCGGTGGACGCTCACTTCGACCGCTACGTGCTGCCGCTGATCCCGATCCTCGGCGCCTTCGCCGGCCGCGTGCCGGCGTTGCTCCCCGTGGCACTCGTTGCCCTCACGCTGCCGCTCGCGTGGTCGATCGGCGACAGCGCCGACCTGACGCGCACCGACACGCGTGTGACGGCCGCGCGCTGGATCGAGCGGAACGTCCCGGCCGGCGCGACCGTCGCCGCCGATCCGTCGACACCGGCGCTGCCGAACATGCGCGTCATGCCGCTCGAGCTGCCGGGGCCGGGTCGGCCGTTCGACCCCGAGCGCGACGTCGAGCGGCTGCGCGCCGCCGGAGTCGACTACGCGCTCGTCACCGGTGCGGTGGCCGACCGCGTGCGTGCCGCGGCTGACCGCTATCCGCAGGAGACGCGCTTCTACGACGCGCTGGACGCGAATGCGCGGCGCGTGCTCGTGGTGAGGCCCGGCGGCGACCTCGCCGGGCCGTGGGTCGCCCTCTACCGGCTGTAGCTACCTTTGGGCGCGATGGCTCTGGAGCGCGAGCGACGCGGCGCCCTCGCGGTGGGCATCGCGGTGTTCCTTGCGGGTGCCGTGCTGCTCGGCGTCGAGATCGCCGCGAGCCGCGTGCTCGCGCCGTATTTCGGCAACTCGCTCTTCGTCTGGGGCGCGCTGATCGGCGTCGTGCTGGCCGGGCTCTCGACCGGCTACTACCTCGGCGGCTCGCTCGCCGACCGCATGCCCACGCCCCGGTTGCTGCTCGCGGTCATCGGGCTCTCGGCACTGCTCGTGCTCGCGATCCCGTTCATCGACGACTGGGTGCTCGAGCAGGTGGTCGAGTGGGATCCCGGTCCGCGGCTCAGCCCGCTGGTCGCGGCCATCGCGCTCTTCGGACTGCCGAGCATCGTGCTCGGCTCCGTCTCGCCGATCGCGGTGCGCCTCTCGGCGCGGTCGCTCGAGCGCCTGGGGAGGACGGCCGGCAGTCTCTACGCCCTCTCGACGGCCGGCTCCATCGCGGGCACGTTCCTGACCGCCTTCTGGCTGGTGCCCGAGCTCGGCACCGACCAGGTGTTCGCCGTCGGCGCCCTCGGGCTCCTGATCGCTGCGGCGGCCGTGGCCGCCGGGCAGGGGCTCGTGTCGGAGTTCGCGGTGGCGCTGGCGCTCGCGGGCGCGTCGATCGGCGCCGTCGTCGCCCTGGCGCCGGACACGGGAGGCCGGCTCGAGGGCGCGGCCGCGCGCAACTGGTCGCCGGTCTACCGCACGCAGTCGGAGGCCGACCCGTCAACGGCCGCGGACGCGGCAAGCGCGTCCGAGTCGTCGGGCTTCGACGTCGTCCTCGCAAAGGACACGCGCTACCACCGCATGGTCGTGGCGGAGGACGAGGACACCCGGTACCTGCGCTTCGACAACTCGTTCCAGAGCGCGATGTACAAGGCCGATCCGTTCGAGACGCGCTTCGAGTACACGGACTACCTGAACCTCGGGCTCGCGTACCGGCCGAGCGCCGAGCGCGTGCTCTTCATCGGCCTCGGCGGCGGTTCCGCACCAAAGCGCATGTGGCGCGACTTCCCGGATCTCGACCTGCAGGTGGTCGAGCTCGATCCGGACGTCGTCGACACCGCCTACCGCTGGTTCGAGCTGCCGCGCAGCGACCGTCTCGCCGTCGACACGGACGACGGCCGGCGCTGGCTGAACCGCGATGACGACCAGCGCTGGGACGTGATCGTCCTCGACGCGTTCTACTCCGACTCGATCCCGTTCCATCTCGCGACGCGCGAGTTCATGGAGCTCGTGCAGCAGCGCCTCGCTCCGGGCGGCATCCTCGTCACGAACATGATCGGCGCGGTCACCGGCTCGCAGTCGCAGCTCCTGCGCTCGCTCGTCCGGACGTACAGGTCGGTGTTCCCGACCGTGGCACTGCACCCGGTGTTCGAGTCCGTGGACACCCGCGACCCGACCGAGATCCGCAACGTGATCATGGTCGCGACCGAGGGGGCCGAGCCCACGAAGGCCTTCCTCACGGAGCGCTGGAACGAGCTGCGCAAGGACTCACCGACCGCGCCGGACCTGACGAAGGCGATCGCCAATCGCTGGGAGCGCTTCGTGCCCACGCAGGACGTGCCGATCCTGACCGACGACTACGCGCCGACCGACGCGCTCCTGCTGGTCTTCTAGGAAGACCCTCCTCCTAACCGAAGAACGCCCGCGCGACGGCGTACCACTCGGGTGGCACCCTCTTGAGCTCGGACGTCGCGTCCTCGAGCGAGACGTCGACGACCGCGTCCCCGTGGAGGGCCGCCATGCGCCCGAACCTCCCGGCCAGCACGAGCTCCGCCGCCTCGAGGCCGTAGCGTGTCGCCAGCACTCGGTCGCGGGGGGTCGGCGTGCCGCCGCGCTGCACGTGGCCGAGCACGGTCACCCGCGTCTCGTAGCCGGTGCGCTCCTCGATCTCGCGCCCCAGCGCGTCTCCGACGCCGCCGAACCGGACGTGGCCGAACTGGTCGCTCGCGCGGGCCTCCTCGGCGACGAGCCGCCGTTCGCCGGACGCGTACGTCAGCTCGTAGCCCTCCGAGACGACGACGATCGAGAAGTCCTTGCCGTTCGTGTGGCGCTTCTGGATCGCGGCGCAGGCGTCCTCGACCGTGATCGGCTGCTCCGGGATGAGGATGACGTCCGCGCCGCCCGCAATGCCCGCGTGCACGGCGATCCACCCGGTATGCCTGCCCATGACCTCGACGACCATGACACGGTTGTGCGACTCGGCTGTCGTGTGCAGCCGGTCGATGGCCTCCGTGGCGATCGTCACGGCGGTGTCGAAGCCGAACGTGTAGTCGGTGGCGTTCAGGTCGTTGTCGATCGTCTTCGGTACGCCGACGACCGGGAAACCGTGCTCGCGGTACAGACGTGCGGCGACGCCGAGTGTGTCCTCGCCGCCGATCGCGACGAGCGCGTCGAACCGTTCTCGCTCGAACGTGGCGAGCACGCGCTCGGCACCGCCGTCGAGCTTGAACGGGTTCGTCCGCGACGTGCCCAGGATCGTGCCGCCGCGCGGGAGGATCCCCGACACGTCGCGCAGCCCGAGCGGCATGAAGAGCCCGTCGACGAGGCCGCGCCAGCCCTCGCGCACGCCCACCGCCTCCCCGCCGTCGGCCGAGAGTCGGCGCACGACCGCGCGGATGACGGCGTTCAGGCCGGGACAATCCCCGCCTCCCGTGAGGATGCCGACACGCATCTCGCGCGCGACACTAGCGACCGGCGCTTGCGGCGTGACGGGACGCCGGTACGCTCCGAGGGTGGCGAGCGAGCGGCGTGACGGCGCGGACGAGCGCGGTCGCACGGACGACGGGCCGCAGTGGCGGGTCGAGGGCGCGCGGCACCCGGACGACGGGACCGAGCAGCAGTCGCCGCGGCGTACCTGGTACAGCTTCATTCCGGGCGGCCGCCGCGGCTGGGCGCTGGTGGCGCTGCTGCTCGTGCTCAACTGGTGGGCGGCGTCGAATCTCACCGAGCCGGAGCCCAAGCTCGACGTCCCGTACACGTTCTTCCGCGAACAGGTCGAGCGCGGCAACGTCGAGTCGATCACGACCCGCGGAGAGGAGATCCACGGCGACTTCAAGCAGGCCGTGCGCTTCCCGGCCGACTCGTCCGACGAGCCCGAGACGGCGTTCGAGACGCTCCGGCCCGCGATCCAGGACGACGAGCTGCTCCCCCTGCTGATCAGTCAGGACGTCGCGGTCGACGCCGATCCGCCCGAGCGCCGCGGGCTGCTGACGACGCTGCTCGTCAGCATCGGGCCGACGATTCTCTTCGTGGTGTTGTTCGTCTACCTGCTGCGGCGGTTCGGCAGCGGCGGGGCGCTCAGCGGCCTGGGACGGTCGAAGGCGAAGCGCTACGAGGCGTCCACCCAGCGCACGACATTCTCCGACGTGGCCGGCATCGAGGAGGCCGAGGAGCAGCTCGTCGAGATCGTCGACTTCCTCAAGAACCCGGACAAGTACCGGCGCCTCGGCGGGGCGATCCCGCGCGGCGTGCTGCTGTCGGGGCCGCCGGGCACGGGCAAGACGCTGCTGGCGCGCGCGATGGCCGGCGAGGCCGGGGTTCCGTTCTACTCGCTCTCGGCCTCGGAGTTCGTGGAGATGGTGGTCGGCGTCGGTGCGAGCCGCGTGCGCGACCTCTTCACCCAGGCGAAGACCGAGGCCCCGGCGATCATCTTCATCGACGAGCTCGACGCGGTCGGCCGGGCACGGGGCGGGTCGGGCCAGTTCGCCGGTCACGACGAGCGCGAGCAGACCCTCAACCAGATCCTCACCGAGATGGATGGCTTCTCGGGCTCGGAGGGCGTGATCGTGATCGCCTCCACCAACCGGCCGGAGATCCTCGATCCGGCGCTGCTCCGGCCCGGCCGCTTCGACCGCCACGTCGTCGTGAACCCGCCGGACCAGCGCGGCCGCCGTGCGATCCTCGGCGTCCACACACGGAGCGTCCCGCTCGCCGACGACGTCGACCTCGACGCGCTCGCCTCGACGACGCCGGGGATGGTGGGAGCCGACCTGCGGAACGTCGTCAACGAGGCAGCGCTGCTCGCGGCGCGCCGCGAGCGCGAGCGCGTGACCGCCGAGGACTTCGCGAACGCGCTCGAGAAGGTGGTGCTCGGCGCCGAGCGCAAGCTCATGCTCACCCTGGAGGACCGGCGCCGCACCGCGTACCACGAGGCGGGACACGGGCTGGCCGGGATGCTCACGCCGGGCGCCGACCCGGTCCGCAAGATCTCGATCGTGCCGCGCGGGCGGGCGCTCGGCATCACGCTGCAGACGCCCGAGGCCGACCGCTACGGCTACACGGCCGAGTTCCTGCGCGGCCGGATCGTGACGGCGCTGGCCGGGCGGGCCGCCGAGGAGCTCGTCTACGGCGAGTACACGACAGGCGCCGAGGCGGACCTCGAGTACGTGACCGCGGTGGCGCGCGCCATGGTCGGCCGTTGGGGCATGTCGGCGGCGATCGGCCCGATCTCGGTACTGCCGGGCGCGTCCAGCGACGCGACGACGACGCAGGCCATGAGCCTGCTCGCCGCCGAGACCCGCGCCCTGTTCGACACCGAGGTTCGGCGCATCGTCGACGAGAGCTACGTTCAGGCCTTCGACCTCCTGCGCTCGCACCGGGAGCAGCTCGACGCGCTCGTCGACGCCCTGCTCGAGCGGGAGACGCTCGAGGAGCAGGAGTCGTACGCGATCGCCGGCATCGAGCGTGCCCCGGCCGCGGGCAACGGCGCTGCGAGCCCGGTCGAGCACGTCGTGATGCCGGCCACCGAGCCCGACGACGAGGTCTAGGAGGGTTTGGCGGAACGTCGCCGCCCGCCGGCTCAGCTCGATGTTTCGCCAAACCCTCCTAAATGCCGAAGGTGGGACTCGAACCCACACGGGCTTTCGCCCACCGGATTTTGAGTCCGGCGCGTCTACCGGTTCCGCCACTTCGGCCTGCGGTCGAAGCGTAGCCGGGTCGCCGGTGCGCAGCGGTTCCGCGGCCGGAGGCCGGCTTTGCCGGCCGGGAGGCCCACCCCCGGTTGCGAGGACGCTGCGGGGAAGGAGGGGGCTTGTGGGGGAACCATGGGTTCCCCCACATTGTTTTCGCCCACCGGATTTTGAGTCCGGCGCGTCTACCGGTTCCGCCACTTCGGCCTGCTCTCGAAGCGTAGCGGGGTCGCAGGTGCGCAGCGGTTCCGTGGCCGGAGGCCGGCTTTGCCGGCCGGGAGGCCCGCCAAGGGTGGCAAAGTCGTTGCGCTGAAGGAGGGGGCTTGTGGGGGAACCATGGGTTCCCCCACATCACGTTGCCGGGTCGCCGAACGGGCACGCGGAGCGGCCCCATGCTTACAAAGTTGCTCCGCTGTCAAGGTATCTAGATAGCTTTCCCTCTCCTCTCGCGCGGAAGGCCCCCTGGTTTCCCCGAGAACGAGAGGCGCTCAGGTCAACGATGTTGAGGAGGGACGGTTTGCAAGCACCAAAGCGCAGGTATCTGTGGGCTCTTGCCATGCTCGTCGCGGCGTTGGCGATCGTCGCGGCAGGGTGTGGCGGTGACGACGACGAGGGCGCAAGTGGCGGCACCGGGACGGAGGAGACGAGCAGCGGAGGCAGCATCAGCGCTCTGCCGTCGTCGTCCTGCTCCGGCCTGGAGTACGAGGGTGAAGGCGACCCTGACGTCCTGATCGCGTCGGACCTGCCGATGCAGGGCTCGTCTCGCACGCAGACCGTCCAGATCGTCGAGGCGATCCGGTACCTGCTCCAGCAGGACGGCTACAAGGCCGGCGACCACAACGTCGCGTTCCAGGCCTGCGACGACTCGACTGCGCAGGCAGCGAAGTGGGAGTCCGGCAAGTGCTCCTCGAACGCGCAGTCGTACGCCGGCAACGAAAAGGTGGTCGGCGTCATCGGCACGTTCAACTCGGGCTGCGCCCAGATCATCATCCCCGTGCTCAACCAGGCTCCTGGTGGGGGCGTGGCGATGATTTCGCCCGCGAACACACTGGTGTGCATCACCGAGGGCGGCCCGGGCTGCGACAGCACCGAGCCGGACAAGTACTACCCGAGCGGCACGCGGAACTACGCCCGCGTCGCTCCGCATGACGCCTACCAGGGCGCGGCCATGGCCGAGTTCGCCCAGGAGCAGGGCATCAAGAACATCTACATCCTGAACGACAAGGAGTCGTACGGCCTCGGCGTGGCGACGAACTTCCGCAACGCCGCCGAGCACCTCGGTATCAAGGTCGCAGGCTTCGAGGCGTGGGATCCGAAGGCGTCGAGCTACGAGGCGCTCTTCAGCAAGGTCAGGGGCAGCGGGGCAGACGCGGTCTTCCTCGGCGGCCTGATCGACGAGAACGGCGCCAAGGTCATCCGTGACAAGGTGGCCGTGCTCGGACCGAACGACGGCGACGTCAAGCTGCTGGCGCCGGACGGCTTCACCACGCAGCAGACGATCGACGAGGCCGGCGAGGCAGCGGCCGGCATGTTCCTGTCGGTGGCAGGCGTCCCGATCGACCAGTTCCAGGGCGCCGGCAAGGAGTTCGCCGACTCCTTCAAGGCCGACAAGCTCCAGGGCAAGCCCATCGACCCGTACGCCATCTATGGCGCGCAGGCCGGTCGCATCCTGCTCGACGCGATCGCAGCGTCCGACGGCAGCCGGGCGGACATCATCGCCAAGATGTTCGAGGCCAAGGTCGAAGACGGTCTGATCGGGAGCTTCGAGATCAACGAGAACGGCGACCCGTCGCAGGCCGGCGGAGCCGTCGTCGGCTTCACGGTCTACCGGGCGACCGACAAGCTCGTGACCGAGAAGACGCTCTCGCCGAAGCCCGAGAACGTCGAGGCAGCGCGAGGCACGTAGGCCCTCGCTGAGACCGCTGCGGGGGAGGGTGACGCCCTCCCCCGCAGCCTGTAGGGTCTCCCACCATCTCCACGCCAGCCGACACCAGCCGTGCGTTTCCTGGGGCGGGCTTGCTCGGTCGCTGGAGCCTCTCCACCATGCTCGGATTTGTCTTTGTCGGCCTCCTGCTCGTATGGCTGATCGGCAACTTCGTCAAGGGCCCGGCGGCGTTCATCGACGTCTTCCTGATCGGGATGACGAACGGCAGCGTGTACGGCCTGATCGCGCTCGGCTACACGCTGGTCTACGGCATCCTGCAGCTGATCAACTTCGCGCACGGCGACGTCTTCGCGCTCGGCGGCCTCGTCGCCAGCACGATGATTCTCGACGTCTTCACGCTCGAGGTCGCGGACTCGGGGCTCGTCACCGCCGTGGGCATCGCGGCGGCGCTGCTCGTCGCAGTCGCTTTCTCGTCGACGCTGAACGTGGTCGTGGAGCTCGTCGGCTACCGGCGGCTGCGCAACGCCCCCCGCCTCGCGCCGCTCATCACCGCCGTCGGCATGTCCTTCATCCTGCTCAACGTCGGCCTGTACTTCTGGGGCGTCAACTTCCAGTCCATCCCGAACCTGATCCCGCAGACGGATGTCTTCGAAGTCGCCGGCGTCGACTACCAGTGGAACAAGCTGATCGTGATCCTCATCGCGATCCCGCTGCTCCTGTTCCTCACCTGGCTCGTGCGCTCCACCAGACAGGGCAAGGCGATGCGCGCCACCTCCCAGGACCCGCAGGCCGCGGCGATGATGGGCATCAACGTGAACCGCACGATCTCGTTCACGTTCGCGCTTGCCGGCGGCCTCGCCGGCGCGGCCGGGCTCCTCTATCTCCTCAACTTCACTGTCATCCGCTACGACCAGGGCTTCCAGCTGGGCCTGATCGCCTTCACCGCTGCGGTCATCGGCGGCATCGGCAACCTCACCGGCGCGATGCTCGGAGCGGTCATCATCGGCCTGATCGAGGCGTTCAACGAGGGCCTGACCTGGTTCACGCCCGGTAGCGACTGGACGCGCTCGATCGTCTTCGGCCTGCTGATCGCGATCCTGGTCTTCCGGCCGGAAGGCCTGCTCGGCGAACGGACACCGGAGGGCGCGTGAGCGCCTGGCGCACGCGCGTCTCGGATGCCTGGTCGGGGCTGCCGGAGCCGCTGCAGCGGTTCGGCCCGGGGATCGTCTTCGGCGTTCTCGCCTTCCTCTATCCGTACTACGTCGACGTGCTGCCGGGCGCCTTCCCGAGCGTGCAGACCGCCGTGATCATGCTCGTCTTCACGATGATGGCCATCGGCCTCAACATCGTCGTGGGGTACGCAGGCCTGCTCGACCTCGGCTACGTCGCCTTCTACGCGGTCGGGGCGTACACCGCCGCCTGGCTCGCGTCGCTCCACTTCGAGCAGACGACGCTCCACGTCGGCTCCGTCGGCATCAGCCGGGACGCGGTAGGCATCCACCTGTCCGTGTGGCTCATCCTCGCTCTCGCCGGAATGGTCGCCGCGGTCGCGGGCATCCTCATCGGCCTGCCGACGCTCCGGCTCCGCGGCGACTACCTGGCGATCGTCACCCTCGGCTTCGGCGAGATCATCCCGCAGGTCGTCCGCAACGGCGACAGCTTCGGCGGCTTCAACCTCACGAACGGCACGTTCGGCATCAACCCGATCGACTCGCCCGGGTTCGGCGAGACCATCAACGACCTCGTCGGACTGCCCGTCTCGTACCAGCAGTCGTTCGACCGCGCGCAATGGTTCTACTGGACGGCGGTCGTGCTCATCCTGTTCACGATCTTCTGCTCCATCCAGCTGCGGGACTCGCGCCTCGGCCGCGCGTGGGTGGCGATCCGCGAGGACGAGACGGCCGCCGCCGCGATGGGCGTGCCGTTGATGCGGACGAAGACCTGGGCCTACGCCATCGGGGCGTTCTTCGGCGGCATCGCCGGCGCCTACTACGCGAGCTTCAAGAGCGGCGCCTTCCCGAGCGACTTCTTCTTCAACATCTCGATCTTCCTGCTCTGCATGGTCATCCTCGGCGGCATGGGCTCGGTCTGGGGCGTGCTCGTCGGCGGCCTGCTGCTGTCGTGGCTGGACCAGGAGGGGCTGGCCAAGATCGGCAACTGGGTCAGCGAGACGCTCGACCGCCCGATCGACGTGCCGAAGTACAACTTCGGCGTCTACGGCGCCATCATCGTCGTGATGATGCTATTCCGGCCGACCGGACTGATACCCGAACGCCGTCGCAAACGCGAGATGGAGGAGGGTGTGCAGGACGAGGCCCTCTACGACGTCACGCGCGAAGGCGGGCTGACAGATCGGATTGGCGGTGACTGACGTCGTGGCTGCGGTCGACAACCTGCTCGAGGCGACGGGCGTGCAGAAGGAGTTCGGCGGCCTCGTCGCGACGAACAACGTGGACTTCACGATCCCGCGCGGGTCGGTGGTCTCGCTGATCGGACCGAACGGGGCCGGCAAGACGACGTTCTTCAACATGCTCACCGGGGTCTACAAGCCGACCAGCGGGTCGATCGTCTTCGACGGACACAACATCACCGGCAAGCCGCCCCACGCGATTACGAATCTCGGCATCGGCCGCACGTTCCAGAACATCCGTCTCTTCCCGCAGATGACCGCGCTCGAGAACGTGCTCGTCGGCATGCACGGGAACCTGAAGGGCGGCATCGTCGGCTCCATCCTGCGGACGCCGCGGGTTCGGCGCGAGGAGCGCGAGGCCACCGAGACGGCTCGCGAGCTGCTCCGCTACTCCGGTCTGCCGCGCCGCCACGACGAGTCGGCGCGCGCGCTGCCGTATGGCGACCAGCGGAGGCTGGAGGTCGCGCGCGCCCTCGCCACCGACCCGAAGCTGCTGCTCCTCGACGAGCCGACCGCCGGCATGAACCCGCAGGAGACGGCCGAGTTCATCGCGTTCGTCTCCCGGCTCGGGACGGACCGCGGGCTAACGGTCCTGCTCATCGAGCACGACATGAAGGTCGTGATGGGCGTCTCGGAGCGGGTCACCGTGCTCGAGTACGGCGAGAAGATCGCCGAGGGCACGCCGACGGAGGTACAGGCGGACGAGCGCGTGATCGAGGCATACCTGGGCAAGGGAGCGACCGAGCAGTGAGCCCGTTGGCGCCGGACAAGGCGAGCCCTCCGCCCGCCGCGGGCGACGGCGAGCTCGTGCTGCAGCTCGAGGAGGTCCACACCTACTACGGCGCCATCCACGCCCTCAAGGGGATCTCGCTCGACGTGCGCCAGGGCGAGATCGTCACGCTCATCGGCGCCAACGGGGCCGGGAAGTCCACGACCCTGCGCTCGATCAACGGCCTCAACCGGCCACGGCAGGGGCGGATCCGGTTCAACGGCACGGACATCACGTCGACTCCGCCGCACACGGTCGTGAAGATGGGCATCGCGCAGTCGCCGGAGGGCCGACGGTTGTTCCCGCGCATGTCGGTGGTCGAGAACCTCGAGATGGGCGCCTTCCAGCGCGAGGACCGGTCCAACCTCAAGGAGGACATGGACCGCGTGTTCGAGCTCTTCCCCCGTCTCGCCGAGCGGCGGTCGCAGAAGGCCGGGACGATGTCCGGCGGCGAGCAGCAGATGTGCGCGATCGGTCGCGCGCTGATGGCCAGGCCGAAGCTCCTGCTCCTCGACGAGCCCTCGATGGGGCTCGCGCCGATCTTCGTCGAGAAGATCTTCGACATCGTGCGCGAGATCAACGCGCAGGGCACGCCGATCCTGCTCGTCGAGCAGAACGCGCTGATGGCGCTCGACGCCGCCCATCGAGGCTACGTGCTCGAGACCGGCCGCATCGCGCTCTCGGGTCCCGCGAAGGAGCTCCGCGAGAACGAGCAAGTTCGCAAGTCGTACCTCGGCGAGGACTAGCCGAGCGGGGGCCTACGTGCCGCCCCCGACGAGGAGCGGCGGGTACGGCGGCCCGAGCAGGAACCCGACGCGGGGGTGCTCGGGGCCGCGGCCGTAGGCCATCGTCAGGGCTGCGCTCGTGCCGTGCGTCGGCACGAACCCGAGCGCCCGCGCCGCCGGAGCGTCCCGTGCGCCCGCGACGACGACCGCGCCGAGCCGCCGGAGTGCATGGCGGCACGAGTCCCAGTCGCGGTACGGCAGCAGCGGATGGCAGGCGCGGCCGTCTCGATACCGCTTGAGCGCGCGTTCGTCGCGGCCGGCCTCCGCCTCGGCGGCGGTCACCTCCCCGTCGCGGGCGGCCGCGAGGAAGTCGCGGTACGGCTCGGTGCCGTGCTCCCACTCCCGCGCGAGCCGGTGCAGGAGCACGGCCGTGCCGCCCTCCACCACGGGGAAGGCGTCGCGCCAGAGCCGCAGCGCGAGACCGAGCGCCGTCGTCGCCGCCGTGATCGGGTTCTGTCTGTGCCGCGGCGCGTGCAGCCCTTCCCACGGGACCGGCACGACGATCGCATCGAGTGGCCGGTCGATCCGGGTGCCGCGCAGCGAGATCCCGCGCAGGAGCGCCTCGGCGTGCGCCACGGACGGCGGGCCGCCGAACGCGGCGACGGCGGACAGTTCGCGTCCGAGGCCCTCCAGCCACGCGCGGCGGATGCCGCCCGGCAGCACGTTGAGCAGCCGACGCCCGGGCGAGCGGACGAGCGCCGGATACGAGCCGCGCTCGAACGGGTAGCCACGGTAGACGTTCGTCAGCCGCGGATGGTTGAGCACGACGGAGGCACCGATAGCAGGCACGCGCGCGACGAGCGCCCGCTCGAGCGCAACCGCCAGCTGCCACCCTTGCGACCCGGCCGACTGGAGGAGGGAGGCGGCATCGGCCGCCCGGAGCGAACGTGCGTCGGCGGCGCCGAGGAGCGTTCCTGCGCCGCCGTGCAGCACCGTCTCGGCGGCGGTCACCGTGACGACGACATCGGTCTCGACGAGGTGCCGGTTCACGCGCACGGCCCGGCCGTCCGCGTCCCCGAGCTCTACGAGATCCTCGGCTTCGCAGTCGTGGACGTCGACGCGGCCGCGAAAGGACCGAGCGCGGGCCGGCTCGAGCAGGCCCTCGAGCTCGCGCCGCCGGAGCTTTCGTCCGAGCCCGCCCGCCACGAGCAGCGTCACCCGCTCCTCGGCGACCCCGAGGCGGTCGAGCTCGTCGAGCGCGGCGCCGAGTGCGGCCCGCCGCGGATCGAACGTCGCGCCCGGTAGCGGCAGCGAGAACGGCTCGACGACCACGGTGGCCCGCCCGCCGCGGACCGCGAGCGCCTCGAGCGGAGGCCCGGCGAGCGGGAAGCGGAGCGCGTCCCGGACCGCGGCGGCCATGTCCGCGACGCCTTCACGCGGCAGCGGCGGCCGGATCAGGACTGCATCGTCCGCCGCGCGCACGATCGGAACGCGCGAGCCGGACACCACCGGGAGCCTGGGCATCGCGCGACACTAGCGACGGGGTAGGCTGGGTCGACGTGCGGGTGAGACGCGCTCGGCCCGGAGACGCAGCGGCGATCGGACGGATCCTCACCGCCGCGCAGCGCGCACTCGGGAGCGACGACGTCGAAACGGCTGAGGCGGCCGCGGGCCGCTGGGCGGAGCGCATCGACCGCGACGACCAGATCGTCCGCGTGGCGGTCGACACGCACGGTGTGGTCGGGTTCGTGTGCGCGGGCGAGCCCGGTCAGATCCGGGCTCTCGCCGTCCACCCGGACGCGCAGCGGCAGGGACACGGGTCGGCGCTTCTGGCGGCCGGACTCGACGATCTCGTTGCTCTCGGGCACCCGCGGGCGTTCGTCCTCGTCGAGCCGGGAGACGCGAGAGCGATCGCGTTCTACGAGGCTCGCGGGTGGGCGCGTGTCGCGGAGGACCGGCTGGAGCGGTCGGTTGCCGGCTTCCGCCGACGCTGGGATCTCGACGCGCGTGGCACGGGCGTCGCCGACGCGGCGGCGCTGGTGCCCGACCTCGACCGGCTGCGCGAGGCGCTGCTCGCCCCCGGGTGGGTCACGGAGGAACCCGACGTCCACCTGCTGCCGCACGTCCGCCGGCTCTGTGACGACCAGGGCTGGGAGGTTCGGCGGGCGGAGGTGCTGGACGCGACGCTCGAGCTCGACATCGCCGTCCCGGGAGGCGACTGGCGCTCGCTGCGCGCCGCCGGCTACGCCCTGCTCGGCACGTTCGCCGAGCCGGCCACGGTCATCCGCCAGGACGAGCGCGACGGCGACGGTCTCACGCTCGTCGCCGCGACCGGTGTCCTCGAGGGCGACTCGGAGTTCGCGCCGCACGGCCACACCGTGCGGCTCGTCGTCCGGGCTGGCTAGGCCTAGGCGACGCCCGGCGTCCGGTGGAGCCGGACGTAGGTCGGCCGGAAGCCGCGGGCAGGCCAGAAGCGCGACGCGAGCAGGTTCGTGACGCGCCAGTTCGTGACCATCGTCCCGTGGCCGGCCTCCGCGGCCCAGGCGAGCGCGCGGGCGGTCAGGGCCAGGCCTGCGCCCGAGCCGCGCGCCTCGGGGAGCGTTGCCGTCGACGCGAGGTAGATCGCGTCCGTGGGCGTCCCGAGGTCAGCGGCCGGCGGGTAGAGCGTCGCGTGGCCGACCGGAGCGCCGTCGCGCTCTGCGACGAAGTACGTCACGTCGTCGGCCTCGAGCGTCTCGATCCACTCGTCGCTCTCGTCGGCCGGCAAGAGCTCGGAGAAGGACGGCGCGAGCGTCTGCACCTCGGCGATCTGGCGGCCGACGCGGATCGCGAGCTCGAGGTCGTCGCGTCCGCCCTGGCGTACGACGATGTCGGCGACCGCAGCGGGGCCGCGGCTGGTCTCCCGGATCGCGTCCTGGTGCATCTGAGCGAACCCGAGGCGATACCACGGGTCGAGCCGCTCGGGCACGGACGGCACGTTGACGAAGTAGCGCTGTGTGCCGGCGCTCGACCAGCGCTCGGCAGCCGCTGCGAAGAGGTCGCGCACGAGCTCGCCGTCGCCGGACGCGTGCCCTGCGCGGTCGACGAAGACGTGCCGACCCCACATCGCGTTTTCCGCCTCGCGTCCGAGCAGGTAGGCGGTCACCTCGCCGCCCTGGATCGCGACTGCGCCGGACGTACGGTCGTGCCGCCAGGCCCGCTCGACTGCCTCCCGGGCGCCGGCGTCCGCAAGCAGCGGCTCGGCGGTTCTGTGCCGGGCGTGCCCCTCCGCGAGCAACGCCGCCGCGGCGTCCACGTGCTCGTCGCCGAAGGGGAGGAGCTCGGGCGGGCTCACGGGATCGAGCGGTAGAGGCGCAGGAAGCTCGTGCGGAACCCGCGTCCCGCCCAGAACCGCGACGCGAGCAGGTTGGTCACGCGCCAGTCGACGACGACCGTCCCGTAGCCGTGCTCTCGGGCCCACGCGTAGACGCCCTCCGTGAGCGCGACGCCGGCGCCGGCGCCCCGCACCTCGGGCAGCGTCGCCGCGTAGCCGAGGACGCAAGCCTGCTCCGGGCGGGCCACGCCCGCGTGCAGGCCGGAGTATGCGACCGGCGCGACCGAGGCGCAGCCCACGATGCGGTCTTCGAGCTCCGCGACGATGATCGCGGCGTCGGGGTCGGCGAGCTCTTCGGCGATCTCGGCGCGCTGCTCGGCGGGGTCGGGTGCCGGCGTGGGGGAAAACGTCGGCGAGGTCGCCTGGTGGTCGCCGAGGAGGTCGAGGGGGATGAGACCGTCGACGTCGTCGGGCGTCCCTCGACGCACGGCCACGTCCGGGACGTTGGCGGCCGGCGGCGGTACCTCGCGGATGCCGAGGCCCTGCTGCTGGCCGAACCCGACCCGGAACCACGCATCGACGAGGGCGTCGTCGAACGCCGGCACGAGGGCGTAGTGCCTCGTCGCGCCCGCGTCGACCCACGGTCCGGCGGCGGTGGCGTAGAGGTCGCGGAGCGTCTCGGCGTCCTCGACCGCGTGGCCGCCGGTCTCGACCCAGACGTTGGGCCCCCAGAGTGGCCCGGTCCGCGGGGCGCCGACGAGGTACCCGATGAGCCGCCCGTCGCGCTGCGCGACGGCGCCGGACGCGCCGTCCTGGCTCCACGCCTCCTCGATCACCGTGCGCGCCGCCGCGGCGTCCTCGAAGGCGCTCGGCAGCAGCGGCTCGGCCCGGCGGTGGCGCGCCTGGCGGGCCGCCAGCAGGGCCGCCGCGTCGTCGAGGTGCTCGTCTGCGAACGGCGTGAGCTCGAGCGCGGCCATCGGCCGCGGACGATAGCGTTGCTCCCGTGAGCCCGAAGACCCTCACCGGCGTCGAGCTGCAGCTGGACGACGCGCCGGCGCGCGACTCGGAGCTCTTCCTCGTCGACGGCAACAACCTCGCCTACCGCGCCTTCTTCGCGCTCCCGGAGGAGCTCGCCACGAGCGACGGGTTCTCGACGAACGCGCTGCTCGGGTTCACGAACATGCTCTTCAAGCTGCTCTCGGACTACCGGCCGAGAGGGGTCGCCGTCGCCTGGGACACGCGGCCGGTGCACCGCGCAGAGCTCTCCGCGGACTACAAGTCGGACCGGCGGCCGATGCCGGACCTGCTCCGCGAGCAGTTCCCCTACTTCCGGCCGATCGTCGAGGCGTTCGGGTACCGGAACCTCGAGTTCGAGGGCTGGGAGGCCGACGACGTCATCGCCACGCTCGCCCACCGCGCGGACGAGGCCGGCATCAAGACCACGGTCGTCTCCACCGACCGCGACGCGTTCCAGCTCGTCTCGGAGAACATCGCGCTGATGATGACGCCGCGAGGCGTTGCCGACGTGCACGTGTACACGCCCGAGCGAGTCGAGCTCCGGTACGGCGTCCGGCCGGACCAGGTGCCGGACTTCATCGGGCTCAAGGGCGACACCTCGGACAACATCCCGGGCGTCCCCGGCATCGGCGACAAGACGGCCGGCCAGCTGATCGCGCAGTACGGCTCGCTGGAGAGCGTGCTCGAGCACGTCGACGAGCTCTCGCCCGCCCGGCGGAAGAACATCACCGAGCATGCCGAGCAGGCGAAGGTCTCGAAGCAGCTCGCGACGATGCGCCGCGACCTCGACATCGCCTGCGACCCGGCTGAGCTCGTGCTGGCGCCGCCGGACCGCTCGCAGCTGCGGGAGATGTTCCGCCGCTTCGAGTTCCGCGGCCTGCTCTCGCGGGTCGACACGCTCGACGAGGCCGTGCCCGCCGCGGAGCGGGTCGCCGCAGAGGGCGTCTCTATCCCCTGGCGCGAGGCGCCGCTGCCGGAGCCTCGCGGGCTCGTCGGCTACGCCGTCGACGAGGGTCGTGCGGCCCTCGCGACCGGCGACGAGGTCGTCGTCGGTCCGCCGCCCGCGCGCGTCGAGGGCGACCTCGTCGTCCACGACGCGAAGGCGCTGCGCGTGAACGCGCGGGACGACACGCTCATCGCCGCCTACCTCATCGAGCCGGCGCGGGCGACCTACGACCTGACGGACCTCGCCGCCGAGTACGGCGTCGAGCTGACGCCCGAGCCCGAGGTGGAAGAGGAGACCGCGGCGTTGATCCGCCGCGCCGAACTGCCTCGCCGGCTGGCGCCGACGATGCGCGAGCGTCTCGTCGAGCGCGGCGTGCTCGAGCTCTACGAGCGGGTCGAGCTGCCGCTGACCGAGGTGCTCGCCGACATGGAGCAGGCCGGCGTGCGGATCGACACCTACCGCATGGGGGAGATCACCGCCCGGCTCGTCGATCGCGTCGAGGAGCTCGAGGCCACGGCGTACGAGCTGGCCGGCGAGGAGTTCATGATCGGCTCGACGCAGCAGGTCGCGCGGATTCTCTTCGAGAAGCTCGAGCTGACGCCGGGGCGCAAGGGCAAGACGGGGTACTCGACGGACACGCGCGTCCTGCGCTCCATCCGCGGCGAGCACGCGATCGTGGGCGTGCTCGAGGAATGGCGCGAGCTGACGAAGCTCGTGAACACGTATCTCGGACCGCTGCCGGCGCTGATCGGGGAGGACGGCCGCCTCCACACCACCATCAACCAGACCGTCGCGTCGACGGGCCGCCTGTCGACGACGAACCCGAACCTCCAGTCGATCCCGATCCGCACCGAGCTCGGCCGCGAGATCCGCTCGGCCTTCGTCGCGGAGGAGGGGAGCCGGCTGCTCTCCGCCGACTACAGCCAGGTCGAGCTCCGAATCCTCGCGCACGTCTCGGGCGAGCCCGCGCTGCGCGAGGCGTTCGCGCGCGGCGACGACATCCATCGCGCGACCGCGGCCGAGGTGCTGCGGCGCGATCCGGCGACGCTGTCGAAGGACGAGCGCGACCGGGCGAAGGCCGTGAACTTCGGGATCATCTACGGCATCTCGGCGTTCGGCCTGTCCGAGAACCTCGAGATCTCGCGCGAGGACGCCCAGGCCTACATCGACGCGTACCTGGCGCGCTTCCCGCACGTCCAGGACTTCATCCAGCGGACGATCGAGCAGGCGACGCGCGACGGCTACGCGACGAGCCTTCTGGGCCGTCGCCGGCCGGTGCAAGAGATCCGCGCCTCGAGCCGCCAGACACGCGGACTGGGCGAGCGGATCGCGGTCAACTTCGTCATGCAGGGCACCGCGGCGGACATCATCAAGGTGGCCATGATCCGCGTCCACGAACGGCTGCGGCGTGAAGGCCGCGCCTCGCGGCTCGTGCTGCAGGTGCACGACGAGCTCCTGCTGGAGGTGCCCGAGGTCGAGACGAGCGCCGTCCGCGAGCTCGTACGCGAGGAGATGTGCGGCGCGTACCCACTCGACCCGGCGCTCGCCGTCGACGTCGGCGTCGGCGACGACTGGGCGGAGGCGAAGAGCTAGACCAGAACCAGCCGTCCGGCCAGTTGTGACGTGTGCGGCGGGTGCCTAGCCTCCGAGGCGTGCGGCGTCCGGGCAGCGCCTCTGCGGCAACCAGGGTGACGGGTGGGCTCCTGGCTCTTGCTGCCGTCGTGCTCGTCGTGGCGATGGCCGCACAGGCCGGCACCGAGCTTTCGGCCGGCTGCCCGCCGCCGAAGCCGCTGCCGTCGGGCGTCAAGCCGCCGAAAGGCGCGACCGCCGCGCAGCTCGCCACCTTCCTCCTCGCATTACCACAGCGGAAGCCATGCGATGTCGGCCTGTTCACGTCGACGTTCCAGCCCGGCGACTGGCCTGGCCTCTACCCGGACGGGCCGCCGATGCAGCCTCTCCCGAGGACGACGCCGACCGAGGCAAAGGCCCGTTCGCAGCTCGCATCGTTCCTCACGGGCTCACCGGTGAGGGGCGCGGCGCTTGCCCTCTTCGACCGCGCCGACGTCGAGGCGAGGATGCCTGATCCGACGCTGCGGGCTGCACTGGCGGCTCTGCGCGGCACGGCGGGCGAGCCGGCGATCGACCTCTTTCTCCGCAACCCATTGCTGGTCGCACCGCGGTTCGGCGGGCTCGGCGTCCAGATGCTTGGACGTGCAAGCATCGTGGGCTTTCCGGACCGGAGGACCGAGATCATCGTCAACGTCCGGCATCAGGCCGAGCACCCGGCGCTGCTCAGCACGACCGTCATGCACGAGATCCTGCACCACGACCTCGTGCCGGCGAGCTTCCCTGAGGAGATCCTCCTCAACACCGTCGCCGGCGTCGTACACATGCAGATGCTGGCGCGGCGCCCGACTCTTGCGACTGGTGGAACGGAGCTCAGCCGGTTCATGAACGAATGGGCGCTCGAGCTCACGAACTCGCGCGCTCCCGGTTCCCACCGCATCGCGCTCGTGGCTCCGAACGGACGGGGCGTGGCGCCCGGCAGCCCACTGGACGTTCCCGACTACTGGACGTTCGTGACGAACGTGTACAAGAAGAACCCGACGAGGAACGAAGCGGTCGCACCTGCGCCCTCGGCGTTCAGGGCGATCCTGGCGAAGCTCCTCGCACCCGAGGCGATGCCGAAGACCGTCACATTCAGCAAGAAGACCGCGCAGCTCTTTTCGAGGATGAACGACACCTGGCTCTCGCCGGTCGACCGGCTGCGGGTGAGCGTGCTGCTCGGGCTCGTCTCGGTCGAGGAGATCGTCCGGTACACGGGCCTGTCCCGGGCGAAGGCGATCTCGACCTTCCGGCTCGCGCCGGTCCTCGCGGCGTAGCGCGCTACGTGCGCCGGAGCTGCCGCAACACGGGCCGGGGCAGCCCGAGCGCCAGACGGGCCGCGGCCTCGCCGCGGAGATCCTGTGCCAGCACGACCGTCTCGAGCCCGTTGTCGTGGCTCGCGAACCGGTACTTGAAGTCCTCGCTGCCGCGGAGGAAGCGGTACTCGCGGGCGCCGTCGTTTGCAGCCTCCCGGATCGAGTGCGCGAGGAGCACGAAGCCGAGGCGGTATTTGTCCCAGACCGGATGGAGGTCGCGGCCTGCCTGGTAGTAGGACTCGGCGCCGCCGAACCGGAAGCCGTACCAGGCGGCGCGCGGGATCTCGTCGATCTCGAGCAGCCACAGCCGGAGCCACCCGCGGGACTGCGCCAGCACGGCGAAGTCCCGGTGGAACGCCTCCGCGTCGCCGAACCCCGACCCGTCCTCCCACCGCGACCGGTGCAGGTGGAAGAGCCAGTCGAGGTCGGAGGTGAGGTGCTCGGGATCGTCGGCGAGGCGGAACCGGATCGGGTGCGCGTCGAGCAGCCGCCGCTCGCGCGAGCGGACCTGGGAGCGGAGGTTGCGGCTCCACGACGCGAGCAGGGACTCCCAGCCCGTCCCGTCGAGGGCCAGCACCGGGCTCGCCTCCCGGTCGACCACGCGGGCGCCCAGCAGGCGGCTCCATCCGTCCTCGCCGGGCAGGTTCTCTCCGACCATCAGCGTCGCGGCGCACTCCCGCAGCCGTCGCCGGAGCGCGGTCGCCACGGCGGGCCGGTCGCCGGGCCTGCAGACGGGACCGAGCGCGTCGCCGGGGCCGTGGCCGAGGAAGCGCACGACACGGAGCGGTCGCTCCGTCCAGACGAACAGCGGCAGGACGCCGACGAGCTCGCCGTCGGCGTCGCGGCACGCCGTCAGCAGCAGTCGGCGGCCGGCGCCGAAGTGGCGCCACCAGGTCGAGATCCACTCGGGGGTGCCGAAGACGGTGCCGGACTCCTCTGCGAGCGAGCGCCACTCGTCGTCGTGTGCGCCGAGCTCGAGCTCGCTCAGGGCGAGGGCCGGTGCCGCGAGCGGGCGCGGGCCGCTTCGCAGCGTGCCGCCCATGCCGACGCCGGCGCCAACGGTCACGCGGATTGCTCCGCGAGCGCGCGCCGATCGATCTTGCCGTTGCTCGTCCGCGGCAACTCGTCGTGCACGGTGACGTGGCGGGGCACCTTGTAGTCCTCGAGCCGCTCCGAACAGTAGATCCGGAGCGCGGCGACGTCGAGGTCGGCGCCCGCGCGCGGCGAGACGTGCGCGTGGACGGCCTGGCCGAGCAGCCGGTCGGCGACGCCCACGACCGCGGCCTCGTGCACCCCGGGGGCGCCGTGCAGCACGTCCTCGATCTCGCGGGGCACGACCTTCTCCCCACCGGACTTGATCAGGTCGTCGCGGCGCCCGACGAAGTACAGGTAGCCGTCCTCGTCGGTGCGGAAGAGATCGCCGGTCGCCAGAACACGCTCCCACGGCCACCGCCCCGGCCGCAGGCGGCCCGCCGTCAGCTCGGGGTCGTTCCAGTAGCCCTGCATGACGTGGGCGCCGCGGATCATCAGCTCACCGACCTGGCCCGGTCCGAGCACGGCGCCCTGCTCGTCCTCGATCCAGGCCTCCGTGCCCGGGATCGGAATCCCCACCGAGCCCGGTCGCGCGTCGAGCTGGTCGGGCGGGAGGTACGTCGCGCGCTTGCACTCGGTCAAGCCGTACATCGAGTAGAGGCGGGCGTTCGGGAACGTGCGGCGGATCGCCTCGATCGTCGGCGTCGGCAGAGCAGCCCCCGTGTTCGTGAGGAACCGCAGATCCGGCAGCTCGCGCTCCGCGAGGCCGCGCAGCGACAGCAGCACGTGGAAGACCGTCGGCACGCAGGGCAATCCCGTGATCCGCTCGGCCTCGAGCAGCTGGACGACCCGGCCGGGAAACGCGAAGCCCTGCTCGAGGACGAGCGTCGCCCCGACGCGGATCGTCATCAGCAGCTGGTAGAGGCCGTAGTCGAAGGAGAGCGGCACGACGCAGAGCACGCGGTCGGACTCCTCCATCCGCAGGTACTCGATGATCGAGTCCGCGGCGAAGGTCATGTTGCCGTGGGTGAGCGTCACGCCCTTCGGGTCGCCGGTCGACCCCGAGGTGTAGATCACCGCGGCCAGGTCGACGCTGACGGCGCGGACCGTTCCGTCGGAGCCGCTGTCGGTGTCGTCGAGATCGGTGACGACCGGAATCTCGCCGGCGACCTCCATCGCCTCGCGCACGACGGCCTCGCGCTCGCTGTCGCAGATGACGGCCGCGGCCCCGGAGTCGGCGAGCACGTGCGCCAGCTTGTCGCGCTTGATCGTCGGGTTGAGCGGCGAGAACGCCGCGCCGGCGCGCAGCACGCCGTAGATGGCGATCGCCGCCTCGACGCCGTTCGGAAGCACGATCGCGACACGGTCGCCGCGCTCGACGCCGAGCGCGTGCAGACGCGCCGCGAGGCCGTCCACCAGGCGGTCGAGCTCGCCGTAGGACACCGTGCGCGCACGCGCGACGATCGCCTGCCGGTCCGGGTCCCGTGCGGCCGCCGCCCGCAGGTCCTCCGCGAAGGTCCTGCCTCTCACGCGGTGGTTCGCTTCCGCTCCACGTAGCCCGTGATGGCGTCGATCGAGCCGAAGTTCTCCTCGGTGATGTCGACGTCCTCGACGGTCACTCCGTAGCGCGACTGCACCTCCTCGACGAGCTCGACGAAGCCGAGTGAGTCGACGATGCCGAGCGTCAGGAACTCGTCGCCGTCCCCGAGCTGGATCCCGGGGTGCAGGTAGAGGAAGTTCTCCTCGATGTACGCGCGCATCTCCGTGCGGACGTCGCCGCTGCCAACCTCTGTCATGCCGCCTCCTCGCGGGACTCGCTGGTTCGATCGATACGAATGTGCGGCTCGCCGGTCTCGGGCGGGTAGGCGGCGGTTCCGCGCCCGACGAACTCGCGATGCCAGAGCTGGGTGGAGAGGATGCCGACGAACGCCATCGCCTCCCGCGCACCGGTGGCCCGGCCGGCCTCGCACCGGCGCAGGAGCGCGGCGACGCGCGACCCTTCCCAGATGCCGGTCTCGGCGAGCGCGCCGGGCGAAAGCGCGTCGGCCACCCAGCCGGGCGCTTCGGTGCCGACGAAAGGTGCGATCTCCGGAGCGCGGTACGGTTGCTTGCCGCGGTCGGCGATCGCGGCCGGCAGCACCTTCGCGGCCACGTCCCGCAGCGCGGCCTTTTCGCGCATGCCGTCGAGCTTGCGGTCGTCCGCCAGACTGGCGGAGTAGGCGAACACCCGGTGGTCGAGGAACGGGAAGCGGCCCTCGACCCCGTGCGCCATCGCGACCCGGTCGCCCTGGGCCGAGAGCAGGTAGGGCTCCAGGAGCGTCGCGAGCTCGAGCCACGCGGCCCGCTCCAGCCGGCTCCAGCGCGGGAACGCCTCCGGCAGCTCGGCCCGCAATCGGTCGAGCGCGGTGGTCGCGCCGGTCTCGGCGACGATCTCGGGCCGGAAGAACGCCTTGACCGCGGCGGTCGCCTGAACGCGTGTGAGGTGCGAGCCCAGCTGGTCGTCGTCGGCGCCGGTCTCGAGCAGGAAGCGGCGCCATGCCGGCCCGCGTCGTGCGGCCGCCGGGCCGAGGTACGCGTAGAGCTGGTCGAGCAGCGTCACTGCCCGCTCCGGCTCACGCCGGTACAGCTCGCGGAGCACGACCTCCTTGAACAGCTCGTAGCCCCAGAAGAGCTCGTCGGCGCCCTCGCCGGTCGCGACCACCGTGATCGCCTGCCGGCGCACCTCGCGCGCGAGCAGGTAGAGCGGCACGGGCGCGGTGCGCACGAGCGGCGTCTCGGCATGGCGGACGACATCGGGGAAGGCGTCGGCGATGTCGCGAGGTGTCGCCTCGACGACATGGTGACGGGTGCCGATCGCCCGGGCGACGGCCTCCTGGTGCACGCGCTCGTCGTAGCGGGCGTCGACGAACGCGATGGAGAACGTCCGCAGCTCGTGGTCGGTCTCCGCCTGGGCGAGCGCCGTGATGAGGCTCGAGTCGAGGCCGCCCGAGAGGTAGGTGCCGACCGGCACGTCAGCGCGCAGCCGCAGCCGGACACTGTCGCGGAGCAGCTCCTCGAGGTCGCCCTCGGGCGCGCCCTCCGGCGCGTAGGCGGGGCTCCACCAGGACCGCTCCTCGACGATCCTGCCTCGCTGCCACACGACCAGTCCTCCGGGCCGGACCTGGCTGACGCCTCGGAAGACGGTCCGCGGCGGCCGGGCTCCCCAGAGCGTGAACACCTCGTCGAGGCCGGCCAGATCCGGGGCCGCCTCCACCTCGCCCGACGCGAAGAGCGCCTTCGCCTCGGAGCCGAACACGAGCGTGCCGTCGCCCAGCAGCGAGTAGAGGAGCGGGCGGACGCCGAAGCGGTCGCGGACGAGCGTCAGCCGCCGCTCCGACGGCTGCCACCACGCGAGCGCGAACTGGCCGTTGAGCCGATCGAGAGCCGCGGTGCCGTCCCGTTCGAGGAGACGGAGCACGACCTCGGTGTCGCACGTCGTCGCGAACGTCTCGCCACGGGCCTCGAGCTCGGCACGCAGCTCCGGGTGGTTGTAGACCTCGCCGTTGTAGACGAGCAGGCCGCCGTCTGGCGAGGCCTCGACGGGCTGCCAGCCGCGCGGCAGGTCGAAGATGGCGAGCCGCGCCGACGCGAGCCCCGCACCCGCGTCGAGGGCGAGGCCGAACCCGTCGGGGCCGCGGTGCCGGATGGCACCGACCATGCGGCGGAGGGTCAGCTCATCGACGGGCTGCGAGGCATCCGTCCGGACGATCCCTGTCAGCCCACACATCAGCCAGCGTCGACGATGATCGGAGGTGCATGGAGGTACTCGGTGGCGACGCGCCGCCGCGCGATCTCTCGGTAGGCGATTTCCACGTCCGCTGGCTCCAGACCCGCCCGACCTGACAACTGCTGCGGCTGAATGCCCTGCTCGACGCCCCAGAGCAACACGTCCATGCGCTCGTACGGATGGCCGAAGTAGAACTCCTCCTGCGTCTGGGGCATGCTGAAAGTCTCGGTCGTCGGTGCCCGCGTTGCAATGGCCGCGGGCAGTCCGAGCTCGCGGGCCAGCAGGTACACCTGGCTCTTGTAGAGCCGGGCGATCGGCTTGACGTCCGCGAGGCCGTCGCCGCCCTTGACGAAGAACCCCTGGTCGTACTCGAGCAGGTTCGGCGTGCCGACGACCGCGTAGCCGAGGCGATCGGCCCACGTGTACTCGAACACCTTGCGGACCCGCTGCTTCATGTTCGTCGCGGAGATCAGCTCCTGGTAGACGTCCGCCGGCAGCCGGCGAGACTCCTCGGTGCCGTCCGGGCGCTCGACCACGAGCGTGAACACGATGATCCCGCCCGTCGGGGCCGAGCGGACGAGCTTGTGCCGCCAGTGGGGCTCGTAGTCCGGGAACACACGGCGGATCGCGTCGTCGCGCCGGCGGTAGCACCCCAGCCCCTCGAGCGCGCCCGTGATCGGCTCCTCGACCGTGCGGGCGCCGAGCGCGGTCGCGAGCTCCAGGCCGAGGTCCGAGGAGGAGCCGCCGATATCGCGTTCCGGAAGGCGCAGGCAGAGGACGTGGTCGGGGCCGACGGCGCGCGCGCAGATGCCGGCGACGACGCCCGAGTCGACGCCGCCGGAGACCGCGACGACGGCTCCACGGCGGCGCAGGCGGCGAATCGCCGCCGCCGTCTCGTCGACAAGGCGCGCCAGGCACGCGGCAGCGTCGAAGGGGACGCCGGGAGGCGCTTCCGCACCGTCTGCCGTCATGGAGCCCGTCCGATCGCGTCCATCAGCAACCCAGCTGTTGCGCGATCA
Source organism: uncultured Gaiellaceae bacterium (assembly GCA_963733065.1). Taxonomy (GTDB): domain Bacteria; phylum Actinomycetota; class Thermoleophilia; order Gaiellales; family Gaiellaceae; genus CAVTBT01. Next base: position 285,545 of record CAVTBT010000001.1, read on the forward strand.
CCATCTGCTGCACCTCGTCGGTGCCCTCGCCGATGGTGAGGATCTTCGCGTCGCGGTAGTACCTGCACACCGGGTAGTCCTCGATGAAGCCGTAGCCGCCGTGGATCTGCACGGCCTCCTCGGTCGCGCGCACGGCCAGCCTGCCGGCCACGAGCTTCGCCTGCGCGGCGGCGAGCAGGCTCAGCTCCCCACGATCCTGTTTCAGGGCCGCGCGGTAGGTGAGCAGGCGCGCCGCCTCCAGCTGCGCCGAGATGTCCGCGATCTTCCCCTGGATCGCCTGGAACTTCGAGATCGGCTGGCCGAAGGCGCGCCGCTGCTTCGCGTAGGAGAGCGCTTCGTCGAGCGCCCCCTGCGCCAGGCCGACGCCCATCGCCGCCACTCCGATGCGCCCGCCCTCGAGCGCCTTCATGAACTGGCGGTAGCCGCCGCCGCGCCGCCCCAGCAGGTTCCCCTCCGGTACCCGGCAGGACGTGAATGCCAGCGGCCGCGTGTCCGAGGCGCGCCAGCCCAGCTTCCGGTACGGCCCGCCGACCTCGTAGCCGGGTGTCCCGTTCGGGACGATGAGGTTCGAGATCTCGCGCCGGCCGTCGGTCTCCGCGGTCACCGCCGTGATGACGACGCAGCCGGAGATCTCGGTTCCCGGATTCGTGATGAAGACCTTCTCCCCGTCGATCCGCCACTCGCCGTCCTCGAGCGCCGCGGTCGTCCGCGTGTTGCCGGCGTCGGTCCCGGCCTCGGGCTCGGTCAATCCGAAGGCGGCGAGCCGCCGCCCGGAGCAGAGCTCCGGCAGCCACTCGGCCTTCTGCTCGGAAGTGCCCCAGAGGTGGATCGGCATCGTTCCGAGCGACGTGTGTGCCGCGACCGTGATCGCGAGCGAGCAGTCGACGCGGGCGAGCTCCTCGATCGCGAGCACGAGCGACAACGTGTCGCCGCCGCTGCCGCCGTACTCCTCGGGGAACGGGATGCCCATGAGCCCGAGCTCGCCGAGCTTCTCGACCGCCCGGTAGGGGAACGTGCCCGTGCGATCGAGCTCGGCGGCGACCGGCTCGACTTCGTGACGCACGAACTCGCGCACGGTGTCCTGCAGCAGCCGCTGCTCGTCCGTCAGCTCGAAGTCCATCGCGCCATGTCGACCACCCGTCCCCGCAGGAAACCACGCTGCGCCCCACCGCATAGTGGGGGCCAAACGGGTGCAGGGCAAGGTCCGCGTGCGTGCCGTGGCACGGCCGGTCAGGTCGCGAAGACCTCGCCCTCGAGCCGCGTCAGCAGGGACGAGCTCGTCGCCAGCAGGGCATCGAGCTCCGGGTCCTTGGCGCGCACGGCCGGCCGTCGCGCGTAGCCGAGCACCGCGAACCGGCGCGTGAGGGCGCCCTGCAGGTGCGGCTCCGCGCGTCCCGTGAGGGCGGCGCTGCCGAGCCCGCGTGCGTGCGCGACGAGCTCGCCGAGCACAACGTCGACCTCGGGATCGAGCGCCGCGAGGTGCAGCACGCGGCTGACGCCGCCGCGGCGGGGGAGATACGCGTACCAGCCGACCGGACGGCCGCCGCGGCGCACGAGGCGGCGCACCAGCGGCCCACGGTAGGTCTCGACGAGCCGGAAGAGGTGGTCGAGCTGCGTCTCGTCGTGGTCGACCCAGACGCGGCGTTGCTTGTTCAGAGCCGCCACGTGCTGGGCGATCGTGGCGGCGGACGCGTCCTCGCCGGTGACGTCCGCCGGCGGCTCGGGGAACGCACGGCCGAGCAGCCGCGGGCCTGCCGCCTGGGCGGGCAGCGCGCCGACGGGCACGAACGTCCTGCTCGACGCGGCCTCCCGGCGCATGGCCGCACCCGCGATGCCGCGCAGCCAGCGCACAGGGCGCAGGACGAGCAGCCAGTCGCTTGCACGGGCCTGGTCGAGATGGCCGCCGAAGATGCCGTACACGCGCCCCACCGCCTCGGTCGCGCTGTCGGCCCATGTCACCGCCTGCGGCCCGGCGAGGACGCGGCTCAGGAGCAGTGCTCCCACCGCGCCGCCGCGCCGGTCGGGCGCCACGACCGCGTTCGAGCAGCACACGCCGCGTACGGGCTCGCCGCCGACGCGCAGGCGCCGCGCCTGCACGCCCGTGAAGCCGACGATGTCCTTCCCCTCCACGGCGACGAGCGAGGGGAGCTCCTCGTCGGCCCACGGGTGGTCGAGCATGAGCCCGACGACAGCGCGCTCGTCGAGAGACCAGCCCTCCATGTGCGCTCGCAGGAGCGCCACGACCGCGGGCACGTCCGCGTGCCTGAACGGTCGGATCTCGGCCATGACGGGCGAAGCTATCAGCGCCACAGGGGCCCGATGCGATGCTCGGGTCGGCATGACCACGGAGACCGGCGGGTTGACCCGGCGGCGTTCGGCGGAGCGTGCTTCAATCCGCGATCGAGCGCGTGATTCGTGTCATTTGAGTGAGTCCGCGGGGCCTGCAGGGCACGCGGACTGGGGGAGGACGGATGAGCACTCGTGGACGCTCGTGGGCGGCCGTCGCGGCTGCCGCACTGCTCGTGGTGATCGTCTTCATCGGTCCCGGCGCTGCCAGCGCAGGCAAGCCGGAGCCGTCGAAGCCGACCGCCGAGAAGGTCGTGTTCTTCGCCGCTGACGGCATGCGGCCGGACCTCGTCGACCAGTTCGCGGACAAGGGCGCGATGCCGACGATGAAGCGGCTGATGGCGAAGGGAGTCAAGGGCCGGAACGGCCTGCTGCAGGGCTTCCCGCCGAACACCGGCGTCGGCTGGTACACGCTCTCGACCGGCACGTGGCCGTCGGAGCACGGCTCGACGAACAACACGTTCCACCGTACGGGCGAGTCGAACTTCAACAACCGGACCGCCTTTGCGACGACCGGAATCCTCCAGGCGGACACGCTCGGCCAGGCGGTAGAGCGGGCCGGCAAGGACGTCGTGGCGGTCGAGTGGGTCGGTGCGAGGAACTACGTGCCCGCGCTGCAGGGGCCCGTCGTGGACTTCCGCACCTTCTTCTCGGACCGCGGCATCCTCGCCAACTACGACGTGCCCGGTCAGCCGGCCGGCGCGGCTCGGTTCGGCGTCACCTACCAGCGCGTCGACCTCGACCCGGCCGTCGGCTGGACCGATGTCCCGACCTCCTACAGCCCGGCGCGGCAGGAGCAGCTGAAGGTCGGGAACACGGCGTTTCCGGCCACGGTGAACGAGGACCGCTTCTACGACCTGTACGTCTACGACTCGACCAACGACTCGACGACGAACTACGACCACGTGCTCTACGTCCCGTCCACCGCCGGCAAGGACGGCGACGCCTCGGTGGCCGATCTCGAGGCCGGCGACTGGGGCGAGGTGAAGGTGCCGCTCGTCGGCGATCGGGCCGGCCAGACGGCGGGCTTCTACACCAAGGCCATCGAGATCGCGCCGAACCTCTCGCGGTTCCGGATCTACTACACGTCGATCGCCCGCGTCAACGCGACGTACAACGCGCTCGGCCCCGCCGGCTCGGCGGCGTTCGAGGAGACCCTCGCGCGCGAGTTCCCGACGTCCGTGGCGGCCGATTTCGCGCCGCTCGAGGCCGGAATCGTGGACGAGGACACGTACGTCGAGCAGGGCCTGATGTGGAAGGGCGCGCACTGGGCGTACCTGCGCTACATCTTCGGGCCGCTCGGCGTCGACCCCGATCTGCTGCTGCTCGGCAATCCGGTGACCGACGAGTTCAGTCACCAGTTCCTCTCGCTGACCGTGCCGAAGGACATGGACGGCGACCCGAATCCCTACTACGACGACGCCACCGACGACGACGTGCCGGACGGCCGCGTCGCGATCCGCAAGGGCTACATCCGGTCCGCCTACGAGGAGGCCGACCAGACCCTCGCCCTCGGGCGGCACCTGATGGACCGCGACCCGACGACGTTCGTCTCCTCGGACCACGGCTTCGCGCCGCAGTGGCGCGCGGTCAACGTCAGCAAGGTGCTGGCCGACCTCGGCCTCGGCGCCGAGCAGGTGAGCAACTGCCGCGCCGCCGCCGGCGCGCAGGCGAAGGAATGCCATGCCGGCGGGACGTCGCAGATCTACATCAACCTCGCCGGCCGCGATCCCGGCGGGACGGTGCCGGCGGCCGACTACGAGGCGCTGCGCACCCGGATCATCGCGGCGTTCGAGAACCTGCGCGACCCGGAGAACCCCGGCAAGCAGGTCGTGCTGAAGATCTTCAAGAAGGAAGAGCTGCGGAACGTCGACGGGACGGACGCGCTGCACCCGAATCGCAGCGGTGACGTGGTCGTCGTCTTCCGGCCGCCGTACCAGACGGACGCGGCGCTCCCCGGCCAGGTCTTCTCGTTCTCCGAGTTCTTCGGACAGCACGGATACCTGCCCGACCTGGTCGACCTCAAGGCGAGCGTGAACATGCACGGCACGTTCATCGCGAGCGGCCCGGGCGTCCGCGACCGGCGGCCGATCCGGGACGTGCGCGCGATCGACGTCGCGCCCACGATCGCCATGCTGATGGGGATCCCCGGTCCGCAGAACGCCCGCGGGCGGATCCTCTACGACCTGCTCGAGCGGTCGGATCGGCTGAAGGAGCTGACGATCCTCAACATCAGCGACTACCACGCGCAGCTCACGCCGCTCTCGGAGGCGTCCGACACGTTCGCCGCGCCGACCTTCGGCATCGGCGGAGCGGCGTTCCTGAAGCCGTGGTTCGACCTGTATCGCGCCGAGGCGGAGGATGGCTCGCTGACGATGGCGGGCGGCGACTCCTTCGGCGGCGCGACGCCGCCGATCTCGAACGCCTTCGGCGACAAGCCCGGCGTGGAGGCCCTGAACCTGATGGGCTTCGACGTCGAGGCGCTCGGCAACCACACCTTCGATCGCGGCGAGGAGTACCTCCGAAAGGAGCTCATCCCGCTCGCCGACTTCGCGATGCTCTCGGCGAACGTGACGTTCCCCGACGGCTCGACGCCGGACGAGTGGGCGAAGTCGAAGGTGTTCACCGTGAAGGGGCTCAAGGTCGGCGTGATCGGCTTCACCACCGAGGACACGCCGAACCTCGTCTTCCCGGGCCGGCTGGGGCCGTTCGTCGTCACACCGGTCGTGGCCGCCGTCAACGCCGAGGCCGCGAAGCTCCGTGCCCAGGGCGTCGACCTCGTCGTCGCCATCGGCCACGAGGGTGCGACCGGCGGGACGGTGAGCGAGCCCACCGGGCCGATCGTGGACATCGCGGACGCCGTCGTCGGCGTCGACGCCGTGATCGGCGACCACAACGACCTGCAGGTGCTCTCGTTGCGTCCGAACGGCGTGCTGCTCACGGAGAACCGCGGCAAGGGCATCCGCTTCACGCGGATGCGGCTCGTGGTCGACGAGAAGTCGGACACGGTCGTCTACAAGACCGCGGACTTCCACAAGCCCTGGACGATCGGCGTGACGCCCGATCCGAAGATCCAGGCCTTCATCGACGACCTGAACGCGCAACTCGCGCCGATCCTGAGCACGGTCATCGGCAACTCGACGGTGCCGATCCCGCGGTCGGACGCATGCTTCGCGGGCCTGCCGAACGATCCAAGCGGCACGGGGCGCCGGTGCGAGTCGCTGGTCGGGAACGTCATCACCGACGCCATTCGCACGACGTACGGCGTCGACTTCGTGGTGACGAACTCGGGCGGGATCCGTGCCGACCTGACGTGTCCGACGACCGACATCCCTGACGACTTCTGCCCGGCGTTCGCGCCGCCGCCGTTCCCGATCACACGGGGCTCCGTGCTCGGCGTGCTTCCGTTCGGCAACATCGTCGTCACGCTCACCGTCAACGGAGCCGAGCTGAAGACCATGCTCGAGAACGGTGTGTCGACGATGCCTGCCGTCCAGGGACGGTTCCCGCAGGTCTCGGGCCTCTGCTTCACCTACGACATCGGCGCTCCGGCGGGCAGCCGGGTGACCGGTGCCGTGAGGCAGGCGGACGACGGCACGTGCACGGGCCTGCCGGTCGACCTCACGGCCGGCTCGAGCTACGAGATCGCCGAGAACGACTTCATGGCGACCGGCGGGGACGGCTACCCGGTCTTCACCGGACGCTTCGTCACGCAGGACATCATGGACAACGTGGTCGCCGAGTACATCACGGCGAACACGCCGATCAGCCCCACGATCCAGGGGCGGATCACTTGCGTAGGCGCTACCTGCCCGGTCGTTCTCCCGTAACGATGATCACAAGCCCGGCCCCGCGGCAGCCCGCCGCGGGGCCGGGTTGCCCGTAACCGAGCGCGTCCCCGCACGATTTGCCTCCTCCGGGACGTGGCTATACTGCGCGTTCGCTCATGGCGAACGACACGATCCAGCAGACGGACGAACGGCTCGAGGAAGGCGTCTGGACCACGGACGAAGACGGTCGGGTGATCCCCGATTACGACTCGACCTTCCCCACGATCAACGAGGGCGAGGTCGTGCACGGCACGGTCGTCCGGGTCGACAAGGACGAGGTGCTCGTCGACATCGGCTACAAGTCGGAAGGCGTTATCCCCGTCGCCGAGCTGTCCATTCGCCGCTCCGTGAACCCGGCCGACGAGGTGGCTGTCGGCGAGGAGATCGACGCGCTCGTCATGACGAAGGAGGACGCCGAGGGCCGGCTGATCCTCTCGAAGAAGCGCGCCCGCTTCGAGCTGGCGTGGAAGCGCATCGAGGCCGCCGCCGAGTCGGGCGAGCCCGTGGTCGGCAGAGTGATCGAGGTCGTCAAGGGCGGCCTCATCCTCGACCTCGGGGTGCGCGGCTTCCTGCCCGCGTCGCTCGTCGACATCAGGCGCGTCCAGGATCTCGACGAGTTCCTCGCGAAGGAGCTCCGCTGCAAGGTGATCGAGCTCAACCGCTCGCGCAACAACGTCGTGCTCAGCCGCCGCGCCGTGCTCGAGGACGAGCGCAAGGAGATGCGGCAGGCGATCCTCGACCGCCTCAATCCGGGCGACGTCGTCGAGGGCACGATCTCGAACATCGTCGACTTCGGCGCGTTCGTCGACCTCGACGGCATGGACGGCCTGATCCACATCTCGGAGCTGTCGTGGAGTCACGTCAACCACCCGTCCGAGGTGCTCGACATCGGCCAGACGGTCAAGGTCAAGGTGCTCGACATCGACCGCGACCGCCAGCGGATCTCGCTCGGGCTCAAGCAGACCCAGTCCGATCCGTGGCAGCAGGTGCTCGACAGCTACTCGGAGGGCGATGTCGTCGAGGGCCGCGTGACGAAGGTCGTCACGTTCGGCGCCTTCGTCGAGATCCTGCCCGGCGTCGAGGGGCTCGTGCACATCTCGGAGCTGGCGCAGCACCACGTCGAGAACCCGCGCGAGGTCGTCTCGCAGGGCGATCCGGTCAACGTGCTGATCCTGGAGGTCGACGGCGACCGCCGGCGCCTGTCCCTGTCGCTCAAGCGGGTCGACGAGGGCCAGCAGCCGGTGCCGCGCGCCGACGGGGGCGAGTCGGTGCATTCGACGCCGAACCTGCAGCTCTCCGAGGAGGCCTTCCCGGCCGGCGCGGCGGGGCCGGAGGTACTCGACGAGGCCGAGCCGGAGATCGAGGCGGAGGCCGGGGCGGAGGCCGAGGCCGAGGCCGAGGCGGAGGTCGAGCCCGAGGCGCTGGCCGAGGCAGAGGTCGAGCCCGAGGCGCTGGCCGAGGCAGAGGTCGAGCCCGAGGCGCTGGCCGAGGTGGACGCCGAGGTCGCGAGCCGGAGCCGGAGCCTGAGCTCGAGGCAGCGCCGGCCGCCGAGGCCGAGGACGTCGGCATCGAGGCGGAGGCCGAGATCGGCGAGCCCGCGATCGAAGCGCAGGTCGCGGTCACGGCCGACGAGCAGGTTGACGAACCCGGCACGGCCGAGCCCGAGGCCGACGAGACCGCCTGACGCCGCGGATGCGGCCGATCGCGGTCGCCATCACAGGGGGGATCGGCGCCGGCAAGAGCGAGGCGCTGCGCGCGTTCGCGCGTCACGGCGCCGCGACCGTCTCGAGCGACGAGATCGTCCACCACCTGCTGGCCACGGACGACGAGGTCAAGCGGGCACTGGTCGACCGGCTCGGCGACGACGTCCTCGGTGCGGACGGACGGCCCGACCGGGGCCGGATCGGACGTGTCGTCTTCACGAGCCGGGAGCAGCTCGCCTGGCTCGAGGGGCTCCTGCACCCGCTCGTGGCCCGCGAGTACCTCACGTGGCGCGAGGCGCTGAGCCGCCTGCCCAACCCGCCGCGCGTCTGCGTCACCGAGGTGCCGCTGCTCTACGAGGTCGGGGGTGAGACCCGCTTCGACAAGGTCGTCGTCGTGACGGCGCCGCAACAGCTTCGCGAGCAGCGGCGCCGGGTGGCGCGCGACGACCGCGACCAGCGGCTCCTACCGGACAGCGAGAAGGCGAAACGGGCCGACTTCACCTACGTCAACACCGGCACACCGGAGGAGCTCGACGCCTGGGTCGGCGGCGTCATGGCGGAGCTGACGGCCACGTGAGGCGGTCCTTGCTCCTGCTGGTCGTCGCGGCCGCCGCGGTCGCCGGCGCCGCCGCCTGGATCGTCCAGGACGAGCCGCGCTGGTACGAGCGGCTGCGCTACCCGCTCCGCTACGAGGAGATCGTCCGCGGGCACGCACGCAACTACCGTCTCGAGGCGCCGCTCCTCGCCGCCGTCATCTACCAGGAGTCGAAGTTCGACGCCGACGCGCGGTCGAGCTCGGGCGCGATCGGCCTCATGCAGCTCCTGCCGACGACCGCGGAGGGCATTGCCGCGCGCACCGGCGGAACGGCGTTCGTGCGCGACGACCTGTTGGAGCCCGAGCTCAACGTCCGGTACGGCGCCTGGTACCTCCGGCACCTGCTCGACAAGTACGGGGACGAGGCGACGGCGCTCGCGGCCTACAACGCAGGCCAGACCAACGTCGACCGCTGGCGGCGCGAGGGCGGCGGTATCCGCTTCGCGGAGACCCGGCACTACGTCCAGCGCGTGCAGGAGCTGAAAGAGGTCTACGCGCGGGCCTACCCGGGCGAGCTCGGCGCCTAGCCGTCAGCGAACCGTGACGGTGTCAGACACCGTCACGCCTGGCTGACGCACCGGCGCGGCTGCGCTCGCTGCGGACGGCGTCCGCGGCCAGCGCGATCAGGTCGTCGCCGTCCTCGGTCTCGAAGCCGGTCGCACGCCGGATCGCCAGGCCGTCCGCGACGATGCTCATGAAGCGGGCGATCGTCTTCCAGCCGACGTCGTCCCGCAGCTCGCCCGCGTTCTGCAGCGCGTTCAGCTGCTCTCCGAGGCGCTGCTCGAAGTCCGGGGCGCGGTTCGACCAGCGCTCGCGGAACGCCTCGTCCGTTCGCAGCCGACGACCGAGCTCGAAGTAGACGCCGAGCCAGGCCGGGTCCTCCGACAGGAGCAGCCGCAGCACCTCCTCGAAGCCGCTCTCCAGCCACTGGCCTGCGAACCGCTCCGCATCACGGTCGGCAAGGGCGAGGAAGAGCTGCTCCTTGCTGCCGAAGTAGTTGAAGATCGCACCGCGCGAGAGGCCGGTCTCCGCCTCGAGCCTGGTGACGGTCGCGCCCTCGTACCCGTGGTCGGCGAAGCACCGCCTCGCAGCGGCCAGGATCGCCTCGCGCCGGGCCTCCTTCGCCTCCTCGCTGAGCTTCGGCATGCACTCACTTTACAAAAACGTACGTCCGTACTATTATCGCCGCCGATGTCCGATCCCCGTGATCGCGAGTACGCCCGCCTTCTCGTCGACACATGCGTCGGCGTGCAGCCGAACTGGCAGGTGGTCGTCGTCGGCACCCCTGCCGCGCGGCCGCTGCTGGAGGAGATCGTGCGGCTCGTGGCTGAGCGCGGCGCCTACGCGCTGCTGCGCTACGTCCTGGGCGCCTCTGCCCCCGGCGTCAGCCACGTCTGGCTGCAGCATGCTCCGCTGGAGCTGCTCGACCGGCCGGCGCCGCTCGACCAGCGCCTGTTCGAGGAGGCCGACGCGCTCATCGTCGTCGACGCGCCCGAGAACACCCGTGCCCTTCTCGCCGTCGACACCGACCGCCTGCAGCGCTACCAGGCTGGGGTCCGCCCGGCGCTCGAGCGGCTCTTCACCCACGAGCTGGCGTGGGTCGGCTGTCAGTATCCGGTGCCGGCCCTGGCGCAGGACGCCGGGATGCCGACCGACGAGTTCGCCGAGTTCCTCTACGGCGCCGTCCTGCGGGACTGGGACGCCGAGCGGGAGCGGATGCAACGCTACGCCGACCGCTTCGACGCCGCCGAGCAGGTGCGCATCGTCGGGGCCGGCACCGATTTGACCCTTTCCATCTCCGGGCGCGCAATGAAGGTGGACGCCGGCGGCGCCAACATTCCCGGCGGCGAGTTCTTTTGCTCCCCGGTCGAGGACTCCGCCGAGGGCGAGATCACGTTCGCCGAGTATCCGGCCGTTCACAGCGGCCGGGACGTCGTCGGCGTCCGCCTGCGCTTCGAGAAGGGACGGGTCGTGGACGCCTCCGCTGAGGCGAACGAGAGCTACCTCGTCGAGATGCTCGACACCGACGAGGGGGCGCGCGCACTGGGCGAGCTCGGGATCGGCTGCAACCCGGGCATTACGCGTCACACGCGGAACATCCTGTTCGACGAGAAGATCGACGGCACGATCCATCTCGCGCTCGGCAACGGCATCCACGACATCGGCGGCACGAACGTGTCCGCGATCCACTGGGACATCGTCAAGGACCTGCGGCCCGGCGGGCGGATCGAGCTGGACGGCGAGCTCGTCCAAGAGAACGGGAGCTGGTTGATCTAGTGCCTCTTCAGGCAATGCCATCCAGGTCCCTGGCGTGCGATGAGCTGCGCCATGCGGCGTCCTCAGTCGCGTCAATATTCTCGAATATTGACGCTCCCTGCGTCCTTGCCTGGCTTGCTCCTCGCACGCCAGGAACGAGGCAGCATCACCTGAAGAGGCACTAGTGCTCTCCCGGCCGGGGCTGCGGCCGCTGCTCGTCGCCGAGGTCGTCTCGACGACCGGCGCCCAGATGACGTGGCTGGCGCTGCCCTGGTTCGTGCTCGTGACGACCGGGTCGGCGACCCGGATGACCTTCGTCGTCGCCGCCGAGCTGCTCGGTCTCGCCGCGCTCAGCATCCCCGGCGGCGCCGTGCTGCGGCGGTACGGCGCCTGGCGCACGATGGTCGCGTGCGACGTCGCGCGGGCGCCGCTCATGCTCGTCATCCCGGTGTTGCACTGGGCCGGTGTCGACGCCTACGCCGTCGTGCTCGGCGTCGCGTTCGCGCTCGGCGCCTTCGCGGCACCGTACTTCGCCGCACAGCGGATCATCGTGCCGGAGCTGCTCGGCGAGGACGAGTCGCTCGTCGGCAGGGCGAACGCCCTGTTCCAGGGTGCGACCCGGGTCACGCTCCTGCTCGGCCCGGTTACGGCAGGGCTCCTCATCGCGTCCGTCTCGGCGCCCACCGTGTTGGTCGTCGACGCAGTGACGTACGTCGTGGCGGCCGCGCTCGTCGTCGGCTTCGTGCCGCGGCCGGCGCTGTTGCGGCCAGACGGCGAGGACCGCGGCGTTCGCCAGGGCCTGCGCTTCCTCGTCCGTGAGCCGCTGCTGCGGGTGTGGGTGCCGGTGTTCGCGATCGGCGACATGGCGTGGACAGCGTTCTTCGTCAGCGTGCCGGTGCTCGTCGTCTCCCGCTTCGACGCCGACCCGCGGGTGGCCGGTTGGCTGCTGGCCTCGTTCGGCATCGGAGCGGTGCTCGGCAACATCGTGTCGTACCGCCTGCTCGTGGACCGGGTGCAGGGGCTGAACGTGGTGGCGGCGTGCGTGCTCGGGCAGGCGCTGCCGCTCTGGCTCCTGACGCTCCACCCGCCGGCCTGGGCAGCCTCGGCGGCGCTCGCCCTCTCCGGCCTCGCGAACGGGATCGTGAACCCGAGCATCCACGCGCTCCTGACGCTGCGCGTGCCGCCGCCGCTCCGGCCGTCCGTCATGACGACGATGGCGATGTTCTTCGGGCTCGTCCAGCCGCTCGGCGTGTTCGTAGTCGGACCCGTGCTCGACGCCTTCGGCGCGCAGCCCGTCCTCGTCGCGTTCGCGCTCGTGCAGACCGTGGCGATGCTCGCGATCGTCGTGTCGGCGCTCGCGATGCGGTCCCCGAGTGCAGCGGCGGTCGCGAAGGCGCACGGCGCATGAGGTCGTTGCTGCGCGCCCGTGGCCTGCGGCCTCTGCTCGCGGCGCAGCTCGTCTCCGGGCTCGGGTCGCAGATGACGTTCCTGGCGCTGCCGTGGTTCGTGCTCGTGACCACGGGATCAGCGGCCCGCATGGGCGTCGTGCTCGGCGTCGAGCTGCTGCCGATCGCGCTCCTCGGCATCCCGAGTGGTGCGCTCATCGCGCGTATCGGCGCGCGGCGCACGCTGATCCTCTGCGATGCCGCACGAGCGCCGTTGCTCGCGTCGATCCCGCTCCTGCACGGGGCCGACCGACTGACGTTCCCGATCCTGCTCGTGCTCGTCTTCGGGATCGGCTGCTTCCTCGCGCCGTTCTTCTCGGCGCAGCGGCTGATCCTGCCCGAGCTGCTCGGGGACGACGAGCGCACCGTGGCGCAGGGCAACGCGGTGCTCGAGGGAGTGGCGCGGCTGACCTCGTTGGCGGGGCCTGCCGCGGCCGGCGTGCTGATCGCCGCGCTGAGTGCGACGAGCGTGCTCTACGTCGACGCCGCGACGTTCGTCTTCTCGTCGCTCGCGATCGCGCTCTTCGTGCCGTCGCGGCCGCCGCTGCCACCCGCCGACGAGAGCCGCGGCGTGCTCGCCGGCGTGCGCTTTCTCCTGCGCGACGGCCTGCTCGCTCCCCTCGCGGCCACGGCGCTCGTCGTCAACATGCTCAGCCAGATGCTCGTCGCGGCGCTGCCCGTGCTCGCGTACGAGTCGTTCGACGGAAGCTCGAGGGTTGCGGGCGCGTTCTTCGCGGCCTTCGGCGCAGGTGCGGTGCTCGGTAGCGTCGTCGCTGTGCGCCTCGTCCCACGCCACGACCCGGTCCGGCTCGGTGCCGTCGCCTTCGTCGCGCTGACGATCCCGATCTGGGCCCTGGTCGCCGACCTGCCCGTGTGGGGCGTCGTCGCCGCGCTCCTTGCGTCGTCGTTCTTCGGGCCGCTCGTCAATGCACCGCTGATCGGTGTCATCACGATGCGCACGCCGGCGGCGCTGCGCGCGAAGGTGATGACGGCCGTGATCACCTTCGCGATGCTCGCCGGCCCGGTCGGTTTGTTCCTCGCGGGGCCGCTGCTCGAGGCATGGGGCCCGCACGGCGTCTTCGCGCTCGTGGCGGCAGGTCAGCTGCTCGCGTCGCTCGGTTTCGCCGCGGTCGCATTCACACGGCCGCGCATCGAGCCGGGAACTACGCTAGCCGCCTGAACGGGCTGCTCGACCGAATCGACGCCTACTGCGACGCCGTGCCGCGCAGCGAGGCACGCGCCGAGGAGCACGGGCCCCTCGTCCTGTTCGTGCCGAACGCCGGCTCATGGCCGTACTACGCGCGCCCCCGGCGGGACGCCGGTCCGCCGGTCGTGCGCGACGTGGCCGCCGTCCGTGCGCGCCAGCGCGAGCTCGAACTGCCCGAGGCCTTCGAGTGGATCGACGACGTCTCGCCCGGGCTGCACCGGGCGGCCGAGGCTGGCGGCCTGCGGGTCGTCGACCACCCGCTGATGGTGCTCGACGACGAGGTGCCGCGAACGACGCCCGACGGAGTGGAGCTCAGGCTCGTGCACGAGGAAGACGACCTGGCGACGGTCTCGGCGGTTGCGGCGGTGGCGTTCGGCGCGCCCGGCACCGAGGTCGGATCGGCCGGCGCGGAGGCGCTCGCGGCGACGGCAGCCGAGCGGACGTCCGAGCAGGACGACCTGCTGCGCCGCCGCCTGCGCAGCGGGCTTACGGTGTTCGCCGCGGCCTTCGTCGACGGGCATCCCGTCGCGACCGGGATCCATCAGCCGGTGGGGGACGTCGCGGAGGTCGCCGGAGTGGGCACGCTGCCGGCCTACCGCCGACGGGGGCTCGGCGCGGCGGTGACCGCGCTCCTCGTCGAGGACGCCCGCGCGCACGGCATCGACACGGTGTTCCTGACGGCGGCGGACGATGCCGTCGCGCGCGTCTACGGCCGGCTCGGCTTTCGCCGGGTCGGCACCTCGTGCATCGGCGCGGGCTAGGAGGGTTTGGCGGAACGTCGCTCGTCGGCGGGGTGACCAGCGCGGCCCGACGGCACAGCTCGATGTTTCGCCAAACCCTCCTAGGGCGCTAGCCGCTCGTCATGTGGCGCCAGAGGTTGTCCAGCACCTTACGCACGGGCCAGAACGTGACGGAGCCGCAGAAGTCGAGCGCACCGGCCGAGAACACCCGGGCGCCGGCGGCCGTCTCGTAGTACGTCATCTCCGCGTGGAGGCCCGGCCCCATCAGGCTCGGGATCAGCGCGAGCACCCGTGTTCCCGGGGGTGAGTAGGCCGTCGTGCCGTCGATCTCGATGCCGTAGCCGCCGACCACGTCCCCGAGGAGGGAGCCGTTGGTGAGCCCCGTTCCGGCCCACAGCCAGGGGGCGGAGGCCGTGTCGAGCACGTAGAACGGGCCCTGGCGTGAGCCGTCGTCGTTGGCGCGGTACTGGGCGCCGAGGAGCGCGGACTCCGGTCGGCCGGCGTCGCGCCAGAGCTTGATCCGGCGCATCGTGTTGCCGCGCTTGTCGACCTGCCAGAAGAAGTTGTTCGCGGACAGGAAGATGAGCCGGCCGCCCAGGTCGCGGAATCGCTGTACGACGTCGTAGGCGTGCGCGGTCATGTACTCGCTGTGCCCGGGGAAGACGACGAGGTCGTAGACCTTCCGGAGCTCGTCGCCGTTCGGGAACGCGTCGAGGTCGTCGTCGGAGAGGAAGTCCGGGGTGCGGCTCGTCCACTTCAGCCACTTCAGGAATGCGACGTCGTAGCGCCGCCAGTAGGACGGCACTCCGCGCTCGCGGTACGGCCGGTCGAGCCGCACGGGCGGGTTGCCGCCGGCGTACCAGGTGTCGCCCCAGCCGTCGCCGTCCGGATCGGCGAAGTTGTAGGCCTGCCACGTGTTCGTCGGCATGACGACGGCCTCGCGGACCGTGCCGAGCACCGGCGGGCGGACGATCACAGGCGCGAAACCCAGTCGGCCGTCGTCGGTGGTCAGCTTCACCGCGTAGACGCCGCTGGCCCACGGGCCGATTCGCAGCCAGACCGTGTGCGGGCGGCCCCGGTGCTGGCGCCAGTCGAGCGTGACCGGGTCGCCGATCGGGAAGCCGCGCATCTCGTCGATCCGGTCCGTGTATTCGGGCTCGGTGCCGCATGCGAGGAACTGCGCCGTCACCGTGCGAGCGTCCGTGAGGATCCGGATCTTCGCCTTCCCGCCGGCCGGGTAGCTGCGGTGGAGCGGCGCGGCCTCGACGCCGAGCACGCGCACGACCGGTGCGCGCTGGCGGGTCGGAGTGGCGGGGCGGACGCCGCCGTAGGTCTTGCGCGCGCCGTGCCGGTCCTCGACGGTCATGCGCATCACGTACGAGCCGACCGGAGTCGTCGGCGAAGGCGTCCAGCCGAGCGTGTGCTCGCCCGGTTCGAGCTCCCGGTCCTCGGTCCAGACGACCGTCTTCTTGCGGAGCGCGGTGCGCACGGCCTCGAGCCGGACGTTCGCCTTGCGGTCGAGCGCAAACGAGACGGCGGCGCGCTCGCGGCCCCGCACTCCGGGACTGACGGTTGCGAACAGCGTGCGGTCGCCGGTGTACGTGCGTCCGGCGTTGCGGACGGCAAGGCGGCGCAGTTGCGGCACGCGCCGCTTGCCCGCGGCCAGCGCCTCACGCGGCCCGAATGCCAACGCCGTGCCCGCCGCGAGGGCGACACGGATCAGGCCTCCGCGTGACAGGCGGTCGGTCACAGTCGTAAGTGTCGGAAAGGTGAGTCGGGGAGTTGAGCGCGGGACGTGGCGCTTGGCGAGCAGCATGGTAACGGCGTCGACGGCTGCACTCACCGGATTGCGAGTGGGAACGAGCGCCGGCCGGTGTTGCCCCGCGTATCCGTGGCGGCGACCTCCACGGTGTAGATGCCGGGCCGTTGACCGGCGCTGCTCCAGTTCCGAGCCAGCAGGATCACGTAGCGGCCGTTCCGCTCTGGCCTGTTCTGCATGGTCCGGTGCGCATAGACGGTCCCGAAGAGGCCGTTGGCCGGGATGGCAAGGCGGAAGTCTGCAGCCGTGCGCCAGCCGTGGACGAGCCCACCTGGGCCCCGGAGGCGCCAGCGGACGAGGGCCGGCATCACCGGGCGACCGAACCAAGGGCCGGCGACCGGCAGCGGCGTCTTGTCCGAGACCTGGACTACGAGGTCTGCGCCGTGCATCGAGTGACGGCCTACGCCCGCTCTGTCGTACTCGATGCCGAACTGGTGAACGGTCGGTCGCGTGCGATCGCGATACGGGCCCATCGCCCCGCGCCGCAACGGGTTGACACGGACGCCTCTGCGCAGCTCTGCGAAATGGACGTGCTCCCAGCCCCGCGCGATGTGGCCGATCACCGTACGGTAGGCGACGACCGGCTGGCGGTCGCGCACCGTGGGCACGACGTGCCAGTAGGAAAACACGACGTCGGGGTCGCTCGTCGAACGGATGTAGACGGACTCGGGAGTCTGAGGGTCGAGGAGCGCAGTGCCCGTCAGCGTGGCGTAGACAGGCGTCCCGTCCGGTGCCGACACGTCGACGCCAAAATGGAAGCTCCGGCCGTGACCACCGCCGATGCGCGGGTCGCCGAAGAAGCCCCGCACTGGGTGCTGGCGGTCGAACGGCTTGACGGGCCACCCGTACGCCGACGCCGTCGACGGGGCGGAGAGCGTGGCGAGCACGAGCAGCGCGAGCACGAGGGCGCCGCGAGGGTTGAGGTGGTGCCGGTTGGTAGCCATGCGGCCACGCTCGGACCACGCCCCAACCAGCCCCCAACCGCGCGCCAACGGGCCGCTAACCGGCGCTCACGCACGGCTCATCGCGTCCTCATTCGCGCTTAGAGATCGCCGAGATGCGTGTTACAACCGATACGTGCTCGAGTTCAGGCTCCTCGGGCCGCTCGAGGTCATGAGCGATGAAGGCCCGATCGAGATCGCGGGCCAGCGCCAGCGCGCGCTCCTCGCCCTGCTCATGCTGCGGCCGGGCCAGATCGTCCCGAGCGAGACGCTCGTCGAGTTGCTGTGGGGCGAGGAGCCGCCGCGGACGGCGCCGACGTCCCTTCAGAACGCCGTCTCCCAGCTGCGAAAGCTCCTTGGCCCGTCTGTGCTCCTGACGCGACCGCCGGGCTACGTGCTGGATGTCGACCGCGATCAGGTCGACCTCGGCCGCTTCCATCGGCTGGTCGCTCGGGCTCGTGCAGCGGAGCCGGCCGAGCGCTTCGCGGTCCTACGGGAAGCGCTGGCGTTGTGGCGCGGTGCCCCTCTGGCCGATCTGGCGTTCGAGCCGTGGGCCCAGGCCGAGGTGCACGGCCTGGAAGAGCTGCGGCTCTCTGCCCTCGAGGAGCTCCTGGATGCCGAGATCGAGCTCGGGCGTCATGCCGAGGTCGTCCCCGAGCTCGAGCGAATCGCCCGGGAGCATCCGCTCCGGGAACGGCCGGTCGGGCAGCTCATGCTCGCCCTCTACCGCTCCGGGCGCCAGGCCGACGCTCTCGAGGCGTACCACGCGGCGAGGCGCAGGCTCGTCGACGAGCTCGGCCTCGAGCCGGGCCCGGGCCTGCAGGCCCTGTACAGGTCGATCCTGCAACAGGAGCAGAGCCTCACGCCCGTTGCGGCGCCGACGCTCGACGACCACGTGGGCGAAGTCGTCCGGGCGATCGCAGCCGGACGGCTCGTCCCGGTGCTCGGGACGATCCTCGGGGCGGGGCTCGGTGCCGACGATCTCGCGGTCTTGCTGGCCGAGCGGTTCGAGTGTCGTGACGAGCACGTGCGGGGTCTCGCCTACGTGTCGCAGTACGTCGCGGCGCGGAACGGCGTCGGGCCGCTTTGGGACGAGTTGCACGTCGCTCTCGATCGCGACTTCGAGCCTGGCCCGCTTCACCGCTGGCTCGCCGAGCTGCCGCCGCTGTTACGAGACCGCGGGCTGCCTTACCAGCTGATCGTCGCGACAGGGTTCGACTCGGCCGTCGAGCGAGCGTTCGCCGACGCGAGCGAGCCTCTCGACGTCGTGTCCTATGTTGCGAACGGCCGCGATCGCGGCCGGTTCCTGCATGTCGAGCCGGACGGCGGCGCCACCGTCATCCAGGAGCCGAACGCCTACGTCGACCTCTCGCTCGAGCGGCGGACGGTGCTCTTGAAGATCCATGGTCAGGTCGATCGTGCGCCCGACCGTGAACGAGAGAGCTTCGTCGTCAGCGAGGACGACCACATCGATTACCTGGCCGGTGTCGATGCGACGGGGACCGTCCCCGTCACGCTCGCCGCGCGCCTGCGACGGAGCCATCTGCTCTTTCTCGGCTATGCCGTGCACGACTGGAGCCTGCGTGTCTTCCTGCGCCGGGTCTGGGGGAACGATCGGCTCGCGTACCGGTCCTGGGCAGTTCAACCCGCGTCCGAGCCGGTGGCGCGCGAGCTATGGCGCGACCGCGGAGTCGAGTTGTACGAGCACGAGTTGAACGCGTACGCGGAAGAGCTCGCGCGCCGCACGGCGGAACTCGCGCTCGTCGGTGCCGCGTGAGCGACGAACCGTCGCTCCCTCCGTCCCCGTACAAGGGGCTCGTCCCGTTCGACGACTCCGATCGCGACGCCAGGTTCTTCTTCGGTCGCGAGCGCGAGTCGGAGCTCGTGTCCGCCAATCTCATGGCGTCGCGGCTGACGATCCTGTACGGACCAAGCGGCGTCGGAAAGAGCTCGTTGCTCCAGGCGGGCGTCACACATCGCCTCCGCGCGATGACGGCGGTCGGCGCTGACAGTGCACCAGGGCTGGACGTCGCGTTCGTGGACAGCTGGCGCGACGATCCCGTCGCGGCGGTCGCTGCCGCGGTCGGCGTCGACCCGCCAGACGAGCCGTTGCGTCTGGCCGATGCGCTGGCGGAGCGCACAGTCGCGGTTGGCGGCGAGCTGTACCTCATGCTGGACCAGATCGAGGAGTACTTCCTCTACCACCGTGCCGCCGACGGCGGAGTGCTCGCCCAGGAGCTCGAGGAGGTGCTGACGCGTCCGGATCTCCGGGTGCACGTCCTCATTGGCATTCGGGACGACGCTCTTGCCGATCTCGACGCGTTCAAGGCGCGCCTGCCCGGTCTGTTCGGCAACGTGCTCCGGCTCGATCACCTCGACCGGGACGGCGCTCGGTCCGCGATCGTCGGTCCGCTGCACGAGCACGCACGTCTCGGCGGAGCGACGGTGACGGCGGAGCCGGCGCTGGTCGAGGCCGTCATCGAACAGGTCTCGGCGGGTCGAATCGAGCAAGGGCTCACCGGGCGTGTCGGCGCTGACGTCGATGTCACGCAGGGTCGCGTCGAAGCTCCTTACCTCCAACTCGTCCTGGAGCGCCTCTGGGCGGTCGAGCGCTCGCAAGCGTCGTCCCTGCTGAGGAAGAGCACGCTCGACGACCTCGGAGGCGCGGCCCACGTCGTCGAACAGCACCTGGATCTGGCGCTTGCCGGGTTCGGCGCAGGCGAACGGGATCTCACCTCTGCGCTCTTCAACCACCTGGTCACCCCGTCGGGCACGAAGATCGCGCACGGGGTCGGCGACCTCGCTCGGTACGCCGGGACCACTGAAGGTCAGCTGGATCCGGTGTTGCATGCACTCTCGGCTCAGCGGATCCTGCGGCCGCTCTCCGGATCGAACGGACACGGCCAGCGGTACGAGATCTTTCACGACGTCCTCGCCGACGGAATCCTGGCCTGGCGCTCCCAGCACGAGTCGAGTCGCACGCTGGAAAGGGAGCGCGCCGATGCTCGTCGCCGGCACAGGCGCCTCGCGATCCTGGCTGGTGGTGCGCTCGCAGCGCTGGCGCTCATGACCGGGGTCGCCGCGTACGCGATCGTGCAGGGCGACCGCGCGGACGAGCGAGCACAGTCGGCGAAGGCGCGCGAGTTGACAGTCGCCTCGTTCGCGCAACTCGGTGAAGATCCGGGTCGCAGCCTGCTGCTGGCGCGCGAGGCGGCGAAGCGCGAGCAGACACCGGACGTCGAGAACGCCCTCCGGACGGCACTCGTCCAGGCACGAGGCCTGCGGACGGTCGACCGTGGGACGCCATTGCTCGCCGCGGCGTCGCGGGGCAGCCAGATCGCGACGGTCGCGGATGACACGCAGACGGCGGCGGCTGCATTCTCCGGCGACGCGCGCTACCTCGCGCGCGCCTCCGGGCGGCAGGCGTTCGTCACGACCGCGGACGGACGGCGTGTCCATACGGTGGAGCTTCCGGACACGGTGGTTCGCGTGGCGATCGACCCGTCGCGCGTCGCGGCCGCTTCAGCCGACGGCACGGTTGTGGTCGACGCGTACCTTTCCGGCCGCGAGCTCGTCCGGCAGAGGCTCCCGGGCAAGCCGACCGTACTCGCCCTCTCGCCGGACGGCAGCCGCCTCGTCGTCGGCAGCGGGAAGATCGTCCGCGTCGTCGACATTGCCAGCAGAGAGACCCTTGGCACCGTCGCGACCCGCTCGACCGTGCTCGCGGGCGACGTGTCTCCAGACGGATCCCTGCTGGCTACCGCGTCCGCCGACGGAGCCGTCCGTCTCTGGAGCATTCCGACGCTCCGCCTGGCCGATGTGCTGCGTGGACATGAGAATCTCGTTCGCGCGGTCGCGTTCACCCCAGATGGGGAGCGCCTCGTCACCGGGAGCGCCGACCGCACGGCGCGCGTCTGGCGCGTCAAGGACGGCCGCCCCCTCTCCGTGCTCGCCGGGCACTCCGACGAGGTGCGTTCCGTGCACGTCAGCCTCGACGGGGGTTCGGTTGTCACCGCTTCGCCCGACGGGACGGCGCGTGTGTGGGACGCAACCGGCGACCCGGAGCTTCGAGTCATTGCGCGCTTCGACGGCACGCCGACGCTCCTCGACGTCGATGGCGGGGTCGTCGCCACTCGGCTGGGCGCCCAGGACGTCGACGTCGACCGGGGGTCGGGGCGGGTGCTTCGCCGGCGACCCGCAAGCGCCGGAGCGACGAACGTCGGCGACTGGCGTGCTCAGATCGACGGCCCCGTGGTCCGGCTGTCCCGCCCGGGACGCGAACTCGTCCTCGTGGGGCATTCCGACGACGTGACCTCGGTGCGCGTCTCGCCGGACGGATCCCGAATCCTCACGGCGAGTCTCGATCACGACGTCCGTGAGTGGTCAGCCGAAAACGGCATGCCGCTGGCGGTCGTCAAGGCACACCAGGGTCGAGTATCCGACGCTCGTTACAGTCCGGACGGCCGGTGGATCGTGACTGCGGGACCCGGCGCCGCGGGCGTGTGGGACGCGCGCACGAGAAGGCGTCTGTTCTATCTCGGCGGACACGATGGGCCGTTGTCGGGCGCCGCGTTCGCACCGGATTCGCGAACGATCGTCACGACCGGCGCCGACGGAACCGTGCGGACCTATCGATGCGAGGTCTGCGGCGACCTCGACGCGCTCGTCGCTCAGGCCGATCGTCGGCTTGCGACGTACCGGTCGCGAGCTCACCGCCGACGAGCGACGGATCTACCTCGAGGGCTGAACCGGCTAGCCGGTGCGCTGCTCGAGCTCGTTCGCCTTCGCGGTGAGGGCGGCGAAGCCCGCCGAGAGCAAGTCGTTGGCCGCGGCGGCCGCGAACGACCACGTCAGCAGCCGTCCGAAGCGGGGCGCGAGGACCTGCGTCGCCGTCAGGCCCGCGGCAGCCCAGGTGCCGACGCAGCGCGTACAGGTCACGAGCTCGCCGACCGCCTGGGGCATGCCGCCCTGCACCGGTTCCTCGCCCTCGCCGGAGTGCGCGTGTCCGCGCACGAACGGCTCGCGCAGGAAGCTCGTCACCTCGTCCCGCGACAGCGTGCGCGCCGCCTTGAAGCTCGCGGCCGACAGCACTGCGAAGTCGAGCGCCGTCTGGGACTGCGGATCGCGGCCGAAGACGCGCTCGGCCAGGCCTGCCGCTGCAAGGAGCCCGACGAACGTGCCCATGATGGCGGCGTAGGAGCCGTAGGGTGGCGTCTCGTCCACGCGGGCGGTGTTTCCATGTCGCGCGATCCCTACTCCTCGCCGGTCTGGCGAGCGCGAACCTGTGTGACGCCACGGGATTAGGGAACGCGGCGCAGCCTCGCCAGAAGCGTGAGCAGCGGGACTTCGACGAGCTGCGCGGCCGGTGTCGCGCGCGGAAGGTGGTAGGAGTAGACGAGCGCGTCGCCGCTCACCACTGCGTGGACCGGAGGCCCTCCTCTGGGCAGGCGCAACGTGGCCGTCCGGCCGTCTGTGAGCCGCATCAGCCTGATCGAGGCGCCGCCTGACACGACGGCCAGGCCGGAGCGAACGCCGGCGAGGCGCAACGGCGGTCCGGTACCGCGCACGATCGGCCAGGTACCCACCGAGCGTCCACCCGGGAGCGTGACCGCGTCGAGTCGCCGGTCGGAGAGCACGTACAGCCGCTTGTCATCGATCGCGGCACTACTGGCGGGTCCAGGTGGCCGATACGCTGCGATACGCCGGCCGCTCGTCGAGACCACCTCGAGTCTCCCGCGCGGATCGGCGACGACGATGCGATCCCCGTCCACAGCGAGGATCGCCGCTGGATTCGTCGCGGGTATGCGTTTCGGCGCGCCCGAGGTGACCAGCCACAGCGTTCGCTCCGAGTCGCCGAGCGGCTTCCCGTCGCATTCGGTCTCGTCGCCTGCGACCCGAAAGCAGGTGTAGTGCGTCACGTAGGCGAGCGTCGAGCCGGACCCGGCCAGTGAATCGATGACGATGCCCGACGGCGAGTAGACCAGGGCGCGGGTGTACGCAGGGCCGCCGAAGCATCGCTGGCCGGGACGGGCGATCGGCGTGCGTGTCGTGCCGGCGACCCGCACGATGACGAGGCAGGTCTGATCGCCGCCGTTCCCAACGCGCTCACGTCGCAGCCATGCGACGCGGTCGCCTGCAACCGCGACGGCCCTGAGCCCTGAGCTGATGCGTGGGCAACCGTCGGGGTGTCGAATGAGTGGCGCGGTCCGCGCCGATCGCGTCGCGATCCTCCCGCAGGTCCGCCCGGGCACGACGTCGGCGACCACCGTGCGGCCCGCGTCGGCGGCCAGGTGCAAGGCGCCGCCAATCCCGACACCGAGGATGCCTTGTACCACCGGAAGCGCCGGTGTCGCCGAGAGCCTGGGCGTGCCGGTGACCCAGGCAGGCTGATCGTTCGTGCCGCCGTCGGGCTGAGGAGGCGTTGCGGCCAGCCGTCGGCCTCCTTCGAGAGCGACGACCTCGACGTCCCCGGGCGCAACGCCGGAGAAATCGCCTGGCAGGTTGCCGCCCGTGTTTTCGGGCAGGACGTAGCGCTCCCGCACATACGCGATGCTGCGGCCGTCGGGCGAGAGCCGCGGCTCGCGAATCCGCTCGCCGGCGAGCGTGCGGACGAGCGTCCTGAGTGCGCCGCTCCTGGCGTCGATGCGATGGATCTCACTGGCGCGGCGGCCGGGAGCCACCCCGTCGACGATCAGGCCCTCGCCGTCCGGCAACCAGGCGATCGTCCCGAGCGGCATTGGCTCCGAAAGCAGGCTCCGGCGTCCGGTGCCGTCCGGTCTGATCAGCCAGAGCCGGTTGGGGCCCAGGTCTGCCGTCATCGAGACGGCGATCCATTCGCCGTCGGGAGACCAGGCCAGTGAAGCGACGTTGATCCCTTCGAAGTCCGCCGACGCGAGGGTCGCTCCGCTGCGGCTGTCCATGACAGCAATGCCGCTTCCGGTCGTGCCCGCCGGGACGACCACGCGCCGGGAGTCAGGCGCCCACGACGGCTCGCCCGGGGAGCAGCAGCCGGTCGGCGTGGCCCGCCGCACGATTCGCCCGTCCGTGTCGACGAACGCGACGTCGCCGGAGGTCGCTGAGTAGACCGTCGCCGCCAGCAGGCGTCCGTCCGGAGACCACGACGGGGGTCCCTGCAGCGAGCCGAGACCTCTCACCAGCCGTGGACGGGGGTTGCTCAGGGTCACCAGCGCCAAGTGGATGCCACGGGCGTCACTCGAGACGTACGCGATCGTGTCGCCGCGAGGCGAGGGGCGCGGCGCCTGATCCGCTCCGGGGCTCGACGTGAGCCGACGCAGCCCCGTGCCGTCGGCGTTGGCGGCGTAGAGGTCGTACTCTCCGTCCCGATCGCTCGCGAAGGCGACGACCGCCCCGACGGCGGCCGCCTGCGGCCTCAAGGCGGTCGACGCGGCACCCGCGACCGCGAGAGCGATGACGGCGACGACGACCGCGTGGGGCACGAGTCGCACTGAGACGAGTATGCGGCGAAACGTTCCAAATGTCACGAAGTCGAGGGCGCAGAACGCGTCGCTACGCTTGCCGGAATGCCAGAGCTGCGCACCTCCGCCGGCTACACCCCCACCGGCGACCAGCCGACGGCGATCGCTGAGATCGCCGATGCGATCGGGGGCGGCGAGCGCTTCGCGACGCTGCTCGGCGCGACGGGCACCGGCAAGACGGCGACCATGGCGTGGGCAATCGAGCGGCTCCAGCGGCCGGCGCTCGTGATCGCGCACAACAAGACGCTCGCCGCGCAGCTCTGCAACGAGTTCCGCGAATTCTTCCCCACGAACGCGGTCGAGTACTTCGTCTCGTACTACGACTACTACCAGCCCGAGGCGTACGTTCCCCAGGCCGACCTCTACATCGAGAAGGACTCGTCCCAGAACGACGACATCGCCCGGCTGCGGCTCGCGGCGACGTCATCGCTCTTCACGCGCCGCGACGTCGTCGTCGTGGCGAGCGTGAGCTGCATCTACGGCCTCGGCTCGCCGGAGGAGTGGCGCGAGCGCGTCCTGATCCTCACGGTCGGCGAGGAGCACGACCGCGACCTCGCGCTTCGCAAGCTGATCGACAGCCAGTACGTCCGGAACGACACCGTGCTCGGCCGCGGGCGCTTTCGCGTCAAGGGCGATGTGGTGGAGGTGCAGCCGGCGAACGCGGAGACCGCGTACCGGATCTCCTTCTTCGGCGACGAGGTCGAGGGCATCACGCACTTCGACCCGCTCACCGGCGAGGTGCTCGCGCGGCTGGACAACATCGCCATCTGGCCCGCGACCGAGTACGTCACCTCGCGGCCGACGATCGAGCGCGCGGTGGACGAGATCCGGCACGAGCTCGAGCAGCAGGTGACGCACTTCGAGTCGGCAGGTCGCATGCTCGAGGCGCACCGCATCAGGCAGCGCACGGAGTACGACCTGGAGATGCTGAAGGAGCTCGGCTTCTGCAACGGCATCGAGAACTACTCGCGCATCCTCGAGGGCCGTTCCCCCGGCACCCACCCGTTCACGCTGCTCGACTACTTCCCGAGCGACTTCCTCGTCTTCGTCGACGAGTCGCACCAGACCGTGCCCCAGATCGGCGGCATGTACGAGGGCGACCGGTCGCGCAAGCAGACCCTCGTCGACTACGGCTTCCGCCTGCCGTCGGCGCTCGACAACCGGCCGCTCCGCTTCGACGAGTTCCTGCAGAAGGTCGGCCAGATGGTGTTCGTCTCCGCCACGCCGGGCCCGTTCGAGCTCCGGCACTCGACGGTGGTTGCAGAGCAGCTCATCAGGCCGACGGGCATCATCGACCCGGAGGTCGAGCTGCGGGCCACGCGGAACCAGATCGACGACCTGCTCTCCGAGATACGGCACCGCGAGGAGGTCGGCGAGCGCGTGCTCGTGACCACGCTGACGAAGAAGATGGCCGAGGATCTCACCGACTACCTGCTCGAGGCCGGCGTGAAGGCGCGCTACCTCCACTCCGAGATCGACACCCTCGAGCGCATCCAGATCATCCGCGAGCTGCGGCTCGGCGACTACGACGTGCTCGTCGGCGTCAACCTCCTGCGCGAGGGGCTCGACCTGCCCGAGGTGTCGATGGTGGCCATCCTCGATGCCGACAAGGAGGGCTTCCTGCGCGGCAAGACGGCGCTCGTCCAGACGATCGGCCGCGCGGCGCGGCACGTCAACGGCAAGGTGCTGATGTACGCCGACAAGATGACCGAGGCGATCAAGGGCGCGCTCGACGAGACGGACCGCCGGCGCGTCAAGCAGCTCGCCTACAACGAGGAGCACGGCATCACGCCCGAGAGCATCGTCAAGGGCGTCTCCGACATCGCCGAGTTCCTCTCCCTCGAGCAGCCGACGGTACCGGGCCGGCGGCGCCGTGGCGCTCGTGCCGAGGTGCAGGGACTGTCCCGCGAGGACCTCGAGCGCCTGGTGGTCGAGCTCGAGGAGGAGATGTTCGCTGCCGCGGAGGAGCTTCGCTTCGAGTACGCCGCCAAGCTTCGTGACGAGATCAAGGAGCTCCGCCGCGAGCTGCAGTCGCTCGCGGAGAGCCCCGCCTGACGAAAGGAGCCGACATGTGTCGAAACATCCGCACGCTGCACAACTTCGAGCCGCCGGCGACGGACGACGAGGTACAGGCCGCTGCGCTGCAGTACGTGCGCAAGATCAGCGGGACGAGCAAGCCGTCGCAGGCCAACGAGGCGGCGTTCGCGCGCGCCGTCGAGGAAGTCGCCGCGGCCTCGCAGCGCCTGCTCGACCAGCTCGTCACGACGGCCTCGCCGAAGAACCGTGAGCAGGAGGCGGCGAAGGCGCGCGCCCGGGCGGCCGAGCGGTTCGGAACCGCCGCCTAGGCGGCGGCGCGCGCGCCGAACTTGTCGAGCAGGTAGCGCACGTACGGGCCGGCGTCCATGCCGCCGCCGACGACGCGCTCCAGCAGCTCCTGCGGCGTGAACTTGCGCCCGTGCCGGTAGACGTGCTCGCGCAGCCACTCGTGCAGCGGACCGAACTCCCCGCGCGCGAACTGCTCGTCGAGGTCGGGCAGCTCCGTCCGGGCGCGCTCCCAGATCTGGAGGCCGACGACGTTGCCGAGCGCGTACGTGGGGAAGTAGCCGAAGCTGCCGCCGGACCAGTGCACGTCCTGCAGCACGCCCAGCCGGTCCTCCGGGACGTCGAGCCCGAGGTACTCCTTGAAGCGCGTGTTCCACGCCTCGGGCAGGTCCTTCGTCGAGAGCGAGCCCGAGAGGAGCTCCTGCTCGAGCTCGAAGCGCAGGATGATGTGCAGGCTGTAGGTCGCCTCGTCCGCGTCGACGCGGATGAAGGACGGGCGTGCGCGATTGATCGCGCGCAGGAACCGCTCGAGCTCGACCCCGCGCAGGGCGCCCGGGAACGTCTTCTGCAGCCCGGGGTAGAAGTGCTCCCAGAACGGGCGGCTGCGCCCGACGACGTTCTCCCAGAGCCGGCTCTGCGACTCGTGCAGAGCCGAGGAGACGCCGTGGGCGAGAGGCGTCCGTTCCAGGTCCTGCGACACGCCGTGCTCGTAGACGCCGTGACCGCACTCGTGCATCGCCGTGAAGAGCGAGGTGAGGTCGCCTTCGGAGTAGCGGCTCGTCAGGCGCATGTCCTGGGTGCCCGAGGTCGCGGCGAACGGGTGCACCGTGTCGTCGAGCCGGAAGTTCGTGGGCGTGAAGCCGAAGCGCTCGATGATGCGGAGCGAGAAGGCACGCTGGGCCGCGATCGGGAACGGGCCGCGCATGAAGTCCTCCTCCTCCGGCGACCCGACCTCCGCGACCAGCGGCACGAGCGTCTCCTTCAGCGTGTCGAAGACCTCGCGGACCTCCGGCGTCCGCATGCCCGGCTCGTAGTCGTCGAGCAGCGGGTCGTAGCGGTCCTCGTACGGCTCGAAGCACGCGAGGTATTCCTGCTTCAGCTCGAGCGTCCGGTCGAGCCACGGCCGGAAGCTCTCGTAGTCGGAGTCCTGGCGGGCCGTCGCCCAGACCTCCTGCGCCTCCGAGGAGAGCTTGGCCATGGCGGCGGCGAGCTCGGTGGGCACCCGGCGCGCCTTCTCCCAGTCGCGCCTCGTGACGCGGATGATCGATGCCTCGTCGGAGTCGTACGTGAGGCTCTCCTCGTACGGCCGCAGCTCCTCGAGCAGGCCGCCGATCTCGTCGGACACGAACAGGTCGTGCGAGAGCCGTTCGAGTGTCGTCAGCTGCTCCGCCCGGACCGGGGCGCCGCCGGGCGGCATCATCACCGTCTGGTCCCAGAAGAGCAGCTCGAACGCCGTGCGGAGATCCACGATCTCGCCCAGGCGCCGCCGCAGCTCCGCAAAGCGCTCGTCCACTGCGGGCGAAGCCTAGCGAGTGCCGGCGTAGGCCCGGATCGTGGTTCGGCGGCTCAGCTCGGCTCGAACGTCAGGGGCCGGCGACCACGCGGGAACGTCCGCTCGGCAGTGAGGCCCCAGCCGTCGTCTCGCCAGATGAAGGTGCTGACCGTGAGCCGGTCGGCGGCCGACGTGTAGAGGTGCAGGCCGCGGGCCTCTCCGCGGCGCTGCGGGCGTGGCTGTCCGAAGCCGGGCGCGATCGACACGACGACCGCCCGCTCGCCGCCCGGAGTCGAGACCTCGAACTCGCGCCGCTCGGCCACGGTGCTCTGATGGATGTGGCCGGCGAGGATGAGCTCTGCTCCCGACTCGACGAGACTCGCGAGCACGACGTTCCGCCTCGCCACGGGCTTCTTGCTCGACCGCCACGGCGCTCCGAGCAGGTGGTGATGGAGGACGGCGATGCGCAGCGCCGCCTCGGGCGCCTCGGCGAAGAACGCGGCGGCTGCGGACAGCTGGGCATCGGTCACGCGTCCCGACTGGTGCCGCCACGGCCGCACCGAGTTGAGGCCCAGGACGTGGAGGCGCTCGCCGCGGTGCACCGGGTCGGTCGTCTCCCACAGACGCACGAACTCGGCCCAGGGCCGGGTGAAGCGTGCCGGGAACGTGTACGGGATGTCGTGGTTGCCGGGAACGGCGAGCACCGGCCTGCCGAGGCCGCGCAGGAGCTCGGTCGCGGCCTCGAGCTGCGCCCGCGTGCCGCGGTGGGCGAGGTCGCCGCTGGCGATCACGAGCTCCGGCTCGATCCGGTCGGCGAGCCGTCGCAGCGCCTCGTGCGCGTCGGGGTCCTCGCGCCGCCCGAAGTGCAGGTCGGACACGTGAAGTACGCGTGTATTCACGGCCGGAGCAGGCTATACAGTGTCTGCATGGCCGATGATCAGGCCCCGGAGATCTTCGACGACCTCTACCTGGGCCTCCGCGCGGGCGGTGCGCTGCGCAAGAAGCGGCGCGGCGAGCCGCTCACGACCGAGGAACAGGAGGTCCTCGGCCGCTGGCGGCGGCTTTCGAGCTGGCGCAAGGTGATCGCGGTCGGTGCCTTCGCAGCCGGCACGTTCGGTCTCGGCTTCACGCTCGGCGGCCTGATCTTCGGCCGCTGGCGCAAGGCCTGAGCGCGCTCCGCTCGGCGGGTGGGCAGTGCTGCTGACGTAGATTCCCGGCGTGGACGTGCTGAGGCCCAGGACGCTCGCCGAAGCCCTCGAGCTCAAGGCCGCGCACCCGGATGCCGTCCCCATCGCGGGCGGCACCGACGTCATGGTCGCCGTCAACTTCGACCGCCTCAGGCCGCCCGCGTTCCTCGATCTCGACGGGCTCGACGAGCTCCGCGTCTGGTCGCGCCGGAACGGCGCCGTGCGGATCGGCGCCGGGGTCACGTACACGGAGCTCATGGACCGCGAGGCCGCGGAGGCGCTGCCGGCGCTTGCGGAGGCGTCGCGCACGGTCGGCTCGCCGCAGATCCGCAACCGCGGCACCGTCGGCGGGAATCTCGGCACTGCCTCTCCGGCCGGCGATGCGCTGCCGCCGTTGCTGGTGGCCGGAGCGACCGTCGAGCTGGCGAGCGTGCGCGGCACGCGCTCGGTGCCGCTCTCGGACTTCCTCGTCGGCCCGAAGCAGAACGCGCTCGAGCCGGACGAGCTCGTCGTGGCAGTGACCGCACGGCGCGTGGCCGGGGCCGAGACGTTCATGAAGGTCGGGCCGCGGAACGCGATGGTGATCGCGGTCTGCTCGCTCGCGCTGCGCGTCGATCGCGAGGCGGGTGTCGTCGCCGCATCGTACGGCTCCGCCGGGCCGACGCCGGGGCTGGTCGAGGCACCGCTCGACGAGGCGGACGGCTTTCCCGACCTCGTGGCCGAGGCGGCGTCGCCGATCGACGACGTGCGCGGCACCGCCGCCTACCGGCGACACGCTCTCCGCGTCCTCGCCGGCCGTGCGCTGGAGCGGTGCCTGGCGTGAGGATCGAGCTCACCGTCAACGGTGGCCGGCTCGCGACGGACGTCTGGCCCGGGGAGAGCCTGCTGTACGCGCTGCGCGAGCGCCTCGGCCTGCCGGGCTCGAAGAACGCCTGCGAGCAGGGCGAGTGCGGCTCGTGCTCGGTGCTCCTGGACGGCGTGCTCGCGTGCTCCTGCCTCGTGCTCGCTGCGCAGGCGGACGGCCGTGAGGTCGTGACCGTGGAGGGCCTGGCCGCGGACGGCGAGCTGCATCCCGTGCAGCGGGCGTTCGTCGACGCCGGCGCGGTGCAGTGCGGCTTCTGCACGCCGGGGCTCATCGTCGCCGCCGTCGACCTGCTCGACCGTGTGCCGTCGCCGTCCGACGACGAGATCCGTGAGGCGCTCTCGGGCAACCTGTGCCGCTGCACCGGGTACGGCCGCATCCTGGAGGCGGTCCGGAGCGTCGCGACGTGAGCGCGACCGCCCGCAGGCTCGAGCTCGGCCGCGTCGGCGAGACGGTGCTGCGCTCGGACGGCGTGCCGAAGACGACCGGGGAATTCGCGTACTCCAGTGACCTGCAGGCGCCGGGGATGCTCTGGGGGCACACGCTGCGCAGCCCCCACGCACACGCGCGCATCGTCTCCGTCGACCTCGCGGCGGCGCTGGCCTCGCCGGGCGTCCACGCGGTGCTCACGCACGTGGACGTCCCCGGCCGGAAGACGTACGGCCTCGAGTTCCCCGACCAGCCGGTGCTCGCGATCGACCGCGTGCGCTACGTCGGCGAGGCGGTCGCGGTCGTCGCCGCCGAGCATCCCGAGGAGGCGCGCCGCGCGGCCGAGGCGATCCTCGTCGAGTACGAGCCGCTACCGCCTGTGGTCGACCCGGAGCGGGCGACTGAGCAGGAGCCGCTGCACCCCGACCGCCCGACGATGGGCCACGGCTACCGCGACGACCCGCGGCCGAACGTCGTCAGGCACATGGTGATCCGGCACGGCGACCCGGACGCCGAGGGGGACGTTTCGGTGAGCGGCGTCTACGAGCTGGGCAGCCAGGATCAGGCATTCCTGGGGCCCGAGTCCGGTCTCGCGGTGCCGGACCGTGAGGGCGGCGTGGACGTCTACGTTGCGACGCAGTGGCTGCACGTCGACCGCGACCAGGTCGCGCCGTGCCTCGACCTCGCGCCCGAGCGCGTCCGCATCCACCTGGCCGGCGTCGGCGGCGCCTTCGGCGGGCGCGAGGACCTCTCGATGCAGATCCACGGCGCCTTGCTGGCGCTGCACACTCGGCGGCCGGTGAAGATGGTCTACAACCGCGAGGAGTCCTTCGTCGGTCACATCCACCGACACCCGGCGAAGATCTGGGCCGAGCACCGGGCCACGCGCGACGGCCGGCTCGTCAACGTGCGCATGCGGATCCTGCTCGACGGCGGCGCGTACGCCTCGTCCTCGACGGCCGTCGCGTCGAACGCCGCGAGCTTCGCGATCGGCCCGTACCGAGTCGACAACGCCCTGCTCGAGTCCACCGCCGTCTACACGAACAACCCGCCGTGCGGCGCGATGCGGGGGTTCGGGGCCGTCCAGACCTGCTTCGCGGCGGAGGCCCAGATGGACAGGCTGGCCGCCGTGCTCGAGATCGACCCGATCGAGCTGCGGCTGCTGAATGCGCTCGCGCCGGGTGACTCGCTGCCGACGGGACAGGTGGTGACCGGCGCGCTCCCGGTCGCCGAGGTCATCCGCCGGGCCGCGGCGCTGCCCGTTCCGGACGCGGAGGAGCTGCCGCGAGACCCGATCCGGCTGCCCGGCGGTGCGGGCAACACGACCCGCGGCGAGGGCGTCCGACGTGGCGTCGGGTTCGCCGTCGGCTTCAAGAACATCTGCTACTCGGAGGGCTTCGACGACTCGACGGCCGCGCGGGTCGTCCTTCGCGACGGCGTCGCGGAGGTGCACTGCGCCGCGGCGGAGGTCGGCCAGGGCGTGGTCGGTGTGATCGAGCAGGTCGCGCGCACCGAGCTGCCGGCGCACGAGATCGTCGTGCCGCCGGCGGGGACCGCGACGGTCGGCTCGGCCGGCTCGGCGTCGGCCTCGCGCATGACGTGGATGGCGGCCGGTGCGGTGCAGCTCGCCTGCCGGGCGGCGGCGGAGGAGCTCGAGCGCCGCGGGAAGGACGGCGGCGAGGTCGACGTCGAGCGCGTCTACCGTCACCCGCGCACCGAGCCGCTCGATCCGGAGACCGGCCAGATCACGGGCGAGCGCGCGCACGTCTCGTTCGCCGTCTCGGCGATGCGCGTCGTGGCGGAGGTCGACGTCGAGCTCGGGCTGACACGCATCGTCTGGATCGGCACGGCGCAGGACGTCGGCCGCGCCGTGAACCCGGTCGCCGTGCTCGGCCAGGTCGAGGGCGGGACCGCGCAGGGCCTCGGGCTCGCGCTCATGGAGGAGCTGCAGACCCGCGAGGGTCGCATCGTCAACGCGAGCTTCACCGACTACCTGATCCCGACCTTTCTGGACATGCCGCCCGTGGCCGTCGAGCTCGTGGAGGAGGCCGAGCCCGACGCGCCGTACGGCGCCAAGGGCGTGGGGGAGCCGCCGACGGTCGTCTCGACGGCGGCCGTCGCGTCCGCGCTGCGCGCCGCCACCGGCCGCGAGCTGGCACGCGCGCCCGTGTCGCCGGACGAGCTCGTGGGCCTGGCCGCCGATGCCTGAGGACGCGCCGCGGGGGCTGGCCCGGCGGATCGCCGTCGCGCGCGGCGACGTGCCGGCCGACGTCGTCGTCAAGGGCGGACAGGTGCTGTCCGTGTTCACGCGCGAGTGGCTCGACGTCGATGTCGCCGTGGTCGACGGCTTCGTCGCCGGCCTCGGCGAGTACGACGGCGAGCAGACGATCGACGCTTCGGGCCGGTGGGTCGTGCCCGGCTTCGTCGACGCGCACGTGCACATCGAGTCGTCGAAGCTGCTCGCGGACGAGTTCGCGCGGCTCGTGGTGCCGCTCGGGACGACAGCCGTCGTCGCCGACCCGCACGAGCTCGCGAACGTGCTCGGCACGGACGGGGTGCACTGGCTGGCAGATCTGTGCGTGGATCTGCCGCTCGACGTCTGGTTCATGGCCTCCTCGTGCGTGCCGGCATCGTCTTTCGAGTCGCCGCGGCGAGCGCTCACGGCCGGCGATCTCGAGGGACTGCTGCGCCGGCGGCGCGTGCTCGGCCTCGCCGAGATGATGAACTTCCCGGGCGTGATCGGCGGCGACCCTGCGGAGCTCGCGAAGCTCGCGCTCGGCGGCGCCACGCACGTCGACGGCCACGCACCCGGTGTGCTCGACCGGGCGCTGCAGGCGTACGCCTCGGCCGGGATCCGCTCCGACCACGAGGCGAGGGAGATCGAGGAGGGCAGGCAGCGGCTCCGCGCCGGCCTCTGGCTGCTGATCCGGGAGGGCTCGGCCGCACGGAACCTGGACGAGCTCCTGCCCCTGCTCGCCGAGTACGGCCCGGGTCGGATCGCGTTCTGCACCGACGACCGCGAGCCGGAGCACATTGCCGCCGAGGGGCACCTGAACGGGATGGTGCGCCGCGCGGTCGCAGCGGGTGTGCCTGCCGAGGACGCACTCGTCGCGGCGTCACACAGCGGTGCGTGCTGGCACGGTCTCCGCGAGCACGGTGCGGTGGCGCCCGGCTACCAGGCCGACCTCGTGCTGCTGCCCGATCTCGAGCGGTTCGAGCCGGAGCTGGTGCTCACGCGGGGCCGGCCGTTCGCGCCGGCCGAGCGGCCGGAGGTGCCCGACTGGGTCCGGCACACCGTGCGCCTGGGCGATGTCCGCGCCGACGCACTGCGGATCGTGGCGGGCGGCTCGCGCGTCCGCGTGATCGGCGTCATCCCGGATCAGATCGTGACCGAGGCGCTCGAGGAGGAGGCGCCGGTCTCGAACGGCGAGGTGGTCGCGGACGTCGAACGGGATCTCGCCAAGATCGCCGTCCTCGAGCGGCATCTCGGCACGGGCCGGGTGGGCGTCGGCCTCGTTCGCGGCTTCGGCCTGCAGCGCGGGGCGCTCGCGTCCACGATCGCGCACGACGCTCACAACGTCGTCGTGGTCGGCATGGATGACGAGGACATGCGGATCGCCGTCGAGCGGCTGGCCGAGCGCGGGGGCGGCATCGTCGCCGTCGACCACGGTCTCGTCCGGGCCGAGCTGCCGCTGCCGATCGCCGGCCTCATCTCGGACCGCCCGCTCGAGGACGTGATCGCGGCCTCGCGAGCCTGCCACGAGGCGGCGCACGATCTCGGCTGCAGGCTCGACTCGCCGTTCCAGACCATGGCCTTCCTCGGCCTCTCGGTGATCCCGCACCTCAAGCTCACGGATCGCGGGCTCGTGGACGTGGACGCCTTCGAGCTCGTCGATCTGGTCGTCGGCTAGTCGGTCGATTCCCGGGACGACCCTTGAGCGGCTAGCCACGGCAAGGTACCATGCAGTGCATGGAACCTGCTCAGACACGGAACGTCGTGTCGCAGCTCCGCAGAGGGACGGTCGAGTACTGCGTGTTGGCGCTCCTCCGCGACGGCGAGCGCTACGGCTTCGAGCTCGTCCGCGAGTTGGCCGGGGTCGACGGCCTCGTCACGAGCGAGGGGACGATCTACCCGCTGCTCACGCGGCTGCGGAAGGACGAGCTCGTGACGACGTTCTGGCAGGAATCGGAGTCCGGGCCGCCGCGACGCTACTACCGGCTCACCGACGCCGGACGTGCGGCTCTCGACGACTTCGCCAAGGAGTGGGGCAGGTTCCGCGATTCGGTCGACACGATCCTCGGACGGAAGGGAAGGACATGAGCACCATGGAGACCGACCGCCTCGTCGACGAGTACCTGGCCCGCCTCGATGCCGCAGCTGCGCACATGCAGCGCGCGAGGCGAACGGAGCTGGTCGCCGAGATCCGCGAGCACATCGAGACGGCGCTCCGCGAGGAGGAGGCGGCGAGCGAGGCCGCCGTCCGCAACGTGCTCGAGCGGCTCGGGCCGCCGGAAGAGATCGTCGAGGCTGCCGAGCCGGTGAGCTCCGCAGCCGACGGCCACGGCAGGGCGGGGAAGCTCGAGGTGGCGGCACTGATCCTCCTCGTCGTGCCGCTCGTCGGCTGGATCGTCGGCGTCGTCCTGGTGGTCGTGTCGCGTGCATGGTCGAACCGGGAGAAGCTGATCGGCGTCGCGCTCGCGCTCCTGCCGGCCCTCGTGCCCCTCCTGGTGCTGACGGCCGGAGCGGAGAGCGGCGGCACGGTCTCCGCGCCCGGTCGGGGACGAGCCGGAGTCAAGTGGCGACGGCGGCCTCGGGCCGTTGGAGATCGCCTCGCTGGTGGTGGGCGTCGCCGCCGGCCTGCCGAGTGCGGTGTACCTCGGCACGCGGCTCCGCCGGCCTCGGGGCACCGTGGTCGGGTGAGATGATCGGGCCCGTGTCCGGCGCCTGCACCGTGTCGTGAGCACCCTCTATGCCAACGCGTACGTCGTGACCATGGACGACGCGGGCACCGAGCACGACGGCGGCTGGCTGCTTGTCCGGGACGGGCTCGTCGAGGCGGTTGGCGGCGGCGGGCGGCCGGACGCCGACGAGACCGTCGACCTCGGCGGCGCGCTCGTCACGCCCGGTCTCGTCAACACGCACCACCACCTGTACCAGACGCTCACGCGCGCCCGGGCGCAGGAGGGGACGTTGTTCGAGTGGCTGCGCGAGCTCTATCCCGTGTGGGCCCGCATCGACGCCGAGATGGAGTACGCAGCCGCGCGCACCGGGCTCGCCGAGCTCGCGCTCTCGGGCTGCACGACCGTCTTCGACCACCACTACGTCTTCCCGCGCGGCGTCTCCGGCCTGATCGAGGCCGAGGTGCAGGCCGCGCGCGAGCTCGGCGTGCGCATCGTCGCCTCGCGCGGCTCGATGGACCTGGGCGAGTCGGACGGCGGGCTGCCGCCGGACGCGGTCGTCGAGAAGCTCGACGCCGTTCTCGCGGACACGGAGCGGCTCGTGTCCGAGCTGCACGAGCCGGGTCACGGCGCCCGCGTGCAGATCGCGGTGGCGCCGTGCTCGCCGTTCTCGGTCACGCGGCGGCTCATGGAGGACTCCGCGGACCTCGCGCGGCGGCTCGGGCTGCCGCTGCATACGCACCTCGCGGAGACCGTCGAGGAGAACGCCTACTGCGAGGAGCTCTTCGGCTGCCGCCCGGTCGAGTACCTGGAGCAGCTCGGCTGGCTTGCCGAGGAGGTCTGGTGCGCGCATTGCGTCCACCTGAGCGCGGACGACGTCGCGGCGTTCGCGCGGCACGGTGTGGGGGTGGCCCACTGCCCGACCTCCAACCTCCGGCTCGGCGCCGGCGTCGCGCCGGTGCGCGACCTGCTCGACGCGGGCGTCCGCGTCGGTCTCGGGGTCGACGGCTCAGCGTCGAACGAGCGCAGCGATCTGGCCCTCGAGGTCAAGCAGGCGCTGCTCGTCGCGCGCGGCCGCGGCGGGCCGGCGGCACTGACCGCGCGAGAGGCGCTTCGCCTCGCCACCCGCGGCGGCGCCGCCGTGCTGCGCCGCGAGGACATCGGGTCGCTCGAGCCCGGCCGCTGCGCCGATTTCGCCGTCTGGCGCACCGATGGCCTCGAGCTCGCCGGTGCGGACGACCCGGTCGCCGGCTGGGCCTTCTCCCTGCCGCACCGCGTCGACCGGCTGGTCGTGGGCGGCGAGGAGGTCGTTCGCGACGGCGACCTCGTGTCGGCCGACGAGGCCGAGATCGCCCGCGAGCACCGGCGCCAGGCGTCGCGCCTCTCGGCCGCCTAGACGCAGAGCTCCGGGCTGAACTCCTGATGGCCGCGCATCGGGTGACAGCGCTGCTCCCACTGCGCTGCCGCGAGCGCCCAGCGGTCGCCGTCCTCCTCGACCGTCAGGACGTAGCGCTCCGCCGCGACCGAGTCGTCCGCCAGGCCCGTGCGCGTCACCGTCACCTCTTGCCCCGCCAGCGGCGAGACGGTGACGGTCGGCGACTCGGGGCCTCCCCCTCCCGCCGGGAGGCGGAGGAACGCAAGCGCGAGCGCCCCCGGAGCGCGCTCCCACTCGGCGTCCACCGACTCGGCATACGCGCGGAACTCCTCGACCGGCAGCACTCCGTCGGCCGGGTACGGCCGCTGCGGACCGTTCCAGCCGGCCGGCGCGCCGCTCTCGTCCTCGCCGCCGCCGCACGCCGCCACCGACGTCGCCAGCACGAGAGCGAGTATCGCGAGCAGTCGCATCGAGGAGAGCATGCGACCGAGGTGTTAACGGCCGATGTGGAGTGCGTACGGATAATTCGGCCCGGGTAGCCTCGGACATGTGAGCTGGTGGAGAGAGGCCGTGCTGTACCACGTGTACGTGCGCTCATTCGCCGACTCGAACGGCGACGGGGTGGGTGACCTGCGCGGGCTCATCGCAAGGCTCGACCACCTCGAATGGCTCGGGATCGACGCCCTGTGGCTGAGCCCGGTCGGGCGCTCCCCCAACGAGGACTGGGGCTACGACGTCTGCTCCTACGACGACGTCGACCCGGAGCTCGGCACGAACGCCGACCTCGAGGAGCTGATCCGCGAGGCGCGGGCGCGGGGCATCCGGATCGTCCTGGACCTCGTCCCGAACCACACGTCGGATCAGCACCCCTGGTTCGCCGACGGCCGGCGCGGCGACTGGTACGTCTGGGCGGACCCGGCGCCCGACGGCGGCCCGCCGAACAACTGGAAGTCGATCTTCGGCGGCGGTGCCTGGGAGCTCGACGAGGGGAGCGGCCGCTACTACCTCCACAACTTCCTCGTCTCGATGCCGGACCTCAACTGGTGGAACGAGGCGGTGCGCGAGGAGTTCGAGGCCATCCTGCGGCGCTGGTTCGACCTGGGCGTCGCCGGCGTCAGGATCGACGTCGCCCACGCGCTCGTCCACGACCTGCAGCTGCGCGACAACCCGCCTGCCCGACCGGGCGACGGCGAGACGCCGCGTCGACTCGGCCAGTTTCCGAAGTACAACCTGAACCGGCCCGAGGTGCACGACATCTACCGCTCGTGGCGCGCGCTCGCCGACGGCTACGACGAGCAGCGGCTGCTGCTCGGCGAGACGTACGTCATCGACCTCGACCGTCTGGCGACCTTCTACGACGGCGACGACGGGCTGCACCTCGCGATGAACTTCGCGTTCGTCCACGCGGAACTCGATGAGCTGCCGGGCGTCGTCGAAGAGACGCTCGCGAGGCTCCCCGCCGGCGCCTGGCCGGTCTGGGTGGCGTCGAGCCACGATCACGTTCGGTTTCCGACGCGCTGGGCGGACGGGGACGACGACCTCGCCCGCTGCGCGCTGACGGCACTGCTCACCCTGCCGGGGACGCCGATCCTGTACTACGGCGACGAGCTACTGCTGCCGCAGGTCGAGGTGCCGCTCACGGAGCTGCGCGACCCGGTCGGCAAGACGTTCTGGCCCGACCAGCAGGGCCGCGACGGCTCGCGGACGCCGATGCCGTGGAAACCGGGGGACGGGTACGGCTTCACGGAGCCGGGCGTCCGGCCCTGGCTTCGCGTCGGCGACCGCGCAGGACTGACGGTTACGGAGCAGCGCGAGGACCCCGCCTCGGCGCTGCACCTTGCGCGCGACCTGCTCGCGCTGCGCCGCCGCGAGCCCGCGCTCCGCGGCGCCGACTACGAGCGCGTCGACGGGCCCGCGGGCGTGTGGGCCTACCGCCGCGGCGACGAGATCGGCGTGGCCTTGAACCTGACGGATTCGACCGAAGAGCTCCCGTTCGCAGGCGAGAAGCTGCTCTCGACGACAAGATCCGAAGACGACCGTCTCGCCGCGAGGGAGGGGGTCGTCCTACGCCTGACGTGACGCCCAAGCAGTTCCTGGGCACTTCCGAAGGAAGTGCCTTGCGAACGTATGTTCCCTAGCTAAACTATCCGCCGCATGGCTGCCGACGAGCTTGTTGTCCACGGAGCCCGCGAGCACAACCTGAAGGACGTCACCGTCAGGCTGCCGCGGAACTCCCTCATCTGCATCACCGGTCTCTCGGGCTCGGGGAAGTCGAGCCTCGCGTTCGACACCATCTACGCCGAGGGCCAGCGCCGGTACGTCGAGTCGCTGTCCGCGTACGCGCGCCAGTTCCTGCAGATGATGGAGAAGCCCGACGTCGACTCGATCGAGGGGCTCTCGCCGGCGATCTCGATCGACCAGAAGACGACGAGCCGCAACCCGCGCTCGACGGTCGGCACCGTCACCGAGATCTACGACTACCTGCGCCTGCTCTACGCGCGCGTCGGCCGGCCGCACTGCCCGATCTGCGGCCGCCCGATCGCCGGGCAGAGCCTCGACCAGATCGTCGAGCAGGTGCTCGCGCTCGAGCCGGGGACTCGCTTCACCGTCAACGCCCCGGTCGCACGCGACCGCAAGGGCGAGTTCAAGGACGTGCTGGAGGAGCTGCGCCGCGATGGGTTCACGCGCGTCAAGGTGGACGGCGAGCAGCGGCTGCTCGAGGAGCCGATCGAGCTCGACAAGAAGTTCAAGCACACGATCGAGGTGGTCGTCGACCGGCTCGTGATGAAGGCCGACCTCCGGCAGCGGCTCACGCAGTCGATCGAGACCGCCACCTCGCTCGCCGACGGGCTCGTCGCGATCGACCTCGTCGACGCCGGGGAGCAGCTCGTGTTCAGCGAGAACTTCGCCTGCCCCGAGCACGGCGTCTCGCTGCCCGAGCTCGAGCCGCGGATCTTCTCGTTCAACTCCCCGCACGGCGCGTGCCCGCGCTGCACCGGCCTGGGCGCACAGCTCGAGATCGACCCGGACCTCGTCGTCCCGGACTCGTCGCTCTCGATCGGCGA
Organism: uncultured Gaiellaceae bacterium; assembly: GCA_963733065.1. GTDB lineage: Bacteria > Actinomycetota > Thermoleophilia > Gaiellales > Gaiellaceae > CAVTBT01. Next base: position 325,554 of record CAVTBT010000001.1, read on the forward strand.
CGGGGCGCTGATCCCGTGGGCGGTCGGCAACGGCGGCTTCTACGAATCGGTCATCCAGGCCGTGGCCGAGCGCTACGAGATCGACCTCGACACGCCGTGGAGCGAGCTCACCGAGGAGCAGCAGGGCTACTTCCTCTACGGCACCGGCGGTGAGCGCGTCTACGTCACGTACCGGAACCGGATGGGGCGCCGGCGCCAGTACACGATGGCGTTCGAGGGGCTCGTCTCCTCGCTGCAGCGCCGGTACCGGGAGACCGACTCGTCGCATCAGCGCGAGCGCATCGAGGAGTACATGAGCTTCCGCCCGTGCCCGGTGTGCAAGGGCGCGCGACTGAAGCCGGAGGTGCTCGCAGTCACGGTCGGCGAGCTCTCGATCCACGGCTTCACGAAGATGTCCGTGACGCGGGCGCTCGCGTTCCTCGACGGGCTCGAGCTGACGCGGACCGAGGAGCTGATCGGCCACCGGATCGTGAAGGAGATCCGCGAGCGGCTGACCTTCCTCGACAACGTCGGCGTCGGCTACCTGCAGCTCGACCGGGCGGCGAAGACGCTCTCGGGCGGCGAGGCCCAGCGGCTGCGACTGGCGACGCAGATCGGCTCGCAGCTCGTCGGCGTGCTCTACATCCTCGACGAGCCGTCGATCGGCCTCCACCAGCGCGACAACGGGAAGCTCATCGACACGCTCGAGCGGCTGCGCGACCTCGGCAACACCGTGCTCGTGGTCGAGCACGACGAACAGATGATGCGGTCGGCGGACTGGCTCGTGGACATGGGGCCGGGTGCCGGCGAGCACGGCGGTGAGGTCGTCGCGGAGGGGCTGGCCAAGAAGATCGAGCGGACGAAGGGCTCGGTCACGGGCCAGTTCCTCTCGGGTGAGCGCCGCATTGCGATCCCGCCGCGGCGCACCGAGGACCGCGGGCGCTTCACGGTGCACGGCGCGGCGATGCACAACCTGAAGGGGATCGACGTCGAGTTCCCGGTCGGCAAGTTCGTCTGCGTGACCGGGGTCTCAGGCTCCGGCAAGTCGACCCTCGTCAACGAGATCGTCTACAAGGCGCTCGCCAATCGGCTCAACCGCATGCGCGTGAAGCCGGGCGACCACGAGTCGGTCGAGGGCATCGAGTGCTTCGACAAGGTGATCGACATCGACCAGACGCCGATCGGCCGCACGCCGCGCTCGAACCCGGCCACGTACACCGACCTCTTCACCCACGTCCGCGAGCTCTACTCGCTGACGCCCGAGGCGAAGGTGCGCGGCTACAAGCCCGGGCGGTTCTCGTTCAACGTCCGCGGCGGACGCTGCGAGACGTGCAAGGGGGACGGAACGATCAAGATCGAGATGCACTTCCTGCCGGATGTGTACGTGCCCTGCGAGACCTGCCACGGCCGCCGCTACAACCGGGAGACGCTGGAGGTGCGCTTCAAGGGCAAGTCGATCGCGGACGTGCTCGAGATGTCCGTCGAGGAGGCGCTGCGGTTCTTCGCCAAGATCCCGAAGCTGCGCCGGCGGCTGCAGACGCTGCACGACGTGGGGCTCGACTACATCAAGCTCGGCCAGCCGGCGACCACGCTCTCCGGCGGTGAGGCGCAGCGGGTGAAGCTGGCCGCCGAGCTGTCGAAGGTCGCCACCGGCAAGACGCTCTACATCCTCGACGAGCCGACCACCGGCCTGCACTTCGCGGACATCGAGAAGCTGCTCGAGGTGCTGCAGCGGCTCGTCGACTCCGGGAACACCGTGCTCGTTATCGAGCACAACCTCGACGTCATCAAGCAGTCGGACTGGATCGTCGATCTCGGGCCGGAGGGCGGGGAGGCCGGCGGCGAGCTGATCGTGGCCGGGACGCCCGAGGACGTCGCCGAGGTCGAGGAGAGCTCGACGGGGCAGTTCCTCCGCCAGGTGCTGGATGCGCCTGCGGCCGCGGCAGCATAAGCGGCTTCTAGCGCGCGGCTGATCACGCAGACGCCGCCTCTGCCGGCACCGCGCCGAGTGCCCTCGAGAGTCCCCGCCGGGGCGCTCGCCGTCCCGGCTGCCGAACGGCGAGCACCCGTGGCGTCGCTCAGACGAGCAACCCGCTGTACGTGGTGTCGTCAAAGAGCAGGACGCCTCGCACTCCGGCGAGTCCTGCGGTGCCCTTCGTCACGACGGCAACGATGTGCAGGTTCGACGGGAAGAACGTGGCGCAGTCGAAATCGGCGCTGAGCACGAGTCGCCACGACAGCGTGCCGGTGGTCTTGCCGCGAATCGTTCCGGTGAACGTCTCCGCGCCGTGTCCGACGGTGCGACCGGTTGCGCAGTTAATGACCTGCTCGAAGTTCGTGGTCGACGTGCCCACGAGATCGCCCTCGTAGGTCGACACGAAGCCCGAGGTGGTGCAGCGCAGGCGAACCTCGTCGAGTGGCTCACACTCGGTGTTGCCGAAGTCAGTCGCCGTGTAGATCCCGGCGACCCGCGCGCCATGATGACCGCCGGCAACCGCGCCCTCCGCGCCGGCCGCAACGACGAGCAGTGCCAGCGGGATCAGCACCAGCAGCCTCGAGAGCCGGGTCGAGATGACAGTCACGTTCGACTCCTCTCGTCTCGTCCGCCGGGCGGCGGACGAGACGACGCTACGCGAACACCTACCTGCGAGCCGTGTAGGTCAGGACCCTCGGAACGGTCTGAACGTGCACGCCGGCGCGCCGAGGCGGCGCACGATGCGGTCGGTCTCGAGCCGCACCGCGAGGGCGCTGTCCATGTACTGGAAGTAGCCGTTGTAGTTCTTCAGCCGCAGGTGCGCGAGCGCGAAGTCCTCGCTCTCGCTGACGCGCGCGAAGAGCGCGACCAGCCGGAATGCGTCCCCGGCGACGGCGGCCGGCGCCACGAGCAGGCGCAGCTCCGCGAGAAACCGCCGGTCGATGGCCGTCGTACGCGGCAGCTTCCGCGCCAGCTCGGCCGGGTCCGTGGCAATGCCGACCGCGTCGTGCTCGGCGTGCGTACGGGTGCAGAGGGCGGCGAGCGACTCGGAGTAGCCGGCGCCGGCCGGGGGCGGGGCGGAGGCGGCGGACTGCCGGTCGGTGCGCTCTGTCGGCGTCTGCTCGGAGCCGGTGTCCGATCGCTCGCTGCATCCGGCCGCCAGAGCCGCGGCGGCGACGACGACGGCCGCGTGCGCGATGCGCATCCCGCCCGAGTGTACGCGGGCGCTCCTCGGTCGGATGTCGCCGGCTACCGGCCGAACGGACGCACTGCGCAGGCCGGCGCGCCGAGCTCCGTCGCCAGCTGCTCGGCCTTCCGTCGCGTCGTCACCGATTGATCCATGTACTGGTAGAAGCCGTTGACGTTGTCGGCCTTCAGGTGCACGAGCGCCGTGTCCTGCATGTCCGTCAGCGCCGCGTAGAGCACGAGCAGGCGCCCCGCTCGCTGCCGCTCGGCGAGCGCCGGGCGAGGGCGCAGGTCGCCGAAGTCGCGGATGAAGCGACGGTCGATGGAAGCGGTGGTGGGCAGCGTCTTCGTCAACTGGGCCGGAGTGCGCACCCGTCCGACCGCCTCCTGCTCGCGCAGCCTGCGGATGCAGAGCTGCTCGAGGGCGCGCGTGTACGGCGTGGCGGCGGTGATCTCGACCGCCGCGGGCGTCGCCGGCTGGGTGAGCTCCACCGGCTGGACCGGCGCCTCGGTCTCACCGGACGAGCCGCCGCAGCCCGCGAGGAGCAGCATCGCGGTGACGGCGAGCACGGTGACGCGACGATTCACGGCCGAGCAGTGTAGTTGCGTCCTTCACCCGTTCGGGGGTCCCCGAAGGGTGGCCGCTGCGCCGATCCATCCCCTATGACGCGGCTCCTCATCGCGCTGCTCTCGCTCGCCCTGCTGGCCGGTGGCTGCATGGGGGCTGAGGCGAAGCGCGCCGAGACGCTGCTGCGGGACGCCGAGCAGGCGATGAGCGACGCGAAGACGCTCAGATACGAGGTCGACTTCACCGTCAAAGGCCCCGGTGCGTCGGGTGTCGTCCGCCTGCGGGGAGCCGCGAAGCGCACCGCGACCGGCTCGTACAACCAGGTCGTGCGGATGTCTGCGGACGGGCCGGGCGCGCCGTCGTTCGCGGGCGAGGTCGTCGTGAGGAACGGCAAGGTGTGGGCGCGAACCGGTGGTCGCTGGATGCGCGCCGGCACGCCGGGCGCGCCTTCGACTGCTGGGCTCGAGCGTCTCGGCCCGGATGCGCTCGCACAGCTAGCGCCGTTCATCGAGGACGTCTCCGTCGAGGAGGGGAAGGTCGTCGGGGGACGCCCGGCGGCCGTCGTGACGTGCCGGATCGACACCGCCGCCCTGGTGCGGAAGGCGGCCGAGCTGGATCGGTCGGCCGTGCCCGCAGGGCTCGGCTCGATGCTGGAGCAGATGCTGGACGGCCTCGGCGACCTCGACGCGGTGCTCGTGCTCGACGAGGACACGCACATGCTGCGAGCAGCCCGCCTCACGCTCGACTTCGAGGCCGAGGGCCAGTCGGTCGAGCTCGCGATCAACCTGCGCGTGACGGGCGTCAACCGCCCCGTGCGCATCCCGGCTCCGGCCGACGCCTGAGCTCAGCTCCGCGGCGACCCTGAACGGGCGCCCGGCGCCGCCGGCGTGTCTACCCTGCGCGCGTGGATCCCGACCGGGAGTGGTGGCGTCGCACGCTGACGGTCGCCAGACGTCCGCGGCCCGTCTTCGCGGCGCTCCGAGACGACGCGCAGGCGGAGGTCGAGGCGCGGCAGGAGCCGGTGCTCGCCATCGTGCTCCTCGCCGGGATCGGCGGGATCCTCGCGACGCCGGCATGGGGGGAGATCATGGACGTGCGCGAGCGCGACGCGCTCGTCGTCACGGTGCTGACCTTCATCGGCGGCGGTCTCTACGGGGCGGTGGCGTACTGGATCGCGGGCGGTGCGCTCGGCCTGTCGCTGCGCGGCCTGGGCGGAGAGGGCCAGTATCGGCGCACGCGGCACCTGCTCGCGTTCGCCGCCGTCCCGCTCGTGCTGCTGATCGCGGTCACGCTCGTCGAGCTCCTCGTCTACGGCGACGACGTCTTCCGGACCGGAGGCGACGACGATGGCGCCGGCGGGACCGTCTTCGCGGTGCTGCGCGCTGCGGTCATCGCCTGGGCCGCCGGGCTGCTGATCGTCGGCATCCGTGTCGTGGAGCGATTCTCGTGGGCGCGCGTCGCCGGCAGCCTTCTGCTCGTCACGCTGCTCCTCGCGGCCTTCTCAGTACTCGCGAACGGCCTCCTGTGACGCGCCCTCGAAGAGCGTGAGCTCCTCCTCGGGCATCGCGTAGGTGTGCTGCGGCTCGGGGAAGCGCCGCTCCCGCACGTCGGCGGCGTAGGCCTCGAGAGCGGCGCGGATGACGGTCGCCAGGTCGGCGTACTGCTTCACGAAGCGCGGCGCGCGACCCTCGTACAGCCCGAGCAGGTCGTGCCAGACGAGCACCTGGCCGTCGCAGTCGACACCGGCGCCGATGCCGATCGTCGGGATCGTGAGCTCGGCCGTGATCCGCTTCGCGACGGGAGCCGGAACGGCCTCCAGCACGAGCGCGAACGCACCGACCGCCTCGAGCGCGCGCGCCTCGGCGAGCAGCTGCGTCGCCTTCTCGGCGGTGCGGCCCTGTGCCTTGAAGCCGCCCAGCATCGTCGCCGACTGCGGCGTCAGGCCGATGTGGGCCATCACCGGCACGCCGGCGCCGACGAGGGCGCGCACGCGCGAGAGCGTCGGGCCTGCCCCCTCGACCTTGACCGCGTCGGCGCCCGCCTCCTTGACGAAGCGGACGGCATTCGACACGGCCTCCTCGTCCGAGACCTGGAACGAGCCGAACGGCATGTCGGCGACGACCAGCGGCCGGCGTGCGCCGCGGGTGACGGCCCGCGTCAGGACGATCATCTCGTCGACGGTCGCGGGCACGGTGGAGTCGTGGCCCAGCATGACCATGGCCGCCGAGTCGCCCACCAGGATGATGTCCGCTCCGGACGCGTCCGCCAGGCGGCCGCCCGGCGCGTCGTAGGCGGTCACCATCACGATCGGCTGCCGCCGGGCCTTCATCTCGGCGAGCTCCGTCAGCGGGAGCTTTCCCGGAGCCGGAGTGCCCGGCGCGGGCTGGCGTGGACGGGTGGTCATGGGGCTTCCTCCTCGAGGACGACGTTGTCGATCAGTCTGGTACCGCCCACGCGGACGGCTGCCGCGAGCACGGGCGGGTCGAAGTCCGCGACCGCGACGTAGTCCACGTCGAGGCCGTCGGCGCTGAGCAGCTCGCGCGCGCGTTCGGCATCGCGCGTGGCGAGGGCACGGGGGAGCGCGAGCGCCCGCTCGCGCTCGTCGGGCGAGAGGTACGCGTTCCGGGAGGACAGCGCGAGGCCGTCGTCGTCGCGCACGGTCGGCACGACGCGCACGTCGACGCCGAGATGCAGGTCGGCGACCATGCGCCGCAGGACGGCCACCTGCTGTGCGTCCTTCTGGCCGAAGTAGGCCCGGTCGGGACGGACGATCCCGAAGAGCTTGCAGCAGACCGTGGCCACGCCGCGGAAGTGCCCGGGCCGGAACTCGCCCTCGAGCGTCGAGCCGAGCTCCTCCACCTCGACCCACGTCCGGTGGGCGGCCGGATAGAGCTCCTCGACGGCCGGCGCGAACACGACGTCCACGCCGTTCTCGGCCGCGATCGCGAGATCGCTGGCCTCGTCGCGCGGATAGCTCGCGAGATCCTCGCCCGCCGCGAACTGCGCGGGGTTGACGAAGAGGCTCATCACGACGGTGTCGCATTCCTCGCCGTGCCGCCCGGAGCAGCGCTCGGTGCCCGTCGTGGAGCGCGCCCATCGTCGGCACCAGCCCGACCCTGCCGCCGTGCCGGCCGAGCTCCTCGCGCGCCTCGGCTGCGGTGCGCACGATCGTGGGCTCGCTCGGGCGGACCGGCCGCTCGAGCAGCGTCGTGGTGCGCCCCAGCTCGCGATAGGCGGCGAGCAGGCCCGGCTCGGCGTCTGCGATCGCTCGCTCGTGCGCCCGCACGGTCTCCCAGTCCCCGCGCGCGATCGGACCTGTGAGCTCGAAGCCGTTCTCGATCGTCCCGCGCATCAGCGGGTCGAGCGCCTCGGGGGGCGCGTCGGCGTCGGCGAGCAGCAGCCCGGCCGCCCGGCGGAGCGTGACGAGGTAGTTCGACGCCATGGCGGCCCCGGCGTGGTAGAGCACGCGCCGCGAGTCGTCGAGCGTGAAGGGCCGCAGGCCGAGCGTGTCGGCGAGCCAGGTCGCGACGGCGTGCGCCTCCGGCGTCTCGGCGGTGACGGCGGCGAACGCCCCGTCGAGCTGCTCGGCGCCGCGGGCGCGGGTGAAGGTCTGCAGCGGATGCAGGCCGAAGCGGCGCACGTGCGGGTCGAGCGCGGCCAGCGGCGTCGCGCCGCTCACGTGTGCCACCCACGGGCCGGGCGCCACCGACCGTGCGACCTCGCCGATGGCACGGTCCGGCACGCACAGCAGCACGAGCTCGGCCGCGTCGGTGCCCACGGCGACGCCGCGCTCGACCAGCCGTGCGGCCAGCGCGGACCCGACGCGTCCCGCGCCGACGATCTGCACACGCTCGATCAGTTTCTCTCGCTCCAGTTCCGTGTGGATACCGGGCCGATCGCAGTGTAGTCGACGCATCTGCTCCACTCGGCCGTCGCCGCGGGCACGGCACGACGCGTCGGTCTCCGGCCGCGTTCGTACACTGCGCTCCGTGCGGGTGCGGGTTGGGGACGTGCGGCTCTACTTCGACGTCGACGGGGCGAAAGTCGTCCCCGAAGGCCCCCGCATGCGCGAGCGGCCGACGGTGATCCTGCTCCACCCGGGACCCGGATTCGACCATGCGCTCTACAAGGTGATCGCCGGGCCGGAACTGCGCGAGGACGCGCAGGTCGTCTACATCGACGCTCGCGGCCACGGACGGAGCGATCGCTCGCCGTCCGAGCTGCTCACGCTGGACACGTGGGCCGACGACCTGAAGGGCTTCTGCGACGCGCTCGCCATCGAGCGGCCGATCGTGCTCGGGCTCGGCTTCGGCGCCATGGTCGCCGCGCGCCTGGGCAGCCGCCATCCGGACCTGCCAGCGGCGCTCGTCCTGCTGGCGCCGCTGGCGCGGAACGTCCCCGCTCGCTCCGTCGCCGTCTTCGACCGGCTCGCGGGTGCCGAGGCGGGAGAGGCGGCCCGGCTCTTCTGGGAGACCCCGAACGAGCACACGTTCGCCGACTACCTCCGGCTCTGCATCCCGCACGTCATCTCGTACGACCTGACCGCCGAGGTGCTCGCACGCACGCAGTGGGACTTCGGGACGTTGCTCGACTGGCAGTCGGGCGAGGGGCTGACGGTCGACCTGCGGCCCGAGCTGGCGCGGATCCGCGTGCCGATCCTCGCGGCCGCCGGCGAGGACGACCCGCAGGCGCCGCTCGCGGGGGCGGAGGAGGCCGTGGCCGCGATGCCGCCCGCGCTCGTCGAGTTCCACCGCCTCCCCGGAGTCCGGCACTCCATCTTCAGGGACTCCCCGGACGCAATGCAGGTGGTACGGGCCTTCGTCAGGCGGATCGACGAGCTCGAGCGGGCGGAGCCCGAGTGAAAGTCGCTGTCGACGGCACCCGGCTCTTCGTCGATCTCGACGGGCCGTCGCTCGTGCCGGAGGGCCCGTCGATGCGCGAGCGCCCGACGATGATCCTCATCCATCCCGGGCCGGGCTTCGACCACTCGGTCTGGAAGGTGTACCTCGGGCCCGAGCTCGCGAAGGTGGCGCAGGTGCTGTACCTCGACCTGCGCGGACATGGCCGCAGCGATCCGGCCGACCGCAACGACATGCGGCTGGACGTCTGGGCGGACGACGTCGTCGCTCTGTGCGACGCACTCGAGGTCGAGCGGCCGGTCGTGCTCGGCCACGGGTTCGGCGCGCTCGTCGCGGCGCGCTACGCCGCACGCCATCCGGCGCACCCCCGGGCGCTCGTGCTCTCCGCTCTCTATGCACGCGTGGTGCCGGCACGCCTGGTCGAGGTCTTCGACCGCCTCGGCGACCCGGAGGCCGGAGAGGTGGCGCGGCGCTTCTATGACACGCCGGATCACCTCACGCTGGGCGAGTACCTGCGCCGCTGCTACCCGCTCGTCGTCCGCTACGAGGAGGGCGCCGAGACGCTCACGCGCACGGACTGGAACCCCGACGCGTTCCTCGAGTGGACGGTCACGGAGGGCCGCGACGTCGACCTCCGGCCGGAGCTCGGGGCCATCCGCGTGCCCACGCTCGTGCTCGCCGGCGAGGACGACCCCTACGCGCCGATCTCGTCCGTGCGCGAGGCCGCAGACGCCCTGCCGCCGGAGCTCGTACGCTTCCGCAGCTATCCGGGCGTGCGGCACTCGATCTACCGCGAGACCGCTCCGGCGGCCGTCGACGAGGTGCGGTCGTTCCTGCGGGAGCTAGAGGCGGCCGAGTCGGAGGAGTAGCCGCTCGCGGACGGCCGGCCACTCGTCGTCCAGGAGGCTGTACCAGGCGCTGTCGCGGTTCTCGCCGTCGCGGACGAGCATGTGCTTGCGGTGGATGCCCTCGAAGGTCGCGCCCAGCGCCTCCATCGCGCCGCGCGAGCGCTCATTGAGCGCGTCTGTCTTGAGCTCCACACGGCGGCAGCCCCAGCCGTCGAACGCTTGCTCGAGCATCAGCAGCTTGGCCTCCACGTTCGCGCCGGTCCCCCAGACGGCCGGCGTGAGCCACGTCCAGCCGATCTCGACACTGCCGTGCTCGGGCCGGAGCGCGAGGAAGCGCGTGCTCCCGGCCACGGCGCCCGTTTCCGTGAGCACCGTGGCGAACGAGAGGTAAGGCCCTTCCAGGGCCTCGTCGAGCCAGTCGGCGAGCGCCTCATGCGTGGCGGGCTGCACGACCGACAGCCAACGCCAGGTGCGCGGGTCGCGGGACGCGTCGAAGAGCCCGTCGAGGTGCGCCGGTGCGAGGGGCTCCAGCCGCACGATCCGGCCTGACAGCGTTCCGGGATGCGACCACACGGCGTCATTGTCGCGGTCACTCGTAGCGGAGCGCGTCGGCCACGCGGATCCCGGCCGCCCGGCGGGCGAACGGCAGTGTCAGCAGCACGACCGCGAGCACGATCACGGGGGCGACGACGGCGAGCTGCCACCAGGCGGGGTACGCGAACTCGCCTTCGCCGCCGGACAGCTGCACACCGAGCCGGAAGAGGCCGAGCCCGAGCGGGATGCCGACCAGCACGGCGAGTGTCGCCACGATCGCCTGCGACGAGAGGACGGAGTTGCCGACCTGGTTCGGTGTCAGCCCGACGGCCTTCAGGACGCCGAGGTCGCGCACGCGTTCGCGCACGGCCAGCACGATCGTGGCCACCAGGTTGACGAGACCGACGAAGAGCAGCGCGGCGTCGAGGCCGTAGACGACCGGCCGGAGCGCCGGGCCCTCGTGCGCGTCGTCGTCGACGGGATCCCATGCCGGTGCGTCGACTCCCTCGGCGAGTGGCGGTGCCGGGGGTGGGACGGTGGCGACGTCGAGCGACGCCTCCATGGCCAGCGTCGCGACCACGGCGGCCACGGTCACCGCCAGGCTGACCGCCGTCAGCGCGGCCCGGCCGGGCCGCGAGAAGCTGTCGCGCGCGCCGAGCGCCACCGGCAGCGGCAACCCGAGCCGGTCGGAGAGCCGCCCCAGGCGGGAGCGGCCGGCCGACGCGGAGATGTTCCCGTGCAGCGCCTCGGCGGTCGGCCGGCGACCCGCGCGGAGGCTGGGGACGAGCGTGCTCACCGTGACCATCACGATCACGACCGCGAGCACGATCGCGACGGTGACGGCGTCGAGGGGCGGCGTCTCGGACGCGTTCAGGAGCGCCGCGCTGCGGCTCGTGAACAGGGGCGTCGCGAGCCGTCCGAGCAGGATCCCCAGCGCGCAGCCCACGAGGGCCAGTCCGAGCTGCTCGATCAGAAAGACGCGCGCCACCTGGCCGGGGGTGAGGCCCGCGGTCTTGAGCACGCCGACGTCGCGGACCTGCGAGACCACGCGCCCGCCCACCAGCGTCGCGAGCACTGCCGATCCCGCGAGCAGCAGCAGGGCGCTGAAGATGCCCACGATGACCGTGACGGTGCGGATCGTCGCGCTCGCGTCGGCACGCTCCTCGGTCCACGGATCGACCTCCGCTCTCCCGAGCGAGCTCTGCATCCGACGTGCCAGGGCGGCCGCGGCTTCGGGCTGCTCGATGCGCAGGCCGAGCAGCCGCGCCCAGGCCGCGCGATTCGGCTGCACGGCTGCGAGCGTCTCCTCGAGCGCGAAGGCGAGACCCGGCTGGGACTGCGGATACGGCTCGCCCGTGGGGACGACGCCGATGCCGGATACCACGACCGGGGCGGCTCCGCGGCCCAGCGCGAGCCGATCGCCGGGATCCAGGTCGAGGAAGCGGGCGAAGCTCCGCTCGAGCAGCACCTCGCCTGCCCCCGGCCAGGACCCTTCCTCGAGCAGCGGGCGTGAGACCACGATGTCGTCCGGGTCGTCCGGCACGCCGACGAGTCGGATGCCGAACCGCCCTTCGTCGCGCGCAAAGCTGCTGAAGATCACCGGTCGAACGCCGGTGGAGGCGACGACCTCCGGGAGGCGCTCGAGGCGAGCGAGTGAGTCGGAGGAGTCCGGTGCGCCGAGCACCGTCAGGTGCGCGCCCTTCGTCTCCTCGAAGGTGCGGTCGAACGGCCGGTCGGCGACCCGGCCGACGCCGAGGGCCACGGTCAGCGCGGCCGCCGCGGCGGCCACGACGACGATCGTGAGGGCGCTCTGCAGGCGCCTGTGCCGGATGCCTGCGAACGCGAGCGTTGCGAAGAGCCGGTTCACGTCACACCTCCAACTCGAGCAGTCGTGCCACCACCGTCTGCGCCGCGCCGTGTTCGCCGAGCCGCGTCTCGTCCGCGACCAGGCCGTCACGCAGCTGGAGAACGCGGTCGGCGGCGGCGGCGACGCGCGCGTCGTGGGTCACGAGCACGAGGCTCTGGCCGTCCTCGCGGAGCTCGCGGAGCAAGGCGATCACGTCCCTTGCGCTCGCGCTGTCGAGGTTGCCGGTCGGCTCGTCGGCGAGGAGGACGTGCGGCCGGTTGACGAGCGCCCGGGCGAGCGCGACCCGCTGCTGCTGGCCGCCGGAGAGCCGCGTGGGGAGGGCGTCGGCGCGTGCCGTGACGCCGAGCCGTTCCAACAGCTCGTTCCGCCGGGTGGCGGCGTCGGCCCGCGACGTGCCGACGAGCAGCGCCGGCAGGTCGACGTTCTCGGCGACCGTCAGGTTGGCCACGAGGTTGAAGAACTGGAAGACGAAGCCGATCTCGCGGCGGCGAACCACCGCCCAGTCCGCCTCGCTCAGCCCTTCGACGTGCCGGCCGCCGAGCGTGATCGAGCCCGCGGTCGGCCGGTCGAGCCCACCGAGCAGGTGCAGCAGCGTCGACTTGCCGCAGCCGCTCGGCCCCATGATGGCCACGAACTCGCCTTCGCCGACGTCGAGGTCGACGCCGCGCAGAGCGAGCACGTCGATCCCGTCGCCGCCGTACGTCTTCGCGAGGCCCCTAGCCTGAAGCACCGTTTCCATGTGTCCCCCTTCGGACCAATCGTTCTTCGCAGAGGTCGAGCCATTTGAGATCCGCCTCGAGGTGCAGCGCCGCGCCCTCGGCGAGCAGTGAGGCGATCTCGTTGCCGTCGACGGCGAGGTCGCCCAGTGCCCGGAGCCCTTCCAGGCACTCGCGCCGCTGGCGGTCGATCAGCGCCGCCGGGTCGGCGATCCCGCTCAGGCCGGCGAGGACGAGCTTGAGGAAGAACTCGTCCCGGAGGCGGGTCGCGGAGGCCGGCGCCGCCACCCAGGCCTCGAGTGCGGCGCGACCTGCATCCGTGAGCTCGTAGACGCGTTTCTGGCGGCCGTCGTCCGGCACACCCGTTCCCTGCACGAGCCCGTCGCGCTCGAGCCGCTGGAGCGTCGTGTACACCTGCCCGGCGTTGATCGGCGGCAGTGCGCTGCCGAACCGCTGCTCGAAGGCCTGCTTCAGCTCGTAGCCGTGACGCGGCTCGCCGGAAAGGAGTGCTAGGAACGGATATCGCATTAGATAGCCGATATAGATACTCGATATCTAACGGTTCGTCAAGCGTGTAAGCTTCCGGCGTGCCGATCTACGAGTACGCCTGCATGGAGTGCGAGGGCCATTTCGAGGAGCTCGTGCGCAGCTCGGAGCAGGCGGTCGTCTGCCCCGAGTGCGGGGCGGCGAACGTGCTGAAGCAGATCTCGACGTTCGCTTTCAAGGGCTCGCAGCCCCAGCCGAGCTTTGGATCCGCCGGAGGTTGTTGCGGCGGCTCCTGCGGCTGCGGCTGAGCGCACACCGGTCGCCGCCGCCTCCAGCCGGCGGAGCCGGCCTCCGGCGCCGCCTGCCGGAGCGCGCTCAGCACCTCGTATCGTCCGCGAACGGCCCTATCTCGTCCGCGAACGGCCGTCCGGCCGTCGGCCTAAACTGCCTCGCGTGACCGACGCGACGGCACGTGCCTCGGCCCTTCGCGAGTACGCAGACGAGACAGCTGGGTGCACCCGCTGCGCGCTGGCCGCCGGGCGGACGCAGGTCGTGTTCGGCGCCGGTCATCCCGACGCCGACCTGATGTTCGTCGGCGAGGCGCCTGGCTTCCACGAGGACAAGCAGGGCGTGCCCTTCGTCGGCCAGGCGGGCAAGCTGCTCGAGAAGCTGCTCGGGGGCATCGGCCTCGAGCGCTCCGACGTCTATATCGCGAACGTCCTCAAGTGCCGGCCGCCGGGCAACCGCGATCCGCAGCAGGACGAGATCGAGGCCTGCGAGTCCCATCTCTTCCGCCAGATCGAGCTGATCGAGCCGCGCGTGGTGGCGACGCTCGGCAACTTCGCGACCAAGCTGCTCTCGGGACGGCCGCTAGGGATCACTCGCGTGCACGGACAACCGCAGGAGGTGGCGCTCGGCGGGAACCGGGTGACGCTCTACCCGCTCTACCACCCGGCCGCGGCGCTCTACACACCGTCGATGCTGACGGTGCTGCAGGAGGACTTCGCGCGGCTGCCAGAGTTGCTCGGGGCCCCCGCGCCCGCCCCCGAGCCGGAACCGGCGGCGGCGGCGCCGACCATGTTCGAGCCCGCACCGGTCGACGCCGTCCAGCTCGGCCTCTTCTAGCGTTCCCGCATGCCTGCGCTCGGCCACGTGCTCGAGCTGACGACCGCTTCCGCGCACGAGACCGCGGCCGTCGCCGGCCTGCTCGCCACGCGCCTGCGTGCCGGCGACGTCGTGACCGTGAGCGGCGAGCTCGGCAGCGGCAAGACGACGTTTGTGCGCGGGGCCTGCCGAGCGCTCGGTGTGGTGCAGCCCGTGACGAGCCCGACGTTCACGATCGGCCACCGCTACGTCGGCGGCCGGGTCGAGGTCACGCATCTCGACCTCTACCGCTTCGCCGGAGTGTCGGCCGCCGAATGGGGCGATCTCGAGCCGTACTTCGACGACGCCGTCGCGTTCGTGGAGTGGCCGGAGGCCGGAGCGGGCGTCCTGCCGCCCGCGCGCCTGGCGGTCGTTCTCGCGCACGTCGATCCCGAACGCCGCCGGCTCCGCCTCGACGCGGCCGAGCCGGCGCTGCTAGAAGGGATCGCTGATGCTGGTCCTGGCGTTCGACACGGCGACTGAGGTGACAACGAGCGCCCTCGTCGACGACGGCGAGGTGCTCGGCGAACGAACGTCGACGGCGAAGACCCTGCTCGAGGACCTCGATGCCCTGCTGCGACAGGGCGGCGCGCACGCCGGCGACGTCGAGGCGCTCGCGGTCGGCCTCGGCCCGGGCAGCTTCACCGCCACCAGGATCGGGCTTGCGGTTGCCCGCGGCCTGGCGCTGGCGCTCGACGTGCCGGCGGCCGGAGTGTCGACGCTCGACGCGCTCGCGGCGGGGGCGCCCGGCGCGCTGCCCGTGATCGACGCCCGCCGGCGCGAGGTCTTCGTCCCCGGCCCGGCTGCTGTTGCCCCCGCCGAGCTGCGGCTCGAGGAGGGAACGGTCTGTGTCGGCGACGGCGCCCGTCGCTACCGCGAGCTGCTGGAGTCCGGCGGGGCAGTGGTGCCTCCCGACGGCGACGAGCGCCACCTGCCGCGGGCCCGCTTCCACGCCTCGCTTGCCGGCGACTACGGGGAGGCCGACGCCCTCCAGCCGATCTACGTCCGCGTGCCCGACGCGGAGCGGAGCATCGCGCCGTGAACGTCGAGCTGCGGCGGCTCGAGCTTCGCGACCTGTCGGCGATCGAGACGATCGAGCGCGCCTCCTACCCGGCGCCGTGGTCGCGGTCGATGTTCGCGAGCGAGCTCGCCAAGCCGAGCTCGATCTCGCTCGGCGCCTTCGCCGCGGACGGCGGCGCGCTCGTGGGCTACCTCATCATCTCGCGGTACGTCGACGCCTGGCACGTCATGAACCTGGCCGTAGCCCCGGAATGGCGCCGACGCGGTATTGCGGTCGCGCTGATGGAGCGGCTGTTCGAGGTCACGGCCGCGGACGACCGTCGCGGCTACACGCTCGAGGTGCGCGTCTCGAACACGGGCGCGATCCGGTTGTACGAGCGGCTCGGGTTCAGATCGCGGGGCATCCGCCGCGGGTACTACACCGACAACCGCGAGGACGCGATGATCATGTGGCGCGATCCGCCGGTCGCCGACGCCGCGGGCGCGGATCGGCGCACCGCGACCTCGTGAGCCCGTCCCCCGCCGTGAGGCGACGGTGATTCTCGCCCTCGAGACCTCCTGCGACGAGACGGCCGCCGCCGTCGTCACGGCCGGAGGCGTCGTGCGCGCCAACGTGGTGGCCTCGCAGGCAGAGCTGCACGCGCGCTACGGCGGGGTCGTGCCCGAGGTCGCGTCGCGCCGCCACCTCGAGCTCGTCTCGCCCGTGGTGCGGGAAGCGCTCCGAGAGGCGGGTGTGACCCTCGACGACGTCGAGCAGGTGGCCGTCACGCAGGGCCCCGGGCTCGTCGGCGCGCTCCTCGTCGGGCTCTCCGCGGCGAAGGCGCTGGCGTGGGCTCGGCGGCTGCCGCTCGTGCCGGTCGATCACCTCCAGGGCCACATCGCGTCGCTCTACCTCGAGCCCGAGCCGGTCGACCCGCCGTTCCTCTGCCTGCTGGCGAGCGGCGGGCACACGCTGCTGATCGCCGTCCGCAGCCACGGGGCGGGGGAGGTGCTGGGCACCACGCTCGACGATGCGGCCGGAGAGGCCTTCGACAAGGGTGCACGGCTCCTGGGGCTCGGCTACCCGGGTGGGGCGGCGATCGACCGGCTCGCGCGCGAGGGCGACGCGGACGCGCACACGTTCCCTGTGGCCCGGGTGCCCGGGCTGGACTTCTCCTTCTCGGGGCTCAAGACCGCGCTGCTGTACGCGGTGCGCGACCTGCATGCGGACGAGCTCGAACGCGGCCGCGCGGACCTCGCGGCGTCCTACCAGCGAGCCATCGTCCGAGCCCTCGTCGGGCGTGCGGAGGCGGCTGCGGAGCGTTCCGGGCTCGACCGAATCGCCGTCGTCGGTGGTGTCGCCGCCAACTCGGAGCTCCGCGCGGCATTGCCAGACGCAGCCTTCGCGCCGTTGCCGTTGTGCACCGACAACGCGGCGATGATCGGCTCCGCCGCACGGTACGGCAGCCCCCTTCCCTATCCTCGGTACCTTGCGCTCGACGCCTACGCCTCGCTGGCCTAGCCTGCTGCTGCTCGTTCCGGTCGCCGCCGCGGCGCTGTTCGCCGTGTCCGGAAGCGAGGGCGCGCCGGCGCGCACCGACCTCGGCGCCGCGGCGCGCTGGCGCGGGCTCGTCGGCGCCGACCGCGCGCGGGTGGCGCTCGGCAACCGTGCGATCGTGCTCCTCAACGCGCCGTCGCTCGCCGACCGCGTCGAGGAGGCCGGAGGACAGGCGACCGAGGGGCAGATGCGCGGCTGGACCGCAGCGGCGCTCGCCGCGCAGAAGCAGCTCGCCGCGAAGCTCGCGGGCAAGGGCCTGCCGCTCGTGCCCGAGCTGACGTTCACGCGCGTCGTGAACGGCTTCTCGGCGCCGCTCGACCCGCGCGGCGTCGCGCTCCTCGAGCGCGACCCGGACATCGCCGGGGTCTATCCCGTGCGCGTCGCCTATCCCGCGTCCCTCTCGTCGCAGGCGCTCGCCGCGACGGCTGCGCCGCTCCGCCCCGGCCCGGAGCTGCCGGGCTTCGACGGCTCCGGCGTCACGGTGGCGCTGCTCGACACGGGCGTCGACGCCACGCACCCGTTCCTGCGCGGCCGTGTCGTCGAGGGCATCGACATCGTGACGCCGGACGGCATCGCCGCGCCCCGCCGTCACCCGCTGGTGCCCAGCCGCGTCGAGCGCCACGGCACCGAGCTGGCCGGCATCGTCGCCGGAGCGCGGGGGGCCGGCGGGCTCGCCGGCGTCGCTCCGGGCGCGCGCATCCTCCCGGTGCGTGTCGCCGGCTGGCAGCCGGACGCATCCGGCGACTTCGCCGTCTACGGTCGCACCGACCAGCTGCTCGCGGGTCTCGAGAGCGCCGTCGACCCGAACGGGGACGGCAGCACCCTGGACGGCGCCCGCATCGCGCTCGTCGGCGTCTCGGAGCCGTTCGCTGCCTTCGGCACCGGTGCGCTGGCCGAGGCAGTGGCCGGTGCGGCGGCACTCGACACCCTGGTCGTCGCACCCGCCGGGAACGACGGCCCTGCAGGGCCCGCCTACGGCAGCGTGGGCGGCCCCGGCGGCACGCCGGAGGCGCTCACCGCCGGTGCCGAGGACGGCCGCGCGGCGCTCGCCACGGTTCGCGTGCACATGCGCAGAGGGCTGCAGGTGATCGTCGACCGGGAGCTGCCTCTCGCCGGGGCCGTCATCCCGCAGCAGCCGATCACCGTTGACCTCGTCGCCCCCCGCCGGCCGGACGCCACGCTCCCGCCCGAACAGCGTGCCTTCGCGGGCTTCTTCGACAGCCAGGGCTTCAGTCTCGTCGCCGGTCGTGCGGCGCTCGTCGCGCCGGGCCTCGACCCCCAGCAAGCGCAGCGGGACGCCGCGCTCGCCGGGGCCGCCGCGATCGTCCTCGAGGGCGTCGCGCCCGCCGGTGCCCTCGGGCTCGACGAGCAGGTCTCGGTGCCGGTGGTCGGCCTGCCGGTTGCTGCCGCGAAGGCCGCTCGGCAGGCGCTCGCCGAGGGCGCGACGGTCACCGTGTCGATCGGCGCGCCGTCTGCGGTTCCGAACGTCTCGGCGCATCAGGTGGCGCCGTTCTCATCCCGAGGTCTCGCGTTCGGCGGCTCCGCGAAGCCGGAGCTGGCGCTGCCCGGGCTCGCCCTTGCCACCAGCGAGCCGGGCCGGAACGAGGACGGCACCGCCCGCTACGCGACGGTGAACGGCACCAGCGCCGCCGCCGCGACCCTCGCCGGAGCCGCCGCGCTGCTGGCGCAGGCCCGTCCGGGCCTCGACGCCCGGGCGCTGCGAGGCGCACTTGTGGGCACCGCCAGGCTGCCGGAGGGGACCGGCCTCACCGAGGCCGAGGGCGGCCGGCTCGACCTGCCGCGCGCGGCGGCCGTCGAGCTCGCCGCGGAGCCCGCCACCGTGTCGTTCGGCGCGATGGCCGAGGAGGGCGCGCGCGCCGTGCGGACGCTGACCGTCCGGAACGTCTCGACGCGCCGGCTCGCCGTCGTCGTGAGCGCCCGGGTGCCCGGCGTCTCGGGCATCGCCATCGACGTCGAGCCGAGGCGACTGTCGCTGCCCCGCGGCACGAGGGGCACGGTGCGGCTGACGGCACGCGCCGGCTTCGTCTCGCGCGGGCTCGGGCTCGCCGAGGGCACGATCCGTGTCCGCTCCGGGAGCCAGCCGATCTCCGTCCCGTGGACGGTGGCATTCCCGCCGCCTCCGCTCCGCCTGCTGAGCGCCGTCGAGCTGTCCACCGATCGGTTCAGAGCCTCCGACATCCGCCCTGCCGTGCTCACCCTCCGCGCCGGCTGGATCGACGTGCGGGAGGGTGTCCCGCAGGTTCAGCCGGTCGAGACCCTGGAGGTCCAGCTCTGGCACAAGCGCCGGCAGATCGGCACGCTGGCACGGCTCCGCAACGTGCTGCCGGGCAGCTACGCGTTCGGCATCACGGGCCGCGGTCCGTTCGGCGGCCGTCTTCCCGCCGGGGCTTACCGTTTGCGCGTGCTCGCGATCGCGCCGGGAGGCGACCTGCGAACCGCGCGCGAGCTGCCGATCCGGGTGCTCTAGCGAGTGCACGGCGCTAGACTCCGGCCGCGCGTCATCCAGCCAGGAGGGGAGCGATGACGATCACCGAGGCGCCCGCCTCGCACCTGCGCGACAACCCCTACGAGCTCGCGCGGCAGCAGCTCAGACGCGTGGGGGAGGTCTTCGGCATCGACCGCGACCTGATCGGCGTGCTCGAGCTCTGCAAGAAGACGGTCGAGGTCTCGATCCCGGTCGCCATGGAGGACGGCTCGGTACGGGTCTTCGAGGGCTACCGCGTGACGCACAACATCGCGCGCGGCCCGTCGAAGGGCGGCATCCGCTACCACCCGGCGGTCACGCGCGACGAGGTCAAGGCGCTGGCGATGTGGATGACGTGGAAGTGCGCGCTCATGGGCCTGCCCTTCGGCGGTGCGAAGGGCGGCGTCGTCTGCGACCCGAAGACGCTGAGCCGCAGCGAGCTCGAGCGCATGACCCGCCGCTACACGAGCGAGATCATCAACGAGATCGGACCGGAGCGGGACATCCCCGCCCCTGACGTCGGCACCGATGCGAGCGTCATGGCGTGGATCTTCGACACGTACTCGATGAACATGGGCCATTCCGTGCTCGGGGTCGTCACGGGCAAGCCGCTTGCGATCGGCGGCTCGCTCGGTCGAGTGGAGGCGACGGCGCGGGGGGCGCTGAACTGCATCAACGCCGCCTGCCAGAAGCAGGGGCGCACGCTCGCCGGGCTACGCGTCGCGATCCAGGGCTTCGGCAACGTTGGACTCAACCTCGCGCGCCTGCTGGCTGCCGAGGGCGTCAGCGTCGTAGCCGTGTCGGACTCGGCGGGCGGCGTGCACAACGCGAACGGCCTGGACATCGACGCGGTCGTGGCCCACAAGACGGAGCGCGGGACGCTCGCCGGGCTGGCGAATGCCGAGCCGGTGACGAACGAGGAGCTGCTGCTGCTCGACTGTGACCTGTTGGCGCCGTGCGCGCTCGAGCAGGTGATCACGGAGGAGAACGCGGCCAAGGTCCGCGCCGCGATGATCTGCGAGGGCGCGAACGGGCCCGTGACCCCGGCGGCCGACGAGATTCTCGAGGATCGCGGCGTCCTCATCCTGCCCGACATCCTGGCCAACGCCGGCGGCGTGATCGTCTCCTATTTCGAGTGGGTGCAGGGCCTGCAGGAGTACTTCTGGCGCGAGGACGAGGTGAGCGCGAAGCTGCGGGACATCATGGTGCGTGCCTTCGAGGAGACGTGGGCCACGCGCGAGCGCTGGTCGACGAGCCTGCGGATCGCGGCCTACGGACTCGCCGTCCAGCGCGTCGCCGAGGCGACCACCACCCGCGGTCTCTACCCATAGAAAACGCCCGCATGCCGAAGGTAGTCGTCTACCAGGCGGAGGGCTGCCATCTCTGCGAGGCGGCGCTCGAGGTGATCGAGGGCGTTCGGCGCGACGTGCCCTTCGAGCTGCGCGTCGTCGACATCGGCGGCGACGACACGCTCGAGGCCGCGTATCGCGAGCTGCTGCCGGTCGTCGAGGTCGACGGTGAACGGGCGTTCACGTGGTTCGTCGACCCGACCGCGCTTCGCGAGCGGGTGCTGCGACCGGCCGCGGGCGCAGCAGGCAGTATGTGACGAGTTGTTACGAACCACTGACGAGAGGGAGTTGTTGTGGCGGATCGCTTGACGGTCGGGGTCGCGGCCCGGCTGAGCCGGTACCTCCAGGTGCTGACGCAGGCCAAGAAAATGGGCAAGGACCGGATCTCGTCACAGGAGATCTCGGACTACACGAACATCAATGCGACGCAGATCCGCCGCGACCTCTCCGGCTTCGGCAAGTTCGGCAAGCGCGGCGTCGGCTACAACATCGACTCGCTGCTCGGGGAGATTCGCAAGATCCTGCGGACGCAGGGGCAGCACAACATCGCGCTCGTCGGCGCCGGACGGCTCGGGCAGGCCATCGCCAGCTCGCCGATCTTCGCCGAGCACGGGATCAACATCGCCGCGGTGTACGACAGCGATCCCGACAAGGCCGGACGCAGCGTCGGCTCCGTCGCCGTCAGTCCGTACGAGGACCTCGCCCCCGGCATCCGCGAGCACAACATCATCGTGGGTGTGCTCGCCGTGCCCGCGGAGAGCGCCCAGCAGGCGGCCAACGACCTCGTCGGTGCGGGCGTGAAGATCATCTTCAACTACTCCGAGGCGCTGCTCGACGTCCCCGGCGACGTGCAGGTGCACACGTCGAACCCGGCCGTCGACCTCCTCTACGCGCTCTATTTCCATCTGACGTAGGCGCGTAGGCGCTTCTCGCTGACGCGAGAAGCGCCCAGAAGACTCCAGGTCCGACGGAGAAGCGCGCAGAAACCCTTGGCGAAGAGTTTTCTGGGCGCGTTCTCGCGAAAGCGAGAATGCGCCGGTGCGGATCCTGATCTGGCACGGGTACCTCCTGGGTGGCACCGGCTCGAACGTCTACACGCGCATGCTCGCGCGCGAGTGGAGCCGCGCCGGGCACGACGTCACGGTGTTCAGCCAGGAAGCGCAGCCCGACCTGTACGACCTGGGCGGCTCCGAGACCGTCCGGCCCGACGTCGGCAGGCTCCTGCCCGTGTTCGTGCTCGACCGCTATGCGGGGTACGACGTCAAGCTCCTGCAGGACTGCACGCGCGCGGAGCTCGACGCCTGGGTCGAGGCGAACGCAGCCGCCGTCCGCGAGCGGCTGCCGGCGGACCTGTTGGTCGTCAACCACGCCCTGCTCGGCGGTGCGGTCGGCGCGGCGAGCGGCACCCGGTACGTCGTCAAGGTGCACGGGTCGGAGCTCGAGTACTCGATGCGGGGCCGGCCGGAGCTCGAGGCGTGGGGGCGAGAGGTGCTCAGCCGGGCCGCGGCCACGCTCGTGGGCTCCGGTCACATCCGCGAGGTGCTCGAGGAGGTCTGCGGACACGTGCACGACGTGCACGAGGTGCCACCCGGGGTCGACGTCGACGCCTGGCGGCCGCGGCCCCGTACAGAGGCGCTCGCCGACCTCGTCGAGGAGTCTCGCCGGGATCCCCCGAATCCGGGAAACGCCGACGAGCGCCTACCCGACGAGGGCAATGCCGAACGTCTCGGCGCGTTCCTCTCGAGCGAGGGGCCGACCGTGGTCTACTTCGGGAAGCTCCTCTACAACAAGGGCGTCCACGTGCTGCTCGAGGCGCTGCGGGAGGTCGACGCCCGCGCCGTGCTCGTGGGCTTCGGCGATTACCGGGACGAGCTCGAGCGTCTGGCCGACCCGCAGCGGACGCTCTTCACGGGCCCACTCGAGCACCGCCACCTCACCCGGCTGCTGCCGCTCGCGGACGCGACAGTCGTGCCGTCGATCTTCCCGGAGGCGTTCGGCATGGTCGCCGCCGAGGCCGCCGCGGCGGGCTCGCCGCCCATCGTCGCGCACCACTCCGGCCTCGCCGAGGTCGCCGCTGGGCTCGAGGCGGAGTACCCGGCGCCGCTGCGCGGGCTGGCGAGTTTCCGGACAGGGGACGCCGCCGACCTGGCCGCGAAGCTCCGACGGCTGCTGTCGCTCGATCCGTCGGAGCGAGCGGAGCTCTCGGCGGCCGCGCGGCGGGCGGTCGAACGGCGTTGGAGCTGGGCCGGTATCGCCGCGCGCATCCTGGAGGAAGCTTGAGCGCCGCACGAGGCGGCGCGGTCTGACGCGGCCGCGACGCTAGCCTTCTCGGCCATGGGCGACGAGCAGCGCCTCCCGGCCGACGAGATGATCGCGCGTGCACGCGACGCTTTCGACGACGGCACGGACTTCACGATCGCCGTGGAGGAGGAGTTCGCGTTGCTCGACCCGGACACGCTCGACCTCGTCAACCGCTTCGAGGAGGTGCAGGCCGCCGCGCAGGGAGCGGCGCTCGCCGAGCACCTCGTCGGCGAGCTGATCGCCTCGGAGGTGGAGGTCAAGACCGGCCGCTGCGACAGCTTCGCCGCGATCCCCGGCGTGATGGCAGAGCGCCGTGCGCAGCTGCAGGCGCTCGTCGAGCCGATGGGCATCGCGCTCGGCGCAACCGGGACGCATCCCTGGGCCGACTGGAAGGAGCAGCGGATCATCGACACGCCGCACTACCGGCGAAACGACGAGCTGCTCCGGTACGTCGTCTGGCGGAACAACACCTTCGGGCTCCACGTCCACATCGGAATTCGCGGCGCGGACCGCGCGATCGCAGTCACGAACGGCCTGCGCGGCCTCTTGCCCGAGCTGCTCGCGCTCTCCGCGAGCTCGCCGTTCGTCGAGGCCGTCGACAGCGGCCTGCACACGGCGCGCACCCAGATCTTCACGCGCTTCTTCCCGCGCTGCGGCGTGCCGGACGCGTTCGCCGGCTGGGCGGACTACGAGCAGTACGTTCGCTTCCTCTACGAGACCGGCTCCGTCACGGAGCACACGCAGCTCTGGTGGAGCGTCCGTCCGCACCTTGCGTTCCCGACCGTCGAGATCAGGATCTGCGACGCCCAGCCCGAGCTGAGCGACGCCCAGGGGCTCGCGGCGGTCGCCGCCTCGCTCGCCGTGCGCATTGCGCGCGCGCACGACGAGGGCGAGCCGCTGCCGGACCTGCCCCACCGCCTCATCGAGGAGAACGTCTGGCGCGCCATTCGCTGGGGCCTCTCCGGGGAGCTCATCGACTTCGACCGCGGCGAGTCCGTGTCGGCGCGCGCGCGGCTCGAGGGGCTGCTCGACTGGGTGCGTCCGGTGGCCGAGGAGATCGGCGCCGCACCGTACCTCGCCATCCCCGAGCGGAACGCCGCCGAGCGGCAGATCGCACGCTTCGCGGAAGGGGCGACGCTCGAGCAGATCTACGCCGAGCAGGTGCAAGCGGGCCAGCTGATCGGTGGCTGAGGGCGAGCCGACCGAGCCGAGCGAGGCCGAGCTGCTCGAGGCGCTGGACCGGCTGAGCGTCGGCGACCTGCTGGCGCAGACGCTCGTCTCGACGGTGTCCCTGGCGTTCGCGAAGCTCGACCCCGCTCGACGAGACCTCGAACAGGCGCGGCTCGCGATCGAGGCGCTGCGGGCTCTCCTCCCGGTCCTCGCAGGGTCGGCCGACGAGGCGCTGCTTCGCGATCTCGAGGGGGCGAGAGCGAGCCTCCAGCTCGCCTACGCCAGGGCGGTCGACGAGTCCCGGGCGGCCGAGACGGGTGAGCCGGGAGGCGACGAGGCATCCGCCTGATGTCTTGGGCGGCCGCCGTCGCGGCGATCCTCGTCGCCCTGCCGGGATGTGCCGGCGAGGACGGCGAGCCCGAGGGCTCTCCGGCGCTCGATCGCGAGCTCATCGCGGCCGCCGGCCGCGGCGATGCGGCCGAGGTGCGGCGCCTCCTCGACGAGGGAGCGAGCGTCGCGGCTGTCGGCGAAGGCGGTGCGACGGCGCTCGTCGCCGCCGCGTACGGCGACCACGTGGAGGTGGCACGGCTGCTGATCGAGGAAGGCGCCGACGTCAACGCCAAGGACGCGACCGAGCAGAGCGGGTACCTGATCCCGACCGCCGACGGCTCACTCGAGCTTCTGGAGCTGATGCTTGCGCACGGCGGGGACGTTCGCAGCCTCGACAGTTACCGCGGGACCGGGCTCATCCGCGCGGCGGACCGCGGTCACGTGGAGATCGTGCGGCGGTTGCTCGAGACCGAGATCGAGGTCGATCACGTGAACCGGCTCGGGTGGACAGCGCTCCTGGAGGCGATCATCCTCGGCGACGGCGGCGCGAGGCACATGCAGATCGTGCGGCTGCTCGTCGATGCAGGTGCGAACGTGAACCTCGCCGACGGCAACGGCGTGACGCCGCTGGAGCATGCCCGGCGCCAGGGCTTCGAGGAGATCGAGTCGATCCTGGAAGCCGCCGGAGGGAGGGCGTCCTAGCCGCGCCGAGGCCGAACGACAGCGGGGCTTTGTGATACAAAACCCGGCGCGCCGAGCAGCCTCGGCGCTCTCTTTGTGACAGGCTGAACCGGAGGACGGATGGACTTCTTCAACGATCACGCGGTGGCATTCGCGCTCGTGTGCGCGCTCGTGGCCATTGCCTGGGGCCTCTACCTGACCTGGTGGCTGCTGCGGCAGCCGGCCGGCAACGAGCGGATGCAGGAGATCGCGCGCGCCATACAGGAGGGCGCCGCCGCGTACCTGAAGAAGCAGTACACGGCCATCGCATTGGTCGCCGCGGTGCCGTTCCTCGTGATCGGCTTCTACCCCGATCTCGGCTGGGGCACGGCGATCGGCTTCCTGGTCGGCGCCCTGCTCTCGGCGGCAGCCGGCTTCATCGGCATGAACGTCGCCGTCCGCTCCAACGTCCGCACGGCGGAGGCCGCACGCGAAGGCCTCAAGCCCGCGCTCAACGTCGCCTTCCGCGCCGGCACCGTCACCGGCCTGCTCGTCGTCGGCCTGGGCCTGCTCGGTGTCGCCGGGTACTACTGGGTGCTGACGGACTGGTTCGACAACAGTGCCCAGTCGGCCGTCGACGACCTCGTAGGGCTCGCGTTCGGAGGCTCGTTGATCTCGGTCTTCGCGCGTCTCGGCGGCGGCATCTACACGAAGGCCGCCGACGTCGGCGCCGACCTCGTCGGGAAGATCGAGGCGGGCATCCCCGAGGACGACCCGCGCAACCCGGCCGTGATCGCCGACAACGTCGGAGACAACGTCGGCGACTGCGCCGGCATGGCCGCCGACCTCTTCGAGACGTACGCCGTCACGGCCGTCGCAGTGATGCTGCTCGGCATCGCCTTCCCGACGAGCAACCTCGTCGTCTTCCCGCTGGCCATCGGCGGCATCTCGATCATCGCCTCGGTCATCGGCACGTTCTTCGCCCGGGTCGGCCGCGGGCCGAACGCGATCATCAACGCCCTCTACAAGAGCGTGATCGTCGCGACGGTGCTGTCGGCGCTCGGCTTCATCCCCGTGACGATGGCCTTCGACGAGGGCCGGTTCTCGTTCTGGGAGCTCTACGGCGCCGCGCTCGTCGGGCTCGCGGTCACGTTCCTGCTGGTCGCGATCACCGAGTTCTACACCGGCACCCGCTGGCGGCCGGTGCAGTCGATCTCGGAGGCGTCGCAGACCGGCCACGCGACGAACATCATCGCCGGACTGGCCATCGGCATGCGCGCGACCGCCGCACCGGTCATCGTCATCGCGGCCGGCATCATCGCCGCCTACGAGATCACCGGCGACCTCTACGGGATCGGCGTCGCGGTCATGGCGCAGCTCTCGATGACGGGCCTCATCGTCGCGCTCGACGCGTACGGGCCGGTCACCGACAACGCCGGCGGCATCGCCGAGATGGCCGACCTGCCGGAGTCCGTCCGCGGCATCACCGACCCGCTCGACGCGGTCGGCAACACGACCAAGGCCGTCACGAAGGGCTACGCCATCGGCTCGGCCGGTCTCGCCGCGCTCGTGCTCTTCGACGAGTACACGCGCGGTCTGGCCGAGGAAGGCCTCGAGGAGGCGTTCGCGCTCTCCGACCCGTGGGTCATCGCCGGTCTCTTCATCGGCGGCATGATGCCGTTCCTCTTCGCCTCCCTGGCGATGACGGCCGTCGGCCGCGTCGGCGGCGAGGTCGTGACCGAGGTGCGCCGGCAGTTCCGCGAGGACCCGGGGATCATGGAGGGCACGTCGCGGCCGGACTACTCGAACGCCATCGGCATCGTCACGGCCTCGGCGATCCGCAGCATGCTGGTGCCCGCACTCATCCCGATTGCCATCCCGATCGCCGTCGGCATCATCCGGCCGGAGATGCTCGGCGGCCTGCTGATCGGCACGATCGTGACCGGCCTGTTCCTGGCGATCGCGATGACCTCGGGCGGCGGTGCGTGGGACAACGCGAAGAAGCTGATCGAGGACGGTGCGTTCGGCGGCAAGGGCTCGGAGGCGCACGCGGCGGCCGTCACGGGCGACACCGTCGGCGACCCCTACAAGGACACCGCGGGCCCCGCGATCAACCCGATGATCAAGATCGCGAACATCGTTGCGATCCTCATGATCCCGCTGATCGTCTCCATCCACGGGTGACTCTGATTTAGTGCTGTAAAACTCGGGTTCTGCAGGAGTTTCTTGCCTAAATCCGACTTGTAACCCGGGTCGCTTGTGGGTAGGTTCCTCTCGCTCAGTCGGCCGCCCAGCCGGGGCGGCCAACGAATCAGGGAGAGGGAGGAACGTGAGCAAGCGACCACGTTGGGTTCGCCTCGGCGTGCTCCTCGCCATGCTCTCGCTGGCCACCGTCCTAAGCGGTGCCGCGAGCGGCGGAGCAGCCAAGACGAGCGGGAGGGGAATCGACCAGGGGCTGCTCCGGCAGCTCATCGCTTCTGCCGAGGGCTCGGTACAGGTCAGCAGGGAAGACGCGACCTCGAGGGTCGCCTTCCTGCGGGCGGGCCAGAACGGCGACCTGCTCGACGACGACCTGTCGGCGTCGAGCAAGGCGACGCGTTTCGTCGACCGGTACGGCGCGCTGTTCGGCGCCACCGGCGAGAGCTCGTTGCGGAAGGCCTCGTCGGTGACCGATGCCGTCGGCGCCACGCACGTCCGCTACGAGCAGTTCTACAAGGGCGTTCCGGTCTGGGGTGGCGAGCTCATCGCCCACCTGGACGGCAGCGGCGCCCTGACGGCGGTGAACGGCACCGCGGTGCCGAACCTCGCCGTCAACGTCAACCCGCGGCTGAGCGCGGCACGGGCGGTCAGCCGGGCCATCGCCGAGGTCGTCCGGGATGCACCGACCGATGCACAGACGGGCGATCCGATGCGCCTCTCGCCGATGCAGCTGCGGGGGAAGGCGACGCTCTACGTGTACCGCCTGGGTCTCGTCAGGAACGCGCGCGGCTCCAGCCAGCTCGTCTACGAGGTCGAGGTCACGGACGGTGCCCGCGTGCGGGACGTCGTCTTCGTGCACGCCCACAGCGGGAAGATCGTCAACCGCTACTCGACGGTCCACGACGCGCTGCACCGCGTGCTGTTCGAGGCCGCCGGCAATCCGGTCGTCTTCACCAAGGTCTGGGAAGAGGGCGACGCGTTCCCCGGCACGCTGAACACCGAGCAGCAGAACCTCGTCTCGTTCAGCGGCGATTCGTACGCGTTCTTCTTCAACGCGTTCAACCGCGACTCGTACGACGGCGCCGGCGCGTTCATGCAGACGGTCAACAACGACCCGCGCATCAGCTGCCCGAACGCCAACTGGAACGGCGTCACCACGAACTACTGCAACGGCGTCACGTCCGACGACGTCGTCGCGCACGAGTGGGGCCACGCCTACACGCAGTTCACGCACGATCTGATCTACCAGTGGCAGCCGGGCGCCCTGAACGAGTCCTACTCGGACATCTGGGGCGAGACGATCGACATGATCAACGGCGAGGGCACCGACGCTCCGGCTCCGGTCCGGACGGTCGGCGCCTGCTCGACGCGCACCGTCCCGGTGCCGATCCTGATCATCAACTCGCCGACTCCGGGCGAGTGCGCCGCCGGTGCGGCCGCCTTCGGCGCGCCGCTGACGGTCGCCGGGACGACCGGTGACCTCGTGCTCGCGAACGACGGTGCGGGCGCGTCGACCAGCGACGCCTGCGAGGCCCTGCCGGCCGGCTCCATGACCGGCAAGGTCGGGCTCGCCGACCGCGGGACCTGCGCGTTCACGATCAAGGTCAAGAACATGCAGGTCGCAGGCGCGATCGGCGGCGTGATCGCGAACAACGGCGGCGGCGGCGTGTTCGGCATGGCCGGCGCCGACCCGACGATCACGATCCCGTCGCTGGGCATCTCCAATGCCGCACGGCGATCTGCTGAAGGGCTACCTGGCGAGCGGCACGTCGAACGTGACGCTGAAGGTCAAGGGCAGCCTGCAGGCGCCGGAGAACTCGCTCCGGTGGTTGATGGCCGAGGACTCGTTCGGCTTCAACCCGACGGCCGGCGCCGGCAACCACGCGATCCGCGACATGTGGTCGCCGACGTGCCTGTCCGACCCCGGCAAGGTCAGCGACGCCGAGTACCACTGCGACGTCAGCGACGCCGGCGGCGTCCACACCAACTCGGGCGTCCCGAACCACGGGTACGCACTGCTCGTGGACGGCGGCACGTTCAACGGCCAGACGGTGGGTGCGATCGGCCTGACGAAGGCCGCCCACGTCTACTGGCGGGCGCAGTCGGTCTACCAGACGAAGACGACCGACTTCGCCGACCACGCCGATGCGCTGCTCGCGTCCTGCAACGACCTGATCGGCGACCCGCTGACGAACCTCAGCACCGACGGGCCGGGCGGGACGTTCTCGGGGACGATCAACGCCACCGACTGCTCACAGATCACGAAGATGATCGCGGCAGTCGAGCTGCGTCGCGACCCGACGGCGCAGTGCAACTTCACGCCGCTGCTCAAGGGCAACCCGCCGAAGGCGTGCGGCGACGGCAAGGAGAAGACCGTCTACAAGGAGAACTTCGCAGGGCAGCCAGGCGCTGCGCGACTGGACGCTCTCGAACACGGCGGTGTTCGCCGCTCAGGGCGCCCAGATCGTGGACTGGGCTCTCAGCAAGAGCCTGCCCGGTGGCCGTAACGGCCAGGGCGTGTTCGCGGCGGATCTCGACGGACAGTGCGACGGCAGCGCGAACGACAAGTCCGGCGTGATGACCATGACGAGCCCCGCGATCGCGATCAGCGGCGGCGCCAAGGTGACCGGCTACCGGCTCACCTTCCAGCACTACGTCGCCACCGAGTTCGCGTTCGACGGCGGCAACTTGAAGATCAGCGTCAACGGTGGGCCGTTCACGGTCGTGCCGGCCACGGCGTTCATCTTCAACGCCTACAACACGACGCTCGCGACCGCGGCCCAGGGCAACACCAACCCGCTGCAAGGCCAGCCCGGCTTCAGCGGCACGGACGGGGGCCAGGTACACGGCACGTGGGGCGAGTCGCAGATCGATCTCGGCGCGCTCGGGATCAAGCAGGGCGACAGCGTCAAGATCTCGTTCGAGTTCGGCATGGACGGGTGTGGCGCCATCGACGGCTGGTACGTCGACGACCTGACGATCAGTGCCTGCGAGAACGGCGGCGGTGGCGGTGCGGGTAGCCGCGGCGTCAACGCCGTGCGCGAGCGGGCTAACCGGTCGTAGAGCGAAGTCGCCTGGAGTCGAGGAGGGGGCGCCGCGAGGCGCCCCCTCCTGTTTATCGCCGGAAACGCCCGGCTACAGTGTGGCGATGATCAGGCCTGCACTCCTGATCGGGGTCACGTTCGTTCTGTGCGCGTGCGGCGGCGCTGAGTCAGGCGCCGACGCGGCGACGCCGCGGCCGCTCTTCCCGCTCGAGGTCGGCACGACGTGGCAGCTCGTCGACGAGCGCACCGGCGCCGCGCCTCCGCCCGTCAGGGTCGTGCGGCCGGCCGAGTCCGCGGGGGTCGTCCTCCGCGGCTTTCCGGGCCTGCCGCCGACCCGGGTTCGCGAGAACGGCACGTCGATCGAGGCGTGGGATCCGGATCCCGGCCGCTGGGAGCCGTTCCTGCGGCTCGGCGCCGCAACCGGCACGAGCTACCGCGTCGATCTCTCGCAAAGCCTGCTCTGGCGGAACGTGCTGGTGACCGTCGCCGCGCGGGACGCGACGGCGTCGGATGCCGACGGGGAGACGGTGCGGAACGCCGTGCGCCTGACGCTTCGCCCCAAGGGGAAGGGCATGGCGGACGCGGGGCTCGAGGAGCTCGTCTTCGCCCCGGGCGTCGGGCTCACACGCGTCGTGGAGACGACGATCGCAGGCCCGCGCGTGACCGTGCTCGGCCGCCCGGGCGGCGCTCCGACGCGCTGAAGCACGCGGCGTAGACTCCGCCGGTGCCCAGCCGCCGTCGCCGGAAGGTGGAGCTCGAGCGGGTGCTCGGCACGCCTGCACTCTTCGCCACCGCGTACGGCAACGTCGGCTCGTCGATCTACTACGCGCTCGGCCTCACGGCCGTGTTCGCGCTCGGCCTGACCCCGCTCGTCTTCGTCGTCGCCGGCGTGATCTTCGCGTGCACCGCCGCCACGTACGCGGAGGGCACCGTGCGGTATCCCGAGGCCGGCGGATCGGCCAGCTTCGCACGTCACGGGTTCAACGAGCTCGTCAGCTTCACGGCCGCGTGGGCGCAGATGCTCGTCTACGTCGTCACCGTCGCGACGTCCGCGTTCTTCGTGCCCCACTACCTCTCGATCTTCTGGGAGCCGTTGAACACGAACCCCTGGGACATCGTCGGCGGCATCGTCGTGATCGCCGTGCTCGTCAGCCTCAACGTCGTCGGCGTGCAGGAGGCCGCCAAGCTGAGCGTCTCGCTCGCGGTCGTGGACTTCGCGACGCAGGTGCTCCTCGTCATCGTCGGGTTCGCGCTCGTCTTCAGCCCCGAGATCCTGGTCGACAACATCCACTGGGGCGAGGCGCCGACCTGGTCGAATCTCGCGGTCGCCGTGCCGGTCGCGATGCTCGCCTACACGGGCGTCGAGACGGTCTCGAACCTCGCGGAGGAGGTCCGCGATCCCGTGCGCAGCGTCCCCAATGCCTACCGGCTCGTGGCGGGGGCGGTCTTCGCCATCTACTTCACGCTGCCGCTCGTAGCGCTGTCGGCACTGCCGGTGCGCGAGATCGATGGCGAGCTGACGACCCTGCTGGCGCTGCCGCCCGAAGAGGGCGGCTATGCCAACGATCCTATCCTGGGCGTGGTCGAGAACCTCGGCCTCGAAGGCGCCGTTTACGACGCCGCGCAGATCTACGTCGGCCTGCTCGCGGCCACCATCCTCATCGTCGCCACGAACGCCGGCGTGATCGGGGCGTCGCGCATCACGTATTCGATGGCGACCTACCGCCAGCTGCCCGAGATCTTCCGCCGCCTGCATCCACGGCTCAAGACGCCCTGGCTCTCGCTCGTCATCTTCGCCGGGATCGCGCCGATCCTCGTCATCCTGCCTGGGGACGTCGAGTTCGTCGGAACCCTCTACTCGTTCGGCGCCACGCTCTCGTTCACGGTCGCGCACGCGTCGATCGTGCGGCTGCGCATGCTGCCGGACGACGACGCCGAGGTGGCGTTCCGCGCGCGGCCGAACGTTCAATGGCGTGGAGTGGACTGGCCGGTCTTCGCCGTGCTCGGCGGGCTCGCGACCGGTGTCTCGTTCCTCGTCATCCTCGTCCAGAACCCGCTGACGCGCTGGACGGGGCTGGGGTGGGTGGCCGCCGGCCTCGTCGGCTACTGGATCTACCGCAGGCGCGTGGTCGGCCGGCCGCTCACCGAGACGGTCCGCGCACCCGTCGCGTACGGGCCTGCGCTGGCGCTGGAGTACCGCAGGCTCCTCGTACCGGTCGTCCCCGGCGCGGCGTCCGCCGAGGCCGTGGACGTCGCATGCGGTCTCGCGGCGGAGCGTGGCGCGACCATCTCGGCCGTGACCGTGGTGGAGGTGCCGCTCGAGCTGCCGTTGTCGGCGGAGCTCGCCGAGGACGAGCGCATGGCGCACCGCGAGCTCGGCGAGGCGCGTGCGCTCGGCGAGTCGTACGGCGTGACGGTGCTCGAGCGGCTCGTCCGGGCACGAAGCGCCGGGCGTGCGATCGTCGAGGAGGCCGAGCGGCGCGGCAGCGAGATCATCGTCATCGGGGCGCCGCGCAAGGGCCAGGGGCGCCGCGGCCGCGGCGTCTTCGGCTCGACCGTGGACTACGTCCTGCGCAACGCGCCGTGCCGCGTCATGGTGGCCGCGTCGAGGCAGGCGGCATGAGCCGCGCCTACCGCTGGGTCGTTGTCGTGCTTGCGGTGACGTTCGTCGCGATCGGGATCGCGCTGCTGGCGGTGACCGCGGCCGCGGGAGGCGGCGTGACCGGCTTCGTGCTCGGCGGGCTGTTCCTCGCGCTCGGCGTGGCGCGGCTGACCCTGCAGCTCAGGGCGGGGCGCTGATGGCCCGGAAGCTCCGCGGCTTCGAGCGCATCCTCGACGCCCCCGTGCTGTTCGCCGTGGCCTACGGCGAGCTCGCCGCCTCGATCTACTTCGCTCTCGGCATCGTGGCGGCGTACGCGCTCGGGCTCACGCCCGCCGTGCTGCTCCTCACCGGGCTGCTGTTCCTCGTCGTTTCACTCTCCTACGCCGAGGGCACGGCCGCGATCCCCGAGGCCGGGGGCGCCACGACGCTGGTGCGGCGCGCCTTCAACGACGTCTTCGGCTTTGCCGTCGGCTGGGCACTCTTTCTCGACTACCTGATCGTGATCGCCCTCTCGGTGATCTTCCTGCCGCACTACCTCGGCGGCGCGCTCGGCATCGAGGGCATCGGCGACGAGCCGTGGGACGTCGTTATCGGCGTCGTCGTGGTGCTCGGCGTGGCGGGGGTGCGGCTCGTGCGACGCTCGCGCTTGCACTCCGGCGCCATCGCAATCGCCGGCCTCGACCTCGGCGCGCAGCTGCTGCTCGTCGTGCTCGGCTTCGCGCTGCTCGTGTCGCCGGAGGCGCTGACGAGCGGCGTCGAGCTCGGCGAGTCGCCGGAGTGGGCCGACCTCGCGTTCGCGCTGCCGCTGGCGATGCTCGCCTACACCGGTCTGGAGACGATTTCGAACCTGGCGGCCGAGACCCGCGCGCCGGGACGAGCCCTGCCGCGCAGCCTCTTCTCCGCGATCGGTCTCGTCGTCGTGCTGACGGCGCTCGTGGCGGTCGTCGGCCTCTCGGCGTTCCCGGTCGAGGACGGCGAGACCGCACTCGGCGACGAGTGGCTGCGCGCGCCGATCCTCGGCATCGTCGCCGCGCTGGACGACCCGCTGCCGGCGCTCGTGGCGGACGGGCTGCGGATCGTCATCGGCCTCACGGGCGCGCTCGTGCTGCTGGCCGCCGCGACCACCTCGATGTCCGGGTGCACGAGGCTCGCGTACGCGCTGGCGAAGTACGGCCAGCTGCCCCGGGCGCTCGGGCGCCTCAATCGCAGGACGCTCGTCTCGCCCGCGGCGATCGTGGCGACGGCGGTCGTGGCGTCGGGTCTCGTGATCCTGACGGGGGCGATCGACGAGGACGTCGCGTTCCTCGCCAGCCTGTACAGCTTCGGCGTCCTGCTGACGTTCACGGCGGCGCAGATCGCGGTGATCAAGCTGCGGGCGTCCGAGCCCGACCTGCCGCGGCCGTTCCGCGTCCCGTTCGACGTCACGATCCGCGGCGTCCGCGTGCCGCTGCCGGCGCTCATCGGGGCGCCGCTCACGGCCGCCGTGCTCGTCGTCGCGCTGCTCACGCACCCGGGCGCCCGGTACGCCGGGCCCGCGTGGCTGGTCGTGGGGTTCGCCGTCTACCTGCTGACGCGCCTCCGGGCCGAGATCGGGCTGCTGGAGGACATCGAGCCGGTGGCGGCGCCGCCGGGAGCCGAGTTCAGGAGCCTGCTCGTGCCGATGAAGCTCGGCGACATCGGCGAGGAGATGGCCGCCACCGCCGTGGCGCTCGCCAAGGAGCGCGACGCGGCCGTCGAAGCGCTCTTCGTCATCCGCGTGCCGCTGGCGCTGCCGCTCGACGCGGAGCTCCTCGATGCGGAGGAGCACGCCGCAGCCTCGCTCGCGGAGGCGCGGCTGCTCGGCGAGGAGCACGGCGTCGAGGTGCGCACCGAGGTGGTCAAGGCGCGGTCGATCGGCCACGCCATCGTCGAGGAGGCGCGCTCGCGGGACGTCGACCTGATCGTCCTCGGCTCGTCGCCGCGCTGGCGGCGCCAGAGCCTGTTCTTCTCGCCCACGGTGGACTACGTCCTGCGGAACGCGCCCTGTGAGGTGCTCGTCGTCGCATTCCCGCAGGGAGTCCTCGAGGACGTAAGCTGACTTCGTGAAGGCAGTCGTGATCGGCTGCGGGCGGGTCGGATCGGCGGTCGCGCTGCAGCTCCACCGCGAGGGGTGGGACGTGAGCGTGATCGACGAGCGCGAGGAGGCGTTGACGCGGCTCGGCACCGACTGGGGCGGCGGGTTCGTCGTCGGCCACGGCATGGACACCGCCGTGCTCCATCGCGCCGGGATCGAGGACGCCGACGCCGCGGTCGTCGCGACCGACGGCGACAACACGAACATCGTCATCGGCCAGGTCGCGCAGACCCGCTACGGCATCGGCTGCGTGGTGGTGCGCGTGCTCGACCCGGCGCGCGCGGACTTCTTCGCCAAGCGCGGCCTGCAGACGGTCTGCCCGACGCAGACGGCGATCTCCGTGCTCACCGACATCGTCCGCGCCTGCGACGTGCGGCCGCTCGAGCCGACGGGGCACTCCTAGTCGTGTACGTCGTCGTCGCCGGCGGCGGCAAGGTGGGCGCCAATCTCGCGCGCTCGCTGCTGAACATGAACCACGAGGTGACGCTCGTGGAGCAGTCGCGGCCGCGCTTCGAGCTGCTCGAGGAGGAGTTCGGCCACCAGGTGCTGATCGGCGACGCCACCGAGATCCACACGCTCGAGCGCGCCGGGATCGCACGTCCGCCGGACCTCCTGCTCGCGGTGACCGGGGACGACGAGGACAACATCGTCATCTGCCAGATCGCCCGCGAGGGCTACGACGTCGAGAAGGTCGTGGCGCGGGTCAACGATCCGCGGAACCAGGTGCACTTCGACCTGCTCGGCATCACGCAGACCGTCTGCGCCGTCTCGAACATCCTCGGCCTCGTCGAGCACGAGGTGCCGGAGCACGGGCTCGTGCGCATGCTCGAGTTGCGGCGGGAGAACCTCGAGATCGTCGAGGTGCAGATCGACCGTGACTCGCCCGTGGCCGGCAAGCGGGTCGCGGGGCTGGCGCTGCCCGAGGGCTCGCGCCTGATCTCGGTCATGCGCAACGACCAGGCCGAGATCGCGGTCGGGCTCGACGGTGCTGCGGCCGGGCGACCAGGTGCTCGCGATCCTCCAGCCGGGCAAGGAGGACGAGCTGCGGCGGGCGCTGCTCTCCAAGAAGGAGTCCGCGACCCGCTAGTTGCGCCAGTAGTTGCGGGTGAAGAGCACGATCACCGGGATCAGCTCGAGCCGGCCGAGGAACATCAGCGCCGTCATCACCGCGATCGAGAAGTCGCTGAACGGCTCGAAGCTCCCGATCGGGCCGGCGAAGCCCAGGCCCGGGCCGACGTTGCCGAGCGTCGACGCCGACGCGGCGAGCGCGTCGATCGTGGACAGCGGCAGGTCGGTGCGCGCGGCGTCGATCGCGAGCAGCGCGGTGCCGATGATGAAGATCCCGATGTAGAGCAGGATGAAGCTCGACGCCGCCCGGAGCGCGCGCTCGTCGACGACCGAGTTGTTCAGGCGCACCGGGACGACGAGCTCGGGATGCACGGTCTGAGCGAGCTCGCGGCGCAGGATCTTGCCGAGCAGCAGGTGACGCACGATCTTCACGGAGCCCGACGTCGAGCCGGCGGAGGCGCCGGCGAACATGAGGGCGACGAGCGTCATGAGCGCGAGCGTCGGCCACAGGGCGTAGTCGACGGTGGCGAACCCGGTCGTCGTCATCACCGACGCCGCCTGGAAGATGCCGTGGCGGATCGCGGTCTCCCCCGTCGCGACGCCCTCCGTCCAGATCTCGGTGACGATGACGATCGCCGCCAGCGCCAGGACGGCGACGTACAGTCGGAACTCCTCGTCCCGGGGGAGCGCGTTCGGCTCGCGACGCAGGAACGCGCGGTAGAGCAGTGCGTAGTTCACCCCCGCGACGATCATCGCGACCGCGATCACCCACTGTGTGATGGGAGCGAACCCGATCAGCGAGGTGTTGTCCGGCGAGAAGCCGCCCGTCGGCAGGGTGGAGAAGGCGTGCGCGACCGCGTTGAAGAACGTCATGCGGTCGTCGAGGCCCGACCAGCCGATCGCAGCCAGGACGAGAATCAGGACCGCCGTCATCCCGAGGTACAGCAGCCAGAGCCGGCGGGCCGTGTCCTGGATGCGGCTGGCGAGCGGCTCGAGCTCGGGGCCGGGCATCTCGTGCTCGAGCAGCTGGCGTCCGCCGACGCGCAGCCTTGGCAGCACTGCCAGCGCGAGGACGATGATCCCCATCCCGCCGAGCCACTGGGTGAACTGGCGCCAGAAGAGCAGCGTCCGCGGCAGGGCGTCGATGTCCGTCAGCACGGTCGCGCCGGTCGTGGTGAAGCCGGACATCGCCTCGAAGAAGGCGTCGAACGGTCGGTCGATCTGCGCGTTTCCGGACAGCACGTACGGCAGCGCGCCGAACACGGCTGCGACGAGCCAGGTCAGCGCCACGGCGAGGAAGCCCTCCTTGCGCGCCCATGACACCGTGCCCGGCCGTCCACCGTTCCATCAACCAGCCGCCGCCGGACACGGCCACGCCCGCGACCACGAAGGGCCACGCCGCGTCGCGGTAGTAGAGCGCGACCACGACGGGAGCAGCGGCGGCCAGACCGAGGTATTTGCTCAGCGTCCCGACGAGGCTGCACGTCGCGCGAACGTCCACGCTCAACGCGCCCCCGCGGCGCGCGGAC
Source organism: uncultured Gaiellaceae bacterium (assembly GCA_963733065.1). Lineage (GTDB taxonomy): Bacteria > Actinomycetota > Thermoleophilia > Gaiellales > Gaiellaceae > CAVTBT01. The sequence goes on from CAVTBT010000001.1 coordinate 363,121, forward strand.
GCGCGCGGCCGGCGGGCGCTCACAGCGCCCGCTCGACGTCCGGCACGCGCTGGGCCTCGGTGAACACGATGACCCGGTCTCCCGCCTCGAGGACGTCGTCGCCACGGGGGAAGATCGCCTCGCCGTCCCGCACGACGGCGCCGATCAGTGCGCCGCGGATCGGCATGTCGCGGAAGCGCTTGCCGATGTACTCGCTGCTCGGCCGCGTCACGATGTCCAGCACCTCGTAGCGGGTGCCCTCGAACATCGCGACCTGCTGGGTGCGAGGGTCGTGCGCGAAGCGGACGATCTCCTCGGCGGTCACGGCGCGTGGGTTCACGGTCACGTCGATGCCGGCCGCCTCGAAGACCGGCACCGACGCGGCGTCGTTCACGATCGCGATCGTGAAGCCGACGCCGTGCACCTTGGCGAGCGTGGCCGCGAAGTGGTTCCGCTCGTCGCCCTTCATGGCGAAGACGGCCGCCTGCGCCGACCCCACGCGCTCGCGTAGGAGGAAGTCGGCGTCGAGACCGGTCGCGTGGTAGACGTTCACGCCCGGCAGGTGCTCGGCGACGAGGCGAGCGCGGTCGCGGTCGGCCTCGACCAGTCGCACGCCCATGCCCTGCTCGAGGAGAAGCTTGGCGACGGCGGTGCCGACCCGGCCGGCGCCGAAGACGACGACGTCCTGGACGCGCACCCGGCCCGAGCGCATGAGCATGCTCCACATCTGCGCCGACTTGGGCGAGCCGATCACGACGACGCGGTCGCCGGTGCGGATCACTGCGTCGCTTCGCGGCAGGATCGTCTCGTCGCCGCGGATGATGCTCGCCACCTTCGAGTCGGGAGGAATCGACGCGTCCCTCAGGGGCAGACCGACCACGGTCGGAGAAGCGTCGTCCTCGACGTCGAACTCCACGATCTGCACCTGGCCGTCCGCGAAGACGTCCGTCTGGCGCGCGGCGGGCACTCCGATCGTGCGCGAGATGACGTGCGCGGTCTCGAGCTCGGAGGAGACGATGAAGTCGACGTCGAGCTGACCCTCGCGCCAGAGCTCGAGGTACTCGACGTTCGTGGCGCGCATCACGGTCGTCGTCTTCGGCGCCACGCGCTTCGAGAACGTCGCGGCGACGAGGTTCGTCTCGTCGCGCGAGGTGCACGCGATGAGGAGGTCGGAGCCCTTCACGCCCACTTCCTCGAGCGTGCGCCGGCTGGCGCCGTTGGCCTCGCGCGTGACGATGTCGTAGCGGTACGACAGCGTGTCCAGCCGCGCGCGGTCGAGGTCGACGACCGTCAGCTCGTGGTCGTCGTGGAGTGCCTCGACGATCGTCGAGCCGACCTGTCCCGCACCGATGACGACGATGCGCATCGCGGCGCGTAAGGGTACTCCGTCCCCGGGTCAGCGTTCGGCGGTCGCGGCCTCCGGGTCGGGGCGGCTTCCGGCAGAAGGGCTCTTTCTTCGACTACCTTGGCCACCGTGCGCGCGCTCGCCGTCATCGCGATCCTCGTCGCCGCTCTCGGCATCGGGGCCGCGGCCTACGCGACCTCCGGCGACAGCCCGAACGTCGCGTCCGCAGCAACCCGACGCCGGGAGCCGCGCGCAGGCACGACTCGTGACCGTGACGGGTGGGCTCGCCGAGCCGGTTGCGCTCGCGTCGGCGCCGCGCGAGGCGCGCCGGATGTACGTGGTCGAGCAGCGAGGGACGATCAGGGTCATCGACCGCGGACGCCTGCGGCCGGGCTTCTTCCTCGATATCCGCAGGCTCGTGCAGGCGGGCGGGGAGCAGGGTCTGCTCGGGCTCGCCTTCCATCCGCAGTACGCGACGAACCGCCGCTTCTACGTGCACTACACGAACCGGAGCGGCAATACGCGGGTCTTCGAGTACCGCTCCAACGGGACTCGCGCGCTACCGGGGACTGCCCGACAGATCTTCGCACTCACCGATCCGTACTCGAACCACAACGGAGGCCATCTCGCCTTCGGGCCCGACGGGCTCCTGTACGTCGGTATGGGCGACGGCGGTGCGGGCGGCGATCCCGAGGACCGCGCTCAGGACATGAGCAGCCTCTTCGGCAAGCTCTTCACGATCGACGTCAACAGTCCCGGTGCACGGCCGCAGATCGTGGCTCTCGGGCTCCGCAATCCATGGCGCTACTCGTTCGACCGCGCGAACGGCGACCTCTACATCGCCGACGTCGGCCAGGGCGACATCGAGGAGGTCGACTACTCACCGCGGTCGAGCACGGGGCTTGTCAACTACGGCTGGGACATCTTCGAGGGCCGGGGGCGCTTCGAGGAGACGCCTCAGGGACCGGGCCGGCTGGTGGGGCCGATCGCGCAGTACTCCCACGACCTCGGGTGCTCGGTGACCGGGGGCGTCGTCTACCGAGGCACGGCCGTCCGCGGCTACGCCGGCCGCTACCTCTACGGCGACTACTGCTCGGGCATCGTCTGGAGCCTGAAGGTCGTCGGCGGCCGCGCGACGGGCAACCGGCGCGAGTCGTTCCGGGTCAACGGACTGACGTCGTTCGGCGAGGACACCGCGGGGGAGGTCTGGCTCTCCTCGCACAACGGAACGATCTATCGCCTGGGGCCGTAGCCGGTCCGCCAAGAGTTCCTGAGCGCTTTCCGCGCAGCGGAAAGCGCTACCCGGTGCGGCGGCGGCGGACCTGCGGGCTCTGGCCGAGCGCCGCGTAGGCGATCGCGTTCAGCGACTCGTTGAGGTTGCGCAGCTCGCGCGTGACCTGCAGGAAGCCCTCGTTGGCCTCGAGCCGGCGGTTGATCCGAGCGAGCTCCTCCTGGATCGCGTCGAGCCGCGTGAGCAGTGCCTCGAGCTGGCGGTCGGAGACGTCCCTGCGCTCCACGGGGCGACTCTACCGTGACGCGGCGCTGTTCAGAAAGGCCGCCCGCGTTCGCACGACGAGCGCGCCGCCGTCGAGCGACGCGAGCGCGCGGGACTCCGCGTCCGCGCCGGCGTGCAGCGACTCGATCCGTCGTGCGGCGCCGAGCTGCGAGACCGCTAGCCCGGCGAGCTCCTCCGGTGCGTCCGTGAACACCGCCACGCGCGCGCCAGCGGTGCCCAGGGATCGGAGCGCGGCCGAGACCTCGGCGTTCGGGCGCAGGTAGACCGGAGCCCGGTCCTCGCCGTAGCGCTCGAGCAGCGTCCGCCAGTTCCCGGCTCCGGCCGCGTCGAGCTCGGCGGCCGCGGCCGCACGGTCGGCCGGCAGGGCGGCGGGCTCGACACCGAGCACGCGTGCCGCGTCGGCGAGCCAGTCGTCCCACAGGGGACGGGTGTCGCCGAGGACGGCGTCGAGGTCCACGGCGAGGCTCACGCCCACCGGGAGCCGACCTCGCGCCGATCCAGGACGAAGGTCTTCCACGCGAGCACACCGGCCGCGGCGCCGACCGCGTCCACGAGCACGTCGAGCACGGCCCCCTCGCGGCCGGTGACGAAGGTCTGATGCACCTCGTCGGTGACGGCGTACAGCACGGCGAGGGCGAACGCGGGCAGTGGACGGCGCAGCGCGCGCACCAGGAGCGCCCCGAGCACGGCGTACTCGGCGGCGTGCGCGAGCTTCCGGAGCAGCAGGTCCCACGTGCCGAGGCCGGTGCCGAGCGACGGGATCGACGAGAGGGCGAAGATCACCGCAGCCCAGCCGAGCACGGGGAGCCAGGCGCGCATCGGGCCATGGTAGGCTCGCCGTCCATACCGGAGCGCGGAGAGGGAACCCGGTGCGATTCCGGGACGGTCCCGCCGCTGTGAGGGGAGATGCTGGCGCGCCGAGGTGCCACTGGCCTCGGCCGGGAAGGCGGCGCGCGAGGGAGCCCCGAGTCAGAAGACCTGCCGTGCTCCGTCAGACCGAACCCCTCGCGGAAGGAGGATTCGTGCTTCGTCGTACCCTCGTTGTCACCGTGGCAGTCCTAGCGGTGGCGCTCCTGCTGGCGGCCGCAGCGCTGTCGGCCACCGTCAAGATCCGCGTCGAAGGCCGGACGCAGACCATCTTCGGCGCCTCGCAGCCGTCCGTCCGGGCCGACAACGCGCTCCAGGCGCTCGACGTCGCCAGCCTCGCCGGCGAGTTCTACTACGGCCTCACGGCGAGCTCGTTCGGCAACTACGTCAGCCAGATCGGCCGCTACCCGGCCGCCGGCAACACGGGCTGGGTGTTCAAGGTCAACGGCGTCTCGCCTCCCGTCGGCGCCGACCAGGTGGCGCTGAAGGATGGCGACACGGTGCTCTGGTACTGGGCCGAGTTCGGCTCGACCGGTGGCCCGCCGACGCTGGAGGTGCAGCGCCTGCCGGCCAACTGCTACCTCGTGTCCGCCGTGAGCGACGCCGGCGTGAAGACGCCGGCGCGCGCGACGTTGCGGGTCGACGGACGGAGCGTGCGGACGAACGCGCGGGGTCGCGGCTGCGTCGGGCGGCACACGGGCCTGGTCCGGGCAACGCTCGCGGGCGCCGTGCGCTCGAACGCTGTCCGGTAGGGCATGGCCCGGCGCCTCCTCGGGCTTCTCGCCGCCGCGCTGGTCGTCGCCGGCTGCGGCGGCGGGGGCGGGGGCGGAGGCGCCGACGGCGAGGCGACCCTATGGGTGACGCGCGACCGCGGCGATCAGGTGCTGATCGAGACGACAGTCGACTCCGGGCAGACGCTGCTGCGGGCGCTGCGCTCGAAGGCGGACGTCGAGACGCGGTATGGAGGCCGTTTCGTCCAGGGGATCGAGGGCGTCGAGGGCAGCCTCGCCGGGCAGCGCGACTGGTTCTGGTTCGTCAACGGCATCGAGGGCGACCGGAGCGCCGTCGAGTACCGGCTGCAGCCCGGCGACGTCGCGTGGTGGGACTTCCGCTCCTGGGGGGAGGAGGCGCGCAGGCCGGTCGTCGTGGGCGCATTTCCCGAGCCCTTCGTCCACGGCTGGGACGGGGACGTGCGGCCGGCCGCCGTGCGCTACGCGCCGGGCCTCGCCGCCGCCGCCCGCCGGATCGGCGAGCGCCTTGGTGCGGTGTCGGTCGAGCCGGCCGGCACGCTGGTCGCGGACGACGCGAACGTGTTCGAGCTGGACGACGGCCCGCCCCGGTTCACGGCCGCCGAGCGGACGCCCGGGCGAGGCGCCGGCACGCCCGTCGTGTTCACGTTCGCCGGCGACGTCGACGCCCTGCTCGACGACGGGCTCGGCCGCCGCGCCTACGCCCTGCCATGAGCCCCGGAGCCGCAGCCATCCTCCTGGCCGGCGCGGGAGCCGCAGCCCTCGTCTCCGATCGCATCTGGGTGGTGGGGCTGCTCACGGGCATCCTGCTCTTGGTCTGCCTCCGTGCCCCCGCGGAGCGCCGCTGGCCGTACCTGATCGGCGCGCTGACGACCGGGCTCAGCGTGCTCGTGCTCTCGCCGTTCCTGTGGTCGTCGGGTGGAGGGACACTGCTCTGGGAAGGTCCGACGGTGGCGGTGCTCGGCCCGCTCGACGTGTCCACCGACGAGATCGCCGAGGCCGCGCTCAACGCGCTGCGACTGACCGCGCTCGCGCTCGCGTTCTCTGCCTACGCCCTGCTGCTCGACCACGACCGGCTCGTGTCGGCGGCCCGCTGGGGGCGCCGCTCCGCGCTCGCGGTCGCGCTGGCGACACGGCTCGTTCCGTCGCTGGAGCGGGACGCCGCCGGCCTGGCCGAGTCCGTCCGTGGCCGAGGCGTCCCGTTGCAGGGGGCACGAGGCCACGCGCGACTGCTCTCGCCGCTCGTGGCGGGCTCGCTCGAGCGGGCGTCCCAGCTGGCCGAGGCGATGGAGGCGCGGGGCTTCGGCCGGCCGGGAGCGACTCGTGCGCCACGGCCGCCGTGGACGCGGCTCGACCGGGCTGCGGTGGCGGCCGCCGGCCTCCTCGTTGCGGGAGCACTGTGGCTCTAGCGCGCGCCGACCGGCTCTCGTTCGCCTACCCGGGCGCAGGCGACGCGCTTCGCGACGTCACGGTCTCGATCGAGCCGGGAGAGGTCGTTGCGCTCCTCGGCCCCTCGGGCTCCGGCAAGTCGACCCTGGTCCGCGCGCTCGCCGGGCTCGTGCCGCACTTCCACGGCGGCCGCTTCGCGGGCCGCGTCGAGGTGGGGAGCCACGACACGCGCAGCGCTCGCCCCGCCGAGCTCGCGGGCGTCGTCGCCACGGTCTTCCAGGATCCGGAGGACCAGGTCGTGATGACGCGCGTCGAGAACGAGGTCGCGTTCGGCCTCGAGAACCTCGGTGCCCCGCCGGTGGAGATCTGGCCGCGCGTCGAGGAGGCGCTCGCGGCGGTCGGGGCACATCATCTGTGGGGGCGGCGGACGATCGAGCTCTCGGGCGGCGAGCTGCAGCGGGTGTGCCTCGCGTCGGCGCTCGCGCTGCGGCCGCGGCTGCTGCTCCTCGACGAGCCGACCTCCCAGCTCGACCCCGCCGGTGCGGCGCGGTTCCTGGCCGCCGTCACGGGGCTTGGCGCCGCCGTCGTGCTGTCGGAGCAGAGGATCGCCCGCGCGCTGACCCTCGCCGGGCGCGTCTGGTTCGTCGAGGACGGACGGCTGTTGCTCGACTGCGCCCGCGACGAGGCTGCGGCCTGGCTCGAGGCCGAGCGGCCGGGCTGGCTCGACCGGCTGCCTCCGCCGTCCTCGGAGCCGACGGCCGACGTCGCGCTGCGGCTCGACGGGGTGTCGTTCGCGTACCGGGACGGGCCGCCGGCGGTGGTGGACGCGTCGCTCGTCCTGCACCGCGGCGAGGTGGTCGCGCTCCACGGCCCGAACGGCTCCGGCAAGACGACCCTCGCCAAGCTCGCGGCGGGTCTGCTCGAGCCGTCTGCGGGGCTCATCGACCGTCGCGGCCGTGTCGCGTACCTCTCGCAGGATCCCGGGCGCTACCTCGTCGCCGAGACCGCGCTCGACGAGGTTGCCCTCGCCGTCGGCGGCGACCGGGTACGGGCTGAGACGGCGCTCGGGCGCGCGGGCCTCGCCTGGGCAGCGGCGAGGCATCCGCGAGACCTGTCGAGCGGGGAGCGCGAGCGCCTGGCCGTGGCCGCGGTCGCCGTCTCCGAGCCCGATGTCCTCGTCCTCGACGAGCCGACGCGCGGCGTCGATCCGGAGCGGAAGGCCGACCTCGCCGCGTGGCTGGACGAGCTCGCGGCGTCCGGAACCGCGATCCTCGTCGCGACCCACGACGCGGGCTTCCCGGCACACAGGCGCGTCCGGCTCGGCGCCGATGCGGAGGTGCCCGTTGCCGTCTAGGTGGGTTGCGGCCGCATCCGGCGTCGCGCTGGTGTGTGCCGCGTGGGCGGCGCTCGACCCCGCGCGCGGGGCGCTGGCAGTCCTGCTCGCCGCCGGTGCGGTGCTCGCGGCCGGCGTCGCCTGGCTCGAGAGCTCGCCCCAGTCGGCGCGCGACCTGACGCTCGTGGCGACGCTCGCCGGCCTGGCCGCCGCGGGGCGGGTGCTCTTCGCGCCGGTGCCGGGCGTCCAGCCGGTGACGGTGATTGTCGCGGCGAGCGGCGTCGCCCTTGGGCCGCGCCGCGGCTTCGCCGTCGGCGCGCTCGCGGCGCTCGCCTCGAATTTCTTCCTCGGCCAGGGCACCCATACGCCGTGGCAGATGCTCGCGTGGGGAGGGTGCGGGGTCGCAGCCGGTCTAGCCCGTCCGGCGCTCCGGCGTCGCGTGCCGTTCGCGATGTTCTGCTTCGGGCTCGGCTTCGCCTACGGAGTCGTCCTCAACCTCTGGCACTGGTACGCCTTCCTGCCGCACACCTGGCCCGCGCTGACGGCGTCCCTCGGCGCGGCGTTCGCGTTCGACCTCGCGCACGCGATCGGCAACGTCATCCTGGCGCTCGTCGCCGGGCCCGAGCTGAGACGCGTGCTCGAGCGCCACGAGCGGCGTGCGCGGACGGAGGTGGTCTGGGCGTGAAGCTGCTCCTGGTGGCGGCGGCCTCCGCGCTCCTGCTGGCCGGCACAGGGCCGGTGGCCGGCTCGACGCGCTACCTCGAGTCCCGGCAGACACCAGGCGGCGGGTTCGCCGAGCCGGGACTGGCTCCCGACCCGACGGTGACCGCGTGGGCGACGCTCGGGCTGGCCGCTGCGGGCGCGAGCGGCGCCGTGCTCGAACAGGCGCGGGCGTATCTCGCGGCAGCCGAGCCGGGGCTGCGGACGACCACCGACCTCGCGCTGAACGTTGCCGCTCGCGCCGCGGCGGGAGAGCGGCCACCCGACGGGGTGATCGACCGCCTACGGACGCGCGCGCCCGACCGGCTGGTCAACGGGTCGATCTGGACGATCCTGGCACTTCGCCAGGCCGGCGAGCCCGCACCGCCGGCGCACGTTCGGGCGCTGCTCGGCGCGCAGCGACCGTCGGGCGGCTGGGGCTGGCTGCGCGGCGGCGCGCCCGACTCCAACGACACCGCTGCGGCGATACAGGCGCTGCGGGCAGCCGGTGTCGCCGGGCGCCCGATCGACCGCGGCCTCGCCTACCTGCGCGCGCAGCAGAACCGCGACGGCGGCTGGGGGCTCGTCCGTGGCCGGGCGTCCGACGCCCAGTCGACGGCGTGGGCGATCCAGGGGTTGCTGGCCGCCGGGAGGAAGCCTGGCGCGGCGGCCTGGCGGTACCTCGCAGGGCTCCGGCGCGCCGACGGCAGCTACCGCTACAGCGCCCGCTACGCGACGACGCCAGTCTGGGTGACGGCCCAGGTGCTGCCGGCGCTCGCCGGCAGGCCGTTCCCGGTCAAGACCGGCGGCTGAAGGTGGCGTTCGCGCCGATCGCCCGATAGCCGAGCCGCTCGTTGACGGCGAGCATCGGACGGTTCTGCTCGTCGTTCTCGGTCGTCGCGGTGTCGATGCCGCGGGCGGCCGCCCGGGCGAGCGCGTGGTGCTTCACGAGGAGCGCGAGCCCACGGCCGCGGAACCGGCGGGCGGTTCCGGTCATGCCGCTCATCGCGAGTCGGCTGTCCGCGTCCGAGATCACGGTCGTGAACGCGGCCGGCTCACCGTCGACGAGGGCGAGGAGGCTCGCCTCCGCGTCGAGCTCGGGGTCGTGCCACCAGCGCTCGACCCAGTCCTCCCAGCGCACGTCGTCGAACGGCTGGTCGACGGGGACGTCGCGGAGCGCCTCGACCTCGAGCTCGTAGATCGGCCGCGGATCCTCGATCGCGGCGTACGGCACGAGCTCCACGTCCGCCGGCGGGTCCGGAGCCGGAGGCAACGTCGTCAGGTCGAGCGATGACATGCGTTGGATGAACGTGACCTCGAAGCCGCGCGCGCCCATGAACCGCCTCGAAGGCTCCTCGTCGAGGCCGAACGAGTTGACATGCGTCGCACCGAGCTCGCGGAGGTGGGTCTCGGCCCGTTCCCAGAGCGCGGCGCCGATGCCCTCGGAGCGGCGCTGCGGATGGACGTAGACGTTGGCCACGGCCGCGCCCGGGTCGGACGAGCTCGTGGACAGCGCCGCCGACGCGAAACCGACGATGGCACCGCCGTCCTCGGCCGCCCACATGCGGCGGTGCACGCGCACAGGGATCGCCTGCCACCAGTGGCGGAGCCCGTGCCCGGTCGCGAGCTCGGCCGGGTAGACGATCGTCGACAGCTGCGCAACCGAGGGTGCGTCCTCGAGCGTTGCCTCGCGGATCACCGGTCGGGTGTGACCGTGCGCTTCCACGAGAGCCTGGTCGAGTGGGGCCGGTACCCGAGCCGCGTGTTCACCGCCAGCATCGGGGCGTTCGTCTCGTCGTTTTCCGTGAAGACCGTGGTGACGCCCTTCGCGGCCGTCCGTCGTAGCGACTCGAGCTTCACGAGCCGCGCGAGCCCGCGTCCGCGGTACTCGGGCAGCGTGCCGGTGATGTCGTTCTCGGCTCGCCCGGTCTCGACGTCGACGTGGATCATCGTGATGGCTGCCACCGCACCGTCGACGACGGCGGCGACGCTCGCGTCGCGGTCGAGGGTCGGGCTCTCCCAGAACTCACGTCGCCACTCGTCGAACGGCAGGTGATCCCACGTGTCGTCGCCGGGGATGTCGATGGTGGCCGTGGTGTCGACGTGCCAGATCTGCTCGGGATCGCCGACCTCGGCGAACGAGCGCAGCTCGACGCCCGCTGGCCGTGCGGGCTCGTCGGTGAGCGTGCGCGGGTCGAGCATCGAGATGCGCTGCACGAACGTCTGCTCGTAGCCGCGGCCGGTCGCCAGCCGCCGCGCCCGCTCCTCGTCGCGGGAGACCGCGCGCAGCAGCGTGGCCCCGATCGCGACCACGTGCTGCTCGGCGGCGTCGAGCAGCGCTCGGCCGAGCCCCTGCCCGCGGTGCTCGGGGTGCACCGTCGCGCCCACGAACGCGGCGCCCTCGGTCGAGGTGTGCGTGTCGAGGCCGCTCGACGCCCAGCCGACGACGTGCCCGTCCGCCACGGCCTTGAAGAGGCGCTGGCGGCCCCGTGCGGGGCGTGACTCGATCGCGTGACGCCAACCGTTCACGGTGAAGAGGGTGTCGTCGTGCACGACGTTCATGAGTGCGACCGCACCCGGCAGGTCGTCGAGCGTTGCCTCCTCGATCTCGGGGCGGATCATGTCCGAGAGAACGTGACCCGCACGCTCGACGGTCGGTACCCGAGCCGGTTGTTGACCGCGAGCATGGGCGCGTTCGTCTCGTCGTTCTCCGTGAAGGCAGCGGTGAAGCCGGCCGCCGCGGCCCGCGCGAGCGAATGCCGCTTGACGAGCTCCGCGAGGCCCCGGCCGCGGTAGTCCCTGAGCGTCCCGGTCATGCCAGTCACCAGCCTGCCCGAATCGGCCGATGACCCGACGAGCGTGAAGCTGGCCGGCACGCCGTCCACGAGCAGGACGAGGCTGCTCTCGTAGTCGGTCATGGGATGGCGCCAGTAGCGCTCGACCCACTCGTCCCACGGGACCTCGCCGATCGGCTGGTCGAGCGGGATGTCCTGCGACACGACGAGATCGAGCTCGTAGACCGGTCGCGGATCGTCGGCGTACGAGCTGAACGGCCTCACCTCGATCCCGAGGGGCAGGTCCGGAGCAGGCGGTAGCGTCGCGAGGTCGAGGCGGGAGGTCCGGACGCGGAAGGTCTCGCGAAAGCCGCGCCCGGTCGCGAAGCGGTGCGCGCCGGGCTCGTCGAGCCCGGTGACGCTCACTCGCACGGCGCCGATCGCGGCGAGCTGCTCTTCGAGGCGCTCCCAGATTGCGGCGCCGATCCCCTGGCGCCGGTGGTCGGGATGGACGACCAGGCTGGCGTACGCGTCGCCCGACTGCGCCGACTCCCAGGTGAGGCCGGCCGCGCCCCAGGCGACGAGGGCGCCGTCGACCTCGCAGGCCCAGAGGGCGCGTTGCGCGCGCTCGGGCACCGTCCGCATGAAGTGCGTGAGCCCCTCGACGGTCAACACCCGATCCTCCTCCACGGCGTTCAGCACGGAGGACACTGCAGGGGCGTCCTCGAGCGAGCCGGGTCGGACCGTGAAAGTCATACGAATCGCGGTAGATGATGCGCCAGCTGGGCGCGCCACGACGGCCAGTCGTGCGGGAACTCGTGCCCCCACACGTCCAGCTCGTGCCGGATGCCCTTCTCACCGAGCAGCCCGGCGAAGCGGCGCGTCGAGTCGAGCGCTCCCGTGGTGTCCTCCCACTGGCCCTCGCCGACCGTGAGCACGAGGTTCACCTGCCCGCGCAGCCAGTCGAGGTGGTCGCCGTGGAGGTGCCCGACGTAGTCCATCGGGTTGTTGAAGTAGACAGCGTCGCCGCGTTCGCCCCAACCGACGACGGAGACGTCGTAGACGCCGCTCTGGCAGATCGCGACCGGGAAGAGGTCGGCGCGCCTGAGCGCGAAGTTGGCCGCGTGGTAGGCACCGAAGCTCGGGCCGGTCAGCATGATCTCGGTCGGCCCGCCGCAGTCCGCGTGAACGAACGGCACGACGTCGTCGACGAGCCAGCGCTCGTACACCGCATGCCGCCGGGCGCGCTCCTCGAGCGGCAGGCCGCGGTCGTGCCAGCTCGTGGAGTCGAGGCTGTCGACGCAGTAGACCTTGACCCGTCCGGCCTCGATCAGCCCGCCGATCGTCTCGACCATGCCGCGCTCCTCGTACTGGCCCGCGTGACCCTGCTCCGACGGGAATGCGAGCAGCGGCCGGCCCCAGTGGCCGTACACAAGAACGCTCCCACCGCCGAGGTCGATGAATCGGCGATCCACGCGCGCATTCTGTCGCGTGCCGACGCGCCGCGGTGTGTGGCCGGAGGCCGGCTTTGCCGGCCGGGAGGCCCGGCGCGAGAAGTTCCACGGGCAGCGCGAAAGGAGGGGGTTCGTGGGGGAACCATGGGTTCCCCCACGCCTTATCCCCAGCTGCGGGTGAGGAGTCGTGCGAGGTGTGGATGGAAGCCGTCCCGCCAGGCGATCCAGTTGTGCGCGTCGCGGCCGACCACGAGCTCCGCGTCGTAGCCCTGGCGGACGAGCGCGTTCCGCAGTGCGAGGTTGTTCGCGAGGTTCTCCTCCGCCGCGCCGCACGTGAGCGTGACGGGAATCGGCTCCGGGTGCTGCCGCGCGCCGAGCACGCCTCGCACGAAGCGCGTGATCGGACCGAACCGGGGATAGTGCTCCTCCCAGGGATCGGTAGCCGGCTGGAAGAAGCTCCCCGCCTGGAGGAAGAGCGCGCCGAACGAGCCCGGATGCAGCCGGTGGGCGTGGAGCAGGGCCAACGCGCCGAGGCTCGCGCCGAGACCGACGGGCGGCGCGGAAGGCCGGAGCGCCGGCAGGAGCTCGTCGGCAAGTGCGGCGGAGTACCGGGGCGATGCGCCGTAGTGGGCGTCGCGCTCGAGTGGCGCGAGCAGCGCCGCTCGGAACGGCGGCGCGTCCCCCGCAGCGACGATCGCCGCGAGATAGACGAGCAGCGCGGAGTGCTCGGCGTACTCGGGGCCGTCGTGGGCGATGAGGAGCGGCAGCGGCTCGTCGGGGTCGGTGCCGTCAGGCCGCCAGAGCAGTCCGTGAACCTCCGCGCGAAGGCGTGCGCTCTGGATCGCCAGCGGCTCGACCGTCCCGGACGGCGCGTCGGCCTCGAGCCACGCCGGCGGGTGGTACTCCGGGAGCTCCAGCACGGACTTGTCGCCGAACGGGCCCGATGTGGCCGGTGCGCCCGGGTCGAGCAGCAGCTCGACGGCGCCGTCGGCCGTCACCGCCTGCAGCTGGTACTCGAACCGGTCGACGGAGGGCAGATCGAGCGCCAGCTCCCAGGCCGCGCCGTCCGTTGCGCGTCGGAACGGGCGCGGCGGCTCGCGCTTGAAGAGATCGCTGACGAGCCGCAGCGCGCGCCACCGGCCCCCGGGGTCGGGCACGCGGATGAGCGCATCGGGCGCAGACGGCGCGTTGGGAGCGGGTTCGCTCACGGCCGACGCACCATAGTGCGCAGAGCGGCTGCCTTCACCCCTCGCTACGCGGCGTCGGCCGTGCGCTGAGCGCCTCGCTAGCATCGGCCGGGTGTCCGTCACCGAGCCCGAGACATACCTCGAGCACCTGAATCCCGCTCAGCGTGAGGCGGTCCTGCGCACCGAGGGGCCGGTGCTCGTGATCGCCGGCGCCGGCTCCGGCAAGACGCGCGTGCTGACGCATCGGGTGGCGCACCTCATCGGCGCGATCGGCGTGAAGCCGAACGAGATCCTCGCCATCACGTTCACGAACAAGGCCGCGGGCGAGATGCGCGAGCGGCTGGAGCGCATGCTCGGGCACACCGCGCGCGCGATCTGGATCCTCACGTTCCACGCCGCGTGCGGCCGGATCCTGCGGCGTGAGGCGGAGCGGCTCGGCTACAAGCCGAGCTTCACGATCTACGACCAGGCCGACCAGGTCCGGCTCGTGAAGGCCTGCCTCGAGGAGCTCGGCCGCGATCCGAAGCGCTTCACGCCCCGCGGCATCCACGCCCAGATCTCGAACGCGAAGAACCAGCTGATCGGCCCGGACGAGTACCTGAGCCGCGTCCAGTCCTTCTTCGACCAGACAGTCGCCGAGGTGTACCAGCTCTACCAGCGCCGCCTCTTCGCCTCGAACGCCGTCGACTTCGACGACATCCTCATGCTCACGGTCGAGGTGCTGGAACGCTTCCCCGAGGCGCTCGAGCGCTGGCAGAAGGCGTTCCGCTACGTCCTCGTCGACGAGTACCAGGACACGAACCACGCGCAGTACCGGCTCCTGCAGCTCCTGGCCGGAAAGCACATGAACCTCTTCGCCGTGGGCGATCCGGACCAGTCCATCTACGCCTTCCGCGGCGCCGACATCCGCAACATCATGGAGTTCGAGCGCGACTTCCCCGGCACCCGCACGATCGCGCTCGAGCAGAACTACCGCTCGACGAACGCCATCCTGTCGGCGGCGAACTCGGTCATCGAGCACAACACCGAGCGCAAGCCCAAGCGGCTCTTCTCCGAGCTCGGCACCGGCGACCCGGTGGAGGCGCTCGAGGTCGAGGACGAGCACGCCGAGGCGCGCTTCGTGGCGGCGCGGATCGCGGCGCTCGTCGAGGAGGGCTTCTCCGGCTCCGAGGTCGCGGTCTTCTACCGGACGAACGCGCAGTCGCGCGTGCTGGAGGACGTGCTCGTGCGGCAGGGCATCGCGTATCAGGTCATCGGCGGCCCGAAGTTCTACGAGCGCGCCGAGATCAAGGACGCGATGGCGTACCTGCAGGTGCTCGACAACCCCGCCGACGCGGTCTCGCTGATGCGGATCGCGAACCGGCCCAGGCGCGGGATCGGCGACACGTCGCTGTCGCGGCTCGTGACGTACGCCGACGCCCAGGTGCTCACGCTCTACGACGCGCTCGGCCGCGGCGAGGAGGCGGGGCTCGGCGCCGCCGGCGTGCGTTCGGTCACCGGCCTGAAGAACCTGCTCGACTCGCTGTCCGCCGGCGCCCAGGAGCAGTCGGTGGCGGAGATCGTCGAGGCCGTGATCGAGCGCTCCGGGTACCGCGAGATGCTCGAGGCCGAGCGCACGATCGAGGCGCAGGGCCGGCTGGAGAACCTGCAGGAGCTCGTCGGCGTGGCCCGCGAGTACGACGCCGGCGAGGGCGAGCGCAGCCTCTCCGGCTTCCTGCAGGAGATCTCGCTGTACGCCGACCAGGACGCGCTGCGCGGCGAGCAGTCGCTCGTCACGCTGATGACCATCCACAACGCGAAGGGGCTCGAGTTCCGCGCCGTGTTCCTGATCGGCATGGAGGAGGGGATCTTCCCGCACGCCCGGTCGATCGAGGAACAGGGCATCGAGGAGGAACGACGGCTCGCCTACGTCGGCATGACGCGCGCGATGGAGCGGCTGACGCTGACCCACGCCATGGCACGCTCGCTCTACGGGCGCCGCGACTACAACCTGCCGTCCCGCTTTCTCGACGAGCTCCCCGACTCGGTCACGCGGGAACGCCTGCAGCCGGCGTCGTGGTCGAACTACGGCGCGCCGACGATGGCCCCGGTCCAGCCCCGCTCCGACCTGCCGAGCCTGCAGACGGGCGACTCCGTCCGCCACAGCTCGCTCGGCGAGGGCGTCGTCACCCGGATCGAGCCGGGCGGCCTCGTCACCGTCCGCTTCGCGGGCGACGGCAGCGAGCGCAAGCTGATGCTCGAGTACGCGCCGTTGGAGAAGATCGCCTGATGGCGAGCATCACCGTGCGGCCGTGCCGAGACCTCGACGAGTTCCACCTGGCGGTCGGCTCGATCGGCCACTACTTCGGCGGCTGGCCCGACCGGGAGGAGGCCGAGCGCTTCGCCCGCAATCTGCCGGTCGAGCGCATGCACGCCGCGTTCGACGGCGAGACGATCGTCGGCGGCGGCGGAGCGCTGCCGTTCACGATGACCGTTCCCGGAGGCGAGTTGCCGTGCGCCGGCGTGACCGTCGTCGGCGTGCTCCCGACACACCGGCGGCGCGGCGTGCTGTCCACTCTGATGCGGGCGCTGACCGATGACGGCCGCGAGCGGGGCGAGCCGATCGCGGCACTCTGGGCCTCCGAGGAGCCGATCTACGGCCGCTTCGGCTACGGCGTTGCGTCCCTCGCGGGAGAGATGGAGCTCGCGCGGACGCACGCCGCGCTGCGCGACGGCGGCGGCGCCGCGACAGGGTCGGTGCGCCTGCTGGGCGAGGACGAGGCGCGGGACCGCATCCCGCCGATCTACGAGCGCGTCCGCGTGGCGACGCCCGGCATGTATGCCCGCACCGCCGACTGGTGGGAGACCCGTCGCCTGACGGACCCGCCCGACCAGCGGCGCGGCGCGGGCGCGAAGAACTACGCGCTGCTCGAGCACGACGGCCGCGACGCGGGCTACGCGATCTACCGGCTGAGGATGGGATTCGAGGCCGGCTCGAGCACCGGCTCGCTCGAGGTGATGGAGGCGCTCGCCGACACGCCCGAGTCGACGCTCGAGCTCTGGCGCTTCCTGCTCGGGCTCGACTGGGTGGCGACCGTGAAGGCGTCGCTCCTGCCGATCGACCATCCGCTCTTCCACCTGCTCGCCTACCCGCGGCGGATGCGGTTCCGCGTGGGCGACGGGCTCTGGATCAGGCTCGTCGACGTCGAGCGCGCGCTGGCCGGCCGGACGTATGCGGGCGAGGGCTCGATCGCGTTCGAGCTCGCCGACGAGTTCTGCCCGTGGAACGGGGGCGTGTGGAGCGTCTCGGCGAGCGGCGTCGAGCGCGGCGACGCCGAGCCGGAGCTCCGCCTCGACGCGCAGGCGCTGGCATCTGTCTACCTCGGGGGCTTCACGTTCACGGAGCTCGCGCGGGCCCTCCGCGTCGAGGAGCTCGCCGGCGGTGCGCTCGCTCGTGCCGATGCGCTGTTCGCCACGGCGCTCAGGCCGTGGTGCCCAGAGATCTTCTAGGTGGGTCTCGACACCGCGCTCGGCAGCGTGCTCGCGGCCTTCGGGCTCTCCGGCGCCGCGGGCCTCAATGCCTGGCTGCCGCTCTTCGCGAGCGCCCTCCTCGCGCGGGCGGACATCGTGGAGCTCGATGCCCCGTTCGGCGAGCTGTCCTCGAACACCGGCCTGCTCGTCCTCGGGCTCCTGATGGTCGCCGACTTCGTGGGCGACAAGATCCCGGCGGTCGACCACGCGCTCCACGCCGTCGGCGGCGTCGTGGCGCCGGTGTCCGGCGCCCTGCTGTTCGCCGCCCAGACGGGGCTCGACACGGATCTGCCGACGGTGGCGGCCGTCGCGCTCGGCGCGGTCACCGCAGGCACGGTGCACGCAGGTCGCGCTTCGCTGCGGCCGGTCTCGACGGCCACGACCGGTGGCCTCGGCAACCCCGTGCTGTCGCTGGGCGAGGACACGGGCTCGGGCATCCTCGTCGTGGCGGCGTTCGTGGCGCCCGTCCTGGCGGCGCTCCTGGTCGGCGCGCTGCTGGTGGGCCTGTGGGTCAGCTGGCGTCGGCTGCGGCGCCTTACGCGCGCCCGCAGCGGCTAGGCGCGCGGCTCCGGATCACTCGTCGCGCGAGAGCACCTCCGTCGCGCGCTCCGCGGCTTTCACCGGATCAGCCTCCTGCTCCTCGATCTCGACAAGCTGCTCCTCGACCACGGCGACTGGGCTTCGATGTCGTCCACGACCATGTCCCCGCCTCGGCCGCCTGCGCCTGCACGACGAACTCATGCAGCAGGAAGAGACTCACGTCGTCGTCGGTGCGCACGACGCCGACCTTGAACGGCGTGCTGATGACGTCGAGCAGCCGGAGCAGCGACAGGAAGAAGAACGAGAGGAAGCCGACCGCCACCAGGGTCGCGGCGACTCCGCCGAAGTCGGTGAACATCAGCACGATCAGGAGGAGCGTCACGAGGGTCAAGATCATCGCGTAGGCCGAAGCGGAGAGACTCCTTCGCGCTGGAGGTGGTAGACGCGCAGCACCGACTTGCGCAGCCCGGACTGCTCGTTGCGCAGCCGGGTGATGTAGTTCTCCGGGACGTCGGTGTTCTCGAGCTCCAGGAACGACTGCGAGATGTCCTCGATCGCCGCCTGGCAGGTGCGGGAGTTGCCGGCGTCGATGTCGGCCCGCAGCGCCGTGACGACGGCGATCAGGCGCTGCCGCAGGAGCGAGAGGTCCGGCTTGCCCCACGAGGCATTCATGGACTCGCCGTCGCGCATGATCGAGTAGAGCCCCGCCGCCAGGTCGGTCGGCGCGCGCTCGGCATCGCGGTAGTCGGACAGCGTTCCGGCGACCACGAGACCCATGACGAAGACTCCGGCGGTGATGGCGCCGGACGAGAGCGCCGTGACCGGACATCCCGTCGACTCCGACCGCCCACAGCACGGCCCGGGCGCCGACGAGCAGCGCCGCAATCAACAGGGTGTCGAGCACGACCCGGAAACTGCCGAACGCCCTCTGCAGCATGGTCCGCAGAGCCTATCCCGGCACGGATCGCCACGACGCCGGGCGGCGCTGCGCGGTGCCTACTCTCCCGGCAGGAGCGAGTACAGCGTCTTATCGATTCGTCGCCCGTCCGCGGTCGGCAGCGACCGCACGACGCCCTCGCGGGTGAAGCCGACGCGCTCGAGCACGCGCTCGGACGCATCGTTGCCGACGTTGACGTAGCCCTCGACGCGCTGGACGCCCAGCCCGAACGAGTGCTCGGCGAGGATCCGCGCCACGCGTGTCGCGACACCGCGCCTGCGCGCGTGCGGAAGCACCCAGTAGCCGATCTCGACGATCGCCCGCTCGGCGTCGAGGTGGTGGAGCGCGCCGCCACCGACGACCGTTCCGCGCGTTTCGTCGACGACGACCACGGGCGCCAGCCGCCCGCTCGCGGCCAGCGCCGGGAGATGCGGGAGCGTCGCGAGCAGCTCGTCGGGGCTGAGCTGCGGCAGGTTGCCCGCGTCGCGCAGCTCGGAATCGGCGAACGCGGACGCGAGCACGTCGACATCCTCGGCGCGGGGCGAGCGGACCAAGAGCGCGCCGTCGCGGAGCCCATCTCGCGGGATCGAGAGCGTAAGCGTCGGCGTCGGCAGGCCCGGCACGCCGTCCGGCACGGGCGGCGGCTCGGGAGAGACGGCGGCGGCGGCGGCGAGCCGCGGCCGCTCCGGTGCGGTTGGCGCGTTGTCGGCCGGGAGGGGTCTGAACCGCTGCATGGGGCCAAGGACGCCGCTCCGGCCGATCCATTCCGGGCGAGTCCCGCCGACTGCCGTCCGAGCCCGAGTGGGCTAGACTGGCGTCTCCTCAGGGGCGGTTAGCTCAGTTGGGAGAGCACCAGCTCGACAAGCTGGGGGTCACTGGTTCGAGCCCAGTACCGCCCACCTCGAAGACCCGCTGCAAACGGCGGGTTCTTGCTTCTCGGCCGGGCAACCGCAGTGGTGACGACTGTGGCAACAGAATGGCAACGGCCAAGCGTTCACGCCGCCCGTCTGGAGGGGCTATTCGCGCCGATCCCGGCGGCTCCGTCGGTGAGGGGTACGGCGTCCGGCTTGCCTGGTCGAGGTTGGACGCCGGTCGAACGCAGCGTGGTGGGCACCTGTGCGGGCACCCAAGGATTAATGCGTTTGCACTGGCTCAACCAGGACGCTCGCCGCATCGGTCGGGAACCGACAAGACGCACCGATCACCCCGGTTACAGCTCGAAGGTGGAGACACTAGAGGCGATGGAGAACCAGCCCGAACCCGTCGAGGTGATCGGATGGGTCTAAGACCACCTGCGTCTCTAAGGCGAGAGGCCCCGGATGACCCGGAGCCTCTCGGTAGACGCCGCAGGAAGTTGTCCCCTGCGCTGCATGTCTCAGGCAGCCAGCCGGCGTTTTGCACAGGCCTCGGCGATCCTGCCCGAGATGTCGTGACCGGGCTCGTGGACCACCTCGCCGGTTTCGAGGTTGATCTTCAGAGCGCCGATGAAGTCGAAGGGGACCTGCCCGACGATGGACAGGATCGGGCCCTGCTTCGTCAGCTTCACATGGTCGGCGCCGACGCGCGGCCGGGTGCATGCCCCCTCCCAACCAGGACGTCTGCGCCCGTACCGCGCCCCGCCAGGACGTAGGAGGACGCCTAAGTCTCCAAGGCGGACATTGCTTGTGGGACGCGGCCACGTGCCCGCTGACGCGTCGTCACGTCGAACCCGCATCACGGGCGGCTCCGCCGGAACTGAAGGGCGGCAGCGCCGGGCGTGCTCGGCGGCAGGCCATGAGGGCACGAGCAGCGGCTTGAGCGCACTTACCGGTAGGCGCGCACGGCCAACCCTGCGAGCGCGATTCCACTGCGGTGGAGCCAGGTTCGTAAGCAGATCGTGGCGCGGCGCTGGCGCTTCGCCGAGCAGCATGAGCAGCGCCTGAACGGGTTTCGGTAGGTGCGTCCGTTACGGATCTTCTGCCGAATGGATCCCTACGTGTTGCCGACGGTAGGCTGTCCGCCACGCCTGACTGCGGCCTATTTCCGCGGGCGTGAAGGGGGACAATTCATGCGGCAAAGCGACACTGCCCGGCTTCTGGCGTTGCGGATCGCGCAACACGAACACTGGTGTAGAGCTCTGGCAGTCCGGGAGGGCTTTCAGTCCCCTGCTGATCCCGACGCGGCCGAGTTGGTCGACATGGCAGATGCCCTGCGGATCTACGCACGCGACGGCACGACGACTGGCAGACACGACGCAAGATCCGCGACGGTTGGACGTGGGGCGAGATGCGCACCCGCGTTGCACGAGCGCGATCGAGCCTGCGTCCGTTGCGGCTCCAGCTCGCGCACCCCCGCACTGCGCCGCGCAAAAACGGCGAAGCGGTGTCTTGCCTCGTCGTAGCGCTCGACGACGCGTGCTGGATCAATCGCGCTAGCGTCCTCGGGGTGGACGGTGTTCTGCGGGAAGTGGTCGACGGCGACCTTGACGCGTTCTTCGAGCACCAGCGCGAGCCCGAGGCGAACCGGATGGCGGCCTTCCCGGCCCGCGACCGCGAGGCCTTCGACGCGCACTGGCGGCGGCTCCTTGCCGACGACTCGCTGACGAAGAAGACGATCGTCTACGAGGGCGAGGTGGCCGGCAACGTCGGGTGCTGGGAGCAGGAGGGGCGGCGGCTCGTCGGCTACTGGATCGGACGGGAGTTCTGGGGCAAGGGCCTTGCGACACGTGCGCTTCAGGAGCTCACCGGCGAGGTGACCCGGCGACCGCTGCACGCGTGGGTCGCGACGAGTAACGTCGCTGTCCGCGGGCGAGAAGGGGGACAATTCATGCGGCAAAGCGACACTGCCCGGCTTCTGGCGTTGCGGATCGCGCAACACGAACGACTGGTGTAGAGCTCTGGCTGTCCGGAGGGCTTTCAGCTCCCTTGGCCTGATCCCGACGCGGCCGAGTTGGTCGACATGGCAGATGACCTGGACGACGCCGCGAAGCACGCGGACAGCTCCGAAAGCGGCTCGTCGAAGGACGTTGGGAAAACGAGTACGTCAGTGATGACGTCTGAACATCATCAACGACGCGCTGCTCGGCTAGGCAGCTACGAGCCGGTTAGCTCCGGCGCTGGCCTGTTCGGTCAGCTGGCTGCTCCGGCGCTGTTCGGTCCGTGTCGGCGAGCAGGCGGGCGGGCTCAGCGAGTCAGGCAGCGAGAGCACGCGCCATACCTCAACCAGCGTTGCGCGTCTACGCTGTTCCTCGAGCCGGGCCGGAGTTCGAAGCGTCCTGAGCAGGCGGGACAGATGCCGGTCAGGCGCTCTCCGTCGCCGCCGTGGAGGCTGCCTTCGCGGGGTCCGTACTACGATCCCGCTGTCGAGGTAACGGACGACGTGGCCGATCCTCGATGAGAGCATCAGTACGCGGATCGGCCCCTCCGTCCGGTTGATGATCTGGTGGGCGCCTTCCTCGCCGCGCGGAAAGCAGACGACGTCTCCTTCCTCCAGGCGCCGCTCGCCTTCGGGCGTCCGGAGCGTCGGCTCGCCGCGCAGGACAATGACGCTGCCGATACAGACGCCTGCGTAGGAGATCGTTGCACCCTAGCTCCGATCAGGGTATGGATCCTCGACGCTGTCACCGCTGGAGCGGACACGCCTCCACTCTCGCCGCAGGCGAGCGGCCCGGACCGGGTCGGCGAGCTTGCGACGGGAGTCGGTGAGCGCGACCCAGCCTCGAAGCGCCACTGACAGAGGCGGGACGACTGCGCCATCGCGCGCCTCGAGCCCGCCCCGGTCGCGGTTGCGGCCAGCACGCCGGCGCCGCAGGTTGCCTGGGTGGCGGAATCAATGCACTGAGCCCTGCCCTCGCGGCGGCCGCCGTCGGGTCAGCCGGTGCGCTGGATGATGCCGGCACGCTTCATCGCCGTCCAGGCAACGCGGCCGCTTTGGCGTGACCCTTGATGGAGAAGTGGTTGAGACCGAGGACACGTACTCGCGCGGCGCGCTTCCCGCACCTTCGACGTGTGTCGGGAACCGAGACGACGGCGGCGTCTCGGCCGCACGGTCGCCCTCTACCGGCAGCGCTCGGGGCAGTCGGTCCCGGCTCGGCCTCTGCCCGTCGCGACGTCGACTGCTGACGTTCGCAGCTCTCGACGACCGCCGGTCGCGGGTCGTCGCGCCGTCGACCGTCACCGGGGCTCGGGATCTTGTCCGGCTCCTCGCTACGCCGTCAACGGTGGCACGTCGAGCGTAACCCGGTGCGATCTCGACCGGGACGACGCCCGGGACGCTCGTATGAGGAGCCGCGCTACCTGACCGTGGCCGAGCTCGACTGCTGATCGCGGGTGACGGACACGTTCCGGCCGATCGTTACGTGTGCGTTCGCGGCGCTGCGGTCGCGAGGCGCTCGGGCTCCGGTGGCGACGTCGATCCTGGCGGGCTGACCGTCGCCGGCCAGCTGGGCGCTGACGGCGAACTCGTTCCCGCGAAGTCGCGGCGAGCTCTGCGAGTGCCGATGCTCCGGCGCTGGCGCGCGGCTCCGCGAGCATCGGTCGCGGCAGGCGGAGGCGATCTTCGCCGCGTGCACGCGATGCGCTCGTCTTCACGACGTGCGAGGTAAGCCTCAGTCCGGGCGGAACGCGCTTCGGCCGGCACGCCGCCGGCGACGCGGCAGGGCTGAACGACGACGGCGCGAGCCGGTGGCCTGCACGACCTCCGCATTCGTACGTCGCGCTCGCGCTCGCGTCGGGCGCGTCGCTCGCCGAGACGGCGCTCGGCGCGTCACGCGAACGCTCGGTCACCGCCAGGTGTACGCCGGCTGACGGACGACGGCCGCGAGACGGCTGCGCCAAGCTCGTGCAGGCTGGGTTCGGCGTGACGCAGTCCTCGGCTCGTCGTCGGTGACGTTCGGACGCATCGACGTCGGAGTGGCTGCTGACCCGGCGATCGCGATTAACGATCGGGCTCCGTACGATCGGCTCGATATCGACCAGCAGAGCCCGAGCGGCACGTCACTGGAATCGACTCGCGCTCGACACTTCACCGAGGCGGGGCGCTTCCTCTCCGACTCCTCGGGGCTACCGGAGATTGCGGAGGCCGTCGATTCGCTCAACGGCGCGATCCAGGTGGGCTACAACGACTGCCTCGCGATCTTCACGAACAGCGCCGGAAGCTGTTCGGTGCCAGGAACAAGGCGACATTTCACTACCCAGACCTCCGACCGAGGTGCGACTCAGGCAGACAGGCCCGTCCAAAGCGCGCCGTCGGAACTCGCCGACGAGCAAAGCGTGATTCGCTCGGGTCGCCTCCGCGACGCTCGAGCGCTGTTCGCAGACGACGTTGTGGCCGCGATCTTCGGCGCGAGGTAGGAGGCCTTGAGAACTCGACGCCTTCGCATCGCGCGTGACTGATGGCGTGACGGCATTTTGTCCGTTTCGCAAACCTCGCGCTCGACGAATACCTCACCCGCCGCCATGAAGCCGGCGTGTCGATCGACAGAGGTCGAGCCGTTGACCCGGCGATCTGAGGCAAGGATGGAGACGGCTACCGTGAGAACGGCGTGGCAACAATGGCAACGCTCGGCGTTCGCTCGCGTTCGCTCGGCCGTGCGGTCAATCGCGCGGAAACCGCGCAGCGATGCGGGATGAGCGAACGCTAGGCGAACGGGCGCGAACGGTCGCCCCGAATCGACAAGCTGGGGGTCACTGGTTCGAGCCCAGTACCGCCCATAGAAAATCCCTGCTGGCAGCGACGTTTGGTGGCTGCGAAGGCCGCATGACGTCGTTTGTGGCAAGGATCGTCCTTGCCACGACGCTCGGGTGCGACAGTGAAAAGCACATCGGCCCCCTGATCGTCATCTGCCAGCGTGCGGTGGCGCGGCGGGTAGTTGCACCGTGACGCGGAGCCCGCCAGCGGCCCGGGGGGTGAGAGTCAGGGTTCCGTCGTGTGCTTGGGTGATGCTCTTGACGAGTGCCAGGCCGAGGCCGACACCTGCGTGGTCGGTGCGTATGCGTTCGGCGCCGCGAAGAAACGGCTCGGCAAGCGTTGCAACTAACTGTGGGGTGAGCGTTTCGCCGGTGTTCTCGACGGTGAGCACGGCACTCTTGGGGTGAACGCTTGTCGTGATCCACACGGCACCCTGATCCGGAAGATTGTGGACGATCGCGTTCTGTACGAGGTTCGTGCTCAATTGCAGCAGGAGCGCGTGCGAGCCGATGGTGGAGGTCATGTCGCCGGAGGTCTCGATGGTGAGGCCGCGTTTTTCTGCGAGGGGGAGGAGCGTTTCGGTGGCTTCTTCCGCTATGAGGGACAGGTCGACGTGTTCTCGGGTAAAGGACCGTTGGTCGGCGCGGCTGAGCAGGAGCAATGCTTCAGTGAGGTCGATTGCCCGGGTATTGACGGCGTGGAGGCGGTCGACGAGCTCGCCGGTGTCGCGGTTCAGATCGTTGCGGGCGACGTCGAGAAGTGTCTGCGTGATCGCCAGCGGGGTGCGCAGTTCGTGGGAAGCGTTGGCCGCGAATCTCTGCTGTTCGGTGACGTGTGCTTCAAGCCGTGTGAGCATGGTGTCGAATGCATCGGCGAGTTCGCGGAACTCGTCTCTGCGGCCCGGCAGCCGGATTCGATGGGAGAGCGATCCGGTCGCTGCCATGCGTGTGGCATCTGTGATGCGAGTCAGGGGGGCGAGCATCCGGCCGGCGAGAAGCCATCCTCCCAGGAGACCGAATACCAGCAGAAACGCCAGCACGATGGCCGCGGCCGGAGCGAAAGCGCGCAGGAGGAAGGAGTTGTTCCCGGGCACCAAGTCACCGATGGTGCTGATCACACCGTCGGGTACGTATCGCAGGAGGAACTCGAACGATTGCCCAGGCTGGCCGGCGAGCCACGCGGCGGCGAGCATCAAAGCACCCGCAAGCATGAGGAACCCGGCGTAGCTGAGGGTGAGCTTGAGGCGAACACTCAAACCAGGGGCTCTATCCATGCTCGCCTCCCTCACGCCCGGCGTCTGATTGAGTGCTGATGCGGTAGCCGACGCCGGGCACGGTGGCGATGATCTTGGGTTCGCCGAGGCGTTTGCGCAGTCC
This sequence comes from uncultured Gaiellaceae bacterium, assembly GCA_963733065.1. GTDB lineage: Bacteria > Actinomycetota > Thermoleophilia > Gaiellales > Gaiellaceae > CAVTBT01. The sequence continues at coordinate 388,443 of CAVTBT010000001.1, forward strand.
CGAGACCGTGATGCGCACGGCGTTGGTGAACGGGTCTGCGTTCTCGTCCCATGCTCGCGCGAGGAGTTCTTCGGCGCTGACGACACCGCCTTCGGCAGCGACGAGGACTTCGAGCACTGCGAACTGCTTCCTGGTCAGCGCGACGTAGCCGCCGTCGCGGTAGACCTCTCGGCGGAACGGATCCAGCCGCAGACCCGCGATCTCTCGCACAGGCGGCCGGTGGTGTGCACGCCTGCGGTCGAGTGCTCTGAGTCTGAGCACGAGTTCTTGGAGTTCGAACGGCTTCGTGAGGTAATCGTCGGCGCCGAGCTCGAACCCGGTGGCCTTGTCGTCGAGACGGTCGGCGGCGGTGAGCATGAGGATCGGCATGCCGCTGCCGGAGGCGACGATGCTGTTGGCGATCTCGTCACCGGAAGGACCGGGAATGTCTCGGTCGAGGACGGCGATGTCGTAGGGGTTGACCCTGAGCAGCTCCAGAGCGGTGTCGCCGTCGCCCGCGATGTCTGTCGCGATCGCTTCCAGGCGTAGGCCATCGCGGATGGCTTCCGCCATGTAGAGCTCGTCCTCAACGAGCAACACACGCATGCCCTGATGCTACGAGCTGGCGCATGTCGTCGGCATATCGAAAACCAGATACGTGCTGGCAACACCACGCCCCCTTGACTGGAGGCATGACCTACGGCAAACGAGCACGAACAACGACTCGTCGGATTCGGATTCGCAGGATGCGTGTCGCCGGCCTGCTGGTCGTCATCGCGGCGACCGCCGCGGCCCTCGGCTCCCAGCTGCTGGCGTCCTCGTCCTCGACGGCCGCATCACCCGTCGACGTCCTTCGCAGTGAGCACCGTGGTGCGCTTAGCGAGGCTGACGGGGCCGTCCCCGACGGCGCGACGGTCTTTGATGACGGGATTCCCGGTGTAGCCAACATTGATCCAGCTCTCCTCGGCGCCCTGCGACGAGCTGGAACGGATGCCGCGGACGACGGGCTCGAGTTCGTCGTCGATAGTGGCTGGCGTTCCCCGGAGTACCAGGAACAACTACTCCATGAGGCGGTCTCGAAGTTCGGCTCAGAAGAGGAAGCTGCCCGATGGGTGGCCGCCCCCAACACGTCCGCCCACGTGTCGGGAGATGCGGTCGACATTGGGCACTCGGATGCCACGGGGTGGTTGTCCGAGCACGGCGCCGAGTACGGGCTGTGCCAGATCTACGGCAACGAACCTTGGCACTACGAACTGCGCCCCGAAGCCATCGATCACGGGTGCCCTCCCCTGTACGCCGACCCTACGCAGGATCCAAGGATGCAGCAGTGACCAGCACGCTCGGCATGAGCGCTGGTGTCAACGCAATCATGACACGCGAAGAGAACATGAGTAGACACTCCGGCCGCTGGCCGGCCCTTGCCATGGGCGCTCTGGTCACGAGAGGAAGTCGAAGCAGCCCCGCTGGAAGTCACGATCGTGATCGACCCGAAGGCGACTAGCGGCCTTGCAGGGTCGCAGGGGCTCCGCGAGCTTGGACGTCCGTGCTGACGAGCACATCGACGTCCAGGGGATCACTGGTTCGAGGCCGGTACCGCCCAAAAAAAGGCCCCGGAAACGGGGCCTTTCTTTCTTGCCTTCGCGCGTTTGCCTCTAGCCGAGGTTGTGCACGCGCATGGTGATGTCGGAGACGTCGTAGCTCGTGGCACCGTTGCCCGTGCAGATGAACTCGACGGTGCCAGGTGACGCGACGCTGAAGGCACCGACGGAGGTGCCGCTGCTGATGTTGCCGGCGGTCGTCTCGACTCCGGCGGCGGGCACCATGGCGCCGTTCACCCGGAAGCCGCAGTTCAGGTACTCGTCGTTGGCGCCGGTGTTGTGCACGGTCAGCGCGGTGAAGATCACGAAGTCACCGGGCGTGGTGATGTCGTGGCTGGCGAGCGGCGTCAGATCCTGATAGTCGCTGACGTCCGGGCCGGTCTCGATTGCTGTGGTGACGCCCTTGCCGGCCGAGCCCTGCGCGCCCGTTGCACCCTGTGCGCCGGCCGGCCCGGTGTCACCCCGCGGACCATTCGCCCCCGGCAGGCCTCGGTTGCCCTTCAGCTGCGCGCGGGCGGCGGGGCTGAGCGTCTGCAGCGACAGTGATCCCCTCTTGACGTCGACACCGGTCAGTGAGTGATTCTTGACGTTGCCACCCGTGATCAGCAGCTTCCCGCCGGCGACTGCGGTGCCGGTGAGAGCGAAGAACAACGCCAGCGTGGCAACGACATTCGAATAGCTCAGACGAGCAGACACATTCACGAAAACCTCCGAGATCGAGTAGCTGCCCCATCAGACCCAAGGCAAGGCGGCGGGCGTCAGCAAGGAATGCCTCAAACGAGGGATCGACCTCGACTCCTGCCATGCGCTCCCCCGGCTGGGGGAGATCGACTCGATGGGACCGCTGGAGCAGCGCGTAACGTCATCGCTAGTGCCCCGGCAGCGGGGTCGTCGCGGCTGCGCCGGGTTGAGTGGCGGCCTCGTGCGGGTCACCGAGCGAGACGATGCTGGGGGCGAGCATGGGGAGCGCCGAGAGCGCCAGGCCGACGGCCCCGATTGCCACACCGGTTCTGCTGCCCAGCATCTCACCGAGGAGGCCGCCGAGCGCGCTGCCGAGCGGTATCGAGCCGTACATGAGCAGGCGATAGGCGCCGGTCGCGCGCGCGAGCTGATCTCGCGGGATCACGATCTGGCGCAGGGTCGTCGAGAGGACGTTCGCACTGCCAAGGCCGACACCGGCGACGAACTGCACTGCCGCCAATGCGAGTCCCAGCGCCGCGCCTTCCATCGGTAGGGCCGCAATGAAGAGCGGCGCTCCGGTGGACAGGCCGAGCGAAGCGATGAAGGCGCGGCCATATCCGTGCCACTCGGCAAGCCGGAGCGCAGCCATGGTTCCGGCGAACGCTCCGACGCCGCCGGCGCTGAGGGCGAGCCCGTATGCGCCGGCACCCATGCCCCGGTCCTGCAACGCCCAGATGACCAGGTTGACCGTGAGCACCTGCGACGCTGCGTTGTAGATCGACGCGTGCGCGGTCAGGGCACGGAGATAGACGTTGCGCATCAGGAGCCGAATCCCGTCGAGAAGGCGTGCCTCGCGCTGCTGCCGCGTCTGCATTTCAGGACGGCGCACAGCCCTCAGGCCGACGGCGCTGGCGAGATAGCTGACCGCATCAGCGGCCGCGGCGAGCGGCGGCCCGAGGAGCTGCACGAGGAGGCCGCCGAGGCCGGGCCCGCCGATCTGGGCGACCGTCGCCGACCCCTGCATCGCTCGATTCGCCCGTGGCAGGTGGTCGTCGTCGACGAGTGTCGGGAGATACGCGAACCCGGCGATGTCGAATGCCACGCTCGCGGTGCCGACCGCGAAGGCGACGAACGCGAGAAACGCCAGCGACAGCGCATCCCCCGCGTACGCGATCGGCACCGACGCGAGCAACGCGGCGCGGCTCAGGTCGGCGACGATCATCAGCCGGCGCTTCGGGCGGCCCTCCAGCCAGTGACCGACGAGCAGCGGGAAGAGCAGGTTCGGCAGGAAGGCAGCGGTCGCCACGACACTGACGCCGCCCGCCCCCGCTCCGAGTGCCAGGGCAGCGATCAGCGGCATCGTGACCGCCGAGATCTGGCTGCCGACCAAGGACAACGTCTGGCCGCCCCAGTACCAGCGGAAGTCGCGCTCGTGCCACAGCAACCAGTCACGCTCGCTGAAGCCACCCGTGGCCATGGGTGGACGCATCTCCGATGCCGTAACGGTCAAACTAGGGTTTAGACCGTTTCAGGAAGGGAAGTCGATACCCATGTTTGACCCACGGCCTCGCGAGCTGGCTCTGGTCGGCGGGGCGCTCGGACTGGACTTCTGCAACACGGTTGCATGGCGCACGTCGTCGCATCCAGCCGACCGGCTCGGCGGCTACGCCGGATGGTTGGAGTGGTGTGTCCACGCCGAGTGCCTCGCGCCGAAACTGGCGCGCGCGCTCGGGTCAGCGGCTCGAGCCCGACCGGACGATGCGGCCGCGGCGTACACCCGGGTCGAAGCGTTCCGTGGGCGGGTGGCCGCGGTGTTCGATGCTCTCGCGGCGCGTCGGGCGCCCAACCCCGCGGACGTCGATGCCTGCCGAACGGAGTACATCGACGCGCTCACGGCTGCCCGCCTCCGGGTAGGAGGCGACGCCGCCTCGCTGGAGTGGCCCTCGGCGGTCGATCTCGATCGCCCGGTCTGGCCGGTGTCGGATTCCGTGTGGTCGCTGCTCGTCGCTCACGACCTCCCGCCGATCCGGATCTGCGAGGGCGCGGGTTGTGGCTGGCTGTTCATCGACAGCACCCGGAATGCGAATCGCAGATGGTGCAGCTCCGACGACTGCGGCCGGCGGGATCGCGTTCGCCGCTATCGCTCGCGCCGTGCGGCCACCGCATCCGCACACGACGACAGGGAGTGACCATGCTGAAGCACGGACGCATCGCCACGAGGCTTCCGGCGCAGGATCTCGACCGTGCGCGGCGGTTTTATTCGGAGCGGCTCGGGCTCGACCCGAGCGAAGAGCGTCCGGGTGGCCTGCTCTACTCGGGCGCCGAAGGCAGCTTCGCGCTCTTCGAGTCGGCCGGCGCGTCATCGGGCGAGTTCACGCAGATGGGTTGGGAGGTCGACGACCTCGACGCCACGGTCGCGGAGCTCAAGCGTCGAGGCGTGGTCTTCGAAGAGGTCGACGCCCCGCGCCTGAAGACGGTCGACGGAATCGCCGAGGTGGTGGGCAACTATCTAAGCAAGGGCGGCAAGGGTGAACGTGCCGCATGGTTCCGCGACAGCGAAGGCAACATGCTCGGGATCGGCCAGGCCATCCGGTGAGCGATCGTGTCGCCAGAAGGAGCACTGCCATGTCAGACACGCACCGCATCAGGCTCGCCCGCGAGTGCTACGAGGCGTACGTCAGGGACGACCGGAGCGTCCTCGAGACGTTGCTCGACGACGACTTTGTGTTCTACAGCCCCGACGATGACGGCATCGACCGCGCAACCTACTTCGAGCGGTGCTGGCCGAACCACGAGACCGTGACCGGCGTCGACTTCAACCGGATGATCGAGGCCGAGAACGAAGTGATCGTCACCTGCGAACTGACGAGGACCGACGGGAGACGGTCGCGCAACACCGAGATCCTGACCTTTGAACACGACATGGTCGTCAAGCAGGAGGTCTACTTCGGCTGGGAGGTCTAGCCGCCGCGCCGGTGCGCCACGACACCGCGACCGTCTGCGCCTCGGCCTGGCGGTGCCGCCGTCCTTCGTCTCGACTGTCAACGGCGTGCCGGCGGCGAACAAGTCCGCCCGTTCCCACGGCCGATCCCCTGCGAGGAACGGCAGCTCTTCTCTCATCCACTCGTCCCATCGAGCGGCCGCCGCGTCGTCGTCGCCGTCGCGCGCGAGAGCCCGACGATATGCAAGGTCGATGTCCGACTGCACCCAGATGAGGACGTCGAAGAGCGGAGCGAGCTCGCGGCGCGCGGCGCCGACTCCTTCCACGATCACGAGCGGCGAGGTCGCTGCGACGTCGATCGACCCGCTCCGCAACTCGCGCTCCCACGCGGGCGGGCGATAGGTCACCGAGTCGCCCCGGAGGAGCGGTGCAAGCACCCCGTCGGCCAGGAGGTGGGCCCAGTCGAACCTGGCTTCGTTCCAGGCGACGTCGTCCGTGTGGACGACCGTCGCCCCGTCGATCTCGGCGGCGATTCGCTCCGAAAGCGTGGTCTTTCCCGCACCGCTGCGTCCGTCGATCGCAACCAGCAGCGGGCGGGGCTGACTCGGCTCGATCCAGTGGAGCAGCGCGACTGCGAGGTCGTGAACCGACACCGCTTGCCAGCACGCCGCCGCCGGCTCCTCGGGCCGGAGCTGCATCGACGTCCGACCGGCGGAACGAGGAGTCGACACCGTCACCCTGACGTTTCGCCGGCCCGCCGACCGGGGCGTCGTCCGTGTCGTCTACCGATCCGGGTACGGATCCTGGACGCTGTCGCCGCCCGTGACCGTGTTGTACTCGCCGTTGCCGCACGAGGGGCAGGGCGGGAGATGCTTCGTGGAGCCCACCTGAACCTCGTTGCCGCACTGGGTGCAGCTGTACGTTCCGGCCGAGACGTCGCTCCCTGCGGGAACCGGATTCGCCATCGCCGTCGCCTCCTGTACTCGATCGATTTCGGCTGGTGGCGTTGCCGCTACCCGGCAGCGATCGGCGAGAAACGAAGACCGGCCGTCAGTACGTCGGGCGCGTCGACTGGTAGCGGCTCTGCGCGCTCCGGCTCGCATACGTCGCCAGGTCGAACGCGACGCCGATCGCGACGACGATCCACTCGGCACCGTCGACACCGACGATCGGTGACCAGACGAGCAGGTACGCGAGCGTCGTCCACGGCAGGAAGAGCAGACCGAGCAGCGGCCAGAACCACGAGCTGAACGCCATGTCGACGCGGTCGTCGAAGATCCACCAGAGGACGAGCGCGACCCGTGGTCCGATGAACCCGGCCGTGAGCGCCAGACAGCACATAGCGCGTGACTATGGCGTGCGCGCCGGACGTTGTCCAGGCGGGAACTGGCCCTCGCGTCGGTCGGCAGGCCGCCTGTCGCCTCAGATGTGTGCGAGGAGCCGGCCGAGCGGCCGCGGCGCCTGCGACGGGCCGAGTGCCTCGACGAGCGCCCGTGCGTACTGGCTCTTCCGGCCGCTGCGCGTGCCCATGAAGCGCCGGAGTTGTGCCTCGACGGTTCGTCCCTGCTGGGCGGGCTGCTGCTGAAATGTGCGGTACGGCGCGCTCTCACCCTGCGCGGCGATCACGCGCTCCACGGCCGCAGCGCCCAGCGAACGGATCAGCTCGTCCTCCAGGTCCGCGTCGCAGACGAAGAAGCCGAGCGCCTCCATCTCATCCCGCGTGAGGTCGGCGCCCAGGCCGGCCCTCTCGAGACCCCGCCGGAAGTCGCGCTCCTCGCCGGCGTCACAGAGACCCGCGAGGCCGAGGTCGAGACCCCGCGGGCCGAGCCGCTCGAGGACCCGTCCGATCGCCTGCGCGCCGCCGATCGGCACGATTTCGACCCCCTCGGCCACGAGATCTCGGCCGTCGCGCGCGGCAAGTGCCTCGAGCGCCGCCTGGTCGCTGACGCCCTCCACCAGCACGACCCTCCGCGCGGACAGAATTCCGGGATGACGACGCTCCAGTAGCTCCACGACCGTCAGCCTACGCAGCGCGTGTGAATGGGCGGCCGGTCGCCGGTACGACGTTGACCGTCACGGGCAACGGTGGTTTCATCGGCCCGAGGGCGCGCCCGAATGCGGCGAGGGGCGCTGACCACGCCGACCCATAGGGGGAACGCCGCATGGCCTCGCCGTTGGGCAAGCTGCTGGCTTCGATCGCCACCGGCCTCGACCATCGCATCGGCTGGGACCGGTTGCCGAAGCCCATTGGCATCGTGACGCTCGTCGGCCTGCGCACGCGGCTGCGGGAACGCAATCTCTACGACACGGGGAAGGGCGCGACACCCGAGCCCGGGCAGAACGGCGCGAGCCATCGCGAGGCTCGCACCGTGGACGGCACGTTCAACGATCTCGACAGCCCGACGATGGGAGCGATCGGCGCCCGCTTCGGCCGCAACGTGCCGATCGACCGCACGTTTCCACAGCCGCTGCCCGACCTCCTCGAGCCGAACCCGCGGACGGTGAGCCGCGAGCTGCTGACGCGCGATGAGTTCAAGCCGGCCACGATCGTCAACCTGCTCGCGGGCGCCTGGCTCCAGTTCGAGGTGCACGACTGGTTCAGCCACGGGCAGAACGAGACCGACCAGCCGTTCGAGGTCGAGCTCGCCGAGGACGATGATTGGCACGAGCGGCCGATGCGGATCCCGAGGACGCGGCGTGATCCCACGGACACCGACGACAGCTTGCCGCCGACCTACGTCACCGCCGACTCGCACTGGTGGGACGGATCGCAGATCTACGGCTCCGACCAGGGCTTCGCGCAGTACATCCGCGCCGGCGAGGACGGCAAGCTCCGCCTCGACGAGGACGGCCAGCTGCCCCGCGATCTCGAGTCGGTCGTCGACCTCACGGGCGTCGCCGGCAACTTCTGGCTCGGGCTGGGGCTGCTCCACACGCTGTTCACGCACGAGCACAACGCCATCTGCGACGCCATCAGGAAGGAGCATCCGACCTGGTCGGACGACCGGCTCTACGACAAGGCGCGCCTCGTCAACGCGGCGCTCATGGCCAAGATCCACACCGTCGAGTGGACGCCGGCGATCATCGCTCACCCGACGACGCAATACGGCATGCGCGCCAACTGGCAGGGCATCCTCGGGCAGCGTCTCGGCCGTCTGACGAAGAACGAAGTGCTCGGCGGCATCCCCGGCTCGAAGACCGACCACCACGGGGTGCCCTACTCGTTGACCGAGGAGTTCGTCGCTGTCTACCGGATGCACCCGCTGCTCCCGGATGACTTCACCTTCCGCTCGCTCGAGCACGACAGCGTGCTGCAGCAGCGCACCTTCCCGGAGATCGGCGCCACTCAGACGCGCGCCCGGCTCGACGAGCTGGGGCTGCCGAACGCGCTCTACTCGTTCGGCGTCTCGCATCCGGGCGCGATCACGCTGCACAACTACCCGCGGTTCCTGCAGCGGCTGGAGCGGCCGGGTGGTGAGATCCTCGACCTCGCGGCGCTCGACGTCCTTCGCATCCGGGAGCGCGGGGTGCCGCGGTACAACGACTTCCGCCGGCTCTTCCACCTGAAGCCTGCGGCCACATTCGAGCAGCTCACGCCGAACTCGGACTGGGCGGAGGAGCTGCGGCGGGTGTACGGCGACGTCGAGCGCGTCGACCTCATGATCGGCCTCTACGCGGAGCGGCTGCCGAAGGGGTTCGGCTTCAGCGACACCGCCTTCCGGGTCTTCATCCTCATGGCGTCGCGGCGACTGAAGAGCGATCGCTTCCTCACCCGCGACTACACGCCGGAGATGTACACGAACGCAGGGCTCGACTGGATCCGCGACACGAGCATGACCACGGTCCTGCTCCGGCACGTTCCGCAGCTCGCGCCCGCGCTCGACGGCGTGCAGAACGCCTTCGCGCCCTGGAAGCGGGTGCCCGCCCGGTGAGGGAGCTCGCGGAGGGCGTCTGGAGCCTCGGCACGAAGAAGGGAGGCCGCGTGCGCGCCTTCCTCGTCGACGACGGCCACGAGCTGACGCTGGTCGACACGCTGTTCGAGAACGACGCCCGCCAGGTTCAAGACGCGCTGCGCAGCATCGGCCGCCGGCCCTCGGACGTGAAGCACATCGCGATCACCCATGCCCACCGGTCACATCTCGGCGGCCTGGCGGCGCTCAAGCGAGCAAGCGGGGCGACGGTCTACGCGCACGAGCGGGAGGCGGACATCGTCAGCGGCGACCGCCGGGCGCAGCCGGTGACGTTGCGGCCGATGCAGTCGCTCCGCATCATCCCGTTCCAGCTCGGGATCTTCCTCGGCCGGCCGAAGCACCAGCCGTGCGAGATCGACCAGGCGCTCGGCGAGGGCGATCGCGTGGGGCCGCTCGAGGTGTTCTTCATGCCCGGCCACTCGCCGGGCCACCTGACGTTCTACTGGCCCGAGCGGCGGCTGCTCATCGCCGGCGACGCCATCGCCACCTGGCCCGAGTTCTGTCCCGGCTGGAAGGCGTTCACCCTGAACGCCGAGCAGCAGGACGAGACGATCCGCCGCATGGCGGCGCTCGACGCGGCCGTCGTCGCCGTCGGCCACGGCGAGGCGATCGTCGAGGACGCGGCCGATCGCGTCCGCAGCCTCGTGGCCCGAACCCCAGGCTCATAGCTCCCCCGCCGACCGCCGATAGGCGTCTGGATGGAGATCGGCAGCGCCTCCGAGCGGCGGGGCCCGTCGCGCGGGTTCCTCGTCGCGCTGCTCGCGATCGCCGTCGTGTCCGCGGGCTTGCTGGCCATGGCGCGGCACCACGGCCGCACCGGTCTCGCCGTGCAGCTCCCGGGCGGCGAGCCGGTCGTGCTCGTCGAGCCGTCCCTGTACGCGAAGAACGATCGCTGGACGTCGTACCTCGCCGACGAGAGCACCTGCCCGGGCGGCGAGGACGCGCAGGCTCCTCCCGCGCGTCAGCTCGACACGATGCTCTGCCTCGTCGACTACGCCCGGGCCAGGCACGGCCTCGCCGAGCTGCGCATCCATCCACGCCTGTCCCACTCGGCAGCGCTGAAAGGTCGGGAGATCGAGCGCTGCCAGACCTTCGCGCACGCCCCCTGCGGTGGCGACCCCAGCGATGTCGCGCGCCAAGCCGGCTATGAGGGCTCGTTCGGCGAGAACCTCTACATCGGCGACGGCAGGCTCGGTGCGCCGCGGCCGGCGCTCGACGGCTGGCTCAACTCGGACGGCCACCGCGAGAATCTCCTGCGTCCCGACTGGCGCGTGCAGTCGCTGTACGTGGCGAAGCTGCCCCGCTTTCGCGACTACCGCAACGCGACCCTGTGGGTCTCGCACTTCGGCGACCGATGAGCACTTAACAAATGCTTTACAAATTGATACCCTGCCTGCCCCGACGCCGGTCGCTCCCTTCCTCAGCCGGCGTCTCCGGGGCCCCGGCTCGTTTTGACCCTCCTTGCGAGCCGGGGCCCCATAGAACGCAGGGCCGGTCGCTGCCCCACGACTAGGACGAACGGACAGCGCCTCGAGATAGCAGGGCCGGACGGGACCTTGGCAGGATGCGCGTGACGTGCGAACCGAGTCTGGCCCAGGGCGCGTCGTGCGCCGGATGCGGGAGAGCGCTGTGCTCGACCGGATCGCCACTGCGTGGAGCTGCCTGCTGGCGCCGCCGCTCGCGCTGGTGTCGGCCCTGCTCGCGGTCCTCGGGATCGTGCCCTGGCAGCTCCCCGCGCTGCTGTTGGCCTCGGTGATCGTCCCACCGCTGCTCCTGGCGCCGCCCGCGCCGGAACCAGAGGCCGCGTTGCCGGAGCTGCTCCACGATCGCGCGCACGACACCGTGTCCGAGGACGTCGGGGAGGAGCAGGCGGCGAGGGGCTGGAGCTAGGAGCGTCCTACGACCGTTTGGCGGCCGGCGTGATCTTCGGCTGCCGCTTGCCCTGGAGGAGATGCTCGAAGAGCCAGAGCGCGGGGATGGCACCGTAGGTCATCGTCGGCCTAGAAGCGGTAGTCGTGAAGGAGGTCGGCAGCCTTGCGGTACAGATCCGCGGCTTCGTCCACCTCGCCGAGCGTGCGCCGGATGTCTCCGCGCACGAGCAGGGCAGCGGACACGGCGCTCGTCGCGGAGGCGCGCGTGAAGCGCTCCTCGGCGTCGAGCACCGCCGATTCGGCCTCGGCGTGCCGCTCCTGCTCGAACAGGGCCCGGGCGAGGACGAGGGTGGCATTGCCGATCTCCTCGAGGTAGTCCTCACGCCCGTCGAGCAGCTCGATGGCGTGCCGCGCGGCGACCTCCGCCTGATCCGGCTGGCCGTCTCCGAGCAGGACGTTGGAGAGGGATGCGATCGCCTGTGCGGCGTCGGTCGTGCTGCCCAGCTCGGTGGCCATCGCGAACGCGTCGCGCAGGAGCTCGAACGCCACGTCGCCGCGCCCGAGCAGCCAGTTCAGTCCGCCGAGGTTGTTCAGGATCCGGGCGAGGCTGCGCCGGTCGTCGAGCTTCTCGTAGAGCTCGCGGGCCTGCTCTGCGAGACCGGCGGCCATCAGGGTCTGACCGGTTCGCTCGGCCAGGAGCGACGCCTGGAAGACGAGGTTCGCGACGAGCCGCTCGTCGCCCAGCACGCGCGCGAGCGGCAGGGCGAGGTCGAGGTCGGTCTGCGCGGCGCTCCACAGCCGCATCCGTCGATAGCAGCGGGAGCGCCAGCCGAGGATGTCGGCGCGCAGGGCGTCCGACGGGCGGTCGGTGCCCTCGCACGCGGCCAGTGCCTCGCTCAGAAGCGCCGCGGAATCCGCGAAGGCGGTCGCCTTGTAGCGGGCGCGACCGAGGTGCAGCAGGGCGTCCGCCTCGTCGAGGGGATCGGCCTCCGACTCGCGGAGCATTCGGAGCAGGTCGTTCGCGCGCGCCTCGGCGCTCGCGACGTCGCCGAGCTCGAGGAGCGCGCTGGACTCGATCCGGAGCGTCCGGAGCTTCGGTCCGCCCTTGGCGCGGATCGCGTCGAGCGCCGCCTGGAAATCGCCGGCTTCGAGCGCTGCCTCCGCGGCGTCGATCGCCGTCGGTTCCGCCGCAGTCGCCCGAGCCGCCTGCTCGAGCTTTTCCTTCATGTCTCGAACCGTATGGACGGCCGTTCCCGCCGCGTCCCACCGAAGGGTGGTTCGCAAGGCACGGGTTCGGGTTAGGTCCCGTACGAGCGTCGGATAGGACTCGCGGGCCGCTAGCGCGCGCGGACGACGAGCGTTGCCCGCATGCCCAACGCGCGGTGGTTGGCGAGCGTGCACCAGAGCGCGTAGCGACCGGGCACGAGCCGGAGCTCGAGGTCGCGAACCGCGCCCGGACGCGTAGTCCGCATGCGGAAGATCCGGGCCTTCGGGGCCAACCGGCGGAGCGCCAGGTCATGCTCGTCCTCGCCGTAGTTCACGAGCTGGACGATCGCCGGCCCTCCGCGGACCGACTGTCGCGACAGCGCGAGGGAGAACTCGTCGGCACCGACCTGGACGCGCGCCGGCGCGGGGAGGAGCGCGGCGCCGAGGAGCAGCGCGAGGGCGATCACCGCAGGATCGTCGGCCGCGCGAACGATCGCGCGCGAGGCAGGATCGCCTCGGCGTCGCCGCCCAGCCAGTCCTCGAGCAGCGAGGCGTAGAGGCCACGGAAGTCGGAGGTCGCGCGGAGGTTGCCGTCGGCGTCGAGCTTGGCGAGGCCAGGGTACTCGCCGACCATGCGGCCGCTCGCCTGCGACCCGAGGATGAAGCCCGCACCGGCAGCGCCATGGTCGGTGCCGTTCGAGCCGTTCTCCTTGGCGCGACGTCCGAACTCGCTCCAGACGTGCACGAGCACGCGGTCGGCGATGCCCCGCACCTCGAGGTCGCGCTGGAACGCCAGCAGCGAGTCCGCCGTGAGCTTCAGGCCCTCCGCGAGCTCCGTGGGCTGGTCGTCGTGCGTGTCGTACATCCCTGGCGCCGACAGGGCGGCGCAACGGATCGGCAGCCCGCGGGCGAGCATGGCGGCGAGGCCGGCCAGGCGCCGCGGGAACTCGTCGTCTCCCTCCGGATAGGGAACCTGGGTGCCGTAGGGATTCTTCTCGCCGTCGCGCGAGCGGAACGGTGCGAGCGAGCGGCGGAGCTGCGCGGACTGGCGGGCGGCGTTGGTGGCCTGAGCCAGGCCGGGGTCGCCGCCGTGCGGGATCGCGCCGAGCGAGCCGATGGTCGCGAGCATGCGCTCCTCGACCTCGCCCCAGACGCCGCGCGCCCAGAAGTCGTAGCTGTCCGGGGCGTCGATGCTGGCCACCGGCATCCGCCCTGTCGCGAGCGCCGGCTGCAGGCGGTAGTCCAGCGAGATGCCCTGCAGCGGGTTGTCGGGCGAGCCCACCCGGTCGAGGTAGCGTCCGAGCCAGCCCGTCCGCAGCCGCTCGCTCGTCGCGCCGACCTCCCAGTAGTGGCGCGACGTGAAGTGGGACTGGTTGGCGTCCGTGTAGCCGATGCCCGGGAGCACGGTGACCTTGCCCTCACCGTGGAGCTCGGCGAGCCCGCCGAGCGAGGGGTGCCAGCGGAGCCTGGGGTCCTCGGCGAACGGCACGCCGGCGTCGGCGGCGAGCGCGAGCTTCGGGCGGTAGCGCCGGTACAGGGGGTCGTCGGCGGGGAAGAGCATCGACAGCGAGTCGGCGCCGCCGTCCAGGAAGATCGAGACGAGCACGCGCTTCGGTCCCGCTGCGGCGGCTGCCTCGATGCCCTCCAGCCAGGCCTCCGGGCGGAGCGCCGCGCCGCCGTAGACGGCCAGCGCCAGGCCGAGCCCGCGGGAGAGAAAGCGCTTGCGGTCGAGACCGCTGCCGGCCGGCAACGGCATCCCGGGCTCGACAGCGGGAAGGCCGCGCCCGGCCTCGGCGATGCCTCGCCGTAGAAGCTCGGTGCGGGTGAAGTCGGAGCAGCAGCGGGCCATCAGCAGGTCATGAGGTCGGGGGACACGGCCAGCAGCTGGCGCACGGCGTTCGCGACGAGCGGCGGGTACGAGCGCGCCTTCCAGCCCGTGGCGTTCTTGAGCGAGGCGCGGGCGAAGCGCGTCAGCGCGGCCCGGGTCGCGGGGCGCACCGTGGGCGAGCCGAGCAGCTTGATCGCTCCGGCGACGATCGCCTCGGCGTCGTTCGGCACGGTATGGCCCTTCTTCTCGGACGCCGAGTAGGCGGAGAGCGCGTGGTTGGCCAGGGCCCAGCGGCCGCGGTAGGAGGCGGTGTCGAGCCAGCGCTCGTCCTCCCAGCCGGCGACGTTCGGCGGATGGAACAACCGCTGCCCGGTCATGTCGGAGAGCCACGTCCACGCCGTCGTGTCGATGCCGCGCCGCAGGCCGCGGAGCAGTCCCGCGGTGTAGACGGCCGGCGGCTTGACCATGCGCGGGCCGAGGTAGAGGGCCGGGTGGCGCAGGATCGCCTCCACCACGGGCCGAATCTCGTGCTCGGAGCCGACGTAGAGCTCCTCGAGCGCCCGCCTCGTCGCGGTGTCGGGTGGCACCGGGACGAAGTAGCTCCACAGCTTCTCGACGAAGAACCGGGCGTGCACGGGGTGGCGCAGGCAGAGCGCGCAGGCGTCCTTCCAGTCGAACGTGCCGCGCTTCCCGAAGATCACCTTGTGGCCGCCGTCGTGCCGGGAGCGGTCGAAGCGGAAGTTCGTCGCGCCCACCCCGCGGCGCCACTCGTTCCGCCAGCCGGTCAGCGCCCGCGCCTGCTCGCGCACGTCGCGCTCGGTGTAGCCGTTCCCCTCGCCGAGCGTGAACAGCTCCATCAGCTCGCGGGCGTAGTTCTCGTTGGGCGACCACTTCGTGTTGTCGGTGCCGGAGAGCCAGATCAGCATCGCCGGGTCGGCCGTGACCTCGCGCAGCAGCACGCGGAACGAGCCGAGCGCCCGGCGGCGCAGCAGCCGGTTCTGCCGCAGCATCAGCGCCTGCGAGCCGACGCCGTCGTTCGACGTGGCGAACCAGTCGTGCCAGACCAGGGTCATGCGCTCGACGAGCGGCCGGTTCGTCCGCACCATGCGGTCGAGCCACCAGAGCTGGTCGTGACCCCAGGCGTCGGCAGGTGCGAGTGCGCGGCCCTTGTCGTCGCGCGGCCGGGGGCCGGTCAGCCGCTCGCCGGGCGGTCGCGTGAGCGAGTGGACGGCGCCGTCGAGGCCGAGCTTCGCAAGCCGTGCCGGCTCACCCGGTCGCGGGCCGAAGCCGGCGCGCCAGAGCAGGCGTTCCGCCTCGCTGGCCCCGAACGTGCCTCGATACGTGCGGATCGCTCCCACCGACCGGATATCGGCCGGTGGGAGCGGTTCGCTTGAGCGACGGCATCCCCCGTCTAGGCCGGCCTAGCGGGAGATGTCCTCGACCATCTGGCCGGTGCGGGCGTCCTCGCCGCCGTGCCTGGCGACATCGGCCTGCGCGAGCATGCCGACGAGCCGACCGTCCTCCTCGGTGACCGGCAGCCGCCGCACCTGATGCTCGGCCATCAGCCGGGCCGCCTCGGACAGCGGCTGCTGCGGGTCGACGGTGACGATCTCGCGCGACGCGATCTCGCCGGCAGTCGCGTCGAGCTTGCCCTCGGCCACCGCACGAATCGCGATGTCGCGGTCCGTGACGATGCCGGCGAGCCGGTCGTTCTCAACGACCGGGAGCGAGCCGACGTTGTCGTCGCGCATGAGCTTGGCGACCTCGGGCAGCGGCGTCGAGGCCTCGATCGTGCGCGGACTCGAGCTCATTGCGTCCTTCACGGTCTTGTCCATCCAGTTCCTCCTTAGATCGCTGCCGTGTCCTCGTCCTCGGTGTTCTCGCCGTCAGGATTCGGAGCGGGCGAGTCGTCGAGCTCCTCGTTCCGGTCGTCCTCACGGGGCTCACGCGTCGAGTTGCGATCGTCGTCGCGGAGGGCCTCAGTATCCTCTTCGTCCATGAAGGTCGTCCTACCCGATCGCTCGGAACTGGAACTACCGGAAGGGGCAACCGGCCTCGACGCGGCACGCGCGATCGGGCCGAAGCTCGCCGAGCAGGCGGTGCTCGTCCGCTCGAACGGCGCCGTGCAGGACGTGCGGCTGCCGCTCGCCGACGGCCAGCAGATCCAGATCCTGACCACCCGCGACACGGCCGACCCGGACGCGCTCGCCGTGCTCCGCCACAGCGCCGCGCACCTGCTCGCCGAAGCCGTGCGGCGGCTCTACCCCGGGGTGAAGGTCGCGATCGGTCCGCCGATCGAGAACGGCTTCTACTACGACTTCGAGTTCCGCGAGCCGATCGCGGAGGCCGACCTCGAGCGGATCGAGGAGGAGATCAAGCGCGAGATCGCCGAGGGTCGGACCTGGGCGCGGGAGGAGTCGAGCGCCGACGAGGCGCGCGCCCGCTTCGACGCGGAGGGCGAGCGCTACAAGGTCGAGCTCGTCGACACCGCCGACGGGCCGATCTCGCTGTACACCCAGGGCGACTTCACGGATCTGTGCCGCGGGCCGCACCTGCAGAGCGCCGAGCCCATCAAGGCCCTGAAGCTGACCTCGCTCGCCGGCGCCTACTGGCGCGGCGACGAGGGGAACACCCAGCTGACGCGCATCTACGGCACCGCCTTCTTCAGCCAGGCCGATCTCGACGCCTACCTGGCGCGGCTCGAGGAGGCCAGAGCCCGCGACCACCGGCGGCTCGGCATGCAGCTCGACCTGTTCCACTTCGACGAGCGCTCCCCCGGGTCACCGTTCTGGCACCCGAAGGGGATGACGATCTACAACACCCTCGAGGATCTGCGCCGCCGCGAGAACGCGCGCCGCGGGTACGTCGAGGTGAAGACCCCGCTCATCTACGAGCAGGCGATGTGGGTGACGTCGGGCCACTGGGAGAAGTTCCGCGACAACATGTTCCTGATCCCGCTCGACGACACGCAGCTCATGGCAATCAAGCCGATGAACTGCCCCGGGCACATGGTGCTCTTCGGCAGCGCGCTGCGCAGCTATCGCGACCTGCCGTTGCGGTACGCGGAGGCTGCCCCGCTCCACCGCAACGAGCTTGCCGGCGCCCTGCACGGGCTGACCCGGGTGCGCTACGTCACGCAGGACGACGCGCACATCTTCTGCACCCGCGAGCAGATCGATTCCGAGCTGGACGGGACGCTCGAGTACCTCCGGTACGTCTACGGGCTGTTCGGGCTGGCGCCGCGGGCCGAGCTATCGACGCGGCCGGACGACAAGCTCGGGACGGACGACGAGTGGGACTTCACCGAAGGGGAGCTCGTGCGGGCGCTCGAGCGCAACGAGATCGACTACTTCGTCGGCGAGGGGGAGGGATCGTTCTACGGGCCGAAGATCGACCTGCACATGACGGACGTCCTCGGTCGCTCCTGGCAGCTCGGCACGATCCAGCTCGACGCGCAGATGCCGGCCCGGTTCGGGCTGACCTACATGGGCGCCGACAACCACGAGCACCCCGTCTTCGTCATCCACCGCGCGTACTTCGGCTCGTTCGAGCGCTTCATCGGCATCCTCATCGAGCACTACGCGGGGGCGTTCCCGTTCTGGCTCGCGCCGGTGCAGCTCCGGCTGATCCCGGTCGGCGAAGGGCATCGGGACGCCGTGCGCGGACTGCACGACCGCGTCGCGGCCGCGGGCTTCCGCGTGGACGTCGACGACCGCGACGAGACGGTCGGCAAGCGCATCCGCGACGCCGAGCTCGTGAAGGTGCCGTACGTCGTCGTCTACGGTGACCGGGAGTCCGACGACGCGCTCGCCGTGCGCGAGCGCGGGGGGGATCAGTCCACGAAGCGCCTGGACGAGCTCCTCGAGGAGTTCAGGCGCCAGGCTGCTACCCTGTGAGCCTGCCAAGCAGGAGCGGACCCGCCCCTCACCTCCCGAGCCGCGCGCTCCGTGGAGGTTCAACCGAGCGAATCGGAGCGAGGTACGGGCCGCTGCATGCAGCGGCTTTTGTCATTCACGAAGGAGGAACCGGCTAGCTTGGTGAGAGGCCTTTGAGACCGCGGCGCCGCCCCGAGGACCGCACCCGCCCGCAACCGCAGGACAGGATCAACGAGCACATCCGCGTCCCACGCGTGCGCCTGGTGGACGAGAACGGGGCACAGGTCGGCGTCAAGTCGACCGACGAAGCCCGGGAGTACGCGTACGGCAAGGGGCTCGACCTGGTCGAGGTCGCGCCGAACGCCGACCCCCCGGTGGCGCGGGTCATGGACTACGGGAAGTACAAGTACGAGCAGGAGCAGAAGGCCAAGCTCGCCCGCCGGCACCAGCAGCAGATCCACGTCAAGGAGATCAAGCTCAGGCCGAAGATCGGCATTCACGACTACGAGACGAAGAAGGGCCATGTCGTGCGCTTCCTCAACCAGCGCGCGAAGGTCAAGGTCACGATCATGTTCCGGGGACGCGAACAGCAGCATCCGGAGCGCGGTCGGGACCTCCTGCTCCGTCTCGCAGACGATGTGAAGGAGCTCGGCGTCATCGAGTCCGCCCCCCTCCAGGACGGTCGGAACATGGTGATGCTGCTCGGCCCGACGAAGAACGCAGGAGTCAAGAGAGATGCCGAAGGTGAAGACATCGAGCGGGGCGAAGAAGCGGTTCAAGCTCACGGCGGGCGGGAAGATCCTGCGCCGCCGGCGCCACCGGACATCGCCCCCGGGCCACCTGATCAAGAGCCGCCCGGGGAAGCGGAAGCGCGCCCGGCAGGGCATGCTGGTCGCGTCTAGCGACCGGAAGACCGTAAAGAAGCTGCTAGGGAGGGGCTGAATGCCGCGCGTCAAGCGATCCGTCCACGCGCGCAAGAAGCGCCGCAAGGTCCTCGAGCAGGCGAAGGGCTACTGGGGGCTCAAGAAGTCGAGCTACCGCTACGCCAAGGAGCAGGTCGACCACTCGCTGGTCTACGCCTACCGCGACCGCAAGAACAAGAAGCGCACGTTCCGCTCGCTGTGGATCGTCCGCATCAACGCGGCGGCCCGCGCAAACGGCCTCTCCTACAACCGCTTCATCGCAGGGCTGCACGCGGCGGGCATCGAGCTCGACCGCAAGTCGCTGGCCGACCTGGCCGTGAACGATCCAGCGGCGTTCGCCGTCGTGGCGGAGCAGGCCAAGGCCGCGCTCCCGGACGGCAAGGCCGCCTGACGCCACAGGCCGGCGTCTTCCTCGAGCAGGCCCGTCACTGCGACGGGCGCTCGCCGCTCTACGCCGATCTCTGCCGGCGGCTCGCCGGCGAGCCGCTCGTCGGCGACCTCGTCGACGGCTGGTCGTGGGACGTGCCGCTGCGGCTCCTCGGCGGCCTCCACTACCTGGTGCTCGACGGCCGCGCCGGCTGGGACGACGTCCCGGGTGCGCTGCGGTCGGAGGGCGCGTTCCTGCGCAGGTTCGTCGCGGAGCAGGCCGTCCAGACGAACGAGGTGCAGCGCTCGTGGGTGCTCGCGCCGCTCTTCCTGCGCATCGCGGAGCGAACAGGCGCGAGAGCGCTCGAGCTCGTCGAGCTCGGCCCGAGCGCCGGGCTGAACCTCGTCTGGGACCGCTACCGCTGCCGCTACGCCGCCGGCGCCATCGGGCCGGAGGACGCCGAGCTCGTGCTCGAGGGCGAGGAGCGCTCGCCCGTGCCGGGACGCCTCATCGGCCCGGCACCGGAGGTGGAGAGGCGGATCGGCATCGACCGCAGCCCGATCGACGTGACGACCGACGACGGCGCCCGCCTGCTGACGAGCTTCACGTGGGCCGACCAGGACGCGCGGCTCGAGCGCCTGCGCGCGGCGATCGGCGCCGTCCGGCGAGGAGCCGCCCGAGCTCGTGCGGGGCGACCTCGTGGAGGAGCTGCCGCGCGTGCTGGCCGGCCGTCGAGGGGAGGCGCTGACGGTCGTCTTCCAGACGGCGGTGCTCGCCTACCTGCCGGACGAGGCGCGTGGACGACTGCGGCAGACGCTCGAGGACGCGGGCGAGCCGCGCGCCGCTCGCGTTCGTCTCCACCGGCCGGCCGCGCGGCGCGGACGGCGCCTGGGGCCTGCGGATCACCTACTGGCCGGGAGGCGACCGGGAGTTCGCCGGACATGCCGACTACCACGGTGCGTGGCTGGAGTGGCGCCTCTGATCACGTCGCGGGACAACGCGACGCTGAAGCTCGTGCGGCGGCTGCAGCAGAAGCGGCACCGCCAGGAGTCCGGGCTGTTCGCGGCGGAGGGCGAGGACCTCGTCGACGCGGCGCGAGAGGCAGGCGTCGAGGCTGTCGAGCTGCTCGTCGCAGGCGAGACCGTCGAAGCAAGAGCTGCTCGCCGGTGTCTCGACGCTACCCCACCCGCCCCGGGCGATCGGCGTCTATCGAACCGCCGATCTGCCGCAAGCGTCGCGCGACGTCGCGGTGGCGTTGTGGCGCGTGGCCGATCCCGGCAACGTCGGGACACTGATTCGCACGGCCGACGCCTTCGGGGCGGCCGTGGCCCTCTCCCCGGAGTGCGCGGATCCGCTCGGGCAGAAGGCGCTGCGGGCCTCTGCCGGCGCGGTCTTCCGCGTGCCGCTGCTGGCCTGGGACGACGCCCCCGGCCGCCGGATCGCCCTCGTCGCGCACGGCGGGGAGCCGCTCGCCGGCGTCGACCTCTCGCCGCCGGTCACGTTCCTGCTCGGCTCGGAGCGCGGCGGTCTGCCCGACGACGTCGCGGCGGACGCGGTCGCGACGATCGAGCTGTCCGGGCGGTCCGAGTCGCTCAACGTCGCGGCTGCGGGCGCGGTCGCGCTCTACGAGCTCGCGCGACGCGCTCGCTGAGCGCGGATTCGGGCCAACCCTCGGTCGATCCGCTCCTGGAGCAGGCGGGTCGTCTCGTCGTAGCGCTCACGCTCTGCGCGGAGCTCGTCAGTCGTCCTCTTCTTCCTCTTCATCGTCCTCTGCGACGGCGTTCGCGATCCGACGGACGTCCCTCCTGATGTCGAAGAGTGCCTGAGGCACGAGGGTCATGTCGTCGGACTCGTCGTCGATCACGCAAGAGTGGCCGATCGCCGAGCGACTGCACAAGTCGCTCCGTGGGACGCGTCACCAGGCGCCGCCGCCCGCCTCCGCCACCGCCGCCTCCGCCGCCGCCGGAGAAGCCGCCGCCAAGACCGCCCGAGCCGGACGAGGGCGGCGCGAGCGCGGAGCCGAACCCCGCCGAGAGGTCGCCGATCGAGAGCGCGCTCGGGCCCGCGCCGAGATCGATGCCCGGCGAGATCCAGTAGATCGTGCTCGCCTGGTGCAGGGCCTCGGGCATGTGCAGGTGCGCGCCCTGGAGCACGCGCTCGGCGATCCCGAAGGCGATCCCGTACACGAGGTAGCGCTCCCACAGCTCGAGCGACGCCGGCGGTGCCTCGTGCAGCCGCGGGAAATCGGTGAGGTAGCGCCGGAACGCCTCCCAGCGGCGCGCGGGCACCTCCGCCGCCGGCGCGCGGCGTCGCCACAGCCGCCGGCTGAAGAGGGCTGCGAGCACGACGGCGGCGTTCGCGATCGAGCAGACGCCCAGGGCGGCGAGCACCACGTCGCTCCAGCGCGGCCAGACCGGACGCCAGCCGTCGACGGCCAGCCAGAGGAGCAGCACCCCGGCGCCGGCGAACAGGACGAGGGCCGCGAGCAGCGGCACGAGCCCCGGCGAGACGAGCCAGCGGTGTTCGTCGAGGGCCGTGTCAACGGCCTCCTTGAAGCGAGTGAACCGCTCGGCGTTCTCCGTGCGGTGCTCCTCGATCTCGTCCCGGAACCGCGAGAGCCGGTCCTCGCCCGCGGTGATGACCGACGAGACGACGTCCGCGACCGCGTCCTCGAACGGCGTGAGCGGCACCGACGTGTCGCCCTCGGCGAGCTTCAGGTCGGCGACGTCCTCCGTGCGCAGTCCGCCCCAGGTCGAGCGCTCCGTCGTCACCTGCTCCGCCCGGAACCGTCCGCGGCGGACGAGGTCGAACACGGTCGCCGTGAACTCGAACGAGCCGGCACTGCCGCCCTCGGCGAGCAGGCGCGGCACGAGCGCCGGCTCCGTCTCGTCCGGCGGCTCCTGCTCGTACTCGCGGTCGTACGCCGTCTTGCGGTCGCGCCCGAAGAGCCACCAGACGCCGCCCACGAGCCCGAGCCCGGGCGCGAACGCGAGCAGCGCGAGCAGGCCGAGCGTGCGGCCCGGGTTCGCGACGGCGTCGTCGATCCGCTCGCGATCGCGGTCGTAGTCCTGCGCGTCGTCGGCCTCCTCGGCGACGATCTGCGCGAGGCCGGGCCCCTCGCGCACCTGGGCGCCCGCCGTCGACGTGAGCGCCGAGCGCGGGACGAGCGCGCGCAGCTCGACGAACTGGCCGGCCGGGACGTCGAGCGCCCGCAGCACGGCGCGGCGGCCGGCGAGCTCGACGTCGCCGCGCACCCACACCGGGTGCCCCCAGGCCCGTTCGATGTCGGCCGGAGCGTCGAGCGTCGCTGTCAGCTGGCCGAGGCGCACGTCCCACTCGTCGCCCCACACCTTGAGGTTGACGTCCACGACGTCGTCGTAGGCGACCGAGACGCCGCGCAGCCGGTAGCGGACGGTGAAGGTCCGGCGCTCGTCGGCGGCGCTGTAGTGCCACACGATCCGCAGGTGCCCGTCGATCGGGGCCGAGCCGAACGTCCCCGGCGCGCCGCTGCAGCCGAGCTCCGTGCAGGCGCCCGGCGCATACGGTTGCCCGTTCTCCAGCACGAGCGCGTCCGACGCGGCCTCACCGCTTCGGAGCGCGACGTCGCGGTAGCCGCCGCTGAACGGACCTGAGAAGTCGAATGTGATCTGCTCCTCGACCAGGACGCTGCCGTCCTGCTCGAGCGTCGCCCGGACGTCCGCCGCCGGGAGCGTGAACGACTTGGCGCCTGCCGGCGCCGCGACGGCGAGCGCGGCGGCCGTCGCGGCCGCCGCCGCTAGAAGCGGACGGCGGGCGCCTCGCGTACGGGCTCCTCGACCTCGAAGAACGGCTTCGCGGCGAAGCCCATGGTGCCCGCGAGGATGTTGGCGGGAATCGTCTGGATGGCGTTGTTGTACGTGAGGACGGTGTCGTTGTAGACCTGCCGGGAGACGGCGATCCGGGTCTCCGTCTCGGTCAGGTCCTCCTGCAGGCGCTGGAAGTTCTCGCTCGCGCGCAGCTCGGGATAGGCCTCGGCGACCGCGAACAGCCGGCCGATCGCCGCCGTCAGCACGTTCTCCGCCTCGGCCTGCTGCTCGACGGTGCCCGCCTCCTGCGCGCGTGTCCGCGCCCGGGTCACTTCCTCGAACGTCCCCCGCTCGTGGGCTGCATAGCCCTTGACCGTCTCGACAAGGTTCGGGATCAGGTCGTACCGGCGCCGCAGCTGGACGTCGACCTGCGCCCACGCGTTGTCGACCCGGTTGCGCAGACGGACGAGCCGGTTGTAGAGCGTCACGAGCACGAGGCCCAGGACGACGACGACCGCGATCAGGATCCAGAGCCAGAGCACGAGCCGACCCTACTACGCCGCTCCGTCGGCCCGGCGTGCAATCCAGACCGAGTCCTCGCCGCCCTCGTACGGTCGCCGGTCGAACCAGCCGTAGAGCGCCTCCACCACGAAGCCGGCGCGCTCCAGCAAGGTCTGCCATTCGGGTGGCGAGAGCCACGCGAGCGTCATCGTCGACGCCGCCTCGCCACCGCGGACGGACAACGTGAGCGTCCGCGCGCTCTCGTCCCAGTCCGCGCGCTCGAAGATCCCCGGCTCCCGCTCGATCCAGCGGCCGTGGGTCGCCTCGATGTCATCGGGGCCCGGCGCGAAGACGTCGAAGACGAGCCGCCCGCCGGGCAACAGCAGGCGTCTGATGGCGGCGAACGCGGCGAGGCGATCGTCCTCTGTCTCCATGTGCAGCAGCGAGCGGAACGGGACGATCACGAGCGGCGTCAGGCCCCGCACGGGCGGGGCGCGCATGTCGCCGAGCCGGAAGTCCACGAAGGCCTCGACTCCGCGCTCAGCGGCGAACGCCCGCGCGACGGCGAGCATGCCTTCCGACCGGTCGACGCCGACCACCGCGACGCGCGCCTCGGCGATCGGGACGGCGATCCGGCCCGTCCCGACCGCGAGCTCGACGACGGGCCCGCCCGACTTCCGCGCCTCCTCGACGTAGAACTCGACGTCCTCGGTGACCGACCTGCTCCACGGGTCGTAGATCCCGGCAATCGGGTCGTACGGTGACGGCGAAGCCGGCGAGGGTCCCCCCGAGCTCACCGTGGCTTGCGGGTGACGAACACGAACTCACGCGCGTCGTCGTCGAACGGGCGGCGGTCGAACCAGCCGTAGAGCGCCTCGACCTCGAGGCCCGCGACGTCGATCAGCCCCAGCCACTCGTTCCGCGTGGCCCACCACAGCGAGATCGAGCCGCCGGACTCGAGTGCGATGTCGATGCGGCTTTCCGAGGGGGCATGGTGGATCGTGTGGGGCACGGGGTCGCCCTCCGGCGACCGGCCCTCGTTCGTGGCGGCGATGCTGTAGTCGAAACAGAACGCGTTGAACGCGAAGCGTCCGCCCGGGCGCAGCGACGCGGCCACGCGCTCGAAGGTCCGTCGTCGGTCGGCCCACGTCGGCAGATGCAGCAGGGAGCGAAACGGGCAGATCACGAGCGCTGCGGGCTCGTCGAGCTCGAGCTCGCGCATGTCGCCGAGGCGCAGGTCGAGCTCCACGCCTGCTGCATCCGCATTGGCCCGCGCGTGCTCGAGCATCGCCGGCTCGAGGTCGATGCCGACGACCCGCTTGCCGGTCTCGCGGGCGATCGGGACCGCGACCCGGCCGGTGCCCACCGCCAGCTCGACGATCGGGCCGTCGGCCTCGCGCGCCAGCTCGACGTAGAAGGGCACGTCCTCCGTCATCGAGGCAGCCCAGGCCTCGTAGCGCTCGGCGAAGGGCGCGTAAGCGGTCACGGAGCCGATGCTATCGTCGCCCGCCATGGACGCCGAAGCCCTGGAAACCGAGGCTACGAGCGCGCTCGGCGCCGCGCAGACGGCCGAGGAGGTCGAGGAGCTCCGCATCCGCTACCTGGGGCGGAAGGCCGAGCTGCCCCAGGCCCTGCGGGCCGTCCGCGACCGGGACACCGGCATGGCCCTGAACGCGCTGCGCCAGCGTCTGGAGTCGGCGATCGGCGAGCGGCGGCAGGCGCTCGAGACCGAGGAGCTCGACCGGCGGCTTCGCGAGGATGTCCTCGACGTGACGCTGCCCGGCGACGCACCGCCGCGCGGTCACCTGCATCTGATCACGCAGATCCGCCGCGAGGTGGAGGACGTCTTCCTCGGGCTCGGCTACCAGGTCGTCGACGGCCGCGAGGTCGAGACCACCCGCTACAACTTCGACGCGCTCAACTTCCCGCCGGGCCATCCCTCGCGCTCGGCGCTGCAGACACTCTTCCTCGACGACGAGACCGTCCTGCGGACGGAGACCTCGCCGAGCCAGATCCGCACGATGGAGGCGCAGGAGCCGCCGATCTACATCGTCACCCTCGGGCGGGTCTACCGCCGTGACACGCCGGACGCGACGCACACGCCGACGTTCCACCAGGTCGAGGGCCTATGTGTCGACGAGGGCATCACGCTCGCCGACCTCGAGGGGACGCTCGACTATCTGCTCAGGGCGCTGTTCGGCGAGGAGCGGCGCACGGAGTTCCGCACGCACTTCTTCCCGTTCACGGAGCCGTCCATCGAGGCGTACGTGTCGTGCCACGTCTGCGACGGCGGCGGGTGTCCCGTCTGCCGCCATTCGGGCTGGATCGAGGTGGGCGGCGCGGGCGTGGTCGACCCGGCGCTGTTCGAGTTCGTCGGCTACGACCCGGAGCGCTGGAGCGGCTTCGCGTTCGGCTGGGGCCTCGAGCGCATCGCGGTACTGCGGCACGGCATTCCAGACCTTCGCTACCTGTGGCGGAACGACCCGCGGCTCACGACCCAGTTCTGAGATGAAGGTGCCGCTCAGCTGGCTGCGCGAGTACGTCGCCTTCGAGGCGCCGGCGGAGGCGCTCGCGCGCCGGCTCGCCATCTCGGCGCTCGAGGTCGATCGCGTCATCGAGCTCGGTGTGGCCGACGCGGACGGCAACCTCGGCCACTTCCTCGTCGGCAAGGTCGTCGAGGCGGGGAAACATCCGAACGCCGACCGGCTCCAGCTGTGCCGCGTCGACGTCGGCGAGGGCGAGCCGCGCCAGATCGTCTGCGGCGCCTGGAACTTCGGGGAGGGGGCGACCGTGGCGGTCGCGCTCCCGGGCGCATTGCTCCCGGACGCGGAGGAGCCGCTCGGCGAAGCGGAGCTCCGCGGCGAGCTCTCACGCGGGATGATCCTGTCCGAGCGCGAGCTGCAGCTCGGCGACGACCACACCGGGATCATCGTGCTCGCCGACGGCCCAGAGCCCGGCACGCCGCTCGCGGACGTGCTCCCGATCGCGGAGCAGGTGCTCGAGGTCACGCCGACGATGAACCGCGGCGACCTTCTGTCGGTGTACGGGATCGCCCGCGAGGTGGCGGCGCTCTTCGACGGCGAGCTGCGGCCGATGCCGGGCGACGATCCCGCGATCACGCACCCCGAGTGGGTGGACGTCAAGATCGAGGACCCCGCGGGCTGCCCGCGGTACATCGGCCGCGTCTTCCGCGACTGCACGGTCGAGGCGTCGCCGCCGTGGCTGCGGGCGCGCCTGCACACCGCCGGAATGCGCGCGATCTCGAACGTCGTCGACATCACGAACTACGTCATGCATGCGTTCGGCAGCCCGCTGCACGCGTTCGACCAGGAGCGGCTCGCGGAGGGACGCATCATCGTGCGCCGGGCCGAGGAGGGGGAGGAGCTGCGCACGCTCGACGGGCAGCTGCGGCGCATGGTCGCCGCCGACCTGATGATCGCCGACGCCGAGCGCGCGGTCGCGATCGCCGGCGTCATGGGCGGGCTGGACAGCGAGGTCGGCGAGCAGACGACCTCCGTGCTGCTCGAGGCCGCGAACTTCGAGCCGTTGACCGTCCAGCACACGTCCGAGCGGCTCGGCCTCCGCTCCGAGGCGTCCAACCGCTGGGAGAAAGGCGTCGATCCCACGCTGGCCGAGCGCGCCGCGGTGCTGGCGAGCCGGCTGATCGTCGACCTCACCGGCGGCCGCATGACCGGCGCCACCGACCAGAACGTCGCGCGGCCGGAGCGCCCGGTCGTCCGGCTGCGCCCGGAGCGGACGGACGCGATCGTCGGGCTCGAGGTGCCGCCCGACGAGCAGCGGGCAATCCTCGAGGGCTTCGGCTTCGAGGTCGACGACGACTGGAACGTGACCGTGCCGACCTGGCGGGCCCGCGACGTGCGTCGGGAGATCGACGTCGTCGAGGAGGTCGCCCGCGCCGTGCTCGACCGCGTTCCGCACACACTGCCGCTGCGTCGGCACGTGCGGGGGCGCCTGACGAAGGAGCAGCGCCTGCGACGCGTCGTGGAGGACGTCCTCGTCGGTGCGGGCTGCTCCGAGGCGTACACCTGGAGTCTTCGCGCGAGCGACCTGGCCGCCGACGCGATCCGGCTGCCCGATCCGATGAGCGCCGACCAGGCGCTCCTCCGCACGACCCTGGTCACGGGGCTCGTCGAGGCCGTGCAGGCGAGCCTGGACGCGGGCGCCGAACGCGTCGCGCTCTGGGAGATCGCGCGCGTGTACTGGCCGAGCGGCGAGCAGCTGCCCGACGAGCACTGGAAGGTGGGGTGCATCGTGAGCGGGGGGTTCCCGGCTGCCAAGGGCGTGCTGGAGACCCTGTTCGGCGCGCTCCACCTCGAGCTGAAGGTCGAGCGCGACGCCGACCCGCCCCCCTTCGCGCACCCCGGTCGGGCCGCGCGCACGGAGGCAGGTGTCGTTGCCGAGCTCCACCCGACGCTGCTCGAGGGCGCGTGGGGGGTGTTCGAGCTCGATCTCGACACCCTGTTCGCGGAGGTCGAGGAGCGGATCGAGTACGAGGAGCTCCTCACCTATCCCGCGCTCCGGCAGGACATCGCCGTCGTGGTCGGCGAGGAGGTCGAGGCTGCCGCGCTCGTCGACGCCGCCCGCGAGGCCGCGGGCTCGGAGCTCAGGGAGGCGCGCGTGTTCGACGTCTACCGCGGCGAGCAGATCGGCACCGACCGGAAGTCGGTGGCGATCCACCTGGTCTTCCAGTCACGGGAGCGGACGCTCTCCGACGACGACGCGGCTGGGCTTCGGGTACGTATCGTCGATGCGCTCGCGGAGCGATTCGGCGCGGAGCTTCGCGCCTGATCGGAGGGTTTAGCGAAAACATCGAGCTGTGCCGTCGGGCCGCGCTGGATGCGGCGATGCGGCGTCCTCAGTCGCGTCCATATGTCTTCATATGGACGCTCCCTGCGTCCTTGCCTCGCCGCATCCAGCGCACCCCGCCGACGAGCGACGTTCCGCCAAACCCTCCTAGAAGGCCTGCGGCGCCAGGCGCTCGGCGAGAGCGGCGAGCACCTTCGAGGCGATCGCGGGCTGGTGGTCCAGCAGGGTGCGGAACGACTGCGCCGTGATCACGAGCAGCTCGACGTCGGTCGTGCTCGTGACCGTCGCCGTCCGCGGCGTCTTCGCGATCAGCGCGATCTCGCCGAAGAAGTCACCCGGGCCGAGTGTTCGCATCTTGCGGCCGTCCCGCCGCACGTCGGCCTCGCCGGCGAGCAGGACGAAGAACTCGCGGCCGGTCGAGCCCTCCCTCGTCAGCTGCTTCCCGGGGCCGAAATCGATCTCGTCCGCGAGCTTCGCGACCTCCGCGAGCTCCTTCTTCGAGCAGCGGCCGAACAGCGGCACAGCCTTGATGTGCTCGATCTTCGCGTTCTTCCCGAGCGCCATTGCGGCGAGTCTACGCCGTCCTGACGAGACGTCCAATCCGGTCCGTTGGCGCTCGCGTACAGACCAACAATGCGTCGTGCCGTCGCCGCCCTCGCCGTTCTCGCCGCGGCTGGAATCGCCACCGCGCTCCTCGCACCGGGGGGCCACGCCGGGGGCAACGCGACGCTGTTCGCGAGCGTGACCCAGAACGCGGTGATCATCGTTCGCGACGCCGAGGGCAACCGTGTGACGAAGGTCGACCCGGGCACGTACGACATCGTCGTCAGCGACACCGCCACCGAGCACAACTTCCATCTGAGCGGCCCCGGAGTCGACCGGTCTACGGACGTCGAGGGCATGGGCACCGAGACGTGGACGGTGACCTTGACCGACGCCCTCTACACGTACGTCTGCGACCCGCACGCGAGCACCATGCGCGGCACGTTCACGTCCGGCAACCCGCCGGCGCCGCCCGCACCGGCGCCCGCCAAGCCGGCGACGAAGCTGACCGGCACCGTCGGCCCGGGGTTCACGATCTCGCTCCGCACGGCAGGCGGGCGTGCCGTCAGCAGCCTGAAGGCCGGACGCTATGCGATCACGGTGCGCGACCGGGCGACCTTCCACAACTTCCACCTCGTGGGTGCCGGCGTGAACCGGAAGACCGGCGTCGCGTACCGCGGCACGCCGGCCAAGGCGTGGACGGTGACGCTGAAGAAGGGCACGCTGCGCTGGCTCTGCGACCCGCACGCAGCCCAGATGCGCGGATCGGCCAAGGTCGGCTAGCCGCGGATTCCGATTCGGCGGTTCAGGACCCCGGCGCGGGCCGCCGGCTCGGCTTCGTCAGGCCCGCGTTCGGCCCGCCGGCGGCGCGGATCTCGGCCTGGCGGTCGAGCTCCGAGTTGAGCTCCGCTCCGAAGAGCAGCGCGAACGCGGAGAAGTTCAGCCAGAGCAGCAGCACGATGCCGCTCGCGAGCGCGCCGTAGGTCTTCGAGTACGAGTCCGAGAGCGACGTGTAGAGCGCGAACAGCCCGGACAGCGCGAGCCAGCTGACGCCGCCGACGAGCGACCCCGGCGTGATCCAGCGCCAGTCCCGCTGTGTCCGGTTGGGCGCGAGGTAGTACACGAGCGCGAAGAACAGCAGGATCGCGACGAATGCGAGCGGCCAGCGGACGATCGCCCAGACGAGCTCGAAGGCGCCGCCGAGGCCGGCGTAGTCCGCGATCGCGGTGCCGAGCGGGCCGCCGAAGACCACGAGGAGCAGCACGCCCGCGGTGACGAGGGCGGTCAGCGCCACGAGGACGACCGCTGTCATCCGCAACCGCCAGAACGGCCGGGTCTCGACCAGCTCGTACGCGCGGTTCACGGCCTTGATCACGGCGTTCATGGCGCCGCTTGCGGCCCAGATCGCCCCCACGGCGCCGAGCACGAAGGCGATCGAGGCGGTCGCGCCGGTCGAGTCGCGCTGCAGCGTGTCGATCGTGTCCAGCACCTCGCTCGGAGCGATCGGCGCGAGGAACTCTCGCACCGTGTCGTAGGCGTCGATCATCCCGAGCAGCCCGACGACGAAGAAGACGGCAGGAAAGAACGCGAGCAGCGAGCTGTACGCG
The DNA here is from genome assembly GCA_963733065.1 of uncultured Gaiellaceae bacterium. Classification (GTDB taxonomy): domain Bacteria; phylum Actinomycetota; class Thermoleophilia; order Gaiellales; family Gaiellaceae; genus CAVTBT01. Next base: position 418,946 of record CAVTBT010000001.1, read on the forward strand.
ATCTGCTGCGCGAGACCGGTGCAGTCGTCGGCACGGAACTCATTGAACGCGCCGGCGAACGCCGCGCGCCATTCGCCGAACGACAGCCGCGCCGGCGACGACGGGAGGCGGCCCACCGGGGCCTCCTCCGTACGGGACGTCATCGCCGCTCGCGTCCGCGACGCGCCAGCAGGCGCATCGTCGCGCCGATCCCGCCGGCGAAGAAGAAACCTGCTCCGAGGGCCCCGGCCGCCGCGACCGGCAGGTTGCTGCGCAGCTTGCCGCCGACGTCGGTCGCCTCGCCCAACCCCTCGCGGAGCTGGTCCATCGCGGCCGCGAGGCGCTCGCGCTCGCTGTCGATCTCGCGCCGCACGACCTCGGGCGTCCGCCCGTTCGTCGTCGTGGGTGTCGCCATCAGCCCTTGATCGCCTCGGTCGTACGCCTGGCCTCCGCGATCGCCTGCTCGGGCACCGGCGGAGAACCCGCGCGGATGCGCGAGCGCGCGAACGCAGCCAGCCCGGCCGTCACGGCGAGCAGCACGAGGCCGACGATCAGGAGCGCGAGCCAGACCGAGAGGAAGGTCGCGAGGGCGGCCGCGACCGTCGCCAGCAGGAAGCCGATTGCGTACAGCGCGACGAGCGCTGCGCCGACGGCCAAGCCGAGACCCGCGCCCAGCGCGCCTGCTTTGCGCTTCATCTCGAGCCCGGCGAGCTCGAGCTCCAGCCGGGCCAGGGCGCTCGCGCGCTCCGCGACCTCCTTCGCCGCGCCGCCCACTCCGGACCGCGCGTTCTCAGCGCCGAGGGTGGGCATGGCCTCTCCAGTCGACGAGCTTGGCTAGGAGAACGCCGGTCGCCGCCATCGCACCGACGACGACGAATGGGTTCGGCCCGCCGCTCCTCCCCCCCGAGGAGCGCGGGCCGAGCTGTGGTCCGGACGGGCTGTGCCTCGTGGCCGCGCCGGGCTCGTCATCGACCGGCAACTCTCCGCGCGCCCGCGCGACCATGAGCGACGGCTTGAGCTTGCGCAGGAATGCGGCGTCGTCCGCGAGCTCGTCGGCGATCTTTCCCTTCAGACCGCCGTCCGCCGCCGTGCGGTCGGCGAGCGCGTCGAGCTTCTGCGCGCTCTTCTCGATCGCCTTGTCGCCGGCGGTCATCGCTTCACCGGCGGCTTCTCGCCGGTCGCCACCTTCCACACACCGGACGCCGCGCGTCGGGCGACCATCGTCGCCGCCGCGGCGAACGCCGCGTACAGACCCGTCCAGAGCAACTTCCGAAGCACGCCGAAGATGTGGCCGCGAGTGACCGCCGCCAAACCTGGCCGCCCGCTACAGATCCGTCGTGTCTGCGCGGACGCGCTCGCTCGGAGGCGTCTCTTCGTGCGCGCCGAGGCGTTCGAAGCCGTCCTGGTCGAGATCGACCACGACGCGGCCCTCGACGATCTCCCGCACGCGCTCGGCGGGCAGGTACCGCACCTTGCCGAGCAGCCCGGAGGAGACGGACAGACCGTTGAAGATGTCCGCGTCCGAGTCTCCGAGCACCTCGTCGACGGTCCCGAGCTTGTCGCCATTGGCGCCGACGATCTGCCAGCCTTTCTCGACCATCAGCCAGGACACGGGATCGGCCATGGCTGCGCTCTTCCCGGCCTGCCCGGATCTCACGCCCGTCAGACGGACCGGCCGCCGACGCGCCAGACGGGCCCCTGCGTGGCGACGTGGCGGGTCTCGGAAAGCACGCGCAGGATCTCGATCTCGCCGCGGATCTCCTCGGCGTCAAGCCTCTCGAGGCAGCGGGTGACCATCGCCGCGGAGGCGCCGTACCCGGCGCGTCGAGCCGAGCGGAAGCGAAGTGCGAGGCGTCCGGCGCTCGTCGGGTTCAGCGGGGCGCAGAGTAGGGCCGCGCGTGCCACGTAGTCGCTGGACCGCAGGCGCAGCTCGCCGTACACGTCGCTCCAGTCCGGCGGCAGGGTGGCCACCCCGGCGGCCCAGCGGTCGGCGAGCGCGTGGTCGGCCGGCTGCTCGACCTCGGTGGCCGCCGCCGTGTCGACGAGCCGCAGCTCGGACCAAACGCGCGCCTCGTCGAGCGAGCCAAACAGGCGGCGCAGCGCCTCGGACCCCACGACCGACGCGCCGCCACCGCGGCGGACGTGTACGCGCAGCGCGTCGCCCACGCGACCCGGGTTCGCCGGCCCCAGAAGCGACGCGGCCCGGGGGCGATCGCTCGGCGTCTCGACGACCACGTCCAGCCGCGCATCGGTCCACCCACCAGGCAGCTCGCCCTCGATTCTGCGCCACTGGTCGACGAGCTTCACGGCGGCTAGGTTAAATGCTCCTTCCATGGCCAGGGTCGAGAACGGCACACGGGCCGCCGAGGCCCAGCTCTCGGACGATCGCCTCCGCGAGTGCTACCGCGAGATGCTGCTAATCCGGCGGTTCGAGGAGAAGGTGGAGGAGCGGTTCCGGGCCGGCGAGCTGCCCGGCTTCCTGCACGTCGCGATCGGCCAGGAGGCCGTCGCCACAGGCGTCTGCGCGGCGCTCGAGCCCGACGACGTGATCGCGTCGACGCACCGCGCACACGGCCACACGATCGCCAAGGGCACTCCGATCAACGAGGTCATGGCCGAGCTCTACGGGAAGCGCGAGGGCTGCTCGGGCGGCTTCGGGGGCTCGATGCACCTGTACGACATCGCGCGCGGCAACCTCGGTGCGAACGCGGTCGTCGGCGGCGGTCTACCGGCCGTCACCGGCGCGGCGCTCGCGTTCAAGTTCAAGGAGGAGCCGAGGGTCGCGGTCGCGTTCTTCGGCGACGGTGCCACGAACACCGGCACGTTCCACGAGTCGCTGAACCTCGCGCAGCTCTGGAAGGTGCCTGCGCTGTTCGTCCTCGAGAACAACGGCTGGGCCGAGTCGACGCCGGCGACCCAGCACCTGCCGCTGCCGGTCGAGGAGCTCGGCCGCCGCGCGGAGGCGTTCGGCATGAAGCGGCTCGAGGTCGACGGGCAGGACGTCGAAGCCGTCTACAACGCAACCGTCGAGGCGCGCGAGCACGCGGTCTCCGGCGAGGGCCCCGTGCTGCTGCACGTGCGCACGTACCGGCTCGTCGGCCACTACGTCGGCGATCCGCAGGTCTACCGGGACAAGCAGGAGCTGGAGGAGCTGCGCGAGACGCAGGATCCGCTCGACAAGCTGCGCGACCGCCTCGGTCTCTCCGACGACGAGGTCGCCGAGCTGGAACGTGAGATCGAGGAGCTCGTCGAAGGGTCGGTCGAGTTCGCGAAGGCGGGCACCGACCCCGACCCCGAGGATGCGCTCCCGTGGGTGTATGCCTGAGCTGACCTATCGCGAGGCGGTGCGCGGCGCGCTCTCACAGGCGATGCGCTCGGACGACTCGGTGTTCGTGATGGGCGAGGACATCGCCGAGATGGGCGGATCGATGGGCGTCACGCAGGGCATGCTCGCCGAGTTCGGCCCGGAGCGCGTGCGCAACACCCCGATCTCAGAGATGGCGATCGTCGGCGCCGGCATCGGCGCGGCCATGCAGGGCATGCACCCGGTCGTCGAGATCATGTACGAGGACTTCCTGACGCTCTCGATGGAGCAGCTCGTCAACCAGGCGGCCAAGCACCGGACGATGAGCGGCGGACAGCTGAAGGTGCCGCTCACGATTCGCACGCAGGGCGGTGCGGGCTGGTCGCCCGGCGCGCAGCACGCCCAGCAGCTCGAGGCCTGGTTCGTGCACGTCCCGGGGCTGAAGGTCGTGTACGCGGCCACGGCGGAGGACGTCGGCGGGCTGCTGCTGTCGTCGATCTACGACGAGAACCCCGTCGTCTTCTTCGAGCACCGCCTGCTCTACCCGCTCAAGGGTCAGGTGCCCGAGGAGATGGACCGGATTCCGCTCGGGCAGGCGCGGGTCGTGCGCGAGGGGACCGACGTCACCGTCGTGGCGATCGGACGGCTCGTCCACGAGTCGCTCAAGGCCGCCGAGCAGGCCGAGCAGGACGGCGTCTCCGTGGAGGTGATCGACCCACGGACGCTGCAGCCGCTCGACGAGGAGACGATCGTGGGCTCGGTGCGCAAGACAACACGGTGTGTGACGGCCCACGAGGCGATCACGCGGGGCGGCTTTGGCGCCGAGCTCGCGGCGGTGATCCAGCATGGCGCCTTCGACTACCTGGACGCGCCGATCGAGCGTGTCGGGGCGAGATTCACGCCGCTGCCGTTCGCGCCCAAGCTCGAGGAGTGGTGCGTGCCGCACGCAGCCGACGTGCTCGAAGCGATCAAGCGCACAGTCGCCCGTAGATAGTGGCCCGTCCGACGACAGTTAGTGCGCCTCTGCCGCGCGATCTGCAGCGCGTGGCGTCGTCCTCAGTCGCGCCCATATGTCCACATATGGGCGCTCCCTGCGTCCTAGCCACGCTTGCATCTCGCACGGCAGAGGCGCGAAACCGTCATCGGACGGGCCACTGATGGCGACCGAGGTCAAGCTCCCGCGCCTCGGCCAGGGCATGGAGTCCGGGACGATCGTGAAGTGGCTGAAGTCCGAGGGCGAGGCCGTCTCCAAGCGCGAGCCGCTCTACGAGCTCGACACGGACAAGGTCACGCAGGAGGTCGAGGCCGAGGCCGAGGGAGTCCTGCTCAAGATCCTCGTCGACGAGGGTGAGGTCGAAGTCGGCAAGACGATCGCCGTGATCGGCACCGAGGGCGAGACGTGGGAGCCGCCGGCCGAGTCCGGGAACGGCGGTGCGCCGCAGGCGGCGGCCGAAGCCCCGGCGGCCGAGACCGAGTCCACGCCCGCACCCGAGCCTCCGCCGACCGAGCCCGTCGCCGCGCCGCCGCGTGACGGCCGCGTGAAGGCATCGCCGCTCGCGCGCCGCATCGCCCGCGAGAAGGGTCTCGATCTCGCTCGGGTGCAGGGCACCGGGCCGGAGGGCCGCATCATCGCCGAGGACGTCGAGAAGGCCGCCGCCGCGCCAGCACCGGCAGCCGCGCCTGTCCCCGCACTCGCAGCTGCGGGCGAGCCCGAGCAGATCGAACTGACGTCGACGAGGAAGACGATCGCCCGCCGGCTCACGGAGGCCTGGCAGGCGCCGGTCTTCCAGCTGCAGGTCAGCGCCGACATGACGAACGTCCTCGCAGTCCGCGAGGCGCTCGTCGAGCGGCTGCGCGAAGGCGAGGCGAAGCCGACGGTGAACGACGTGCTCACCAAGCTCGTCGCCAGTGCGCTCGTGCGCCATACGGCCGTCAATGCGCACTTCCTCGGCGACCGCATCGTGCGCTTCCCGAGCGCGCACGTCGGCATCGCCGTGGCCGCCCCGGCCGGCCTCATCGTGCCCGTGGTCCGCGACGCCGACCGCCGGACGATCGGCGAGATCGCGGCCGCGCGCGCCGACCTCGTCGGCCGGGCCCGCGACGGCAAGCTCCGGCGGGAGGACCTCGAGGACGGCACGTTCACGATCTCCAACCTCGGCATGTTCGGCATCGACCGCTTCACCGCCGTGCTCAACCCGCCGCAGGCCGCGATCCTGGCGGTCGGCCAGGTCTCCGAGCAGCCGACGGTGGACGACGGCGAGCTGGTCGTTCGCCCGCTCGCGCACCTGACGCTCACTTGCGACCACCGCGCGATCGACGGCGCGGAGGGCGCGGAGTTCCTGCAGACGCTCAAGGAGCTCCTGAGGCTTCCCGGCCTGGCGTTGTGACCGCGCCCGTCTGGTACCGCGTGCGAGACCTCGACGCGGCCGGGCGCTTCTACGTCGAGGTGCTGGGTTTCGAGCGGACGTTCGCCGACGACGAGGGCACGTGGCTCAAGCTCCGCCGCGGCGCCATGGAGATTGCGCTCACGCAGGGCGACCCCGTCGAGGACGGCGGCGTCGCGCACGTCGACGTCGCCGACGTGAAGGCCGAGGCCGAGCGCCTGCGGTCTGCGGGCGTCGAGGTCGGCGTCGTGCTCGAGCTCAGCGGCGAGATCCGTCTCGTGGACGTGTTCGACCCGGATGGGAACCGGATCCAGCTCGCCGAGGACGTGGGAGCCGGCGGCGAGCGATGATCGTCCGCAGAGGCGGCCACCAGGACGTGCGCTTCCTCCGCGACATGCTGCACCACGCCTACTACTGGCGTGAGCGCGACCCCGGCTCGACGGCCATGCGGTACGTCCGCGCGTGGGGCCGCCCGGGCGACACGGCGGTGATCGCGCTCGAGGAGGGCTTCCCGGTGGGCGCGGCGTGGTACCGCCTGTTCCCGGCCGCCGAGCCGGGTTACGGCTACGTGGACGAGCGGACGCCCGAGCTCGCCATCGCCGTCGTGCCGAGCAAGCGGGGCCACGGCATCGGCGACGCGCTCCTCCGTGCCCTACTCGACAAGGGACGCCAGGCGGGCTACGGGTCACTCAGCCTGAGCGTCGACTCGCAGAACGCCGGCGCCATCCGCCTCTACGAGCGGCACGGCTTCGACCGCACGTCCGACGACGGCCGCTCGCTGACGATGGTCGCGCGGCTCGCATGACGCCGCCGCCGCGGACGCGACTGCTCCACCTGATCGGCGGCTTCATGGTCACCAAGACGATCGGAGCGGTCGTGAGCCTCGGGATTCCGGAGCTCGTGACCGAGCGGCCGCGTCCGGCGGCCGAGCTCGCGGAGGCCGCAGGCGCCGACCCCGACGCGGTGTACCGCGCGCTCCGCATGCTCGCCTCGGTCGGCGTCTTCACCGACGCGGACGGGATCGTCCGGCACACCGAGTTGTCGGAGCTGCTGCTTCCCGACGCGCCTGGTTCGGTCGAGGGGCAGGCCCGCCTTTTCGCCGGCTACCACTACCTGACGTGGAGCGATGCCCTGGCCTCGTTCAGCAGCGGCGAGCCGGCCTTCGCTCGCGTCTACGGCAAGTCCATGTGGGAGTGGTTCGAAGACCACCCCGAGCAGGCGGCGATCTTCAACCGCGCGATGGCCCAGGGCGCGGTGAGTCGGCGTGCGCGGCTGCTCGAGCGCGATTGGACTGGAGCGAGGACCGTCGTCGACGTCGGTGGCGGGACCGGTGCGACGCTCACCGCGGTTCTGGCGGCGCACCCGCACCTCACCGGGACGGTCTTCGATCTCGGCCACGCGCGTGAGGGCGCCGAGCGCACGATCGCCGACGCCGGGCTCGGCGACCGCTGCGTGTTCGTCGAAGGCAGCTTCTTCGACTCCGTGCCGGAAGGCGCCGACGTCTATGTCCTCTCGGCGATCCTCCACGACTGGGACGACGAGCAGGCCGGGGCAATCCTGCGGTGCTGCCGATCCGCTATGGGCACCGGCTCACGGCTCGCGTTGGTCGAGAATGTCATCGCCCCGGGAGACGATCCCGACTGGGGCAAGCTGATCGACCTGCACATGCTCGTCGCACTCGGGGGCCGCGAGCGCAGTGAGGGGGAGTGGCGCTCGCTGCTTGGTGCGAACGGGTTCGAGCTCGGAACCGTCGCGCCGGGCGCGGGACTGCTGGAGGCGGCGCCTGTCTGAGCGAAGGTCCGCGCGCAGTTCCTGTTCTCATGGGCTCGGCACGAGCTCGGCGGGCGTCGGTGGGGCAGCCAGGGCTCGCGCGTCGTGTGCCTGCCAACGCTCGATCAGGACGGCCGCCGTCGCGAAGCAGACGAGGCCTACCGGGCCAATCGGCGGCGGATGGATGGCGAACAGGGCTGCTCCACCGAGGAGCAGTGTCACGGGCCAGCCGGCTCCGGCGCCGCGGAACGCGAGCGCTGCCGCCACCATCGCGACGACCCAGCCGAAGAAGCCGAGAATGAGCGAGATCGACGCGGGATCGCCCAGGATCGGATTCTCGTTGTAGTCCTGGATCGCGCCCGCCACCGCAGCCTGCTCCGCGGCCGGGAGCCCGTTGGCGTAGTCCACGAGGACGCCCGTTCCGAGCCCGACCGTCACCTCATAGGCGGTGTAGAAGGCGGCGAACGAGATCAGCGCGACGCGGCTCACGGTGGCCGCGCGGCCCTTCAAGCCGCTCAGCAGCACGTACGCCGCCAGCGTCATCAGCGGGACGAAGAACAACAGCACGGTGTGCACGAACAGCCAGTCGTTGACGTCGTCGCGCACGTCCGCATAGATGTCCTCTCCGCCGGCCGGATGCCACCACAGCATGACGGCGAGAGCGAGCGGGGTCACAACCAGGAACACTCTTCGCAGGTACACGAGGGTCACGGCGCTTCTCCTTCCGTAGGCGGCAATGGGTTGGACGGGCCCCTTGGTGCTGCCAAAGCTCACGCGGACGGCGCGGGCGCGGGCGGCACCTCCACCTTCTCAACGGCCCCTCCGTGCTCGAGGTGAGGCAGCCACTCGAGCCACTTCGGCAGGTACCAGTTCCAGTCGCCGAGCAGCGTCATCGTCGCGGGCAGGAGCACCGCACGGACGATCGTGGCGTCGACCAGGATCGCCGCCGCCAGCCCGACTCCGATCTGCTTGAACATCATGAACGAGAGCAGGGCGAAGATCGAGAAGACGCACACCATCACGACCGCCGCACTCGTGATCACGCCGGCGGTCGTCTTGATCCCGTGTGCGACCGCCTGGTCGGTGCTCATGCCGCGGTCGTAGGCCTCGCGGATCCGGCTGAGGATGAAGACGTGGTAGTCCATCGACAGCCCGAACAGGATCACGAAGAGGAAGATCGGGAGGAAGGAGACGATGCCTCCCGTCGACTCGAACCCGAGCAGCTGCTTGCCCCAGCCGTACTGGAAGACGAGCACGAGGATTCCGTAGGCGGCGGCGACCGAGAGCAGGTTGAGGACGATCGCCTTGGCTGCGATCACCACCGAGCGGAAGGCGAGGAGCAGGAGTAGGAAGGCGAAGCCGAGCACGAAGGCGAACACGATCGGCGCGACCGACTTCATCTTGTCGTTGTAGTCCTTCGACTCGGCGGCGAATCCGCCCACCGCTACCTCTGCGCCCGCGACGGAGCCGACCGTCTCCGGGACGACCGTGTCGCGGAGCGCCGCAAGAGCTGCGTTGGAGGGGCCGTCGTTGCCCTTGCCGGACATCGGGATCGCCACGTTCGCGACCGTGCCCTGCTTGTTGACGTCGACGATGATCGGCTCGTGCATCAGCCCCGTGGCGAGGGCCTGGTGCTCGAGCTGCGCGATCGCGTCCTTCATCTCAGCCGAGTTGACATTCGCCGCCTGGACGACGACGTTGGCCGGGATCTCGGTGCCCGGGAACGCCGCCTGGAGGCGGTTGTACGTCTTCAGCACATCGAGCGACTGCGGGTAGGTGTCGATGCCGGGCTCGGCTGTATGAAGCTTGACCGCAGGCGCCGCGAGCGCCAGCAGCAGCCCCCCCGCGAGCACGATCGAGAGCACCGGTCGCCTCAGGACGCGATCGACGATCGCGCCCCAGATCCGACCCTCACCCTCGTCGCGACGCAGGCGGTGGACGAACGGCACCCGCAGGCGATCGACGTTGTCGCCCAGCTTCGAAAGGAGCGCCGGCAGCACGGTGAGCGAGCCGACCACGGCGACGGCCACCACGATCATCGTCGCGACCCCAAAGGGGGCGAACCCCTCGCCGGCGAAGAGCATCCCCGCCATCGCGATGATCACGGTCGCGCCGGAGATCAGCACGGCGCGGCCCGAGGTCGCCGCGGCCGCTTCGAGCGCGGCCTCCGCGCTCCGCCCTGCGGCCCGCTCCTCGCGTTCGCGCTTCAAGTAGAACATCGAGTAGTCGACGCCAACGGCGAGTCCGATCAGGAGCACCAGGGCGTACAGCGACTCGTCGCTGGGCCAGATCTGGCTCGGGAGCGCCCACAGCCCGAACGTGGCGAGGACTGCGGTCAGCGCCAGCAGCAGCGGGATCCCCGCAGCCACCAAGGCGCCGAAGACGACGATCAGGATGATCAGCGTGACGGGCACCGAGTAGAGCCCGGCCTTGCCGAGGTCGCTCAGGAAGGCTCCCTCGAGCTCCTTGTCGGAGCTGGCGTCGCCGAACTCGCCGATGAAGAGCTGCGGGTGCGCCGCCTGTACCCCGGCGACGGCGGTCAGGATCGGATCGATCGCGTCGACGGCTACGTCGGCGTCGCCGCGGATCTGGAAGTCGACCAGCGCCGAGCGCCCGTCCGCCGAGATCTGGCCCGCATTCTCCGCCACCAGCGGCGATCGGATGTTCGTCACGGCGTCCTGCAGGATCAGTGCGTTCACGACTGCACGGATGGCGGCATCGAATGCCGGCGCGCTCGCCTGCAGCGAGTCGCTCTGGATCAGGATGCTCTCGCCGGCAGGCTGTTTGAAGCCATCCTCGAGAATCGTGTTCGCCCGACCGGATTCGCCCGGGAGAGACGCATCTGTCGCCTGCTTCGCGCCGATGACGAAGCTGCCGATCGCAAACGAGGCGACGACGAATGCGAGCCACCCGAAGACCGCGATCTTCCGGTGGTGCGCGCTCCAGCGGCCCATGCGCGCTGCGATGTTGGGTGACTGCTGCGATCGTTCCGACATGACGGCTCCTGACGCTTGCGTTCGTGTGACCACGAGGGTCGACACGCCACGCCGGCCAAAGGTTGGAGCCGGAAAGGACGCCCGCCGGATGCTTGGGACAGGCGGACGGGATTCTACACCTCTACCGGCCGCAAGACACGTTTCGGTGCCAGATCGGTGGGGACCACACGCGAGGGAGGGAAGCGAGTGAGCCACCGGGAAACCGAGCACCTTCGCGTTCTCATCGCCAACGAGCGGAAGGACCGGCTGGCCCTCGTCGCGCCGATCGTCGCCACCCTCGGGCACGAGGTGATCGCCCGCGAGATCGAGGTCGCAGACGTTGGTGCCGTCACCGCGCGAGAACGCCCGGACGTCGCGCTCGTGGGGCTCGGCGGGAGCTCGCAGCACGCACTCGAGCTCATCGAGCGGATCGTCCAGGAGGCCGCCTGCCCGGTCATCGTGCTCATCCACTCGCCCGAGCCCGAGTTCGTCAGGGAAGCCTCCAAGCGAGGCGTCTTCGCCTACATCACCGACCGCGAAGGCGAGGACTGGCAAAGCTCGATCGACATCGTGCTCCGCCGCTTCGCCGAGTACCACGACCTGGAAGGGGCCTTCGGGCGGCGTGCACTCACCGAGCGCGCCAAGGGCATCCTGATGGAGCGCCACTCCGTCGACGAGGTGGCCGCGTTCGACATGCTTCGCGACCACTCCCGCTCCGCCAACCGGAAGCTCGTCGACGTCGCCGCCGCCGTCGTCGACGGGCATCGGCTGCTGCCGAAGGAGCCGCGGTCGCCTTCGTAGACCCGGGCGCCCATTCGCCCTCGTCTCGCTAGCATCGCCGGGCCGACACCGACTGAAAGGTTGAGACGAGATGGACGTTGACGTTGCCGTCCTCGGCGGCGGCCCGGGCGGCTACACGGCCGCGATCCGGGCGGCGCAGCTCGGGGCCAAGGTGGCCTGCATCGAGAAGGAGCCCGAGCTCGGTGGCACGTGCCTGCGCGTGGGCTGCATCCCGACGAAAGCCTGGGTGCAGACCGCCCACGAGCTGCACCGCGCGCACGAGGTCTTCGGACGGCTCGGCGTCCGCGTCGGCGATCCCGAGCTCGACTTCGGTGTCGCCAACGAGTGGAAGACCCAGGTCGTCGGCCAGATGACCGGCGGCGTCGCGAGCCTGTTCAAGGCGAACGGGGTCGAGTGGGTCAAGGGGGCGGGCAGCTTCCGCGACGCGACGACCATCGCCGTCGAGGGCGGGGAGGACGTCGCGTTCAAGAGCGCGATCGTCGCGACCGGCTCGTTCCCGCTGCGCCCACCGATTCCCGGTCTCGACTCGCCTCGCTGCGTCGACTCGACGGGCCTGCTCGCGCAGACGGAGGTGCCGCGGCGCCTCGTCGTGCTCGGCGGCGGGATCATCGGCTGCGAGTTCGCCTCGATCTTCCAGCGCTTCGGCTCGGAGGTCGCGATCGTCGAGATGCTCGACACGCTGATCCCGATGGAGGACGCGGACGCGGCCAAGGAGCTCGCCAAGCAGTTCGGCAAGCGCGACATCGCCCTCCACCTCGGCAAGCAGTGCACGCAGGTCGACGACGACGGCTCGCAGCTGACCGTCCACTTCGGTGAGGGCGAGACCGTCCAGGCCGATCTGATGCTCGTCTCTGTGGGTCGCGGCCCGCTCGTCGAGGGCATCGGGCTCGAGAACGCGGGCGTCGAGTTCGATGCGCGCAAGGGCATCTCGGCCGACGAGCGGCGCCGCACGACCGTGCCGCACATCTACGCGGTCGGCGACTGCGCCGGCTACTGGCAGCTTGCGCACACCGCCTTCCGTGAAGGCGAGGTGGCCGCCGAGAACGCCTGTGGCCACGACGCGATCGTCGACAACCGCGCGGTGCCGCGCCCGATCTACACCGATCCGGAGATCGCCGGCGTCGGACTCACCGAGGCGCAGGCACGCGAGCTGCACGGCGACGACGTGGCGGTCGGCCAGTTCCCCTGGGTCGCGAACGCCCGCGCCGTGATGCAGGGCGACACGACCGGCTGGGTGAAGTCGATCCACGAGACGAAGTACGGCGAGCTGCTCGGCCTGGTGATGGTCGGCCCGCACGTGACCGATTTGATCGAGGCGGGCACAGTCGCCATCGACGCCGAGTCGACGGTCGAGACGGTCGCGGACGGCATGGCCGCCCATCCGACGCTCTCGGAGGCGGTCAAGGAAGCCGGACTCGTCGCGCTCGGGCGAGCGATCCACGTGCCGAACCGCAAGCGGGCGCCCGCGCGCGCGTAGCTCAGGCGACGAGATCGGTGGGACGCTCGACGGCGGCCGGCAGCGCCGGCTGCCGCATCTCGCGCACCTCTGGCACGAGGACGACGGCCAGCTTCGCGAGGACGATCGTCGTCGCCGCGAGCACGAGCGTCTCGTCCACCCCGATCCACTCGGAGAGCGGGCCCCAGATGGCGAAGCCGAGCGGCATGAAGATGAGCGAGATCGCCCAGTCGTAGGAGCTGACGCGGGACAGCGACTCGTTCGGCACCTGCGACTGCAGGACGGTCTCCCACATCGTGTTCGCCACGACGATCACGCCGATGCTCGCAAAGGAGGCGGCGGCGAGAACGACGGTCGGCAGCGGGAACGTGAACCCGAGGACGTAGACGGCGAGGACGACGATCAGCAGGTGGCTGACGAGGAGCGGCCGCGACGGCCGCCAGCGCAGCGCGACGATCCCACCGAGCAGCCCGCCGATTCCGCCGCCCGTCGTGATCAGGCCCCAGGAAGTCGCGCCGTTGAGCTCCTCCTCCGCGACGAGCGGTCCGAGCACCTGGCCCGCGCCCCAGGCGAGATTGCCGATGCCGAACGCGATCAGGCTCGTCCACAACCACCGCCGCGAGCGCACCTCACGCCAGCCGTGGGTGAGGTCCGTGAGGAAGGTCCGGCGCTGCGCTCCCACGGCTGCCGCGGGCACGCGGAGCCGCGAGAGGAACGCCGCGCTGGCGACGTACGTGACCGCGTCGATCGCGAAGACCCAGCCCGCGCCGGCGGTGGCGACGATCAGGCCCGAGAGCGTCGGGCCGTAGATCCAGCTCCCGCTCTCGCTGAGCCCGTTCAGCGCATTTGCCTGCTGGAGCCGCTCGGGACTGATCGTCTGCGGCACGAGGCCCGTCGAGGCCGGGCCGAAGAACGACTCGGCGCCGCCGACGACGAACGCGAGCGCCGCGAACTGCCAGAGCCCGGGCTCGCCGCCGATCATCAGCACGGCGAGCGTCCCCAGCGCCGCCGCCCGCACGAGGTCGCACGCCACCATGACGAACTGGCGGCGGAGCCGGTCCGACCACACGCCGCCGACGAGGATGAACGCCGCGTGTGCGAGCGTGTAGGCGGCGAGCACGAGCCCGAGATCGCCCGCCGAGCCGGTCGACTCCAGCACGGCGAAGGTCAACGCCACAGGCGTCATCGCGTCGCCCAGCGCGCTCGTCGTCCGGGCGAGCCACAGCAGGCGGAACGGGCGCTCGCGCAGCGCCTCGAGCGACTCAGGCAGCCTCACCAGCTAGACGGTAACGGGTGCCCGCGCGGCGGCCTGCTCGTCGACCGCCTGCTCGTCGGCGGGCAACGACTCCACGCGTCTGAGCCCTCGGACGTCAGGCACGAGCAGCACGCCGAGGTTCGCGGCCGCCCCGAGGCCGGCCGCGAGCAGCAGCGTCGTCTGCGTCCCGATCGCCTCGGCGAGCGGTCCGGCGGCCGTGTAGCCGAGCGGCATGAACACGAGCGAGATCGACCAGTCGAGCGCGCTGACGCGCGAGATCGCGTCTCTCGGCACGTGCTGCTGCAACATCGTCTCCCAGAGCGTGTTGCCGAGCGCGATGCTGGCGAGCGCGAGCGCCGCGGCAAGCATGAGGAGCGGCACCGGGACGGGCGGCACCAGCGCGAGCAGCTGGAGCGAGACCGAGAGCATGACGAGGAAGGCCGGGACGAGCGGACGCTCGGGCTTCCACCGCAGCGCCAGTGCGGAGCCCAGAACGCCGCCGATCGCGCCGCCGGTGAGGATGAGCCCCCAGGACTTCGCACCGCCGAGCTCGTTCTCGACGACAAGCGGGCCGAGCACGAAGTAGCAGGCGATCGACAGGTTCGAGAAGGCGAAGGCGATGAACGCGACCCACAGCCACGTTCGCTGCCGGACCTCGACGAAGCCGCGCGCGACGTCGGCCAGGAAGGTCGAGCGTTCGACGTAGGGGATGGAGCGCGGCAGCCTCATCGCGAGGAGGAACACCGCGCTCACCGCGAACGTGGCCGCGTCGAGCGCGAAGACGACGCCGTAGCCGGCGGTCGTCACGAGCACGCCGGCGAGAACAGGGCCGATCATCTGCACGGCCCGCTCCGAGATGCCGAGCAGCGCGTTCGCCTCCTGCAACCGCGCCGGCGCGACGATCGTCTTCACGAGACCGCTCGAGGCCGGGCCGAAAAACGCCGAGGCCGCACCGAAGAGCGCCGCCGAGACGATCAGCTGCCATACCTCGATCGCGTCGGTGAAGAAGAGGATCGCGACGACCAGGTGCACGACTCCGCGCAGGACGTCCGCCGCGACCATCACCAGCTGGCGCGGCAGTCGGTCCGACCAGACGCCGCCGGCCACGATGAACACCACCCGCGACGTGAACAGCGCTGCGAGGACGAGGCCGAGGTCGGCGGCCGAGCCGGTCAGGTCGAGGACGGCGAAGGCGAGGGCGAGCGGCACGAGCGCGTCGCCCGCCTCGGAGACCGTCCGGCCGATCCAGAGCAGACGGAACGGCCGCTCCTCGAGCGGCCCCATGCGGCGGCGGAAGCTGCGGGTGTCCAACGGCGGCTGACCCCGTGCGGAGCGTACCCGTTAAGACTTTGTGAAGCATGCCCGTTTTTGGGGGTCTCATGGCACCTGAACCGGTACTACTTCCACGTGAGGACGTGCCCTCGTCCCACATACGGGGCCGTGCCGCCCGCCGGCCCCGGCCTTTCTCCCGGGAGCGCCGCCTTGCCGCAGAGGCGGCGTTCCTTTTTCCGTGCCCGTTTGTCCCCGAGCGCTGCGCGGTAGGGTCTCGCCATGACCGTCTTCAACCGCCGCAACGCGCTCTTCGGCTGGGTGGCGTGGAACCTCCTGAAGCAGCAGGCCAAGAGCAAGGCCCGCAAGGAGCTTGGCGCGAACGGCGGCGGGCTGCGCGTGGGGATCCCAGCGGCGGTGGTGGCCGCGACCGCGGCGATCGTCGGGTTCCTGCTCTTCTGGCGCCGTCGCCGGCCGTCCGGAGCCGACGAGTACGGCCAGTAAGCTCCGCCGCGTGAGCGGCCTCTGCGATCTTCCCGAGCGGTTTCTGCGGCCGGCGCTCGACGGCCTCGTGCCGTACGAGCCCGGCAAGCCGGTCGAAGAGGTGCAGCGGGAGCTCGGTCTCGGCCGTGTCGTCAAGCTGGCCTCGAACGAGGGGCCGTACGGGCCCTTCCCGGCAGCCCTCGAGGCCATCGAGCGAGCGGTCCGCGACGGGAACCGCTACCCGGACGGCGGGTGCTTCCGTCTCGTCCACGAGCTGGCCGACCGCCACGGCGTGCGGCCCGAGGAGGTGTCGGTGGCCGCCGGCTCGGACGCGATCGTCGGCTACCTCGCCTACGCGACGCTCGACCCCGGCGACGAGGTCGTGACCGGCTGGCCGTCGTTTCCCAGCTACGTGCTCGACCCGCTGAAGCTCGGGGCGCACCCCGTCCGGGTGCCGCTGCGCGACCACCGCTTCGATCTCGACGCGCTGCTGGCGGCGATCACGCCGCGGACGAAGCTCGTCTTCATCGCCACGCCGAACAACCCGACCGGGACGATGACCACGCGCTCCGAGCTCGACGCCTACTTCGCCCAGGTGCCCGAGCACGTCGTGACCGTCGTCGACCAGGCGTACTTCGAGTACATCGACGACCCCGACTACCCGGACGCGATCGAGGAGTACGCGAAGGCCGGCCACCGCGTCGTCGTGCTGCGGACGTTCTCGAAGATCTACGGGCTGGCCGGCTTCCGTGTCGGCTACGGCGTCGCCTCGGCAGGGCTCGTCTCGGGGATCCGCAAGGTGCAGCGCGCGTTCGACGTGACGTCGGCCGGCCAGGAGGGCGCGCTCGCGAGCCTGGCCGACGAGGCCGAGCTCGCCCGCCGGCGGCAGGCCAACCGGCAGGCGATCGAGCAGCTCGTCGGGGTCCTGCGCCGTGAGGGGCACGATCCCGTCACGCCCGCGCTCGGCAACTTCCTCTTCGTGGAGGTGGGCGAGGACGCGGCCGCGCTCGACGCCGCGCTGCTGCGGCAGGGGGTCATCGTGCGGCCGATGGGCGCCTTCGGAGCGCCGACCGCCCTGCGCGTCACCGCCGGGACGCCGGAGGAGATCGCGTTCTTCGCCGAGGCGCTCGCCGCCGTCCGCGCGCAGGCCGCCTGACACACGCGCGACCGGTTCCGGCGACCGGGAACGCCGGTATCCTGGCTCGCCGAGCGCCCGACCGGCGCTCGTCCACGTATGCGGACGACGATGAAGAGAGGGATGGGGCGCGGCGCCGCGCTGAACGGCAACGGCCGCGCCGTGCTGCCGCCGACGGCCGGTTCTCCCGTCCGCCTGTACCGGCAGCCGCTGCCTCCACGCCGGAGTCGTTGGCGGCTCGCCGGCAAAGTGCTCGGCTGGGTCGGGGCGATGCTGCTGATGGTCGGAACGGGGCTCGCCGGCGGTCTCTACCTCTACGGGCACGAGGCGGTGGCCGAGATCCAGGCGAAGACGCCGGAGGTCAAGATCGCCCAGACGAAGCTGGCCGTGCCGACCGCGGGCAAGCCGGCGACGGCGCTCGTGATCGGGTACGACAGGCGCTTCACCGGGCCTGAGGCCGGCACCGCCTCGCGCTCGGACACGATCATGCTCGTCCGCGCCGATCCCGGGACGAAGTCGATCTCGATGCTCTCGTTCCCGCGCGACCTGGTCGTCGACATCCGCTGCCCCGGCCGAACGCCGTTCCGCAACCGGATCAACATGGCGTTCACGACCTGCGGACCGATCGGCACCGTCGAGACCGTGAAGGCCGCTACCGGCCTCGCCATCAACTACCTGATCACCGTCAACTTCCGCGGCTTCATCAAGGTCGTCGACCGCCTCGGCGGCACGTGGGTCGACGTCGACCGCCGCTACTACAACGACTCGGGCGAGTACTCGGCGATCAATCTCGAGCCGGGCTACCAGCAGCTGAACGGCTACCAGTCGCTCGCCTACGTCCGCTACCGGCACACGGACTCGGACATCTACCGCACCGCGCGCCAGCAGGCGTTCGTGCGGGCGTTCAAGGACCAGGTGCGCTCGGCCGTCTCGCCCGGGAAGCTGCTCGGGCTCGTCAAGGACATCACGAAGAACGTCGAGGTCGGCCAGGGTGGCGGCGGCGCGCCGTCGCTGCGGACGGTGCTCTCGTACGCGTTCTTCGCGTACGACCTGCCGCCCGGGCATTTCTTCCAGTCGAAGATCGACGGTCTCGAGGAGGACTCGCAGTTCAACCTCTTCGCGCCGCAGGAGCGCATGCAGCAGGCGATCCGCGAGTTCGCGAACCCCGACGTCCAGTCCCCCGAGAAGGCCACGGCGGTCGCGCTCGGCCTGAAGCCGAAGTCGCAGGTGCCGCTGCCGCGCAACACGTTCGTGACGGTGCTGAACGGCAACGGCGTCGAGGGCTCGGCGACGCTCGCCGGCGGGCTGCTCAACGAGCGGGGCTACCAGATCCTGACGCCGTCCGGACCGACCGGCAACGCGCCCTCCTTCGACTACTTCGAGACCAAGATCTACTACGACCGCAAGCAGCGCGGCGCGAAGGCCGCCGCCGGGAGGGTGGCGAACCTCTTCGGCTCGGCCGACGTCGTCAAGCTCGTGCCGGAGATCCAGGCCCGCGGCAACGACTCCATGCTCGTCGTCGTCGTGGGGAAGACGTTCCACGGGAGCCTCGCCGCGGCGCCGGTCGACCAGACGCCGAAGCGCCAGCCGGCAAACGTCGCCAAGGGCTCCGAGGCCTCCCTGCAGCTCCTGCGCGACCGCGCGCCGAAGGTGCCGTTCCCGCTGATGGTGCCGACGGTCATCGAGCGCAGCTCGTGGGTCGACCGCACGCGGCCGGTCCGCCTCTACCGGATCGACTCCGACCGCAAGCACAAGGCCGTTCGGCTCGTCTACCGGACGGGGGCGACCGAGTACTGGGGCGTCCAGATGACCGACTGGACGGACGCGCCCGTCCTGTCGGAGCGGAATGTCACGCGGCGCATCAAGGGCCGTCGCTACGAGCTGCACTACTCGGGCCCGAAGCTGCACATGGTGGTGCTGCGCACGCGCAAGGGGACGTACTGGGTCACGAACACCATTCGCGACTCGATGTCGAACGAGACGATGCTGGCGATCGCCAAGGGGCTGAAACCGCTGGCGTCTCTAAAGTAGGCCGGCTTTGGCGAAGGTTGCAGTCTTCGGCGCCGGCTACGTCGGCCTCGTCACCGGCGCGTGCTTCGCCGACCTCGGGCACGACGTCGTCATCCGCGACGTCGACGCCGGCAAGATCGAGGCGCTCGTCGCCGGGCGGGTGCCGATCTACGAGCCAGGGCTCGACGACCTGCTCGAGCGGAACGCCGAGCGGCTCCGCTACACGCTTGACGTCGGCGAGGCGATCGAGGGCGCCGAGGTGGTCTACGTGGCGGTCGGCACGCCGCCCACCTACTCGGGCGATGCCGATCTCTCTGCCGTCTGGACGGTGGTGGACGAGCTGCCGTCCGTCGAGCAGCGCCTCGTCGTGGTGATGAAGAGCACCGTGCCCGTCGGCACGGGAGCCCGCGTGCGCGCGCGGCTCGACGCCCGGGGGCTCGGCCACGTGGGGTACGCCTCGAACCCCGAGTTCACCGCCGAAGGCACGGCCGTCGACGACTTCCTGCATCCGGACCGGATCGTGATCGGCGCCTTCGACGAGAAGGACGCACAGACGGTCGAGGAGCTGCATAGCGGCATCGACGCGCCGGTCGTGCGCTGCGACGTCGCGTCGGCGGAGATGATCAAGCTGGCGGCGAACGCCGCGCTGATGGCGCGGATCTCGTTCATCAACGAGATCGCGAACGTCTGCGAGCACACCGGCGCCGACGTCGTGCGGGTCGCGGAGGGCGTCGGCCTCGACCGCCGCATCGGTCCGAGCTTCCTGCGGGCCGGGGTCGGCTACGGCGGGTCGTGTCTGGTGGGTGACGAGACCGTGCTCGTTCGCGCCGACGATCGCGTGCGTCTCGTGACGTTGGAGGCGCTCTACGACGAGGTCGAGCCAGGCGCCGAGGTCGAGATCCTCACGTGGCGTCCCAACGGCGACGGCGCCGAGTTCCTGCCGATCGAGCTGTTGACCCGACGGTGGTACGCCGGCGACGTCCTCGAGGTCCGCACGAAGATGGGGCGCCGGCTGACGACGACGCCCGATCATCCCTTCGTGACGCAGAACGGACGGAAGCTGGCAGAAGATCTCTCGCTGGACGACTGGGTGCCCATCGCCCAGGGGCTGACGACGACCGCCGCCAGAGGGACACGCCGGCTGCGCGTGATCGACGACCTCAAGGCTGCCGGCCTCGGCCCTCGTGACGTGATCGTTCGGCCGCACTCCACGGAGCTCGTCGCCGTCGGCCTCAGCGAGATGCGCGCGGCTGACACCGTCGGTTCGCACCATCGAGGCGCCGCCGCCCGCACGCACGACATCATGCGATCGGCGGCCTTGAGGCTCCACGAAGCCGCCGACCTCGACATCGAGCTCGAGGACGCGGTGTTCGGAACGGCTCGCAACGGAACGTACGTCCCTGCGTCGATCGACGCCGACGCCGCATTCTGGCGAGTGGTCGGCTTGTACCTCGCGGAGGGGCACTGCACCGCCGACGGCCGGCGTCGCCGCATCCAGTGGTCGTTCCACCCGTCGGACGAGGACGACCTCGTCGCGGAAGTGGCGACGTTCTGGCGGCGACACGGGGTGCGAGCAGACGTGCGACGACGTGCGACGTCGACAACGGTCACGGTGTCGTCGCGTCTGCTCGCGTCGTGGTGGCTGAATGGGCTGGGGCTCGGGGCGAACTGCTACGAGCAGCGGCTGCCAGACCTGATCTGGGACGAGTACGAGGGTCACAAGCGAGCACTGCTGTCCGGCGCCTGGCTCGGCGACGGCTCGTGGTCGTTCGTCAACCAGGGCCCGAGCGTCGTGCTCGAGTACGGCACGGTGAGCCGCGAGCTCGCGGATGGGCTGCTCCGGCTGCTCGGCGAGCTCGGGGTCGTAGGGCGCCTCAAGGTCGGACGCACCTCCAAGTCGACGGTCGACACGTACTGGCTCGTGGTGTCCGGCGCCCAACAGGTCGAGCAGTTGCTCGATCTCGTCCCCGAGGCGGCACGCACGAGGATCCTCGACGCCCTGGCCCGCACGAAGCGGATCGCGCCGACCGGGTACCGCCGGAGCTCGAATGCGGCCTGGGTGCGAGTTCAGAGCACGGTGAGGAAGCCGTTCGCAGGATTCGTCTACTCGCTCGAGGTGCCTCCGACGCATACGTTCGTCACCGGTGGCGGGTTGGTCGTCTCGAACTGTTTTCCAAAGGACTCCCTGGCGCTCAAGCAGCTCGCCGCGAACTCCGGCTACCACTTCCAGCTGCTGAACGCCGTCATCGAGGTCAACGAGCTCCAGAAGCGGCGGGTGATCGGGAAGCTCCAGCGACACCTCGGCTCGCTGCGAGACCGCAAAGTCGCGCTGCTCGGGCTCGCGTTCAAGCCTGACACCGACGACATGCGCGAGGCGCCGTCGCTCGTGCTCGGCGGCCGCCTGCTCGCCGAGGGCGCCGACGTCACGGCCTGGGACCCGATCGCGCGCATCGACGGCCTGCTGCACGGCGTGGAGCAGACGGACACGGTCGAGGAGGCGCTCGAGGGGGCCGACGCGGCGGTGCTCGTGACGGAATGGGGTCAGCTGCGCGACGTCGACTGGGCGGCCGCCGCCGGGCGCATGCGCCGTGCTCTGCTGATCGACGGCCGCAACATGCTCGACCCCGACGCGATGCGGGGCGCCGGCTTCACCTACGAGGGCGTCGGCCGGGCCGCCGAGCGCTGACCCGGTGGAGGCGCTGATCCTCGCCGGCGGCAAGGCCGAGCGGCTCGGCGAAGCCGCGCAGGGACACCCGAAGCCGCTCGTGCGCGTGGGCGGGCAGCCGCTCGCGGCCTACACGGTGCGCCGCCTCGCCTCGGCCGGCGTCACGCGCGCGATCCTGGCCTGCGCCAGCGGTCAGGAGCAGCGCTTCGACGGCGATCTCTCCGGTCTCGGTCTCGAGATCGTCGCCGTCGGCGAGCCCGAACCGCTCGGGCGCGGCGGCGGCCTCCGCTTCGCCGCGGCCCAGCGCCGCGAGACCGGCCCGGTGCTGGCCATGAACGGCGACGAGCTCCTCGACCTGGACTACGGCGCACTGATCGAGGGCCACCGCAGGAGCGGCGCGGCGGCCACGGTCGTCGTCGCGCAGGTGAACTCGCCGTTCGGGGTCGTCGACCTCGAGGAGAACGACACGATCCGTGGCTTCCGCGAGGCACCGAAGCTCGAGCACTGGGTCAACGCCGGCGTCTACGTGCTCGGCGATGAGGCGCTGGAGCGGCTGCCGGAGCGCGGCGACCACGAGCAGAGCACCTTCCCCGAGCTGGCCGCGGAGGGCCGGCTGCGCGCGTATCGCCACGCGGGGGCCTGGCTGACAGTCAACACGCCGAAGGATCTGCGTCGCGCCGCCGAGTACCTTGCGGCCCACCCGTCCTTCCAGCCGACGGCATAGGCATATGCTCGACGACCTGAGCATCGACAGCCCCAACCTGGACCCGCTCGGGCGCTGGTCGTTCGAGGTTCGCCGTGTCGAGAAGCCGTGGGGCCACGAGCTGATCTGGGCCCTGACCGACGTCTATTGCGGCAAGGTGCTGTTCGTGAAGGCGGGCCACTCGCTCAGCCTCCAGTTCCACAAGGAGAAGGACGAGTCCTGGCTCGTGCAGTCGGGCCGGGCGAAGCTGGAGCTCGGGGCTGCCGGCGAGGCCGTGCTGCACGAGGAGATCATCGGCCCGGGCGCCGCGTTCCGCTACCGGCCGGGGACCGTGCACCGTGTCACCGCGCTCGAGGACACCACCATCCTGGAGGCGTCCACGCCGCAGCTCGACGACGTCGTCCGGCTCGAGGATCGCTACGGCCGCGTCGGCACCTAGCCGGTCGCGCCGCACGTAGACTCGGCGGGCACTTCGACCAGAGACGAGGCACTTTGAACATGGCTACGACCAAGCGATTCGACGTCAAGGACCTGGCACTCGCCGCGGAAGGCGTGCGCCGGATCGAGTGGGCGGACCGGCAGATGCCGGTGCTCGCCGCGATCCGCGAGCGCTTCGAGCAGGAGCAGCCGCTCGCAGGCCACCGCGTATCGGCGTGTCTGCACGTGACCACCGAGACCGCGAACCTCATGCGCACGCTGAAGGCGGGCGGGGCCGACGTGGTGCTGTGCGCGTCCAACCCCCTCTCCACGCAGGACGACGTGGCGGCGGCGCTCGTGCAGGAGTACGACGTGTCGGTCTACGCGATCAAGGGCGAGGACAACGACACGTACTACGCACACATCGAGGCGGCCGTCGACCACAAGCCGCACGTGACGATGGACGACGGCGCCGACGTGATCGGCGTCCTCCACAGCCACCGGCGCGAGCAGCTCGGCGACGTCATCGCGGGCACCGAGGAGACCACGACCGGCGTCATCCGGCTCAAGGCGCTCGAGCGGGACGGCAAGCTCGGCTTCCCGGTCGTCGCGGTGAACGAGGCGCGTACCAAGCACCTGTTCGACAACCGCTACGGCACCGGACAGTCGACGATCGACGGCATCATCCGCGCCACCAACGTCCTGCTGGCCGGCAAGCGCTTCGTCGTCGCGGGCTACGGCTGGGTCGGGCGCGGCGTCGCAATGCGGGCCCGCGGCATGGGCTCGCACGTGATCGTCACCGAGGTCGACGCGATGCGGGCGCTCGAGGCAGCGATGGACGGCTTCGAGCTGCTGCCGATGGCGAAGGCCGCCGAGGTCGGCGACATCTTCTGCACGGCCACCGGCGACAAGCACGTCATCACGCGCTCGCACATGGAGCGGATGAAGGATGGCGCCATCCTCGCCAACACCGGCCACTTCAACGTCGAGATCGAGATCCCGGCCCTGCGGACACTCGCCTCCGAGACCCGCATGGCACGGGAGTTCGTGGAGGAGTTCACGCTCGCGGACGGGCGGCGCATCTATCTCGTCGCCGACGGCCGTCTCGTGAACCTCGCGGCCGCCGAGGGCCACCCGGCGCTCGTCATGGACATGTCGTTCGCGAACCAGGCCCTGTCGGCGGAATGGGTGATCGCGAACAGCGCGACGCTCGAGCGCCAGGTCTATGTCGTGCCGCAGGAGATCGACGACGAGATCGCCCGGCTCAAGCTGGCCACGATGGGCATCGACATCGACGAGCTCACCGAGGAGCAGGCGCGCTATCTCGCGAGCTGGGACGAGGGAACCTAGACCGCGGGAGGTGGCAGGCGCCGTGCGGGCCGCCCTCGCTCCCGAGGAAATCGTCCGGCTGGAGCCCGGCGCGGTTGTCCTCCTCGATCAACGGCGGCTGCCCGGCGAGCGTGTCGAGCTCCGCCTGGAAAGCGCCGACGAGGTTGCAGAGGCGATCCGCGCGATGGCCATCCGCGGCGCCCCCGCGATCGGCGTCGCAGCGGCGTACGCCATGGCGCTCGCGGCCGAGCAGGGCGCGGACCTGGCCGCCGCACGGTCTCGCCTGGCCGCGTCGCGGCCGACGGCTGTCAACCTGTTCCACGCGCTCGACCACCTGGCCGCAGAGCCGACCGCCGAGGCTGCACGTGCCTACCACGAGGCCGAGGTCGAGCGCTGCCGCAGGATGGCAGCGCACGCCGCCGAGCTCTTCGCCCCCGGCACGCGCGCGCTGACGCACTGCAACGCGGGCGGGCTGGCGACCGGCGGGGTCGGCTCGGCGGTCGGTGCGCTCGTGGAGGCGTGGGAGCGCGGCCTCCTCGAGCGGGTGCTCGTCGACGAGACGCGGCCGCTGCTGCAGGGTGCGCGCCTGACGGCGTGGGAGCTCGAGCAGGCGGAGATCCCGCACGCCGTGATCGCCGACTCGGCGGCAGCGCATCTGATGGCCCGCGGCGAGGTCGACCTCGTCGTCACCGGCGCGGACCGGATCGCCGCCAACGGCGACGCGGCGAACAAGATCGGCACCTACGGACTCGCGGTGCTCGCCGCGCACCACGGCCTTCCGCTCTACGTCGTGGCGCCGACGACGACGATCGACCATGGCGCCGCCGACGGCGCGGACATCCCGATCGAGGAGCGCGACGGCTCCGAGGTGACGGAGCGGTTCGCCGCGCGGAATCCCGCCTTCGACGTCACGCCGGCGGCGCTGATCGCGGCGATCGTGACCGAGAACGGCGTCCACCGGCCGCCGTACGGGGCGACCCTGCCGTGAAGGCGATCCTCCTCTGCGCCGGGTACGCGACCAGGCTGTACCCGCTCACCGAGCGGGTACCGAAGATGCTGCTGCCCGTCGGCGGCCGGCCCGTGCTCGACTGGCTCTGGGACAGCGTGCGCGCGATCCCGGGCCTGGAGCAGACCCACCTCGTGACGAACGCGCGCTTCGCGCCGGCGCTCCGCGAGTGGGCGCGCCCCGGAGGCATCGTCGTGCACGACGACGGCACGACCTCGAACGAGGATCGCCTCGGCGCGATCGGCGACATCCAGCTCGTCGTCGAGCGGGCGGGGCTCGAGGACAGCGACCTGCTCGTCGCAGCCGGTGACAACCTCTTCGACTTCAGCCTGCCCGCCTACGTCGAGTGGTGGCGCGGCAAGGGCGGCGGCAGCGCGCTCGGAATCTACGACGTCGGCGACCGGGAGCTCGCGAAGCAGTACGGGATCGTCGAGCTCGATCCCGACGAGCGCGTCGTCTCGATCGTGGAGAAGCCGAGC
Source organism: uncultured Gaiellaceae bacterium (assembly GCA_963733065.1). Classification (GTDB taxonomy): domain Bacteria; phylum Actinomycetota; class Thermoleophilia; order Gaiellales; family Gaiellaceae; genus CAVTBT01. The sequence continues at coordinate 444,366 of CAVTBT010000001.1, forward strand.
GAGCCGCCGTCGACGCTGGCGGCGACTGCGACCTATCTCTACGACGCCCGCCACGTCCCGCTCGTCCGCACGTACCTCGACGAGGGCAATACTCCGGACGCTCCGGGCAACTTCCTCGTCTGGCTGCACCGACGGGAGCCGGTGTACGGCTACCGCTTCGAGGGCGAGTGGCTCGACATCGGCGACCACGACCAGCTGCTGGAGGCCGACAACCGCCTCCGCCGCCGGTCCGGCCTGCCCGAGCGCGACCGTTACACGCTCGACACGGAGTAGTCACACACGCGTGCGCCCGGGGTGCCTAGCCTCGGCCGGGTGCTCGAGCTCGTCCTGCCGCAGCGCTGCGCCGTCTGCGAGCTTCCTGGTGAGGCGCTGTGCGCGCCCTGCCGCGCGGCGCTCGTCCGCATCTCGCCGCCGCTCTGCGAGCGCTGCGGATCGCCCGGCGCCTGGCCCGTCAGGCGCTGTGCCGAGTGCGCGGGGCGCAGGCTCGGGTTCGCGACGGCCCGGGGCGCCCTCGTCTACGACGAGCGTGCGCGGCGGTTGGTCATCGCGTGGAAGGAGCGAGGCCGGCGAACGCTGGCAAGCCTGGCCGCGGAGCTCGTCGCGGAGACGGTGCCGTGGCCGGTCGCCGACGCGCTCGCCTTCGTACCGGCCGATCCGGAGCGCCGTCGCGGCCGCGGCGATGCGCCTGCCGAGCGCCTCGCCCGCGAGCTCGGCACGCTCTGGGAGCTGCCGGTGCGGCCGCTGCTGCGACGCACGCGGGCCTCTGCCAGACAGCGGGGCCAGCGCCTGGCCGAGCGCCGCCGCAACGTTCGCGGCGCCTTCGCGGCGGCAGCCGAAGCGCCGAGGCGAGTCGTTCTCGTGGACGACGTGTACACGAGCGGTGCCACTGCGGCGGCGTGCACCGCGGAGCTGCGGCGGGCCGGCGCCCGGCGCGTCGACGTCGTGTCGCTTGCACGGGCGGTGCGCTAGTGTCAGTTGCTCCCACCGACGAGAGGAGACGCCGATGCGACTTCGGATCAAGGGGCGGCACGTGGAGCTCAGCCAGTCGGTGAGGGACTACGCGGAGGCGAAGCTGCAGAAGCTCGACAAGCAGCTTGCGGAGCCGACGCAGGTCGAGCTGGAGCTCTGGGAGGAGCAGAACCCGTCGATCGCCGCGGACCACGTCGCCGAGGCCACGATCTGGACGAAGGGGCCGACGCTCCGCGCCCGCGAGGCGTCCGCGTCGTACGAGGCGTCGATCGACGAGCTCGTGCACAAGCTCGAGCGTCAGGTCAAGCGGTACCGCGACAAACGCCGCCGCCGGGACGTGGCCAGGCGGAATGGCACGGCCGAGCCCGAGCCGGTGCCCGTGGAGGAGCTCGAGCGCGAGCTCCTCGGAGATGGGGTAGCGCCCGGCACCGGGCAGGACCGCGACGGCTAAAGGAGAAGGCCGCACGAGCCGACTCTAGGGCCGCGGCATCCACGTCTCGCAGCGGCTGCGTGCGCGATCCGTCAAGCGATGAGCGACCCGCTACCCTAAAACCACGATGCCGACCGACAGCTACGGCCGCCTCGAAAAGGTCCTGAGACTCGGCGAGGGCCGCCGCACGAAGCGCCTTCAGCAGCAGGCTGCGTACGTCGCCACGCTCGAGCCCGAGTTTCAGGCGATGTCGGACGACGAGCTCAGGGGACTCACCGTGCGCTTCCGGGAACGGCTCGAGAACGGCGAGCCGCTCGACGAGCTGCTCTTCGAGGCGTACGCGGCGGTGCGGGAGTCCCGGTGGCGGGAGTCGCAGCAGCGCATGTTCGACGTGCAGATGATGGGCGGCATCGTCCTGCACGAGGGCGACATCGCCGAGATGAAGACCGGTGAGGGCAAGACCTTCGTCGCCTCGCTGGCGCTGTTCCTGAACGGCCTGCCCGGCGACGGCGTCCATCTCGTGACGGTCAACGACTACCTCGCCGAGCGCGACGCCGAGTGGAACCGCGGCGTGTACGAGCGCCTCGGCATGACCGTCGGGGCGATCAAGAACATGATGCCGTTCCGCGAGCGGAAGGTCGCCTACGAGGCGGACATCACGTACGGCACGAACTCCGAGTTCGGATTCGACTACCTCCGCGACAACATGGCCGTCGCGAAGGAGGGGCTCGTCCAGCGCAGCCATTCCTACGCGATCGTCGACGAGGTCGACTCGATCCTCATCGACGAGGCGCGGACGCCGCTGATCATCTCCGGCGAGCCCGAGACGGCCGCCAAGACGTACTACGACTTCGCGCGCGTCGTGAAGTCGCTCGAGGCGGCGCCGGCGACGCGCAAGACGGCCAAGGGCCTCGACGAGACGGAGCTTTCCGGCGCGGACTACCTCTACGACGAGAAGCACAAGACGATTTCGCCGGCGCAGACGGCGATCGACGCGGTCGAGCGCGCGCTCGGGGTGGAGCACCTCTACGACCCGCGCAACGTGCAGCTCGTCAACCACCTGATCCAGGCGCTCAAGGCAGAGGCGCTCTACAAGCGGGACGTCGACTACGTCGTGCAGGACGGTGAGGTCAAGATCGTCGACGAGTACACCGGCCGGATCATGGAGGGGCGCCGCTGGAGCGAGGGCCTGCACCAGGCGATCGAGGCCAAGGAGGGCGTGCGCATCCAGGAGGAGAACCAGACGCTCGCCACGATCACGCTGCAGAACTACTTCCGCCTCTACGAGAAGCTGGCGGGCATGACCGGTACGGCGAAGACGGAGGAGAAGGAGTTCGTCGAGATCTACAACCTGCACGTCGTCGAGATCCCGACCAACGTCCAGGTCGCCCGCGCCGACGAGAACGACTACATCTTCAAGACGAAGGACGCCAAGTGGAACGCCGTCGTCGAGGACATCAAGCAGCGCTACGAGGCGGGCCAGCCGGTGCTCGTCGGCACCATCGCGGTCGAGACCTCGGAGTACCTGGCCGAGCTCCTGACGCGTTCCGGTGTCCCGCACAACGTCCTCAACGCGAAGGAGCACGAGCGCGAGGCGCAGATCATCGTCGACGCGGGCCAGATCGGCTCCGTCACGATCGCGACCAACATGGCCGGCCGCGGCGTCGACATCAAGCTCGCCGAAGGCGTTGTCGAGCGCGGCGGCCTCTACGTGCTCGGCACCGAGCGCCACGAGTCGCGCCGGATCGACAATCAGCTCCGGGGCCGCTCGGGCCGCCAGGGCGACCCGGGCGAGTCACGCTTCTACCTCTCCGGCGAGGACGACCTCGTGCGGCTCTTCGCCGGCGACCGCATCAAGAACATCATGGAGCGCTTCAAGCTTCCGGACGACCAGCCCATGGAGGCGAAGATCCTCTCGAACCAGATCGAGAACGCCCAGAAGAAGGTCGAGGAGCAGAACTTCGTCGCGCGCAAGAACGTCCTCAAGTACGACGACGTCATGAACACGCAGCGCGTGGTCATCTACGAGCAGCGCCGTCGCGTGCTCGAGGGCGACGACCTGTCGGACGACGTGCGGGAGTGGATCGAGGGCGTGGTCGGGCGTACCGTCGACCAGTTCACCGACGCCGAGTTCGGCGACGAGTGGGATCTCGCCGGCCTGGTGACGTCGATGCAGTCGCTGTACGGCACAGACATGACGGTCGATGAGCTGCGCGAGGAGGTCGACGTCACCTCCCGCGACGCCCTCCGCGAGGAGTTCGTCGAGGACGCGCTCGACGCCTACACCGAGAAGGAGCAGGAGCTCGAGGCGGCACAGCCGGGGCTCATGCGCGACGTCGAGCGGTACGTGATCCTCAACGTGGTCGACCAGCGCTGGCGCGGTCACCTCGACTCGATGGACTACCTCCGCGAGGGCGTGCACCTGCGCGCCTTCGCACAGAAGGATCCGCTCGTCGAGTACCGCGCCGAGGGCCATGTGATGTTCGAGGAGCTGGGCGAGACGATTCGCGAGGAGGTCGTGCTCACGCTCTTCCACGCGCAAATCGAGCTCAACGAGCCGCAGCAGCAGCTGCAGCAGCCGGCGGCGCAGGACGGCAACGGGAACTTCCAGTACGAGCACGAGACGGCCGCCGGCGCCGAGGTCATCGCCGGTGCCGCGACCGCCGGCGGTGTGAGCGCCGTCTCAGGCTCGGCGACGACCGCGCTCGCACCCCGCCAGGAAACGGCCGTGAACGAGCATCGCGATGTCGGCCGCAACGACCCCTGCTGGTGCGGCAGCGGCAAGAAGTTCAAGAAGTGCCATGGCGCTTAGCGCCGCGCGCGGCGCTAAGCGCCCAGGAACTTCACGACGGAACCGGCGTCAGGGTGCGATTCGCTGTGTGCCGGTGAAGACGCCGTCGGGGTCGTACGCGGCCTTGACGCGCTGCAGCCGCTCGTAGTTCGCGCCGTACGAGGCACGGACGGTCTCGTCTCCGTCGGCCTCGACGTCGGCCGCGAAGTTGAAGTACGTCTTCCCGGTGCCGAACGGCAGCATCTCGTCGTAGAACGACCGCGTCCAGGCGATGCAGCGCTCGTCGTCCACACTGTCGGTCCATGTGGTGTCGATCGAGAGCAGGTACGCGGCGCTGCGGTCGCCGAAGGCCGTCGCGTCCGCGGGCACGCGGGCGATGGCCCCGCCGAGTTGGCGCAGGACGACGAGCGTCTGCGGGGTCGGGCGGTCGGCGATCCGCCGGAGCAGCACCTCCATCGCTCCGTCCGACATCTCGTCGAGGTAGAGCGACTTCCAGAAGTGCCGGGCGCCGTCCGGGAAGAACGGGTCGAACTGCGTCTGCACCTCGAGGTACTGCCGCACGCCGGTCATGTCGACGAGCGGCGTGCCGAGCTCCCTGATCGGCTGCACGATCGGCTCGCCCTCCGCCGGGTCGCCCGTCCAGAGGCCGCCGACGCCGACGAACGGTGCGCCGCGGGCCTCCTCCGGCAGCTCCTCCACGTCCGGGAACGTCCAGGCGAAGAAGTCCGCGTTCACGTCCTCCGGAAGCCCAGGCGCGAGCTCCAGGTAGCGCCGGAAGACGTCGCGCGCGTCGGCCATCGGGTACATCGTCTGCGGGAAGAGCACCTCCGGGCCGAGCGGGTGCGCCCGGAACTCGAACGCCGTCACGACGCCGAAGTTGCCGCCGCCGCCGCGGAGCGCCCAGAACAGCTCGGTGTTCTCGGCCGCGCTTGCCCGCAGCAGCCGTCCGTCAGCCGTCACGACCTCGGCCGCGACGAGGTTGTCGATCGCCATGCCGTGCGCCCGGCGCTGCCAGGAGAGCCCGCCGCTCAGCGTCAGGCCGGCGATGCCGGTCGTCGAGACGACGCCTCCGGCAACCGCGAGCCCGAACGCCTGGCTCTCGCGGTCGACGTCGCCCCAGGTCGCGCCGGCCTGCGCCCAGACCGTCCTCGCGTTGGGATCGACGTGCACGGCCTTCATGCGCGACAGGTCGATGACGACGGCGCCGTCGGCCATCGAGCTGCCCGCGACGTTGTGGCCGCCGCCGCGAACGACGATCGGCAGGTCGTGCTCCCGTGCGAATGCGAGCGTCGCGATGACGTCGGCGACGCCGTGGGTACGCACGATCATGGCCGGGCGGCGGTCGATCAGGCCGTTCCAGACGCGGCGCGCCGTTCCGTAGTCCCGGTCGCCCGGGACGAGCGCATTGCCTCGCAGCCGGTCGCGGAGCGCCGCCACCTCCTCGATTGGTAGCCCTCGACGGGCGCGTGCCTTGAGCGTGTCCACTGCTGTGACTCCTCGTGTCGATGTGATGGAGGCGAGGACGCCGGTGGGCGTCGGATATTCCGGTGGGGCGCTCCGCGCTCGCTATCTCGCGATCGCGTAGCCCTGCATGCCGCGCGGGTTGGCGGCGGCTCGGATCTGGCCGTCCTCGCGCTGGACGGCGCAGACCCGGCCGAGCGACCACGGCGGCGCGACCTCGAGGTCGTGGCCGCGGCGGCGGAGCTCCTCGATCGCCTCATCGCCGAGCCGCGACTCCACGAGCAAGGACCTCGGCTGCACCTCGCGCGGGTAGAACGAAGAGACGAGGTGGTCGGTGTGGAACTCGGGCGCGTCGATCGCCTCCTGGAGGTTCAACCGCTGGTCGAGATGACGCAGGAAGACGTGAACCGCCCACTGCTCCTGCTGATCCCCGCCGGGCGTGCCCCACGCAAGCCACGGCTCGCCGTTGCGTAGCGCGAGGCCGGGTGAGAGCGTCGTCCGCGGCCGCTTGCGCGGCGCGAGCGAGGACGGCAAGCCCTCCTCGAGCCAGAACATCTGCGCCCGCGAGCCGAGCGGCCAGCCGAGCGTCGGGATGGTCGGCGAGCTCTGCAGCCAGCCGCCGCTCGGGGTCGCCGAGAACAGGTTCCCGAAGCGGTCCGCGACGTCGACGTGGACGGTGTCGCCGCGCGTCGGCTCACCGATGCCCTGCAACAGCCTGTTCGCCGGCTCGCCCGGCGATGGGAGACGTCCCATCCCGGGACGGAGGTCGCTGGAGGCGTCCTCGCCGACGAGCCGGCGGCGCTCGTCGTTGTACGCGGGGGAGAGGAGGACGTCGAGCGGCACGTCGACGTCGCCGTAGAGCGCATCGCGGTCGGCGAACGCGAGCTTCGCGCACTCGGTCACAACGTGGACGAGCTCGGCGTCGTTCATGTCTACGAGATCGAAGCCGGAGAGGAGCGCGAGCTGCTGGAGCGCGACCGGCCCCTGGCTCCAGGGGCCTGCCTTGCAAACCGTGACGCCGTGGTAGTCGAAGGTCGCCGGCGGCTCGATCGTCGCGCGCCACTCCTGCAGGTCGTCGCCGTTCAGGAGGCCGCCCTCGGCGGTCGCGAAGCGGGCGATCTCGTCCGCGACGAAGCCCTCGTAGAAGACCTGCCGCGCCCGCTCGATCTCCTGCTCGCGCGAGCCGCCGCGCGCCTCGTCGAGCAGCCGCAGCCAGGTCGCCGCGAGCGCGCGGTTCCGGAAGGTCGTCCCCGGCCGCGGCGTCGGCAGGTAGAGCTCCGCCGAGCCCGGCCACTCGCGGAGCAGCGGCTCGACGCGCTCGATCGTCGCGGTCATCCCCTCGACGACGGGATAGCCGTCCCCGGCGTAGCCGATCGCGAACGCGATCACGTCCTCGAGCCGCCACGTGCCGAACTGCTCGAGCAGCAGGAGCCAGCCGCCGAACGCGCCCGGTACCACCGCGGCAAGCAGGCCGGTGCCCGGCACCAGGCCGTGTCCCAGGGATCGGTAGCGGTCGATGGTCGCGGCGGCCGGGGCGACGCCCTGTGCGCAGAGCACGAGCGGCTCGCCGCGCTCCGCCGACCAGAACACCGCCGGCAAGTCGCCGCCCGGCCCGTTCAGGTGCGGCTCGACGACTTGCAGTGTGAACCCGGCCGCGACTGCCGCGTCGAAGGCGTTGCCGCCGCGCTCGAGGACCGCCATGCCCGCCGCCGAGGCGAGCCAGTGCGTCGACGCGACGGCACCGAAGGTGCCCCGCAGCTCGGGCCGCGTGGTGAACATCAACGGAGCTCCGCCGCGTCGAGCAAGTGGGCCTCGTCGTGCCCCGGCCGGACGAGGTGGCACGCGACGAAGTGCTTCCCGCCGACGTCCAGGAGCGGCGGCTGCTCTTCGTGCGAGCGCGGTGCCGACTCGCGCTCGAGTGGGCAGCGCGTTCGGAACCGACAGCCGGAGGGCGGGTCGAGCGGCGAGGGGATGTCACCCTCGAGCACGATTCGCGTCCGGCTGCGCTGCACGGCCGGATCCGGGACGACCGCCGCCGAGAGCAGCGCCTGCGTGTAGGGGTGCTTCGGCGTGGCGAAGAGCTCCGCCGTCGGCGCGAGCTCGACGATCTGGCCAAGGTACATAACCGCCACGCGATCGCAGAGATACTCGACGGTGGCCAGGTCGTGCGTGATGAACAGGCACGAGAAGCGAAGCTCGTGCTGCAGATCGCGGAGCAGGTTCAGGATCGCGGCCTGCACGGAGACGTCCAGCGCGGAGACTGGCTCGTCGGCCACCAGCAGCGACGGCTGGACGGAGAGCGCCCTCGCGAGGCCGACGCGCTGCCGCTGACCGCCGCTCAGCTCGTGTGGGAAGCGGTGCCGGAGCTCGGCGCGCAGGCCGACTCTGTCGAAGAGGTCGATCGCCCGGCGCTCGAGCTCGCGACCGCGCGCGAGCCGCTGGATGCGGAGCGGCTCGCCGACGATCTCCCCGCACGTCATGCGCGGGTTGAGCGACGAGTACGGATCCTGGAACACGATGTGCATCTCCCGACGCAGCGGCCGCAGCTGACGCCGGGTCAGGCGCGTGATGTCGCGCCCCTGCAGTCGGATCGTCCCCGAGGTCGGCTCGAGCAGCCGGACGACGCAGTTGCCGACCGTCGACTTCCCGCTCCCCGACTCGCCGACGAGCCCGAGCATCTCGCCCGGCGCGATCGAGAACGAGACGCCGTCGACGGCGTGCACCGTCGCGCCGCGACCGACCACCTGCGAGCCTGCCGGGAAATGCTTGACGAGGTCGACGACCTCGAGCGTCGGCGGCATCAGCGTCCGTTCCACTCGGCACCCGGATGGAAGCACGCGACGCGGTGGCCGGGATGCACCTCGCGAAGCTCCGGCACCTGCGTCCGGGACGTCTCGTCGGCACGCGGGCAGCGGTCGGCGAACGCGCAGGCGCCCCAGGGCCCGACGAGCGACGGCACGCGGCCGGGAATCTCGCGCAGCCGTCCCTGCCGGTCGGCCCCGCCCGGGCGCGGGATCGCACCGATCAGGCCGATCGTGTACGGATGCTGCGGCCGCGAGAACAGGTCCTCGACGGGCGCCTCCTCGACCTTGCGGCCCGCGTACATGACGAGCACGCGGTCTGCGATGTCGGCGACGACGCCGAGGTTGTGGGTGATGAGGACGATCGCGGTGCCCAGCCGTTCGCGGATGTCGCGCATGAGATCGAGGATCCCGGCCTGGATCGTCACGTCGAGCGCGGTCGTGGGCTCGTCGGCGACGATCACCTTCGGGTCGCAGGCCAGCGCCATCGCGATCATCACGCGCTGGCGCATGCCCCCGGAGAGCTGGTGCGGGTACTCGCGCGCGCGCCGCTCGGGTGCAGGGATCCGGACGAGGTCGAGGAGGTCGACGGCGCGGGCGCGAGCGTCGCGGCGACTCATGCCCAGATGGCGCTCGAGCACCTCACCGACCTGCCGGCCGACGCGGAACGAGGGGTTGAGCGACGTCATCGGCTCCTGGAAGACGAAGGCGATCTCGCGCCCGCGCACCCGCTGCAGGCGCGCGGCGGGCGCCGCCAGGAGATCGAGGTCGCCGAACGCCGCCCGGCCGGACACCGTCGCGCTCGACGGCAGCAACCCGAGCAGCGACATCAGCGAAACGCTCTTGCCGCAGCCCGATTCCCCGACGACGCCGAGCACCTCGCCCTCGTCGAGCGTGAACGAGAGGGCGTCCACGGCCTGCACCACGCCGTCGTCGGTCTCGAAGCGCACCGAGAGGTCGGTGACGTCGAGCAGCCTCGCCATTGCTAGCGGGTGGTCCGGGGGTCGAAGACGTCGCGCAGGCCGTCGCCGAGCAGGTTGAACGACAGCGAGCAGAAGAAGATCGCGAGCCCGGGGAAGAGCGCCAGCCGCGGCGCTTCGCCGAGGTAGTCCTTCGCGCTGTTCAGCATGACGCCCCAGGATGGCGTCGGCGGCTGGACCCCGAGGCCGAGGAACGAGAGCAGCGCCTCGCCGATGATCGCAATCGGGATCGTCACGGTCGCCTGGACGATCAGCGTGGACGTCATGTTCGGCAGCAGGTGGCTGCCCAGGATGCGCGCGTCGCCGGCCCCGTTCGCGATCGCTGCGCGAACGTAGTCCTCCTCGCGCAGCGACAGCGCCTCGCCGCGCGTGATGCGGATGAGCGCGGGCGCCGCGCCGACTCCCAGCGCGATCGTCGCGTTCAGGAGCGACGGCCCGAGGATCGCGGCCAGTCCGACGGCGAGGATGAGGAACGGGAACGCGAGCAGCACGTCCGTGACGCGTGCGATCACAGGGTCGATCCAGCCGCGGTAGTAGCCGGAGACGAGCCCGATCGGCACAGCGATCGCGAGCGCGAGCAGAGTCGCCGCCACGCCCGCGAGGATCGACGCGCGCGCGCCGAACACGAGCTGCGAGAAGACGTCGTGCCCGAGCTCGTCCGTGCCGAGCAGGTGGTCTCGCGACGGCGGCGCGAGAATCGCTTCGAAGTCCGTGGCCTCCGGGTCGTACGGCGCGATGGCGGGCGCGAAGATGGCGACGAGCACGAACGCGAGCGCGACGGCGAGGCCGATCACCGCGAGCGGCCGCCGCAGGAAGCGGCGCAGCACGAGCCGCCGCCGGCGCGCCCGTCCGGTCAGCTCGATAGCAGGCGCCGGATCGACGTAGCTCACGCGCGCCCCTCGCCGGCGACGGCTCCCGGCCGGCAGAGCCGGCCTCCGCCGTCGCCTGGCGCCGCTCGCGGCACCCGGCTCTCCGGGGCCGTATGTCCATACTGTCCCCTCCGGCCGTGCACCGCGAGCGCCGCCCGAGGAACGCGCGTGGACGGTGGTGGCGACAGTGACGGTTTCATGCCGGCTTCGACGAGACGCGGATGCGTGGGTTCAGCACGGAGTAGAGGACGTCGACGGTCAGGTTCACGAGGACGTAGCCCACGGCCGCCACCAGCACGACGCCCTGCAGGAGCGTGTAGTCGCGCTGGTTGATGGCGTCGATCGTGAGGCGCCCGAAGCCGGGGATGACGAAGATCGACTCCGTCACGACCGCGCCGGAGATCAGCGCCCCGAGCTGGAGGCCGACCACCGTCGTCACTGTGATGAGCGAGTTCCGCAGTGCATGCTTGCCGACGACGACCCGCTCCGGCAGGCCCTTGGCGCGCGCGGTCCGCACGTAGTCCGCATCGAGCGACGTGAGCATCGACGAGCGCATCTGCCGCATGAGCACGGCCGAGAGCCCGGTGCCGAGCACGATCGCCGGCATGACCATGTGCTCCAGGTTGCCGAGCGGGTCCTCTCCGAACGGCACGTAGCCGCCGGCGGGCAGCCAGCCGAGCTCGACCGCGAAGAGGCTGATCATCATCAGGCCGAGCCAGAAGTTCGGCATGGAGAGCCCGACGAGCGCCACCGACGTCGTCGCGTAGTCCTCAGCCTTCCCGCGCCGCACGGCCGCGACGATGCCGGCGGGGATGCCGATCGCCATGCCGACGAGCATCGACAGCGCCGCGAGCTCGAGCGTGATCGGGAGGCGCGAGACGATCGTGTCCGCGACGGGAAGCCCGCGCTGGTCGACGCCGAGATCGCCCTGGAGCGCGAGCCAGACCCAGTTGAGGTACTGGACGACGATGGGGTCGTCGAGCCCGTACTTCTCGCGAACGGCCGCGAGAACCTCCGGGTCTCGGTTCTCGGCGCCGAGCGCCGTCGCCGGGTCGCCGGGCAGCGCCCGCACGCCCGCGAAGACGAGCATGCTCGCGAGCACCAGCACGACGAGGGCGGCTCCGAGCTTGCGTAGCAGAAAGCCGCCCACGTCGGCCGATGGGACCTAGTTCGTGAAGCCCGCGAACTGCGCGCGGATGAGGCCGTCGCCGTAGACCTGCACGCCGGACACGGTGTTCACCACCCCGAAGCGGTTGACCGGGTGCCAGAGGTAGATCAGCGGCAGGTCGCGCAGCATCTGCTGCATCGCCGCGCGGTAGCTCACCAGGCGCGCCTGCGTCGTCGCGGCCTTGCGGGCATTGTTCGTCGCGCGATCGACGACCGCGTTCACGTACCCGGACGTGTTCTGCCCACCCTTCGAGTTGACGAACTGGAAGAAGTTGCCGTCCGGGTCGATGCGGCCCGACCAGCCGATCGCGAAGGACTCGTACCGTCCGGCGTCCTGACGGTTGAGCGCGGTCGTGAACTCCGTCGGCTGAAGCTCCACGTCGAAGCCGATCGGCCGCACCATCGCCTGGATGACCTGCCCGAGCCGAGCCTGGATCGGGTCCGTGCCGATCATGAGCTGCACCTTCACCGGCGCGTTCACGTTCGCCCGGGAGAACGCGCGGCGCGCGGCCGGCACGTTCGCCGTGAGGTGGCAGGGCAGGCCGCGCACGGCCGCATACCACGGGCTGTTCGGCGCCCACGGGAAGCAGTCCGGCTGGTTCGTGCCGCCGAAGACAACGCGGTTGATCACCCGCCGGTCGAGCGCGAGCTCGAACGCCTGACGCAGGTCGGCCGAGCGCGCCAGCGGCGTGCCGACGTTCTCGTACGTCTTGCCGAGGCCGTTCTTGTTGCCGATGTTGAGTGTGATGCCCTGGTAGCCGATCGACGTCGACTTGATGACCTTGAGCGAGCGGTCGTTGACGATCGCCCGCAGCTCGGTCGACGGAATGCGGTCCTCGACGTCGATGTCGTGCGCGCGGAGGTTCTGGGACCGCGCCGACGGGTCGGTGATGATCCTGAACACGATCTGGTTGAGGTGGACCTTCGCGCGGCCGTAGTAGTGCGGCGACTTGACGACCGTGATGTGGTCGCCGGACTGCCGCTCGCGGTACATGAACGGCCCCACGCAGACGGGACTGGACGCGAACCGGTCGCCGAGCTCGTCGAGTGCCTTCGGCGACATGATCATCCCGGCGCGATCGGCGAGCTGTGCGGCCAGCGGTGAGTAGCGGTCGTTCAGGCGCAGCACCACGGTGAACCGCCCCTGGGTCTCCACCGCTGTGACCGGCGCGATCTCGCTCGCACGCACGGAGCCGCGCAGCGTCCGGTGGCGGTCGAGGGACTTCTTCACGGCGGCCGCGTCGAACGCTGTGCCGTCGTTGAACCTGACATTGCGCCGGAGCGGGATCGTCATGGTGCGCTTGTCTCCCGACAGTCGCGGCAGCGACGCGGCGAGCTGCGGGACGAGCTCGAGCTTCGAGTTGAGGTCGTAGAGCTTCTCGCACATGTGCAGGAAGACGATGCGACCGACGAAACTCCGCGCGAGCGTCGGGTCGAGCGCGTCGGGATCCTCGGCGAGCCCGATCGTGAGCGTGCCACCGTTTCGGATCTGCGGGGACGCGGACGTCGCGCCCGAGGCCGCGACGAGTGCGACGGCAACGAGGGCGCCGAGCGCGAGAAGCGCGCTCCAGGTGCCATTCCGAGTCATCGGGTTTCCCTCCTGTGAGAAGCCGGCCAACCCTGAGTTGGATCCATTCCACTGTTGAATGGATCCAAAACCGTGTTATCGTCGGCGCCGCATGAGCGCCGCGGAGCCCGACGGCGCGCTGGTCGATCGGCTGGCGGCGAGCATCCAGGCGCAGGTACTGGCCGGCGAGCTGCCGAGCGGCTCGCGACTGCGCCAGGAGACCCTTGCGGCCGGGTTCGGCGTCTCGCGGACACCGGTACGTGAGGCGCTACGGAAGCTCCAGGCGAGTGGGCTCGTCAAGGTCGTGCCGAACCGCGGCGCCATCGTTCGCGTGCCCTCACCGCGCGAGGTCCGGGAGGCGTACGTGGTGCGCGCCGAGTTGGAGGGGCTCGCGGCGGAGCTGGCGGCCCTACGGATCCGCGACTCCGAGCTGCAGCGGCTGCATGACGCGCAGGAGCTCTTCCGGCACGCGGCCGAAGTGCTCGTCGCCTGGCGGCGCGCGCGAGGAAGCGACCGGCCGCCCGAGGACGCGCACGCGGACTGGATCCGCGGCAACGACTTCTTCCACGACGCGATCCAGGAGGCGGCCGGCAACGAGCGCCTCCGCACGATCCTCTCCGACCTGCACGGCAGCTTCCCGCGCAACCTCACGTGGATCGTGCTCGACGAGAGCGCTCACCTCCTCGAGCAGAACGTCGCGCAGCATGGCGCGATCCTCGACGCGATCGAGGCCCGAGACCCGACCGAGGCGCGCCGGCAGGTGAAGCACCACGTCCTCCACGCGGGCGAGCTCGTCGTCCGCCGCATCGAGCATCGGGCCGGATGAGACGTCGGGTGTCGGCGGTACCATCGCCCGCATGGCCGAGACCGACGGCAGTTTTCCCGAGCGCCTGGAGGAGATCAGGGCCCGCCTTGCGTGGGTCCGTGATTACCTTTGACCCCGATGCGCTGAGCGGCCGTCTCGCCGAGCTCGAGAAGGCGATGAACGAGCCGGGCTTCTGGGACGACCAGGGCCGCGCGGCACAGGTCTCGACCGAGCATGCGCGCGTCAAGCGACGCCTCGGGCGCTACCACCGCCTCAGGGGCGAGGTCGAGGACGCCTCCGAGCTCTATGCGATGGACTCCTCGCTGGAAGTCGAGCTCGCGGCCCAGCTCGCGCCGGTTGCACGAGAGCTCGAGCGCCTCGAGGAGGACGCGCTCTTCAACGGCGATTACGACGGTGGCGACGCCGTCGTCTCGATCCACGCGGGGGCGGGGGGCACGGACGCGCAGGACTGGGCGGAGATGCTGCTCCGCATGTACCTGCGCTGGGCGGATGATCGCGGCTTCTCCGCTGAGCTCGTCGAGGCCAGTGCGGGCGAGGAGGCCGGCCTCAAGTCGGCCGCGGTCACCGTCAAGGGGGAGAACGCCTACGGCACGCTCCGGGCCGAACGCGGCGTGCACCGGCTCGTCCGGCTCAGCCCGTTCGACAGCGCACACCGGCGGCACACGGCCTTCGCGCAGGTCGTCGTGGCGCCGCTCCTGCCGGACGACGAGGCCGTCGAGATCGACGAGGGCGAGCTCCGTATCGACACGTACCGCGCGAGCGGCGCCGGCGGGCAGCACGTCAACAAGACGGACTCGGCCGTCCGCATCACGCACCTGCCGACCGGCATCGTCGTGCAGTGCCAGAACGAGCGCTCCCAGACCTCGAACAAGGCAACGGCCATGCGGATCCTCAAGTCCCGCCTCGTCGAGCTGCGCGAAGAGGAGCGGGAGGCCGAGCTCGCACGGGAGCGGGGAGCGGTGCAGGACACCGGCTTCGGGAGTCAAATCCGCTCCTACGTGCTGCACCCGTACCAGCAGGTGAAGGACCTCCGGACTGGCTACGAGGTCGGCAACGCGCAGGGCGTCCTCGACGGCGACCTCGACGGCCTCATCCACGAGTACCTGCTCGCCAAAGCTGCTGGAAAAGTGGTGTAAGCGGGCATGTCGGCTACCATTGGCCCCCCCGACGAACCGGAGCAGGCGTCGACGCCCGCTGCCCACTCGCTACCGGTGCAGGATCTCGACCTCATGCAACACGACACCTCCGCCACGGCGCTCGTCGAGCCAGACGCGCTGACGAACGGCGCCGGCGACACGGCCGTCGCGCCCGTCCCGGGCTCGGCGATGATCGTGTTCGAAAACGTGACGAAGGTCTACGAGCCCGGCGTCCAGGCGCTGAAGACCGTCTCGTTCACGATCGACAAGGGCGAGTTCGTCTTCGTCGTCGGTGCGTCCGGCTCCGGCAAGTCCACGATCATCCGGCTGCTGCTCAAGGAGCTCGAGCCGACCGACGGCCGGATCATCGTCGGCGGGCGCGACCTGGGCCGGCTCAAGCGCTCGAAGGTGCCGCTGCTCCGCCGCAACGTCGGCTGCGTCTTCCAGGACTTCAAGCTGCTGCCGAACCGCACGGCCGCCGACAACGTCGCCTACGCGCTGAAGGTGCAGGGCGAGAGCCGCACGAACATCCGGCGCAAGGTGCCCGAGGTCCTGAACCTCGTCGGGCTGTCGCACAAGATGCACTCGCGCCCCGACGAGCTCTCGGGCGGCGAGCAGCAGCGCGTGTCGATCGCGCGCGCGTTCGTCAACCATCCGCCGCTCCTCGTGTGCGACGAGCCGACCGGCAACCTCGACCCGGACACGTCGGTCGGGATCATGCAGCTGCTCTACCGGATCAATCGCGCGGGCACGACCATCCTCATGGTCACCCACGACCGCGAGATGGTCGACAAGATGCGCAAGCGCGTGATCGCGCTCGAGGAAGGACGCCTGGCGCGCGACGAGCGCCGCGGCGGCTACGCGTCCGAGTGAGTCGCGGGACTGGACCGCCTGCATGCTTGTCGCCGAGTCGCTGCGCTCGCTCGGGGCGAACCTCTCGACCACGGTGGCCTCCACGTTCACCGTCCTGATCGGGATGTTCCTGCTCGGGCTCGTCATCGCCCTGGGCACGTGGGCGCTCTCGTACAGCCAGTACGCCAAGGAGCAGCTCGACGTGAAGGTCTTCTTCTGCGCCGAGTTCTCGGCTCCGCCGTGCAGGGGGGAGCAGCCGGCGACCAAGGAGCAGGTCGAGGCCATGCGCGTCAAGATCGAGTCGAATCCGCTCGTGGCCGCGAACGGCGTCGAGTTCATCACTCGCGCCGAGGCGCTCGAGATCATGAAGAAGCGGACGCCGGATCTCGTCGACAGCCTCGTCTCCAACCCGTTGCCGGCCTCGTTCCGCGTGACGCCGCGCTCCGGTGAGGACGTGAAGACGCTGGCGACGCAGCTCCGCACGCCGCTCCTGCCGGGCGTCGAGAAGGTGCAGGACGGCGAGGAGGTCACCGACCGCGTGCTCACGGTCGCCAAGGTCATCTCGACGACCGCCGGCATCGCCACCGTGATCCTGCTCGTCACCTCCGTGCTCCTGATCGCAAACACGATCCGGCTCTCGATCTTCTCCCGCCGGCGCGAGATCGAGGTGATGAAGCTCGTCGGCGCGACGAACTGGTTCGTGCGCGGGCCGTTCATGCTCGAGGGCCTGATCTGCGGTTTCATCGGCTCGGTCGCCGCGGTGCTGCTGCTCCTCGTCGGCAAGGAGGTCGTGCTGCCGCTCATCGACGTCGAGGGTGGCGCCTCCGGCTCCGGGGCCGAGGCCCTTGCCTTCGGGCTCAACGCACTCGTCCTCATCGGTGTGGGGCTCGTCGTCGGCGTGCTCGGCTCCGGCCTGACGATGCGCCGCTTCCTGCAGGTCTAGCCGGCCGGAACCCCGCGGCCGCGCGCCCAACGGGCGCGTCGCTACGCTCGCCCGATGCCCAGGCGCGAACACGGGCGACGCCAGAAGCGGCCGAGCCGCTCAGAGCGCCATCGCCGGCGCCACGCTGCCGCGACGGTCGAGCGCGAGCGCCGCATCAGCCTGGAGCTGCCGCACCGCCGGGTGCAGCCGGAGACCGTCGTCGCGCATCTCGGCCCCACGAACTCCGGCAAGACCCACCACGCACTCGCCTTCCTCGCCGAGCACGGGAGCGGGGTCTATGCCGGTCCGCTGCGCATGCTCGCGCAGGAGGCGCACCGTCGGCTGTCCGCCCAGCTCGGGGACGAGCGCGTCGGCCTCCTGACCGGCGAGGAGCGGATCAACGACGGCGCGCCGATCGTGTGCTCGACCGTGGAGATGGCGCCGTCCTCCGGGGACGTGCTCGTGCTGGACGAGGTGCAGTGGGCCGACGATCCGGAGCGCGGCTCGGCATGGACCCGCCTGCTGCTCGCCGGCGACTACCGCCACATCCTGCTGCTCGGCGCCCTCGACGCGCTGCCACTCGTCACCAGCGCCTTCCCCGATGTCGAGATCAGGACGTTCGAGCGGAAGCTGCCGCTCGAGTTCGTCGGCGAGCGGCGGTTGACCGCGCTCGAGCCGGGCACAGTCGTAGTCGCCTTCAGCCGCCGCGCCGTGCTGGCGCTCGCCGGTGAGATCAACCGCCGCCGCCCGGGGCGTGTAGCTGTGCTCTACGGCGCGATGCCGCTCGCGTCGCGCCGGCAGGAGATCGACCGCTTCCTCGATGGCACGGCGGAGGTCTGTGTCGCCACCGACGTGCTCGGGCACGGCGTCAACCTGCCGTGCGAGACGCTCCTCTTCGCGGAGACGAGCAAGTTCGACGGCCAGGAGCGCCGGGCGCTGCTGCCGTGGGAGTTGGCCCAGATCGCAGGCCGCGCCGGGCGGTTCGGCCTGGTCGAGCGCGGGCACGTGGGCGTGCTCGGCGGCGTGCCCTGGGCGAGTCCCGAGCCGGAGCTCGTCGAGTCGGCGCTGCAGCCCCACGTGCGGCTCCCCGGCGGCTACCTCGGCTACCGCGTCGTCGACACCGGCAGGATCCGGCCGCGCCTCTCGGACCTGGGCGTCGACGAGCCGTGGGAGCTCGAGCATGCGCTCACGGCGTGGCATCGCGCAGCCCTGCGCGAGTGGGCCACCGAGGGCTGGCTCGACGTCGAGTCCATCGCACCGCTGCTCGCGCGGCTCGACACGGTGCAGCGCCGCCTCCACGAGCGGCACCGGGAGCTCGCCGTCGAGCAGGTCTGGACGCTCGTGAACGCGCCGATCGACGAGGACTCGCTGGAGCTGCTCGGCATGCTGGCGCTCGCGGTCGCAGGCGACCGCGGTCAGAAGCCGGCGCTCGACTGGTTGCTCGACGCGCGTCGCCTCCGGGACGCGACGCTCGAGGAGGCCGAGGGCGCCGGGCGTGCGGCGAGCATTCTCCGGTGGTTCGCGCTCCAGTTCCCGGGCGTGGGCGGTGTCACCAGCGAGCGGGCCGCGTCGCTCGAGCAGGCAGCGGCGGAGCGGGTGGTCGCGCGCCTCCGTGCGGAGGTCGCATCGCCCACCGTGGGCCGCTGTCGGGTCTGCGGCACGACCATCGCGCCGTGGTTCTCGCTCTGCGACCGGCACTACGGGCGGCGGTGACGCCCGCACTGGTATAGAGGGAGCGATGAGCGTGACCGAGCTCCGCGACCTCCCGATCCTCTCCGGCCTGAGCGAGGCCGGCTTCGACCGGCTGACCGCCGCCGGGGAGCTCAAGGCCCGTCCGGGTCAGGTGCTCGCCCTCGAGGACGACGCGGGCGCGGGCGCGTTCCTCGTCGTCGAGGGCACTGTCCACGTCGAGCTGCGGTTGCGGACCTTCGAGGTCGGACCGGGGGAGGTGGTGGGCGAGCTGTCGCTGCTCGTGCCGGACGTCGGCCGTGTGGCTCGTGTCCGCGCGGCGACTGCGGTGCGCTGCATCCCGATAGCCCGCGAGGACTTCCTCGAGCTGGTCGAGTCGGAGCCGCCGTTCGCGCTGTCGCTGCTCCGCGTGCTCGCGCGGCGGCTCGTCGAGGTGCACACGGGCAGCTAGCCCCGCGTGCGAGGCTCACCGCGCTAGCGGTAGCGGCGCACGACCGAGATCGTGGTCGCGCAGACCACGAGCGCGATCGCATTCGGCACGAGCAGGGCGGTGTTCTCGATCGCCACGGCGTAGGCGAGCCACAGCGCGAAGCCGACGAGCAGCACGGCCTGGTAGCCGGCCGAGACACCGCGGGACGACCCGTTCGTCACGATCGCGCGCACCTGCAGGAGCGGCGAGAGGGCCATGGCGACTCCCCAGGCCGAGGCGCAGATTGCGAGAGCTGTGGTGGATGACACGGGCGGACCTCCTACGGACGACGGAACGACGGACGGGTCGTCCGGTCAGTCGCGCAGGTCGCCGCGCTCGCGATCCTCGCCGTACAGCGGGCGGGCGATGTCGTCACGCACTGGCACGCGCCGAGCGTACCTACAATCGCCGCCGTGGCCAGACCGACCGGAATCAAGCCGATCGCGGACAACCGTCGTGCGCGGCACGACTACCAGCTCCTGGACCGACTCGAGGCCGGCGTCGTCCTCACCGGCACGGAAGTGAAGTCGCTGCGGGAGGGCCGGGTCGAGCTCGGCGGCGCGTTCGCGGATGTGCGCGGCGCCGAGGTCTGGCTCGTGGGCGTCTCGATCGCCGAGTACGGGCACGGCAACGTCGCGAATCACGATCCCGACCGGGACCGCAAGCTGCTCCTGCACCGGCGCGAGATCTCCTCGCTGATCGGGAAGGTGAAGGAGCGCGGCCTGACGCTCGTCCCCACACGGCTCTACTTCAAGAACGGGAAGGTCAAGGTGGAACTCGCTCTCGCCCGCGGCAAGGAGCGCGGCGACAAGCGTCGCGACCTCCAGCGCCGCGACGCGGAGCGCCAGATCGAGCGGGCGCTCAAGGAGCGCCGCTGACCGGGAGCGACCCTTCGGCGAAGGCCGCCGCGCGGCGTTAGGCTCGCGCTACGCCCAACGACCAGGGAGGCAAGTCGTGCGACATGTCTCGCTCACCGTCAACGGCTCGGCCCATGAGCTCGAGCTCGAGCCGCGGGAGCTCCTTGTGCACGTCCTTCGCGAGCGCCTCGCGCTGACCGGCACGAACGTCGGCTGCGACACGTCTCAATGCGGCGCCTGCACCGTCCACGTGGACGGCAAGGCGGTGAAGTCCTGCACGGTGCTCGCGGCGCAGGTCGACGGCGCCTCGATCACGACCATCGAGGGCCTCGCGTCGAACGGCACGCTGCACCCGCTGCAGGAGGCGTTTCGCAATGAGCACGGCCTTCAGTGCGGCTTCTGCACGCCGGGCATGATCATGACCGCGGCGGAGCTACTCGAGTCCGGGACGGAGCTGACGGACTCGGCGATCCGCAAGGGACTCGAGGGGAACCTCTGCCGGTGCACCGGCTACGAGAACATCGTCCGCGCCGTCCGCGCGGCAGCAGGGACGGAGGTGCCGGCATGACCGAGGTGATCGAGCAGCAGACGACCAGCCTGATCGGCCAACCCGTGAAGCGCGTCGAGGACGCCCGCATGATCACAGGCGCGGCCACGTACCTCGACGACCTGACGCTGCGAGGCATGGTGCACGCGGCGATTCTCCGCTCGCCCTACGCCCACGCCCGCATCCGCTCCATCGACACGACGGCCGCCGCGTCCGCGCCGGGCGTGGTGGGCGTCTACACCGGCAAGGACTTCGAGGAGCTGCCGGCGCTGCCGTGCGCCTGGCAGGCGGGCGGGGTCGAGAACCTCGTCAACACGCCGCGCGTGCTCGAGATCGACCGCGTCACGTTCACCGGCGCCGGAGTCGCCGTCGTCGTCGCCGAGACGCCCGAGCAGGCCGAGGATGCCCTCGCGCTGGTCGAGGTGGATTGGGAGCCGCTCGACGCGATCGTCGACGTCGAACAGGCGGTGGCGGACGGCGCCCTCCAGATCCACGAGAACGCGCCGTCGAACATCGCGATGGACTGGTCTTGCGGCGACGAGGGCTCAGCCGACCGCGGGCTGGACGAGGCGGATGTGGTCGTCCGCCAGCGGATCGAGAACCAGCGGCTGATCCCGACGCCCATGGAGGTGCGCGGCGCGGCCGCCGACTACGACGCCGTCAGCGGCGAGTACACGGTCTGGATGACCTCCCAGGACCCGCACATCATGCGGCTGCTGATGACGGCGTTCGTCTTCGGGATCCCCGAGACGAAGATGCGCTGCATCGCCCTGCATGTCGGAGGCGGGTTCGGGACGAAGATCTTCCTCTACCACGAGTACGTGATGGTCGCGGCACTCGCGCAGAAGATCCGCCGGCCGGTCAAGTGGGTCGAGTCGAGACGCGAGAACTACGTCGCGACGACGCACGGCCGCGCGCACGTCACCTACCTCGAGATCGGGGCCAAGCGCGACGGCACGATCACCGCCTTCAAGGCGAAGACCTACGCGAACCTCGGCGGCATCCTGTCGACGATCGCACCGGGCATCCCGACCACGCTCTACGGCCGGATGCTGTCCGGCCCCTACCGGTTCCCGGCGATCCACTGCCAGGTGCTCGGTGTCTACACGAACACGAGCATGGTCGACGCCTATCGCGGCGCCGGCCGCCCCGAGGCGACGTACCTCATCGAACGGGGCGTCGATCTCGTCGCACGCGAGCTCGGCCTCGATCCGGCCGACGTGCGCCGCAAGAACTACGTCCCGTCCGACTCGTTCCCGTACGCGCCGGCCAACGACCTGCTGCGCGGCCTGGAGTACGACACCGGCGAGTACGAGAAGCCGCTCGACCGTGCACTCGAGATCGCGGGCTACAAGGCGTTCCGCAAGGAGCAGGAGACGGCGCAGAAGCAAGGACGCCTGATCGGCATCGGCCTCTCCAGCTACGTCGAGATCTGCGGGGCCGCCCCGTCGGCCTGGATCGGCGCCGTCGGCGAAGGGTGGGGCGCGTCGATGTGGGAGAGCGCGAACGTGCGCGTCCACCTGACGGGCAAGGTCGCCGTGACGATCGGGACGCAACCGCAGGGACAGGGTCACGAGACGACCGTCAGCCAGATCGTGGCCGGCGAGCTCGGTGTCCCGATCGAGGACGTGACGGTCGAGGTCGGCGACACGCTCAACACACCGTTCGGCTACGGGACCTACGCAAGCCGCAGCGCTGCCGTCGGTGGTACGGCCGTCTACAACAGCGTGCAGAAGATCAAGGCGAAGGCGGTCCGGGTCGGCGCCCACATGCTCGAGGCGAACGTCGACGACGTCGAGTACGTCGACGGCACGGTGCAGGTGAAGGGCTCGCCCGACCGCTCGAAGACGATCCAGGAGATCGCCGGCGCCGCGGCGCTCGCCTACGACCTGCCCAAGGGCGAGGAGCCGTTCCTGGACGACATCACGTACTACGACCCGCCGAACTGCACGTTCCCGTTCGGCACGCACGTCGCCGTGGTCGAGGTCGACCGCGAGACCGGGGAGGTCCGTCTCCTCCGCTACATCGCGGTCGACGACGTCGGGAAGGTGATCAACCCGATGATCGTCGACGGCCAGGTCCACGGAGGCATCGCGCAGGGCGTCGCCCAGGCCCTCTGGGAAGGCGCGGTCTACGACGAGGACGGGCAGCTGTTGACCTCGAGCCTGATGGACTACGCGATCCCGAAGGCCGAGTTCCTGCCGTCGTTCGAGCTCGACCGGACGGTGACGCCGTCGGACGTCAACCCGCTCGGCGTCAAGGGCGTCGGCGAGGCCGCGACGATCGCGTCGACTCCGGCGGTGGTCAACGCGGTCGTCGACGCGCTCGCGCCGCTCGGCATCAAGCACCTCGACATGCCGTTGACGCCGGAGCGCGTCTGGCGAGCGATCGGCGCGAGCGGAGAGGAGGGCTGATGTACCCGTCGTACCCCACTGCGTTCGAGCTCGAGCAGCCGAAGACCCTGGACGAGGCGATCCAGCTGCTCGGCGCGGCGCCGGACACGAAGGTGATCGCCGGCGGGCACAGCCTGTTGCCCGCGATGAAGCTCCGTCTCACCTCACCCGCCGTGCTCGTCGACATCGGCCGGGTGGCCGGGCTGGACGGCATCGAGCTGGACGGGGACGTGCTCACGATCGGCGCGCTCGCGACGCACGCCTCGGTTGCCGCGTCGGAGACCGTGCGGTCGGCGTGTCCGGTCCTCGTCGAGACCGCCGAGCTGATCGGCGACCTCCAGGTCCGGAACCGCGGCACGATCGGCGGCAGCCTCGCGCACGCCGATCCCGGCGCCGACTATCCCACCGTCGTGACGGCGCTCGAGGCCACGATCGTGGCCGTCGGGCAGGGCGGTGAGCGCGAGATCCCCGCTGCGGAGTTCTTCACGGGCGTCTTCGACACGGCGCTCGGCGCCGACGAGCTCGTGACGGCGGTGCGAGTCCAGCGGACGCCCGACGGGACCGGCGCGGCGTACATGAAGCACGCCCACCCGGCCTCCGGCTACAGCGTCGCCGCTGCGGCCGCGGTCGTGGCGCTCGACGGCGGGACGTGCTCGCGCGCCCGTCTCGTGATCGGCGGCGCGACTGGGATGCCGGTCGTAGTGCCCGTCGACGGGCTCGTCGGGCAGGCGCCGTCCGAGGACGCGATCGCCGCCGCGACAACGGGTGTCGACGCTGCGCTCGGCGACGCTCTCGGCGACACCTACGCGTCACCCGAGTACCGCCGGCATCTCGGCGGCGTGATGGCACGCCGCGCGCTCGCGAAGGCCGCGGAGCGCGCCGGCTAGGCCCGTCCGCTCGCGGCGTCCTACGCGGCCGTCCAGGTCACGCGTAGGACGCCTCGAGCGGCGCTCCCTGCTCGAGCGCATGCACGATCCGCGCCCGGGCGCGGTGGAGCCTGCTCATCACCGTCCCGACGGGGATGCGCAGCGCCCTGGCCGCCTCGTCGTACGAGAGGCCGGCCACGTCGACGGCCACGAGCACCTCTCGCTGGGGCTCGGGGAGCGCGGACACCGCGCCGTAGACCTCCTGCGCGTCGAGCGCCGCGACGGGATCGCCGAGCGTGCGCGACTCCGCGAACTCGAAGTGCTCGGGCATCGGGACGGTCGCAGGCCGGCGTCCCTCCGTTCGCTTGCGGTTGAAGAACGTGTTGCGGAGCGCGACGAGCAGGTACCCGAGGTCGTCGTCGCCCCGGACGAAGCGCGGCCGCGCAAGCACGCGGGCGAACGTCTCCTGGACGAGATCCTCGGCGTCCTCGCGCGAGCCGCACAGAGCCCACGCGGCACGGTAGAGCCGGTCGACGTGGTCGCCGAGCCGGTCGGTGCCGAGCAGGCGTCCCGAACTGGTACTCCCGGATGACCGCGTGGAGCCGTACGATGGTCGGGAGGTCAGTTGGGGGGTGTCATCGTGAGTCATGCGTTGTCCTCGTTCTCGCCGTTCGTGGTGTCAGCGCCTTCGCGGAGAAGGCGCTCGAGCGCCGCAGCGAGTCCCAGCCAGCCGCGGAACGCCCGTGCCCGACCGCCCTCGGCCACCACGAAGCCCGAGAGCGGGTCGCTTCCGGGCCTGAGGCAGAGGCGGAGATCGATGCGGGCTCGATCGGCTGACATGCCGACGAGCGTGCCGTGTCGCGGTCTGCGCCGCATCGTGGCGGCGACCACGAACTTTTCCGAGACCCCCCGTACGCCGTGACCCCGGCGCTGTCCGCACCACCACGCTCCGGCCCGCTGCTCGAGCGGGCTGAAGAGCTCGATCTGCTTGCGCAGCGGCTTCGCGCGGCTCGGGCGGGCCAGGGGTCGATCGTGCTGCTGGAGGGCCCGCCGGGCATCGGGAAGACGACGCTCCTCGCGGAGGGGCGCTCGCTGGCCGCGGCCGAGGGGCTGAGGCCACTGTCCGCGCGCGGCTCCTACCTCGAGCGGGACTTCGCCTACGGCGTCGTTCGGCAGCTGCTCGAGCCGGCTGTGCTGGGCGGAGAGGCCCCGCGCGAGGAGCTGCTGCAGGGTGCGGCGGCGCTCGCCGGGCCGGTGCTCGGTGCGGCTCCGAACGGCGACGACGAGCGTCCGCGCGACGCCTCGTTCACCGTGCTCCACGGCCTGTACTGGCTGTGCGCCAACCTCGCGCAGCGCGAGCCGCTGCTCGTGGTCATCGACGACGCCCAGTGGGCGGACGCGTCGTCGCTGCGGTTCCTCGCCTACCTCGCGCGCCGGCTCGACGAGCTGCCGATCGTCGTGCTCCTGGCGGCGCACGACATCGAGCCGGAGGAGCGGGGCGCCCTCGCCCAGCTCGCCGCCGACCCGCACGTCGAGGTGCTCAGCCCGGGCCCGCTCAGCTCCGACGCCGTGGGGGAGCTGCTCGCCGCCGCCCTCGGCCGCGAGCCCGACGGCGACTTCGCGGCGGCCTGTCACGCGGCCACCGGCGGCGTCCCGTTTCTCGTCCGGGAGCTGATCGTCGCACTCCGGGACGACGGGATCGTGCCGACCGCGGCCGCGGCCGAACGCGTGCGCGAGTTGCGGCCGCGCACGATCGCGCGCTCGGTGCTGATGCGGCTCGGCCGGCTCCCGCCGCCCGCAAGCGAGTTCGCCCGGACGCTCGCCGTGCTCGGGGGCGGCGCCGAGATCCGCCACGTCGCGACGCTGGCCGGCCTCGGGCAGGAGTACGCGGTCGAGACGGCCGACGAGCTCACCGCGGTCGGGATCCTCGTTCGCGGTCGCCCACTGGCCTTCGTCCATCCGATCGTCCAGGCCGCCATCTACGGTGAGCTCCCGCCGGGCGACCGGGCCCGCCGACACGGCGAGGCGGCGCGGCTGCTCGCGCTCGAGCGCGCGTCGACCGAGCAGATCGCCGCGCACCTCCTCGCGGCCGAGCCGTCCGCCGACCCCTCGGCGGTCGACGTGCTCCGAGCCGCTGCGCGCGACGCGGTCTCGCGCGGCGCTCCCGACTCGGCGGTCGCCTACCTGCGCAGGGCGCTCGCGGAGCCGCCGCCGGAGGCCGAGCGGGTGTCGCTCCTCCTCGAGCTCGGCTCGGCCGAGACCCACAGCAGTGAGGACGCCGCCGTCGACCACCTCGCGGAGGCGTTCGACCTGGCCGGTGAGCCCGCGCTCCTGGCCGAGGCGGCGCTCCTGCTCGGGCGCGCGCTCGTCCTCTCGCACGAGCCGGTTCGCGCCGCCGAGACGTTCGACCGTGCCGCCGCGGCGTTCGCTGGCGTCGACCCGGAGCTCGAGCTCCTCTTCGAGAGCGGCGTCGTCGGTGCCGCAGAGACCGATCTCGCGACCGCGCCGTTGCTCGCCGGCCGCGTGGAACGTTTGCGACGGCTCGCCCGGAAGACGCCTGCGGAGCAGGTGCCGCGCTCGGTGCACGCGGTGCTCGCCTACGCCGCCGCCGGTGCCGGCCTGTCCGCTTCGGATGTCGTGGAGTCGGCCGAGCGGGCACTCGACGGCATGCCGCGGCCATACCCCGGCTCGGGCGACCCGCACCTGTTCTTCTACGCCTGCGTCGCGCTGCTGTTCGCCGAGGAGTTCGACCGGGTGCGGCCGTTCTACGACGCTGTGCTCGAGGATGCGCAGCGCTTCGGCTCGGTGCCGCGGTTCGCGGCGGCGTCGTGCTTCCGCTCCTGGCTCTCCTACCGTGTCGGCGATCTCGACGGCGCCGAGGCGGACGCACGCGCCGCGGTCGAGGTCTGCACCGAGAACGGTCTCGGCTGGTACCTCCCGTTCTCGATCGCCGCGCTGCTGGAGCCGCTCGTCGAGCGCGGCGAGTTGGACGCTGCGAACGACGAGCTCGAGCGGAGCGGCGCGGCGGCCGTGGAGCGGACCTCTCTCAGCTTCACGATCCTCCTCTACTCGCGCGGCCGGCTCCGTCTGGCGCAGGGACGCGCGGATGAGGCGCGCGCCGACCTGCTCGCCACAGGCGATCGCTTCGCGCGGATGCACAGCTCCTCGCCCGCCGTATGCGGGTGGCGCTCGGAGGCCGCGCTCGCCGCTGCGGCGCTGGGCGACGACGGTGAGGCCCGCCGACTCGCGTCCACCGAGCTCGAGCTCGCGCGGACGTTCGGGAGGCCGCGGGCGCTCGGCGTCGCGCTCCGAGCGGCCGGCCTCGTCGACGGCGATGCCGGACTGGCCCTGCTCGGCGACGCGGTGTCGGAGCTCGAAGGATCACCGGCCAGGCTCGAATACGCGCGCGCCCTCACCGACTACGGCTCGGCGCTGCGCCGGGCCGGGCAGCGCCAGGAGGCGCGATCGCGCCTGCGGCTCGCCCTCGACCTCGCGCACGCCTGCCGTGCCACCGCGCTCGCCGAGCGCGCCCGTGAGGAGCTCGTCGCGGCCGGATCGCGACCGCGCCGGGCGCGGCTTACCGGCGTCGAGGCGCTCACACCGAGCGAGACTCGCATCGTCCGCATGGCGGCGGAGGGCCTGGCGAACCGCGAGATCGCGCAGGCCCTGTTCGTCACCGCGCGGACGGTCGAGACGCACCTCACGCACGCGTACCAGAAGCTCGGCATCGCCTCTCGCGAGGAGCTGCCGGTCGCGCTGGGCGACCGGGCCTGAGCCGCACGGCTACACTGAGTCGGTTCCACGACATACGGGGGCGACCTGGTTTCGACGTGGTCGGTTCTCCGGCAGAGCTGCGAGTCGAGGTTCCCGGCGGCCTCGTAAAACACCGGGACCAATGCAAGTGCGAAGAACGATCTCGCAATCGCTGCCTAGAGCAATCTAGGTCTGGCGACGTCGCCCCGGATTCGGCCCGAGATCCGGTAAGCGGCGCCAACGATCGGGCTCGGCGCAGAGGGAGAGCCAATCGCCCGAAGCGCGACATTTCAGGATGGCTAGCCCGTCGGTAGGTCGGCTGCACACCGGCCGCCGGGCGAAAGCAAAGGGCAGCCTACGCTCGTAGAGGCTCTGTCCGGTGCGTCCGCGGACGCGGGTTCGATTCCCGCCGCCTCCACTCCAGGCTTTGCAGCCCGGCTGCAACGCCTGATTCAAGCCGGCGGCCGGAGCAGTCCGGCTGGGCACCACGATGATCGAGCAGAACCGGTTGGTCGGTCGTGCGGCTGCCGAAATACGGGTGCAGGCCGTACTGCGCCGGTCGTCCTGCGCTGTGAGACTGGTTCAGACGCGCGCAGGCGCCGCTTTGAGTGGCCGCTGCGCGTCCACCAACCAGCCCAGGTATCCCGTTCTTGGGCCTCACTCGTAGAAACGGAGTTCGGCATCGCCGAGACCACGCACATCAAGGGAACATCCGCAACCGCAAAGATGCGGAACCCGATCGCAGCATTCCTGCTGGTCTTCCTGACCCTCGGGATCTACTACCTGGTCTGGTACTACAAGATCAATCGCGAGCTCCGCGACCTCGGCCGCGCGACTGGTCACGAGGAACGACTCGGGAGAAGCCCGTTCACGTCGCTGATGGCGATCAGTGTCGGCTGGCTCATCCTGGTGCCGCCGTTCGTCTCCATGTACCGAACGCTTCAGCGGATCAAGGCCGCACAGGAGATCAACGGCACCGGCGAGCCCCTCAACGTCTGGCTCGGCTACGCCCTCTATCTCGTCGGAGTCTTCACGCTGCCCGTCGAGATCATCTACGCCCAGAGCGAACTCAATCGGCTCTGGCGCGCCGGAGCGCAACCGGCGGCTCTTGCGCCCGCTCACGCCTAACGACATCCGCCCGGCATAGGCGCCCGAACACGTCCACCGCACTAGAACCCGACCGATCTCGGTCCCATCAATCTCACCCGAGAAGGGAACCTCTTGAACACCCAAGCACTACCCGGTCATCCCACGAACGCTCCTCGTCGCTTCTCAGCTGGACGGATCGTTCTGCTCGTCCTGGTCGTCGCAGCCGTCGCCTTCTTCCTCGGCCGCCAAGACTGGGTGACGAGTCTCAGCTTCAACAACGGAGTCGATGGCTCAGGTGTCTCTGCCACGCAGACGCGAGCGCTTGAGGCGTTCACGGCAATCGACCTGACAGGCGTCAGCGAGATAACGGCTCGCGTAGGACCCAAACAGACCGTCGTAGTCAAAGCAGACGACAATCTGATCAACCGCATCAAGACGGACGTCCAGCATGGTGTCCTCGTCGTCTCGGAGCACGGCAGCTTCGCCAGAAACCTCCCGATGACCGTCGAGGTCACCGTGCCGAACCTCGACGCCACAAGACTGATGGGCAGCGGGATGATCAGCGTCCAAGGCGTCCACGCCGAGAAGTTCACCGCCGAAGTGCCCGGCAGCGGCATGCTCATCATCTCCGGCACAGCCGATCAACTCGACGCCGGACTGGCCGGCTCCGGCGACATGCAACTAGGACACCTCGCCGCCCGCTCCGTCACTGCCTCGGTTCCGGGTTCAGGGCGCCTCGAAGTGCAAGCCACCCAGTCTCTCGACGCGTCGATCTCGGGCAGTGGAGCAATCGTCTACAGCGGCCACCCATCCACGCTCGAGCAAAGCGTCAACGGATCCGGCGCAATCCAGCCGCGCTAACAACAGCAACACCGGTCTCGCGCGGAGCGGCATCGACACGAGGTTCAGCTTGCGGCAAGACCGGGGTCGTGCTGCAGAATTTTCCGGACGAAACCAGAACGTAGGGGGATGGGGGACCCATGGCCGAGCATGCGGTGGTGGTAGCCGGAGGCGGCCCGACGGGGCTGATGTTGGCGGGCGAGTTGGCGTTGGCGGGGGTCGACGTTGCCATTGTCGAGCGGCGCGCCAGCCAGGATCTTCCCGGGTCGCGCGCGGGCGGTCTGCACTCACGCACCATCGAGGTTCTCGATCAGCGCGGAATCGCTGACCGGTTCCTGTCGGAAGGGCAGGTGGCCCAGGTCGCGGCGTACGTGCCCGGCGCCACTCTGGACATCAGTGACTTCCCCACCCGGCACCCCTACGGGCTCGGTCTGTGGCAGAACCACATCGAGCGCATCCTGGCCGGCTGGGTCGCCGAGCTCCAGGTGCCGATTTGTCGCGGACGTGAGGTGACGGGTTTCGCACAGGACGACAGCGGCGTCGACGTCGAGCTCTCCGACGGCCGGCCGCTGCGGGCGGAGTACCTCGTCGGGTGCGACGGAGGTCGCAGTGTCGTCCGCAAGGCAGCCGGCATCGACTTCCCAGGCTGGGACCCGTCAACCAGCGCCCTGATCGCAGAGGTCGAGATGAACGAAGAGCCCGAGTTGGGCATCCGCCGCGACGACAAGGGCATGCATGCCCTCGGCAGGGAGGAGTACGAAATCCGCGAGGGCGAGATCATCTTTGCGGACGACGGGCCGGTGAGGGTCATGGTCACTGAAGGGGACGTAGGGCGTGCCGAAGAGCCAACGCTGCGGGATCTCAGCGAGGCGCTCATCTCCGTCTGGGGGACGGACTACGGGCTGCACAAGGCCATCTGGACCTCGAGGTTCACCGACATGACCCGGCAGGCGGCGTCCTACCGGGACGGACGGGTGTTGCTGGCCGGCGACGCGGCGCACGTCCACTCCCCGGTCGGTGGGCAGGGCCTCAACACCGGCGTGCAGGATGCGGTGAATCTGGGCTGGAAGCTGGCCCAGGTCGTCAACGGGACATCGCCGGAAAGTCTTCTGGATACCTACCACGCCGAGCGACACCCGGTCGCCGCCCGCGTGCTGCGCAACACGATGGCGCAGGTCGCGCTCATGCGCCCCGACGATCGCATCGAGGCGTTGCGCGACACCGTGTCCGAACTGCTGAGCATGGACGAGCCGCGCAAGCGGTTCGCCGCGATGATGTCCGGCCTGGACATTCACTACGACCTCGGCGAGGGACACCCGCTGCTCGGGCGCCGCATGCCCGATCTCGAGCTGGTCACTGCCGACGGCCCGCTGCGCGTGTTCGCCCTGCTGCACGACGCCCGGCCAGTGCTGGTCAACCTCGATGAGCCCGGCGGCTTCGACATCACACCGTGGGCAGATCGGGTTCAGTTGATCGACGCCGAATATTCCGGCGATTGGGAGCTTCCGGCCCTGGGCCACGTCGCAGCCCCGACTGCCGTGCTGATCAGACCCGATGGATACGTCGCCTGGGTCGGGAACGGCACAGATACCGGATTGCGCGACGCGCTGACGACCTGGTTCGGATCACCCTGACGGCTTGGCAAGCCGTTTGTAGCGCCGTCACGTTCACTCCTCATCCTGCCGCGCCGAGCGCTCGGAGGCGTGGTCGAAGCGTCAACCGACGGTGAACCGGCTCGGGTGAAGCGACGCGCGCGCTGGGCAGCAGTTTGCCGACGCATCAGGGGTGGGTAAGCGGCCGTAGGTAGCCGACCGCCGAAGGGAGGGGCGAGTGGATCAGGACCAGAGGATCGCGCGGATCTTCGGGGTGTTGTTCATCATCACGTTCGTCACGTCGATCGGCGCACTGGCTCTCTTCCAGTCGGTGCTCGACGACCCGGCCGGATACATCGCCGGTGGCGGGAAGGACAACCAGATCTACCTGGGCGCGTTCCTGGAGCTGCTGCTGATTCTCTCCAACGTCGGAACGGCCGTCGTGCTCTACCCGATCGTGAGACGACAGAACGAACTGCTCGCCATCGGCTACGTCGCTGCTCGAATCATCGAGTGCGTCTTTATCGCGGGCGGGATCATCCTCGTGCTCGGGGTCGTCAGCCTGCGCCAGGACTCTCCGGACGCGGCCGACCTTGCCGTCTCCCTCGCAGCGCTCAAGGATTGGACGTTCCTGTTCGGCCCTGGGCTCATCGTCCCCTTCGGGAACGGGTCTGATCCTCGGCTACCTGATGTACAAGTCCGGCCTCGTGCCGCGGCGCATGGCCTGGCTCGGAATGATCGGAGGGCCGCTCCTCCTGATCGGGAACGTCGGCGTGCTCTTCGACGTGTGGGACCAGACCGGCGCCGTGAGCGTCCTGGTGATCCCGGAGTTCATCTGGGAGGCGTTCCTCGGGATCTACTGCGCCATCTGGGGGTTCAGGACGGGACTCTCCAATCCTGCGCGCAGGTCGGCTTCGCAGAATCGAGCCGACGGCGTGACTACCAGCGCGTCGTCAGACCGGCAGGCTGGCGCATCTCCCAACGTCCTGGCAGCAGCTGCTGGCGCTGTCTGGCTTCGTGTTCGCAGTGCTGTCTTGTTCTCGGCTGGTTCCTCAGCGGTGGCAATACACCGGACTACACGGCAGCGGATCAGGACTGGACGACATGGGCAGATGACAACCAATGGAAGAGCCGCCTCGGTGCTTTTCTGATGCTGCTCGCAGGGCTTGCCTTCCTGCACTTCGCGGGGACGATCCGGAGCGTGCTCGGCGGTGCGGAGACCACGGCCGGCGGCTCGGTGCAACTCGCGCGGGTCGCGTTCGCGGGGGCCGTCACCGGCATCACGGGCATCACCATGGCCATCGTCACGATCTCTGCCGCGACAACCGTGGGTGCCGACGCGGATCCCGACGTGAGCAGAGCGGTGACCAAGCGGCGGCGGGGCCATACTTCGTCGCGGCGATGGGGTTTGCCGTGATGCTCGCGGCTGCGGGACTGCTGACACTGCGCAGCGGAGTCTTCGCGCGCTGGACGGGCATCGTGGCTCTGATCGGCGCGCTCGCCTTCCTGATCACGTTCCTCGCGCTCATCCAGGGCACCAGCGAAGACAGTGTGTTCGGCTACGGCTTTCTTCCTGGCATCCTGGCGCTTGCGATCTGGTCGATCGCGACGAGCCTCGCTGCATCCCGCGCGGTCGCGACCACTGCCCGCTAGCTCCCGACTCGCGATGTTCAGGCATCGGCGGAACGCCGTTCGGCCGGTGCGTTCGATGGCACAGGTAGCGCCTCACGCTCCTGAATCGCAGCGACCGAGGTTGCAAATGTCCAGTTGAGAGGTTTTCATGCTCCTGAATGTTCGGCGTGCTGGCACGGACCAAGGCGGTGAAGAGCCGCACCCTGTCCCTCGTGCAACTGAACCTCGAGCTCGCGAAGCTGGAGGGGAAGCAGAAGGCGACGAAGGTCGGGATCGGCGCAGGCCTCGGGGCCCTTGCCGCCGTTCTGGTTGTCTACGGGATCGGCTTCGCCTTTGCGGCGCTGGCTGCGGGACTCAGCGAGGCCATTTCGCTCTGGCTGTCGCTGCTCATCGTGGCCGGGATCCTGTTCCTCGCCGCAGCGATCGCCGCGTTCCTGGCCAAGCGCTCCGTTAGCAAGGCTTCGCCTCCGACGCCGTCGCAGGCAATTGAAGAGGCATCCCTGACGCTCGGGACGTTTGAACGCCGTGTCTGAGAAGCTCGGTGTTGAGGAGATCCGCAAGGAAATCGCCGCCGAACGGCAGCGCCTCGACGACGACCTCAACGCGCTGCAGGCCGAGCTCCGTTCGCTCGTGCCGGTGGCCGCAGCCAGTCTTGCCGTCGTGGCGCTCGTGACGTTTCGCAAGAGCGCAAGAGCCGGCGTGCGGATGCTGTGGAGGCTCCTCTAGCACCGCCGGGCGTCGGTCGCAGGTCGCGCTGCGAGACGGGGCGGTGCGCGGCTAGTGGCATTCTTCGCGTCAGTGGTTCCTGAGTCGCAGCTGGTGTCGACGGAGCATGGGCTTGTTCCGAAAGGACAGGGCTGGTTCGTGCTCAACGCACGCCAGACGCAATGGTGGAAGCGCGGCGGTCGCGGCGTCCTCTGCGAGTTCGAGGGCGCCGGCTTCGAGGAAGCCGCGGACTTCCTGCAGCTCGGAATCAACCTCACGCTTCTCGGGCCGGGCGAGCCGATGGCGATGTACCACTGGGAAGCCGACCAGGAGGACTTCCTCGTCCTGGCCGGCGAAGCGTTGTTGATCGTCGAAGGTGAAGAGCGCGAGCTCCGACCGTGGGACTTCGTGCATTGTCCTGCGGGGACGAGCCACACGATCGTCGGTGCCGGCGACACGCCCTGCCTGGTCCTTGCCGTCGGCGCACGCGACCGCTCGACCGGTCCGGCGTGGGGTGCGTACACCGTCGACGAAGGCGCCCGCCGTCACGGTGCAGGCGTCGAGCACGAGACCACCGATCCGAAGGAAGCCTATGCGCGGTTCCCGGCAGGCCGACTGACCCGCTACCGCGAGGGCTGGCTTCCCGAGTAGCAGTCCGATGCCTTGCGCTTCTATGTACCTTATGCTTCTATGCATAGCACCTCGATCCGTGGAGGGCCATGCACATCGACAAGGATCTGGTCGCGGCCTCGGCGACCCCGCTCGTGCTCGCAATCCTGGCGGAGAGTGAGAGCTACGGCTACGCCATTCTGAAGCGGGTACGCGCGCTCTCCGGGGGCGAGCTCGAGTGGACCGACGGGATGCTCTACCCGCTGCTCCATCGTCTCCGCCGGCTCGGCTACGTCACGACGGAGTGGCGAACGCCACCGGAAGGGCGTCGCCGCCAGTACTACATGCTCACCGACGGCGGACGAGTCGCGCTCGCGGATCAGCAACGCCAGTGGCTCGCGGTCACGCGTGCGCTGAACGACGTCTGGCCGGGCTCCGGTGGGCTGCTGACGGCTCTCGGCGAGTCGTGACGGTGGAGAGCGTGGAGTCACAGATCGCAGAGTGGCGGGCGTATCTCGCGAGCGCCCCGGGCTTCAACGGCCGCGACGTCGATGAGCTGGAAGACCATCTTCGCCACCAGATCGCCGAGCTGAACGCGGCCGGCCTCACGGCCGACGAGGGGTTCCTGATCGCCGTGAAGCGGCTTGGGGACGTCGACGGACTGTCCCGGGAGTTCGCGCGCGAGCACAGCGGACGACTCTGGAAGCAGCTGCTCACGGGAGGCGACGAAGAGCCGGCGCGCCGGCCGACCGGCTGGCTCGAGGCGCTCGCCTTCGCCGTCGCCGCGGCCGTCGTGATCCAGGTCGCATGCCTCGCTGCCGACTTCCCCGACGAGGAGCCGAGCTGGCTGGCGCGGAACGCCAGTCTCTTCGTGTTGCCGTTCCTCGCCGGGTACTTCGCCCAGCGACGGCAGCTCGACATCCGGCGATGTGTTCTGACGGCGGCGCCGTTCGTGCTCGCAGCGCTCGTGGTCAATCTCTACCCCTGGGATGCTGATTCGGCCACCGAGGAGCTCGTCGCACTCCACCTGCCCGTCGTGCTGTGGTTCGTGGTCGCCTACCCGTACATGGGCGGCACGATCCGGTCGCACGAGCGGCGCATGGACTTCGTCCGCTTCACGGGCGAATGGTTCATCTACTACGTGCTGATCGCGCTCGGGGGCGGCGTGCTCATGGGTTTGACTGCCGCGATCCTCGAGCCCACCGGCGTCGACGTCGATCAGATCGCCGCGCGGGTGCTGCCCTCGGGAGCAGCGGGCGGCGTGATCGTGGCCGCCTGGCTCGTCGAGTCGAAGCAACGGGTCGTGGAGAACATGGCACCGGTGCTCACGATGCTCTTCACGCCGCTGTTCGCGTTGATGTTGGTCGGCGCAGCCGTCGTCTACGCCGTCACCGGCCTCGGCGGCGCTTTCGATCGCGAGCTCCTCGGCGTCCTCGACGCCCTGCTGGTGGTCGTCCTCGGGCTCGTCCTGTACGGGATGTCCGCGCGGGACCCGTCGACGTCGCCGGACTGGATGGACGGCATCCAGTTGGTCGCCGTCGTCAGCGCCCTCGTGCTCGACGTGATGGTCCTCGGCTCGATGATCG
Organism: uncultured Gaiellaceae bacterium; assembly: GCA_963733065.1. Lineage (GTDB taxonomy): Bacteria > Actinomycetota > Thermoleophilia > Gaiellales > Gaiellaceae > CAVTBT01. The sequence goes on from CAVTBT010000001.1 coordinate 479,764, forward strand.
CTCGGATCGGCGACCTCGGGTTCACTCCGAACCGAACGGCAGCGCTCGGCCTCAACCTCGTCCTCCTCGTCAACCTGGCCGGGGCCGCCTTGCTGTCCGCCCGATTCCTCACGCGACGCAGCACGCTCCACCGGCTCGAGCGCTGGCAGACGACCTACCTGCCCGTGTTCGCCCTGTGGGCGGCCGCGGTCGTGGTCGTCCTCCCACCACTGTTCGGGTTCGAGTGATCGGCGCGAGCTAGCGGCCGACCAGGTCCTGGAACGCGGGCTCGTTCCGGATCGGATCGAAGTCGGTGTCCTCCTTCGCCATGTCGCGACAGCCCTCCCACATGTCGATCGCCTGGCGGAGGAGCTCGACCGCGTCGCCGGCCCGGCCCGCGAGGCTCTCGCAGCACGCCACGTTGTAGTAGAGGTACCCCTGCTCGGGGCGTGCCTCGATGAGCTCGCGGCCCCTGTCTGCCGCCTCCGCGTACCTGCCGGCGTCGTAGAGCGGTCGTACCGAGTCCCACAGCTCGGGAGCGTGCCGCTGGATCGAGTCTGGCAGCTCCACCCAGGGATGACGGCGTGAGTCGTAACCCGACTCCGTCGGCGGCGGGAACGACTGGTCGGCGAACGAGCCGACCGAGACGACGATCAGGTCCGGCTCACTCGGCTCCGTGTAGAAGACCTGCGAGCCGCACTCGGGGCAGAAGTGGAAGACATGCTCCTTTCTGTCCGCCTCGTCCGAGATTCGCGCGAAGTCGCTGAAGCGACCGACGACCTGCACCTGATCCGCGTTGAATCCCGCCTGCATCCCGAAGGCGCTTCCGGTTCGACGTTGACAGGAAAGGCAATGACAGATGGAGACGGCAAACGGATCGCCCGCGACTTCCAGCCGCAGTTGCCCGCAGTGACAGGCTGCCTCCCTGGTGGCCATCGCCGCGAAACCTAGCCGACGACCTCGCCGCACATCACCACGGCGACGAGGCTCAGCGTGGCGGCCAGGGAAGGCGCACCGGCCGGTACTCGCCCGGCCAATCGGCGTACGCCTCGTCCCCGTCGTCGGTCTCCTTCGAGGCCGACGCGCCGTACTTCGCCGCGACCTCACTCACCGGGTAGAGCAGCGTCTCGACGTCCGGGCGCGCGCCGATCATGAGAATCGCGCACGGCTCGTCGCCGGCACCGACGATCACGTGGCGGGTGTCGGCCGGACAGTGGAAGTAGTCCCACTGCCGAAGCGGCCGTTCCTCTTCTTCGACGATCAGCGTGCACTCGCCCGAGAGCACGAGGAAGCCTTCCTGGACGCCCTCCGAGTGGTAGAGCGCGTTCGGGTCGCCGGGCCAGACGATCTTGACGTTGACCCCGAAGTCGACGAACGGCGCGTCTCGCGCTTCGAGCGGGTACGCGGCGCCGCCCTTCTCCTCGTTGCGCACCGCGAGCGCGTCCGCGAGGTTGAGGACGAACCAACCGTCCGAGGTCACGTAGCGGCCGTACGGTGTCTCCTCCGAGCGTGCTTCCTTCACGGGCATTCGTCCCTCCTCGGTATCTCTTCTGGATCCGCGGCGGATAATCGCTGCGTGACCGGCGACTCCGGTGGCCTAACCCTCCATCTGGAGCGGATTCTGCACACGCGGCCCGAGCGCGTGTTTGCGGCGTGCGTCGAGCCGGGGACGCTCGCGGAGTGGTGGGGTCCGACCGGCTTCACCTCTCCCAGGGTCGACCTCGACGTTCGTGAGCAAGGTCGGTTCCGCATCACGATGCAGCCGCCGGATGGAGAGGCGTTCCACCTGCGCGGCGTGTTTCGCGAGGTCGCTCCGCCGCGCCGCCTGGTGTACACGTTCGAATGGGAGGAGCCCGATCCCGACGACCGAGAGACGGTGGTAGCGCTCTCGTTCCTCGACCATCGCGAGGGAACGAGGCTCGTGGTCGACCAGGGGCTGTTCGTGACCGAGGCTCGACGTGCCCTGCACGAGGCGGGCTGGACGGACAGTCTCGAGCGGCTCGCGCAGGCACTGGCGTAGGCCCGAGCGGTCAGGGGCGTATGGTCCACGCCCTGGACCTGGCGCTCCCGCTGGGCCTTGGACAGCGAGGAGACCTGATGCCGACCGTGATGGCGTACCACGATGTGAAAGACCAGGCCCACTGGCTTGCCTCGCCGAAGCGCGAAGAGTTCTTCGGCCCGCTGGGCGTCACCAACATCCGAACGTTCGTCGACCCGGAGAACCCGACGCGGGTGGGGCTGCTCATGGACGTTTCCGACATGGACGCTCTGACGGCTGCGATGGAGACCGGCGGTGCCGCGGAAGCGATGGCATTCGACGGCGTGGTGCCTGAGAGCCTGGTGATCCTCGTCGAGGCGTAGGAACCTGCAGGACCTAGGGCGTCTCGATGGGTGGCGCCGCTGCGTACTCCTCGTCCGTGACGTGGTCGCCCCAGCTGACGACATTGCCTGCGTCGTCCGCCTGCTGCATGGCGATGTGGGTCATGAATCGGATCGGGGCGGCGCCGTGCCAGTGGTGCTCACCCGGGTCGAAGAAGACCCGGTCGCCGGGCCGGATGACCTCGATGGGGCCGTCGCGGCGCTGGCAGAGGCCGATGCCCTCGAAGACCCAGATCGTCTGGCCGTGAGGATGCGTGTGCCAGGCAGTGCGGGCGCCCGGCGTGAAGTGGACGCTCGCAGCGCCGATCCGCCATTCGCCAGACGGTGCCGCGACGCTGTCGATATAGACGTCGCCGGTGAACCAGTCGCTCGGGCCACGAGCGGTCTCGCTGACGTTTCGTGTGATCTCCATACGGGCCTCCGGGTGGTCAGATCGGATGTCGGGCGATGGACGACCGCTGCCCTGGTGAGGCCATTCTCCCTTTGACGTAGCCTCCCCGCCGTGCACCGGCTCACGAAGGCGCAGGCCCGGCGCATCGCTGTGCGCGCGCAGCTGCTGGACGCGCCCAGGCCGACGGAGCTGCTCGCGGTCGTGCAGCGGCTGACCCTGCTGCAGATCGACCCGACCGCGGCGATTGCGCCGAGCGCGGACCTCGTCGCCTGGAGCCGCCTCGGTTCCGCGTACCAGCCGGCCGACCTCAAGCGTGCCCTCGAGGACGACCGCACCCTCTTCGAGCACAACGCGTTGGTCCGGCCGATGAGCGACCTGGGCCTCTATCTCGCCGGCGCGGCCGACTGGCCCAGCTACGACCACTGGCGTGTCTGGCTCCGCGACAACGACCGGTTTCGGCGCGACATCCTGGAGGTGCTCGGCAGCTCCGGGCCGCTGACCTCCCGCGACATCCCGGACACGTGCGTGGTGCCGTGGGCCTCGACCGGGTGGACCAACAACCGCAACGTCACGCAGATGCTCGAGGCCATGATGATGCGGGGGGAGATCGCGATCTCCGGACGCATCGGGCGAGAGCGGCTGTGGGATCTCCGGGAGCGGGTGTATCCGGCCGACGTCGTCGTCCCATCGGTCGACGAGGCCGAGCGGGCCAAGAACGAGCGGAGGCTCGCCTCGCTCGGCATCGCCCGGCAGAAGGCCACCGTCATGCCTGGCGAGCCGAGCGCCGTCGGCGAGGCCGGCGAGCCGGCGGTGGTCGAGGGCACGAAGGGCGAGTGGCGCGTCGATCCCGCGGCGCTCGATCAGGACTTCGAGGGCCGCACGGCGCTGCTGTCGCCGTTCGACCGGCTCGTCCACGACCGGGCCCGCGCCGAGCAGCTGTTCGATTTCGAGTACACGCTCGAGATGTACAAGCCGGCGGCGCAGCGGCGGTGGGGCTACTTCGCCCTGCCGATCCTCCACGGTGACCGGCTGGTCGGGAAGCTCGACGCGAAGGCCGACCGGAAGACCTCGGTGCTGCGTGTGCACGCGATCCACGAGGACGTGCGGTTCACCCGCGCCATCACCAGGGCCGTGGAGGCGGAGCTGGCGGATCTGGCGTCGTGGCTCGGCCTGGAGGCGGTCGAGCAGGGCTAGAGTCCGTACCTAGATGCGCGGCTTCTCCAGGACGCCCCACCAGGCGGTGGTTACCGACCGCAGCCCGGTGGTAGCACCCCGAGCGACGTCGACGAAGGGGAGCTCATGAGCGGGTACACGGTCTCGCACCTCGACGAGATCGACGAGATGAACGACGGGCGCCTTCCGTACCGGCCCGTTCGGCATCACTTCGGCATCACGGGCTTCGGCGTCACGGCGTGGACCGCCAGTGACGCCGGGGAGCGGATCATCAACGAGCACGACGAGTCCGATGGGGACGAGGAGCTCTACCTCGTCCTGGAGGGGCGCGCTGCGTTCGAGCTCGACAACGATCGCGTGGACGCGCCCGCCGGCACCTTCGTCCTTGTCCGCCCCGAGGTGACGCGCACGGCGTTCGCCGAGGAGCCGCGGACGACGATCGTCGCTTTCGGCGGCGCCGCTGGAAAGGCGTACGAGGCGAGCGGCTGGGAGGTCTGGGCGCCGTTCTGGCCGCTCTACGAGAGGGGTGAGTACGCCGAGGTCGCCGATCGTCTCCGCGACGTGGTCGACGCACATCCGCAGTACCCGTTGCTGTTCTACAACCTCGCGTGCTGCGAGAGCATGATTGGACGCACAACGGACGCGATCGACCACCTCCGGCGGGCGATCGAGATGTCGGAGCGCTTCCGCCCGCTCGCGCAGGAGGATTCGGACCTCGATCCGATCCGCGACGACCCGACCTTCCAGAAACTGACCGCCGGCTAGGGCACAACGATCAGCGTAGGCGCGTCGTTGCGCCGACTCAGCTGCCGGAGTCGCTGCGCTTCAGAACCGTCGTAGCGACCCTGATGCCGAGGCGTCCGGGCATGAGGACGAAGTCCCACACCTGATTGACGACGCCGCTGCCGGGTACGTCCTGGATGATCGATTCCACGATGTCGTCGGCGCTCTCGATGAGCTCGTCGCCCATCTCGACGACACCACTCGCCATGCCGCCCGCCATCGGCACGGCTGCCACGGCGATCTCTCGGAAGATCGCCGGGGAGAGCTGTTCGAGCGTGTCCCGCACCGCCTGCTCGGCGTCTGCGCGCGCCTCCTCGGCGCTCTTTCCTTCCGACGCGGTGGCGCGTCTGACACGCGCGCGTAGGAACAGCAGGAGCACGACGCCGACCGCGATCCAGACCGCGGCGAGCACGAGCGGTGCGAGCCAGTCGGCCATGACATTGGACAGCGCACGCACCGCAGCCGCGTTCGCGAGCGCGAACGCGGTCAGGAATGCGATCACGGCGACCAGCGCCGCGACGACGTCACGCGCCGCCCGCCGGACCTCGGGCATGCGGCGGGAGGCGGCGATCCGGGTCTCGTGGTAGACCAGCGCGCTCATGTCACGCCCGAGCTGCTCGAGCAGCTCGGTGACCGACAGCTCGGTCTCGTCGTCGGTGGGAGGAGCGGCAACCGATTCGGCCGTCTCTGCCATGACTCGGGCGGTCGACCTCCATCCGCGAGCTGCGTCGTTGCGATCCGGCGGTCGCGAGCCTACCCGGTAACGCCACCAGGCTCGTGCGTCACATCGCAGGAGCCGACGCGTGGCGGGCGTAGAACTCCGCGAGCCTCGCGGCCATGGTGCTCGGCTGCTGCAGGTGCAGCAGGTGCGTGGCTCCCGCGAGCTCGAAGGACTCGACGTTCGGCAGCCACGAGCACAGGAGCTCGAGCCGTTCCGGAAAGGTCGGCTCGGTGTGCTCGCCGCGAACGGCGAGCACGGGTTGGGTGATGCCCGCGGCGTCCTCCGGTGTCAGCGTCCATTGCTGGAGCGCCGGGAGCTCCTGGCCGAAGAAGGCGTCGGCGTCCGCGACTGCCTGCTCGAAGATGCCGGGCAGTCCCTCCTCGAGCGGGCCGCGGTAGCCCGCTCCGAAGACGCCGCGTGCGAACGCGTCGACGGCGCCGGCCCTGTCGCCCGCCCGGTAGAGCTGGATCGCGGGCGCGACGAACTCGTGCACGAAGCTCTCCTGTGCTTCGGTCGGCGGCACCGGGCGCGCCGGCTCCATGAGCACGAGCGTGCGAACGGCCTCGGGGGCGTCGAGCGCGAGCTGGAGCGCGACGACGGCGCTCGAGGAGTGGCCGACGACGTGGGCACGGTCGATCCCGAGCACGCGCATGAGCTCCACGGCAATGGCGTGCGTGCCCGGCCATGCCGATCGGGCCGCGCACCCGGTCGCTGCCGGCGAAGCCGGCGCGGTGGTACCGCAGCAGCCGGTGGCCGTCGGCCAGCGCCGGCTCGTGCATGAGCGGCGCGGCCCAGGCGGCACACAGCCCCCAGTGCACCAGCACCACCGGCTCTCCGTGACCCCGCAGCTCGTACTCGAGCTCGAGCCCGTCGACGACTGCCCGCTCCATCCTCTCCATCACACCTCCAGTGGAGAGAAATAACTTGATCAAGACTGGAGTGAATAGGCTGCTACTGTAGTAGACGTGCGAGACGAGGTCAAGCCCGCGCGCCGCAGCTACCACTCGCCGCTCCGGGCAGACCAGGCACGCCAGACGCGGAGCAAGGTGCTCGCGGCCGCCCTCGACCTCTTCGTCGATCGCGGCTACGCCGGCACCACCATCGCGGCCGTCGCGGAACGGGCGGGCGTCTCCCCCGAGACGATCTACCTCTCCGTCGGCGGCAAGCGCGGCCTGCTCGAGGGCGTGATCGAGACCGCGATCGCGGGCGAAGAGGATGCGGCGGCCCCTGACGACGACTGGTGGGCATCGGTCGCGGAGCTCTCCGGTGCTCCCGACCGCCTGGCCAGGATGGTGGAGTACAGCAGCGGCATCCTCGGGCGCACCCGGCCGATCCATGCCGTCATTCGCGGAGCGGCGGACAAGGAGGCGTTCGCCGCGGCTCTCGGTCGGCGTCTCCTGCACGATCGGCTGACCGCCCAGACCGACCGGATCCGCCGCTACCTCGGCGACGACCTCAGAGAGGGGCTCTCGGTCGCAGACGCCGGGCAGCGCTATTGCGCGCTTGCGAGCCCGGACCTCTACCACGTGGTCACGGTCGAGTTCGGCTGGACGGCGAAGCAGCACCGGAGCTGGCTTACGGAGCTGCTCGTGACCGAGCTGCTCGGCGTTCGCTCGTAGGAAGAGCGACACACGAGTCGCCGGCATGAGTAGCGTTGCCGTCGATGGTGACGGCAGACGAGATCGCTCGGATCACGATTTTCACGGCTCTCGGCGCCGACGATCGAGAGCGGCTGTCCCGCGCGGCGGCCGACATCAGCCTCGTGACCGGCGAGTACGCGGCGCCGGAGGGCAGCGAACGCGCGCTCTTCGCCGTGCTCGACGGCCGCATCGAAGCGGTCAAGCTCGTCGACGGCATCGAGCGGATCGTCGGCGAGCGGCGCCCTGGTGACGTCTTCGGCGAGGTGCCGATCGCGCTGGGCACGGTGTTCCCGGTCGGCTTCCGGGCGGCGGAGCCCTCGCGGGTGATGCGTATCGAGCCTGACGACTACCACGCCGTCGCGACTGTGGCGCCGACCGTCGAGACGAAGGTCGTCCGGCTGGCTGCCCACAGGATCGGGGGATCGGCAGGTCTGCAGGGCCTCGCGGCGGAGCCGCCGCCGCCGCGCGCGATCGTGGTCGGGCACCGCTGGGACGCGTCCTGCGCGGAGCTGCGCCGGTTCCTGGATCGCAATCAGATCACCTTCCGGTGGGTGACCCCCGAGACATCCGACGCCCACGAACGCTGGGGCGGGCCGCTGCCGGGCGAGGACGACTGGCCCACGCTCCGGGTCATCGACGGCAAGACGGTCGTGCGACCGCAGCTCCGCCGAGCGGCCGAGCTGCTCGGGCTAGCCACCGAGCCGGCGCAGGCCGAGTACGACACGGTGATCGTCGGGGCCGGCCCGGCAGGTCTCGCCGCGGCCGTGTACGCGGCGTCGGAGGGGCTGCGGACGATCGTGATCGAGCGCGAAGCGCCAGGCGGCCAGGCCGGCACGGCGTCCCGGATCGAGAACTACCTCGGCTTCCCGTCGGGCGTCTCCGGGGACGAGCTCGCGAGCCGCGCTCTCATGCAGGCGCGGAGGCTCGGCGCGGAGATCCTCGTCACCCGGACGATCACGCGCCTCGACGCCGGCACGCGGCAGGTGCATTTCGACGGCGGCGACGTCCTGCGGGCGAGCACGATCATCCTGGCGTGCGGAGTCGCATGGCGGCGTCTGTCGATCGACGGCGTCGACCGGCTCGTCGGGAAGGGCGTCTCGTACGGCGCAGCCCGCAGCGACGCCGCGAACACCCACGGTCTGGACGTCCACGTCGTGGGCTCGGGCAACTCGGCCGGGCAGGCGGCCATCTTCTTCTCGAACCATGCGCAGAGCGTCACGATCCTCTGCCGCGGCGACGGGCTCGAGCAGCGCATGTCGCGGTATCTCGTCGACCAGCTCGGGACTCGGTCGAACATCCGCGTGCTGGCCCGCACCCAGGTGGTGGCGGCGCACGGCGACGTCTCGCTCGAGGCGATCGACGTGCACAACTCGGAGACTGACGAGACGACGACGCTCGATTCGGGCGGGCTGTACCTCTTCATCGGAGCGGACGCCGAAACGGCGTGGCTGCCGCCCGAGATCGCGCTCGACACGCATGGCTACGTCCTTACGGGCCCCGACATCCGCGACCCGGCGCAGTGGACGCTCGACCGCGACCCGTACCTCCTCGAGACGAGCGTCCCCGGCATCTTCGCCTGCGGTGACGTGCGGTTCGGGCCCGTGAAGCGCGTCGCGGCCGCCGTCGGCGAGGGCAGCATGGCAGTCGCCCTCGTGCACCAGTACCTCAGGGACACGGACGCCGGCTGATCCAAGGCTCTGAACGGCAGGGCCGCGGCCGCACGAGAGAAGACGACTATCGTCGTGAGCATGGCATCGCCTGTGTCCGAAGCGGTCGTGTCCGCCCGTGGGGTCGTGAAGCGCTACGGCCGCACGGTCGCGCTCGCCGGTATCGACGTGGAGATCGGCGCCGGCATCACCGGGCTGCTCGGCTCGAACGGCGCCGGCAAGACGACCTTCATCTCGCTGATCCTCGGGCTCCGCTCGCGCGACGGCGGCGAGCTGAGCGTGCTCGGCCGGGATCCTGCGCAGGCGGGCATCGAGATGCGGTCGCGCATCGGCTACGCGCCCGAGCACCACGACCTGCCCGCCGAGCTTTCCGCGTCGGACTTCGTGCGGCACCTCGCCGAGATGCATCTGCTGCCGCGCCGTGCCGCCGTCCAGCGTGCTAACGACGCGCTCTGGCTGGTGGGCCTCGGCGAGGAGCGGTTCCGCCCGGTGGGCTCGATGTCCACCGGACAGCGGCAGCGGGTCAAGCTCGCCTCCGCGATCGCCCACGACCCCGAGTTGGTGCTCCTCGACGAGCCGACCGACGGCCTCGACCCGATGCAGCGGACAGAGATGCTCGCGCTGATCCGGCGCATCGGCACGGAGTTCGGCGTCCATATCGTCGTCTCGTCGCACCACCTGGAGGAGGTCGAGCGGATCTGCGATGCCGTCGTGATCGTCGAGGGCGGGGAGGTAGTCCACTCCGGGACGCTGGCCGACATTCGCCGGGGGCCGGAGGGGCTCGTGGTCGAGGTCGACGAACGGGCCGAGGAGCTCGCGTCGCTCCTCGCCGCGCGTGGCGTCGACGTGACCATTGACGGCGGCGTGCTGCTTCTCGGCGGCACCGACGACCCCTACGACGCGCTGCGCGACGCCGTGGCCGAGCTCGGCCTCGGGCTGAGGCGGCTCGAGCCGCGCGGCCGCACGCTCGAGGACGTGTACCTCGGAGCTAGCGCGTGACCACCGGCGACGACGCGCGGCTCTTCGATCTCGGCTTCCGCAGCTACGAGGGCATTCGCGACCGCCCGGCGCGGGCGATGCTCACGCTCGCCGTGTTCACGGCGCGGCGCGTGCTCGGGCTCGGGCGGGGCGCGCGCCACAAGGTGCTGCCGGCGATCACCCTGGCCATCGCGTTCCTGCCCGCCTTCGCATCGGTGGCGTTCACCGTGCTCACCTCCGACGTCCTCGAGGAAGATCTCATCACCTACGGCGAGTACATGTTCATCAGCGGCAGCGCGCTGGCGCTCTTCGCCGCGCTGATCGCTCCCGAGGCCCTGTGCCCGGACCGGCGGAGCGGCATGCTCGGCCTCTATCTCTCCGGGCCGCTCGACCGCACTCGCTACCTCATCGCCAAGGGCGCCGGCGTGGTCGCCGTGATGCTCCTGATCACGGTCGGCCCGCTGCTCTTCATGCTCGTCGCGTTCCATCTCGCCGGGTTCGGGCCGTCCGCGGGCGACACGCCACTGCTCCTGCTCCGGATCGTCGCTGCAGGGGGCATGACAGCCCTCCTCTACGCCTCCCTGTCCATGGCGGTCTCCAGCTTCACGACCCGTCGGGCCGCCGCTGCCGTCGGCGTCGTGCTGCTCCTCTTCGTCCCGGTGAGCATCGTGCGTTCGGCCATCGAGAGCGCGGACGCGCCGAACGAGCTCGACCTGCTGAGCTCGCCGTTCGTCGCGGCCGAGCTCTCGTACCGGATCTTCGGCGAGACGCCGGAGGATCCCGAACCGGTGACGGAGCTGTCGACGTGGCTCGTGACCGGTGGCCTCGTCGCGACGATCGTGGCGGGCGCGTTCGTCTGCTGGCTCCGCTACCGCCGCATCGAGGCCTTCCGGTGACCGACGAGCCGCGCGTCGTCGCGGAGAACGTCTCGAAGTGGTTCGGGGCGCTCGTGGCCGTCTCGGACGTGAGCTTCGACGTGGGGCCCGGCGTGACGGCGCTGCTCGGCCCGAACGGGGCCGGCAAGTCGACGATGTTCCGCATGCTCTGCGGGCTTGCGACGCCGTCGAAGGGTGCCGTACGTGTGCTCGGCCGCGACCCGCGGGCGGATACCGGGGTGGCACGGCGCATCGGTCTCGTCCCGCAGCAGGAGTCGGTGTTCGAGTCGCTCACGGCCAGGGAGTTCGTGGCGCTGTCCGCGCGCTTGCAGGGCCTCGCCGACCCTGATGCCGCCGCTGACGGCGCCCTGCGGACGGTCGACCTCGACCCCACCGACTCGCGGCGTCTGCCGACGTACTCGAAAGGCATGCGCCAGCGCGTGAAGGTCGCGCAGGCGATCGTCCACGACCCCGCCGTGCTGGTGCTCGACGAGCCGTTGACCGGCCTTGATCCGAGGCAGCGGATGGAGATGGTCGCCCTCTTCCGCCGGCTCGGCGGCGAGGGTCGGTGCGTGATCGTGTCGAGCCACGTGCTCGACGAGGTCGAGCGGCTCGGCTCGCAGGTGCTCGTCATGTCGCAGGGCCGGCTCGCGGCCGCGGGCGATTTCCGGCAGCTCCGCGCCTTGATGGACGACCGCCCGATGCGCATTCGCGTGCGCACCGACAACCCACGCCTGCTCGGCGGGGCATTGCTCGAGGCCGGCGCCGCCGTCGGCGTGCGGCTCGACGGCGACCAGGTGCTCGAGGTCGACACGACGGATGCCAAGGCGCTGGCCCACGCACTGGCGCCGGTCGCGCGCGAGCGGGGCGCCCGCCTCTTCGAGGTGCGGCCACTCGACGCCGACCTCGAAGGCGTGTTCCGCTACGTGGTGCAGCGATGAGCGTCGCCGACGCCGCAGCCGCCGTCGACACCAGGCCGCGGACACTCGTGTCGCTCGCCGCGCTGTACCGGCTGCTGCTGCGAACGCAGATCACCGTGCCGCGGCTGCTCGGCATCGGGGCCCTCAGCGCGCTTGCGATCGTGATCGGCCTGTTCGCCCGGCTGGACGAGAACTCCGGCCAGGCGGCGGCCGACACCGTCTCGTCGTACGGCTTGGGGCTGCTCGTGCCGCTGGCGACCCTCTGGCTCGGCACCTCCGCGATCGGCGACCTGGTCGAGGACCGGCTGCTCGCGTACCTCTGGCTGAAACCGGTCCCCCGCTGGCAGTTGCCGGCAGCCGCCGTGCTCGCGACGTTCAGCGTCGTGGTGCCGCTGACGACGCTGCCGCTCGTCGCCTCCGCGCTCGTGGCGGGGGCCCCGAAGGTCGCCTGGGCGACGCTGCTCGCCGCTCCGCTCGCGACGCTGGCCTATGCGGGGCTGTTCGCCGCAGCCGGGCTGTGGTTCCGCCGCGCAGTCTGGTGGGGGCTGGCGTTCGTTCTGATCTGGGAGAACCTCGCGGCCCACGTCGCCGAGGGGGCAGGCCGCTTCTCGGTGATCGGCTGGGCGACCGCGCTCGTCGGTCTCGCGCCCGATGTCGACGTCCAGCTCGATGCCGGCTCGCCCGCCGTCGCGCTCGTCGTCCTGCCGGCGATCGCGATCGCGGGGTGGCTCGTCGCGACGTGGCGCTACCGCCGCGCCGACGTCGACTAGGAGGGCTTGGCAAAACATCAAGCTGGGTCGCCGCGCCGCGCTGGTCGAGCCGAGGCGTCGTCCTCAGTCGCGTCCATATGTCCACATATGGACGCTCCCTGCGTCCTAGCCTCGGCGGCGACCAGCGCACCTCGCCGACGAGCGACGTTTCGCCAAGCCCTCCTAGGAGCGGGCCTTCCGCTCCCAGAGGGTGACGTTGAGCACGGCCGCCGCGACCATCATCCGGCTGATCAGGAACAGGGCGAGCAGCAGGGCCGCGGCGGTGCCGAGCGCGCCGTACGTCCCCTGCTTGGCGGCGGCGTACGGGGCGATGACGTACGCCATCACGAGTTGCACGACTTCGACGCCGACGCCGACCAGGAGGGCGCCCGGCACGAGCGCGGTCCACGTTGCGGCACGGTGGGGCAACGGCAGCGAGATGAGGATCCAGATCGCGGCGTAGGGCAAGACGGCGACGAGAGTCACGAGGAGCCCCGGCGCAGGCGACCCCGCCCTGGCGGCACTCGCGAGCGTGGAGATGAGCCCGAAACAGAGGAGCAGCGCGAGGAGCCTGAGCGTCGCGACCAGCGTCGGCCTGGGTGCCGTAGCCCGCACGTCCGCCCAGATCAGCCGGTGCGACACGATCAGCACACGAAGCACGCTGCGAGTCGCGTAGATCAGCGCCGGGACGCCGATGGCCAGCGCGTACCAGCGTGCCGATCCGCTGGCGGCGGATGCCACGGAACGCGAGACGAGACCTGCCATGCCCACCGACTCCGCGGTGTCCTCGGGAGTCTCCTCGGCAGCGTCCGCGGCGATCCCGAGCCCTGCGACCAACACGAGCGTGAGCGGCAGCAGCCAGATGAAGAACCGGTAGGCGAGTGCGCCGGCGATGATGCCGCCGCCGACCTCGCTGTCTCGATCCGCCACGTCGAACGCGGCGTCGACGGAGGTGTGGCGTTCGCGCTCGATCTGCGCCCGTTCGACGAGCCGCTGCTGGCGCGCCTGCATGGCCGCCGCCCACAGCCGCGTCCGTTCGGAGCGCGATCGAGGCGCTTCGGCGTCCTGCGGGGGCTGCTCCTCCGCTGGTTCCACGACGTCTGCTCGCGGCTGGCTAGGAGTCGCGAGCCGGGATCTGCTGTACGGCCCAGCCGTTTCCGTCCGGGTCCTGGAAGAACACGAACGAGCCCCAGGGGAACTCCTGGACGTCCGAGACGGGCACGCCGCGCGCAGAGAGCTCGGCATGCGCCGCGCGGATGTCCGCGACGACCATCTGCATGCCCTGGACGGAGCCGGGCGGCGTGTCCACGACGCCCTTGCCCAGTGCGATCGAGCAGGCGGAGCCGGGTGGGGTCAGCTGCACGAAGCGGATCTCGTCGCTGACCGTATGGTCGTGGTCGGCATTGAAGCCGACCTGCTCGGTGTAGAAGGCCTTGGCGCGATCGACGTCCGAGACGGGGATCGCGACCAGCTCGATCTTCCAGTCCATGACCGGCCGAGTCTAGCGAGGGCCGCCGGACCCCCAGCGGCCGAGTCGATCAGGCGAGGGGCTCGACCGTTGCGACGGCGCGCACGCCTGCGTCGGCGACGAAGCCGACCGCGACCCGGTTGCGGTCACGCGTGACCCTCAGCTCGACCTGGTCGCCCAGGTCGAGCGGCTCTCGGTAGTCGAGATAGGCACGAAGCGGCTGCGCCGGATCGGGTCCTTGGAGCGTCAGAACGTGCTCGAGCGCCTGCCAGTAGACGGCGTTGTTGACGTGGCCGTGCACGTCGACGTCCGTTGCCCGGAGGGGCCACGCGACGCGGGTGCCGTCGCCGTCCGGAGCGGGCAGCTCGGTCCGGGTCGAGACGCGTCGAGAACCTGCGGCGTCGGCGTACACGCCGAACTGCTCGATGCGGGCGGGGCGGCCGTCGGCGCCCAGGTGGATCCAGACGCTGTCGACCTCGGCGTGTCCGCCTTTGTCCCCCGCGACCGACCAGCGTCTGCCCGCCGCCAGCGCCGCGACCCCGCTGCACCACGTCGTCAGTCGCACCTCGCGATCTGCCGTGAACGGCGTCAGGACGTCGATGCGGATGCGGCGGACGAACCACAGGTGCTCGGGAGCGCCCCAGCCCGTCTCCTCGACGTCCTCGATCGCGACGTCCTGCAGGTACCGCGCGACCGCGTCGAGCCGGAGCCGGCCCCAGGCGTCCATGTCGGCGAGGCGGATGCGCCTCCCGCCCGTGAAGACGCGACCCTGGTCGGGGACGGCGATCGATGGGTCCACGCGTGCAGTCTGCGCGAAAGCCGCTGAACCGGCGACGCGGGTCGGCCTACACTCGACGGATGCGTGCACGCTCCGCGCTGCTCGGGCTTGCGATCGGCCTCGCGCTCGCCGACTCGTCCGTCGTGACCCTCGCCCTCCCGGACGTCGTGAGGGAGTTCGACGTCGAGATCATCACGGTCGCGTGGGTGCTCACGTCCTACAACCTCGTCCTCGCGGTCGCGGCAGTGCCGGCGGCGTATGTCGCACGCCGCAGCCCTGCTGCGCTGTTCGTGGCGGGTCTGCTCGTGTTCGCGGTGGCGTCGCTCGCGTGCGGCCTCGCCGACTCGTTCGGTCTGCTCGTGGCGGCGCGGTGTGTCCAGGCAGCCGGCGGCGCGCTGGTCGTCGCATCGGCGCTCGACCTGCTGACCGAGGTCGAGGGCAGCGACGCCCGCGGCGCGCGGATCTGGGCGGCGGCGGGCATCCTCGGCGCAGCACTCGGCCCCGCCATCGGCGGCATCCTCACCGAGACGCTGGGCTGGGAGTGGATCTTCCTGCTGCAGGCACCGGTCGCGCTCGTCCCGCTCGTCGCCGTGGCCGGCTTCGCGTGGCACAGCCTGCGCCCACCGGCCGGACGGCCGCACATCGGCGCCAACCTCGCGCTGCTGCTGCTGTCGGGCGGCCTCGTCGCTGCGCTCTTCCTGCTCGTGCTGCTGCTCGTCGACGGGTGGCGAATGTCGCCCGCGGCGGCCGGGCTCGTCGTCACGGTCATGCCGCTGGCGGCCATCGCCTCCGGCCGGCTGGCTCCGAGGATCCAATCGATCGCGATTCGCGCCGCCACCGGGATCGTGCTCGTCTCGGGCGGGCTGTGCGCGCTGGCGCTCCTGCCGCGGGCGGGGTGGGGGTGGACGGTCCCGCCGCAGATCCTCGTGGGCGCGGGGATCGGGCTCACGCTCACGGCCCTCACCGAGCGCGCGCTCGCGGGACGCTCCGAGCAGGTCGTCCACGGGGGCTGGACGATCGCGTCGCGCCACGCCGGTGTGGTGCTGGGCCTGCTTCTGCTCTCGCCGGTCTTCGTCTCCGCGCTCGATCGCAACGAGGACGAGGCACTGCGCGCGGGTGCCGCGGCGGTGCTCGACAGCCGCATCCCGCCGATCGAGAAGCTGCGCGTGGCGCAGGCCGTGCTCGTCGAGGTCGAAGGGGCGGACGGCGAGGTACCCGACGTCGCCGCGGCGTTCGAGGACCGTCCGGACACCGATGACTACCGGTCGCTCCTCGCCGAGCTCGAGGATCAGCTCGACCGGGCGGTCACGGACGCGTTCTCGACTCCGTTCTTTCTCGCGGCCGCCCTCGCGCTCGCGGCGCTGATCCCGGTCTGGCTGGGCCGGCGGGAACAGGGGCTTTGAGGCGGGCGGTGCCCATCGTCGTCGCGCTCGCCGCCGTCGCCGCGGTGATCGTGCCGTACGTCGCGCTCGGCGGCGCCTCGTTCGAGCCCACACCCGTCGCCGACCCGTGCCGGATGCGGGACTGGCGCGATCCGGGAGGCATCGAGCAGGTGCTCGAGCAGGTTGCGCTCTCGGCCCTCGACGGCGCGGCCTGCGAGCTCGGGGTCTCGCGGGAGGAGCTCGTCCTGGCGCTGGAGGACGACGAGTCACTCGACGCGTTCGCGGACGAGCACGGGATTGCACGCGCCGATGCCGAGCAGGCAATCCGCGACGGGCTCGTGCGGGCGGTCGACGACGCGGAGGAGGCGGACGCCCTCTCGGGCTTCACGGCTGACATCGTGCGAGGCGCCGTCGAGCGCATTCCGCCGAATCTCGTGCTCGAGGCGCTCGAGCAGCTCCGCGGCTTCGTGGGTTGACGACCGCCGCGAATCGCTTCTGCCCCTGCTACCGTGTCGCCGCATTCTTAGAGCGAGTACCGGTCTTGGCCTCTGCGCCTCCCCGCTGCACGTTCGTGAGTACTGGAGGAGGTGTGAAATGGCAACTGGAACCGTCAAGTGGTTCAACGCCGATAAGGGCTACGGCTTCATCGCCCAGTCCGAAGGCGGCGACGACGTCTTCGTGCACTTCAGCGCGATCGAGGGCCAGGGCTACAAGAGCCTGGACGAGGGCGCGACTGTCGAGTACGAGGTCGAGCAGGGCCCGAAGGGCCCGCAGGCTCGCAAGGTGACGCTCGTCGGCTAGACGAGATCTTCAGGCATGGGCGCGTCGCGATCTCGCGGCGCGCCTGCGCCTCTTCGGCGAGGAGGCCGGCAATCGCTCAGAAAGAAGAGAAGATCGAGCTGGAGGGCGAGGTGCTCGAGTCCTTCAAGAGCGGCATGTACCGCGTCGCGCTCGACAACGGGCACGAAACGCTCGGCTACACGGCCGGGAAGATGAGGCGCTACCGCATCAAGATCCTCCCCGGCGACCGCATCAAGATCGAACTGTCGCCGTACGATCTGACGCGTGGCCGCATCGTCTATCGGCATCGCTGAGGCGCGCGGGCCCGTGACCGGGCCCGCGATCGTCGTGCCGGGACACAGCAGGCGCGGCCGCGTGAGCCGCCGCTGCCTGCGGCTCGTCGCCGTCGCGGCGGAGCTCGCCGAGGCGCGCGGCGCCCAGCTGGTGGTCTGCTCGGGCCGCGGTGAGGCGGAGGCCATGGTCGCCGCGTGGCCGGCAGGCGCCGACGTCGAGCTCGTCGCCGAGCCGACCGCGCGCATCACCGCCGAGAACGCCGCGCGCACCTTGCCGATCTTGCTGGAGCGGGGCGTGCGGGAAGCGATCGTCGTCTGCGGGCGCACGCATGCGCCGCGAGTCCGCTACCTGTTCGGCAGTCTCTACGCCCGCTACGGCATCACGTGCGAGGTGCGGTCGGTCGGGCTCGGGATCCATCCCGGCGCGCTCGTCCGCGAGTGCGGGGCCGCGCTCGTCGCGCGCCGTCAGCGCAGCGCGGCTCGGGCCGAGCTCGAGGCGACCCTTGACGGCTGACACCGTCGTCTTCATCCCGGCCTGGAACGAGGAGGAGAACCTCCCGGACGTGCTCGACGAGCTCCGTGCGGAGCTG
Organism: uncultured Gaiellaceae bacterium; assembly: GCA_963733065.1. Lineage (GTDB taxonomy): Bacteria > Actinomycetota > Thermoleophilia > Gaiellales > Gaiellaceae > CAVTBT01. The sequence goes on from CAVTBT010000001.1 coordinate 497,310, forward strand.
CCCGCCGTCGACGTGGTGGTCGTCGACGACGGCTCGACGGACGGCACGGCCGCGGCGGCGCGGGCCGGCGGGGCGGCAGTCGTCTCCTTCGGGGAGAACCGCGGCCTGACCGCCGGGATCGCGGCCGGCTACGACTACGCGCGTGAGCACGGATACCGCTTCTGCGGCCGGGTCGACGCCGACGGCCAGCATCCGCCCGCGGAGCTGCGGCGGCTGCTCGAGCTCGTCACCTCCGACCACTGCGACGTCGCGGTCGGGTCGCGCTTCGCCTCCGGCGACGGCTACAGCGAGCGCCGCTACGAGGCGTCCAACATCCGTGCGTTCGGCCACTTCCTGCTGCGCCGGCTCATGCACTGGCGTCTGGAGCGACCGATTCTCGATGCCACGAGCGGCATGTACGCGGTCAACGAGCGCGCGCTGCCGTATCTGTCGCAGCCCTACGAGGCGGGTGCGCCGGAGGTCGAAGGCCTGATCCGGCTCTTCGACGCGGGGCTCCGCGTCGAGGAGGTGCCGGTGCACATGCGCGAGCGCGCGGGCGGGGAGTCGAAGCTCCGCGGCAAGAAGGCGGTCATGCTCGTCGTGACGGTCGCCGGCGCGGTCATCCTCGGCGAGCGCTGGCGACGACGACATTGAGCTGCGGGAGGCGTCAAGGACACCACGGCTGCGGCCGCGAAGCGGACGCCTTCAGGGATCTTTGCGCGATCGGAATCCGCGCGAGCGGATCCCGATCTTGCGCCAACCCATCAGTTGCGGCTGAGCAATCACCACGGCTGCGGCCGCGAAGCGGACGCCTTCAGGGATCTTTGCGCGATCGGAATCCGCGCGAGCGGATTCCGATCTTGCGCCAGACTCGCCTAGTTCCGGTTGCCGAAGAAGACGATCAGGTAGTAGAGAAGCTGGGTGAGGGCGGCGAGGGCGCCCGCGACGTAGGTGAGCGCCGCGGCGTTCAGCACCTTCTTGACGCCGGCCTGCTCCTCGGCGGTGACCAGCCCGAGCTCGCGCAGCTGCACCGCGGCACGGCTCGACGCGTTGAACTCGACGGGCAGCGTGACGAGGTGGAAGAGCACGGCGACGCCGTAGAGCACCAGCGCGACCGCCACGAGCCCGAGCGCGTTCATGAACGCACCGAGCAGGAGCAGCCAGATCCAGGCACTCGATGCGAACGCGACCGCGGGGAACATCTTCGAGCGGATGTTCAGAGGTACGTACCCGCTCGCGTGCTGGAGCGCGTGGCCGCTCTCGTGCGCGGCGACCGCCGCGGCCGCGACGGAGTCCGGGTTGTAGACGGGCTCGGACAGGAACAGCGCGCGCTTGCGCGGGTCGTAGTGATCGGACAGCGGGCCGCCCGGCGCAACGTTCACGGGCACCTCGCTCAGCCCGTTGCGATCGAGGATCTCTCGCGCGACCGCGCCGCCGTTCTGCTTGCTCATCAACTCGATGCCGGAGTACTTTGCGAACGTCCGCTTCAGATACGACTGGACCCCGATGCCGAGCAGCAGCGGCGGCACGAGGAACACGAGGTACAGCGCGAAGTTGCCCATGTCTCCGCGGAATCCTACGACGTCGATCTGTCGGCGGGAAGGTTCACGCGGATCGTCGTCCCCGCACCGGCCGGGCTCTCGACGGCGAGCGACCCGCGCAGCGCCTCGACGCGGTCGGCGAGCCCGCGCAGTCCGGTTCCGGATGACGGATCCGCCCCGCCGCGGCCGTCGTCGGCCACCTCGACCACGAGGTCGTGCGCCCGGAGGATTGCCCGCACGATGATGCGGGACGCGTCCGCGTACTTGGCGACGTTCGTCAGCGCCTCCGAGACGACGTAGTAGGCGGCAACCTCGACGGTCGCGGGCAGGCGGGCGTCTGGTAGCGCGAGCACCTCGACGGGCAGGCCGGAGCGCCGCACGAGCGCCCTCAACGCGGCGGGTAGGCCCTGCTCGGTAAGGGTGACCGGATGGATGCCCCGGGCCAGCTCCCGCAGCTCGGCGTTCGCGGCGTCGAGATCGGCGGTCGCCTCGTCGAGCAGCTCGCGGCCCCGCGCAGGTTCCGTCTCGAGGAGCCGCACGCCGGTCCGCAGCTTGAGCCCCAGTGCGACGAGGCGCTGCTGCGCGCCGTCGTGGAGGTCACGTGCGATCTGTGCCCGCGCCGCGTCGGCAGCCTCGACGATGCGGGCACGCGAGCGAAGCAGTTGCTCGTGGGCGTCCGCGCTCGACAGGCCGAGCGCGATGAGCTCGGCGAAGGCGCCGAGCCGGTGCTCGGTGCCCTCCGGCAACGTCACGCGACGGCGTGCCCAGCCGACCGAGACTGCACCCCAGAGCCGGCCCTCGACCTCGATCGGGGCGGCCACCGCGAGCGTGAAGCCGGCGGCCCGCATGCCCGCGGCGAGCTCACCGTCGACGTCGGCCCACTCGAGCCGCTCCGGACGGCGACTCCGGAAGACGCGCGCGATCGTCGTGTCCTCGTCGAGCGAGACGACGGTGCCGACGTCGAACACGGCGTGTGGCGCGCTCTCCCAGCGCCCAACCATCTCGGCGGTGCGTGCCTCGGCGTCGTAGCGCAGCATTCCGGCCGAGTCGGAGTGGAAGAGGCGTCCGATCTCCTCGGTGGCGCGCGCGAAGATCTCGGCCGGCGCGGCACCGCTCGCGACGAGCGTCGCGACACGGCGAAGCACCGCCTGCTCGTCCGCGAGGGCGGGTTCGGGCTCGACCTCAGTCGACGGCTCGTACTGGGTGGTCACGACCCCGCCGGGAGCGTACTCCGAATGGCGATGGGTCCGCTAGCGGCGCTTCTTGCGCCCGGCGGCGCCCGGGCGCGCCGAACCCGCCGGCGCCTGGATCTTGCCCGAGTTGCGCCGTGCCGCCCGGTTCGGCGCTTCGCCGACCTGCATCTGGTCGCCCGCCGCCTCCATGTAGGCACGGCGCTCCCCGGGCGTCAGTCTCGCCAGCGCGCGCTGCGCGGCTTCCGGCGTCGTCGGCGTCCCGAACGCCTGGATCTTGCGGACGGCGCTGGCCAGCTCCGGGTTCTGCCGCTCGAGCGCCGACAGCTGCATGCGTTCGAACAGGCGGCGCAGGAACGGGATCGCCGACAGCGCCTTGATGACCGGCAGCAGATAGCGGCCGCCGCGGATCCGCGCGAGGAGCGCCGTGACCAGCAGCAGCACGAGCAGGACGCCGAGGACGATGATTGGGATCCAGATGAGCCACTGCACGGCTCGGGCATGGTACCCAGGTTGGCTTACGGACTCGTCACGAAGCAGGCGTCGTGCGACGAGGGCGCGACCTGGACGATCCGGCGCAGCCGGCCGTCTGGCCCGAACGCGCAGAGCGTGCCGAGGCTGAGCGACGGCGAGAGCACGAGGCCTGAGCCTTCCTGCACGTTGTACGAGCCGAACGGGATGCGGGTCGTGCGCAGCAGCCGTCCGTCCAGGGCGTGGACGCGCAGGAGGCCGTCGTCGCCGCTCGCCACGAACACGCGCTCGCCCGCGAACGTGACGTGCTGCGGGGCGGCATCGCCGCGCAGCGTCCGCAGCAGGCGTCCGGAGCGCGCGCCGTAGATTGCGAGCTCCCGGCGGGCGCCCGAGCTGATCCAGACGCGCCGGCCGCCGGGCGTAAAGGCAACGTCGTGCGCGGGCCAGGGCGGCCGCAGGTGCCGCGTGACCCGCGGACGTACCGGGTCGGTCACGTCGAGCTCGGCGATCCGTGCCGCCGTGTTCCCGAGCACGGTCCAGAGACGCCTTCCTGCCGCGTCGAGAGTCACGTGCCGGGCTGGGCCCCCGACTGCCGCCCGTGCGACGACGCGACCGCGCGCAACGTCGATCACGGCGACCTCCTGCCGCCGTGAGTCTGTCATGTACGCGAGCCGGCGGCGGTGGTCGACCGCGGCGTAGCGCGGCTCGCCGAAGCCCCTCAGCACGGCGCGGACGCGGCGCGCACGCGCGTCCACGATCGTCACCGCGCCCTGCTCGGTGTGCGCGACGACCGCTTCGACGGCACGGCAGCTCTCGATGCTGCGCGGGCCCGACGGCGTCGCGATCGAGCGAAGCACCCGGCCGGTGCCGAGCTCGACCACGCCGATCCGGGCCTCGGTGTCGGCCGTGACGAGCGCGAGTGGTGTGCCCCAGGCGCTGCGCGCCAGCACCGCCTCCGGAGCTGCGAGCACCGCCGCAGCGGCACCGAGGAACGAGCGCCTGTCCACGACGGAGGTACGCGTGGCGCAGGACGGGAGGTCCGGAGCGCGAAACCGCTGGCATGTGGCCGTTCAGGCGTGGTTCGCGCGCGCCCGACCCGACCGAGACCTTCGTGCAACAGGCGCGGCTGCTCACGGACTCCGCAGACCGGGTCGCCGCCGAGGCGGCGTCCCTCGCCGAGCGCGAACGGGCCCTGTCCGCCCGGGAGCTTCGGCTCGACGCACGCACGGCGCGCGACGCGATCGCGCTCGACGAGCGACGCGATGCGCTCGCGCTGCTCGGTCGAGAGTTGCGCGACCGCGAAGCACGCATCGCTGCGCTCGAGGCGCGGGCCGTCGACCTCGAAGCGCGGGCGACCGAGCTCGTCGAGCGCGAGCGGGGTGTGGCCGCCGAGGAGCTCGCGGCCGTCCGCCGCGGGGAGGAGGCAGCGACGCGTGAGCGGCAGCTCCGCGAGCGCGAGGACGAGCTCCACGCGCGCGAGGCGAGGCTGCTCGCGGACGAGCTCGGCGTTCGCCGTCGCTCGGAGGAGCTCGCCGCGCGCGAGGCGGCTGCCCACGCCGCCGCCGGCACGCCAGTAGCCCGCCCGCGCGCGGAGCCCGAGCGGTGTCTCCTGTTCGTGCCGAGGCCCGACGGCTACAGGCTGGTGGCGCTCGACGTCTCGCCGCCCGTGGCCGGCGAATCGCTCGAGATCGACGGCGAGCGCTTCAGCGTCGTGCGGCTGGGACGGTCGCCGCTGCCGGGGGACGCGCGCCTCTGTGTCTACCTCGCCGCCTAGATAGTCGGCGTCTAGCATTCCGGCGTGGGGCTGTTCCGCCGACTTTTCCGTCTCGTCTGGGGCGGCGAGGTCGACCCCGCGCTTCGGCCGCTGCTCGCCGTCAGCCTGACCGGGTCGCTGGCCGGATCGGCCGGGTTCGTCTTCGTCGGCATCTGGGCGACGACCGAGCTCGGGGCGGACAAGTCCGATCTCGGGCTCGCCTTCCTGGTCGGCGCCTTCGTCTCGGCCATCGGCGGCTACCTGGGGGGCCATCTCTCCGACTACGTGGGGCGCCGTCCGCTGATCCTCGTCGGGTCAGGCGGCTCCGCGCTCTACTGGCTCGGCTATCTCTTCGCCGGTGCGAGCGTGGCCGCCGGGCTTCTGTACATCGCCTGTGCCGGCATCCTCTTCAGTCTCAGCGGCGGCGTCAGCCAGGCCATGGTCGCCGACCTCGTGCCGCCGGAGCGCCACGAGGCCGCGTACGCCTCGGTGCGCGTCGCATCGAACCTGGGGGTGACGCTCGGCCCGCCGGTCGGCGGGTTCTTCCTGCTCGTCGGCGACTGGCCGATGGAGTTCGTGGGCGTCGCGCTGCTGTCGTTCGCGGCGTTCGCGCTCGCCTATCGGTACCTGCCGCGCGGCGGCACCTACGCGCCGGAAGGGCCGCCGCAACGCGGCTCGTTCGGAGTCATCGTCCGCGATCGGCCGTTCCTGCTCTTCCTGGCCTCGGCCCTGCTCGCGTGGCTCACGTACGTCGCGTACGAGGTGGTGCTGCCGGTGTCGCTGACCACCACGCATGGGCTGGCGCCGGCGGCCTGGGGGTTCCTCCTGATCGTGAACCCGGTGATGGTGACGTTCTTCCAGCTGCGCCTGACGCGCCGGGTCGCCCGCGTGTCACCGTCCGTCAAGCTGGCCTTGGCGATGCCGCTCATGGGCGTGCCGTTCCTGCTGCTGTCGCTGAGCGCCGCGATCCCGGTCGTTGTCCTCGTGATCTTCCTGTTCGTGATCGGCGAGATGCTCTGGGTGCCGACGTCGCAGTCGGTGGTCGCCGGCCTGGCGCCCGAGGACCTGCGCGGTGCGTACATGGGCGCGTTCGGAGGCGGGGCGGCCGCCGGGTTCGCGCTGGCGCCGTTCTTCGGCCTCTCGATCGGCGACCGCTACGGAGACGGGACGATGTGGGCGTTCTTCGCCACGATCTCGATCCTCGCGGCGATCGCCGGGGCGATCGCCGCCCGCGGCGTGCGCACCCGCCCCGAGAGCGAGGGCCTGCAGGGTGAGGCCGCGGTAGCCTGAGGGCATGGAGCGGCGGGAACGCGAGCGCATCCTGAAGCAGGGCGTGGTCCGGCCCGAGACGCCCCGCGAACGCCGCGAGCGCGAGCTGCTGCAGGCTGACGTCGCCGACAGCCCGCTCCGCGGCCGCCGGGTCGAGCACCGCCTTCGCAACTTCACGCCGTCGGCGGACAGCTACCTCGCCGCGCTCGGCGGCCCGCTGCCGTACATGAACCGGCTGCGCGCCATCCATGCGCAGACCGCCGAGCACGACCGGCAGCTCGCGGCCGCGTGGCAGGCGCTCGCCGCCGAGGCCGCCGGCGACTCGGCGCTCTTCGCGCAGCGCTGGCGGGAGACGGCCGAAGGGTGGAGCTTCTTCGAGGTCAACGACCTGATCGCACGGCACAACCGGTGGTATCCCGCGGAGTCGCGGCTGCGGATGGACCCGAAGACCGGGGACTATGCGCTCGTCAACGGCGAGGACTACCGCCACCGCCCGCTCGACGTGGAGTGGGTGCTCCAGCGCTTCCCTCTGCAGCTGCCGCGCGATCGGGCAGCCTGAGCCGCGTCGTCGCGCCGAGCGTCGCGAGGCACAGCGCCGCGGCGCCGAGGTACGGCACGGCGTCACCGAACCCGTCCGCGAGCACGCCGCCGATCGTCGGTCCTGTGAGGTTCCCTACCGCCCAGGCGGAGTTCATGATCCCGAAGCCGAGCCCCTGCGCCAGTCCGGCTAGCTCGGCTCGGTCGGAGACGAGGGCCATGCCGGGCGTGTAGCAGCCGCCGAACGACACGGCGGCCAGGCAGATCAGCACCAGCACAGCCGCCGGCTCGACGGCGAACGCCAGCGCGCTCGCCACGGCTGCCGAGGCCGCGAGCGCGACCCGGGTGGGGAGGAGCCTGCCATGACGGTCGGAGTAGCGTCCGATGAGCGGGTTCAGGCCCGTCTCGAGCAGGCCGGCGCTGAAGAACGCCGCGCCGATCGCGATCGTGCCGAATCCTTCCGCGTCGAGGCGGAGCGGGGCGAGTACCGCGAGCACGCCGAAGAGGAGCGCGGGGAGGGTGTTGAGCCAGAGGCCGCCGACGAACGCGCGGTCCCTGAAGGCCCGGCCAACAGCTCCGGCCGCTGGCGTTTCCGCCTCGGCGTCGGGGCTGGCCGCAGACCAGGCGGCCAACCCGAGCGCCGCGAGGCCTGTGACCGCGAACGCGACCTCGATGCCGACCGCATCGGCCAGCGAGCCGAAGAGGGGCCCGAGGATGGCGCCGAGCACGGCGAAGCCGAATGCAGTCCCGATCATCTGGCCCCGGCGGTCGCGCGGCGTGGCCACGGTGAGCCACGCGAGCGCGCCGGCCCAGGTCGTCGTGCTCGAGAAGCCCTGGACGAACCGCGAGAGCCCGAGCGTCCACGGCGAGCCGGAGAGCGCGAACGCGAAGCTCGCCGCCGCGAGCAGGATCAGGCCGGCGAGCACCGCCCGGCGCGGACCGAACCTGGCGGCCGCGATGCCGCCGGGAACACCGCCGGCGAGCGCACCGGCGCCGAACGAGCCGAGCAGGAGCCCCGCACCTGTCTTCGAGAGCTCGAACTCGTCGGCGTACGCGGGGACGAGGGGAATGAGCGCCCCGAACAGCATCGCGTCGACGAAGATGACGGCGCTGACGAGAACGAGCAGGCGGCGCATTCCGGGGCTGAGGCTAGCGGCGCGCTGCCGGACCAAAGAAATTCACCGAGCCGGGTGCGCTTTCGTCCTCCACCCCGACGAACCTTCGGCTTCCGCCTACGGCCTACCGGAGTGGGATCGATCTACTCGCGTCCCGTGCTCGGTGCAAGGGGGAATCTAGAGCGCTTGCACCACTTCGTCAAGGTATTCTCTGGAGCATTTCCCGCAAAAAGCGACAAAAACAGAACGGGCTGTATATTCGAACCGCATTCGGTCCACGAAAAAATACACCGAGTCGGGTGCGCTTTCGTCCAGAACCCCGACTGACGTTCCGCTTGCGCGTACTCGCCGCCCGGGGAACCTTCGACCTACTCGCGTCCCGTGCTCGGTGCAAGCGGCACTGTAGGGGCGCGCTCACGAGGGGTCAAGGCCGGTCGAGACGTCATTGCCGCAAATTGCGAGGTTTTCTTTCTGCAGCAGCCGAACTTGCCACTTGCGCCACATGCTCTAGAGAGGAGGGACCATGAATTCGCCGAGCCGGTTGCGCCTTCGTCCACCGCCCCGGCCGGCCTTCCGCTTCCGCGTACGTGCCTTCCGGTGTGGCTTCGTCCTCCGGCGCCCCGTGCTCGGCGCAGAGGGAAATCTATGCTGCGGCGGCTCCGGCGATCAAGGGTCGGCCGAGCACGTTTTCTGCGCAAAGAGCGGACAAGGGAGCAGACAGGTGCGGCTCGAGGGGAAGCACGTCGTCGTCACGGGCGCCGGCACGGGCATCGGCCTGGCGATCGCGGAGCGCCTGCGAGCCGAGGGTGCGACGCTGACGCTGCTCGCGCGCGACCGGCGCCGGCTGGACGAGGTCGGCCGGCGCCTCGACGCCCGTGTCGAGGCGGTCGACATCCGGGAGCGGGACGCCGTGACCGCCGCGTTCGACGCAGCCTCCGCCGATCGCGGGCCTCTGCACGCGCTCGTTGCGAACGCCGGCGTGGGCGGTCCAAACCGGGCCGGGCCCGACGACCGCTACGAGGAGCTCGTGGCCACGAACCTCATCGGCACCTACTGGTGCTGCCGCGCGGCGGAGCCGCAGCTCGCGGACGGCGGCCACATCGTTGTCACCGCGTCGATCCTGGCTCGCATTGGCGTGGCCGGCTACACGGGTTATTGCGCGTCGAAGGCCGGTCTGCTCGGGCTCGTCCGGGCGCTCGCCACCGAGCTGGCGCCACGCGGAGTCCAGGTGAACGCCATCTGCCCGGGCTGGGTCGACACGGACATGTCGCGGCAGGGCTTCGACACGCTGGCCGCCGAGCTCGGCACGACGCCGGAGGCCGCGCACGACGAGGCAATGCGGGACGTGCCGCGCGGGCGGATGGCCCAGCCGGAGGAGATCGCGGGCACCGTGGCGTGGCTCGTCGCCGAAGCGCACGGCGTCACCGGGCAGGCGATCGACCACAACGGCGGCGCCTGGATGGGGTAGGCGCTTCCCGCCGTGGCGGGAAGCGCCTACCGGAGGCTTAGACCGGAGACTCGGTCGGCGAGCTGTAGTCGCGCGAGCCGCTCCTCCTCGAGCCGCTCGAGCTCCTCCTCGGTGCCCATGCGCACCGGTCCCTTGAACCAGTTCTTCGCGGAGATGAACCACCACCCGCCGAAGAAGATGCCGATGGCGGCGAACCACAGCACCGTGTAGTTCGTCAGCTCCCACGAGAAGTCGTCCTCCCAGGGCAGGCCGGCCTTGTAGAGCGGGAAGATGAACAGGATCGTGATCAGCGCGACCCAGGAGATCGCCACCACGTCGATCCACTTGTAGTGCCGCCCGAGGCTCCAGGCCCCCGTTCTCGAACCGGTCGCCCAGCCGGAGGCGCAGGTAGACGGGCAGGATGAAGGCGATGTAGAGGCCGATCACCGCGATCGCCGTTCCGGCCGCGTAGCCGACGAGGTAGTTCCAGATCGCCGGCACCATCAGCAGCCCGGAGAGGACGGCGATCGCCCACACGGCGTTGCGCGGCACACGGTTCCGCGCCACCTTGCGCCAGAGCGGGTGGCCCGGCACCGCGCGGTCGCGTGAGAACGCGAACATCATGCGCGACGCCGACGTGACGGAGGCCGTCACGCAGAAGAACTGCGCCACGACGCAGATGAAGAGCAGCACCTCGGCCCAGTTCTGGCTCATCGACTCGGCCCAGATCCACGGCACGACGATGCCGATGTTCTCGAGCGCGCCCTCCGTGCTCGGGATCGCGAAGGTCACGGCAAGTAGCAGGATCCAGCCGAACAGGACCGAGACGACCACCGACATGTACATGCCGATCGCCGCCGTACGCGACGCCTGGTGCGTCTCCTCCGCCATGTGCGCGGAGGCATCGAAGCCGGTGATCGTGTACTGCGAGAGCAGGAGGCCGAGGCCGAACACGAACCAGAAGATCGGATTCGAGAAGTTGTCCGCCGCATTGCCGTACCCGGACACGTTGACGGTCTCGCCGAAGACGTAGCCGAACGACTGGTGCTCGTTCGGGACGATGATCAGCACGAGCACGATGAAGGCGACCCCTGCCATGTGCCAGTACGCCGACACGGTGTTGAGCATCGCCGTGATGCTGACCTGGAACATGTTGATGATCGCGGCTGCGGCCAGGAACACGGCGTAGAGGACGAAGATCGAGAAGTTCGCCGAGAACCCGAACCAGTCGTTCATGCGTGCCGAGTAGTCGAACCAGTAGTCGAAGAGCACCGTGCCGAACGTCGCAAGGCCGTAGCCGATCGCTGCCGTGACGGCGATCTGTCCGATCAAGTTGAACCAGCCCGTCGCCCAGCCCCAGCCCGGCCCGCCGAGCTTCGACGCCCAGTAGTAGAGGCCGCCGGCAGTCGGATAGGCCGAGGCGATCTCGGCCATCGCCAGCGCGATGATCGTGGACATGAGGCCGACGAGCAGCCAGCCGTACGTCACCGCCACGGGGCCGCCGCGCTCGAACGCGACGTAGTACGACGTCAGGCAGCCCGCGAGGATCGAGATGATCGTGAACGAGATCGCGAAGTTCTGGAACCCGCCCATGCCGCGGAACAGTTCCTGGGCGTAGCCGAGCTTGTGGAGGATCTGCTCGTCCTCCGACGTGTGGTACCCGCCGCCTGCGGGACCTGTGCTCATACGACCTCCTTAGAGACGCCGGTACGGGCGCTATTCACGCCCGTTCGTGCGGCTCCTGTCAAGCGGTGACACGACAGACGGCAGCAACCGCTTAGGATCGCGCGCATGTTGACCTTCGACGACCTCCGGCATCAGGTCGAGCGCGGTGAGATCGACACGGTCGTCGTCGCGTTCACCGACATGCAGGGCCGCCTGCTCGGAAAGAGGCTGCACGCGGAGTTCTTCGTCGACGAGGTCGGTCAGGGGCATGCGGTCGAGGGCTGCAACTACCTGCTCGCCCTCGAGATGGAGATGGACCCGATCCCGGGCTACGAGATCGCGAGCTGGGAGCGCGGCTACGGCGACTTCGCGATGCAGCCGGATCTGTCGACGCTCAGGCGGATTCCGTGGCTCGAGGCGACGGCGCTCGTCCTCTGCGACGTCGGCTGGCATGACGGCTCGCCCGTCGCGCCGTCTCCGCGCCAGGTGCTCCGCGCCCAGGTCGACCGCGCCGCCGAGCGCGGCTTCGTCCCGATGGTCGGCTCCGAGCTCGAGTTCTATCTCCTGAAGGAGACCTACGCCGAGGCGCACGCGAAGCACTACCGGGAGCTGACGCCGTCGGTGCCGTACATCCTCGACTACCACATCCTCGCGACGTCGTATGACGAGCCGTTCATCCGCACCATCCGGAACGGCATGCACGCCGCCGGCATCAAGGTGGAGACGTCGAAGGGGGAGGCCTGGCCCGGCCAGCAGGAGATCAACTTCCGCTACGCGGATGCGATGACGATGGCCGACAACCACGTCATCTACAAGAACGGCGCGAAGGAGCTCGCGCACCAGCACGGCTGCTCGATCACCTTCATGGCGAAGCCCGATCACACCTGGATCGGCAACTCGTGCCACGTGCATTCCTCCCTGTCACGCAACGGCGAGCCGGCCTTCGCCACCGACGAGACGCTCTTCGGGCAATGGCTCGCCGGGCAGATCGCCTGCTTCGCCGAGCTCGCCGTCTTCCTCGCGCCGAACGTGAACTCGTACAAGCGCTTCGCGGCGGGCTCCTGGGCGCCGACGACTCTCGCCTGGGGCAACGACAACCGCACGTGCGGGTTCCGCGTCGTGGGCCACGGCGCCGGCAGGCGCGTGGAGACGCGGATCCCGGGCGGGGACGTCAATCCGTACCTCGCCTTCGCGGCGGTGATTGCGGCGGGCCTGTACGGCATCGAGCATGCGCTGGAGCCTCCGCCCGCCCTGGAGGGCAACGCCTACGAGTCCGACGCCGACCGCTTCCCGTCGACGCTGCGCGAGGCGATCACGGCGCTCGAGGCCGGCACGATGGCACGCGGCGCGTTCGGCGACCAGGTCGTCGACCACTACCTCAACTACGCACGCACGGAGCAGGAGCTCTTCGACCGGGCGGTCACCTGCTACGAGCGCGAGCGGTTCTTCGAGCGCGGCTGAGGCTGTGCGGCCGGTCATCGGCATCACGGCGTACGTGGAGCGAGCTCGCTGGGGCGTGTGGGACCAGCCGGCCGTCCTCGTGCCGCACGACTACGTGCGGATGGTCGAGCAGGCCGGCGGCCGCGCGCTCGTGGTGCCGCCGAGCGACGACGCCGTCGAGGAGACGCTCGCTGCGCTCGACGGCGTGCTCTTCTCAGGAGGTGCCGATCTCGACCCGGCGCTCTACGGCGCCGACGCGCACGACGAGACCGACACGCCGCGGGTCGACCGCGACGCCGGCGAGCTGGCGCTGCTCCGCGCGGCGCTCGAGCGGGACGTGCCGACGCTCGCAGTCTGCCGCGGCAGCCAGCTGTTGAACGTCGCGCGTGGTGGCGACCTCGTGCAACACCTGCCGGAGGTGATCGGCGACGAGACGCACAAGCACCATCCCGGGACGTTCTCCGATCACGGCGTGGACGTTCGCGCCGGGACGCGGCTGGCGGGGCTCGTCGGCGAGCGCGCGCCCGTGAAGTCGCACCATCACCAGGGGCTCGGTCGCGTCGGCGACGGGCTGATCGAGACGGCGTGGGCCGAGGACGGAACGCTCGAGGGCCTCGAGGACCCGTCCCGCCGCTTCGCGGTCGGCGTCCTGTGGCACCCAGAGGCCGGCGAGGATCTGGCGCTCTTCGAAGGGCTCGTGGCCGAGGCTCGGCGCTACCGCGACGAGCGTCGGAACGCTCAGGCGGCCGCGTCCTCCACACCCACTGCGCAGCGGTCGAGCTCCCACGCATAGCTGTAGTTGAGCGGGTCGGTGCCCCGCGCCGCGACCCAGACGCAGAGCCCGGTGGGCTGTTCGTCGAGCGTGAGCACCTCGACGCGCCACGCATCGCCCGTGCCGTCCGTGGAGCGCGAACGCTCGGCACGTCCCACGAGAACCGCCTTTCCGTAGACCGGGCTGGCCGTCTCAGCGCTCTCGTCGGAGAGGATCTGCCTGGCCGCGCCGGTCGCCTCGTACTCGTCGAGCCCTGCGTACATGCCAGACGTCCCGACGCCTGCGGCACCGCAGCCGACGAGAAGGAGGCCGAGGCCGACCACGAGTACGAGCAGCGGACGCACGCGGGCGAGGCTAGTCGGCGGTGCAGATGGCGGCTAGCGCGCGGTGAAGGAGGGGAACAGCTCCCACGCACGGCTGCCGCAGAGCGGGCAGGGCGCGGGATTCGTCGCGTCGGCGTCGCCGAACCCGCAGGTGCAGCATCGGAGCCTCGCGTCAGCCGGCGGGGCAGTGCCCGCGGGGAGATATGCATCCCCGAGTCGGAAGTGCAGCGGCCGCTCCACGGCGACGATTCCCGCCACCCGACGCGTCAAGGTGTCGTCGAGGGCGTGCCGATCCAGAGCCATGCGGCAGTATGCCCGTTCGGGGCGCGGACGCAAACTGACGAATGCCCGCGGTGGTTAGATCCCACCGTGCCGGTCACGGTGACCAATCCCGCCACCGAGCTACCGATCGCCGAGCTCGACGAGGCAGGCGTCGAGGAGGCCGACGAGGCGGTGAGCCGAGCGCGCGCGGCGGCTCCTGCGTGGCGCCGAGTGTCGCCGGGCGACCGCGCGAGGCTGCTGCGGCGGCTCGCGACGCTCGTCGAGGAGCACGCCGAGGAGCTCGCCGGCATCGAGTCCCGGAACGTCGGCAAGCCGATTGCCGGCGCCCGCGGCGAGGTGGCAATGGTGGCCGAGGTCTTCCACTTCTATGCCGGGGCGATCGACAAGCATCACGGCGAGACGATCCCCGTGGGAGGCGGCGTCGATCTGACGTTCCGCGAGCCGCTCGGCGTCGTCGGGTTGATCGTGCCCTGGAACTTTCCGCTCAACATCGCGAGCTGGAAACTGGGGCCGGCGCTCGCCTGCGGGAACACGGTCGTGCTCAAGCCCGCCGAGCTGACGCCGCTCTCGGCGCTCCGCCTGGCCGAGCTCGTCCTCGACGCCGGCATCCCGGAAGGCGTCGTCAACGTGCTCGTCGGCAAGGGCTCGATCATCGGCCGCCGACTCGTGGAGCACCCGGACGTGGCCAAGATCGGGTTCACCGGCTCGACGGAGGTCGGCCGCGAGGTGATGCGCGGAGCGGCGGGCACGATCAAGCGCGTCACGCTCGAGCTCGGCGGCAAGTCCGCGAACGTGATCTTCGCCGACGCCGACCTCGATCGCGCCGCAGCCGCGGCGCCCTACGCGGTGTTCGACAACGCGGGGCAGGACTGTTGTGCGCGCTCGCGGATCCTCGTCCAGCGGGACGTCTACGACGAGTTCCTGACCAGGCTCGTGGAGGCGACCGACCGCGTCAGCGTGGGCGACCCCGCGAGCGACAGGACGGAGATGGGCCCGCTCATCTCCGCCGCGCACCGCGAGACGGTCGCCTCGTTCGTCGACGGCGAGCCGGCGTTCCGCGGCCGGGTGCCGGACGGTCCCGGCTTCTGGTACCCGTGCACCATCGTCGAGGCCTCGAACGACGACCGCATCGCCCGCGACGAGGTCTTCGGCCCGGTCGCGGCCGTGATCCCGTTCGCGGACGAGGCCGAGGCGGTGCGCCTCGCCAACGACACGCCGTTCGGGCTGTCGGGCTCGATCTGGACGCGCGACGGGGCACGCGCCCTGCGGGTCGCGCGCGGCATCGACTCTGGCGTCCTGTCCGTGAACTCGAACTCGTCGGTTCGGCCGCACACGCCGTTCGGGGGCTTCAAGCAGTCGGGGTTCGGGCGCGAGCTCGGCATGAACGCCCTCGACGGGTACTCGGAGGTCAAGAACGTGTTCGTCTCGACCGAGGGCTAGGAGGCAGTCGTATGGCGCGGCTCGACGGCAAGGTCTGCGTGATCACCGGCGCGGGCGGGGGCATGGGCCGCGAGGCTGCCGTCGTCTTCGCCGAGGAGGGCGCGCTCGTCTGCGCCGCCGACATCAGCCTCGAGGCCGTCGAGGAGACCGCGTCGCTCTGCGCCCCGGACCGGGCGCTCGCCGTGCGCGCAGACGTGTCCAGCGAGGACGATGTGCGGGCGATGCTCGCAGCGGCCGGCGAGCGCTTCGGCGGCGTCGACGTCCTCTACAACAACGCCGGCATCTCGCCCGACGACGACGCGTCGGTCACCGAGACGTCGCTCGAGGCCTGGGAGCGCGTCATGGCCGTGAACGCGCGCGGTGTCTTCCTCTGCTGCAAGCACGGCATCCCGTACCTGCTCGAGCGCGGAGGCGGCTCGGTGATCAACGTCGCCTCCTTCGTCGCGATCCTCGGCGCCGCGACGTCGCAGATCGCCTACACCGCCTCGAAGGGAGCGGTGCTCGCGCTCTCACGCGAGCTCGGCGTGCAGTTCGCGCGGCGCGGCGTGCGCGTCAACGCCCTCTGCCCGGGGCCGGTGGAGACACCTCTCCTGCTCAACATCTACGGGAGCGATCCGGCCGCCCTCGAGCGGCGGCGAATCCACTGGCCGACGGGACGCCTGGCCAAGCCGCGCGAGATCGTCAATGCGGCGGTGTTCCTCGCCAGCGACGAGTCGAGCTACGTGAACGGCGCCACGATCCTGGTGGACGGCGGCCTGACGGCTGCCTACGTGACGCCCGAGTAGCCGCCGCGCTCAACTCCTCCCCGCGAAAAGCCGATGTTCGTGGCACATGTCTCCACTGCGGCGACAGCGATGAACGAGGACGCTCGTCAGGCGATCACGTGCGTGCGCTGCCGGACGGCGGCTGCGCCGGAGCAGCACGACTACTGCGCGGCGTGCATCGTGCACACGCGGATCGAGTACGTGACCGGGCTGAGGCGCCTGACCGAGTACCTCCAGGCCTGGGCGGCGTTCGACGACTGGTGCCGCGCCCAGCGCAACGGCCCAGCATCCGCCTGACCGGCGGAATCCCAGGCATGCCGGCGGAGTCTCTCCGGGCATGTGCATCCGTTGCCGAACAACCGACGCATCCGGGCCGCTCGAGCTCTGCTCGGCCTGCACGGTGCGCACCCGCATCGAGGTCTCGTCCGGCCTTCGTCGCCTGGCGTCCTACCTGGCGTCATGGGCCGCGTTCGAGGAGTGGTGCCGTCTCCGTGACGGCGCCGTCGCTGCCGGCGCGCGTTAGTGGGTCTAGACGCCGACGACCTGCACGAACCAGCGGCGGTCGCGCTCGCGATCCAGCTCGAGGAAGAGCACGCGCTGCCACGTGCCGAGGCAGAGCTCGCCCTCACGCACCGGGATCGATTCGCCGGCCGGGCCGAGCAGCATCGACATGCAGTGTGAGTGCCCGTTGCCGACGTCCATGTCCTCGGGACAGATGTTCTCTGTGCGCCGATCCCAGTCGTCGTGGGCGTAGTAGGTCTCCGACGGCACGAGCCTCCGCAGCAGCACCGCGAAGTCCTCCAGGAAGCCCTGCTCGAACTCGTTGACCCGCACGGAGCACGTCGTGTGCGGCGAGTAGACGCAGCAGATCCCGTCCTGCACGCCACTGGCCGCCACCGCGTCGCGGACGTCGTCCGTGATGTCGGTCACGGTCAGTCCGCCGGCGGTGCGTAGCTGCACCTCGTGCTGGAACGACTTCACCGCCCGACATTCAACCAACTGCCGGGGCAGGTTTGGCAAGTGAACCGGCTAGATTCGTCCGGCGCGGGCCCGTAGCTCAGCGGTTAGAGCAGCCGACTCATAATCGGTTGGCCCCTGGTTCGAATCCAGGCGGGCCCACTCACGCGTCGCCGCTGGCGGGCGACCTCGCAACGCCCCGCCGTGCTCGTTCGTTCCATGCATGTGTGCTCACACGGCACGCACGAGCGGCGCTTCTCGTCCGGCAGGGGTCTCGACGGATGCCGGCGGGGAGCGCCGCGACGTTGCGCCCGGCCGTGCGCTTGATCGACCACCCGCGGCGCGGAACGCCGCTGCGCGCCCGATCCGCCTGGATACACTGAACACATGGCCGAGATCGGCACGATGCGCGTCAAGAGCGGGCTCGCGGAGATGCTCAAGGGCGGCGTCATCATGGACGTCGTCAACGCCGAGCAGGCGCGGATCGCGGAGGACGCCGGCGCCGTGGCCGTCATGGCGCTCGAGCGTGTGCCGGCGGACATCCGGCTCGAGGGCGGCGTCGCCCGCATGTCCGATCCGGAGATGATCCGCGACATCCAGGAAGCGGTGTCGATCCCCGTCATGGCCAAGTGCCGCATCGGCCACTTCGTCGAGGCTCAGATCCTCGAGGCGCTCGAGATCGACTACATCGACGAGTCCGAGGTGCTCACCCCGGCCGACACCGCGCACCACGTCGACAAGTGGGCGTTCACCGTCCCGTTCGTGTGCGGTGCGACGAACCTCGGCGAGGCGCTGCGACGCCTCGCGGAGGGCGCCGCGATGATCCGCACCAAGGGCGAGGCGGGCACCGGCGACATCGTCAACGCCGTCACGCACATGCGTGCAGTCTTCGGCGGCATGCGGCGCCTGCAGAGCCTGCGCGAAGAGGAGCTCTTCGCTGAGGCGAAGGAGCTCCGCGCCCCCGTCGAGCTCGTGCGGTGGGTGGCGGAGCACGGGCGGCTGCCGGTCGTGACATTCACCGCGGGTGGGATCGCGACCCCGGCCGACGCTGCGCTCTGCATGCAGCTCGGCGCGGACGGCGTGTTCGTCGGCTCGGGCATCTTCAAGTCGGGTGACCCGGAGAAGCGCGCGAAGGCGATCGTGGAGGCGACGACGCACTTCGGCGACGCGAAGATCCTCGCCGACGTCTCCGGCGGCCTCGGCGAGCCGATGGTCGGCGTCTCGTCCGCCTCGCTGCTCGAGGCGGAGCGGCTCGAAGTTCGCGGCTGGTAGCACCCCGCCGACGAGCGACGTTCCGCCGACCTTCCTAGCTCGCCTCGACGAGCTCCTCCCGGAAGGCGATGGCGACAGCCTGAGCGCGGCTTCGCACCGCGAGCTTGTGGAGGATGTGCTCGATGTGGGTGCCCACGGTCTTCGGGCTGATGTAGAGCTCGGCGGCCATCTGCGCCTGCGTCATCCCCGAGGCGAGGAGCTGGAGTACTTCCAGCTCGCGTTTCGTCAGTCGTTCGGCCACCGTCGGAACGATCGGGCGCGTGCGCTGGATGAGACGGCGAGCCCGCGTTAGCAGCTCGTCCGGCGGCATAGGGCTTGACGAGATAGTCGTCGGCGCCGACTAGGAGGCCGGCGACCCGGTCGTAGGGCTCGGTTCGCACGCCCGTGACGAAGAGGA
This sequence comes from uncultured Gaiellaceae bacterium, assembly GCA_963733065.1. GTDB lineage: Bacteria > Actinomycetota > Thermoleophilia > Gaiellales > Gaiellaceae > CAVTBT01. The sequence continues at coordinate 515,924 of CAVTBT010000001.1, forward strand.
TCGGCAGCTCTGAGCCGAGCACCTCGCGAAGCGTGCGGCAGACCTCGTACCCGGAGAGCGCACCGAGCGGGATCTCCAGAATGACAACGCTGGGCGGAGTCTCGCGGGCTGTAGCCAGCGCCTCCTCGCCGCTCGCGACGGCGGTGACGGCGAATCCGGCCTGCTCGAAGAGCTGCGCCGTCGCACGGCGAGCATCGTCGTCCGGATCGACGACCAGAACAGGCCCGACGTTCGTCGTAGCCCCCACCGCAGTCCTTTCTCTTTCCCTCCGCAGATTGACCGGGGTGACCCGGCCGCCATCAGTGTTATCCCTAGGGTGAACGCCGTCAAGCGAATCCGGCCGTCCCCTGAGTTCGTCGAAACCTCTCCGCGGAGAGGATGTTGCAAACGATACGGCGGCGTTCTTGAACTGAGTCGGAGCCGCCCGGGGGGGATCAACTGTGAGCGGCAACACCGGACTACTGTCCACGGCGACGGGCGGCCAAGTGACGCCTCCTGTGGATACAAGCGCACCGGCGGCACCGACTGTCGAGACCGCGACCAGTGAGGCGACCGAGGTCGTCACGGAGGCTGCGGCGCCCGTCGAGGAGGCCGTCGAGACTGCGACCGAGACGGCTGGCGAGACCACGGCGGCGTCTTCGAGCGCGGCCGAGGCCGCCCCGGAGCCCGCGGCGAGCTCGGATGAGCCGCCGGCCGAGACGGCTCAGGAGACGGTTGCGGCGGAGTCCGCGACCAGCTCCACCACTGAGACGAGCGACGCGCCCGACGCGGCCTCGACCGTCGAGGCCGCGACAAGCGAGGCGGCCGAAGCCGTCACGGAGGCTGCGGCGCCGGTCGAGGAGGCCGTCGAGACCACGACCGAGACGGCCGGCGAGGCCACTGCGTCGTCGAGCCCGGCCGAGGCCGCCTCGGAGCCTGCGACGAGCTCGGATGAGGGCGAGTCGGCTCAGGAGACGGTTGCGACGGAGTCCGCGTCCAGCTCCACTACGGAGTCGAGCGACGCGGCCGCCTCGGCCTCGACAGAGACGTCTTCCTCGTCGACAGCGGAGTCGACGGCTGAGAGCGCGACCGACAGCGCCGCCGACGCGTCGGCAGCTGTGACGGAAGCGGCCGCCGACGCCGCGACGACTGCGACGGAGACGGTCTCGGACGGCGTCGCCGCCGTCGCCGACGCTACGACGGAGGCGTCCCCTGCGGCGGACGCCGCTGCACCCGCGTCGGCAACCGAGACCGTCGCCGAGGCGAGCGCCACGGCGGCATCCAGTACAACGGCCGACGCCACGGACGCCGTCGCCAGCGCGGCCGAGGCGACGTCGGAGAGTGCCTCGGATGCTGCCGAGGCGACGGCTTCGGCGACCGAGGCGACCGCTGCCGACGCGTCGGACTCGGTAGCGGAAGCGTCCGCGACCGCGGTCGAGACAGTGGCAGACACGGCCGCGGCTGCGACGGCTGCAACCGAGTCCACGACAGAGGCTGCCGCGTCGAGTGCGACGGACACCGCCGCCGAGAGTGCGGCAACGACAGAGGCAACGTCGTCTGATACGGCGGCCGACGCGGCAGCGACCGTCGTGTCGGAGGCCGAGTCGGCGACCGACGCAGTCGTCCAGACCGCCGCCGCAGACGTGGCCGACGTGGTCCCCGATGCAGCTGCCGATGCGGGTGCGGCTGTTAGTGAGCCGGTGGCGCAGGTGGTGGATGCGGCTGTGGAGCCGGTGTCGGCTGCCGCTGAGCCGGTGGCGCAGGTGGTGGATGCGGCTGTGGAGCCGGTGGCGGCTGCCGCTGAGCCGGTGGCGCAGGTGGTGGAAGCGGCGGTGGAGCCGGTGTCGGCTGCCGCCGAGCCGGTGGCGCAGGTCGTGGATGCAGCTGTGGAGCCGGTGTCGGCTGTCGCTGAGCCGGTGGCGCAGGTCGTGGACGCAGCGGTGGAGCCGGTGACGGCGTCCGTGTCGGCTGCGGCCGAGCCGGTGGCGCAGGTCGTGGAAGCGACCGTGGAGCCGGTGGCGGCGGCGAGTGGAGCCGGTGTCGGCGGCGGTGGAGCCGGCTGCGACCGTGGAGTCGGTGTCGACTGTCGACCGAGCCGGTGGCGCAGGTCGTGGACGCGACGGTGGAGCCGCTGACGGCATCTGTCGAGCCGGTGTCGGCGGCGGTGGAGCCGCTGGCGGAGTCGGTGTCGACTGTCGACCGAGCCGGTGGCGCAGGTCGTGGACGCGACGGTGGAGCCGGTGTCGGCGGCGGTGGAGCCGCTGGCGGAGTCGGTGTCGACGGTGACCGAGCCGGTGGCGCAGGTGGTGGATGCAGTGGAGCCGCTGGCGGAGTCGGTGTCGACGGTGACCGAGCCGGTGGCGCAGGTCGTGGACGCGACCGTCGAGCCGCTGACGGCGGCAGTGGAGCCGGTGACGGCGGCGGTGGAGCCGCTGACGGAGTCGGTGTCGACGGTGACCGAGCCGGTGGCCCAGGTCGTGGACGCGACCGTGGAGCCGGTGACGGCGGCGGTGGAGCCGCTGGCGGAGTCGGTGTCGACTGTGACCGAGCCGGTGGCGCAGGTCGTGGACGCGACCGTGGAGCCGGTGACGGCGGCGGTGGAGCCGCTGGCGGAGTCGGTGTCGACTGTGACCGAGCCGGTGGCGCAGGTCGTGGATGTGACCGTCGAGCCGGTGACGGCGGCGGTGGAGCCGTTGACGGAGTCGGTGTCGACTGTCACCGAGCCGGTGGCGCAGGTTGTGGACGCGACCGTGGAGCCGCTGGCGGCGGCGGTGGAGCCGCTGACGGCGGCGGTGGAGCCGCTGACGGAGTCGGTGTCGACCGTCACCGAGCCGGTGGCGCAGGTCGTGGACACGACCGTGGAGCCGCTGACGGCATCTGGACCGGTGACGGCGGCGGTGGAGCCGCTGACGGAGTCGGTGTCGACTGTGACCGAGCCGGTGGCCCAGGTCGTGGAGCCGGTGACGGCGGCGGTGGAGCCGCTGACGGAGTCGGTGTCGACTGTGACCGAGCCGGTGGCGCAGGTCGTGGACACGACCGTCGAGCCGCTGACGGCGCGGTGGAGCCGCTGACGGCGTCGGTGTCGGAGGCTGCGGCTCCGGTCGAGCCGCTCGTGGCGGATGCAGGTGCGGCGGTGGCGGCCGTGAGCGAGCCCGTGGCGCACGTCGTGCAGTCGACGGCAGACCCGGTCGTCGCGGTTCTGGACGGATCAGCGGCCGTCGGGTCGGCGGTGGACATGCTTGCGACGCCGGTCTCTGCCGTCGACCAGGCGATCGCCGTACCGGACGTCGCCGTCGATGGCGCTGGGACGCTGCGGCGCGGTCCGTGGGCGTCGGCGAGACAGCCGGGCGACCCTAGTCCCGAGGAGACGATGCGGCTGACCGGGATCGCCGGGACCGCGTCAGGGCTTCGGAGACGCAGGGAACCAACCTGCCGATCGGCGGAGTCGAACCCGTCGGAGGCCTGACCTCGCCGGCCGCCGCCGCGACGTCCGCCGACGATTCGACACTCGGAACGGAGTTGGAATCGGTCGGCTCTCCGATGCCCGAAGCGATCTTCGACCCCGGCACCGTGGCGGCGCTCGACCCGTCCGACCAACGCCTGCTGACCACGGTGGTGGTGGTAGCGGTGACCGGGCTCGCGTTCACGCCGGCGGGCTACGACACGGTGCGCGCGACCTGTGCCGCGAACGCGCGGCTCATGTTCACGAACATGAGGCTGATTCCGTGCATGGCCGAGGACACGGTGCGCCGGTTCGCCGGCGCTGCCGCCGAGGCGGTCTCGGGCGGCTCGACGAGCCGCTACGAGACGAGCGGGCGCTCGGCACGCGCCTCGGCCAACGAGGCGAGCGGGCCGCTCGATGCGCTTCGCGACGGATTCAGCCGCGTCGTGCGCGACGTGCCGCTGCGAGACGGGCGACGAGCGCGACCGGCGCATCATGGCGCAGGTCGGTGTGGTGCTCGGCCTCGTCTACCTCGCCTTCCTGACAGTGTGGTTCTGGGCAACGAGGCTGCGATGGCGTCCTCGTACCTGATCACAACGCACGGCTCCTCGAGCCGTCGACCGCTAGGTGAGAAGCAGCACCACACCGACGGCCGCCCAGACGGCGATCAGCGCGGCGAGGACCCAGAGCAGAAACGCGGGCTCGCCGACGGGCAGCCACGACAGCTCCTCACGCGTGAGGAAGAACCGTCGGCGGCCGGCCGCCCGCCCGTCCGGGGCGAGCTCGACCACCTCGCCGGCGATCGCCGCGGCGGGATCGTCGGTCGGACGCCCGTCGGCGTCGACGAGAACGATTCGCCGGTCGCGCCGCTCGTCGCTCATGTCGACACCGTACCGCGCTTTCGCGCCGGGCTAACGTCGGCAACCACACGATTGCGTCGCGCCGGCCTCGTCGGTGCGGTCGGCCTGCTCGGCGTCATGGTCGGCGCACTCGTGGGCGGGCCCTCGCAGGCGTCGGGCGCCGCCAGGTCGACAGTCTTGCTCTCGCCTGGCGACACCGCTCGTATCGCCGACGTGCCGGTCGGATGTCTTGTCGTCCGGCGCGGCGTGCCGCCTGCGACGATGCTCGACTGTCGGCGCGCCGGGCCGCTCGCGGGCACCTACGGCGTTCTGCTCGGGCGATGGCACGTCCGAGTCGTGCGCTTCAGGTCGGCGCGCGAGGCGCAGGTCGTCTTCACGGCGACGCACGGCGGCAGTTCCATGTGCTGCACCGGGAGTGGGCCGTGACCGGCTACGTCGAGGACGGCCCCGTCGTCGCGACCACCGCTCCGCGGCTCGTCTCGTGTCGCACGATGAAGCAGACCCGAGCTGTGGCCCAGGCCGGTCGCGTCACGCTCGTCGTCCTGTCGGTGCTCGGCGTCTATGCGGCGGGCCGCGGAGCGCAGGCGGATGAGCCGGCGATAGTCGCCGCGCTGTCGGGCGCCTGGCTGATCGCGCTCCGCTTCGGACACCTCGTCTCACCCGAGGCCCTCGGCCCTGCGGTGGCGACGACCATGGGCGCATTCGTCGGGTTCGTCGCCGTCTCGGCGATGTCCCTGTGGCTGCGGCCGGTCGAGCTCTCGGCCGCGCGCTCACTGGTGATGGCCGCGGCGGTGCTGCTCTTCGTCGGCATCTGGGAGAGCGTGGTGCACCGCACGACGGCTGGCCGACGACGAGTGCTCGTCGTCGGCACGCCGCTGGCGGCCGACACGGTCGCACGCGAGTCGGCGAGAGCGGACGCATCCATAGACGTGCTCGGCCTCGTCCCGGACTCCCCGATCGCGCTGTCGAGCTGCGGCGTCCCGATCGTCGGGCAGCTCGAGGGTCTGCGAGAGCTCATGGACACGTTGCAGCCGGACGTCGTCGTCGTCAGCGACGGCGTGGATTGCGACTCTACGATCGACCGTCTCCTCGATGTCCCCACGGACGGCTTCCGGGTCGTGGGCTACACGAGCTTCTTCGAGCACGCGCTCGGGCGCGTCCCGGTGTCGAGCCTCCGCGCATCGTGGTTCATGAGCATCCTCCATCTCCGGCAGCACGCGTATACGCGCTGGTCGAAGCGCGCGTTCGACATCGTTAGCGCCTCGATCGCGCTCGTGCTGGCGGCGCCGCTGATCGCCGTCATCGCGCTGATCCTCGCGCCCTCCGGCCACGTCCTCTACCGCCAGACCCGGCTCGGGGAGCGCGGACGGCGCTTCACGATCGTCAAGTTCAGGACGATGGCGGACGGAGCCGAGAGCAACGGACGCGCCGTCTGGTCGAGCGACGACGACTCGCGCGTGACGCGGGTCGGGCGCGTGCTGCGCCGCGCGCATCTCGACGAGCTGCCGCAGCTGCTGAACGTCCTCCGGGGTGACATGTCCGTGGTCGGACCGCGGCCCGAGCGGCCCCAGTTCGTCGAGTTGCTCGAGGAGAAGGTTCCGTTCTGGAACCGGCGGCTGCTGGTGAAGCCCGGCGTGACCGGATGGGCACAGCTGAAGGGCGGCTACGCCTCGGACTGCGAAGCCATGGCGGACAAGTTGTCGTACGACCTCTGGTACCTGCGTAACCGCACTGTGCTCGTCGACATCGCGATCTGCGCTGCCACGGCCCTGCACATGGTCACCGAGCTGATCCCGCTCAGGCGGCTCGCCGCTGCGAGCTCCGAAACGGCAGCGACGCGCCGATGATCGCGCCGACGGCGTCGAACAACAGATCCGCCGTCGATGCATCCCGGCCGGGGACGACGGCCTGGTGCAGCTCGTCGCTCACGCCGTACAGCACGGTCGCGAGCACGCTCACTCGCCACGACAGGCCGGCTCGTCGTAGGAGCGCCGCCAGGACGGCGTACTCCGCGACGTGCAGGAGCGCGCCGCGGAGGTCGACGTCGCCGGACGATCCGGCCGACGGGATGGACGACACCACGAACATCAGCACCGCCCACGCGGCGGCGGCGACCCACCACACGCGGCGGCCTCGATCGTCGTCGGAGATATCGACAGGACGGAGCATCGACTCATGACAAACGGCGACCGTGCCGCGCGAGATGCGGCGGACCGCGATTTCCCGCTCACATTCGGGTACTACGTCCGGCTCGTCGGGCGGCGATGGTGGATTCCCGCGAGTCTCGCCGTGCTGGGTGCCTGTCTGTCCCTCGTCTACACCGGAATGCAGGACACGACGTACCGAGCGCGGGCCAGCGTGCTGCTGAGCCCGCTCGACCCGGCCACGGCCGACGAGCTCACGCGCTTGACCCCGACGGTGGCCCGCCTGTTCCGCAGCGACAGCGTCCTCCTCGCCGCGCGTCGTGCCTACCTGTCGCGGCCTGGAGCCGATCGCGTGCGAAGCAGCCTGGACGATCTGCGTGCGCGGACGGCGGTTGCCGTGCCGCGAGACACCAGCCTGTTCGAGATCACGGGCGACGGGCCGACCCAGCGTGAGGCCAACGCGCTCGTCCGCGCCGTCGTCGACGCGGCCGAGCGACGGGTGTCGCTCCTCGGCCAACGGTCTCCGGCACGCCGTGCCGACAGCGTCCCGGTCGGTCTCGAGAACTTCGGCCCGCCCGTCCCGGAAGGGAAGGTCAGCCCGACTCCGGCTCGCAATCTCGTCGTCGGCATCAACGTCGGCCTCCTGCTCGGCATCGTCGGTGCGCTGCTGCTCCGCGATCCGAAGCGGGCGCGGATGCGGGCGGACGATCTGGCCGAGCTGCTCAAGGCTTCGGATCTCGTCTACGCCCCGCTGCCGTCACCGCGGCTGCTGCGGGACCGCCCGACCCCGGGAGTGCCGGAATCGCCGCCCGCCGACGCGAAGGGCGAGGGCATCCGCCTGCTCGGCGGACGGGTGTGGCAATGGCTGCAGGACGATCGTCGGGTCGTGCTCCTGCTCGGAGACCTGCCGCCCGAGCGCCTTCGGTCGGTTGCGCTGCGGCTCGCCGCTCACGTCGCGCGGACGGGCATCCACCCGGCTGTCGTCGAAGCGGACTTCCACGGTGGCGGGTGGGAGACAGGCGGACCCTCTGCCGGGCGCGCCACGCGAACCCGCACCCCGGCGGACGGGGACGGCGAGCCAACCGAGATCGCAATCGATACGAGCACGCGCAACGGGGACGCGCCCGGCACGTTCACGGTCGTGCCGCGCGGGAAGACGCCGAGCGAGCCTGCACTCGCCTTCGCGTCGAACGAGTACCGCTCGCAGCTCGACGAGCTGCAGTCTCGCCACGAGGTCGTGCTCGTGGTCGGGCCGGCGACCGAATGGCAGGCCGAGGTGCGCGCCCTTGCGGGGAACTCCGATGCGGTCATGCTCCTCGTTCCCGCCTGGGTTCCTCATTCGCGCGCCGCCGCACTGACCACGCTGCGATCCGTTGACTCGGACGCCAGCCTGCTGGTCGGTGTGTTCGGCGACACCGAGGGCGTTCCGCTCGCGGCCTCTCGCGAGCTCTGAGCAACGGCGCGATGCGATACGCGGCAGCCGAGGAGTACGCGAGCGCCAAGGCCGAGTTCGGCCTGGTCTGGGTGGTCTATCTCTTCGGCGGTGCCGCCGTGCTCGCGCTGGTGGCCCGACCTGCGCTGCTCGCGGCTGTTGTGCTCGGCGTGCTGTTCGCGGTTGCGGCCCACCGACTGCCGGAGCTCGTGCTCGTGTTCTTCGTCGTCGTCGGCTCGCTGAAGGGAACCGAGATCGGCAACCGGGTAACCGGCGCTCTCGTCGGCGCCGGATTTGCCGTCGATCTGACCGTGCTCGCCGCCGCAGCACTCGTGATCGCCGTCTGCGTCTCACTGTGGCGCCGGCGCAGCGAGCCTGTCTCGATCCCGGCGGGCGCCGGCGTGTTCTTCCTCGCGCTCATCGTGCTCCTGCTGCTCGGCGTGCTGGCCTCGCCGGATCCCGAAAGCGGCCTGGACAAGGCGCTCGCGTTCCAGACCTTCTCGGCCCTCGCGTTCCTCGCTCCGCTCGCGATCGTGCGGACGCCGGCCAGCCTGTATCGGCTGCTCGGGCTCATCGTGGCCGTCGGCGTCGTCGTCGGCCTCACGGCCGAGGAGCCCGAGCGGTCCGAGAGTGTCCTCGTGCTCCCCGGTGCCGACAACCAGATCCAGGTCGGCCTCCTGCTCGGGCTGGGCGTCGTCTC
>CAVTBT010000002.1:0-316612 GCA_963733065.1 uncultured Gaiellaceae bacterium
TGATCTCCTGGAGCCGTCGCAGCGGGCCGGCGGCGCGCTCGGGGTGGCCGCTGCGTGCGGCCGCCTCGATGAACTCGGTCGGCACCCACGTCGACACACCCAGCTCATGCGGGTGCTCACGGCCTGCTCGGCGGCGGCAAGCGCCTCCTCGTAGCGGCCGAGGCCATTGAAGAGAACGGCGCTCGCCCACTCGGTGGCGACAAGCCAGAGCCCTTCACCACGATGCACCACGTCGCGCTGCGTGGCGTCGATCAGCGCCGTGGCCTCCGCCTCCTCACCGCAAAACGCAGCCAAGATCGCCCCCTGCGGCGCCAGGCGGCTACCGGTCGCCTCCGTAACGGCCTCGGTCTCCACGACCAAGGCCTCCGCTGCGGCGAAGTCGCCCAGGAACAACTGTACGCTGAAGCGCTCCGCCAGCGCGATCGGCAGGAGCGACAGTTCGCCGGCCTCCCGCGCGAGGCGCACCTGACGCTCGGTGAGCTCATCCCAGCTCGCCTCGTCGCCAAGCGCCCGGGCGGCGCGGCATGCGAGCCAGAGCCAGCGCGCAACGCTTCCTCGTCAGACATCGGCTCGTCACGGAACGCACGGAGCGCGCCTTGAGCGTCGGCACACCTGCCGCGTAGCCGTCGATCGTGACCAGGGCAATGCCCTCGAGCAGGATGTCGCAAGCGCGCGCCGAGCGCCGCGACGATTCGCCCCAGTTGCGGCCAGCACCGCCTCGGCGATCTCGCGCGCGCCGCCGCCACGCGTGAGCCGGTCGGCGAACAGCGCTGCCGCAAAGGCATCCAGGTACGTCTCGCGTGCGAGCGCCCCGTCCAGCGGCTCCAACCGCTCGGCGGCCTCGAGCAGCAACGGCGGCGCCGCCGCCCCGGGCGACCGCGAACGTCACCTGGGCGCGAAGCAGCTCCGCCCGCGCCTGATCGAGCCCATCGAGTGGCCCGGCCTCGGCAAGGGCGAGCAGGCGCAGCGCTGCCGTCCGGCGAGCCGGCGCGGTGCTTGCTGTGCCGCGGCGAGCGCACGGCGGGCACGGCGCGCCGGCTAGGCGTGAACTCCGCCGCACGCTCGAGAAAAGCCGCGGCCGCGGCCAGGCCGCCGCGGCCCTGTGCGCGGCCGGCGGAGCGTTCGAGCTCGGCGGCGATGTCCTCGTCGGATGCCGGGGTCCCGTGCGCGCGGTGCCAGGCGCGCCGATCCGGGTCCTCTCGGGGTCGGTTGCTTCGGCGAGGGCGCGATGCACACGGTGGCGGTCGTCGGCGGCAGCAGAGCGGTAGGCGGCGGAGCGGACGAGTGGGTGCGCGAACTCGACCCGCCGCCCGTCTACCTTGAGCAGCGCGGCGTCGACCGCAGGGCCGGCCGCGGTCATCTCGAGGCCGAGGGTCGCGGCGGCACGGTGAAGCAGCACGGGGTCGCCCAGTGGCTCCGCGGCCGCGGCGAGGACGAGCAGCTGCGTCTCGGCCGGAAGCAGGAGGAGGCGCTTGGCATAGCTCTCTTCGATCTTGCTGACGACCGGCGTGACTTGTCGGGAAGACCGAATCCGCCGGCGAGTTCTGCGGCGTTCCAGGTGCGTGGCAACTCGAGGAGCGCGAGCGGGTTCCCGTGGCTCTCCGTGATGATCTGCTCGCAGACGGCGGCGTCGAGCGGGCCGTGCACGTTGTCGAGCAGCAGCGCGAGTGCATCGCTGTCGCCGAGTCCGCGGATGGACAACTCGGGGAGCCCGACGAAGGCATCGTCGCCGATGCCCGTGCGCGCCGCGCAGACGAGCGCGATCCGCTCGGCGAGGAGACGGCGGGCGACGAAGCCGATGATCTGCCCGGAGGCCTGGTCGAGCCACTGCGCGTCGTCGACGATGCAGACCAGCGGTTGCCGCTCGGCGACCTCGGCGAACAGCGTCAGCGTGGCGAGCCCCACCAGGAACCGGTCGGGCGCAGGACCGGCGCTCAGTCCGAACACCGTCGCGAGCGCCTCGCGCTGCGGGACGGGCAGCCGCTCGAGGTAATCCAGCACGGGTGCGCAAAGTTGGTGCAGGCCGCTGTAGGGCAGCTCCATCTCCGACTCGACGCCAACGGCCGTCGCGACATGCCATCCCGCGACACGCTCGGACAGGTAGCCCAGCAAAACGCTCTTGCCCGCGCCGGCTTCTCCACGAAGGACGGCAACTCGGCTCCGACCGGCGAGAGCGTCGGTCAAGACCCCGTCAAGTGCCTCGCATTCCGCACGACGTCCGAGAAGCCTCATCGGCGGCCTCCTTCAGGACGAGCCTATACCTGCTCCGAAATCCAAGCCTTCCTCGCGCGCCGCGGAGACCAGGGGGCCAACCAGGGAGTCCCCCTGGTGCGACAGAACGGTCGAGCCGCGAGGGTCATTCCTGACACAAACCAGGAGGCGCAGCCATTAGCCCCCCGGAACGGGCAGCCGCTCCCGGTCTCGCGCCGCGGGCGCCCTACGAGGGCCATGCCCTGCCGGTTCGAGAAGCGGAGGCGGCGTCGTGAGCCACGAGTTGGAACTCGCCGGACAGACCCTTGTCGTGATCGGCGGCAGCTCCGGCATCGGGCTCGAGACGGCCCGGCGCGCGGGCGACGAAGGAGCCGACCTCATCATCACGGCGCGCAACGCGGACCGCCTCCACCGAGTCGGTCTTGAGCTCGGGGCCAGCATCGCGGCCTTCGACGCCACCAACTTCGACCGACTCGGAAGGTTCTTCGACGAGCTGCCCACGCCGATTGACCACGTGCTGGTCACCGGCCCGGGTTCCTGCTACGCGCATCTCGCGGAGTTCAACTTCGAAGACGCCCGCCGCGACGTCGAAGCCCAAATCTTGCTGCCGCTGCAGGTCGCCCGAAACGCAGCGAGCAAGGTTCGCCCGGGAGGGACCTTGCTCTTCCTGGGCGGCACGGGTGGTCACCGTCCCGCCGTCGGCCGTTCGTTCATCTCGGGACTCACCGCCGCACTTCAGGCGTCTGACGAAGAACCTCGCTCTCGAGATCGCACCCGTCCGGGTGAACCTGATCACTGCGGGGTTCGTCGACACGCCGCTGTCGGCGGCGATCCTCGGCGACCAGCTAGACGCGCGGCGCGAACAGCTCCGAACGACACTGCCGATCCGACGTGTCGTCGGCCCGGCCGATGTTGCCGCACTCGCCGTACACCTCATGAGCAACACGGCGGTCACCGGCGCGACGTTCGAGATCGACGGCGGCCAACAACTCGTCCGTCCCTGACGCACGCGCGAATGAACGATCGTGCGTCGCCGCGGCTGTCGCTCGTCCTTGGAGGAACGGAGCGCGACGCCGAGAGACGCCGCGCTCCGGGTCCGAACTACGCCGCAGGGACAGCTGCCCGGTCAGGCGTCTTCAGCGCGGAGGGGCTCCGCATGTAGAGGAAGCCGCTGACCGCCGCGACCCACGCAAGAGCGACGATCGTCGAGATGTACTGCGAATACGCACCGTCGGGCGCCCAGAATCCGTCACCGGCCCAGGTCGTTGCGCGGAGCAGGACGAGCACCATGGCTGCCACACCCGCTGAGAAGGCCGCGCTCGAGATGATTCCCGCCCGCCAGAGCCCGAACGACCCGGACATGATCAGCATCGCAGCCGGGAACGACGCAACGATCGTCAAGATCCAGGAAAGGTCGTTGAGCCCGGACGTGATCTGGCTGTTGCCGGAGCCGGCGATCGAGTACGCGAGCGCCAGGCTCAGCGTGAAGAGCACGAACAAGACGGCGCCCACGGCTGCGCTGGAAGCTGTCGCCGCCGCCCCCCAGCCGCCCTTCCCAGCATCACGCAGCACGCTCGAGAGCGCCGCTGCGAACCACATCAGGTTCAGGACGTTGAATGCGAGGAGGGTGGCGGCAATCAGAATCCGGGTGCGATCGCCGTCGTAGAACGAGACGAGCTCGGCCGCCGACGAACCCACCTTCGGCTGACCGCCGTAGATGACCCACCCGATGATGAAAGCCACGACGAAAAAGATGCCGCTACCGAGCCAATTGCGCTCCCAATCGACCATGTCCTACCGCCTTTCTCTGTGGGTAAGTTCGGCGTTTCCGGTACCTGTTCACAGTCGCGGTTTAGGCGCTCGGTCGCGCCAGTCGGAGACCCTGGTGCACCCGCGGGTCGACCAGCGGAAGACCCTGGTCGGTTCCTCAGATCCCTCGTTCGTCTAGGACCGCTGAACGCCGCGATAGCCGTCGGGGCAGGGCGGCCGAGTCGTTGGCCTGGTTCGACCGACCCCCGTGGCCGTTCGCGCTTCTGCTCGTTGCGTACGCATGGCACCCCTGTGTTCCTCGCTGCTGACGCCCTTGGGCGAAGCGCCGTTAGAACCGCGAGCTGATCGAGGATCCCTGGTTCCCCACGGGGCGGCCTCGCGTTCGCCTGCACATCACCCGCGTGCCGACCAGGGATCTGCACGGGCGCGACCGCCGAGGCGGGGCGTCAGCGTGGCTAGCACCCGAACCGAAGGAGTCGAGATCATGAGTACGACGCACTCACGCCATGCCCCGCTGGCCGCCCTCTGCGCGGCGCTGATCGCGCTGATCCTCGCGGCAGCGGGCGCCGCCGCTGCCGAAACCGACGTCGCCGACGCGGCTGCGGGCTCCGTCCGCGCCCCGATCGTCACCATCGAGGGCGGCGCCGTCCGCGGCGTCGCCGTGCCCGGTGGCTACGCCTTCCGCGGGCTGCCCTACGCCGCCGCCCCCACAGGGCAGCTGCGGTGGCGCGCCCCGCGGCCTGCGACCGATTGGAACGGTGTCCGCGACGCGACCCAGTTCGCGCCGAGCTGCCCACAGCAGACGGACCCGTTCCAGAACCTGTTCCTGCCGCCCGGCCCGATCGCCGAGGACTGCCTGTACCTGAACGTCTCCACGCCGGACCTGCACAGTCGCCGCGGAGATGGTCGCCCGGTGCTCGTCTGGATTCACGGAGGCGGCCTCACTCAGGATGCCGCCCGCAACTACGACGGCTCCAAGCTCGCGGCGGAGGGCACCGTCGTGGTCACGATCAACTACCGGCTGGGCGCGCTCGGCTTCCTCGCGCACCCGGCGCTCGCTGCGCGGCCGGGCGGCGCGGCGGGCAACTACGGCTTGATGGATCAGCAGGCGGCGCTGCGCTGGGTACGGCGCAACATCGAGAAGTTCGGCGGCGACCCGCGCAGGGTGACGATCGCGGGCCAGTCGGCGGGTGGCCTGTCGGTGCTCGCCCACCTCGTCTCGCGCGGCTCGCGCGGGCTCTTCCAGCGGGTGATCGTACAGAGCGGCGCGTTCGCGCTGAAGCAACAGTCCCTCGCCGACGCCAAGGCGTTCGGCCAGTCGTTCGCGACGAGCGCGGGCTGTCCCGACCAGAGCGCGAACTGCCTGCGCGCCTTGCCGGTCTCGGCCCTCGTTGACCACTTCCCAGGCGCCGCGATCCCGGGCGTCGTCGACGGCAAGGTCCTGAGGGAGTCGATCGGGGGAGCGCTGGCGGGCGGGCGGTTCGCCCGCGTGCCGATCCTCAACGGCATCAACCACGATGAGGAGTTCCTCTTCGTCGCCGGCCTCGGCGTGGCCGTGAGTGGCGGGACGTTCGTGCTGGTGCCGGAACGGCCGGTGACTGCCGCGAACTACCAGAGCAACATCGCCGCTGTGCTGGGCGTGCCGCCCGCCAGGGCTGCGGCAATCGCAGCCGAGTACCCGCTCGACGCGTACCCGGCGCCGGTCGTGGCCTTGAGCACGCTCGTCTCGGACGCGAACTTCGCGTGTCCGGCGCTCCAGGTGGACCGCTGGACGTCGAGGCGCGCGCCGACCTTCGCCTACCAGTTCAACGACGACACCGCGCCCCATCGCCTGGCACCGCCCGGCGCCCTGCCCCCCATTGCGACACACTCATCCGAGCTCCAGTACCTATTCGACCTGCCGAACCTGCCGTTCCCGGGGACCCTCAACCCCGACCAGGAGGCGCTCGCGGGCAGCATGCGCGCGGCCTGGGCGAACTTCGCCGCGAACGGCGACCCGTCATCGGCGGCAATCCCCTGGCCTTCGTTCAACGACAGTGCGCAGGTGCTGTCGCTCGAGTCTCCGCAGCCACAGGTCGACACGAGCTTCGCCACGACCCACCACTGCTCGTTCTGGGCCGTCGGATGACTCAGGCCCACGTCTCCACACGCCCTCCCGATCTCGTCGGGAGGGCGTGACCGAGCGCGCACGGCATCTAGCAGCCGGCGCACCAGGACTGGGGCTTTGATCATGGCCCGACCACGCAGCGAGGGATAAGCGATCGAGATCAGCGTCGACCCCCTCCCTGCGCAGAGGGGGTCGCATCCTCGCCTACTCAGGCAACGGTCTATGGGCCTGAGCAGGGCTTTCGCCGCGCGACCTGCTCGGGCTTTGGCTGCGGAACGGTGTCGGCGGGCGTCGCCAGACGTCGCGGTGCGTCGCGCGTACCGCAGATGTGTCCGGAATGTGTCCGCGTGTTCAACAGGCAGACAACGACAAAGAGTCGATTTGCAGGCACTTTATAGAAGCCCTCTGACGGACTCGAACCGTCGACCCCCTCCTTACCATTTTGGGGTCAGGGCAACTGGTCGCAACTCACGGCAACGGTTTTCGTGTGTCTGAGCCGCTTTCGAGGTCATCCCATCTGCCACCGGTTGCGACTGGTTGCGACCGCTCTGCTCCATAAACGCTCCATACTTCTGGGGCGCCGTCGGGCGGGCCGAGCAGCACGAAGTCGTCGCTTTCACCACTGTCCCGGCGCACGTAGCCGAGTGCCGCCTCCCAGAATTCCGTCTGGCGCTGCAGATCGTCCACGCGCAAAACGATCGAGCCGATTCGAATCATCGCGGTGATGGTACGCCGGAAGTGGCTTTAGTCCTCGCCTTCCCAGTATTCGAGCTCAGGCCCGGGGCGAGCGAAGATGATCCGCTCGCCGGCGACGCTCCGCGCGCCGATCTTGCCCGTGTCGAGGTACTCGACGATGTCCGGCGCGATCAGCGTGGAGAGCATGAGGACGCGGACGGGCGCGTCCGTGTCGTTGCGGATCTGGTGCGCGCCCTCCTTGCCGCGCGGGAACGCGACGACGTCGCCCTCGCGCAGCTGCTGCTCGCCCTCGCGCGTGCGGAGCGTCGGCTCGCCGCGGAGGACGATCACCCATTCCTCGTTCGCGTGGTGGGTGTGAAATGGCCCCTGCTTGTTACCCGGCTCGACCTCGTACATGCTCGCGCCGATCAGCTCGGCGTCCGTGTGCGCGCCGACCCAGGCGTCCTTGAAGCGCCAGCCCTCGCGCTCTTCCGTGCGATCCCACTCGTCTGCGTTGAGATTGAAGATCTTCATGCGGAAAGCCTAGTAGTAGGACTTCGTTAGCTCGGTAGAGGGCCTGTGCGAAACGCCCGATTTGCTGGGACTTTGTAGAGCCTCTGACGGGACTCGAACCGTCGACCCCCTCCTTACCATCGCAACCCACGGCGCCGGGCCCCCCGTGCGCCTACCTCGCGGGAGTCGGACATCTCGCCAACTGCGCAGGAAAGGATGGCGCGCCCAGCTTCGTGGACTCCTCCTCGTGCTGCGCGAGCAGCTCACACGTCAGCAGAACAACGCCTGCAGCTCTGGCGGCACGCTGGCGCGCACCTGAGGCCCAGTCACGTTGCTCCGCCGCAACCCAAGGAGGTCGCGCGAACTACCCGCTGCGCCATCGGTGGATCCCGAAGCGGCAATAATCTGCCTAAACACGAGGAGGCGAACCGTGTCGCAAGGAGCTTCGATCGCCAACCACTGGGCGACAGGCGACGTCTACGCCTTGATCGTCTCCGCACTGGAGGCGTCGGCGAAGCCTCTCGATTCGTTGACGGTGGAGGACCTGGCGCCGGTCGACCACTTCCACGCTCGTGGTTTTTCCGCCACCGTCGAGCTCGGAGACCACCTGCCTGTCAAGGCAGGCGACCACATCCTCGACATCGGCTGCGGCCTCGGCGGGCCGGCGCGCTACTTCGCGCAGCGCTTCGGCTGCACGGTCAGAGGGATCGACATCACCGCACCATTCGTCGAGGCGGCGAACAAGCTCACGGCCTTGCTCGATCTGGGGGACAAGGTCTCGTTCGAGCAAGGCGATGCACACCACCTCCCCTACGCGGACGGCTTGTTCGACGGCGCCTACAGCCAGCACGTCACGATGAACATCTCCGACCGAACGCAGTTTTTCGGCGAGGTGTGGCGTGTGCTGAAGCCCGGTGGCTTCTTTGCGCTCACGGAACACGGCCTCGGGCGCATTGGCAATCCCCATCATCCGGTCCCCTGGTCCGAGGACGGGGAAGGCGAATGGCTGGCAACACCGGCGCAGACGCGCGACCTGCTCACCGCTGCCGGCTTCGTCGATGTCGAGATCGAGGACACGGGGCCGAAGTATCTCGAGGCCTACCAGGGCGTCCTTGCGCTCGCCGCTCGTGGCGAACTGCCACCGCTCGGGCTGCACCTGCTAATGGGTCAGACCGCGCCTCAGAAGGTCCGCAACGCCGCCCGTAACATCGAGGAAGAGCGAACACACCCCGTGCAGGTGCTCTGCCGGAAGTCGCGCACCTGATCTAGCGATCGCCGCGTCGACTCCCTCCTTACCATGCGCCCCGATCGGCAACTCGTCGCAACCCACGGCAACGGTTTTGGCTTGTTCGAGCCGTTTTCGGGGCAATCCCAATTGCCACACGACATCCACGTCTTCCGCACCTCGCTCGCCCGACAGCGCCGCCGCGCGCCTTCAGTACGCCGTCTAGCGGGCTAGCTCGCCAAAGTGAAGGTCGGGAAGTAGTCCTCCGGCCTATTCGCGTCGTCGTAGAGCTGGGTGAGCGGGACGCGGTTCCAGAGGTGGCCGAGGAGGATGCCGATCCCGTTCGGCGCGCTCTGGAAGAGGTGCAGCTTCGCGGCCGAGCGCGCGCTCCGCCGGATCTCGTCGAAGGCGGCGAACACAAAGCCGAGAGCTTCTGCCTCCCCGGGAATCGACGTCTGGCCGACTCCGCTACCCGGGGCAATCTCGATGAGCTTGGCTACCGGGAGCGAGTTGGCCTGGATGTACTCGAGCACGTCGCGTTCGATGTGGCTGGTCACGCACAGGGCGACGGCGAGTTCGCCGCCGTTGCCGACGTGGTGCTCGGTCACCGCGACCGGGAACTCCATCGACTCGCCGTTGCTGGACCAGTCGCGG
The DNA here is from genome assembly GCA_963733065.1 of uncultured Gaiellaceae bacterium. Classification (GTDB taxonomy): domain Bacteria; phylum Actinomycetota; class Thermoleophilia; order Gaiellales; family Gaiellaceae; genus CAVTBT01. Next base: position 9,156 of record CAVTBT010000002.1, read on the forward strand.
AAGGCAACGGTCAGGCCGGCCGTTCGGGGAGCAGCGGCGCCAACCGCGAAGCCCGTCGAGAGCCGGAATGCGCCGTCGATTCGGATGTCGGTGAACCCTTTCTGACGAATCTCGTCGACTGCAGCGGCGAGTTCGGGCTTGAACTTCACGTTCCACGCCGCGGGGTCGCGCGTCTGGCGGCGCGCTCGTGGTTCGGCCCCGATGAATTCGTCGACCCAGTCGACCGATGCCACCGCGAGTTCAAGCCCCGGCTGGCGGTCGATCGCTTGGATCGCGAGCGTCGCGCGCGGCGTTCCGAGGCGGAGGCCGAGCCGGTCGACGAGCTGGTTCATCTCCTCGTTCTCGAGCGCGCTGCACCCATCGATGATCAGGCGGCGGATCTCGTTTGTGCCGAGGCTGACGGCCTCGACGTCCCCGCGGAGCCCGACCAGCTCCATATAGATCCCGCAGCTGCGGCGGAGCTCCTCGAGCGAGCCTCGACCCGGGTACACGCGGAAGTGCTCGAGCATCGCGAGCATCTCGTCTTCTGACGCGCCGAGATGGTTCGCCCACTTGCTGCGGGCCTTCCCGGTCTCCGACCCGGTCGAGGCTTCGAAAAAGCGTGCCCCGAGCTTGTCGCTGCGCGAGTCGAGGTGCTTGAGGATCGGGTCGTTCGGCGCGAGCTGCCGGTTCGTCCAGAGCGCCAGCTCCGCCGGTGCGCCTGAACGCGACAGGCCGTTGAAGCTCTCGAAGAACCGCTGCAAGGGACTCTTCCTGCTGCCCTGGGGGATGGTCGTGAACCAGTCGTGGGTAAGCAGCTCGCGCTGGTCGATCACGAACTTGATCTGGTGGTACAGAGTCGGCTGATCCCGGCGGTGAACGACGAGGTCGTCGACGTTGCCGGCGTCGCGAACCTCGAACTCGACACGCGTGACCCCCTCGCTCTCTCGCATGAGATGGAGGGCGTAGAGCCAGGTGTAGAGGTGCTGGTAGTCGTCGCCGGCCATGCGGACGCCGCTTGGTCTCGGTGTCTGAGGACGCTCGGTGCTCATCGGGTTCCAAGGTAGAGGCGACGTTGTGCGCGCTGGCGCGACTTCGGCCTTTCGGGCGGCGCTGCGTCGGCAGCTGCGAGGGGCCCGGTCGCGATGATCTGCAGCTTCCGTAGCGTCCGATGGCTCAGCTGACGGGCGTCGAGCACGTACGCGGTTGGCGTGCGCCGCGCGACGAGAAGGAGCGGGCGGTCGCAGCCCGCGTCGGGATCTGAGCCGAGCCGCGCGATCGTCTTGGTGTCGACCGTGCTCGGCTCCAGATCGGCCGGATGAACGTGCCACTCGCCGAGATAGCCGAGCCGCGGGTCGCGCCGGCGAAGCCGCGCAACCGCCTTGCGGCGCGCGCCGGCGGGCACCTCGTAGAACGTTCCGCTCGCCTTCGCGGAGCGCAGCTCGACGGCGTCTGTCACCCAGGGCCGCGACCCGTGCGTGTGCACGCCCACGAGCACGCCTCCCGTCTCGTCCGGGTGTGCGGCCGCGGCCGCGCGCGCGATGGTGGCCGCCGCCTCTTCGGCGAGCCACACGCGCCACAGCGGCGCGGTCATCGCTGGATCCGCCCGAGCCGGTCGAACGGCGCCTCGTCCAGCGGCCGGTAGACGTCAATCGCCTCGTCGGGGTAATCGAAGCGCTCGGTGAGGGTGTCGATCGCCACCTCGGCGGCAAGAGCCGCGGTCGCCGAAACCGCGACCGGGGAGGCGTTGTTGACGGGCTCAGAGCAGCCGGGCTCGTAGGCGACGGGCTCGTCCCCAGGCGGGATGAGCGGGTGTCCGGTCGCCGGTCTGCGCTCGGCCAGGACGACGTCGTCGGCCCGTGCTTGCCGGCGCACGCGTGCGACGGCGCCTCCCCGGTAGAGCGCGGCCGAGACGAGCGGTGTCTGCGACTCGCGGCAGATGTACGAGGCGAGGAGCGCGAAGGAGATCAGGCCGGTCGTCTCGATGACGAGGTCGGCGCCTGCGATGAGCTCGCGGATCCGCGCCGGCTTCCACGGCGACTCGATCACGGGCCTGACCGTCGTCCAAGGCGCCGAGAAGTGCGCGTCCGTATAGACGGTGGCGGCCTTCTCACGCCCGACCGCGATCGAGTTGGCGGCGTGCCGGACAACATTCGACGGGCGCAGGCGGTCGCCGTCGACGACGACCAGCTCGCCGAGCCCGGCACGCGCGAGCAGCACGGCGAGGTTGGAGCCGATCGCGCCCACGCCGAAGACGACGACCTTCTTCTCGCCCAGGGCCTCGGCGTCGGGCCCGGCCCGCAGCTTCAGGAAGGACATGTCCGTGGGCGCGACCTCGATCGCCTGCGCGATCACCTCGTCACCGTTCTTCTCCGCAAATAGCACGAGCGCCTCGCGCCCGAGCTCGCGCTCCCAGACGAGCATGAACAGGCGCGCCTTGCCATGCTCGGCGACCTGGTTGTAGCGACGGTCGAAATTCTTCTGCTGGCCGGCGTCGAGCAGCGCGCGGACGCCGTCCAGGCTCCGCGGCGGCACCTTGACCTTTCCGACGAAGTACCAACGCCCTTCGATCTCGCCCTTTCGCCCGCGCTTGATCTCGAGCACCCGGCCGTCCTGCTCCCAGGTGCCCGAGATCTCGTCGCGGCCACCGCCCGCGCGACTGAGCCGCAGGCTCTCGAGGTCGACGGTCGCGATCGTGCCGGGCCGGACACTTCCGAAGGACAGGTGGGCGTCGAGCGCGAAGTCCTCGGGTCGGAACTCGGTGGCGGCGTGCTCGGCCCACTCGTCGATCCTCGTCCGAAAGTCGGAGAACGTCTGCCACTTCTCCGGCGGCGCACCGGTCGCCCAGAGGCAGACCTCTCCTCGGGCACTGACGTGGCGCGCGTCGAGCCCTTCGACGAAGAGGCGGGGATGCTGGAACGGCCAGCCGTCGTAGAAGACGATCTTCATCGTCTCCGCCTCGGTCAGTCCCCGCAGCGACTCGGCGATCGGGCCGACCCACGAGCGCTGCAGGGCGTCGGCCGGCTCGAAGCCCGCCTCGACGAGCTCGAGCTGGAAGCGCTCGAGCGACGCGACGTCGAGCGCGTCGATCAAGCGAATGGGCTCGCCTCGCGCGAGCCGCGGGCCGCCACCGCGCCGGCGACGGGCACTTTGTTCCCCTGTTCGTCGCAGCCGGCCGGCAGCCCGAAGACCCAGCCGCGGCCGTTCTTGCCGAGGATCTCGCGCCAGAGCGCCGCCGCCTTGCACTTGTCGGCGCGTAGCGCATCCTCCGCCTTGGCCGTGAGCTCGTCGAACTTCTCCGCCGCGTTCGCGAGGTCGTCCCGCTCCGGCGTCGGCTTGTACGGCCGGCCGAGCACCGGATCCGTCGTCGCCTCGCCGGTCGCGAGCTGGGTGGCGACGGCGCGGAGCGTCCGCGCGAGGATCTCGGCGAAGCAGTCGCCGGTCATCGCGCCGCTCTGGAAAGCCCAGAAGGTGAGGACCTCGAAGTAGAGGCCGCCCGGCTTCTGGTCGCCGAGATGGTGGCGCCGCGTCTGGCGCACGAGTTTCACCGTCGGCACGTACGCGCCTTGGTGCCCGACCTTCGGCGACTTGTTTCGCTCGGTCGTCAGCTCGGCGAGCTTCTCCGGGTCGGTCTCGACCCAGCGCTCGGCGACGTCCGGGCTCTCCCAGAGCTCGGTCTTGCGGCGCGGGATTCCCCAGCGCTCGCCCATCCGCACCGCCGGGACGGCATCGACTGAGAACCCGTCGCCGTCGAAGTCGAACTCGACCTTGATCGACCGCGCCTGCGGCTTCGCGCGCTCGCCGTAGTGGTCGACGAGGACGTCGCGGACGCGGTGGTAGACGGTCGCGGGCTGAGCGTTCTCCGTGGTCAGCTTGGTCAGCTTCACGAAGACGTCGACGTCCTTGCCGGGGTAGATCCCGGTGCGGCGCGCGTACGAGCCGATCAGCACGGTCTCGATCCCCCACTCCTGGAGCTTCGGGTCGGCCTCGAGCACGCCCCGCATCTCCTCGTGCGCCTTGATCGCGCGCTCGCGCTTCGGCCCGCTCACCTCGATCCTGGCGAGCGCCCCCTCGAATTGTTCCTCAAGCCGTTCCATTCGTTGCCTCCGCAGTCGGTGTACCTGGGCGTTGCTGCTGGCTGTACCTACGCCAGAGGTAGCACGCGACCCGGACGGCGCCGGCGCGTTTTGCAGGCCCTAGGCCGCGCGAAGGCGGTAGAGACCCGAGCGGGGTCGCACCGACTCGACGTTCGCCGCCCGGCCGACCTGCGTCAGGAACGTGGCGAGCGGGTCCTTGCCGCCCACGACCAGCCCGGCTTCGAGGAGAAGGCCGTACCAGTCCTTGTAGTGGACCTCGACGCCAACACCCTTCTTCTGGCGGAGGAGCTCGACCGCGATCTCCTGCAGCTTCTGCCCCCGAAGCTCGCCGTGCGCGTCGAGCGAGAGCTGGGGCGCGAGGCCTAGCATCTCGTCCATCTGCCGGAGGAGGCGCGCCGTCTCGGCGGCGTCCGCGTCGACCTGGTCGACGACTTCGTGCAGGCGCCGGGACTGGGCACGGAGTGCCTCGAGCCGGTCCGCAACGACTTGCCGCTCGCGCTTGACCACGTCGTGAACGTGCTCGGAGAGGTGCGCTACGGCCACGAGCGGACTCTAGGGTCACCGCCGGACGAACACGTAGCTACAGGCTCCTGCGGACTACGCCCGACTGCGCTCGGGCGACGGAGCATCCTCCTGGCGGAAATGGGCCAGTTTTGACGCTTACCGGAAGCCGTCTCCGACCTGAAGGCTCCATGACCGGCTCCATACCCATCGCATACTGGAGCTCGTGCAAGTCGAGCCGACAGAAAAACCCGCGATTTGCGCGGCTTTTGCAGAGCCCTCTGACGGACTCGAACCGTCGACCCCCTCCTTACCATGGAGGTGCTCTACCAACTGAGCTAAGAGGGCAGGACGGCCAGTCTAGCTCCGACCGGAACGAGCATCGCCTGCCTGTCCATCCGTGCACCGCGCTTCCAGGGCGGAGCGGGATTCATTCCCGCGCAGCCCACCGCGAGTTCGCCGGTGACGCCAGACGGAGGGGGCTTGCGGGGGAACCATGGGTTCCCCCGCACTCATGGAGGGGAGAGGATTCGAACCTCTGAAGGCTGAGCCAGCGGGTTTACAGCCCGCCCCCTTTGGCCACTCGGGAACCCCTCCGGAGCGCGCGTAGTCTAGCCAGCGCCGTGCGGCGCCAAGGCCGGCCCGCCGCTACGACTCGAGGGCGCTGGACTCGTCGGGACGGAGGTCGAGCCCGGCCGTGAGCAGGTCGTCCACGCTCACCAGCCGATTCGACAGCTCGACACCGTGCGCGTTCGTGATCGCATCCAACAGCGGGACCGCCCACGTGTGCTCGATGAGGACGATGGCCGCGGACATGCCGTTCGGCAGCGCCTGTGTCAGCTGGAACGCGTCGTCCTCGTCGAAGAGGTGCCCGTCGGCCAGAGCCGCAGCCCCGGCCATGGCGCCGCGGTCGGCGCCCTCCGGCCCCCCTGCGGCGAAGCCCACGAGCGTGCCGATGTACTCGCCGAAGCCCATCGCTTCCTCCATGTCGAGGTCGCTCGCCTTCAACGTCGCCACGTTCCCCTGCTCGTCCTTCCGGACGAACAGGAGGTCGAGGATGCGAATCGTCTTCTGTTCCTTGAGCTTGTCGAGGATCGGGAGGATTTCGCCGCGGAAGCGGTTGCCGTCGAACCCGACCGAGAGCATCTGGATCCAGCCCAGCTTCGCCACCTCCCGAACCTAGCACCACCGGCGTCGTACCATCGGCGGGATGGAGCGATTCGACGTGCTCGTGGTCGGCGCAGGGCCTGCCGGTTCGGCCACGGCGCTGCGCCTTGCGCGCGCCGGCGCGAGCGTGCTGCTCGTCGACCGGCAGCGGTTCCCGCGGGACAAGCCGTGTGGCGGCGGGCTCACCGGGCGCGCGCTCCGGCATGCGCCGTGCGACGTCGGCCCGGTCGTCGAGCACGAGGTCGATCGCTTCGAGCTCGGGCTCCGCTACCGCAGGCGCTTCGTCCGCGGCGGCGGCACGCCGCTCATCCGGATGACGCAGCGGCGACGGCTCGACGCCTTCCTCGCCGAGCAGGCCGCGTTGGCCGGTGCGGACTTTCGCGACGGTGTCACGGTCGGAGGTCTAACGGTCGGTCCGGACGGTGCCGAGGCATCGGTTGGAGGCAAGGCAGTGGCGGCCGGCGTCGTGGTCGGCGCGGACGGAGCGAACGGCGTCACGGCGCGCGCGGCCGGCATCGAGCCGGATGCCGTCCGTGGTGTCGCGCTCGAGGGGAACGTCGCCTACGGCGAGGTCGACGCCGCGCGCTACGCGGGCCGCGCCGTCGTCGAGCTGGGCGTGGTGCCCGGCGGTTACGGCTGGGTCTTTCCCAAGGGCGACCACGCGAACGTCGGTGTCGGGGGCTGGCCGTCCGAGGGCCCGCGGATCCGCGAGCATCTGCGTCACCTGTGCGCTGCGCACGGCATCGAGCCCGAGCAGCTGACCGACGTGCGCGGCCACCTCTTGCCGATGCGGCGCACCGGCTCGCCCGCGGCGCGCGGGCGAGCGCTGTTGGTCGGTGACGCCGCGGCGCTCGTCGATCCGCTTTCCGGCGACGGCATCTACGAGGCCTTCGTGTCGGCCGAGCTCGCGAGCGAGGCGATCGTCGGCGGCCAGCTCGACGAGTATGCGCCCCGCCTCGAGGCGGCTCTGGGTCCCCACGCGGGGGCGTCGTGGAGCGCGAAGGCTGCGCTCGACCGCTTCCCGGCGGTCTGCTGGGCGATCGCCGGGATTCCGCGCGTGTGGGACGTCGTGTCCGGCCTCCTCCAGGGCGATGTGGCGCACCCCAATGAGGCGCGCGGGCTGGCGAGACCCCCGCTGCGACTCATCGCTCGCCTCGCGCGCGTAACAGGAAGCTGATGGCTAAAGCCGCACGGCCCGCGTGCCGATGGTGGGAGGGCCACCATGGATCTCAATACGCTGCTCTCCCGTGCCATCGGCCTGAACGCGAGTGACGTCCACCTCAAGGTGGGCCAGCCGCCGATTCTCCGCCACGACGGCAACCTCTTCGCGCTCGACGGTGTCTCGACGCTGACCGACGCGCACCTGGAGGGCGTGCTCGAGATCGTCACGCGCGGCAACCCTGCCCGGCGCGCGCTCTTCGACTCGAGCGGCGACCTCGACATCTCGTACTCGGTCGACGGGCGCCGCTTCCGCGTCAACGGCTTCCGGCAGCGCGGAGCGATCTCGTTCGCGTTCCGCATCATCCCGTTCGAGATCCCAAGCTTCGAGGCGCTCGGCCTCCCGGACGGCGTGAAGCGGCTCGCAGGCGAGCATCGCGGGCTCGTGCTCGTCACCGGCGCGACCGGCTCGGGCAAGACGACGTCGCTCGCGGCGATGCTCGACTACATCAACGGCACACGGCAGCAGCACATCGTGACCATCGAGGATCCGATCGAGATCCTCCATCCCGACCGTGGCTGCATCGTCAACCAGCGCGAGGTCGGTCTCGACACCGAGTCCTTCCAGCAGGCGCTGCGCCGCGTGCTCCGCCAGGATCCGGACATCATCCTGATCGGCGAGCTGCGCGACACCGAGACCGCCGAGACCGCCCTGCAGGCCGCGGAGTCCGGCCACCTCGTGTTCTCGACCCTGCACACCGTCGACGCGGCCGAGACCCTGAGCCGCATGATCGAGCTCTTCCCGGCTGCAAAGCAGGCGCAGGTCCGCTCGATCCTCGCGGGCGTCCTCAAGGGCGTCATCAGCCAGCGGCTGCTGCCCGCGGTCGGCGGCGGGCGCGTGCCGGCCGTCGAGGTGATGGTGACGAACGCCCGCATCGCCGATCTCATCCGCGAGAACCGCTCCGACGAGGTCGAGGACGCGATCGCGGCCGGCGAGTTCTACGAGATGCAGACGTTCATGCAGCACCTCATCCAGCTCGTGCTCGAAGGCCGTGTGGACGAGGAGATCGCCGCCAACGCGGCCACGAACCGCCACGACTTCCTGGTTGCGCTCGAGTCGGCCAAGAAGCACAAGGCCGTCGACGAGCGCGAGGCCGCCGAGGCTGCGGCCGCCGAGTCCGGCCAGAACGGCACCGAGCCCGTGCAGCCGCTCGGAACCACGCTCCGCTAGACCGGGCCGCGGATCATGGAGCTTGCGCTCGCCGCCGCCCTCGCAGCTCCCGGCCTCGCCGTCGGCAGCTTCCTGAACGTGATCGCCTCCCGGCTGCCGCTGCAGCGTCCGGCGAGCGGGCGCTCGGCGTGCATGAGCTGCGCCACGCCGATCCAGTGGTACGACAACGTGCCGCTGGTCTCGTATGCGATCCTGCGCGGTCACTGCCGCGCGTGCGGCGTGCGGATCCCGGTGCGCTATCCGATCGTCGAAGCCCTGACGGCCGCGCTGATCGTCGCGTGTGGCCTGCGCTTCGGCCTGACGGCCGACGCGCTGGTCGCTGCGTTCTTCTGCGCCGTGCTCGTCGTGATCTCCGCCATCGACATCGAGCGGCGGATCATCCCGAACCGGATCGTCCTCCCCGCGACGGCCATCGTGCTCGTCGCCCAGACGCTCCTCCATCCCAGCGTCGAATGGGTCGTCGCTGCGTTCTGCGCTGCCCTCTTCCTGTTTCTTCCGGCGCTCTTCTACCCGGCCGGGCTCGGCATGGGCGACGTCAAGTTCGCCCTGCTCCTCGGCGCGATGCTCGGTGCCGAGGTGGCCGTCGCGCTCATGGTCGGGCTGCTCGCCGCGTTCGTGCCGGCGATCGTCCTCCTCGCAGTCAAGGGGCGGGCGGCTCGCAAGGTCGCTCTGCCCTTCGCGCCGTTTCTCGCCTTCGGAGGCCTCGTTGCGCTCTTCGTCGGCGAACCGGTGCTCGACTGGTACCTCGACTTGATGGGTTGACGGTGGGCGCAGCGGCAGACAACGCCGTGCGCCGATGCCGCTGCCTCGGACGAGGGACATGAGCTTCGATCCCAAGACCTTCCTGCGCACCGTGGCGCTCACGGGCGAAGGAACCGCGTCGCCCGCGGAGGCCGCGCAGGGCACTCACGCCCCCGGGGTCAACACGGTGGCCGAGCTCGTCGCGGACCTGCTCACGGCCACCGAGCTGCTTCCGGCCGACCGGCTCGCGGCTGCGCGCGGCCGCGCGGGCAGCGGCTCGCTCGCGCAGGCGCTCCTCGAGGAGGGGCACGCGAAGCCCGAGGGGATCGCACGAGCGCTCGCGCGCCGGCACGGCCTGCCGTCCGTCGACCTCGGCGGAGGACGCGGGTCTCGCCCGACGCAGCGACGCTGATCGAGCTGCGCGACCTGAAGCGCGTGGTCGCGGTCCCGTTCGCGCTGACCGGAGACCGGCTGCGCGTCGCGGTCGCCGACCCCGCCGAACATCCACGGGATCGACGAGCTCCGGCTCGCGACCCGCTACACCGTCGAGATCGACGTTGCGAGCCGCGAGGACATCATCGTCGAGCTCGATCGCCTGGCGCGCGACGCGAGGTCATGGAGACCCAGTCGGCGCTCGACGAGCTCGAGGTCGTCGACGAGGACTCGGACGACCTCGAGGTCGACGACGGCGTCTCCGACGCGCCGCTCGTGCGGCTCGTCAACTCGATCATCATGCAGGCCGCCACCGACGCAGCCAGCGACATCCACTTCGAGCCGCAGGAGGACGCGCTCGTCGTCCGCGTGCGGATCGACGGCGTGCTCTCCGAGCTGCAGCGCATCCCGAAGCGCATGGCGCCGGGCGTCACCACGCGGCTCAAGGTGCTCTCGAAGCTCGACATCGCCGAGCGCCGCAAGCCGCAGGACGGCCGCATCTCGCTGAACGCCGCCGCGGTCGGCCGCCTGCTCGACATCCGCGTCGCGGTGCTGCCGACGGTGGAGGGCGAGCAGGTCGTGATGCGCCTCATCGACAAGTCGCGGAAGACGCCGACGCTCGAGGCGCTCGGCCTGTCGGAGGCGATGCGCGACCGGCTCAGCGAGCTCATCCTCAAGCCGACGGGCGCGCTCCTCGTCACCGGGCCGACCGGCTCGGGCAAGTCGACCACGCTCTACGCCGCGCTCGCCCAGATCAACCGTCCCGAGATCAACATCATCACCATCGAGGATCCGGTCGAGTACCGCCTGGCCGGCATCAACCAGGTGCAGATCAACCCCAAGGCCGGGCTGACGTTCGCCACGGCGCTGCGGTCGATCCTGCGCTCGGATCCGGACGTCGTGATGGTGGGCGAGATCCGCGACGGCGAGACGGCCAAGATCGCGATCGAGTCGGCGCTGACCGGCCACTTCGTGCTCTCGACGCTGCACACGAACGACGCGCCGGGCGCGCTGACCCGACTGAACGAGATGGGCGTCGAGCCGTTCCTCACCGGCTCCGCCGTCACCGCCGTGCTGGCGCAGCGGCTCGCGCGCAGGCTCTGCGCGAACTGCTGCGAGATGTACGCGCCGTCGTACGAGGATCTGATCGCCGCGCGCGTCTCCCCGGACATCGCCGCCTCGAACGAGGGGATGGCGCTCTACCGCAAGGTCGGCTGCCCGCGCTGCAGCCGCACCGGCTACAAGGGCCGGATCGGCGTCTTCCAGCTGCTCGTCATGAACGACGAGCTCGAGTCGCTCGCGTCGCTGAACGCTCCGCGTGACGAGATCGAGCGCGCGGCGACCGAGGAAGGCATGCGGACGCTGTGGGACGACGGGCTCGCGAAGGTCGCGGCCGGCCTGACGTCGCTGGAAGAGCTCGCCCGCGTCGTATCGATGTAGCGCTCGCGCCGGGGCTCAGCCGCGGCGAGGGACATGTCCAGGGGACTGTCCCCGGGACCGAGGAAGGCATGCGGACGCTGTGGGACGACGGGCTCGCGAAGGTCGCGGCCGGCTGACATCGCTGGAAGAGCTCGCCCGCGTCGTGTCGGCCTGGTCGGCCGAGCCCGGCGGGCGTTCGCTCGGAATCCAGCCGCGGCGAGGGACGTGTCCAGGGGACTGTCCCCGGGACGCGCCGCAGCGGCGCCGGCGCCTACGCGACCGAGCAGTCGAGGTACTCGAGGGCCAGGAGCGCTTCGTCGACGAAGCGCATCGCCTGGTCCCGCGAGGTGAAGCGGTACGGCCGGCGCAGCACCGGCCCGCGCGCACCCGCTTCGACGGGGTGCACCTCGGCCTCGATGACGAGGCCGTTCGAGCCAGGCGACTGCATGCCGCGCAGGATCACGACCGGCCGCCCGTCTCGGTGCGCGCGGTAGACGAAGATCTCGTGGAGCTCAGGCGACGTTGCCGGTGCGCTCACCGAGCGCCGGCGTTGTGCGCAGCCTGAGCGACCGTCGCCGAGTCGGCGAAGCCCTCGAGGCGGTTCGCCACCCTGCCGGGCCGCTTGACGACCAGCACCGACGGATCCGAGATCGGTCCGGCGAGCCGCTGGAGCGCCTTCGCATGACCCTCGAACAGCACGTTGAGGGCGACGAAGCCGGCACCGGTGGCCTTGGCGCCTGCGCGGGCCTGGGCGAGCGCCTGCGTGTCACCGGCGCTGGGGGCCCACACGCCGACGACGACGACCTTCTCGCGGCGAAGCGCGCGGGCGAGGCTGGCGGGCAGGCCGGGCAGGAGCTGCACGGCGGGGGTCGCGTCCGGCTTGACCGCCGGGGTCGCGGGGGAGCTCGGCTGGGCGGCCGGCTTGACGTTCGTCGGGCTGTTCGTCGCCGCGGAGGTCGATTCGGATTCGTCGAGGAGCAGGGGCCTGACCACGAGGAAGAACGCAGCGAGAGCCGCGGCGGCGAGGCCGATGAGGGCGAGCATGCGAGTGGGCACTGTGGCGGTCATGGATTCCTTCCTTTGGGCAGGCGAGCCTTCTATCGGCAGTCGCCGTGCCGTGCTTTAGCGCCGATTCACACCGGCGGGACAGGACGTGGGAGCGAGCGAAAATCGGGCGCGAACGGTGCGCGTCCGCAAGACCCCGGGAGGCGACGTCTGACTGTTCTGCGCCGTCAGCCGGACCGTTCCGGGCCGGTTCAGGGAGCTCGCGGCGTGCAGTGTGACGACGCTTCCGGGAGCGACGAGGATGGATCGCGTGCGCAGGCCGTCGGCGACCCGGACGTCGACCGCGCGGGCCCCGGTGGGGAGCGAGAGTGCGAGCGCCAGCCGGCGGCAGCCGGCCGCGGCGGGATAGACGGCGATGCGCGCGTCCTGGCCGAGCCATCCGTCCGCAGCCAGCCCTTCGGCGAGGAGCGCGAGGCGCGCGGCTCCGTCCGGCTTGACGAGGCTGAAGGACCCCTGGCGGTCGACCGTGGCCGCCCCGGCCAGGACGGCCCGCGAGCCGTCGCCGGCGACGAGCAGCGGTCCGTGCACAGGACGTCCATGGAGCGTGAGCCGGCCTCGTCCGTCGACGGCGAGCCTCGAGGTCGCGCCGTCCAGCGCGGGCGTCTCACGTCCGAGCAGCGCGCCGCGCGTCACGGATGCGTTCCAGAACGCCTGGGTCATGGCGAGGTTGGGGTCGCTGCCGCGGGTCTGGACGAGCAGCACGTCGGCCGCGACCGCGTCGTCGACCCAGCCCGGCGGCGATCCCGCCTGCGTCGTTGCGACGTGGCGCGAGAGGCTCAGGTCGGCGGCGTGCGCGCCGACGGAGAGGACGGCCATGAGCGTCAGCGAGACGACGAGTGCAGGGGCCGGTCGTCGCCCGGTCCGGGCGCCGGCGACGCCGGACGCGGCTGCGAGCGTGGCGAGCAGCGCGACGGCGAGGCTGGCGGTTCCGACGCCGAGCCAGCGCTCGAGCCAGCTCACAGACAGCAGCAGCGGGGAGTCGGCACGGCCCTGCCCCTCCGCGTGAGCCGCGACCGGGATCTGCGTGGCCGCGAGGGCGATCAAGCCGACCGTCGCGAGCGCGATCCGGCGCCCGGGACGGCCGGCTTCGAGCCAGCAGACGAAGGCGACGCCGACGAGCGGCACCCCGACCATCAGGTACCGCTCGAAGAAGCGGTCGGAGCCGGTGTGGACGCTCATCACCGCCGAGGCGGCGGCGAGAGCGGCGAACAGGAGCATCAGCAGCCAGGCGAAGGCAGCCGTCGTCCTGGTGCTCGGGCGTGCGACCTCACAGCAGAGCCAGGCCACGGCGCCGGGCACGACGGCGGCGCCCACCGCCAGCGCGAGGAGGTAGCCCGACACCGGCAGCCACGTGATCGCGTCGGGGGAGAGGCCCGCGGATGCGAGCGTGCCGTACCGTCCGAGCGCTCCGGCGCCGGCGGCGGCGACGGCGGCGGCCGCCACGCCGACGACCGCCCAGACGAGCCAGAGCTCGCGCAGGGCCTGCAGCGGCTTGCGCCCGGCGACGGCGAGCGAGGCGGCGGCCGCGACGGGGAGGAGCAGGGCGTACTGGGCCCGGGTGGCGGTCGCCAGGGTGCACGCCGCGACGAGCCACGTCTGGGCGGCGATGCTCGGGGCGGCGATTGCGCGCAGGCATGCATGGACCGCCACCAGCGCGAGCGCGTAGCCGAGCGCATCGGCGGTCACGTAGCCGGCGAAGACGAAGTCCGGGCAGACGACGGCGAACGCCGCGGCGACGAGCGCAAGCCCGGTGCGCACGCCGAGGCGCCGCGCGATCAGGTACACGGGCACGACGGCCAGTGACATCGCGACGACGTTCACGGCCTGCGTGAGACGAAACGCCAGCTCGGCGTCGCCGGGCAGCCAGGCGACCGAGTGGACGACCGGCGCCAGGAGGCTCGGGAGGGAGGACGGCACGTCGAGCACGCGCAGGTCGCCGGAGCGCGCCACCGAGCGGGCGAGCTCGCTGTAGAGGTACTCGTCGGGGAAGTAGCGCGGGAGTGGCGCGCTCGAACGCGAGCGGCAGCCGGATCGCCAGGCTCAGGCCGACGAGCGCGGCGAGGACGGCCGACGGGCGAAGCGCCGCAGCAACCGTCCGCGTCCGTACGTCTCCGACCGCGACCTCGACCACGGTCGAGCTATCGGCCTGGCGGCGCCGCTGCTTGAAAGACGACGGGGCGCGGTTTCCCGCGCCCCGTCGGAACGCCGCGAACGGCGTCGTGCTGGACAGGCTCGATCAGCAGGTGTTGGTCGGCTCTCCGCCGCCGGGACCGGTGTAGCTGGCGGTGCAGCTGCCCTTGGTGAAGGTCAGCGTGTAGCCGGCGCCGCCACCGGTGACGGTGACGCCGAGGCCCGACGGGATGCCCTGGTCGATCGACCGGAGCTGCGCCAGGTTCATGCCGGTGTAGTTGTCGTGATCCGAGTAGTACGCCTCGGCGGCCGGGATGGCGGCGCGCACGTTGGAGCTCGAGGCCTGCTTCTCGGCGCGCTTCTTGAAACCGAGGTACGACGGGACGGCGATCGCCAGCAGGATGCCGATGATCACCAGCACGACGAGGAGCTCGATGAGCGTGAAACCGCTCTGCTCCTTCGCCAACCGACGCTCCTGCAGCCTGGAGAGAAGCATCATGGGATTGGAACTCCTTCCGGAACGGGGGTAGACCAACCGACGCTCCGGATATCGGGTGCCAGGCCCCCGTCGTCCGAGAACTCGAACGGGTGAACGAACCGGGCGAGAAATCCCTGCACACGCGCGATCTCGCGCCACCGGCGCCCTTCCTCGCGCGCCCGCGCGCGCGGGCGCGCGACAAGAAAGAAGATACGACTGGCGCCACGAGAGGCGGGGCCGGGGGACAGTCCCCGGGACCTGTCCTGAACCGCCGATCGACTCGAATCGGGCGCCCGCAAGCGCCTTCTGCAGGCCGTCTCCACCCCTGTCGGAGAAAATCGCTCAAGGTCGACCGCGGGCCTGCCGATAGGTGCGTCCGTGGAGCCGAACTCGCCGCCTGCGACGCCCCTCTCCGTCGACCTGCTCCTCGAGCGCGTCGTCGAGATGAGGGCGTCCGACCTGCATCTGACCTCGGGCTCGTACCCGGCGGTCCGCGTGCACGGTCACATCGAGCTGCTCGATGACTTCGCAGTGCTCGATCCGGACGTCGTCCGCGAGCTGATCTACCGCATCACCACCACCGAGCAGCAGAAGCACCTCGAGCTGAACCGCCAGCTGGACTTCGCGCACGGCGTGCGCGGCCTGGCCCGCTTCCGCGTGAATGCGTACTACCAGCGCGAGAGCATGGCGGCCGCCTTCCGCCTCATCCCGACGGAGATCAAGTCGGTCGAGGAGCTGGGCCTGCCGTCGAGCCTGCACGACCTGACGATGAAGCCGCGTGGCCTCGTCCTGGTCACGGGCCCGACCGGCTCCGGCAAGTCGACGACGCTCGCGTCGCTGATCGACGAGATCAACCGCGAGCGCACCGACCACATCATCACGATCGAGGACCCGATCGAGTTCCTGCACCAGCACAAGAGCTGCATCGTCAACCAGCGCGAGATCGGCCAGGACGCGACCGGCTTCGCCGATGCGCTCCGCGGCGCGCTCCGCCAGGACCCCGACGTGATCCTCGTCGGCGAGCTGCGCGACCTGGAGACGATCGGCACCGCCTTGACCGCGGCCGAGACCGGCCACCTGGTGTTCGCGACGCTGCACACGCAGAGCGCGCCGAGCACGATCGACCGCATCATCGACGTCTTCCCGGCCGAGCAGCAGGACCAGGTCCGCATGCAGCTCGCCAACTCCCTGCAGGGCATCGTCACGCAGACGCTGATGCCGAAGTTCGACGGCACCGGCCGTGTGTGCGCCCTCGAGATCCTCTTCCTGGACGACGCGATCAGGAACCTGATCCGCCAGGGCAAGATCGAGCAGATCTACTCGTACATGCAGACCGGCACCCGCCGGGGCATGCAGACGATGGAGCAGTCGCTCACCGATCTGGTGCAGCGCCGGCTCGTCGGCGTCAACGAGGCGATCGGCCGCTCGAGCCGGCCGGAGGCACTGGTCTCCGCACTCGAGCGTGCCGGCATTCCCGTCCCCACCGCCGAGGGCGTGTCTGCATCGTCCGCCGGCGCCAACCTCAGGGTGGCTGCTTCATGAGCGAGCGCGACTACCGCATCGATCTCGTCGCCGGCGTCGCTATGCCGGAGACCGCGCCCCTGCCGCTCGACACCGGCTGGGCCGAGACGGAACACCTGGCCGAGGTCATCGACCTCGCCCTCCACAGGCGTGTGTTCGGGTTCGCCCGGGCTCTCGAGGTCGAGGCCCCGCGCAGCACGCGCTTCCGCACCGAGGTCCGGTTCCGCCGCGTGTGGCCGGGCCAGCGGGAGATCGCCGTCGAGCAGACGGTCGCGGCGCCGCTCTGGCGCAGCGAGCTCGTCTTCCGCCGCGCGGCCGTCGAGAAGCTGCTGACCCCTGTCGAGACCCCGTCGTTCGGCGTCGCGGCGTTCGCCGCTTCCGTTTCGGACGTCTCGTACCGCGAGTCCGAGAAGGAGCCCGCCGTCGTGGCCGAGCCCGAGTTCGTCAATCCCGAGCCGTCGAGCATCGCCCCCGTCCCGGTCGTCGTCGCCGAAGACGACTCCGAGCACGAGGCCGCCGACAGCGACGTCGGCAACGACGTCGACAGCGACGCGGACGTCGTGCACGAGGTCGCGGAGCCGGAGGTCACCGAGTTCGAGCACGACACGATCGCCCTGGTGGACGAGCCGGCTGTCGTCCGGTCGGCCTCGACCTCGGGCGGAGGCGCGCCGAAGGAGAAGCGCTCCCGCCGTGGCGGCGGCCGCGCTCCGAAGAGCCAGCGCCTCGTCGGCCTGAAGGTCGGCGCATCCCAGCTCGCAGCCGCAGTCGTGGACAACGACGGCAGCCCCGAGCTCGTGCAGCTCGCACGCACCCCGTTCGAGACGGGCGTCGTGGTCGACGGCGAGGTGCGGGACGAGGAAGCACTCGCCCAGGCACTCAACGACTTCTTCGAGCAGGCCAAGCTGCCGCGCCGCGGCGTCCGCATCGGCCTGGCGTCGAACCGCATCGGCGTCCGCACGCTCGACATCACCGGCATTCACGACGAGGAGCGCTTCGACAACGCCGTCCGCTTCAAGGCGCACGAGGTGCTCCCGATCGCGATGAACGAGTCGGTGCTCGACTACCGCATCATCGGCGACAGCGTCGACGCCAACGGCGAGCCCGCGAAGCGCGTGCTGCTCGTCGTCGCGCCGCGCGAGCAGGTCGACCCCTATGTCAACGCCTGCCAGAAGGCCGGCATCCGGCTCGACGGCATCGACCTCGAGGCGTTCGCGCTCCTGCGGACGTTCGTCGAGCCGCGCTCGGCGTCCTCGAGCGAGGATCAGGCCGCGGTCGTCGTCGTGTCGATCGGCCACGAGTCGACGACTCTCGTCGTCTCCGGCGCCGGCGTCTGCGAGTTCACCCGCGTGTTCGGCTGGGGCGGCGCGCAGCTCGACGCCGCGATCGCCGCTGCCTGCGGCGTCGACGGGCTCGAGGCCGCAGCGATCAAGACGCAGCTGTCGCTCGACGGCGAGCTGCCGGAGTCGCTCGACGCGGGCGTGGCCGGAAAGGCTCTGGAGGCGGTTCGCACGGAGCTGACGCTCTTCGCGCGCGAGCTCGTCTCCTCGCTCCAGTTCTACCAGAAGCAGACTGATTCGCTGGGCATCGGCGAGATCGTCGTCACCGGCGGTACGTCCCAGCTCGCAGGACTCCCGGATTCGCTGCACACGCTCGTCGGCGTGCCGGTCCGCTCCGGCGATCCGCTCGGACGCGTGGCCGCCGGCCGCGACGTCACCTCCGACCCGACGCTCACGGACACGGTCGGCTCGCTGTCGGTCGCGATCGGCCTCGGTATCGAGGACGACCCGATTCGCGCCGTCAACCTGCTCCCGGCCGATGCACGGGTGAACACGCGAAAGCGCCCGAGCCGCACGCAGCTGCTCGTGCCGGTCGCGCTGGCCGTCCCGGTCGTCGCGGTTGCCGCGATGCTCGTCCCGGCCAAGTCGCAGGTCAGCAACCGCGAGGCAGAGCTCGACACGCTCAAGGCCGAGCTCGCCACGCTGCCCGAGCCCTCGGGCCCCGGCATCGATTCGAGCATCAAGGGCGAGCAGGCTCGCCGCGCAGCGGTCGTCGCCGACGTGCTCTCGAGGCGCACCTCGTGGGATCGCGTGCTCCGCGACCTCTCGCTGGTGATCCCGAAGGACGTCTGGCTCACCGGCCTTCAGGGCGCAGTCCCGCAGCCGCTGAGCGTCGTCACCGCGCCGGCCACCGCCGGCACGCCGGCGCCCGCGCCGGCTCCGGCCGTCGCGTCGGCCACGGGCCTCCGGCTCACGGGCCACACCTTCGGGCAGGCCGGCGTCGCCAAGCTGCTCGCCCGCCTCTCCACCGTGCCCACCCTCGCAGGCGTCCAGCTCGTCAGCAGCATGCGCGTCGAGAAGGGCAGCCGCAAGGTCATCCAGTTCGAGATCGCCGCCAACCTGCGCGGCGCAGGGGAGCCGACGTGAACGAGAAGCTGAAGAATCCGAAGGTCGCGATCGGCGCCGCTGTCGCCGGAGGCATCCTGCTGGCGCTCGCCGGCTGGGCCCTCCTGGTGTCGCCCGCGCGCTCCAAGTCCGCCGACCTGGGCACGCAGATCCAGTCGACGCAGGCCGAGATCACGGTGCGCCGGGCGGCAATCGCCAGCAAGCCGAAGATCGAGGTCGACGTCCGCTCGAGCGATCTGTTCCGCCTGACGAAGGCGGTGCCGGGCAAGTCCGACATGCCGGGCATCGTGCTCGCGCTCAACCGGCTCGCCGGCGGCACGGGCATCACGTTCAACTCGATCACGCCGTCGGCCGTCGTGCCCGCTCAGGGCTACAACGTCCTGCCGCTCTCGGTGGTCGTCAACGGCCGCTACGGCGAGGTCAACTCGTTCCTGCACAACCTCCGCAAGCTCGTCACGGTTCGCAAGGGCCGTCTCGACGCCAGCGGCCGGCTGTTCGCGATCGACAACGTCGACCTCGCCGAGTCCGCCGACGCGAAGTTCCCGAACGTCCAGGCGACCATCACGCTCGACGCCTTCGTCTACGCCGGCGGCGTCACGCAGAGCACCGATCCCGCGTCGCCGAACGCGAATCCCTCCTACACGGACACGACGCCCTCGAGCGGGGCGGTCGCAGCGGAGGCGTCCTCCTAATGGCCAAGAAGCAGACCAATCCAGGCGCGCGCGAGCGCAAGCAGAAGATCGTCATCGCGGTCGGCGGGGTGCTCCTCGCCGGGCTGATGGTGATCCAGGGCCCGAAGCTCCTGGACGCCTTCGGCGGTGGCTCCAACGAAGCCGCACCCGCGAGCGCGACCCCGCAGGCGACCCCTGCCGCGGATCCCGCGAACCCTGGCGCCGCACCGGCTAACACGGTGGTCGTCGTGAAGGCTCCGAAGAGCGCGCGGGCACAGCTCGCCGGCGTGGTCATCGTGCCGGAGCAGCCGGTCCAGCCGGGCGACGGCCAGCTCGGGTCGTTCAGCCGTTTCGACAGCAAGGACCCGTTCGTGCAGCTGGTGTCCAGCGAGGTGCCGGGTGCCACGCCCGCCCAGGGCGCACAGCCCGCAGCGGTCGCGGTCGCGAAGCAGGCGCAGGCGAAGTCCGGCGCCCCGGCCGGAGCAGGTTCCGCCGGCAAGACGCCCGACGCTCCTCGCGCGTTGCCGACGATGGCGATGCTCAAGGTCAACGGCAAGCTGGTCACGCTCGAGGCCGGAAAGCGCTTCCCGCGCGGTGACGGTGCCTTCGTGCTCAAGTCGCTCAAGCCCGGCAGCGTCGGCATCAGCGTCGCGGACGGCGAGTTCTCCGGCGGCGGCGTTCTGACCCTCCGCCTGGGCCGCCAGGTCACCCTGGTGAACACTGCGACCGGAGCCCGCTACGTCGTGAAGCTCGTCCTCCTCGGCGACGAGGCGAACGTCACCCGCTTCTCGACGAAGTGATCGGTCGTGCCGCGCGTGAATCCGACGGCTTCGGGCTCGTCAAAGTCGTGATCGCTCTCGTGATCCTCAACTTCGCAATCCTTGCGCTGTTCGCCACCGTCGGCTCCGGCGCAGTCGCCGCAGCCGGCGAGCGGACGGCCGGTTGCAGCGGATCCTCGACCACTCCCTGCGGGCGCTAAAGGAACGCTCGCCGCCCGCCGATGCACTGACCATGCCGTCCTTCGCCTACAGCGCCATCAACTCCGACGGATTCCTCCTCCAGGGGGAGATCCAGGCCACCGACCTCTCCGGCGCCCGTGAGGCGCTCCGGGGCAACGGCCTGATTGCCCAGACGCTCGAGCAGCTCCAGGGCGACAGCCAGTCGAGTGGCGGCGGCCTCTTCGGTCGCCAGAAGAAGGTCAAGCCCAAGTCGCTGCAGATCTTCTCGCGCCAGTTCGCGACGATGATCGAGGCGGGTCTGTCCGTCGTGCAGTCGCTCGTGATCCTCGAGGAGCAGACCGACGACACAGCGCTCGGCCTGATCATCGACGACGTCCGCGAGAGGGTCGAGGGGGGCTCGCTGCTCTCCGAAGCGATGGCCCAGCACCCGAACACCTTCAGCCGCCTCTACGTGGCGATGGTCGAGGCCGGCGAGGCCGCAGGCGCCCTCGAAACCGTGCTCGACCGCGTGGCAACGCAGATCGAGAAGGAGCAGAAGATCAAGCGCCGCGTGAAGGGCGCCATGATCTACCCGACCGTCGTGCTCACCTTCGCGACGCTCGTCCTGGTCGGGATGCTGATGTTCCTCGTCCCGGTCTTCGTCAAGATCTTCGATCAGCTGGGCGGCGAGCTGCCGACGCTGACGCAGTACGTCATGTACGCCTCGAACGGCCTGCGCGACTACTGGTTCATCATCTTCCCGGTCGCCGGTGGCATGTTCTACGGATTCTTCCGCTGGAAGAAGACCGAGAGCGGGCGCCAGGCCTGGGATCGCTTCAAGCTGCGCGTGCCGTTGTCGATCGGCGACGTCGTCCAGAAGGTCGCCATGGCCCGGTTCTCGCGCACGCTCTCGACGCTGATCGCCTCGGGCGTGGACATCATGAAGGCACTCGAGATCACGAGCCAGACGGCCGGCAACTGGGTCGTCGAGTCCGCGATCATCGACGCGCGGCAACGGGTGCAGGAAGGCGCCCCGATCGCGCAGCCCCTGATCGAGCACCCCGTCTTCCCGGCGATGGTCGGACAGATGGTGAAGATCGGTGAGGAGACCGGTGAGCTCGAGAAGATGCTCACCAAGGTCGCGGATTTCTACGAGGACGAGGTCGACGCCTCCATCCAGGCGCTGACCTCGATCATCGAGCCGCTGATGATGATCGGCGTGGGACTGATGGTCGGCGTGATCATCATCTCGATGTACCTGCCGATGTTCAAGATGCTCAGCCTCATCGAGTAGCTCCGGCTCCGCTCACACCCTCCATTCGAACCCTCCGAAGAGCCCTGCGACCGCAGGGCTCTTCTCGTCGTTGGCTCGCACTCGCGGGTGCTCGAGCAACGCCGTGAAACGCCGCGACGTCGTCAGCCTTCGCCACCCGGCACTTTGCGGTCTCCGTCGCCGTTCGCCGCGGTGACAGGGCTCGCGGAGCCAGCAGGCACACGACCGACCCGGCCCGACCTGGACGAGCGCGGGCTCCTCGCCGGGGCACGGCTCGAAGGCGTGGCGGCAGCGAGGGTGGAAGCGGCAGCCCGTGGGCGGGTTCGCGGGGTCGGGGATCTCACCGGGCAGCCCCTGGGCCAGGACTCCCTCGCCGTCGTGCGCGGGCGCGGCCGCGAGCAGGGCTTCGGTGTAGGGGTGCAGCGGCTCCTGCCACAGCGACCGCTTCGGCGCGTGCTCGACGACCTTGCCGAGGTACATGACGGTGACGACGTCGGCTACGTGCTGGACGATCGCGAGGTCGTGCGAGATGAGGAGCACGCCCAGACCGAGCTCCCGCGTGAGCGACACGAGCAGGTTCGCGATCTGTGCCTGGGCGGAAGCGTCGAGCGAGGAGATCGGCTCGTCGGCGATGACGATCGCCGGGTCAGCCGCGAGTGCCCGGGCGATGCAGATGCGCTGCCGCTGCCCGCCGCTGAATTCGCCGGGCAGCCGGTTCGCCGACGCGTGGGCGATGCCGACCGTGTCGAGCAGCTCGTGGATCCGCGCCCGGCGCAGGTTCGCCGGCACGCCGCCGGCCCGGCGCAGCGCGTCCGCCAGCTGGGCAGCGACGGTGCGGCGCGGGTTCAGCGACGACTGCGGGTCCTGGAAGACCATCTGCAGGCGGCGGAAGTGCTGGATGCGGGGCCGTCGGGACAGCGGCGTCACCTCCCGGCCGTCGAAGACGATCGAGCCCGAGGTGAGCGGGATCAGCCCGGTCGCCGCGCGGGCGAGGGTCGACTTTCCGCACCCCGACTCGCCGACGAGCCCGTGCACCTCGCCGGTGCGGACGTCCAGCGTCACGTCTGCGACGGCTCGCACGCTCGGCTGATGGCGCCGGTGGTAGTCCACCACGACCCGGTCGAGCGCGAGCGCCGGCGCCGGCGGGGCCGCGACGGCGCTCACGGCAGCTGCTCCGAGACGGCGGCACGACGCGCGAACGGCGCGACGGGACATGCGGAGCGCCGGCCCGCCCCGATGTCGGCGAGCGGCGGGACGTCCTCGAGGCACGGCGGCTGGGCGTACTCGCACCGCGGGTGGAAGGCGCAGCCGGAGGGCCGACTCTCGGGCGTGGCCGGCACACCGGGGATGGGCAACAGCGGGTCGTCGACGCGCGCCGGGTCGGGCAGCGCCATCAGCAGGTGCTTCGTGTACGGGTGCTGCGGGTCCTGGAGCAGGTCTCGGGTCGGCCCGGACTCGACGATCCGCCCCGCGTAGAACACGCAGACGCGGTCCGCAAGGCTCGACAGGACGCCGAGATCGTGCGTGACGATGATCACGGCCATGTCGCGCTCGCGACGCAGCTGGTCGAGCAGCTGCAGGATGCCGGCCTGCACCGTCACGTCGAGCGCCGTCGTCGGCTCATCGGCGATCAGGAGGCGCGGCTCGCAGGCCAGCGCCATCGCGATCACGATCCGCTGGCGCATGCCGCCCGAGAAGTGGTGCGGATACGCGTCGACCGCCTTGCGTGCATTCGGGATGCGCACCTCCTCGAGCAACGAGACGGCGCGGGTGCGGCCCTCGCGCCGTCCGACGCCGAGGTGCTTGCGCATGTGCTCGGCGAGCTGCCGCTCGATGGACAGCATCGGGTGCAGCGTCGTCATCGGGTCCTGGAACACGACGCCGATGTCCTTGCCGCGGATACGGCTCAGCTCGCGTGGTGGCAGGCCGATCAGGTCACGCCCGGCGAAGGTGGCGCTGCCGGTCACGACTGCCACCGGCGGCTGGAGGCCGAGCAGCGCGAGCACGGTCATCGTCTTGCCGCTGCCGCTCTCCCCGGCGATTCCGAGCACCTCGCGGGGCGCGACGGTGAAGTCGACGCCGTCGACGACCGTCACCGGCGCCGTCGGGCCCGGCATGCGCATCCGCAGCCGCTCGACCGTGAGCAGGTCAGGCATGGTCGCGCCGGATCACGCGCGCCACCCGTGGGTCGAGCGCGTCGCGGAGGCTGTCGCCGATGAAGTTGAACGCGAGCACCGCGGTCAGGATCGCGAGCCCGGGGAACGTCCCGACCCACCAGTGGTTGAACGCAAGGGCGCCCGCCGACACCATCGCCCCCCACTCCGGTTCGGGCGGCTGCGCGCCGAGGCCGAGGAACGACAGCCCCGACAGCCAGAGCACGGCGGTGCCGAGCTCGAGCGTGGCGAGCACGGCGATCGGCCCGGCGATGTTCGGCAGGATGTCCTTGGTGAGCGCCTCCCGCGCCGACGCACCCGTCAGACGGCTTGCGAGCACGTAGTCCATCTCGCGCGTCGAGAGCACGAGGCCCCGCGTGACCCGGGCGTAGAGCGGCCAGGCGATGAGGACGAGGGCGATCACGGCGTTGCGCAGGCTCGGGCCGAGGGCGGCCGCGACCGCCATCGCCAGGATGATGTGCGGGAACGCGAACACGAGGTCGGCGATCCGCATCACGGTCTCGTCGGCGAACCGGCCCGTATAGCCGGCGAAGCCGCCGAGGATCGCGCCGGTCGTGCAGGCGAGGGCGACGAGCATCACCGCGAGCGGCAGCGTGATCCGCGAGCCGTAGATGACGCGCGAGTAGACGTCGCGACCGAGCTCGTCCGTGCCGAACCAGTGGTCGCGCGAAGGGGCCGCATACAGGTCCGTGCTCTGCTCGAGCGGCCCGTACTGGGTGATCAGCGGCGCGAGTAGCGCGGCCAGCACCCAGAAGACGATGATGACCGCGCCGACGATCGTCAGTGGACGCCGGAAGACCGACCGCGTCGCGGCCTTCTGGTGGCGCCGCAGGGCCCGCTCGGCGCGAGCCTCGCCGGCGACGTCGACGACGGAGGGCACCTGGCTCATCCGGCGGCCCTCACTGCAGCCGGATCCTGGGGTCGATCACGCCGTAGAGCAGGTCGACGACGAGGTTGATCAGGATGTAGATCGCCGCCACGAACAGGCTGATGCCCATGACGGCCGGCAGGTCGAGGCTCGTCGCGCTCAGGTACGCGTACTGCCCGAGCCCCGGGAAGGCGAAGATCGACTCGACGAACACCGTGCCCGACAGCAGGACGCCGAACATGACGCCGGCGACCGTGACGATCGGGACGAGCGCGGCTCGGAGCACGTGGCGCGACGCGATCGTCCACCCCGTGAGGCCCTTCGCCCGTGCCGTGCGCACGTAGTCGTTTCCGAGCACGTCGAGCACGGCGGAGCGCGTGAACCTCGTCAGCAGGCTCACGGCGTACGCCGCGAGCACGAGCGCCGGCAGCAGCAGGTGCATGAGCGCCGACTGGAAGACGTTCCACTGGCCGGCCAGCGCGGCGTCGACCGTGTACATGCCCGTTACGTGCGGTGGGGCGAGCATTCCCGGGTCGAGCCGATCGCCTCCCGGGAAGATGCCGAGCCGGTAGGAGAAGACGTAGAACGCGACGAGGGCGAGCCAGAACGTGGGCATGGAGACGCCGAGCAGCGAGAACACGCGCACGCCGTGGTCGACGTGGCGGTCGTGGAAGGCGGCCGCGAGCGTCCCGGCGGTGACGCCGATCGTGAGCGCGAGGAATCCGGCGATCAACGCGAGCTCGATCGACGCCGGTGCGTATTCGCTCAGCTCGTCGCGCACCGGCTGCGCCGTGCGGCGTGACGTCCCGAGATCGCCCTGCACCACGTTCTGGAGGTAGGTCAGGTACTGCACCGGCAGCGGCTCGTCGAGTCCCGTCCGCTCGCGGTACGCGGCCACGGCCGCCGGGTCGGCGGCACCCGTCTCGCCGAGCGCCGACAGCACCGGGTTGCTGGGGACGTAGTTGCCGAGCAGGAAGGTCACGAGCGTCACGCCGATCAGCAGGAACACGGCCGCGACCAGCCGCCGCAGCACGAACCGCCGCAGGTTCGAGCTAGCCAACGCCCGACCCTTCCGCGCGCCACGGCGCGACGCCGGCCGGCGACGCCAGACGGAAGACCGTCTGCTCGAACGCATGGGCGGCCCGGATCACCGTCGCATCCTCGCCGCGACGGCCGACGAGCATCATGCCGACCGGCAGCCCGCCGGAGCTTGCGCACGGGACGCTCATGGCGGGATGCCCGGTGACGTTGAACGGCGCCGTGTTGACGCCCATCTCGTGGCCGACCCGTGTCGACTCCGGCGCGGAGATCCCGGCCGCGGGAAGCGGCGTCGCCTTGAGCGGCGTCGTCGGCATCACGAGCAGGTCGACGGTCTCGAGCGCCTCGTCGTACGCCCGCGCCAGCCGCCGGGCGGCGTTCTGCGCCGTCGCGTAGTGCCGTCCGTGGCACGTCTCGAGCACCCACTGGCCGACGAGTGCCTGCAGCTTGACCATAGGCGGCAGCCGCTCGGGACTCGCCCGCCGCCCGCGCACGAATGCGTCGCCCATGCTGGCCAGGTGGCCGCCCTTCCAGTTCGTGCCCAGTCCGTTGCCGTGCACCATCAGCGCCGTCGAGCCCTCGGCCGCAATGGCGTGCGTGAGCTTGCCGCCGTCCCTGTGCCACGGCACGGATACCTCGGCGACGGATGCCCCGAGCTCGCCGAGCCGGGCAGCAGCGTCGCGGACGCTGCTCTCGACGTCCGGCTCCGACACGCTCCATCCGAACCCCTCGGCGAGCACGCCGAACCGCAGCCCCTCGGCTCCCCGCGAGAGCGCCTCGACGGCTCCCGGTGGCACCGCGTCCGCGGTCTGGCGCGGGTCGAGCCCGTCAGGGCCGGCGAGCACGTCGAGCAGGAGCGCGACGTCCGAGGCGCTCCGGGCCATCGGGCCGAGGTGGTCGATCGTCATCTCGAGTGGGAACGCCCCGGTGTACGGGACAAGGCCGTAGGTCGGCTTCAGGCCGTACACGCCCGACCACGAGCTGGGTCCGCGAATCGAGCCGCCCTGGTCGCCGCCAAGGGCGAGGTCGACCTCGCCGTTCGCGAGCAGCGCCGCGCAGCCGCTCGACGAGCCGCCGCTCGAGCGGGTCGGGTCGTACGGGTTCCGCACCGGGCCGGTGTCGCTCGTATGGCTGCCGCCCGAGTAGCAGAGGCTCTCGCAGACGGCCTTGCCGACGACCGTCGCCCCGGCATCGAGCACGCGTCGCACCACCGTCGCGTCCTGCTCCGGGACGTAGCCCTCGAGCAGCGCGCTGCCGTTCATCATCGGCACGCCGGCGACGCAGATGTTGTCCTTCACCACCACCGTCCGGCCGGTGAGCGGGCCGTCGGCGTCCCGGTTGATCACCGTCCTCCAGTACCAGGCCCCGAGCGGGTTCTCTGCGTCGGTTGCCCGGTGCCCGGGCCCGCGGGTTTCCGGCGGCCCCGGCTCCGGGTCGAGGCCGTCGAGCCAGTCGTGCGCACCCAGTGCGTCGTCGACGGCGCCGACGAACTCGTCGATCGCGTCGTCGGCGATGCCGAGCCCGAGCCGCCGGTTCAGGTCGGCGAGCTCGCTGGCGGTGGGGCGCCGCACGCTCACGCGCCGCTGCCCGACAGGGTCGTCGTCGCGAGCTCGGGGTGCCGCGGCCGCCCGCTGTCGAGGCGCTCGAAGGCCACGCCGATGCTGAGCAACTCCTCGTCCCGCCCCGCGTGGCCGACGAGTTGGACGCCGACGGGCAAGCCTTCCGCCGAGACGCCGCACGTCACCGCGAGGGCGGGCCGCCCTGTCACGCTCGCCAGTGGCGTGTACCTGGTCACGGCCTGGGACACCTCTTCCTCCCGTCCCTCGACGAGGACGGTCCGTGCTCCCAGAGCGTACGGGAGGATCGGCGACACGGGCAGCAGCAGCGCGTCGGCGTCGGCCAGCGCGGCATCGAGCCGGCCGGCGAGCCAGCGGCGCACGCGTTGCGCGCGAACGTAGGTCTCGGCCGTGATCGTGCGGCCCCGCTCGAGCCGTGCGCGCACGACCGGGTGGTAGTCGTCCGCCCGCGTCGAGAGCCAGTCGTGATGGATGTCGGCGGCCTCGGGCGAGGCGATCGCCCAGAGCAGGTCACGCGCCAGCAGCAGGCTCGGCAGCTCGACCTCGCGGACGCGCGCTCCCTCCGCCTCGAAGGCGGCCCGCGCCGCGTCCGTCGCGGCGCGCACCTCGGGATCGATGCGCTCGCCGTCCTGCTCGGCGGCGACCGCCAGCCGTAGCCCGGCGAGGCTCGTCTCGCGCGGGCCGGCCGACGCGTCCCCGCCCACGAGCGCGCCGAAGAGGATTGCGGCGTCCTCGACCGAGCGGGCGATCGGGCCGACGTGGCACATCGTCCACGAGGTCGAGACCACGCCGTCGGTCGGGATCCGGCCGTGCGTCGGCTTGAACCCCGCGGCGCCGCAGAAGGCTGCCGGCACGCGGATCGAGCCGCCCGTGTCGGTCGCGAGCGCAGCGAAGCAGAGTCCCGCCGCGACCGCAGCCGCCGCCCCCGTCGACGATCCGGCGGTCGACCGCTCGAGCGACCAGGGGTTGCGAACGTGGCCGTAGTCCCCGTGGGCTTCGCCGAAGGCGAACTCGAAGAGGTTCGTCTTGCCCGCGATCAGCGCGCCGGCGTCGCGCAGGCTCCGGACGCATGCGGCGTCCTGCTCGGGCACCCAGTCCGCCAGGATGCGCGAGCCCGCGGTCGTGCGCACCCCCGCGGTGGCGATGTTGTCCTTGACCGAGACCGGGATGCCGAGGAGCGGCGCGTCGTCGTCCCCGGCCAGGAGGCGGCGCTCGGCGTCCCTTGCGCCCGTCCGCAACTCGGGGGCGAGGACGGTCACGTAGGCGTTCAGCACCGGGTCGAGGCGCTCGATCCGCTCGAGCAGCGCGTCGACCAGCGCCACCGGCGAGAGCTCCCGCGACCGGTAGCGGCGGCCGATCTCGGCGAGCGGCTCGAGACAGACGTCGTCCGTCACGGCTCCCGGGCCTCCGGATCGAAGTGCACGGCCATGCCGGTCTCGCCGATCGGCGCCTCGAAGAGCCGCTCCAGCCGTGCGAGGAGGTCGTCGACCGCCGCCTCCGGCTGCTCGTCCAGGTCGGTCTCGTCGGGGCGGGCGTCGTCGGTCACGTCAGAGCGGAGGGCGGCGCCGGGGGCCGGCCGAAGCCGAGCCCCGGCGCCTTGGAGGGCCGACGCTATTCGGAGAGGATCGTGGGGTCGATGAAGAACGACGGCACCACGACGACGCCCTTGATGCGGGACGACGCCGCGATCACCGTGCTGGGCTGGAACTGCGGGATGAGCGGCGACTCGCGGTTGAACTTCTGCTGCAACTGGCGGAACAGTGCGGCTCTGCGCTGCGGGTTCAGCTCGCGCTGCGCCCGGACGCCGAGCGCGGTCAGGTCGGGCGCGTCCCTGGGCGTGTAGCCGGCGTACTGACCGCGATAGCCCGTCGGCAGGTACGCCGAGGCGCTGTTCGGATCGGGGTAGAGCGCGGCCTGCGCGCCCTGCACCATGTGCGGCTTCGCATCGATCCAGCGCGGCAGCCAGGCGGTCAGCGGCGCGCCCCGCAGCACGACGTTGATCCCGACATCCTTCAGGTCGGCCTGGACGGCCTCGGAGATCGTCGTGAAGGACATGCCCTCCAGGACGTAGTCGGTCGGGAACTCGATCTCGAGCGTCGGGTTCGAGACGCCGGTGCGCGCCAGTGCTCTGCGGGCGCGGGCGACATCGCGCTTGACGCAGGCGCTTGCCGGCAGGCCACCGAGGAACTCGCGCGGCAGCAGGCCGCAGGCCTGGATGGCGCCCTTGCCGGCGAGTCGGACGAGCTTGGTGTAGTCGAGGCCGTAGCGGATCGCCTCCCACAGGGCAGGGTTGCCGGCCACCTCGGACACGCTCTTCTTGAAGTTCGCCTGCATGTAGAAGACGGTCGAGCTCGGCGCGCTGTACACGCGGACCGAGCCCGGCAGCGTGCTCGCCTGGTCGGGCGTCAGGCCCATGGCGATTTGCGACTGACCGCTGCGGACGTTCAGGCGGGCGATCTCCGGCTTGACGTTCCGGAACACGATCTGGTCGTAGAAAGGCTTCGGGCCCCAGTAGCGCGGGTTGCGGACGAGCACCGTCTGCCCGGTCGTGCTGAACGTCCGGAGGGTGTACGGCCCGCTGCCGAGCGAGTTCTTGTCGAAGAACGCCTGCGCCTTGTCCGTCTTCGCTGCGTTCGGGCCGTCGGTGGCTCCGTTCCGCTTCGCGACCGCGCTGTTGACGATCCCCATCGCCTTGTACGACACGAGGTACGGCACCGCCGGGTTCGGGATCGTAGTCGTGATGCGCACCGTGTAGCGGTCGACAGCCTGCACGCGCTGGAACGTCTCGGCGACCGCCGCGGGCGCAGCCTTGATGTTCTTCACGCGCCGTAGCGACCACACCACGTCCGCGGAGGTCAGCGGCGTGCCGTCGCTGAAGACGACGCCTTGGCGGAGGTTGAACGTCCAGACCCGCCCGGATTTGTCGGAGCGGTACGACCTGGCGAGCCATGGGTCGGGCTTGCCCAGGCTCGCCTTGTAGCGGCCGTTGACGAGCTTCGGCTTGAAAGCGGTCAGGTTGTCGTACACGAGGCTTCTGATGTACCGGCTGCTGTTGGACGCGTCCCGCGCGGGATCCGCGGTCAGCTGGTCGTACTGGGTGTCGATCACGATCTGCTTGATGCCCCCGGCCTCGGCGCCGACCGATGCTCCGGCCGTCGAGAGCCCGACGGCGAGGGCAAGAGCGATGACGAGAAGGGCGAACGGACGGAGCCGGATGCCGCGTGACGGCCTGCCGGCCGCACCGGCCGCGCGCGGATCTCTGCGACGGGACATGAGCTGCCTCCTTACCTCAGACGGAGCCCTGGGACCACTCGATGCGCCGGCCTGCCACCCGGCGTACGAGCGGGGAACCGAAACGGGAAATCCGCGAGGCCACGGTGCGTCACGAACCGACTAGGGTGCCGTTTAGGCGACGAGAGCCGGTCTCGGCGCGAACCATGAACCACCGCGCCACAACTAGCATCCTGCATGAGCCGCGAATATACTGGAAGGACTTTCGATGTCAAGCACGCAGCCCGTCACCCCTCGCGCCCCGCATACCCAGCCGCCGAACCTCGCCACCGGGCTCCGTGGGCTGAGGGTCTCGAAGGGCTTGTCGCTCAAGGACGTCGCCCTCGCGACCGACATCTCGACGTCGTTTCTCTCGCTCGTCGAAAACGGGAAGAGCGACATCACGATCGGTCGCCTCGTTCGGCTCGTGAACTTCTACGGCGTCACGTTGACGGATCTCGTCCCGGCCACGCCGGACGACGTCGAGCCCGAGATCACGCGGGTCGGCGAGCGACGCCTCATCTTGCACTCGTCCCCGGCCGAGGGCATCGACATCTACCTGCTGACGCCGGACACCGATCGCTCGATGATGCCGATGGAGCTGGAGTTCGACCCCGGCGCCGAGCTCGCCGAGTTCGGACGCCATGCGGGCGAGGAATGGGTGTACGTGATGGAGGGACGCCTC
Organism: uncultured Gaiellaceae bacterium; assembly: GCA_963733065.1. GTDB lineage: Bacteria > Actinomycetota > Thermoleophilia > Gaiellales > Gaiellaceae > CAVTBT01. Next base: position 39,971 of record CAVTBT010000002.1, read on the forward strand.
CGGCTCCTGCTGGACGGCGCCGAGCCGCGCTGCCTGGAGAAGGGCGACAGCGCGTACTACCCTGCGGACCGGCCGCATCTCTTCGCGAACGAAAACCCGAAGAAGCCGCTGCGGTTGATCTGCGTCAACTCGACGCCGAACCTCTAGCAGGGCCGGTGTCGCTGGACGGGAAGAGGGCGATCGTCACCGGCGCTTCGAGCGGCATCGGCGCCTCGACGGTACGCAAGCTGCGCGAGGCAGGCGCCCGCGTGGCGGGCGGAGCCCGGCGCGTCGACCGCATCGACGCCGACGTCGCGCTCGAGCTCGACGTCACCGATCCCGACAGCTCCACGGCGTTCGTCGACGCGGCGGTCGCCGAGCTCGGCGGGATCGACATCCTCTTCAACAATGCGGGCCTCGCCCTCGGACGCGCGCCGTTCTGGGAGTCGACGGAGGAGGACGAGACGGCCGTCCTGCACACGAACGTCGACGGGGTGCTGCGCATGACCCGGCTCTGCCTCCCGCACATCGCGGACGGCGGCCACATCATGTTCATGGGCTCGGTCGCGGGCCGGCAGGCGTACCCGAACGGCGCCTCGTACGTGACCTCGAAGTTCGCGGTGCGCGGCTTCGTCTACGCGCTCCGAGAGGACCTGCTGGGGCGGCCCATCCGCATCACCACGGTCGATGCCGGTCTCGTCGAGACGGAGTTCTCCATCGTGCGCTTCCGCGGAGACGAGGCGCAGGCGAAGAGCGTCTATGAAGGGCTCGACCCGATCACCCCCGACGAGGTCGCGGACTGTGTCATGTTCGCGCTCATGCGGCCGCCGCACGTGAACCTGGACGAGATCGTGATCAAGGCGCTCGCACAGTCCAGCGGCGCGCGGATCGTGCGCCGCGAGGCTGCGACGACTTGAGCCCGGGCCGCAACCTGTAGGCGGACTGAGGCGAGGAGACCCCAGTGCGCAGCGAGGAAACCGTGGGCGTCGCCGTTGTCGGCGCGGGTGTGACCGGCCTCTCCATCGCGCACGCGCTCGTCGCGGCGGGCGTCGGGCCGGTTCGCGTCTACGAGCGCAGCGGGATCGCCGCAGGCGCGTCGGGCGTCCAGCCGGGCGGCGTCCGACACCAGTGGAGCACGCGGCTGAACTGTCTCCTCGTCCTCGAGTCGGCGGCGTTCTACCGCGAGCTCGGCGACCGGCTCGACATCGTCGATCCGCCGACGCTCGAGCCATGCGGGTATGCGTTCGTGGTGCACGAGGAAGGGACGTTCGAGCGCCTGGAACGGGATGTGGCGATGCAGAACGCGCTCGGCATCCCGACTCGAATACTCGATGCCGACTCGATCACGGGCGTCGTGCCGGAGCTGCAGGTCGACGGCCTCCGCGGCGGCTCGTTCTGCGCGGACGACGGCTACTTCGACCGGCCGCAGGCCGTCGTCGAGGCATTCGGCGAAGTGGTGGTCCGCGACGGCGGCAGCATCGAGATCCAGGACGTCCGCGCGATCTCCAGGGACGGCGGGGGCTGGCGGCTCGAGTTCGCGGACGGCTCGGCGTCGACCGCTGAGCACGTGGTCGTCGCCGCCGGCACCGCCAGCCCGGACCTGCTCGCGCCACTCGGTCTCGACGTCCCGATCGCAGCCGAGCCCAAGCATCTCTTCCTGAGCGATCCGATCCGCGAGGTCCTGCTGGAGCCGCTCGTGATCGCGATGGACCGTCACTTCGCAGCCAAGCACCTGGCGAACGGCCGCGTACTGGCGAGCGACCTCGCCGCCTCGGGCGACGGCGCGGACGCGGAGGAACGGTGGCGGCGGCGCGTGCGCACCTGCATCGAGGAGCTGCTCCCCCGGCTGATGTTCGTCACGCTTGGGCTGAGCGTCGGCGGCGAGTACGACGTGACGCCCGACCACCATCCGATCGTCGGGCCGGTCGGCTCCGAGCCCGGCCTCTGGCTGGCCGCCGGGTTCAGCGGCCACGGCTTCATGATCGCCCCGGCGATCGGTCGGATCGTCGCCGACGCACTGGTGCACGGCCGACGGGACGAGCTGCTCGGCGCACTCGCGTTCGAGCGCTTCGAGGGCGCGGAGCTCGAGCCGGAGCTGCAGATCGTCTAGGAGGGTTTGGCGAAATATCCGGCTGGTCGAGCGACATTCCACCAAGCCCTCCTGTCGTTGACCGCCCCGGTTGGGATCCAGTATGTTCCCTCCTCGTTCAGCTTAGTGAAACGGTCGCCGGGCCGACCGCCCGGGCCACGACGGGAGGCGAACGTGCAGCAAGGAGCCGGCTTCTACGCGGGTGACCTGGGGAAGCTCCACTACCGCTGGTGGTCGGCAGAGTCCCCGAGCTGGGTGATCCTCTTCGCGCACGGCTTCGGAGACCACTCCGGCCGATACCAGCGCTACGCCGAGGCCGTCGTCCCGCGCGGCGGCGCCGTCGTGTGCCCAGACCTGCGAGGTCACGGCCTCTCGGACGGCGAGCGCGTGCTCATCGAGGACTTCGACGTCGTCGCGGCGGAGTTCCTGCGCGTCCGCGATGTGCCGGAGTTCCCGGCCGGCGTGCCGGTTGTCCTCGGCGGCCACTCCATGGGAGCGCTTGTGATCGCACGGGCCGCCACGAGCCAGGGCGAGCTGGACGTCGCCGGGCTTGCGCTCTCGGGCGCGCGCCTCGGCCGGTGGTCGGTCGCCGAGGATCTGCTCGCCCGCATCGAGAGCGGCGAGATCGACCCGGAGACGGGGGGTGGCGGGCATCCGCTGCTCGACCGGCGAACCGACCTGCCCCTCGACGCGCTGTCGCGCGACACGTCGATCGTCCAGCAGTTCCTGGACGACGAGTTGGCCTACCGCGGGCCGTACCCGATCCCGACGCTGCGCGCGTACCTGCGCGCCGAGCAGCAGCTCGAGGACGCGGAGGAGGGCTCGATCGAGCTGCCCGTGCTCTACATGCACGGCGGCGGAGACTTCATCTCGCCCTTCCGCGGCAGCGTCGATCGCCTGAACCAGCTCGTGGCCGGCGACTTCGAGGTCCGGATCTTCCCCGAGGTGCGCCATTCCATCTTCAACGAGCTCAACCGCGACGAGATCTTCGAGGTCCTCCTAGGCTTCGTCCATCGCGTCGTCCGGGAGGAGTAGCGATGGCCGAGACCCTGATCCTGCGTGACTGCCTCGCCGCCGACGCGCGCGGCGCGCGGGGCGAGACGGTCGACGTCGTCGTGCGCGACGGCCGGATCGCTGAGATCACAACCGCCGGTGCGGCGAAGGCGAACGGCGGCGCCGTGCGCGAGCTCCGCGTCAACGGCGGCACCGTCGTGCCGGGCCTAGTGAATATGCACGAGCACCTCAGCAACGCGCACCCGGGCACCACGGAGGAGCGCTCCATCGCCGGCGAGGACGAGCTCGGCCGGGCGCTCCGCATGGCGGGCAACGCGCTCAAGGGGCTGCGAGCCGGTGTGACGAGCATGCGCCTGGTCGGCGAGAAGGACGCCACCGACATGCGAGTCCGGGACGCGCTCGCCTCGAAGCGCATCGAGGGCCCGCGGCTGTGGACCGCCGGGGCGCCGCTCGACTACAAGGGCGGCCACGGCACGACGGTCGGCGGCCTCGAGGGCGACTCGCCCGACGAGTTCGAGCGCTTCGCGCGCGACCAGGTCGATGCCGGCGCCGACCTGATCAAGCTCATGATCTGCGACGGAGGCGCAGGCAAGGACCTTGCGACCGTGCAGTTCTCCGAGGAGGAGTTCGGTGCCGTCCGTGCCGTCGCGCGGGAGGCCGGGCTGCGCATGGCGCTCCACACCGCCGCCGTGCCGCATCCGATCATGGATCAGATCATCGATGACGGAGTCGACTCGCTCGAGCATTGCTACCTCGTCCCCGACGACCTCCTGCAGCGCTTCATCGAGAGCGACATCCTGCTCGTGATGACACCGCTCGTCGGCCGGTCGCCCGAGTACTTCGAGCGCATTGAGCTGCCGCAGGACATGACCGACCGGCTCACCGAGGCAGGAAAGACGCACTGGCAGGCGATCTGCCTCGCCGTCGAGCGCGGCGCGCGCCTCGCGCTCGGCACCGACTTCCACTCGCATCTCGACTTCGGCGGCACGTGGGCGCCGGCACGCGAGCTCGAGGTCTACGAGGAGGCGGGGGCCGACCCGAAGACGATCCTCGCGCTCGCGAGCCGCAACGGCGCCGGCTGGCTGGGCGTCGGCGACGAGCTCGGCCTCGTCGAGGAAGGCTTTCTCGCCGACCTGCTCGTGCTCGACGAGAACCCGATCGAGGCGGGTGCCCCGGCTTTCCGCGGCCTCCGCCACGTGATCGCCGACGGCAGGGTGTTCGAGCCGCGCGCCGCGGAGCAGCCGGGGCGCGTCTGAGCCGCAGGGAGCCCGCACCATGATCAAGCGCTACCGCGACGGCAGCGCCTTCGAGGCGGTCGCGAGCTACTGCCGGGCCGTGCGCTCGGGTCCGGCGGTGGCGGTCAGCGGCACGGCGGCGACTGCCCCCGACGGCAGCGCCCTGCATCCGGGGGACACGTACACGCAGACGAAGGACGCCTTCGAGCGCGCCGTCGCGGCCGCCCGCGAGCTCGGCGCCGAGCGCAACCACGTCGTTCGCACACGCGTGTTTCTCGGGCCGGGCAGTGAGTGGCGGGACGCAGTCCGCGCACACCACGAGTTCTTCGAAGGCGTCGATCCGGCCAACACGACCCTCTACGTCGCGGGGTTCATCCCGGAGGGCGTGCTCGTGGAGGTCGAGCTCGACGCGTGGGTGGGGGAGTGACGAAGCTCCTCGTCGTCGGCCTTGGGGACTCGATCACCGCGGGCAACCCCGGCTGGGATCCCGACCCCGAGCGCCGCGCACTCGAGGATCCGGGCGACGACGAGACGAGCCAGTATCTCTACTGGGCCGCGCGCGCGAATCGGGGCCTGCGGTTCCGGAACCACGGCGTTGGCGGCGAGCGCACCGACGAGATCAGGGCGCGCCTCGAGGAGGCGGTTGCCGGTGCGGACGTGATCGTCGTCCAGGGAGGGATCAACGACATCGTGCAGGGCCGCGCGATCGAGCTCGCGGCCGACGACCTGCGCGCCATGGTCCGGCGTTCGCAGGAGATCGCGCCGACGGTGCTGCTCGCGAACGTGCTGCCGTGGAACAACGGCTGGCCAGAGGCCGAGCCGAAGATCAGGGCCCTCAATGCGCTCATCGACGAGATCGGCGAGAGCGAAGGCGTGCAGGTGCTCCCGTTCCACGAGACGCTCGAGGACCGGGAAGCGCCGGGGCGGATGCGGGCCGACTGGACGCCCGACGGCAACCATCCGTCCGTCGAGGGCCACCGTCGGCTCGGCGAGCGCGCGTTCAGGCTTCCGTAGGTCGCCTCGACCGTGACCGGACGCGCCGCTCGCGAGGCCGGGTTCGCCGTTTGACATGACACCCGTCCTCACGAATAAACTGGACGGCCGTGCAAGATATTGGAGTAGCCAGCCGGTGAGCAACGAGTGAAGGTCGCAGTCGTCGGCGGCGGCATCACGGGTCTCTCCGTCGCGTTCCACCTCGCCGAGCGCGGAGCCGACGTCACGCTCCACGAGCGTACCCGTATCGGCGCCGAGGCCTCGGGCGTGCAGCCCGGCGGGGTGCGCCAGCAGTGGGGCACGCGCGTCAACATCCTGCTGGCGCGCGAGTCCGTCGGCTTCTACCGGCAGCTGGCGGAGCGGCTCGAGCCGCGTACCTCACCCAGGCTCGAACCGTGCGGGTATCTGTTCCTGGCGCACTCGCCCGAGCGCCTCGCGGCGCTGGCGGGCGACGTCGCGCTCCAGCACGAGTTCGGCGTCCCGTCGGAGCTCCTCGTCCCCGACGACATCGCGGAGCTCGTCCCCGGAATCGATACGAGGCACGTGGTCGGAGCGTCGTTCTGCGCCGAGGACGGCTACTTCGACCAGCCCCAGGCGGTCGTGGAGGCGTTCGCGAGCGCCTGCGAGGCGCGCGGGGTGGCGATCGAGCGCTCGACCGTGACCGGCCTCGTCGCGAACGGCGCCGGCTGGTCGCTCGAACGCCTCGAAGGACAGGCGGCCGATGCCGAAGCCGTGGTCGTCGCGACCGGCTACGACACGCCGGCGCTCTTCGGCACGCTGGGCGTCGACGTCCCGATCGCAAAGGAGGCCCGCTACCTGCTGTTCAGCGACCCGATCCGGGAGCGCCTGCTCGAGCCGCTCGTTGTCTCGGCCGAGCGGCGCTTCGCGGCCAAGCACCTCAGCAACGGCCGTGTCCTTGCCAGCGACCTTGCCGCGATGGGCGAGCCGGACGAGAACGCCCCCGTCTGGCGCGCCAACGTCCGTGAGATCGCGCGCCAACTGGTACCCGTCCTCGAATATGTGACGTATCCGATCGTGGTCGAAGGGTTCTACGACGTGACGCCTGACCACCAGCCGCTGATCGGGCCGGTGCTGGACAATGACGGCCTCTGGGTCGCCGCCGGCTTCAGCGGCCACGGCTTCATGCTGGCGCCGGCCGTCGGCCGGATCGTGGCTGACGGCGTCGTCGACGGTCGTTACGACCCCGCGCTCGAGTCCTTCGCGCTCGGGCGGTTCGAGCGCGGTCCTCTCACGCCGGAGCTCCAGATTGTCTGAGCCGTTTCCATCTCCAAGGAGGGAGCACATGCACAGGGCGGCGCACATCCGACGCCGTACGGTGACCGCGGCCCTTGCGGGCGTTGCATTGCTGGCGCTCGTCGCCGCGGCCGCATACGCCTCGCCGGGACCCGACCGGAAGGACGGCGGGAGCAGCACGCTCGTCGTCGACAGCTCGTTCGTCGTGCAGACCATCGACCCGCAGCGGATGTTCGAGCCGACCTCGCAGATCGCGGTGAAGGGCCTGTACGACACGCTGCTGACCTTCCGCGGCGGCAGCACGCAGCCGTTGCCGTGGCTGGCGCGCTCGTGGCGCGTCTCGGGCGACGCGAAGACGATCACCTTCAACCTGCGGCGCGACGCCCGCTTCTCGGACGGCACGCCCATCACCTCCGCTGACGTCGTCTTCTCGTTCCGGCGCCTGATCAATCTCAAGGGCTCGCCGTCGTTCCTGCTGGCCGGCGTGCGCGTGTCGGCGCCCGACAGCTACACGGTCGTCCTGCGGTCGGCGCAGCCGAACCCGGCGCTGCTGCGAATCGTGCCGAACCCGTCGCTCGGCATCGTCAACTCGAAGGTGGTGAAGGCGAACGGCGGCACCGACGCCGTCGGAGCGGACAAGACCGACAAGGCCGAGCCGTTCCTGCTGCGCGAGTCGGCCGGCTCGGGCCCGTACATCCTGCGCAGCTACAGCAACCGGACGCAGATCATCCTCGAGGCGAACCCGCGCTTCTGGGGGCCGAAGCCGACGCTTCCAGACCGTGGTCATCCGCAACATGCCCGCCCCGACGCAGCTGCTGAACGTCCAGCGCGGCCAGAACGAGATCGCGCTCGACCTCTCGGCCCAGCAGGCGTCGACGCTGCGCAGCCGGAGCAATCTCCGGGTCGTCACGAACGCCTCGCCGAACCTGTTCAACATCGACATCAACACGGATCCGAAGATCTCGGCGACGGCCGCGAACAAGGACATCCAGACGGCGATCCGCTATGCGCTCGACTACCCGTCGTTCGTGAAGCTGTCCGGCCCCGGTGCCGTGCAGGCCCCGGGCATGATCCCGACCACGTTCATCGGCCACCTCCCGCCCTCTGCGCGGATCAAGCGCAACCTGACGCGGGCGCGTGCCGCGGTGGCACGGTCCGGGATCGACGACCCGCAGATCACGATGACGTACCCCTCCGAGCTGACCGTCAACGGCATCTCCTTCGCGACGTTGGCGCAGAAGACGAAGGCGAACCTCGCCCAGGTCGGGATCGAGGTCACGCTCGTCGGCAAGCCCGTCAACGCGTTCCTCGAGACATACGCGGCCGGGAAGCACGAGATGAGCCAGTCGTACTGGGCGCCGGACTATCCGGACCCGAACGACTACCTCGTCTTCACGCCGGGCGGCCTCGCCGCGAACCGCGTGAACTGGGGTGCCGCGGACGACCGGCCGCTCGCCGCGCTCGCCACGCGCGCGCAGCGCACCGTCAGCGACACGAGGCGGGCCGCGCTGTTCCGCCAGATCGGGCGGATCATGAACCAGCGGGCGCCGTTCTTCCCGCTGTTCCAGCCGGCACAGGCGATCGTGTCGAGCAGCAACCTCACGAACGCCACGCTGGGCGTGATCTGGCCGCTCGACGTGAGGGCGGTTGGCAGCCGCTAGCCCATCGACCACAGCGCCAGGGCGCCCGCGTGCGCGAGCGCCCTGGCCGTTCCTTCGCTTCCTCGGGCGCCGCCTCGTCGCGCTCGTTGTGCTCGCCCTCGGGATCACGTTCGTCACGTTCGTCCTGACGAAGATGGTGCCCGGTGACCCCGCGCTCGCCGCGCTCGGGCCCGTCACGTCGGCCGACCCCGAGGCGGTCGCGGCCTACCACGACAAGTGGGGGCTGGATGAGCCGCTGCCCGCCCAGTACGCCACGTACCTCTGGAACCTGCTGCACGGCGACCTCGGCACGTCGCAGCTCTCGCAGCAGCCGGTCGCGGACGATCTGCGCGAGGCGATCCCGGCCACGATGGAGCTCGCGTTCCTCGCCATCACCATCGCGATCCTCGTCGGCGTCCCGCTCGGGATCATCGGCGCCATCCGACAGAACCGACCCACCGACCATGCGCTGCGGGTCGTGTCGCTCGCGGGCATCTCGATGCCGACCTTCTGGCTCGCGCTGCTTGCGCTCTACGTCTTCTTCTTCCGGCTGAACTGGTTCCCGGGCGGCGGCCGGCTCGATCCCGGCGTGCTGCCGGCCGACGAGATCACGGGCATGTACACCGTGGACGCCCTGCTCCAGGGCGAGTGGTCGATCGCGTGGGACGCTTTCCACCACCTCGTCCTCCCGGCGCTCGTCCTCGCCGCGTTCAACGTGAGCCTGATCTCGCGCTACACGCGGTCGGCCGTCCTGGAGGTGCTCCACGACGACTACGTGCGCGCCGCCCGGGCGAGGGGCCTGCCGGAACGGGTAGTCGTGCCGCGCTACGTGCTGCGGGCGGCGCTGCCCGCGGTCGTGACCGTGCTCGGCCTCGTCTTCGCGAACGTCCTGACCGGTGCCGTCCTGGTCGAGAGCATCTTCGCCTGGCCGGGGATCGGCGCGTACGCGTACCAGGCTTCGATCGAGCTCGACCTGCCGGCGATCATGGGAGTCAGCCTCTTCGTCGCCGTCGTGTACGTGACGATCAACTTCGTCATCGACGTGCTCTACGGCGTCATCGACCCGCGGCTGAGGCTGACGTGACGACCGGGCCGGTCGCCATCCCGCCCGTCGAGACTCGGCGCCGCCGTCGCGCCGGGAGGGTGCTCAGGGACCCGCTCACCGTTCTCGGCATCGCGATCGCGGTCGCCTGGATCGTGATCGCGATCGGCGCGCCTCTCTTCGCCCCGTACGACCCGCTCGCACAGGATTTCGAGCTCCTCCAGCCCCCGTCCCGCGAGCATCTCTTCGGCACGGACGAGCTCGGCCGCGACGTGCTCAGCCGCGTCATCTACGGCGCCCGGCTGTCGCTGCCGCTGGCGCTGCTCCTCGTCACCCTCGCCGTGCTCCTCGGCGGCGTCCTCGGCGCCATCGCAGGCTACTTCCGCTCCTGGTCCGACACCGTCGTGATGCGGGCTACCGACCTCGTCTTCGCCTTCCCGGCCATCATCCTGGCGATGGTGGTGACGGCGTCGCTGGGGCCGAACATCCGGAATGCCGTCCTCGCCATCGTCATCGTCGCCTGGCCCGCGTATGCGCGCGTTGTCCGCGGCCTCGTACTCTCGCTCGGCGACTCCGAGTTCGTCCAGGCGTCGCGCCTGCTCGGCTCATCCTCGCGCCGCGCGCTCGTCAGAGACATTCTCCCGAACCTTGCCGGCCCGGTCGTCGTGCTCGCCATGCTCGACCTCGCCAACGCGATCCTGCTCCTCGCTGGGTTGTCGTTCCTCGGGCTCGGCGCGCAGCCGCCGGACCCGGAATGGGGCTCGATGGTCGCTGTCGGCACGCAGTACTTCCAGAACTGGTGGGTGGGGACGTTCCCCGGGCTCGCCATTTTCAGCGCCGTGCTCGCGTTCAACTTCCTCGGTGACAGCCTCCGCGACTGGCTCGACCCGCGCGGCGTCTCGCGCCGGACGCAGGGGTAGTCGTGGCGCTCCTCGCGGTCAACGGTCTTCGGGTGAGCGTCACCTCGGGTCGCCAGCCGCTCGAGCTCGTGTCCGGCGTCACCTACGCCGTGGAGGAGAGCCGGGTGTTCGGCATCGCCGGCGAGAGCGGCAGCGGCAAGACGGTGTCGGTGCTGGCGTTGCTCGGGCTGCTGCCGCGCGGCACGGCCGTGAGCGGGCAGGCGCTCTTCGAGGGCGCCGATCTGCTGGCGATGCGGAGCTCGCGGCTGCGCCGAGTCTGCGGACGGGAGATCGGGCTCGTCTTCCAGGACCCCCTGACCTCGTTTCACCCGATGCTCTCCGTCGGCAGGCAGATGACCGACCACCTGCGCCACCACTACGGCACGAGCCGCGCCGAGGCGCGGAGGCGTGCGGTGGCACTGCTCGACGAGGTACGGATCCCGGATCCGGAGGTGGCGCTCGCACGCTACCCGCACGAGTTCTCCGGCGGCATGCGGCAGCGCATCGCGATCGCGGGTGCACTCATGTGCGAGCCGCGCCTGCTCATCGCGGACGAGCCGACGACCGCGCTCGACGTGACCGTGCAGGCGGGCGTGCTGCGGCTACTCGACGGCCTGCGGCGCGACCGCGGGCTGTCGGTGATCCTCATCACGCACGACCTCGGCGTCATGTCGGCCGTCGCGGACGAACTGGCGGTCTTCTACGGCGGCCGCATCGTGGAGGCGGGCCCGACACCGACGCTGCTGACAACCCCGCGCCACCCGTACACGCGGGCGCTGCTCGAGGCGCTGCCGCATCCCGAGCGCGAACGCGGCTCGGCGTTGCGTGGGATCCCTGGGCCGGCTGCCCACCCGGGCGACATCCCGAGCGGCTGTGCGTTCCACCCGCGCTGCGACTACGCCGTCGACGGTTGCCGTGTGCACACGCCCGAGCTCGTGCGCGCCGGCGACCAGGCGTTCGCGTGTCCCGTCGACCCCTTCGCACCGTGAGCGCACTCGAGGTCAGCGAGCTCGGCGTCGCCTACGAGCGGCGCGGCCACGACGCGGTCCATGCGGTCGTCGACGCGAGCCTCTCCGTCGAGGCCGGCGAGATCGTCGGGCTCGTGGGGGAGAGTGGCTGCGGCAAGTCGACCCTGGCCCGCGCTGCCGTCGGCCTGATCGCGCCCACGAGCGGCATCGTGCGCTTCGAGGGGCGGCAGCTGTCGCCCCTCACGCGCAGGTCGCGGGACCGGCACGCCGCGCGCTTGCAGATGGTCTTCCAGAATCCCTACGCGTCGCTCAACCCGCGCCGGCGCATCGGCCGTCAGATCACGGACGCGCTCGAGATCCTCGGGGTCGGCGACCGGCCCGAGCGCGCGCGTCAGGCGGCACAGCTCCTCGAGCGCGTCGGCCTGCCGGCGAACGCCGCGCGCCGGTTCCCGCACGAGTTCAGCGGCGGGCAGCGCCAGCGCATCGCCATCGCCCGCGCGCTCGCCGCCAACCCCTCCGTGCTCGTGCTCGACGAGCCGCTCTCCTCGCTCGATGCGTCGGCGCAGGCGCAGATCGCGAACCTCCTCGTCGAGTTGGCGCGCGAGCTCCGCCTCGGCCTGCTCCTCATCTCGCACGACCTCGCCATCGTGCGGCAGATCGCCGACCGCGTGTGCGTCATGTATCTCGGGGAGATCGTCGAGCAGGGCCCGACCGACGAGCTCTGGGCTCGGCCGCTGCACCCGTACACCGAGGCGCTGATCTCCGCCATTCCGCGTGCTGACGGCTCCTCGCTGCTGCCGGAGGCGCTCCCCGGCGAGGTGCCGGATCCGGCGAGGCCACCGGCCGGCTGCCGCTTCCATCCGCGGTGCCCGCTCGCGTTCGACCGGTGCACCGTCGAGCATCCGGAGCTCGAGCGCGTGCTGGACGGGCGGCATGCCGCCTGCTGGCTCGCCCCGGAGCGGGCGACGGACCTCGAGTGACGCGCTAGGGCTCGAGCGCGTACGGATAGGACGTGAGCACCTCGGCGCCGGCCTCCGTCACGAGCACGAGGTCCTCGAGCCGCACGCCGCCGTACCCCTGGCGGTAGCACCCGGGCTCGACCGCGACGACGTCGCCGGCGATCAGCTCGCCGCCGGACAGGTCGAGCGACGGCTCCTCGTGCACCTCGAGGCCGACGCCGTGCCCGAGACCGTGGAAGAAGCCGTCGAGCAGCACCTCGCCCTGCTTCTTCGAGAGCTGGGTCGGGTAGCCGCCCGCCTCGACGACCTCGGACGCCATCGTGTGCAGCTCCTTCCCGGTCATGCCCGGACGGATGGCCGGGACGACGCGTTCGTGCACCTCGAGACAGAGCCGATGGTAGTCGGCGAGCTCGTCCGAGATCGGGCCGACCACGAAGGTGCGCGTCATGTCGGTGTGGAAGCCGGATTCGCCGTCGCGCGGCCAGACGTCGATGGTGATCGGCTCGCCCCAGCCGATCGGGCCCGACCCCATGTGATGGCCGATGCAGGTCTGCTCGCCGTGGGCGACGATGAAGTCCTCGGCCGAGGCGCCGTTCGCCGCGAACGCCGCCGCGACGAGGGCCTTGAGACGTTCGGATGTGACCGGCTCACCGTCTGCCACGAGCACGCCGTCGACCGGCTCCGAGCGCCGCAGGAGCTCGGCGGCGGCACGCGTCCCGGCCTCCGCGGCCCGCTGTGCGCGTCGGATGCCGTCGAGCTGCCGTGCCGTCTTCGTGCGGCGGCGGGCCAGGAAGAGCTCGCGGTCGACCTCGAGCGTGATCCCGTCGGCGCGCAGCCGGTCGCCGAGCTCGATCGGGAAGTCGGCCGGCACGACCGCTTGCTCGACGCCGAGGGTGGCGCAGGCGCGCGCGGCGATCTCGACCGTCGCGACCGCCGAGCCGACGCCGCTCGCGACGAGCTCGTCCAGCCCGAAGTGCTCGAACGGGAGGACGTTCATCTCGTCCACCTCGCTCATGCGCGCCGCCTCGAGCGAGGGCACGACGGCATGGCGGTCGCCGTTCCGCTCGACGTAGAGGAACGGGTCGGCGACGGAGTGCGGGACCTCGATCCGCAGCTCCGGGCAGCGCAAGGTGTCGCCGAAGATGAGGATGCTGGCCATTGCCGCGAGCTTAGCGATGGCCGCGACTCCGGCAGGAGCACCGGTCGTCGTCGTGGAATCCCGGAGCATGCCGAACGGCTGGACGCCGATCCCGATGCGCCGCCCGTACCGGGTGATGGCCGTGGCGTGCGCGACGACGACGTTCTTCGCCGCCTCGGAGGAAGACAAGGAGCAGCGCTTCTTCCCGCGGTTCAGGCAGGTGCTGGCCGAGTGGGAGGAGCTCGGGGCGCGGATGATTGCATCGTTCTGCGACGACGTCCTGCAGGTCGGCCCGACCCGGGAGCCCTGGGCGTGGAACCTGATCTACGAGGTCGACGACCTCGACCTCGCGGCCGCGATGGTGCAGGCGGTGCGCGAGGTCGTCGACGGCGTGCGGCTGGACACGTACGTCGAGTTGGAGCTGCGCGTCGGCCGCCCGTTCTTCGCGCGCGAGGAGGTCTGAGCGCGTGATCCGCGTTGACATGACACGCGTCGCACGCTTCACTGGGCGCAGCCGAACGGAGGGGGGTTCTCTGTGAGCACGTCCGTTGTGGTCAGGCAGCCGGCTGAGGCCCAGCAGCCGGCGGGGCGTCACCTCGAGCGCGGCGCGCTCGAGCAGCTGATGGCGGCACGTCGCCGCGAGACGGAGGAGCTCCTGAACCTGCCGTGGTGGAACCCGGCAGGGTGGTTCCGGCGTCCGTGGGATTCCGAGGCACGCAAGTCGCTCGCGCGCATCCGCACGTCGATCGACGTGCTGTACGGCGTCGAGGATCGGCTGGTGGGCCACGAGCGCGAGCTGCAGCGGCTGCTCGAGCCGTCGCTCGTGCGCTGCAGCCTCGACAACCTCATCGAACTGGTCTACGCGCTCGACGAGCTGATCGTGAGCATCGGCCCCGACGAGCTCGTCGGCCGGCGCGCGATCGCCGAGGCGCTGCCCGACCATCCGGAGGTGGCCTGGACGCACCTCGACTCGGCGTTCAGCACCGACGAGGAGAAGCAGGCGGCGATCGAGACCCTGCGCCGGCGGCTGCTCGTCCTCTACGAGATGCGGCGCTTCCGCTATCGGCGCCAGCGGGCGAGGCGGAGGATGAAGTCGTTCAACCTCATGCTCGCGGCGCTCGTGCTCCTCGGGCTGACCCTCCTGCTCGCGTGGGGCATCGACGACGCCCTGTCGGATCCCACGCCCGGCACCGTCTTCCTGGCCGCGATCGCCGGCGCGCTGGGCGGCACCGTCGCGAACCTGCTGCGGCTCCGCGACGAGCTGAGCCGGGGCACCGACTTCCGCGCCTTCAAGCCGATGCTCGTCGCGCAGCCCGCGGTCGGCGCTGTCTCCGGGCTCGTCGTCCTGCTGATTCTCGAGAGCGGATTCCTCGGTATCGGCGATCCGGCGGACGACGTGCGCTGGCAGACGGTGACGCTGGTCGCGTTCGTCGCCGGGTTCTCCGAAGCGTTCTTCCTCGGCATCGTCCGGAAGGTTGCGGCGGCGGCGGGTGGCGAGAAGCAGGAGGCCAGGCCGGCCGGCGACTCGGCGGTGCGCCCGTAGCATCGGTGGCCTGACCCGGCGCCACTCACGCTCGGCGGGCTTTCTGGCGGCCGTGTTGCTGCTGGCAGCGGGCTGCGGCGGCTCGGACGAGGCGGCGCCGCCGGCGGCGACCACGACGACGCCCTCGCAGCCGCGCTCTCCCTTCGCCTACGACGAGTCCGCGCCGCTCGCGGTCCGCGATCGAGGCCGCGTCAACGAGAACTACCCGGTCGTCGTCCGCGACATCTCCTTCGCAAGTCCAGGCGGGCGCGTCGACGGCTACCTGGCGATCCCACCGGGCGACACGCGCCGACCTGCGGCGGTCGTCCTGCACGGCTCGGGCGGTGATCGCGGCCAGCTGCTGCTCAACGCGCTCTGGCTGGCCGGACGCGGCACGGTCACGCTGGCGATCACGGCGCCGTCCTCGGCCGCGCGGGACACGTCCAGGGGACTGTCCCCGGAACGGGCCCTTCGCCGCCAGCGCGATCTCGCCGTTCGCGACACGGTCGCGGTGCGCCGCGCGCTCGACCTGCTCGCCGCCCGCCCGGACGTCGACCGGGAGCGGCTCGGCTTCCTCGGCTGGAGCGCGGGCGCGCGCACCGGCGCCGTCCTCGCTGGGATCGAGCCAAGGTTGGACGCGCTCGTGCTGATGTCCGGCGGCGCCGCACCGGTGGCGCAGTACGCGGCACGGGCGCCGGCCCCGCTTCGTCCGACCGTCCGCCGGCTCCTCGGTGAGGTCGACCCCCTCCGCCACATCGCCCGCGCCCGGCCGGAAGAGCTGCTCCTGCAGAACGGCCGGCAGGACGAGGTCGTGCCGCGTGAGGCGCTCGAGGCCGTGGTCGCCGCCGCACCGGCGGGCACGGACGTCCGCTGGTACGACGCCGGCCACGAGCTCGACGTGGCGGCGTACCGGCAGCAGCTGGCCTGGCTCGCCGAGCGCCTGGGCGCCGGCCCGGCTGTGGCCGGCGCCCGCACCGGGCCGTAGCCGACCCCTCGAGGCAACGGCTAGCCGCCGCGGGTCGTTGCGAAGATCGCCTGCCGGAAGAGCCCTGCGCTCGGCTCGGTCGCGAGTGCGAACACCGGGACCGGGCGCCCGCCCGCCCAGGAGGTGGAGACGTAGTCGGCGAGCATCCGGCCCGTCCCGGTGTTGGCGATCCAGGCGAGCGGCATCGACTCGGCGTTCAGTCGTCGGCGCGACCACGTTCGGCCACCGTCGGGCGAGCGCGCGAGCCAGACGTCGATGCCGGGGCAAAGCTCCAGCACGCAGCCCGCCTGCTGCCGGAAGGAGTGGTAGACGACCGCGAGCCCCTCCGCACCCGGCTGTACGGCCAAGCCTGGGATGAAGTGGTCGACGTCGCCCGTCGGTCCGGGCGGGACGCGCCGCGGCCGTTCCCAGGTGCCGGGCACCTGCGAGCGCGCGACCACGATGTCGCTCCCGGAGCATTCCGGGCGGAAGCGGCAGTCCGACCACGCCAGGTAGACGGTGCCCGACGCATCCACGTCGCCAGAGACGAGGAGCGGCGCGCGGATGCCGAAGAACTCACCGGCGATCGCCTGCGCCACGATCACCGGGTCGCCGAAGGTGATGCCGCCGTCGCCCGAGGCCATGGCGACGATGTCGTCCACGCCGAGCGTGCCGAAGGCGTTGAAGGCGGTGAACGCGACGACGAGCGAGCCGTCGGGGCGCACGATCGGATACGCCCCGTTGACGATGCTGCCGAGTCCGGAGACGGGCTCCGGCTCCACCGCGGACGACCACGTCGCACCTGCGTCGTCCGAGCGCTGCACCGCGATGCGGCCGCTCCTCGCGTCGAGGTACGCGAGATAGCAGCGGCCGCGGAATGGGCTCGCCGCGCCGTTGTCGCAGGTCAGCCACTCCTTGTCGAGCGACTCCGCCGGCCCGACCGCGGCCACGATCGGCGGATCCCAGCGCAGCGCGTCCGCCGAGCGGCTGACGAGCAGCGCCACCCCGCCGTCGTCCAGGCCGAGCGTCGCGATCAGCCAGAGCCGGCGGTTCGCGTCGTACGCGACGACCGGGTCGCTGACGCGGTCGAAGCGGCCGCCCGGCGTTGCGCTCGTGGAGAGGCCGGGCAGGAAGCCGGTCCGCCAGGTGCCGCCCGCGTCGGTGGAGGTCGCCCAGTTGACGGCCGACGCTCCGCCGTCCTCGAAGCGCCCAGACTGCAGCGCGACCACGATCGTGCGGCCGACGGCGAGCGAGTCCGGCTCCACCTGCGTCTCGTGCTGCGCGCGGTCCAGCGGCAGCGTGTCGCGTGAGAGCTGCACCGTGACGACCTCGCAATCGGCTGCGACGGCGTCGGTCCGGTCGGCGGTGACGACGTCCCGGCCGAGCCCGCAGCGCACCCGGTCGACGGCGCCGTCGTAATGCACCGCCACGCGATCGGCTCCGGGCCCCGCGGAGATGCGGTCGGCGCCGGCCCGGCCGTGGAGGAAGTCGTCGCCACCACGGCCCTCGATGACGTCCGCCCGCGCCGTGCCGAAGAGCCGGTCGGGGCCGGTGGTGCCGCGCACGGTCGCGCCCTCCACGTTCGGCGGGCAGAGTGCGGCGAGCGCCGAGACGGCGGCGAACGCCAGGAGTCGGGAGGTCGGAATGGTCATCGGCCGCGGTGCCTGCCCGCAGCGCTGCTGCCGGCCGATCGTACGATGCTCGACCCCGCGCCGTCGAGCGCCGGACCGACGCAAGTAGGCTTTCGGCGTGACCGGCGCGGCCGCCGAGATCGTGTTCGACGGCGTGACGAAACGCTACCCGGGTCGAACGGAGCCGGCCGTGCGTGACCTCTCGCTGACCGTGCCGGCGGGCGAGATCTGCTGCCTCGTCGGCCCGTCGGGCGGCGGCAAGACCACCGCGATGAAGATGGTCAACCGGCTCATCGACATCACCGAGGGCGACATCACGATCGGCGGGCGCAGCGTGCGCACGCTGGACGTGACCGAGCTTCGCCGCGGGATCGGCTACGTGATCCAGCAGGTCGGCCTGTTCCCGCACATGACGGTGGCCGACAACATCGCCACCGTGCCGCGCCTGCTCGGCTGGGAGCGGCGCCGCATCGACGCCCGCGTGGACGAGCTGCTCGACCTCGTCGACCTGCCGGCGGTCGACTACCGGGCGCGGTTTCCGTCCCAGCTCTCGGGCGGCGAGCGCCAGCGTGTCGGCCTCGCCCGCGCCCTCGCCGCGGACCCGCCCGTGATGCTCATGGACGAGCCGTTCGGCGCGCTCGACCCGATCACGCGCGCCCGGCTGCAGCAGGAGTTCCTGCGCATCCAGCACGAGGTGCGCAAGACCGTGATCTTCGTCACCCACGATATCGACGAGGCGATCCTGCTCGGCGACCGCATCGCCATCCTGCGCGAGGGCGGCGTTCTGGTCCAGTACGACACGCCCGAAGCGCTCCTGGCGCATCCCGCGGACGAGTACGTGGCCCGATTCGTCGGCGCCGACCGTGGGCTCAAGCTGCTCGCGCTGCGCCGCCTCGACGAGCTCGAGCTGGCGCCGCTCGACGGCGTAGCCGGGCCGCGTGCGGACGGCGCGACGACCCTTCGCGACGCGCTCTCGCTCATGCTCACCTCCGGTTCTCGCGCCGTCGTCGTCGTCGACGGGGATGGAGAGCCGCGCGGCGTGGTCACGTTCGAAGCCCTCGCGGCGGCCGAGCAGTGAGCGCCGGGCCACTCGCTCAGGGCGAGCCCGTCATCCCGGACTTCGGCGAGGCGAGCGACTGCGTGACCGAGAACCGCTTGTTCTGCACGGACTGGGTGCAGGACAACTGGAGCGGGGTCATCCAGCCGGCGCTCGTCGAGCACATCAAGCTGACCGTGATCGCCGTCGCCGTCGGCTTCGTGATCTCTCTGGCGGCGGCACTTGTGACGCACTGGTACCGCCTGGTCGAGCGGCCATTCGTGGTGTTCTCGGCGATCGTCTACACGATCCCGAGCCTCGCGCTCTTCCAGCTTCTCGTGCCGATCACGGGCCTCACCGTGGCGACCGTCGAGGTGGCGCTCGTCGGCTACACGCTCCTGATCCTGTACCGGAACATCCTCGCCGGGCTGCGCGGCGTACCGCCGGAAGTGCCCGAGGCAGCGAGGGGGATGGGCCTCACCCGACGGCAGACGCTATGGCGCGTGGAGCTGCCGCTCGCCGTGCCCGCGATGTTCGCCGGCCTCCGGGTCGCGGTGGTCTCCACGATCGCGCTGGCGACCGTCGCCGCGCTCGTGATCCCGGAAGGGCTCGGCTATCCGATCTTCGTGGCGCTCCGGGAGAACTTCAAGACGGAGATCATCGTCGCGGGCGGCCTGGCGGTGGGGCTCGCGCTCGTCGCCGACGGTCTGCTCGTCGTCGCCCAGCGTGCGCTCACGCCGTGGGCGCGAACGCGGAGGGTCGCATGATCGCTTTCGACCCCGGCGTCTTCGGCGAGGCGGTCGAGTTCGTCGTCGACCGGCACGATCTCATCCTCGAGAAGACGTGGGATCACCTCCTGCTCTCCGGAGCCGCGATGGGCGTCGCCCTCCTGGTGGCGCTGCCGCTCGGCGTCTGGCTCGGCCACGTCCACCGGGGCTCGTTCGTCGCGGTGAACGTCGCGAACGTCGGCCGGGCGCTTCCTAGCCTCGCCGTGATCGCCATCGGCATCGCCTTCCTGGGCGTCGGATTCGCGAACGTGACGCTGGCGCTGGTGGTGCTTGCCGTGCCCCCGATCCTCACGAACGGCTACGTCGCCGTCGACGGAGTCGAGGCCGAAGCGGTCGAGGCCGCGCGGGGCATGGGCATGACGCCGTGGCAGATCCTCCGGCGGGTCGAGTTGCCGCTCGCGCTGCCGCTGATCTTCGCCGGCATTCGCACGGCCACGGTGTTCGTCGTGGCCACCGCCACGATCGCCGCGGTCGCCGGCGGCGGCGGCCTGGGCGACATCATCGTCAACCAGGCGAGTTACGGGCTGGAGGGCGTCGTCGGGGCCGCGATGTGCGTCTCGCTGCTCGCGCTTGCGGCGGACGGGGCGCTCGGCCTCTTGCAACGGGCCATGACCCCGGAGGGACTACGGAGCAACGCTCATGCGTTGGAGCCCGATGTCGTGACAGGAGTGACCCGTCTGTAGGGTCCCGCGCGGGGACCGGGAACAACGTCAATCGACTCCCGGAAAGGGGGAGCAGTTGTGATTCGAAAGCACAATCGGCGTGCCGCCAAGGCAGCCTTCACGATCGCACTGGGTGTCGCGATCATCCTCGGCGGAGCCGCCGCGGCACCGGCCGCGTCCACAGGGGCATCGACACCGATCATCATCGGCACGAAGAACTTCCCGGAGCAGTACGTGCTCGGCCAGCTCTACAAGCAGGCGCTCGAGGCCAAC
Source organism: uncultured Gaiellaceae bacterium (assembly GCA_963733065.1). GTDB lineage: Bacteria > Actinomycetota > Thermoleophilia > Gaiellales > Gaiellaceae > CAVTBT01. The sequence continues at coordinate 60,057 of CAVTBT010000002.1, forward strand.
GGCTTCCGGGTGCAGTACAAGGAGAACATCGGCTCGACGGAGCTGATCGACACGGCGCTCCGCAGCGGGCGCGTGACGCTGTACCCCGAGTACACAGGAATCATGCTGTCGGTGACGTTCAAGCGGAAGACGCTGCCGCGGACGGCGCTCGGGACCTACGGCCTCGCGAAGCAGCTGTACGAGCGCCGGGGGCAGACGCTGCTCAGGCAGACGCCGTTCCAGGATCGCGACGCCATCGCGGTGCTGCGGACGACGGCGAACCGGTTGGGCCTGCGGACCGTCGGCGACCTGCGCAAGGTGCCCGACCTGACGCTGGCGGGCTTCCCGGAGTTCGAGACCCGGTGGCTGCCGCAGCTCGCCAGTCGGTACGGCGTGCGGAACGTCGAATTCGAGCCGCTCGCCGGGATCAGCGCCTACACGCTGCTCGACCGCGGCCAGATCGAGGCTGCGGCCATCTTCACGACCGATCCGCAGCTGATCTCGACGAAGTACGTCGTGCTCCGGGAGCCCCGGAACATGTTCGGCTTCCAGCACGTCGCTCCGGTGCTCGACCGGCGTCTCGTGTCGCAGTACGGCTCTCGCTTCACCTCGACCATCAACAGCGTCACGCGGTTGCTGACCCTGCGCGCGCAGATCGCCATGAACAAGGCCGTGGCGGTCGACAAGAAATCCGCCGCCAGCGTGGCGGGCTCGTTCCTGCGAGCGAACGACCTCACGTAACCGTCGAGACGGAGCTCGTCCGGGGCCGTTGCTGCGGCAACGGCCCCGGACGGCGGCGTCATGCCGACGAGTCCGGACAGGTCAGCCCACTGCCCACCTCGATGGGATCGTCTCCGAGGTAGGGCAGGGCCAGCGAAGCGATCCAGGCGTTGTAGTTGCGGGCCGACTCGAGCGCCTCGAGCACTCGATGCTGCAGCGCGCCGCTCATTCGCTCGCGAGCGGTGCCGTTCCCCGAACCCTGGCCGTGAAGATGGCCCTCCGCACGAGGTCACGCCGCAACGGCGGCGGCGTCGGCGTCCGCGTCCGCTTCGTGGCAGCCGCGGCAGCGCGCCTCGTACTGCTCGGCCGCGCCGATCACGACCGTGTCGCCGGAGTACGGCGCGGGCCGGCCGTCGACGAGCCGCTGCGTGGTCGTTGCCGGGCCGCCGCAGCGATGACAGACGGCCTGGAGCTTGTCGACGAACTCGGCGTGCGCGAGCAGGAGCGGGATAGGCCCGAACGGCTCGCGGCGGAAGTCCTGGTCGAGGCCGGCGGCGACGACGCGCACGCCGCTCTCGGCCAGCGACAGGGCAGTCTCGACGATCGACGGCTCGAAGAACTGCACCTCGTCGACCCCGACAACCTCGTAGCCGGCCGCACGGGCGGCGAGCTCGGCCACCGAGCCGACGGCGACGCCGCGCATCCGAATGCCCGCGTGACTGACGACGTCCGCGGCGTCGTATCTGTCGTCGATGCGAGGCTTGAAGATGACGACTCGCTGCCCGGCGATCTCGGCGCGTCGCAGGCGGCGGATCATCTCCTCGCTCTTGCCGCTGAACATCGGGCCGCAGACGACCTCGAGCCACCCGCCACGGTGCGGTGGGATCCGGAACACGGTCGGGGATCCTAGGGTGGGCGTCGGCCGTCGCACCGGCCCCGTTATCCCGTGGTGCGAAGGTGGTGAATGGTCTTGCCCAGCGGGCTTCCATCAGCCACGCTACGCACGTATGCACTTCGCCGTCATCGCCCAGCGCCGGACCGAGACGAATGCCCGCCTCGCCGACGCGCCGCCCGTCCGCGGGATCGAGTGGAGCCTGCTGACGCCGGAAGCGGCGCTCGAGCAGCTCGGCCCCGGCGACGTGGCGCTCGGCCGCCTCGACGTGCTGCCCACGCTCGACGGGGTCGACGAGGGACTGTGGACCCTCGGCGAGCTCGCGGCGGCGGGCGTCCGCGTCCTGAACGGCCCGAGCGGGCTGCTCGCGGCCCACGACAAGCTGCTCACGGCCAGGCTGCTCCACGGCGCGGGTCTCCCGCACCCGCGCACTCGACTCGTCGTCGCCTCGTCACCGCCGCCGGTGTTCGATGGGCCGGTGGTGGTGAAGCCGCGCTTCGGCAGCTGGGGGAGAGACGTCGTGCGCTGCGACGACGCCGATACCCTGGCGCGCCACCTGGGCTCGCTCGACGCGGAACGCTGGTTCCGCCGCCACGGGGCGCTCGTCCAGGAGCTCGTCGAGCCGCGCGGCTTCGACCTCCGCGTCGTCGTCGCCGGCGGCGCAGTCGTCGGGGCCGCCGAACGCGTGTCGCAACCGGGCGAGTGGCGCACGAACGTCGCGCTCGGCGCTCGGCGCGTGCCCGCCTCGCCTCCGGCCGAGGCGCGGCTGCTCGCTCTGTCCGCGGCCTCGGCGGCCGGAACCGATCTCGTCGGCGTCGACCTGCTGCCGCTCGGCGATGGGTGGACGGTGCTGGAGCTGAACGGCGCCGTGGACTTCACGCCCGTGTACTCGCTCGAGCGCGACGTCTTCGCCGCGACGAGCTCCGAGCTCGCACGGCTCGCGCTGGGTCTGACGCGCCTGCCCGAGGCCGGGACCCTCGTGGCGTCGCACTGGGACGACCTGCCCCTGGCGGACGAGCCCGCTGCCGCGACCCTGATGGAGTGACCGTTCGCCTCCCGTTCGTTGTGACGGGCGGTCGCCGGCCGAGGCGCGCCGGATACGGCTCGAAAGGCTCCTGCTAGACTGCGAGCCCGCGCGGCGGCGTAGCTCAGTTGGTTAGAGCAGCGGAATCATAATCCGCGTGTCGCAGGTTCGAGTCCTGCCGCCGCTACTCGCACCGCACGTCCCGAACTAGACCCAGAGCGCACCCAGAGCAGAATGGCATCCGGAGTCCGAGTCGCGATCACGCTCGCCTGCACGGAGTGCAAGCGGCGCAACTACCAATCGCAGAAGTCGAAGCGGAACACGCCCGACCGGGTCGAGTTCCGCAAGTACTGTCGTTGGTGTGCGTCGCATACGCTCCATCGGGAGACGCGCTAACCCATGGCCAAGGAGACCCGCAGGCAACGCCGCGACGCCCGTCGCGCGGCCGGGGACGATGCGTCCGCGCAGGTCTCGCGGTCGCGCGTCCAGGGCACTCCCGTCCCGGCCGGGGGCCCCGTCGAGGCGCACGCCGAGACACACGTCGGTCGCCGGCGCGGCACGTTCCTCCGTGAGTCGTACGCCGAGCTCCGCAAGGTCGAATGGCCGAACCGCGCGCAGGTGCTGCAGGGTACGGTCGTCGTGATCATCGCCTGCGCCATCGTGGGCGCGTACCTGTGGGGCATCGACCAGGTCCTGAGACGCCTCGTCCAGGACATCTTCATCTAGAGCGAGCGAGCTGACGCGATGTTCCAGTGGTACGTCATCAACACCTACTCCGGGCACGAGAACAAGGTGAAGGCCAACCTCGAGCACCGGATCGTCTCGATGAACCAGGCGCCGCGGTTCCGGCGCGTCGTCGTCCCGACCGAGCAGGTGATCGAGACGAAGGACGGCCAGAAGGTGCAGACGGAGAAGCGCGTGCTGCCCGGCTACGTCCTCGTGAACATGGACCTGAACGACGAGGCCTGGTCGGTCGTGAAGAACACGCCCGGCGTGACGGGGTTCGTCGGCGCCGGCGCGAAGCCCGTGCCGCTCGCGCAGTCGGAGGTCGACCGCATCCTCCACACCGGCGCGGTTGCCGGCGCGCCCGCACAGAAGGCGCAGGTCGAGTTCTCGCTGGGCGAGTCCGTGAAGGTGACGTCCGGCCCGCTCTCGGACTTCGACGGGGAGATCGTCGACGTGAACGCCGACGCCCAGAAGCTCAAGGTGCTCGTCGACATCTTCGAGCGCCAGGTGCCGGTCGAGCTCGGTTTCGACCAGGTCAAGAAGATCGACTGAGGAACGGAATGGCGAAGAAGGTTCTCACCCTCATCAAGCTGCAGATTCCCGGCGGCCAGGCCAACCCGGCGCCGCCCGTGGGCCCGGCGCTCGGCCAGCACGGCGTCAACATCATGGAGTTCTGCAAGGCGTTCAACGCACAGACCGCGCAGGAGAACGGCCGCATCACCCCCGTGGAGATCACGGTCTTCGAGGACCGGTCCTTCACGTTCATCACGAAGACGCCGCCCGCCGCCGTGCTGATCAAAGAGGTGCTCGGCCTGGAGTCCGGGTCCGCCGAGCCCAACCGCACGAAGGTCGGCCGGCTCACGCGCGAGCAGCTGCGCTCGATCGCCGAGACGAAGCTGCCCGACCTGAACGCCCGCGACGTCGACCAGGCGATGCTGGTCATCGCGGGGACGGCCCGCTCGATGGGTGTGGAGGTCGAGCGCTAATGGCGGTCGCCTCGCGCACATCTCGCACTCGCTGGCTCGCTGCAACGCGGCGCCATGCGTCGTCCTCGGTCGCGCCCGTAGCCTTCGGCTACGAACGCTCCCTGCGTCCTAGCCTGGCTTGCGTTTCGCGGCCATCGAGCACGATCTGTGCGCGAGGAGACCGCTAGTGGCGGCCCACGGCAAGCGCTACCGGGAGGCCCGTGGACGCGTCGACCGCGAGAGCGTCTACTCGCCGGTCGAGGCCGTCCGCATGCTCAAGGAGTTCGGCGCCGCGAAGTTCGACGAGACGGTCGAGGTGCACTTCCGACTCGGCCTCAACGTCCGACATGCCGACCAGCAGCTGCGCGGCACGCTGATGCTGCCGCACGGCACCGGCCGGTCCGTGCGCGTCGCGGTCTTCGCCGAGGGCGACAAGGCCCGCGAGGCCGAGGAGGCCGGGGCAGACGTGGTCGGCTCGGCCGACCTCGCCGCCAAGATCGAGGGCGGCTTCACGGAGTTCGACGTCGCGATCGCGACGCCCGACCAGATGGGCAACGTCGGCAAGCTCGGCCGGATTCTCGGGCCGCGCGGCCTGATGCCGAACCCGAAGACGGGAACGGTGACGTTCGACGTCGGCAAGGCGGTCGGAGATGCGAAGGCGGGCAAGCTCGAGTACCGCACCGACCGCGGCGCCAACGTCCACGTCTCAATCGGCAAGAAGAGCTTCGGCGAGCGGCAGCTCGTGGAGAACTACGCCGCCCTCGTCGAGGAGATCGTGCGCGCGAAGCCGGCCGCCGCGAAGGGCCGCTACATCAGGGGCGTCACGCTCACGAGCACCATGGGACCGGGCGTGAAGATCGACCCGGCGAGGACGCGGGGCATCGTCGAGGAGCTCGACGGCGCGCCCGCGGAGGCGGCGACGGAGGCTGCTACCGTCTAGCGAGACACGACTCGACCCGTCGCCAGAGACAGCCGGCAGCCGCGAGGCGTAGGACCGGCCGAGGCGGTCGGCACGCAGCTCGCGCTGCGCTCTCGGCCCGCCTCGTCGGCGGGCCTCGTCATTTCCGGAGGGACTACGACATGCACAAGGATGACAAGGAGCGCGTTGTCGCCGAGCTGACCGAGCGTTTGCGCACCTCGGAGACGCTGCTCGTCGCGGACTACCGCGGATTGACGAACTCCGAGATCGACGAGCTGCGCACGAAGATGATCGCCGCGGGCGCCCGCTTCTCGGTGGTGAAGAACACGCTCACGCGCCGGGCTGCCGAGGCAGCCGGCGCCGACTCGTTGCTGGCGCTCCTCGAAGGGCCGACGGCGATCGCATTCCTCGAGGCGGACGGCGATCCCGTCGCGGTCGCGAAGGCGCTGGCCGACACCGCCCGGGAGACGCACGTGCTCGAGGTGCGGGGCGGCGTGATGCAGGGCGTGACGATCTCGGCCGAGCAGATCGAGGAGCTGGCCAAGCTGCCGCCGGTCGATGTCGTGCGCGCGCAGGTGCTCGGCGCGGTGACGGCGCCGCTGACGACGATCGTCGGGCTGTTCAGCGCGCCTTTGCGCGACCTGGTCGGCCTGATCGACGCGCGGATCGCGCAGCTCGAGGAGCAGGGCGATACCTCGGGGGTCGAGGCGGCCGCCGCAGCGGCCGAGGTCGAGACGCAGGTACCGCCGGCCGACGAGGCCGAGCCCGAGGCCGAGGCCGAGGCCGAGACCGAGGTGCCCGAGGCTCAGGCCGCTACGACCGACGAAGACACGAACGCCGATGACACGACCGACGAGCCGACACCGGACGTCGCAGAGGACTCTGTCTCGCAGCCGCAGGCTGCCGAACCGGACACGACACAGGAGGAGGAGTAGGCATGGCGGCTTCCGCTGTTGACACCATCTTCGAGGGGCTCGGGAGCATGACCGTGCTCGAGCTCGTCGAGCTGAAGAAGAAGATCGAGGACGAATGGGGCATCACCGCCGCCGCTCCCGTAGCCGTGGCTGCGGCCGCTGCTCCGGCGGGTGGCGACGGCGCCGCGGCAGCAGAGGAGCAGACGGCGTTCGACGTCGTGCTCACCGGCGCCGGGGACAAGAAGATCCAGGTGATCAAGGTCGTCCGCGCCGTGACCGGGCTCGGGCTCAAGGAGGCGAAGGACCTCGTCGACGGCGCCCCGAACGCCGTCAAGGAGGGCGCGGCCAAGGAGGAGGCCGACTCGATCAAGGCCCAGCTCGAGGAGGCCGGCGCCAGCGTCGAGCTCAAGTAGGCGCCGAACGAGGCCGGGCACCGCGCGGCCTCGTTCATCTTTTCGCCCGCCTTCGCTACACTTTGTCCCACGCGGCCACCCCGCCGCAGCCCGCGCTTGCGGAGGGGTGGGTCTGTCCGCTACCCTTCAGGGTTGCGCCGACGTTCCGCCGGTTTCGTCCTGCCCGATCTCAGATCTATCTGCACGCCGTTAAGGGAGGCTGTCGCATTTGAGCAGCACAGCTGTCGCGCCGCGCGCGCGTAAGAGCTTTTCACGTCTGAAGCACGTCCTCGACCTCCCCAACCTGATCGACATCCAGAAGGCCTCGTTCGACTGGTTCAAGTCGGAGGGCCTGCGCGAGACGATCGACGACATCTCGCCGATCGAGGACTACACCGGCACGCTCGCCGTGGAGTTCGGCGAGTTCGAGTTCGGTGACCCCCAGTTCACCATCCAGGAGTGCCGCGAGAAGGACCTGACCTACCAGGCCCCGCTCTCCATGACCGTCCGCTTCGTCAACAAGGAGACGGGCGAGATCCGCGAGCAGCGGGTCTTCATGGGCGACTTTCCGATGATGACGGAGTGGGGCACGTTCATCATCAACGGCACCGAGCGCGTGATCGTGACGCAGCTCGTGCGTTCGCCGGGCGCCTACCTGATGGAGCCCAAGGACCCGACCAAGCAGGTCTTCACCGCGAACCTGATGCCGTCCCGCGGCTCGTGGCTCGAGCTCGAGATCGACAAGAAGGGCATCGTCTACGCCCGCATCGACCGCAAGCGCAAGCTGCCGATCACGACGCTCCTGCGCGCGTTGCCGGCGGAGGACCCGACCACCGGGTTCCAGCTCGACACGAGCTCGAACGAGAAGATCCTCGAGCTCTTCGGCAACTCGCTCTTCATCCAGAACACGCTGGACAAGGACGCCTCCACCCGCGAGGAGGAGGCCCTGATCGAGGTCTTCAAGAAGCAGCGGCCGGGCGAGCCGCCCACGCTCGACAACGCACGCAACCTCCTGCGCGCGCTCTTCTTCGACCCCAAGCGCTACGACCTCACGAAGGTCGGCCGCTACAAGCTGAACCAGCGGCTCGGCGTCGGCGTGCCGGAGGACGTGCGCGTGCTCACGACCGAGGACATCCTCGCGCTCGTGCGCCGGCTGGTCGACATGCCGACGCGGCTCGGCGTCGATCCGGAGTCGAAGGACTTCGCGGCCGATGCGATCCAGCTCAACCGCGACCCGATCCGCGGAGAGCTCGACGAGTACGAGCACTTCGGCAACCGCCGCCTGCGCACGACCGGCGAGCTGATCCAGGAGGCGTTCCGCGTCGGCCTCTACCGCATGGAGCGCGTCGTTCGCGAGCGCATGACGACCGAGGACGTCGACACGATCACGCCGCAGACGATCATCAACATCCGGCCCGTCGTGGCGGCGCTCAAGGAGTTCTTCGGCTCCTCGCAGCTGTCGCAGTTCATGGACCAGACGAACTCGCTCTCCGGGCTGACGCACCGGCGGCGGCTCTCCGCGCTCGGCGCCGGGGGCCTCACCCGTGAGCGGGCGCCGATCGAGGTGCGCGACGTGCACCCGACGCACTACGGCCGCATGTGCCCGATCGAGACGCCCGAGGGCCCGAACATCGGCCTGATCGGCTCGCTCGCGTCTATGGCGACGGTCAGCGAGTTCGGCTTCATCCAGACGCCGTACCGCGTTGTCAAGAACGGCAAGGTCACCGACGAGATCATCTATCTCGACGCTGCAGAGGAGGCCCTGTTCACGATCGCGCAGGCGTCCGAGCCGGTCGACGAGAAGACTGGCAAGTTCCTCCACGAGCAGGTGCTCTGCCGCTCGAAGGAGGGCGAGGCCGTGACGGCCGCGCCCAAGGACATCGAGTACATGGACGTTGCGCCGGCCCAGATCGTGTCGGTGGCGACGGCCCTGATCCCATTCCTCGAGCACAACGACGCCAACCGCGCGCTCATGGGCGCGAACATGCAGAAGCAGGCCGTCCCGCTGATGATCCCGCAGGCGCCGCTCGTCGGCACGGGCATCGAGTACCGCGCGGCGATCGACACCGGCGACGTGGTGCTCTCGCGCACCGAGGGCTCGGTCGCTGATGTCGACGCCGAGCACATCGTCGTCGAGGGCCGCGGCTCCCGCGAGGAGTACCCGCTCACGAAGTTCATGCGCTCGAACCAGGGCACGCTCATCCACCAGAAGCCGACCGTGAAGCTCGGCGACAAGGTGCGGAAGGGCCAGGTGCTCGCGGACGGGTCGTCCACGGACGGCGGCGAGCTCGCGCTCGGCGCCAACCTGCTCGTCGCGTTCATGCCGTTCGAGGGCTACAACTTCGAGGACGCGATCGTGCTGAGCGAGCGCCTCGTCAAGGAGGACGTCCTCAGCTCGATCCACATCCACGAGTACGAGATCGACGCCCGCTCGACGAAGCTCGGCGACGAGGAGATCACGCGCGACATCCCGAACCGCTCGGAGGAGTCGCTCGCGAACCTCGACGACCGCGGTGTCGTCCGCATCGGCGCCGAGGTCGGCTCCGGCGACCTCCTCGTCGGCAAGGTCACGCCGAAGGGCGAGACCGAGCTCACCGCCGAGGAGAAGCTGATCCGCGCGATCTTCAAGGAGAAGGCGCGCGAGGTCCGCGACACGTCCCTCAAGGTGCCTCACGGCGAGGGCGGCAAGGTCATCGGCGTCAAGACGTTCGCGCGCGACAACGGCGACGACCTGTCACCCGGCGTGAACGAGCTAGTCCGCGTCTACGTGGCGAAGAAGCGCAAGATCGCCGAGGGCGACAAGCTCGCCGGCCGCCACGGCAACAAGGGCGTGATCTCGAAGATCGTGCCCGAGGAGGACATGCCGTTCCTCGAGGACGGGCGGCCGGTCGACGTCGTGCTCAACCCGCTCGGCGTGCCGAGCAGGATGAACATCGGCCAGATCCTCGAGACGCACCTCGGCTGGGCGGCGGCGCACGGCGTCTTCTCCGACGAGACGAATGGCTCCCGCGTGAACCCGCGCGCGCCGATCAACGCGCCGAACCCGGTGCCGGTGGCGACGCCCGTCTTCGACGGTGCGACCGAGACCGACGTCGACGACGCGCTCGTCGCATGGACGAAGCAGAACAACACCGCGATCTCGATCAACGTCGACGAGTCGCGCCCGGCCGGCCGCAAGGCCTCCGGCAAGGTGCGTCTCTTCAACGGCAAGACCGGTGCGCCGTTCGAGCAGAAGGTCACCGTCGGCTTCATGTACATCCTGAAGCTGCTGCACCTCGTGGACGACAAGATCCACGCGCGCTCGACCGGCCCCTACTCGCTCGTCACGCAGCAGCCGCTCGGCGGCAAGGCGCAGTTCGGCGGCCAGCGCTTCGGCGAGATGGAGGTCTGGGCACTCGAGGCGTACGGCGCCGCCTACACGCTGCAGGAGATGCTCACGATCAAGTCCGACGACACGATCGGGCGCGTCAAGGCGTACGAGGCGATCGTCAAGGGCGAGAACATCGCCGAGCCGTCGATCCCCGAGTCCTTCAAGGTGCTGCTCAAGGAGATGCAGTCGCTCGCACTCGACGTGCACGTGCTCTCCGACGAGGGCCGCGAGGTCGAGGTGCGGGAGGAGGACGACGAGCTGCTCCGCGCGGCGGAGGAGCTCGGCATCGACCTCTCGCCCGGCAACCTGCGCGCGGCCGCGCGCCAGCCCACGGCCGAGGAGGTCGAGGGGGGCCAGGACCGCGTCGACCAGGAGGGCGAGCTGCTGCTCGCCGCCGACGAGGAGCTCGACGACCTCGCCGACGTGGAGCTGACCCCGGCGGAAACGGCGGAGGAAGAGGCCAAGGAGCAGGCCGGCCCGCTCGCCGAGGAAGTGGCCGACCTCGAGCTCGACGACTGATTCGAGACGACCAGAGAACTGACTGAAGGAAAAGAGGCGCTTTCTACGTGATCGACATCAACGAATTCGACGCAATCCGGATCGGGCTCGCGTCGAGCAAGCAGATCCGTGACTGGTCGTCCGGCGAGGTCACGAAGCCGGAGACCATCAACTACCGCACGCTCAAGCCGGAGCGCGACGGCCTCTTCTGCGAGCGCATCTTCGGTCCGACGAAGGACTGGGAGTGCTACTGCGGCAAGTACAAGCGCGTCCGCTACAAGGGCATCATCTGCGAGCGCTGCGGCGTCGAGGTGACGCGGCAGAAGGTGCGGCGCGAGCGCATGGGCCACATCGATCTCGCCGCTCCCGTCTCGCACATCTGGTTCTTCAAGGGCGTCCCGAGCCGCATCGGCTACCTGCTCGACATCGCTCCGCGCGAGCTCGAGAAGGTGCTCTACTTCGCCGCCTCGATCGTCACGGGTGTCGACAACGAAAAGCGGGCCGCCGATCTCAACGACCTCGAGGACAAGGTCAAGGGCGAGTCCGAGCGCATCTACGTCGACCGCGACGAGGCACTTGCCGGCCTCGAGGACCGGCTCAAGCGGCGCCGCGAGCACTTCGCGAAGGGCGCGACGCGCAACTTCGACGAGGACGACGACTTCTGGGCGCGCGGCCTGTCGAACTGGGCCGAGGAGCAGGCCTTTCCGACGCTCGAGGAGGTGCGCGAGCTCGGCTCGGGCATCTTCGGCGAGCTGGCCGGCTCGATCTCGACCGAGGACTCGAAGAAGATCCGCGAGCTCGTCCGCCAGACGGCGACCCGTGACGACCGGAAGCTCGCCCCGCGCGAGCTCGAGAGCGTCGCGACCGGCGCGCAGCAGATTTTCGAGGCGCTCGACCCGCTGCGCAACGAGATCGACAAGGCGTCCGGCTCGAAGAAGGGCGCGCTGACGAAGCGGCTCAACAAGGTGCAAGAGGCACTCATCGGCGGCGCGGAGCTGAGCGGCGAGGACGCCGAGCTCGTGGCGTCCGTCGATGCCAAGAACCTGGAGAAGGCGCGCGAGGTGGGGAACGGCCTGCTCGCCGACGTGCTGGCGGCCGCGGAGCCCGGCACCGAGCCGGCCGCGGTGCGCGAGCTCGCGTACGACCTCTGCCTCGTCGAAGGCACCCGCAAGGACGACCTGGACACGATCGCGCAGTGGGCGCTCAAGGTGCGCGAGATGTACGCGGACATCGAGTCCCGCCGCGAGGACGCCCGCGAGGCGTCGGTCGAGAGCGTCCGTCGGCTGGAGCGGACGTGGGAGCTCTTCCGCTCGCTCGAGCCGAAGACGATCGAGAACGACGAGCAGCTGTTCCGCGAGCTCAAGGACCGTTTCGGCTCGCCGTACGGCTTCGGCGTCTACTTCCGCGGCGGCATGGGAGCGGAGGCGATCCGCGACCTGCTCCGGGATCTCGACCTGACCGAGGAGGCGCGCAGCCTCCGCGACACGATCAAGACGTCGAAGGGTCAGAAGCAGCAGCGCGCGATCAAACGACTGAAGGTGGTCAACGCCTTCATCACCTCGGAGAACAAGCCCGACTGGATGATTCTCGAGGCGATTCCGGTGATCCCGCCGGAGCTGCGGCCGATGGTGCAGCTGGACGGCGGCCGCTTCGCCACCAGCGACCTCAACGACCTCTACCGCCGCGTCATCAACAGGAACAACCGCCTCAAGCGGCTCCTCGACCTCGGCGCGCCTGAGATCATCGTCAACAACGAGAAGCGCATGCTGCAGGAGGCCGTCGACGCGCTGTTCGACAACGGCCGCCGCGGCCGCGCCGTCACCGGCCCGGGCAACCGGCCGCTGAAGTCCCTGTCCGACATGCTCAAGGGCAAGCAGGGCCGGTTCCGCCAGAACCTGCTCGGCAAGCGCGTCGACTACTCGGGCCGCTCGGTGATCGTGGCCGGCCCGAACCTGAAGCTGCACCAGTGCGGCCTGCCGAAGCTGATGGCCCTCGAGCTCTTCAAGCCGTTCATCATGAGCCGGCTCGTCGAGCGGAAGTCCGTGCAGAACATCAAGGCGGCCAAGAAGTACGTCGAGTCGATGGTGCCCGAGGTCTGGGACGTGCTCGAGGAGGTCATCGCGGAGCATCCGGTGCTGCTGAACAGGGCGCCGACGCTGCACCGCCTCGGCATCCAGGCGTTCGAGCCGGTGCTCGTCGAGGGCAAGGCGATCCAGGTGCATCCGCTCGTTTGCCACGCCTTCAACGCCGACTTCGACGGTGACCAGATGGCCGTGCACCTCCCGCTGTCGGCGGAGGCGCAGGCGGAGGCCCGCATCCTGATGCTGTCCTCGAACAACATCCTCTCGCCCGCAAACGGCAAGCCGCTCGCGACGCCGACGCAGGACATGGTGCTCGGCTCGTACTTCCTGACCTACTGCGAGCACGACCTCGTCGGCAAGACGGCCGAGGAGGTCGCGAAGGAACTCAAGAAGAAGGGCCTCAAGCGCTTCCGGTCGGAGGAGGAGGCCGAGTTCGCCCTCGAGTCCGGCCAGGTGCACCTGCAGGAGCCGGTCGAGTTCCGCTGGCACGGCGAGCTCATCGTCACGACGCCCGGACGGGTCGTGCTCACGGCCGAGGTCGACCGTGCGCTCGGTGACGCTGCACGCCACGTCGAGGTCGGCGGCGACTTCGTCAACCGCACGCTCTCCAAGCGGGAGCTGGACATCCTCATCGCCGAGCTCGTCGACCGCTACGGCGCGCACGCCGTCGCGTCGGTGCTCGACACGATCAAGGGCCTCGCGTTCCGCTACGCCACGCAGGCCGGGATCACGATCTCGAAGAACGACATCGTCATCCCGCCGACGAAGGAGGAAGTGCTCGCCGGCTACGAGGAGCGGGTCGCCCGCATCATGGCGCAGTACGAGCGCGGCCTGATCACCGACAACGAGCGCAAGGAGCAGATCGTCGCCGTCTGGACGGAGGCCACCGACGCGGTCGCCGAGGAGATGCGCGCCAACCTGCACGAGCTCAACCCGATCTACATGATGGCCAACTCGGGGGCCCGCGGCTCGTTCAACCAGCTGCGGCAGCTCGCCGGCATGCGCGGCCTCATGGCGAATCCGAAGGGTGAGATCATCGAGCGCCCGATCAAGGCCAACTTCATGGAGGGCCTGTCGGTGCTCGAGTACTTCATCTCGACCCACGGTGCCCGCAAGGGCCTCGCCGACACGGCCCTGCGCACCGCCGACTCGGGCTACCTGACGCGGCGGCTGGTGGACGTGTCGCAGGACGTGATCATCCGCGAGGAGGACTGCGGAACCGAGGATCATGTGGCGCTGCCGCTCATCGGGCCGGACGGCCTGAACAAGAGCGTCACCGGCAGGATCGTCGCCACCGACGTGCACAAGCCGCTCAAGGACGGCAAGCCGGGCAAGACCGTTCTCGCCACGAAGGGCGAGGAGGTCACCATGCCGCGGCTCAAGGAGATCGCGGACGCGTTCGAGGAGGGGGCCGAGGACTTCACCCTGCCGGTGCGGTCGGTGCTCAAGTGCCGCGCCGACACCGGGGTGTGCCAGGCGTGCTACGGCACGTTCCTCGCGACCGGTGAGCTCTGCGAGATCGGCGACGCGGTGGGCATCATCGCCGCGCAGTCGATCGGCGAGCCTGGCACGCAGCTGACGATGCGGACGTTCCACACGGGCGGCGTGGCCGGCGCGGACATCACGCACGGCCTGCCTCGCGTCGTCGAGATCTTCGAGGCGCGGAACCCGAAGGGCGCCGCCCAGCTCGCCGAGGTGGCGGGCCGCGTCGAGATCGAGGAGGAGCCGGGCCGCGGGCCGAAGGTCACGGTCGTGCCCGACGCACTCGGGGAGGACGGCGAGCCGGTTCCGAACAAGGAGTACCAGCTGCCGCGCCGCACGAGGCTGCTCGTCGCGGCCGGCCAGACGGTCGAGGCCGGCGACCCGCTGCACGAGGGCTCGCTGAACCCGTCCGAGCTGCTGCTGCTGAAGGGCTCAACGCCGACCGAGCTCTATCTCGTCGGTGAGGTGCAGAAGGTCTACCGCTCGCAGGGCGTGGACATCCACGACAAGCACATCGAGCTCATCGTCCGGCAGATGCTGAAGAAGGTCCGGGTCGAGAACGCCGCCGAGACCGACCTGCTGCCCGGGCAGCTCGTCGATCGCGTCACGCTCGAGAAGGAGAACGTCCGCGTCAAGAAGGCCAAGAAGGAGCAGGCGACCTACGAGCCGCTCATCCTCGGCATCACGAAGGCGTCGCTCGCCACCGAGTCGTTCCTCTCGGCCGCCTCCTTCCAGGAGACCACCAAGGTGCTGACCGACGCGTCGATCGAGGGCAAGGTCGACCACCTGCTCGGCCTCAAGGAGAACGTGATCATCGGCAAGCTGATCCCGGCCGCGACCGGCCTGAAGCGGTATCGCGGCATCGAGATCGGCCCGTCGGAGGCCGTGCCGGTGGCCGCGTACACACGGCCCGAGACCGAGGCCGAGCTGCTGGCGGCGCTCGAGGAGATCGGCGCCGGCGACGGCGACGGGATCGACCTCGACGCGCTGGGGCTCACCTTCGGCGGCCAGCCCGGTGCCGACGAGACCTCGTCGCACGACGCCGGCGAGGCCGAAGAGGTGCCGGAGGTCGACACGCCGCTCGACGACTAGGCACTTTCCGGCTTCGCCGGAAAGAGAACCTACGCGAGCGGACCTGAAAGGGCCGGGGCGGACGCTCCGGCCCTTCTGGTACCTCTAGGGCTCTCGATGCGGGTCGTCCTCGTCTTGGCAGCCGTTCTCGCGGCACTCGCGCTGCCCGGGCAGGCCGGAGCCGCGCCGTGCTCGCTGCCCGAGGCGAGACCGCTCTGGATCGACTTCGGCACGCCGGAGCTGCAGGAGGTCTTCGCGAAGCCGGGCGTGATCGTCGCGACGA
The DNA here is from genome assembly GCA_963733065.1 of uncultured Gaiellaceae bacterium. Taxonomy (GTDB): domain Bacteria; phylum Actinomycetota; class Thermoleophilia; order Gaiellales; family Gaiellaceae; genus CAVTBT01. Next base: position 75,373 of record CAVTBT010000002.1, read on the forward strand.
CCGGTGCGGGCGGCTACTCGGTGGCGATGCGGGAAGCCGGGGCGGGCACGGTCTTCTGGGACATGTACCTGAACCGGCGCGTCGGCACGCCGTCCGTCCCGGCCGATCCCGACCTCCTGCCCGAGCGCGCGCAGCGGCTGTTCGAGTTCGCCGTGCGGGCTGCGGGCTGCGACACCCCGGTCATCGCCATGAACGAGCTGTTCGGCGCGCACCTGACGACGCCGTGGACGGCAACGAATGCGCGTTACCGCGCGAACGTGCTGCAGTGGTCACGGCTGCTCGCGGCGAAGGGCGCGCGGCCGGCGCTCCTGCTCTCGAGCGACCCGTTCACCGGCGGCGAAGCGGCGCAGTGGTGGCGAGACGTGGCCCAGGTCTCCGACCTCGTGCTCGAGAAGTACTTCTCCGCGGCGGCCGTCTCGAGGGCCGGCGCGGTGCTCGGCAATCGCCGCATGCGGACGTCGATGCGCGGGTCCGCGTCCAAGCTGTTCGCGATCAACGTGCCGGCGTCCCGGGTCGGCATCGTCCTCGCGTTTCAGACGAGACGCGGCGCCGGCGGCCGGGAAGGGCTGCAGCCGGCCACGAGCTGGTTCGAGGTCGCGAAATGGCAGGCGCTGGCGGCGGAGCAGGTCGCTCGCGAGCTCCGACTCGCACATGTCTGGTCCTGGGGGTGGGGGACGTACAACGCCGACGGCGCCGATCCGGACAAGGGCGCCGCCGCCTGCGCCTGGTTGTGGGCGCGACATCGGTCGCTGTGCGATGCGCCGGGGACGCTCGGCTCGGAGTTCGACCCTGATCTCCGTGCAGGCCAGATCGACCTGCCGACCGGCACGCGCTGCATGCTCGGCGACGCAGCGGTGACGACGAACCAGATCGGCGAGCTCGCGAGGGTCACCGGCGATGCCGAGCTGGCGCTCTCGTCGCTGTACGGGCGGCTCGTCGAAAGCCGGTTCGCGGCCGCGAGCGGGGCGGACGTGCTCGCCGCCGAGCGCGCCGTCGTCCGCGAGCGCTTCCGCGGCGGCCGCGGCGCCTACCTCGCGGCTCTGACCCGCAACCGTGCGACGGTCGGTGTCGCCCGCGGCGTCCTCGCCGACGAGGTCCGTCGCGCCGCGCTGCAGTCGCGCCTCCGGGCCCCGGCGCCCACGGCGACCGAGGTCGAGCGGTTCTACGGCACGTATGCGCCCGTGCTCGCTCGCGAGGTCGAGATCTCACCGGCGCCGTCGTGGCTGCCGAACGGTCGCGGCGTCGTGCTGGCAAGCGTCGCGCCCGCGCGGCTGTTCGTCGTGCCGACCGGCCGCAGGTCGACCGTGTGGTCGCCCGAGGGCCCGCTCCAGGTGCGCCCGCTCGGCGACGCCGAGCCGCTCGGCGCGCTGCCGCTCGAGGCGGCGCGACCCGCAATCCTGCGCGCGCTCCGGGCGACCTCACGGCTTCAGGCCTACCACGACTGGACGGTGCGCCGTCAGCGCGCGGCGCTCGATCAGGTGCGCTGCACGCGCGACCGCCTTCCGGCGATCGGCGCGGTCGAGCTCACGAGTTTTCTGCCGTACCTGGCGCCGACCGCGGAAAGGTAGCCGGCGGCGGAGGCGGGGGCTCGGCCTCGGAGCCGGCGATGCTCAGCCTGGCCTTGCCCGAGCGCTTGGCGCCGTAGAGCGCCTCGTCGGCGCGCTCGAAGAAGCTGACCGGGTCGTCCTCGGGCCGGAGCTCGGCGATCCCCGCCGAGATCTCGAGCCGTTCCGCCTGGCCGACCGGCCGTGTGGCCATCGTCGACTGCAGGCGGCGGTAGAGGCCCTCGGCGTCCTCGACGGTCGACTCCGGGAGAATGATCGCGAACTCGTCACCGCCGACGCGGCACGCGACGTCGGCCGAGCGGACGACGTCCCGCACGCGCTCCGCCGCCTCGGCGAGCACACCGTCGCCCGCGAGGTGGCCGATGCGGTCGTTGATCGCCTTGAAGTCGTCGAGGTCGAGCACCATCAGCGCCAGCTGGCGTTCGTAGCGATTCGCCCGGGACACCTCGCGCGAGAGGGTCTCGTGGAAGTAGCGACGGTTGTGGAGCCCGGTCAGCGCGTCCATGTCCGCGAGCTGCCGCGCCTCGCGGAAGCGGCGGGCGTTGTCGATCGCCGGCCCGGCGCGCTCTGCGAGCTGCTCGAGCTGCCGCAGCGTGTCTTCGCCGAGCACCTCCCCGCGCGCACGGGAGTAGACGACGAGGTACCCGAGCTCCTGGCCGTCCGAGCCGAGCGGGACGGCGAGCGCCGAGTGCAGCTGCGTGCCGTCCGCGTCGTGGACGTAGCTGAGCCGCACGGCCCGGGGATGGCTTCCGTCGGGCGGCGCCACCGCCGGCGCCGTCTCCGCGTCGATCCCGAGACCGGCGACGACCGGCTCGCCGCGCACGCCCTTGACCGCGACGATGGCCGCGTCGGCTCCGGCGGACTGCGTCGCTGCCTCGAGCGTGCGCGTCAACACCTCGTCGAGGTCGATCGAGCCGGCGAGCGTCCCGAGCGAGCGAGCGCGGGCGCTCTCCTCGCGTGCGCGGTCGATCGCGTCCGCGACGTCGCCAGCCAGGCGCTCCATACGGGCGTTGACCTCTTCGATCGTGCCCGTCAGCTCGGGCTTGGGCGCGGGCCGCTGGGGGCGCGTCCGCACCCACATCAGGGCGACCAGCGCCAGGGCGCCGGCCGCGACGGCGAGAGCAAGTAGCGAGGTGATCATGGCCGCTCGGAAATGCCGGTCGCACTGTAATCGCCTTCGGTACCTCCGGATAGTCCTGAAAAGCGCCGAAATCTACCGCCTCGTTTGCGATCACCGAGACCCTTCGCTACCATCGTCCGGCCCCGGTTGGCAGCGCGTTTTTCGCGCCCGCCGACCTTTGTTGTGTAAGCCCTCTCTCCTGGAGTTCCATGCCGACCGTCAATCAACTCGTGCGCAAGGGGCGCGAGGCGCCGAAGGCGAAGACGAAGACGCCCGCGCTTCGCGGTGCGCCGCAGAAGCGAGGCGTCTGCACGCGCGTCTACACGACGACGCCGAAGAAGCCGAACTCGGCGCTGCGCAAGGTCGCGCGCGTCCGGCTGACGAACCAGATGGAGGTCGGCGCCTACATCCCCGGCGAGGGCCACAACTTGCAGGAGCACTCCGTTGTGCTGATCCGCGGTGGTCGCGTCAAGGACCTCCCGGGCTTCCGCTACAAGGTCATCCGCGGCGGGCTCGACACCTCGGGTGTCGCCGACCGGCGCCAGGGCCGCTCGAAGTACGGGGCCAAGAGGGGTTCGTGAAAGTGGCCCTCCTGGCAACAGTTAGTGCGTCTCTGGCGCGCGATCCGCGGCGCATCGCGGCGTCCTCAGCCTCGTCCGGGCTATCCAGCCCGAACGAGGCCTGCGTCCTTGCGCTGCTTGCGTCTCGCACGCCAGAGACGCGAAACCGTCACCAGGAGAGCCACTAGTGCCGCGCCGCGCCGAGATCACGCCGCGCCAGCCCGAGGCCGACGCCGTCCACGGCTCGCGCCTCGTCCAGCAGTTCATCAACCGGGTGATGCTGGACGGCAAGAAGTCGGTGGCCGAGAAGCTCGTCTACGACGCGCTGGCGATCGTCTCCGAGCGCACGGGCAAGGCGCCCGTCGAGGCGCTCGAGGCGGCCGTGAAGTCGGTGACGCCGGTGCTCGAGGTGCGGTCGCGCCGCGTCGGCGGCGCCAACTACCAGGTTCCCGTCGAGGTGCCGCAGCGCCGCGCGCGTACCCTGGCGATCCGCTGGCTCGTCCAGTTCTCGCGCGACCGCCGCGAGAAGGGCATGCAGCAGAAGCTCGCCGGCGAGATCATGGACGCGATCAATCAGCAGGGCGGCGCGTTCAAGAAGAAGGACGACATGTACCGGATGGCGCAGGCCAACAAGGCTTTCGCCCACTACCGCTGGTAAGGGACTGAATGAGCACTACAGTCACACGCGTCGCGCTGGACCGTGTCCGCAACATCGGGATCATGGCGCACATCGACGCCGGCAAGACCACGACGACGGAGCGGATCCTCTACTACACCGGCCGCACCCACAAGCTGGGCGAGGTGCACGAGGGCGCTGCGACGATGGACTGGATGGCGCAGGAGCAGGAGCGCGGCATCACCATCACGTCGGCGGCGACGACCGCGACGTGGCGCGACCATCGCATCAACATTATCGATACGCCCGGGCACGTGGACTTTACGGTCGAGGTCGAGCGGAGCCTGCGCGTGCTCGACGGCGCCATCGCCGTCTTCGACTCCGTCGCGGGCGTGCAGCCGCAGTCCGAGACCGTGTGGCGCCAGGCCGACCGGTACGAAGTGCCGCGCATTGCGTTCATCAACAAGATGGACCGCACCGGCGCCGACTTCTTCAAGGCCGTCCAGTCCATGCGCGAGCGCCTCGGCGCCACGCCGGTGCCGATCCAGTTGCCGATCGGCCAGGAGGAGCACCACCGCGGCGTCGTCGACCTCGTGGAGATGAAGGCGATCGTGTACGAGGACGAGCTGGGCCAGAAGTTCGACGTCGTTGACATCCCGGCGGAGCTGCGCGAGCAGGCGGAGGAGTACCACCACCTGCTGATCGACGCGATCGCCGAGCACGACGACGAGCTCACCGAGACCTACCTCGAGGACGAGGCCAACGTCACCCCGGAAATGATCCGGCGGGCGCTCCGCGCCGGCACGCTCTCCGATGCGATCACGCCGGTGCTGCTCGGCTCGGCGTTCAAGAACAAGGGCGTCCAGCCGCTGCTCGACGCCGTCGTCGACTATCTGCCGAGCCCGCTCGACGTGCCGCCGGTGCAGGGCACCGACCCGAAGAGCGAGGCGGAGGCGACCCGCGACCCGTCGCTCGAGGCGCCGTTCTCGGCGCTCGTCTTCAAGGTCATGACCGACCCGTACGTCGGCAAGCTGACGTACTTCCGGGTCTACTCGGGCCAGCTCAAGGCGGGCGACCGCGTCCTCAACACCACGAACGGCAAGACCGAGCGCATCGGCCGCATCCTCCAGATGCACGCCAACCATCGGGAGGAGCGCGAGGAGATCGGCGCGGGCGAGATCGCCGCCGGCGTGGGGCTGAAGCAGTCCACGACGGGCGACACCCTCGCGATCGACTCGGCGCCGATCGTGCTCGAGTCGATGAGCTTCCCGGACCCGGTGATCTCGGTGGCGATCGAGCCGAAGACGAAGGGCGACCAAGACAAGCTCTCGCAGGGCCTGCAGCGACTCGCCGAGGAGGATCCGACCTTCCGCGTGTCCTCGGACGAGGAGACGGGGCAGACGCTCATCGCCGGGATGGGCGAGCTGCACCTCGAGATCATCGTCGACCGCCTGCTGCGCGAGTTCAAGGTCGACGCGAACGTCGGCCGGCCGCAGGTCGCGTACCGCGAGACGGTGTCGAACGCGGTCGAGCGCGTGCAGGGCAAGTTCGTGCGTCAGACCGGCGGCTCGGGCCAGTACGGCGACGCCGTCATCAACCTCTACCCGCAGGAGCCGGGCGCGGGCTACGAGTTCGAGGACAAGATCGTCGGCGGCAAGATCCCGCGGGAGTACATCCCCGCGGTCGACGCCGGCATCAGGGAGGCCATGGACTCGGGTGTCCTCGCCGGCTATCCGGTGGTCGACATCAAGATCCAGCTCATCGAGGGCTCGTACCACGAGGTCGACTCGAGCGAGCGCGCCTTCAAGATCGCAGGCTCGATGGCCTTCAAGGAGGCCATGCGGCGCGCGAAGCCGAAGCTGCTCGAGCCGACGATGGCGGTCGAGGTGGTGACGCCCGAGGAGTTCCTCGGCGACGTCATGGGCAACCTCAACAGCCGTCGCGGACGCATCGAGGAGATGAACCCGATGGGCAAGGCGACGACGGTCAAGGCGAGCGTCCCGCTCTCGGAGATGTTCGGCTACGCGACCGACCTGCGCTCCATGACCCAGGGGCGCGCGACCTTCACCATGCAGTTCGACCGCTACGACGACGTCCCGGCGTCGATCGCCAGCGAGATCGTCGACACGGCAACGAGTACGTAAAGGAAACCGGAGGAAAGAATGGCCAAGCAGAAGTTCGAGCGCACGAAGCCGCACCTCAACGTCGGCACGATCGGTCACATCGACCACGGCAAGACGACGCTGACCGCTGCCATCACCAAGGTGCTCGCGGAGCAGGGCGGCGGCACGGCGGTCGCCTTCGACGAGATCGACAAGGCTCCCGAGGAGCGCCAGCGCGGCATCACGATCAACACCGCGCACGTGGAGTACGAGACCGAGAACCGGCACTACGCGCACGTCGACTGCCCGGGCCACGCCGACTACATCAAGAACATGATCACGGGCGCCGCCCAGATGGACGGGGCGATCCTCGTGGTCTCCGCGGCCGACGGCCCGATGCCGCAGACGCGGGAGCACATCCTGCTGGCCCGCCAGGTCGAGGTGCCGTACATCGTCGTCGCGCTCAACAAGGCCGACATGGTCGACGACCCCGAGCTGCTCGAGCTCGTCGAGATGGAGGTCCGCGAGCTGCTCTCCAGCTACGAGTTCCCCGGCGACGACATCCCCGTCGTCCAGGTCTCGGCGCTCAAGGCGCTCGAGGGCGACCCGGAGTGGACGCCGAAGATCCTCGAGCTCATGAAGGCCGTCGACGACTACATCCCGGAGCCGGAGCGCGACGTCGACAAGCCGTTCCTGATGCCGATCGAGGACGTCATGACGATTCCCGGTCGCGGCACCGTCGTCACGGGCCGCGTCGAGGCGGGCTCGATCAAGGTCGGCGACGAGATCGAGATCGTCGGCATCCACCCGAAGACCGAGAAGACCGTGATCACCGGCGTCGAGATGTTCCACAAGACGCTGGACGCCGCCCAGGCGGGCGACAACGCCGGCGCGCTGCTCCGCGGCATCAAGCGCGAGGAGGTCGAGCGCGGCCAGGTGCTCGCGAAGCCCGGCTCGATCACGCCTCACACGCAGTTCAAGGCCGAGGTGTACGTGCTCTCGAAGGAGGAGGGTGGCCGCCACACGCCGTTCTTCAACGGCTACCGGCCGCAGTTCTACTTCCGCACGACCGACGTCACGGGCTCGATCAAGCTGCCCGAGGGCCAGGAGATGGTCATGCCGGGCGACAACACGAACATGGAGATCGAGCTGATCCAGCCGATCGCCATGGATCAGGGCCTCCGCTTCGCCATCCGCGAGGGCGGCCGCACCGTGGGTGCGGGCGTCGTCACCGCCATCGAGAAGTAGGACCGAGACCGTGCCGCAGCAGAAGATCCGCATCCGGCTCAAGGGCTACGACCACCAGCAGCTCGACCGCTCCGCGTCGCAGATCGTGGAGACGGCCCAGCGCACCGGTGCGACGATCACCGGCCCTGTGCCCCTGCCCACCGAGAAGAACGTCTACTGCGTGATCCGCAGCCCCTTCAAGGACAAGGACTCGCGCGAGCACTTCGAGGTGCGCACGCACAAGCGCCTGATCGACATCCACAGCCCCACGCCGAAGACCGTGGACTCGCTGATGCGGCTCGACCTCCCGGCCGGCGTCGACATCGAGATCAAACTCTGATGAAGGGCATTCTCGGCAGGAAGCTCGGAATGACGCAGGTCTTCGATACGGAGACGGGCGATGTGACGTCCGTCACCGTGATCGAGGCCGGGCCGTGTCCGGTCGTGCAGGTGAAGACGAACGCCACCGACGGCTACGACGCGGTGCAGCTGGCGTTCGAGCCGGTCGCCGACCGGAAGATCTCCAGGCCCGAGCGCGGCCACCTCGCCAAGGCAGGGGCCTCGGCGCACCGGCACCTGGCGGAGTTCCGCGGCACCTCCGAGCTCCAGGTCGGCGAGACCGTCACGGTCGAGGCCTTCGAGCCGGGCGAGCTGATCAAGGTCGCCGGCATCTCGGTCGGCAAGGGCTTCCAGGGCACGATCAAGCGGCACAACTTCGCCAGCGGTCCGAAGAGCCACGGCTCGCACAACGTCCGCAAGCCGGGCTCGATCGGCGCGTCGGCCACCCCGTCCCGCGTCTTCAAGGGCCAGAAGATGCCCGGCCGTATGGGCGGCACGCGCGTCACGCAGGCCGGGCTGGTCGTCCACGAAGTCGATACCGAGCGCAACCTCCTGCTCGTTCGCGGCTCCGTGCCGGGGCCGAAGAGCGGGCTCGTCGAGATCCGGGAGGCAAAGTAGATGGCCGCCCCGAAGGCAGCGGTGCTCGGCGGAGCCGCCGGGAAGGACGTCGCCCTGGAGGAGGCCGTGTTCGCCGCGGAGGTCAAGCCGCACCTCGTGCACGAGACCGTCCGCGCCGAGCTGAACGCCCGCCGGGCGGGCACCCGCGGCGCGAAGAGCCGGGGTCTCGTCTCCGGGGGCCGCGCGAAGCCGTGGCGCCAGAAGGGCACGGGCCGGGCCCGCGCCGGCACCATTCGCGCCCCGCAGTTCACGGGCGGCGGCGTCGCGTTCCCGCCCGTCATGCGTTCGTTCGAGGTCAAGGTCAACCGGAAGGCACGGCGCACGGCGTTCCGCGGCGCGCTCAGCAATCACGCCGCGAACGGCACGCTGGCGCTCATCAGCGGATCGACCTTCGAGACCCCGTCGACGAAGCAGGCGCGGAAGCTGCTCGAGGACTGGGGCAAAGACGGCCCGACGGTCGTCGTCGCCACCTCCGACGAGGAGGCGCTCGTCAAGTCGTTCCGCAACCTGCCGCGCGTGCTCGTGACCGTGCCGGAGGAGCTCGAGGTCGCCTCGGTCGTCTGGGCGCGCGCGCTCGTGATCAGCGAGGCCGCGCTGCCGATCGTGCAGGGGAGGGCCGCGTAGATGTCATTGCATCCAAACGAAGTGCTCCTCGCGCCCGTCGTCTCGGAGAAGAGCTACGGCCAGATCGACCAGCGCAAGTACACGTTCAAGGTGCACAAGGACGCGCACAAGACGCAGATCCGCCAGGCCGTCGAGCAGCTGTTCGAGGTGAAGGTGCAGGACGTCAAGGTGCTGAAGGTGCAGCCCAAGCCGAAGCGCAGGGGCCTGTCCCGCGGCACGAGGCCCGGCTGGAAGAAGGCCATCGTGCAGCTGCGCGAGGGCGAGTCGATCGAGATCTTCACCGGAGCGCAGGTTTGAGAGCGCTCACCTCCATCGCAGCTCGCAGCCGTCTGACGGCTGCAAAGCGTCGCATCGCGGCGTCCTCGGTCGCGCCCGTAGCCTCCGGCTACGAACGCTCCCTGCGTCCTTGCGCTGCTCGCTTTTCGCCGTCATACGACCACGATCTGCTCGGAGGCGAGCGCTGATGCCGGTCCGCAAGTTCAAGCCGACGAGCCCGGGCCGCCGCTTCATGTCGGTCTCCACCTTCGAGGAGATCACGAAGACGAAGCCGGAGAAGAGCCTGACCGAGCCGATCACGAAGAAGGGTGGCCGGAACAACCAGGGCCGGATCACCACGCGGCACCAGGGCGGCGGGCACAAGCGCCGCTACCGCGTCATCGACTTCAAGCGCACGAAGGACGGTGTGCCGGCGAAGGTCGCCGCGATCGAGTACGACCCAAACCGGTCGGCCCGCATCGCGCTGCTCCACTACGCCGACGGCGCCAAGGCCTACATCCTCGCGCCCGCGCGGCTGCGGGTCGGCGCCTTCGTCGAGTCAGGCCCCGGCGCCGACATCAAGCCCGGCAACGCGCTGCCGCTCGAGAACATCCCGACGGGCACGCTCGTCCACAACGTCGAGCTCAAGCCTGGGCAGGGCGGCAAGATGGCGCGCTCCGCCGGCTCGGGCGTCCAGCTCGTCGCCAAGGATGCCGGCTTCGCGGTGCTCCGCGTGCCGTCCGGCGAGATGCGGCGCGTCCCGCTGGGGTGCCGCGCCACCGTCGGCCAGGTCGGGAACGCCGACCACGAGAACCAGTCCGGCGGCAAGGCCGGGCGGAGCCGCTGGCAGGGCAAGCGCCCTGCCGTGCGCGGCTCGGCGATGAACCCCGTCGACCATCCGCACGGCGGCGGCGAGGGCAAGTCGAAGGGCGGCCGCCATCCGGTCACCCCCTGGGGCGTGCCGACGCTCGGCAAGCGCACGCGCCGGAAGCACAAGGAATCCGACAAGTTGATCGTTCGCGGCCGCCGCCGCGGGAAGGACACGCGCAGGTGAGCAGATCGTCGAAGAAGGGCCCGTTCGTCGAGGAGCGGCTGCTGAGCCGCATCGAGGCCATGAACGCCACCGGGGAAAAGCGGATGATTCGCACCTGGTCGCGCACGTCGACCGTCTTTCCCGAGATGGTCGGGCACACCATCGCCGTCCACGACGGCCGCAAGCACGTACCGGTATTCGTCAGCGAGCAGATGGTCGGTCACAAGCTCGGCGAGTTCGCCCCCACGAGGATGTTCAGGGGCCATGCGGGCGACCGCCAGACGCAGGTGAAGAAGCGCTGATGGCCGTCTCGACCGAGCAGGGGACGCGCGTGCGGGCCGAGGCCAAATGGGTCCGCCTGTCGGCGCGCAAGGCGCGGGTCGTGCTCGAGCACATCCGCGGCCGCACGGTGCCCGAGGCGCGCACGATCCTCGCCTTCACGTCGCGCGCAGCGGCGGTGGAGATCGAGAAGGTGCTGCGCTCGGCGGTTGCGAACGCCGAGGCCAACCACGGCGTCCTCGAAGGCGACTCGCTCGTGGTCGCGCGCGCCTATGCCGACGAGGGGCCGACGATGAAGCGCGGCCGCCCCCGCGCTCGCGGCCGCTTCAACCGGATCTTCAAGCGCACGTGCCACATCACGATCGAGCTGGTCGAGACGCAGTCCAACGCGCCGCGGCGTTCCAAGAAGGCAGCGGCCGCCACAACCGACGAGGCGCCGCCCGCAGCGGAGGCGCCGAAGGCTGCGAAGAAGAAGCGGCAGAAGAAGGAGGCGGTGGCCTGATGGGTCAGAAGGTGCATCCCGGCGGGCTCCGCGTGGGCGTCATCCACGACTGGAAGTCCAACTGGTACACGGGCAAGAAGGAGTTCGCGGACTACATCATCGAGGACGTCAAGATCCGCGAGCACATCACCGGCAAGCTGTCGCATGCCGGTCTGTCCGACATCCTGATCCGCAAGGACAAGCAGCGGATCACGGTCGACATCTACACGGCCCGTCCCGGCATCGTGATCGGCAAGTCGGGCGTCGAGGTCGATGCGCTGCGCAAGGAGCTGCACGCGCTCACCAAGAAGAACGTCCACATCAACATCAACGAGATCAAGCGGCCCGAGCTCGACGCCAAGCTCGTCGCGCAGTCGATCGCAGAGCAGCTCCAGAACCGCGTCAGCTTCCGGCGCGCGATGAAGCGCTCGCTCGCCTCGGCCATGCGCTCGGGCGCCCAGGGCATCAAGATCACGTGCGGTGGCCGCCTCGGCGGCGGCGAGATGGGCCGGCGTGAGGCCTACTCGGAGGGTCGCGTGCCGCTGCACACGATCCGCGCCGACATCGACTACGGCACCGCCGAGGCGAAGACGACGTACGGCCGCATCGGCGTCAAGGTCTGGATCAACAAGGGCGAGATCATGCCCGAGGGCTACGAAGGCGTGCAGACGGGCAAGGACACGCGGCTCGGGGACCAGGATCAGGCGCGCCGGCGTCGCGGCGGGCAGGCCGAGGGGCTCGGCGCCTCCCGCGAGGGCGGGCGCGGCCGAGGCCAGGACCGCGAGGGGCTCGGCCCCGTTCAGCGCCGCCGCCGACCCGGTGGGCCGGGTCGTCCCGGTAGCGGCCCCGGCGGAGGCCGCTCGGGCTCGCGCCCGGGAGGCAGCCGTCCCCCGCGCGATCGCGCGCGTGGCCAGGACTCCGCGGAGCCGACGGTTGTCGACGGCGCACCGGTCGAGGAGACCGGCGCCGGCCGTGACGTGCCGCAGCCGCCGGTCGAGCAGCCGCGCACCGACGAGGCCGGCGTGTCGGCCGAGGGGCGCGTGCAGCCGCCGATCGATCCCGAGGTCGAGACGGCGCCCGCGCCGGTCGCCGACGCGCCCGACACGACGACGCCGAAGGCCCAGACCGAGGATCCGACGAAACTCGACGACTCGGGTGGCGAGGGCTAGGCATGTTGCTGCCCAAGAAGCGCAAGTTCCGCAAGGACCATCGCGGCCGCCGCGCCGGCACCTCGAAGGGCCAGACCCAGGTGCACTTCGGGGAGTACGGCATCAAGGCGCTCGAGAACGGCTGGGTCACGAACCGCCAGATCGAGGCCGCCCGGATCGCCATGACGCGCAAGATCAAGCGCGGCGGCAAGGTCTGGATCAACGTCTTCCCGGACAAGCCCGTCTCGCAGAAGCCCGCCGAAACCCGGATGGGCTCCGGGAAGGGCGCCCCCGAGCACTGGGTGGCCGTCATCAAGCCCGGCCGCGTCATGTTCGAGCTCGCCGGCGTCTCGGAGCCCCTGGCCAAGGAGGCCCTGCGTCTCGCCGGCCAGAAGCTGCCGGTGAAGACGAAGTTCGTGAGGCGGGAGGCTGATCTGTTTGAGAGCTAGGCAGCTCAGGGACATGACCGACGACGAGCTGGACCGGACGCTCGGCGAGCGGCGGAAGGAGCTCTTCAACCTCCGCTTCCAGTCGGCGACCGGCGCGCTCGAGAACAGCGCGCGGCTCCGCACCGCCAAGCGCGAGATCGCCCGCATCCTGACCGTGCGCCACGAACGAGAGCTGAAGAGGTAGTGAGACGAGATGGCTGACGACGAGAAGAACGTGAACGAGGAAACCGAGGCCGAGACGGCGCCGGAGGCCCCCGCGGAGGACGCGGCGGCCGATCCGGTGGCGGCCGAGGCCGAAGCACCGGCCGACGAGCAGGTCGAAGAGGCCGCCGCCGAGGAGGCCGCGGAAGAGGCTGTCGAGGAGCCGGCCGCCGAGCCGGTGGCCGCCGAGGCCGCCGCCGACGACGCGGCGGAGGCCGCGCCGGACGAGCCTGCCGAGGAGCCGGAGCCGGACCCAGTGCCCGCCGAGCCGGTGGCCGAGGCCGCCGCCGACGAGCCTGTGGCGGAGGAGCCTGCCGCCACGGACGAGGCTCCCGTCGCCGAGGACGCACCGACCGAGGACGCTCCGGCCGAGGAGGCTCCCGCCGAGGAGGCAGCGGCCGCGCCGCAGTCCGGGCCGAAGCAGAAGAAGAAGCGCCTGCCACGGTCGCAGCGCCGCCAGCGGTCGAAGTCCGCGCGCGAGAAGCCCGCACAGCGGAAGCCGATCGTGCGCCTCGAGAAGCCGGAGCACGAGCGCGGCCGCACGCAGGAGCGCCAGGGGACGGTCGTCTCCGACGCGATGGACAAGACCATCGTCGTCAAGGTCGACACGATCAAGGCGCACCCGCGCTACAAGAAGGTCGTCCGGCGCTCGACGAAGTTCCACGCACACGACGAGCAGAACCAGGCCAAGGCCGGGGATGTCGTCCGCATCGTCGAGACGCGGCCGTTGTCGAAGCAGAAGCGGTGGCGCCTGGCGGAGATCCTCGAGGTTGCCAAGTGACGGCCGCCGTCCGCAGAGATCGGGCCCGCTGGGGTGCGCAGGGCGGCGCCTCGCGGCGTCCTCGGTCGCGCCAATACCTCTTCGGTATTGACGCTCCCTGCGTCCTTGCGAGCCACCACCCTGCGCAGCCAGCGGACGCGATCTCCGCGAACGGAGGCCGTCCGTGATCCAGCAGGAAAGCCGCCTGCGGGTCGCCGACAACACCGGCGCCCGCGAGATCCTCTGCATCCGCGTGATGGGGGGCTCGCACCGGCGCTACGCCCGGGTGGGCGACGTGATCGTTGCTACCGTGAAGTCCGCCACACCGCAGGGCGCGGTCAAGAAGGGCGAGGTGGTCAAGGCCGTCGTCGTCCGGACGAAGAAGCCCTACGGCCGCGGCGACGGGACGCTGATCGGCTTCGACGAGAACGCGGCCGTCATCATCGACAACCAGAACAACCCGCGCGGGACGCGCATCTTCGGGCCGGTCGCCCGCGAGCTGCGCGAGAAGAACTTCATGAAGATCGTCAGCCTCGCACCAGAGGTGCTCTAGGAGACATGGCAAGCACGATGAAGGTCAAGAAGGGGGATCTCGTGCAGATCCTCACCGGCAAGGATCGCGGCAAGCAGGGCCGCGTCATCGAAGCGCGCCCGCGCGAACGTCGCGTGATCGTCGAGAACCTCAATCTCGTCAAGCGCCACACCAGGCCGCGCCCGATTCGCGACACGTCCCGCATGGGCGGTACGCAGATCGCGCCCGGCGGGATCATCGAGAAGGCCTCGCCCGTGCCGGTTGGCAACGTCATGCTCGTGTGCCCGATCTGCAAGCGGCCGACCCGCATCGGCATCAAGGAGCGCGCGATCGAGGGCGACACGGTGCGCGTGCGTGTCTGCAAGCGCGAAGGCTGCCGCGAGGAGATCGACAAGTGAGCGCCACCGAGACCAACGGCTACCGGCCGCGCCTCAAGGACCTGTACGACGGCGAGCTCCGCGCCAGGCTCAAGGACGAGCTCGGCGTCAGCTCGGTCATGCAGGTGCCGAAGGTGCAGAAGATCACGCTCAACATGGGCGTCGGCGACGCGAAGACGGACGCCAAGGCGCTCGACTCCGCGATCGACGAGCTGACGACGATCGCCGGCCAGCGCGCGCAGGTGCGCCGCGCGCGCAAGTCGATCGCGAGCTTCAAGCTGCGCGAGGGCATGTCGGTCGGCGCCAAGGTGACGCTGCGCGGCGCCATGATGTACGAGTTCCTCGACCGCCTCGTGTCGATCGCGCTGCCACGCATCCGCGACTTCCGCGGGCTCGACCCGGGCTCGTTCGACGGCCGCGGCAACTTCTCGCTCGGCGTCCGCGAGCAGATCATCTTCCCGGAGATCGACTACGACTCGGTCGCGTCGATCCGGGGTCTCGACGTCACGATCACGACCACGGCGACGACCGACGACGAGGCGCTCGCGCTGCTGCGCGGCCTCGGACTCCCGTTCGCCACCGAGAGGAGCAGTCAGTAAATGGCGAAGACGTCGCTGAGGGTGAAGCAGAGCCGCAAGCAGCGGTTCAAGGTGCGCGAGTACACGCGCTGCCGCCGCTGCGGCCGCCCGCGCGCGGTCTTCCGCAAGTTCGGCCTGTGCCGGATCTGTCTGCGCGAGCTCGCGCACCAGGGCGCGATTCCCGGCATGACGAAGAGCAGCTGGTAGAGGAGAGCACGATGCTGACCGACCCGATCGCCGACATGCTCACGCGGATCCGCAACGCCAACAAGGCGATGCACGACTCGTGCTCGATGCCGACGTCGCGGATGAAGGAGGAGATCGCCCGCCTGCTCAAGGAGGAGGGCTACATCAAGGACTTCCGCGTCGAGCAGCCCGAGGGTCTGCCGTACCGGACGCTGGTCATCGAGCTGAAGTTCGGCCGCAACCGGCAGCGGATCCTGACCGACCTGAAGCGCGTCTCCAAGCCGGGCCGCCGCGTCTACGCGCGCAAGGACCGGCTGCCGCGCGTGCTCGGCGGGCTCGGCACCGCGATCCTGTCCACGTCCACCGGCCTCGTGACGAGCCGCCAGGCCGCCGAGCAAGGCATCGGCGGCGAGGTCGTCGCCTTCGTCTGGTAGCGGCATGAGTCGAATCGGCAAATCGCCCATCGAGGTCCCCGCCGGCGTGAACGTCGCGATCAGTCCCGGGCGCGTGCAGGTGAACGGCCCGCTGGGCGAGCTGTCACAGCAGGTGCCCGCCCGCATGACGATCGAGCAGCACGACGGCGAGCTCCGCGTCACCAGGCCCACCGACCGCGGCGAGGACCGTGCGCTGCACGGCCTGACCCGCACGCTGGTCGCGAACATGGTCGAGGGCGTGACGAAGGGCTTCGAGAAGCATCTCGAGATCCAGGGCGTCGGCTACCGCGCGGCGCTGCGCGGCGCCGACCTCGAGCTCAACGTCGGCTACTCGCACTCGGTGGTGATCAAGGCGCCGGCCGGAATCACGTTCGACGTGCCTGCGCCGACCCAGATCATCGTCAAGGGCACCGACAAGCAGGCCGTCGGCCAGGTCGCGGCGGACATCCGCAAGACGAGGCCGCCCGAGCCGTACAAGGGCAAGGGCATCCGCTACGAGGGCGAGTACGTCCGCCGGAAGGTCGGGAAGCGCGCATGAGCACGCTGACGAAGCGCCAGGCGCGCGAGCGCCGGCACCGCCGGATCCGCGGCAAGATCGCCGGCACGGCCGAACGGCCGCGCCTGGCCGTCTTCCGCTCGAACCGGGGCATTTTCGCCCAGCTGATCGACGACGAGGCCGGTCGCACGGTCGCCTCGGCCAGCTGGCTGGCGCTGAAGTCGTTCTCGGGGACGAAGACCGACCAGGCGGCCGAGGTGGGCAAGGCGCTCGCCGCGGCGGCGAAGCAGGCCGGAGTCGAGACGTGCGTCTTCGACCGCGGCGGCTACCTCTATCACGGACGCGTCAAGGCGCTCGCCGAGGGTGCGCGCGAGGGAGGACTCAAGTTTTGAGCAATCCGGACGTTGGAGAGTCGAGAGAGCTCAAGGAGCGGGTGATCGAGATCAACCGCGTCGCCAAGGTGGTCAAGGGCGGCCGGCGGTTCTCGTTCACGGCGCTCGTCGTGATCGGCGACGAGGTCGACCGCGTCGGCGTCGGCTACGGCAAGGCCCGCGAGGTGCCGCTCGCCATCTCGAAGGCCGTCGACGACGCGAAGAAGAACCTCTTCACGGTGCCGAAGCACGGCTCGACGATCACGCACGAGATCCTGGGCCGGTTCGATGCGGCGCGGGTCGTGCTGCGGCCCGCCTCCGAGGGCACCGGCGTCATCGCCGGCGGCGGTGTGCGCGCGGTGCTCGAGCTCGGCGGCATCCGCGACGTCCTCGCGAAGAGCCTTGGCACGACGAATCCGATCAACATGGCGAAGGCCACGGTCAACGGCCTCCAGAACCTGCGCCGTCCCGAGGACGTCGCCCGCGCGCGCGGCAAGACGGTCGCCGAAGTGCTG
The DNA here is from genome assembly GCA_963733065.1 of uncultured Gaiellaceae bacterium. Lineage (GTDB taxonomy): Bacteria > Actinomycetota > Thermoleophilia > Gaiellales > Gaiellaceae > CAVTBT01. The sequence continues at coordinate 92,239 of CAVTBT010000002.1, forward strand.
CCGTACCGTGCGCCCCCGGCCGAGGAGCCGGCGCCCGCCGAGAGCGCGCCCGAGCCGGAGATGGAGCCGAAGGCGGAGGCTCCTGTCCGCGAAAGCGGACCAGCGGAAGGGGCTCCGGGGAACCTGGAGGTTCCCTCGACTGAGCCCGCTACGCCCGCCGAGGCAACGGAGGAGCCTGCCTGATGACGGTCAAGGTCACGCAGGTGCGCTCCGGCATCGGCCAGACGAAGCAGCACAACGGCACGCTCCGCGCGCTCGGCCTCGGCCGCATCGGCCGCTCCGCCGAGCACAAGGAGTCGCCTGTGCTCGACGGTATGCTGCGGAAGGTCGCCCACCTCGTGAAGGTGGAAGGCGCCTGATGTCGGACGAGCTCAACCTCTCGAACCTCTCTCCCGCGCAGCCGCGCAAGGCACGCAAGCGCATCGGGCGCGGCCAGGGCTCCGGCAAGGGCCGCTACTCGGGCCGCGGCATCAAGGGCCAGAAGTCCCGCTCGGGCTCGCACAAGATGCCTGCCGGGTTCGAGGGTGGCCAGATGCCGATCGACATGCGGCTCGGCAAGCTCCGCGGCAATACCTCCGCGGACGCGAAGCCGGTCGGCCCGTTCCGGACGTACAGCCAGCCGGTGAACCTCCGCGACCTCGAGGCCCGGTTCGACGCCGGCGCCGACGTGACGATCGAGGCGCTCAAGGAGGCCGGGCTCATCGCCACGCTCCGCAAGGACGTCAAGATCCTCGGCGAGGGCGAGCTCACGAAGAAGCTGACGGTCACCGCCCATCGCTTCTCCGCCACCGCGCGCGAGAAGATCGAGGCCGCGGGTGGCACGGCCACCGCACTCGTGCCGCCTCGCAAGGTGAAGTCGAAGCCGAAGCGGCGTGTGGTGACGACCGTCGACGACGACGTCCAGGCCGACGTTCAGGACGCGGCCGACGTGCAGGGCACCGACGGCGACACCGACGCCTCGGAGGAGTAGCGCGTGCTGAGTTGGCTCGCCAACGCGTGGCGCGTCCCCGAGCTTCGCCGGCGCGTGCTCTTCACGGCGGCGATGCTGGCGATCTACCGGCTTGGCTCGTGGATGCCCGCGCCGGGCGTCAACGCGGACACGATCGAGGAGTACTTCGACAACCGCGGCGGCACGATCCTCGACTTCCTGAACCTCTTCTCCGGCGGCGCGCTCTCGCAGTTCTCGCTGTTCGCGCTCGGGATCATGCCGTACGTCACGGCCTCGATCATCCTGCAGCTGATGACGGTCGTCATCCCGCAGCTCGGCGAGTTGCAGAAGGAAGGCGAGTCCGGCTACGCCAAGATCAACCAGTACACGCGCTACCTGACCGTCGTGCTGGCAGCCGCGCAGGCATTCGGCTACGCCTTGCTGTTCGAGCGCCAGGGCGTGCTCGACGCCAACGCCGGGCGCATGGTGCTGATCGTGATCACGCTCACGGCCGGCACGACGCTGCTCATGTGGATCGGCGAGCTGATCACGAAGCGCGGCATCGGCAACGGCATCTCGCTCCTCATCTTCGCGTCGATCCTGACCGGCCTGCCGCTCGGGATCAGCGCCTGGTGGAACGGCGGCCCCACCGAGCGCCTGTTCCTGCCGCTGCTCGCGATCGCGATCGTGATCGCGATCGTGTTCGTGCAGGAGGGGCAGCGGAAGATCCCGATCCAGTACGCGAAGCGCATGGTCGGCCGGCGCATGACGTCCGGCGAGTCGACGTACATGCCGCTCCGCGTGAACATGGCCGGCGTCATCCCGGTCATCTTCGCGGCGGCCGTGATGGCCTTCCCGCCGACGATCGCCCAGTACTTCCCGGCCACGCAGGACTTCGTCAACGAGCACTTCTCGTACGACTCGCTGCTGTTCATCCTCACGCAGGGCGTCCTGATCGTGGTCTTCACGTACTTCTACACGGCGGTCCAGTTCAACCCCGTCGACCAGGCCGACAACCTGCGCCGCTACGGCGGCTACATCCCGGGCATCCGGCCGGGGCCGCCGACCGCGCAGTACCTCGATCGCGTGCTGACGCGGCTGACGCTCCCGGGCTCGCTCTACCTCGCTCTCGTCGCCACGCTGCCGAGTCTCGCCATCATCTATGCCGGCTTCTCGCAGGCCACGGCCGGCGCCATCGGCGGAACGTCCGTGCTGATCGCGGTCGGCGTCGCACTCGACACCATGCGCCAGATGGAGTCGCAGATGATGATGCGCTCCTACGAGGGCTTCCTGAAGTAAGGGTTTCTCGGCGGTGAATCTCTTGCTACTCGGCCCGCAGGGGTCGGGAAAAGGCACGCAGGCGACGCGGATCGCCGCCGAGTACGGCATTCCGCACGTCTCGACGGGCGACATGTTCCGCGTCGCGCTGGCGAACGGCTCGGAGCTCGGCCGCCGGATCAAGCCGCTGTACGACGCGGGCGAGCTGATCCCGGACGAGCTGACCGTCGAGCTGATCGAGCACCGGCTCTCCCAGGACGACGCCCGCGACGGTTTCGTCCTCGACGGCTTTCCGCGCAACCTGGCGCAGGCCGCGGTGTTCGACAGCATGCTCGCCGCGATCGGCCGCGAGCTCGACGCGATCCTTCTCTTCGAGCTCCCCACGGAGCTCGGGCGGCAGCGCGCGCTCGGACGGGCGCGTGAGGAGGGGCGGACGGACGACACGCCCGAGGCGATCGACCGGCGGCTCGCCATCTACCACGAGCAGACCGTGCCGGTGGTCGAGCACTACCGGGCGACCGGCAAGCTCGTGCCGCTGCACGCCGGCGCCAGCGTCAACCAGGTCTTCGCGGAGATCCAGCGGGCGCTCGACCAGGTCGCCGCGCGATGATCGTCCGCAAGAGCGCAGCCGAGATCGAGCGCATGGCCGCGGCCGGCCGGCTGGTCGCCGACACCATCACGCGCGTCGGCGAGCGGCTGGAGCCCGGCATCACGACGCTCGAGCTCGACACCGTCGCCGAGGAGCACATCCGCTCGAACGGGGGCGTCCCGACCTCGATGGGCTACAAGGGCTACCCGCGGGCGATCTGCATCTCGGTGAACGAGGTCGTCGTCCACGGCATCCCGGGCCGCCTGGCGATCGCGGACGGCGACGTCGTGACCATCGACGTGGGCGTCACGCTGGACGGCATGATCGCCGACAGCGCCTTCACGTTCGCGGTCGGCGCGATCGACCCGGAAGCCAGGCGGCTGCTCGATGTGGCGCGTGAGGCGCTCGCGGCGGGTATCGCCCAGGCCCAGCCCGGCAATCGCGTCGGCGACATCTCGCATGCGGTGCAGGCAGTCGTCGAGGGCGCGGGCTTCTCCGTCATCCGCGCGCTCGTCGGACACGGCGTCGGCCGCTCGTACCATGAGCATCCGCACATCCCGAATTTCGGCGAGCCTGGGCGCGGGCCGGCCCTGTCGGAGGGAATGACGATCGCCATCGAGCCGATGATCACGGCCGGCGGGCCGGACGTGGTGCTCGCCGACGACGAGTGGACGGTCTCCACGGCGGACGGCTCGATGTCCGCGCACTTCGAGCACACGGTGGCGATCGGGGGCGAGGACGGCCCGCGAATCCTCACCCTGCGGGCCGCGGATCGCGAATTTGCCGGTTTGCTACGATAACGCCCTGCGGCGCAGCCGACGCTGCGCTGTGGATTTCTGTTCACGGCCATCCGCGACCGGTAGGCGCGGCGTCAGCACGAGGCAAATTGGCAGTCAAGGAAGAGAAGATCGAGATGGAGGGGGAGGTCGTCGAAGCGCTTCCGAGCACGATGTTCAGGGTGCAGCTCGACGGCGGGCACGCCGTGCTCGCGACCATCTCCGGGAAAATGCGCAAGCACTACATCCGCATCCTGCCGGGCGACAAGGTGAAGGTCGAACTGTCCCCCTACGATCTCACGCGCGGTCGTATCACCTATCGCCACCGCTAGGAGCGCCGTGAAAGTCCGTCCATCAGTCAAGCCCATGTGTGAGCGCTGCCGCGTGATCAAGCGGCACGGACGCACGATGGTCATCTGCACCAACCCCCGTCACAAGCAACGGCAGGGCTAGGAGAACCAATTTGGCACGCATCGCCGGCGTCAACCTTCCGAACCAGAAGCGGCTCGAGATCGGGCTGACCTATATCTACGGGATCGGCCAGCCGACCGCGCAGAAGATCTGCAAGGTGCTCGAGCTCGATCCGAACGAGAAGATCAAGGACCTCACCGACGAGGAGGTCACCAAGCTCCGCGCGTACATCGACGGCGATCTGCAGGTCGAGGGCGATCTCCGCCGCGAACGCTCGCAGGCGATCAAGCGGCTCGGCGAGATCGGCTGCTACCGCGGCATCCGCCATCGCCGCGGCCTGCCGGTCAACGGCCAGCGCACGAAGACGAACGCGCGCACGCGCAAGGGCCCGAAGAAGACCGTCGGCAGAGGGAAGAAGGCGAAGTAAGTGGCGCCTCCCCGGAAAGCCGCGGCCCGCGGCCGCACGCGCCGCCGTGTCCGTAAGAACATCGCCATTGGCCAGGCGCACATCAAGACGTCGTTCAACAACACGATCGTCGCCCTCACCGACAAGGAGGGCAACGTGATCGCCTGGGAGTCGGCCGGCTCGGCGGGCTTCAAGGGCTCGCGCAAGTCGACGCCGTTCGCCGCGCAGGTGACCGCCGACTCCTGCGCGCGGAAAGGCATGGAGCATGGGCTGCAGAAGGTCGAGGTGTTCGTGAAAGGCCCGGGCTCCGGGCGCGAGACGGCCATCCGGTCGCTGCAGGCCGCCGGCCTCGAGATCCTCGGCGTCAAGGACGTCACCCCGCAGGCCCACAACGGCGTGCGCCAACGCAAGCGGAGGAGGGTTTAGTCCGATGGCCAGGGATCTCGGACCCAAGTGCCGCGTGTGCCGCCGCGAGGGCATGAAGCTCTTCCTGAAGGGCGAGCGCTGCCTCACCGAGAAGTGCTCGGTCGAGCGCCGCAGCTACCCGCCGGGCGAGCACGGGCGTGGGCGCATCAAGCAGAGCGAGTACCTGTTGCAGCTGCGCGAGAAGCAGAAGGCGCGCCGCTACTACGGGCTGCTCGAGAAGCAGTTCCGAAACTACTACGAAAAGGCGACTCGCGGCACCGGCGCGCCGGGCGAGAACCTGCTGCGGATGCTCGAGACCCGCCTCGACAACGTCGTCTATCGCCTCGGCTTCGCCGGCTCCCGCGCGCAGGCCAGGCAGCTCGTCCGGCACGGCCACTTCATGGTCAACGGCCGGCGGGTGAACATTCCGAGCTTCGGCGTCCGGCCCAACGACATCGTGACGATGAAGGCCGGCAGCCCGGCGGAGCCGGTCGTGCGCGATGCGACCGACCTCACCGCGTCCGTCGCACCCTGGCTGCAGGCCGACCACGAGGGTCTCACGGGCAAGGTGCTCAAGTGGCCGGAGCGTGCCGAGATCGACACGCCGGTCCAGGAATCGCTCATCGTCGAGCTCTACTCGAAGTAGACAGACCGAAAGGATCGAATTGGCAACGCGAACCAGCCTCATGGAGTTCCAGATCCCGCGCATCGTCCACGAGGAGGTGGATGAGAACCGCGGCGTCTTCGTGATCGAGCCGCTCGATCGCGGCTTCGGCTACACGTTCGGGAACTCGCTGCGCCGCGTGCTGCTCTCGTCGCTCGAGGGCGCCGCTGTGACCGCCGTCAAGATCGAGGGCGTCGCGCACGAGTTCACGACGCTGCCGGGTGTCCGGGAGGACGTCACGGACATCATCCTCAACCTCAAGAGCCTCGTCTGCCGCCTCCACGGCGAGTCGCCGGAGATCGAGGTGCACATCGCCAAGAAGGGCGAGGGCGTCGTCACGGCCGCCGACATCGAGGCGCCGGCCGACCTCGAGATCCTGAACCCGGAGCTCGAGCTCGCCCACGTCTCCGGCAAGGGCAAGCTCGAGATGACACTCACCATCGGCCGCGGCCGTGGCTATGTGCCGGCGGAGCTCAACCGCGGGCCGGAGACGACGATCGGCGTCGTGCCGATCGACTCGATCTTCTCGCCGGTGCGCCGCGTGGCCTACGACGTCGAGGCGGCGCGCGTCGGCCAGCGCACCGACTACGACAAGCTGCGGCTGGACGTCACCACGGACGGCTCGATCGAGCCGCGCGACGCGATCGGCCAGGCCGCCGAGACGCTGATCCGGCAGCTCGCGATCTTCACGGATCTCGACCGCATGGATCTTCAGCCGGTGTCCGACGATGGGGACAAGGACAAGCCGGAGGGCAACGCGGGCGGGATGGAGAACTTCCCGATCGAGGAGCTCGAGCTCGGCGTCCGCTCGTACAACTGCCTGAAGCGGGTCGGCATCGAGACGATCGGCGATCTCGTCTCCAAGACGGAGGGCGAGCTCGCGTCGATCCCGAACTTCGGCCGCAAGTCGATCGAAGAGGTCAAGGAGACCCTCGCCACCCACGGCCTGACGTTGCGCGGCGAGGAGTAGCCGCCCGGCGATGAGGCACCAGCGCTCCGGCAAGAAGCTCGGCCGCGACCCGGCACACCGCCGGGCGCTCTACTCGAACCTCGCCGGGGCGCTGATCGAGCACGGCCGCATCCGTACCACCGAGGCGAAGGCCAAGGCGGTCAAGCCGTTCGCCGAGAAGATGATCACGCTCGGCAAGCGCGGTGACCTGCACGCTCGGCGCCAGGCTCTCGCCGAGCTCCGGTCGCAGGACGTCGTCCACCTGCTCTTCTCCGACGTCGCTCCGCGCTTCGCGGAGCGGCCGGGCGGCTACACGCGGATCGTCAAGCTCGGCCCGCGCCAGGGCGACGCCGCGGACATGGTCTACCTCGAGCTCGTGGACTACGATCCGGCCGCGCAGCCGGCGTAGCCGGCGGAGCGGCCTGTCCGCGAAGCGGACCAGGGGAAGGGGTCTGGGGAAACCGGGAGGTTGCCCCAGCTCTGATCGCAGCGCGCGTAGCCGGCGGAGCGGCCTGTCCGCGAAGCGGACCACTCGCGGAGCGCCGGCATGAAGATCCGCGGCCTGGTCTTCGCCGGCCTCGGATCGGCGGAGCCGGCCGCGCTCGCCCGGTTCCTCGGCGACGCCCTCGGGGTCGGCGTCCGGGAGGACGACGGGTTCTTCTTCCTCGACCTCGGCCGCGACGCGATGGCCGTCGTGCCCCGCGCGCACCTGCCTGAGCACCACGACACGATCCTCGGCTTCCTGGTCGACGACGTCGCCGCCGCGACTGCGGAGCTCGCCGCGCGCGGCGTCGAGCTCGACGGCCCCGTCCTCGAGAGCGAGCGCTTCCGCTACCAGCACTTCCGTGCCCCCGACGGCCGCTTCTTCGAGCTCGTCGAGGAGCGGATCCCGCCACCCGCGTAGGCTGTCCGCCGATGGACGCGCTCGGCCGGGCCTGCGCCAGAATCGTCGACACCGCCTGGTTCCAGGGCGCCGTCGTGGTCGCGATCCTCGCCAACGCCGTCGTGCTCGGGCTCGAGACCTACGAGACCTTCGCGGACGATCACGAGCGGTCGTTCGACGTCCTGAACGACGTCTTCCTGGGGCTCTTCACGGTCGAGATCGGGATCCGCGTGCTGGCGTTCGGCCGTCGGCCGCTCGACTACTTCCGCAGCGGGTGGAACGTCTTCGACTTCGTCGTCGTGGGGCTTGCGTACCTCCCGTTCGTGCGCGAGAGCGTGACGCTGCTGCGCATGGCGCGCATCCTGCGCGTCGCGCGGCTGCTCTCGGTCCTGCCCGGCCTGCGGGTCGTGCTCTACGGCCTCGTCCGCAGCATCGCGCCGCTCGCCAGCGTGGCGGTGCTGACGTTCTTCCTGCTCTACCTCTACGGCATGCTCGGCTGGCTGCTCTTCGGCGACCACGATCCGGAGAACTTCGGCAACATCGGTCGGGCGCTGCTGACGCTGTTCCAGCTGCTCACGCTCGAAGGCTGGAACGAGGTGCTCGAGACAGAGCAGCAGTACTCGCAGTGGTCGTGGATCTACTTCGTCAGCTTCATCCTGATCGGCAGCTTCCTCGTGCTTGAACCTCGTGATCGCGATCGTGCTCAACAGCGTCGAGGAGGCGCGCGAGGAGGAACGTCGTGAGCGCCGCATCGCCCGTGCGGCCGCGGTGGGCACGGGCACCGAGACCGGGCTCGGCCATCCCCTCGTGATCGAGGAGCGGCTGCGCGATCTCCGCGACGCGCTGGACGGCCTCGAGGCGGAGCTCGCCCGTGAGGGCGAGCCGGCGGGCTGACGGCGATGGACGCGTCGTGCTGACGATCGTCGCGCTGGTGCTCGCGCTCCTCTTCCTCGAGGAGCCCTGGAACGTGATCGTGGTGCTGGTCGCCGCGGCGATCGACATCCTCGAGACGATCGTGTTCATCTGGTGGTCGAAAAGGCGGCGCCCCGCGGTCGGGGTCGAGACGCTCGTCGGCGCGGAGGCCGAGGTCGTCGACGGTCGGTTCGTGCGGGTCGCCGGCGAGCTCTGGCGGGTCCGCGACCTGCAGGGGCGCGCGCCCGGCGAGCGGGTGCGCGTGCGTGCCGTCCACGGCCTCGAGCTGGAAGTCGAGTGAAGCTGCGCCTGACGCTCGAGTACGACGGCGGCGGGTTCCACGGCTGGGCTCGCCAACCGGGCGCGCGGACCGTGGAAGGCGTCCTGCGCGAGGCGCTCGACAGGGTGTTCCCGCGCTGGCACGGGCTGGCTGTGGCAGGGCGGACTGACACGGGCGTCCACGCCACCGGACAGGTCGCGAGCCTCGACGCAGACGGCGGGCCGCCGGCCGATCGCGCTGCGGCGGCGTTGAACGCGCTGCTACCGCGCGACGTCGCCGTCGTCGGCGCGGACACGGCGGCCGAGGACTTCCATGCTCGCTTCTCGGCGCGGGCGCGCTCCTACCGCTACCGGCTGCTCCTGCGCCGCGAGCGCTCGCCCTTCGACGATGGACGCGCGCTCTGGTGGCCGCGGCCGGTCGACGAGGGAGCGCTCGCTGCGTCGGCGAACCTGCTCCTCGGCGAGCACGACTTCCGCGCATTCACGCCGACCGAGACGCAGCACGAGGTCTTCCTGCGCGACGTGCGTGGCGCCGGCTGGGAGCGGCGCGGCGACCGCCTGGATTTCACGATCACCGCCGACAGCTTCCTCCGCCACATGGTGCGGACGCTCGTCGGGACGATGCTCGAGCGAGGTCCCGGAGGAGCTCGAGCCCCTGCTGACCGGGAGAGACCGCGCCGACGCGGGCGCGACCGCGCCGCCCTGGGGGCTCTACCTGGAGCACGTCGAGTACTGAGCCGGTTCGTTCGCCGACCGGTCCGCGACGCGCGGCTAGCATCGCGGCGTGCGCTACCCCGTCGTCCTCTTCGACCTCGACGGCACGCTGATCGACTCCGGCGCGATCATCCTCGCCTCGATGCGGCACGCGACGCGCACGGTCCTGAACCGCGAGATCGAGGACGAGATCCTCATGGCGACGGTCGGCGGCGCAGGGCTCACGGAGCAGATGCGTCTGCTGGACGAGTCGCGGGTCGACGAGCTCGTGCGCGTCTACCGCGAGCACAACGAGCCGCTGCACGCGACGCTCGAGGCGTGCCACGGCATCCTCGACGTGGTGCCGCGCCTACGGGATCAGGGGCGGCGGCTCGGCATCGTGACCGCGAAGCGGCGTGTCACCGTGCAGCTCGCGTTCGCGACGCTGCCGGAGCTCGAGCCGCTGTTCGAGGTCGTCGTCGGCAGCGAGGACACCGACCGGCACAAGCCCGACCCCGCACCGATCCTCTATGCCCTCGACCTGCTCGGCGCCGAGCCGGCGGACGCCGCTTACGTCGGCGACTCGCCGTTCGACCTGCGCGCCGCCAGGGCGGCGGGCGCGCACGCCGTGGCGGTCACCTGGGGCGGGATCCACACGGAGGAGCGCCTCCGCGCCGAGCGGCCGGACGCCGTCGTCCACGCCGCCGAGGAGCTCCTCGATGTCCTCTAGGACGACCACCGCCGCCCGACGCGCGGCCGAGCTGCGGAGCGAGCTCGACCACCACCTCTACCGCTACCACGTCCTCGACGATCCCGAGATCTCGGACGCCGACTACGACCGGCTCTTCGACGAGCTCGTGCGGCTGGAGGAGGAGCACCCGGAGCTGCTCGACCCGACCTCGCCGACGCAGCGCGTCGGAGCGCCGCCGTCGGAGCGATTCCAGAAGGTGCGGCACGTGCGGCCGATGGGCTCGCTCGAGAAGGTCACGACCGACGAGGCGCTCCTCAAGTGGGGCGACGACGTGCGGAAGCGGCTCGGCACGGACGAGCCGGTCGCTTACGTGATCGAGCCGAAGATCGACGGGCTCGCCGTCAACCTCACGTACGAGGACGGCGTGCTGGTGCGCGGCGCCACGCGCGGCGACGGCGTGCAGGGCGAGGACGTGACGGTGAACCTCCGCACCGTCCCATCGATCCCGCTGCGAACCCGCGGTGACGGCGCTCCCGGCGTGCTCGAGGTGCGCGGCGAGGTCTACATGCCGCTGTCGGGGTTCCGCCGCCTGAACGAGCAGCTCGCCGCCGACGGCAAGAAGACGGCTCCGAATCCGCGGAACGCCGCCGCCGGCTCGCTGCGCCAGAAGGACTCGTCGATCACCGCGAGCCGCCCGCTCGCGCTCTGGGTGTACGGCACCGGCGCGCGCGAGGGTCTCGAGCTCGATTCCCAGTGGGAGATGCTCGAGTGGCTCCGCGAGCACGGCTTCCGGACGAACCCCTACGCCGAGCGGCTCGACTCGCTCGACGATGTGGCAGCCGCATGCCGCGAATGGGAGCGGCGCCGCATCGAGCTCGACTACGAGATCGACGGCATCGTGATCAAGGTCGACTCGCTCGACCAGCAGCGCCGGCTGGGGGCGCTCCACGAACGGCCCCGCTGGTCTCGCGCCTTCAAGTGGGCGCCGATGACCGCGCAGACGACGCTGCTGCGCGTGCACATCCGCGTCGGGCGCACCGGGAACCTCAACCCGTGGGCACAGCTCGAGCCAGTCGAGGTCGGAGGCGTCACCGTCTCGCAGGCGACGCTCCACAACGAGGACGACATCAACCGCAAGGACATCCGCGAAGGCGACGTCGTGGTCGTCCAGCGGGCGGGGGACGTGATCCCTCAGGTCGTCGGGCCGGTGCTCCCGCACAAGCCGGGCACGAAGCGCTTCCGCATGCCGACCCACTGTCCGCTCTGCGGGGCCGAGGTCGTCAAGCCCGAGGGCGAGGCGATGCACCGCTGCCCGAACCGGCGCTGCCCGTCGCGTGGGATCGAGACGCTGATCAACTGGGTGATGGCCGCGGCGGACATCGAAGGCGTCGGCGAGCTGATGGTGCGGCGGCTGTGGAACGAGGGGATCGTGACCTCGATCCCGGGGCTCTACCGGCTCACGAAGGAGCAGCTGCTGTCGCTCGACGGCTTCGGGGAGATCTCCGCGCAGAACGCCGTCGACGCGATCGAGGCGTCGAAGGCGACGCCCTTCTTCCGTGTGCTGTTCGGCCTCAACATCCCGCAGGTCGGATTCGTGACGGCGCAGAACCTCGCGCGGCACTTCGGGTCGGTCGACCGCCTGCTCGCAGCCGGACAGGAGGAGATCGAGGAGGTCGACGGTATCGGTCCCGACCGGGCAGAGGCCATCGCGGAGTGGTTCGCCGACGACGAGAACCGTGCGCTCGTCGAGGAGCTGCGGGAGCTCGGTCTCGTGTTCCAGGCCGGCGAAGCAGAACGGGTGGTCGAAGGGCCGCTCACCGGGCGCACCTACGTGATCACGGGCACGCTCGAGGCCTGGAGCCGCGACGAGGCGGCCGCTGCGCTCGAGTCGCTCGGCGCGAAGGTGGCGAACTCCGTGTCGGCGAAGACGACCGGGCTCGTCGTCGGAGAGGAGCCGGGTGCCTCGAAGCTGACGAAGGCACAGAAGGCCGGGGTGCCGCTGCTGGAGGAGTCCGACCTGAAGGCGCTGCTCGGGGACACGCCGGCGCCCGAAGGCCGCCGCTCGAGCCTGCCGCCGCGCCGCCGCTAGCCCTACGGAGCGGCAGCCAGGACGGTCGCGAAGCGGTCCTGTGCCCGGCGGGACCAGAAGGTCGACACCGGCGACCCGTTCTGCACGACCGCGAAGACCCACCGGTCGCGGACGAACCCTGCGAGCGCCGAGGCGCGGTTCGTCGTGCCCGTCTTCGCGATCACGCGGCTCCGCGCCGGGCGGGACTCGAGCCGGTGCTCGAGCGTTCCGTCGACGCCCGCGACCGCCAGCGAGCCGAGGAACACATCGCGGATCGCAGGGTCTGCGGCTCCGGCCCGCAGGATCGAGACGATGGAGGCCGCCGTCAGCCGGTCGAGCCTGGAGAGTCCCGACCCGTCGGCGATGCGGACGCCGGCGAGCGGCACGCCGGCGTCACCCAGCGTCTCCGCGACGACCGTTGCGCCCGCCGCGGTCGTCCCGGCCTTGCCGAGCGCCTCGCCGAGCTGCTTGAGCAGCATCTCCGCCAGGAAGTTGTCGCTGTCACGGCCCATGACGCGCACGACGTCCGCCAGCGGTTCCGAGACGTCCATGGCCAGCGGGAAGGCAGTCTCCGGCACGGTCAGGAGCCGACGGGAGCGCTTGCCGACGTCGACCCCTGCCCGCTCGAGCGCGTCGCGGAACCGTGCGGTCGCCGATCTCGCCGGATCGTGCGAGACGCGGTCGCCGTCGCGCCCGCGGTCGGCGACGAGCGCGGAGAGCGGCGCGCACTCGTCGATGAAGTAGCTCGGCTTCCAGCCGGGCCCGGTCCGGAGCTCGTCGTATGCGCTCTCGTCGCCGAGCACGGCGCCGGTGACGCGGCGGATGCCCCAGGCGCGAACGTCGCGTGCGAGCGCCTGCAGGTCGTCCCCGTCGAGTGTCGGGTCGCCGTAGCCCTTGAGCACGAGGTCGCCGCGCCAGGCCCGGCCGTCGAGCGAGCCGAGCCCGTGCACCTCCGTGCGGAAGCGGTAGCCCGGGCCGAGCCGGGTCAGGGCGGCGAACGCGATCGCGAGCTTCTCGTTCGAGGCCGGCAGCAGCGACAGGTGCTCGTTCTGGGCGAAGGCGACCTCGCCGGTGCGGAGGTCGACGGCGAGCGCCGCCGTACGGGCCGGTGCGACGCCCGGCACGCGGAGCGCCGTGGCGAGCCTCGCCTCCAGCGCCGCCGTCTGCCGTGTGGAGACAAGAGGGCGGGCCTGCGCCGAGCCTGCCAGCGCGAGGACTGTTATCAGCAGTGGGACGAGCCCGGCGGCACAATGGGCCGTCCGGCCCATGCCTCGCCGCCGCGCCGGCTCGATAATCGATCGAGGCCGCCCCTCATGTCTGCGATGCTCGCCACGATCCAGGAGTTGCTGGACGCCGCTCCCGCGCCGACCCTCGACTACCTGGAGGAACCGTTGACGACCGGCTACGCGCACGCGCTGGCCCTGGAAGGCGAGCGCCTGCGGCTGGAGCGGGAGCTGCGTTCCGTGATCCGTTCCACGAACCTGACGACCAGGGAGCGGGCGGCGTCCGTTCTCCGCCTGGAGCGGCGGCTGGCGGTGATCGACGGCGAGCTGCGGCGCCTGCGCCGGCTGCTCGCGACGCTGCTCAAGCTCCTTTGGCGCAAGACCGGAATCCGCTCCCGCGGATTCCGGTCGCGCAACGTCTCGGAGGCGGTGCTAGACGATGCCGCTCCGGACGGCGTAGACCGCCGCCTGGATCCGGTTGTCGATCTGGAGCTTCATGAGGATGTTCGAGATGTGGTTCTTGACCGTCTTCGGGCTGATGTGGAGCTCGCCGGCGATGACCGCGTTGTCCTTGCCGTTCGCGATCAGCTTGAGCACCTGGATCTCCCGGTCGGAGAGCTCGGCCTGGATGGTCGCGGCCGCCTCGGACGACGGTGTGGTGCCGCGGACGTGCTGGAGCACCTTGCCGGCGATGTGCGGCGAGATGAGCGACTCGCCGACGGCGGCCGCGCGGATCCCCTGCATGAGGTCCTGGATCGAGGCGTCCTTCAGCAGGTACCCGCAGGCGCCCGCGATGATCGCGTCCATCACGTCGGTGTCCTGATCCGAGATCGTCAGCACGACGACCCGCGTCAGCGGCGCCTCGCGACCAATGTGGCGCGTCGCCTCGACGCCGTTCATGCCCGGCATGTTGAGATCCATGACGACCACCTCGGGGGCGGCGTCTCGCACGATACGGAGAGCCTCCTGGCCGCTCGCCGCCTCGCCCACGATGTCGACGCCCTGCTCCTCGAGCAGGCTGCGAAGACCCGTTCGGAAGAGATCGTGATCGTCGACGAGGAGCACCCTGAGGGCGTGCTCTTCGTCGTGCTCCACTGTGCTGACGGCTTCGGTCACGGCGACCCCCAGAGACACTCGGGCTGGCGGGGAAGTGTAGCCCGAACGACAGGGCCGCCCGAACGCGTTGGCTGCGTGGCGGCGGTTAGGAGCGCAAGGTGATCGTGACGGTGCGGCGCCCCCACGCGCGCGCCTCGGCGAGCGTCGGGAACCAGAGGTCGATGACGAGGCCCTGGACAGCCGTCCCGACGTCGGCGGCGATCGCCGGTCCGTAGCCGGGCACCTCCATGCGCGTGCCCAGGGGGATGACAGCAGGGTCGACGGCGACGACACCAGGCCCAACCGGAAGACCGCTTGCCGTCCGCCCGGGCAGGCTGTAGGCGACGGCGTCGACCGTCAGGCGGCGGACACCACGGACGGCGATCGCCGGCTCCTGCTCGAGAGGCGCGGTGGCAAGCAGGGCGGGCTGCGCGGCTGCGGTGAGCGCCTCGGAGCGGCGCCGCGCCGACGCGGCGACTCTCGCGACCGAGGCGGCGACCGCTTCGCCCCGGCGGCGGGTGACCTCGGCCAGGTAGGCGCGCCTGCGCTCGACAGCGGCCGCGAGGGCGGCGCCGCGTGCGCGTGCGTCCGCCTCGAGCGCGGCGAGAGCACGCTCCCGTCGGGCGAGGCTGCGGATGAGCCGGCCCACGTCACGCCCGGCGCGGCGCGCCTGCCGGCCGACTGCCTCGCTCTGCACCGCGGACCGTTCGAGCGCGTCGAGGCTCGCCTGCGCCTCGTCGAGCGACGTCGCCCCGAGCACCACGGCGAGGGGCTCCGGGTCGCCGGCCGTGTAGATCCCGTGCACCTGCTGCGCGAGGCGCCGCTGCGCCGTGGCCAGCGCGTCCTGCGCGAGCCGCAGCCGTAGCCGGGCCGCGGTGCGGTCCGCGGCGACCTTCCTTCGCTCCGTGGCCAGCGCCGCCATTCGGTCGCGTGTCTCGGCGAGCTCCGTCTCGAGGGCGTAGAGCTCGAGCGCGGGCGGAACACCCCTCGCCGCGCCGGCGTGCCCGGCGCCATCGGCCCGCGAAGCGAGGACGGCGAGGCAGAGGCCGAGGCTGGCGGCGAGAAGCGGCGCCAAGACGCACCGGGTTCCCGTCCCCACGAGGCCGGGACCGTACCAGAGCCGGATTTTCGGCGTTGTCAGGGTCGGCGTGCGCCCCGGTACCCGATTGAAACCGGTGAAGCGTCTGCTAGGGTGCCGAGCTTGTGACTGCGGCGGGTGCCCGGGAGGGAGCCCCCGTCGGTGTTCGGGGAGCAATTATCAGCTCTAAGAGACGACACGCGCCGACACTCCTCGTTTTGACCATCGCAGTGCTGATGGTCGTCGGCAGCGCCTCCGCAGACCCGACTCGGATCGACGACAAGCGCGCCGAGGCGACGCAGGTCCTCCAGCAGATCCAGCTGATCGACGGCCAGCTCGGGCAGGCCGTGGAGCGCTACAACCTGGCCACGATCCAGCTCGACAAGCTCGAGGCAGAGCTTGCAGCGAACGCTCGCCTGATCGGGGTCGCTCGCGCGAGCCTGAAGAACGCGAACTCCCATCTCTCCCGGCGGCTCGTCTCGATCTACGTGAACGGCGGCCAGGACTCGGCGCTCGAGGTCATGCTCGGTGCCGAGAGCGTCGCCGACCTCGTCGATCGGATGGACACGATCGACCGTGTGGGCAGTCAGGACGCCCGGGTCGTGGGCGAGGTGCGTCGGTTCCGGAGCGAGGTGCTCCGTCGCAAGGAGCGGCTCGTCGCCGCCCGTGCCGACCAGAAGCGGATCGTCGCGGCGCGCGCCGAGGAGCGCCAGGCGATCGAGGGGCAGCTCGCGAGCCGCGAGCGCCTGCTCTCGTCCATTCGCAGCGAGATCGCGCAGCTGCAGGCCGAGGAACAGCGCCGGCAGGAACGGCTCGCAGCGGAGGCCCGTGCACGGCTTGCACAGCAGCGCGCGGCCGTGACGCAGACGCAGGCCGAGTCGCCGGTCGAATCCGCGGTCTCCCCGGGAGTCGAGCTGGAGGCCGTGAGCGGCGCGTTCACGGCACCGCCGGCACGCTTCGGCGGCGCTGTCGGCATCGCGATGCAGTACCTCGGCGTGCCGTACCGCTGGGGCGGTTCCGATCCGTCAGGGTTCGACTGCTCGGGCCTCATCATGTTCGTGTACGCGCAGCTCGGGGTCTCGCTGCCGCACCACGCGGCGTCGCAGTACGGCATGGGAGTCGCGGTCTCGAGGGACCAGCTGCAGGCGGGCGACCTCGTCTTCTTCAACGGGCTCGGCCACGCCGGCATCTACGTCGGCGGCGGCGCGTTCATCCATGCGCCGCACACGGGCGACGTGGTCAAGATCTCGAGTCTCAACGACTCGTGGTACGCGTCGACCTGGGTCGGCGCCCGCCGCATCCTCTAGCGCGCGGCGCGGCACCGGCCGCGCTCGGCTCACGCCGGGCGAAGCCCGGCTCCGCCGAGCGCTCGCGCCGCTCGCGGCACGTGGCTCTCCGGGTCTGTGCTGTCGCACTATCCCCTCCGGCCCCGCACCGCGAGCGACGCGCCGGAGCCGCGCGACGCGCGCCGATGGCCGCGCTCGGCTCACGCCGGGCGAAGCCCGGCTCCGCCGAGCGCTCGCGCCGCTCGCGGCACGTGGCTCTCCGGGTCTGTGCTGTCGCACTATCCCCTCCGGCCCCGCACCGCGAGCGACGCGCCGGAGCCGCGCGACGCGCGCCGATGGCCGCGCTCGGCCCACGCCGGGCGAAGCCCGGCTCCGCCGAGCGCTCGCGCCGGAGCCGCGCGACGGCAGCCGCGCTCGGCTAACGCGGGCGAAGCGCGGCTCTTAGTCGGGCGCGTAGAGCCGCTCGATCGCGTCCGCGAAGTGCTCCTGCACGACGCGGCGCTTGAGCTTGAGCGTGGGCGTGATCTCGCCGTCGTCCATCGTGAAGTCGCGCGGCAGGATGGTGAAGCGCTTGATCTGCTCGTAGCGCGAGCGATCGGCGTTCGCCTCGTCCACGACGCCCTGGACGAGCGCGTGCACCTGCTCGTCCTCTGCCAGTGCAACCGGATCGTCCGCGAGCCCGCGCTCGGCCGCCCACCTGCCGATCTCGACCGGATCGAGGGTGACGAGAGCGGCAACATAGGGCCGCCGGTCGCCCAGCACGACCGCCTGGGAGATCCAGCGTGACGTCTTGAGGTCGTTCTCGATGTTCTGCGGCGCGACGTTCTTGCCGCCCGCGGTGATCAGGATGTCCTTCTTGCGGTCGGTGATGGTGATGAAGCCGTCGTCGTCGATGGTGGCGATGTCGCCACTCCGCAGCCAGCCGTCGGGCGTGAGCACCTCGGCGGTCGCCTCCGGCTCCTTGAAGTAGCCCTGGAAGACAGTGTCGCTGCGGATCAGGAGCTCGCCGTCCTCGGCCAGCTTGACCTCGAAGCCCGGGAGCGCGCGGCCGACCGTGCCGAAGCGGTACTGGTTCCGCTGGTTCGTCGACGCCGCCGTCGTGCACTCGGTGAGCCCGTAGCCCTCGAGGATGAGGATGTCGATCGAGTGGAAGAACTGCGCGATCTCCGGCGCGAGCGGTGCGCCGCCCGAGATCGCGGTGCGCATCCGGCCGCCGAGACGTTCCTTGATCTTCGAGTACACGAGGCGATCCGCCAGCCGGTGCTTCGCGGCCAGGCCGCGCGGGACCGGCTCTCCGTCCTGCCGGAGCGCGCTCACCTGGCGTCCGACGTCGAGCGCCCAGTCGACGAGCTTTCTCTTGGCGCCCGTCGCCTCGTCGAACTTGGCGAGCACGCCGGCGTACACCTTCTCGTAGACCCTCGGCACGCTGGGGAAGACCGTCGGCCGAACCTGCGTCAGCGCCTCGGCGGCCCGTAGCGGGTCGGGCAGGAAGGCGATCGTGTAGCCGCAGTACGGGCCCGAGAGCGACATCAGCCGGCCGAAGTTGTGCGCGAGCGGCAGGTACAGCAGCATCACGTCGCCCTCGACGGTGAAGTTGTCGAGCTCGTCGACGACGCTCACCATGGCGTACTCGTTGCGGTGCGTGATCATGCAGCCCTTCGGCGGGCCGGTCGTCCCCGACGTGTAGATGAACGTGAAGAGGTCGTCCTCGTCGACGCTCTCCCGCGCCTCGGCGAGCGCATCGGGATGGCGCGCCGCGTAGGCACGTCCCCGAGTCGCCAGGCCGGGCAGGTCGGAGTAGCTGAGGGCGTGCTCGAGGCGCGGCAGCTCGGCGCGGTGCTCGTTGACCTTCGCGAGCTGCGTCTCGTCCTGTCCCAGCACCCCGACGGACTCGGAGTGGCCGAGGATGTAGGCGGCGTCGTGGGCCGAGCTGTTCGCGTAGATGGCCACGCCGATCGCGCCGATCTGTGCGAGGGCGAGGTCGAAGAGCGTCCACTCGATCGTGGTCTCCGCCAGGATGGCGAAGGCGTCGCCCTTGCGGACGCCGAGGGCGAGCAGCCCGTTCGCATAGTCGTCCACGAGCTCGGCCGCCTCGTTCCAGCCGACCTCGCGCCACCCGCCGTCCTCCTGTACGAGGTAGGCCGGCGTGGTGCGCCCCTGCGAGACCGCGTCGCGCCACAGGCGCGTCACCGTGCGCCGTTCACCGAACGGCAACCGCGAGAGGGCCGCAGGAACGGTTTCGGTCACTCTCTGATCGTACTGACGGACGGCGGGGAGGGAAACGGTGCGGCGAGGAGAAACTGGGCGGTCCCTCTAGACTTGCGGAGGCCCATGCGCACCACCTGGAACGGCTCGCTCAGCTTCGGACTGGTCTCGATCCCCGTCGGCCTGGCGCCGGCCACGAAGCCCGCCGCCCGCCAGTCGGACGTCAGCTTCCGACTGCTGCACCGGGAGTGCATGACGCCGATCCGGCAGAAGCGCTGGTGCCCGACCCACGACCGCGAGGTCTCGAACGACGAGCTCGTGAAGGGCTGGGAGGTGACGAAGGGCCAGTTCGTGCTCGTGGAGGACGCCGACCTGGAGGCCCTCGAGCGCAGCGACGACTCGCGCGCCATCGACATCACGCAGTTCGTCCGGCTCGAGGAGGTCGACCCGATCTACTTCGACCGCACCTACTTCCTGGTGCCCGGCTCCGCGCCCGCCGCGCGCCGGCCGTACGTCCTGCTGCTCGAGGCGATGAAGGACTCCGGCGCCGCCGCGCTCGGGCGGTTCGTCCGCTCGGGGCGCGAGTCGCTGTGTCTCGTGCGCGCGCGCGGCGAGGCGCTCGTCATGGAGACACTCTTCCTGGCCGAGGACGTCTACTCGCAGGCCGAGATCTCGGAGGCGGTCGCCGACGCGGAGGTCAAGGACACGGAGCTGCAGCTCGCTCAGCAGGTGATCGCGAGCCTGGAGGCGCCGTTCGACGCGGAGGCGCTGGTCAGCGAGTACCGGCGCGATCTGCGCGCCCTGCTCGAGGCGAAGCTCAGCGGCCAGGAGATCGCCCAGCCGGAGCCGGAGGTCGCCGAGGCGCCCGTGGTCGATCTCATGGAGGCGCTCCGCGCCAGCGTGGCGGCGGCGTCGAAGTCGGGTGGGGAGGACGGGAACGGTCGAAAGGCTGCTGCGCGGCCGCGGAAGAAGCCCGCAGCCGCGCGCAAAGCCTCCTAGACGCCCGTCAGTGCGGCTGGGGCAGAGCCCCGATCGCTTCCAGCTGAGCCTGGAACAGCGTCTTGTCGATCTTGCCCTGGTAGATCGGGACGCCTTCCTCGATGCAGACCTTGATGATCTCCTGGCGATCCATGCCGAGCTCCTTCGAGAGCTCTTCGGGCGTCAGGTGATTTGCCATTCGTCCCTCCTCCGACCAACAAAAAAGCCCGCTCGCACAAGGTGCCGAGCCGGGCTCGTCGGTCGTTCGCTTGTCGTTGCGGGATTCAATGGGCCCGCACCCCGAAATCGTTCATCGCGATCTCAGAATACCCTCAGGTCATGACGGGGGCAACGCACCTCGACCCGCTTGCCGAACGTCGAGTCGACGGCCTACGGCTCTACGCCGGTGGCACGGGACGGCCCGTCGTGCTGCTGCACGGCCTGGGCGGCGCCGCCGCGAACTGGGGCGAGCTCGTTGCCGATCTTGCCGCCTCTTACCGGGTACTGGCGCTCGACCTGCCGGGGCACGGTGGGTCCGCCGAGCCCGTGGGGCGCGCGGGCATGGATTGGTTCGCCGACGCCGTCGCCGCGACGCTCGAGCGGGAGGAGGTTTCCGGCGCGATCGTGATCGGCCACTCGTTCGGGGGCCAGGTCGGACTGCACCTGGCGCTGCGCCGGCCGGACGTCGTCGGCGGGCTCCTGCTCGTCGCGCCGTCCGGAATCCGCACCGGTACCCGCCTCGTGCAGGCCGTGATCGCCGCGTCGACGTTCGTGCGACCCGGCCGTGCGGTGGCGCGGGCCCGTGGTCGCTACGCGTCCCGCGTCTGGTTCCGGCGGGCCGTGTTCAGGCCCTGGTTCGTCGCCGATGCGGACGCGTTCTCCGAACGCGCCACGCTGGGGTTCCTGAGCGGACAGGAGGAGCACCGGAACACGTCGGTCGCCGGCCGCGCCATGGTCACCGACGATCCGAGGCCGGAGCTCGATCGGCTGCGGTGCCCTGCGCTCGTGCTGTGGGGGGCGTCGGATACGCAGCTGCCGCTCGACGATGCGTTCGAGTACGCGCGACGGCTGCGCGCGCCGCTCCGCACGGTCGCCGACTGCGGCCACCTCGTCATCGGCGAGCGGCCGGCAGCCGTCCTAGACGGGGTTCGCGACCTCGAGGTACTCGTGCGCGAGGCCGAAGCGCTCGGCTAGATGTTCGCCGAGCGCCTGGACGCCCAGCCGCTCGGTGGCGTGGTGCCCGCCCGCGATCAGCGTGATGCCGAGCTCCCGGGCGGTGTGGAAGCTCGGCTCCTCGGGCTCGCCGGTGACCAGCGCGTCGTACCCCTCGTGCGCTGCGTGGATCAGCTCGTAGCCGGCGCCCCCCGACGCGACGGCGATCCGCCGCACGGTGTCGGGGCCGCCACGGAGCACGAGCGGCTCGCGGCCGGCGACCTCGGCGACGCGCGACGCCAGCTCGTCGACGGAGACGGCCTCGCCGAGCGTGCCGCCGAGACCGACCCCCGCGAACGGCCCCTCCACGACGACGCCGAGCCTCAGTGCGAGCTGCGCGTTGTTGCCGAGCTCCGGATGGGCGTCGAGGGCGAGGTGGTAGGCGACGAGGCTCAGCTCGCCTGCGAAGAGCGCCTGCAGGCGGCCGCGCAGCCGCCCGTCCACGACGAGCGGCTCGTTCCGCCAGAAGAGGCCGTGGTGGACGAGCACGAGCTGCGCGCCGGCCGCAGCGGCGCGCTCGAACAGCTCCCGGGAGGCGGAGACTCCGGAGACGAGCTTCTCCACGTTCGCTGCGCCGACGACCTGGAGCCCGGGCGGCCCGAACTCCGGCCACTTCGCCGCCTCCAGCAGGTCGTTCGCGTACCCGACGATCTCGTCCCGGTGCGCCACCGCGCGATTGTAGGAGCGGTACCGCACTGGGTGGGTCGCGGGGGAACCCTGGGGTTCCCCCGCACTCCAGTCGGGGTGCCCAGATTTGAACTGGGGACCTCTCCGACCCGAACGGAGCGCGCTACCAGGCTGCGCCACACCCCGCGGAGGCCGACAGGGTAGCGCGAACCCGCCCGGCTATCCTCGGCCGGTGTTCGAGGCAGTCCTCTTCGACGTGGACTTCACGCTGTCCCGGCCGGGGCCGGAGCTGGGGCCGGAGGGCTACCGACGGCTCGGCGAGCGGCACGGGCTCGTGCTCCAGCCGGACCGGTACGAGTCGGCACGCCTCGCGGCACTCGACGATCTCCAGCGGCATCCGGAGCTCGAGCACGACGAGGAGCTCTGGGTCGCCTTCACGGAGCGCATCGTGCGCGGCATGGGCGGAGACGGCGCGGGCGCCCGGGCGTGCGCGGCCGAGATGGTCGCCGCGTGGGAGCGGCACGACCACTTCACGCTCTACGACGACGTCCCGCCGGTGCTGGAGGAGCTCCGTCGGCACGGGTTGAAGCTCGGGCTCGTCTCGAACGGCCAGCGCGACCTCGAGCGCTTCGTGGAGCACCACCGGATCGACGTCGACGTCGCCGTGGGCTCCGCGGCCTTCGGTCGCACCAAGCCGCACCCGTCGATCTTCCTGGCCGCGCTCGAACGGCTCGGCGTGCGTCCCCTCGACGCCGCGATGGTCGGCGACTCGTACGAGGACGACATCGAAGGCGCGCGCGCCCTGGGGATGACGGCGTTTCTGCTCGACCGCGAGGAGCGGTACCCCAAGGCGGCAGACCGTCTGACCGACCTGCGCGCGCTCCCCGCCGCGCTCGGCCTGCCACCAGCTAGCTTGTGACTTGCCTTCACGGTTCAAAGTAGCTTATTATCAAGCTACATGGGATCGAGGAAGACTGGACTCCTTCCACGCATCCTCGGCGGTGACCTCGAGCCCGGCGTCTCGCAGATCCTGGTGACGCTGGCGCTCGCGGTCACCGCGCGGGGCGCCCGCTGCCGACGCGGTCGCGGCGAAGCTGGCGCCGGCGGAGGCGCGCGGAGCCGTGATGGGCACGATGGGGATCGCGATGTGGATCGGCGGCGCGATGGCCCCTGCGCTCGGCCTGCGGATGGCGGAGACGGGAGGGGACGCCGCCATGTGGACGCTCGTGGCCGTCGCGGGGCTCGCGGCGGGAGCCCTGTACTGGGCCGGCGTCCGGCTCCTCGGACGCGAGCCGGCGCTGTCGACTCAGGTCGCGGAGGCGGCCTAGCGGTTAGCAGCGCTCCGTCTCTGCGCAGGTGCGCAGGACGGTGACCACGGGCGTCGAGCCGGCCCAGTCGAGCCGGATACGGAGCGACGCCGCGTTGTTCGTGTAGTCCAGCTCCTCGAGCAGGCCGTGCTCGTTGGCCCGGTGCACGAGGACGTACACGCCGGCCGGCACGCCGCGCAGCTCGATGTCCTGGCCGTGGAACCACGCGGGGTAGCGGTCTGTGTAGCCGGGAGACGAGCCCTGCTCGACGGCGAGCGCCTCGGGACGCCCCTGTTCGCAGTTGCCGAAGAAGACGGGCGGCCCGAAGTTCCGCACGCGCTCCGCGGCGTGGCCGTAGTGGTCGGCGAGACAGAAGCCGGTCTTGCGGTCGCGGACGACGAGCTCGAAGTCGGCGGCGCGCCGCAGCTCGAAGCGCTGGAAGCCGAGCAAGTGCCAGTGGAAGTGCGGCGGGTGCGGCGTGTACCAGAGCCGCCCGGCGCGCTCGTAGACGCGGGCGCCACCGTCGGCGAGCCGGACGAGCTGCCGAACGAAGAGCGGGTCGCCGGCGCGATCCCGCTCGCCGCGGAGCCACAGCGGGCCATCCCCGACGTTGTCGGTAGCAGAGTGGAAGCCGAGTCGCGTGCCGCTGACCGTCAATCCCGCCGGCGGGCGCTGGTCGAGGTCGGGCAGCAGCTCGCGGGGGCCGGATCTCGGCGTCCAGCGGTCGGCGGTGCGCTCCAGCCACTCCTGCTCCCGGGCCCGGCCGATCCTGCGGGCCCGCGTCCCGTCGGCACGGGCCTCCCATCGCTCCGCGCCGGAGGGCGTGATGCGGACGAAGCGCAGCAGTCGGCCGTCCGACGACCAGGACGGCGCCACGTCCTCGGCGGGCCCGCCGACGAGGAGCCGCGAGGCGCCGCCGCGCGTGTCGACTACGCGGATGTCGAAGGTGCCCCCACCGACCGGCGCCGACGCGAACGCGATCCTGCGTCCGTCGGGCGCCCACGCCGCCTGCGTGTCGACGTGCTCGCCCGACGTCAGGCGCCGCATGCCGCCCCCGTCGCGCCGCACCGTCATCAGCCCGGCGGCTCGCGAGCCACGCTGCTGCCGCGAAAAGGCGATCCGCCGGAGATCCGGCGACCAGTCGGGCGCCGTGTCGACGGCGGCGCCCTGCGTGAGCGGTCGGCCGTCGAGCACGAGGTCACCGTCGCGCACCGCGACGGTGGCGGGCTGCGGCCCGCGCGCGTCGGCCGGGACGGCGACCGCGAAGGCCGCGAGGACGACGACCGGCAGCCCGCCGCCGAGCGCGAGCAGCAGTCTGCCCCTCACGCCGCGCCGAGCTCCTGCCGCCACCGATCCGTCTGCTCGCCCACGGCGGGAGCATGCCCGATCGGCTGGTCGCCGAAGGCCGATGCCGCCTCCTCGAGCGTCGCGACGGGGCCGACGCAGACGTCCTCGTCGTCGAAGAGCTCGAGCCAGTCGGCGAGCGGCTTCGCTGCGAACATCGCCGCCAGCTCGTCGCCGAGCTCGGCCTGCGCCGCGGCGTCGTACTGGCGCGCCGGGAGGCTCGGGCCGCCCGAGGAGCGTGCAGAGGCGCTCGAAGAATCGCGGCTCGAGCGCACCGACCGTGAGCCAGCGCCCGTCGGCCGTCTCGTAGACGCGGTAGCACGCCAGCCCGCCCGTGAGCAGCCTCGGCACGGGCTCGCCGCCGAGGCGGTGCGCGACGAGGTCGTGTGAGCCATGGGTCATGGAGACGACGACGTGCCGGCCCCGGCCGTCCCGCGTCCTCGCCAGTAGGCCCGCGAGCACCGCGTTGACCGCGGCGAGCCCGCCCGCGGCGAGATCCGCGGCCTGCACGGGCGGGTTCGTCGGGGCGGTGTCCGCGAGGGCGCCGGCCCAGCCGAGGTAGTTCAGGTCGTGACCGGCGCGGCCGGCATGCGGGCCGTCCGAGCCGAAACCCGTCAGCGAGCAGTAGACGACCGAGTCGGGGAGCGCCGACGGCCCGACCCCCAGGCGCTCGGCGACTCCGGGTCGGAACCCCTCGAGCACGACGTCGGCGCGCGACAGCAGCCCGAGCGCCAGCCGGCTGTCGGCCTTGAGGTCGCAGACGACCGACTCCTTGCCGCGCGACAGCGCCTCGTCCCACGCCGGTGCCGCAGTGCGCATCGGATCGCCTCCGGGCGCCTCGAGCCGCACGACCCGCGCCCCGAGTCGGAGCAGCTCGCGTCCCGCGTACGCGCCCGGCAGGTAGCGCGTCATCTCGACCACGAGCGTGCCCTCGAGCGGTTGCACCTCGGGCGACGCTATCACTACGATCCGTCGGCCTTGACTGACCGGTCAATCGGCCCGAACGGCGTCGACAAGCGGCAGCTGATCCTCGACGCCGCGGTGCGCGTCTTCGCCAGGAGCGGCTACCACACCTCCCGCGTCGGGGACATCGCCGAGGAGGCGGGCATCGCGCACGGGCTGCTCTACCACTACTTCAGCTCGAAGGACGAGGTGCTCCGCACGGTGTTCCGAGAGTCGTGGAGCCAGCTGATCGCCGCGCTGCACGCCGTCGAGGCGTCCGACGATCCGGCTCCGGAGCAGCTGCGGCGCATTGCCGCCATCCTGCTCCGTTCGTGGCGGAACGATCCGGACCTCGTCCGGGTCCTCGTGCGGGAGGTCGCGCGGAGCCCGCATCTCGCCGAGCAGGTGGACGAGGTGGGCGAGGCGTTCCTCGTCATCCAGCGGGTGCTCGAGCGCGGCCAGGCAACCGGGGTGTTCCGGGCCGACCTCGACGCGCGGCTGGCAAGCTGGATCGTCTACGGGAGCCTCGAGGAGCTGCTCACGGGCTGGGTGCTGGGCCAGCTCCCGGATGGGGACGAGGAGGTCGCACGTGCCGAGCGAACCGTCATCGACGTCGTCTGTGGCGGCCTCGTCGCCGACGGCGCCCGCGCGCCCGCCTGAACCGGGCGCACGCCGGACGATCTGGGTCCTGGGGCTCGGCGCGTTCGGGCTCGCCTTCTCCCTGACGACGACCGCCGCGTACCTCCCGCCGCTGCTCGAGCGATACACGAGCTCGACCACGCTGATCGCGCTCGTCCTCGCCGCCGAGGGCATCTTCGCGTTGACGCTGCCGCTCCTGATCGGCCCGTGGAGCGACACCTTCCACACGCCCCTGGGCCGGCGCAGGCCCTTCATGCTCGTGGCGCTCGGCCCGATCGGCTTCTGCCTCGCCCTGATGGCGTTCATGCCGAGCCTGTGGACGACGGCCCTCCTCGTCTTCGCATTCTTCTTCGCCTACTACGTCTACGAGCCGCCGTACCGGGGCCTTTACCCGGACCTGCTGCCCGAGCGCGTGTTCGGCCGTGCGCAGGGCGTGCAGCACCTGCTCCGCGGGGCGGCACTCGGCGCGGCGCTCATCGGCGGCGGGGCGCTGTTCCACGTCTGGAAGCCGTTCCCGTTCCTGATCGCCGCCTTCGTGGTCACCGCCGCCTGCTTCGCGCCGATCGCGCTGCTGCGGGAGGACGGCGGCCACGGCCGTGTGTTCGAGGGCGTGCGCGCCTACCTGCGCGTGAGCTGGAGCGTCGCGCGTCAGGCTCCCGACGTCCGCAGCTTCCTCGTCGTCAACACGGCGCTCGAGGCGGCGTTCGCGGGCATGCGCACCTTCGTCGTGCTCTACATCACCGTCGGCCTCGCGGAGTCGCTCGACACCACCACGGCGGTCCTGGCGGCGGTCGCGGGCGGGTACGTCGTCGCGGCACTCCTGGCCGGCCAGGTCGGCGACCGCTTCGGGCTCGCGCGCGTGATGCTCGTCTGTGGCGCGATCTACGGCGTCGGGCTCGTCGGCGGCGGGTTCGGCCAGGAATGGCACGCGTGGTACCTGCCGATCATCTTCGGCGTCTCGATCGCGGGCGGGGCCGTGATGACGTTGGCCTGGGGGCTGCTGTTCAAGCTCATGCCCGACGGCGATCGCGGCGCGGTCGCCGGCCTGGCGACGTGGACGAAGGGCGCGGGGCTGCTCGTGGGGCCGCTGCTCGCCGGGGCGGCGATCGACATCCTGCGCCCGCACCTCGAGGCGACCCACGGCTACCAGGTCGTGTGGCCGATCGCCGGCATCCCCGTGCTGCTCGTCCTGCCGCTGATCGCGCGGCTGATCGTCGCGGAGTCAGCGGCAGATCGGCGTGCCGCGAGCCAGCAGGCCGAAGCCCCAGACCTCGCGTGCCGACGATGTAGACGACCGTGACCGCCCCGGATGAGCGGAGCACGAGCGCGGCGTAGCCCCGGCACGACGTGCGCCGCACCGGCCCGTACGCGGCAGTCGCCCGCGCCGCGCTGTCGCCGATCCGCAGGCCTCCGGCGGTGTGCCACGCACGGGGCGCCCACACGGTGAACACCGCGGAGACGCGGCCGTCGCGCAGCTCGACGCCGGCACCCTCGGGCCGGTGGGCGTAGAGGTTGAAGTAGAGCGTCGGCCGGGCGCAGCTACGACAGCGGCCGTACGCGCGGCCCCACGCGGCCTCGACCTGCGGCAGCGTCAGGCCGAGGCGGAGCCCGCCGAGGCTCCGACCCGGGACGAGCACGCCTGCGCCGGGCGGGCCTGCCGTCGCCGACGTCGACCACACCAGTGCGATTGCGGCTGCGGCCACGATGGCGGAGACTCGAAGCGCCATGGCGCGTCGAACGGTAGACGACCTCCTCGCCGAGGCGCGCGCCCGAATCCGGCGCTACGACCCGGTGCGTGCGCTCGAGGCGCAGCGGGCCGGCGCGCTCGTCGTCGACACCCGTGCGACCGACGAGCGCGAGCGCGACGGCATCGTGCCGGGCTCGCTGCACGTGCCGCGCACGGTGCTCGAGTGGCGGCTCGATCCCGGGAGCGCATGGCGGAACACGTACGCCGGCGGCCTGGACCGGGAGGTGATCGTGCTGTGCGCGCACGGGTACTCCTCGTCGCTCGCGGCCGCGATCCTCGTCGACCTCGGCTTCGAGCGGGCAGGCGACGTCGACGGCGGCTTCGACGCGTGGCGCGCGGCCGGGCTCCCGGTCGTGCCGGCGCCGCCGCCCCGTCCCGGGCTTCCCGGCAGCGGGCCGCCCGACGTCTGATCAGCAGCGCTCGCGGCCCGCGCAGCGCCGAAGCTGCTCGACGGACGGGCGTCCGTCGTTCCAGCGCAGCCGGATGAGCAGCGACGACACGTTGTTGTCGGCGCGGCTCTCCGCGAGGGCCTGGGTCTCGTTCACCCGGTGCACGAGCACGTACCGGCCGGCCGGCAGCCCGGTGATGTCCACGTACTGGCCCTCGAGAGTGGGGTGGTAGTCGTCGCCGTACCCGACGGAGATGCCCTCGCGCACGCCCAGGCGCCAGGTCTCGTGCAACCCGCAGCGGCTCGTGTAGACGTTGAACTTCGGCTTGCCGGGCAGGGCACGGTTCGTGTCGTAACGGTCGCCCAGGCAGAAGCCGGTCTTGCGGTCGCGCAGCACCGCCTCGCCGCCGCTCGCGGGCCGCAGCTCGTAGCGCATGAACGGCACGAAGTGCCAGTGCGCGTGGTCGGGCGAGACGACGTAGCGCAGGCGGCCCGCGCCGCGCTCTTCGCGGACGGAGCCGTCGCGGCGGCGGATCTCCTGCACCGTCGCCATCGTCTCGGCGCCGGGCCTGCGACGGCCCTGCACGATCAGCGGGCCGGCACCGAGGTTCGACGACGCCGAGGCGAAGCCGAGCCGCCAGCGGCCGCCGGCCTGCGTCACTTCGAGGTCGTAGGGCACCTTGACGATGAGATCCGGCAGGAGGTCCTCCGAGTCGCCCTGGAGCCGGCCGCTCACGCCGACGAGCGTGGCGACGACGACGATCGCGCCCGGCCACGCCGGCGAGCCAGAGCAGCGCGGCTCTCACGCAGCCTGGCCGAGCGCCGAGCGCAGGCGCGCGAGCGCCCGGTCGCGGTGCGCGTCCTCGAGCTCGACCGCCCGCTCGGCGTCCCCGTCGGCCACGGCGGCCAGGATAGCCGCGTGCGCGCGGTCGGCCTCGGCGGCCTCTCCGGGCAGTGCGTAGTAGAGCGCGCGGTACGCCTCGGTCGAGTCCCAGAGCAGCCCGATCAGGCGCAGCAGCGGTCGGCTCCCGGCCAGGCCGTGCAGGAGCTCGTGGAAGCGCCGGTTGGCCTCGAGCCGCGCCGGGGTGTCGGGCGCCGTGCGGCACTCGTCGGCGGCCGCGGCGAGCGCCGCCAGGTCGGACTCGCCGGCGAGCGGCACGCCGCGCCGTAGCGCCTCGGCCTCCAGCGAGCGTCGCAGCCGGTAGACCTCCTCCAGGTCCGCGAGGTCGAGCTCCGTGACGACGTAGCCGCGCCGCGGCCGGTAGGTGACGAGCCCCTCGCCGGCGAGCGCGCGCAGCGCCTCGCGCACCGGGATCGGGCTGACGCCCGCGCGCGCGGCCCATGCCTCCTGGTTCACGCGCTGCCCCGGGAGCAGCTCGCCCTCCAGGATCGCGGCGCGGAGCGCCGCACCTGCGCGCTCGGGGGCGGTCACACCGGCCTACCGGAAGGCGTTCTCGCCGGTGAGCGCGTTGCCGACGACGAGGGTGTGCACCTCGTGCGTGCCCTCGTAGGTCAGCACCGACTCGAGGTTGTTCATGTGCCGGATGACCGGGTACTCGAGCGTCACGCCGTTCGCGCCGAGGATCGTGCGCGCGCTGCGGCAGACCTCGAGCGCGCCGCGAACGTTGCCCATCTTGCCCATGCTCACGTGCTCGGGCTGCAGCGTCCCGTTGTCCTTCATGCGCCCGACGTGGAGGGCGACGAGCGAGGCGCGATTCAGCTCGAGCGCCATCTCGGCGAGCTTCTGCTGCGTCAGCTGGTAGGCGGCGATCGGCTTGCCGAAGACGATGCGCTCCTTCGCGTAGTCGAGCGCCGCCTCGAAGCAGGCGCGGCCGGCGCCGACGGCGCCGAAGACGATCCCGAAGCGGGCCTCGTTCAGGCAGGACAGCGGGCCGCGGAGCGAGCGCACTCCGGGAAGGCGTTGGCATCGGGCACGCGCACGTCCTGGAGCACGAGCTCGGACGTGACCGATGCGCGCAGCGAGATCTTCTTGTGGATCTCGGGCGCGGTGAAGCCGGGCATGTCGCGCTCGACGAGGAAGCCGCGGATCTCGTCGTCGTCGGTCCGGGCCCAGACGACCGCGACGTCCGCGATCGTCCCGTTCGTGATCCACATCTTGGCGCCGTTCAGGATCCAGTCACCGCCGTCGCGGCGCGCGTGGGTGCGCATCGAGCCTGGGTCGGAGCCGGCGTCCGGCTCCGTCAGCCCGAAGCAGCCGATCGCGTCGCCCGCGTGCATGGCCGGCAGCCAGCGCTCCTTCTGCTCCTCCGAGCCCCACCGCCAGATGGCGTACATCGCGAGCGAGCCCTGCACCGACACCGCGCTCCGGACTCCAGCGTCGCCGGCCTCGAGCTCGAGGCACGTGAGGCCGTACGCCACGGCGCTCGCACCCGGCAGTCCGTAGCCGTCGAGGTGCATGCCGAAGAGGCCGAGCTTGGCCAACTCGCCCATGAGCTCGCGCGGCAGGATGCCCTGCTCGAACCAGTCCCCGACGTCGGGGAGCACGCGGTCGCGCACGAACTCGCGCACCGTGTCGCGGATGGCGCGCTCCTCGTCGTCGAGCAAGGCATCGAGGGCGAGGAAGTCGAGGGGGTCGAGGGCGGGCTGCTCGGTGGTGACTGCCACGGTACGGAACCTCCGGAACGAGAGACGATCGGCGAATTTTATAGAAAATCTAGAAGCCGATGCCGGCCTGATCGAAGAACCAGACCGCGCTCGTGTACCAGACGAAGATCAGCACCGTGAAGAGGAGGCCGCCCGCGATCGGCAGCGTCGGGCCCGGAAAGCGCTTGAGCCTGACGATCGTGACCTTCGCGGCGAAGGCCCCGAAGAAGGCGCACCCGAGCAGCGAGTGCCACAGCACGCGGTCGGTCGAGTCCTGGTAGCCGAGCTTGAAGATGCAGTGGTAGGCGACCGGCAGGGTCGCGATGAAGGCCAGACGGCCCGACCAGCGGTGCGCCGGGTTGACCCAGGCCGGCTTGCTCCACGGCAGCGCGCGGAAGATCCACGCCGCGGTGACGAGCTGGAAGAGCGCGAGTGCTGCGGCCAGGGTGGCGAGCCAGGCCTTCATGTGGATCGGATCGCTGAAGACGAGGTCGAAGTAGTTGCCCGCACTCGGGTCGCGCGAGGCGAGGAAGCCCGCCGTCAGCGCAACGAGTGCGAAGACGACGAGGGGCACGGCGAGCCACCACGCAGGACGCTTCGCCGGCGCGCCGGGCGGCTGGGCGACGGCCTCGCTCATGGCGCAATCGATACCGCGTCCGGCCGTGCCATGCAAGCAGCGACCCCGTCGGCGTCGGCGTATTCCGGGCGCTGCTCCGTGCTTGCGGCCGGTGGTCGATGTCGCCTTGACGCTCCCGCGACACGGCGCCTACCATCCTGGTTGACTGACCAGTCAATCGAACGTGGAGGATCCGCCGTGGCGACCGTGGAGCAGGGAGTGGCAGGGGGCGTCTCGTTCGCCCTGAGCGAGGAGCAGCGCGAGCTGCGCGCGCTCGCGCGCGAGTTCGCCGAGCGCGAGATCCGTCCGAAGGCGGCCGAGTACGACGAGCACTCGACGCACCCGGCCGACGTGATCGCGAAGGCCCACGAGGTCGGGCTCATGAACCTCCACGTTCCCGAGGAGCTCGGCGGCCTGGCCCTGTCGGCGTTCGACAGCATGCTCGTCGGCGAGGAGCTCTGCTGGGGCTGCTCGGGGATGGGCACGGCCATCATCGCCAACGGCCTCGGCGCAGGCCCCGTGCTGATCGCGGGGACGGACGAGCAGAAGGCCGAGTGGCTGCCACGCCTCATCGAGGAGCCGATCCTCTGCTCGTTCGGCCTGTCCGAGCCCGATGCGGGGTCCGACGTCGCCCGGATGAAGACGACGGCG
Source organism: uncultured Gaiellaceae bacterium (assembly GCA_963733065.1). Classification (GTDB taxonomy): domain Bacteria; phylum Actinomycetota; class Thermoleophilia; order Gaiellales; family Gaiellaceae; genus CAVTBT01. The sequence continues at coordinate 124,113 of CAVTBT010000002.1, forward strand.
GTGCGGCGCGGCGACGAGTACGTCCTCAACGGGTCGAAGACCTTCATCACGAACGCCGGCCACGCGACCTGGACGGTCGTGTTCGCGAAGACCGACCCCGACAAGGGGCACCGCGGCATCTCCGCGTTCGTCGTGCCGATGGACACGCCAGGCGTGACGATCGAGAAGCACCTGGACAAGATGGGGCAGCGCTCGACCGACACCTCCGCCTTCGCCCTCGTGGACGTCGTCGTGCCCGCGTCGAACCGCCTCGGCGAGGAGGGCGACGGCTTCAAGATCGCCATGAAGACGCTCGACTTCACCCGGCCCGGCACTGCGGCCGGCGCGGTCGGCGTCGCCCAGGCGGCCTACGAGCACGCCGTCGAGTACGCGAAGGAGCGCGTCACCTTCGACGTGCCCATCGCCATGCACCAGGGCGTCAACTTCATGATCGCCGACATGGCGACCGAGATCGAGGCGGCGCGCCTGCTCGTCTGGCAGTCGGCCTGGCTGCACGACCAGGGCAAGCGGGCGACCCTCGAGTCGTCGTTCGCGAAGCGCTTCGCCGCGGACACCGTGATGAAGGTGACGACCGACGCCGTGCAGGTGTTCGGCGGCTACGGGTACATCAAGGAGTACCCGGTGGAGAAGCTGATGCGCGACGCCAAGCTCTTCCAGATCTACGAGGGCACCTCGCAGATCCAGCGGCTCGTGATCGCGAAGGAGATCTTCCTTCCAGGGGCGACTGACGTCGCCTCATGGGTGTCGACGGACGCAAGCTCCCGGGCCAACGGCGTCCCGAAGCGTGGCACCACCTGCGTCTCGCCGAGCCACGCGGCGACCCGCGCCGCCTCGGCCTCGACGGCGGCGACGGCGTCGCCGCCCACGTCCTCGAGCAGCCGGAACACCACCTCGCCGTCGCGACGAACCGCCCAGCCGCCGACGATCCGTCCGTCCCACCAGACGGTCGGGCCGGCGTTGCCGGCGGTGTCGAACAGCGCAGGCCCGTGCTCGCCGAGGTACCAGCCGCGCTCCTTCCAGCCCATCACGGTCGGATCGAGGGCGGGAAGCAGGGCGGCCCAGGGCTCGGGCACGAGGCGTCTGCCCGTCGTCGCCGTCCAGCACGACTCCGGTCGCGCCGTCGAGGTCGACCTCGACAGGCTCGAGCTCGGCCAGCGCCGCCCGCACCTGACCGAGGGTCAGGCCCGACCACCACTTGAGGTCGACGAGGGTGCCGGGGCCGTAGGCGCGGAGCCAGCGGCGGACGAGCTCGGTTCGCGCCGTCGCGGCGTCCAGGGTGGGCAGAGGCGCCGGCAGCCACGCCTCCGCCGGCACCCAGCGGTGCTGGCTGCTCGTCCACGAGCCGCGCGGCCGACCCCGCACGATTCGGCCCTCCGCGGAGAGCAGGAAGAGCACCATGCTGGTCACGCCCTGGCTGCCTGCCCAGTTCGTGCCCTCGCCGTACGACAGCTTCGTGCGCAGCTCGGGCAGCTCGGCCGTGAGCTCGGTCGCGAAGGCTCCGCCGCGTGCCTCGAGGGCCGCCAGCGTGGTGGTGCAGACGCCGTCCAGCCACGCCGCGCCGTCCGCGGCCACACCGCCCTGCTCGAGAAGCCGTGCGTACAGGGCGCGCTGCCTGACGGCGATCGCGTCCGTGCACGCCGCCTGCACGACACCACCGAGCTCGAGCGGGACGACGAACATCGTCCTGCGCATGCCGAGCATCCGCAGCGCGCGCCGCTCGTCGTACAGCGCGCGCTCGACGGCGGCGACGCTTCCGTCCTCCAGCCGGGCCCGCGCCGCGAGGTAGACGCTCGCCGGGTCGGTCGCGTGCAGGCCGACCATGTCGCCGGCCAGGTCGGCGAGGTGACCCGCTCGGTCGCCCGGCGCCAGATGGTGACGTCGAGCGAGTCTGGCTCGCCGTTCCTCGATCGAGAGACGCCACACGCAGACGTTCTACCAGCGGACTTGAATTCAGATACCGACGGTATTAAGATACCGACGGTATGGCAATACGCGTCACCCGGATGGATCGCAAGGCACGCACGCGCGCCGACCTCATCGCCGCTGCGCGCCGCGTCTTCCTCGCACGGGGGTTCCATGCCGCCACGCTCGAGGAGATCGCCGAGGACGCCGGGTACACGAAGGGCGCCGTCTACTCGAACTTCGCCGGCAAGGACGATCTCTTCCTGGCGCTGCTCGCCGAGCATTACGCCCAGCGCGCGGCGACGTACGCGAGTCTCGTCCTCGCCGAGGAGGACGCCGAGCAGACGTACCGCTCGATCGCGACGTTCATGCTCGACGCATACGAGCGCGAGCCGGCGTGGTGGCCGCTCGTCTCGGACTTCTCGACGCATGCCGCCCGACACCCGGAGCTGAACGAGCGTCTACGCGCGACGCGCGAGGGATTCATCGACGCGATCGCGACGACGATCGAGGCGCTGTGCGAGCAGCACGAGATCACGTTCGTCGTCCCGGCCCGAGAGGTCGCACGCGGGACCGGCGCGCTCATGCGCGGCATGGCCGTCGAGTGGGCGATCGACCCGTCGACAGCGGACGCGCGCACATTCCAGGAGATGGTCGCCGCATACCTGCGGGGACTCGCCGTCCCCGCGCACGAAGGGAGTACCACATGATTGCCGCAGCCGTCACCGACCCCATGGCACCCGAGGCCCTGCGCGCGCACGCCGGGGAGATCCTCGCCGTCGACCGCTGGCCGCGCGAGCAGCTGGTCGAGCTCCGGCGCGAGCGGCTCCACGCCGTTCTCGAGCACGCCGTCATGCGCTCGCCCTACTACCGCGAGGCGCTCGGGCCGGACGCGCCCGACGCCGAGCTCGCCGACCTGCCGACGCTGCCGAAGCCGTTGTTGATGGAGGAGTTCGACCGCGTCGTCACCGATCCGCGGCTCCGCGTCGACGACCTGCGGGCGTTCCTCGGCGAGGCGGAGCCCGGCGCGGCGTACCTCGGCGAGTACCGCGTCTTCGCGACCTCGGGCGCGACGGGCACCCCCGGGCTGTTCGCGTACTCGCATGAGGAGTTCGCGCACTGGATCGCCGTCGGCCTCGCGCGGCTCGCGCGGATCGGCGTCGGCCCCGAGACGAGGCTGATCGCGATCGGCGCCCCGGGCGACGTCCACATCACTCGCCAGCTCTTCGCCGCGTTCCAGGCCGGTCGCCGCGACGTGCCGCGCGTCAACGCCACCACGCCGCTCCCCGAGCTGGTCGAGGCTCTGAACGGGTACCAGCCCGAGGCCATGATCGCCTACGCGAGCGTGCTCGGCATCCTGGCGCAGGAGCAGCTCGAGGGCCGGCTCGCCATCGAGCCGCAGCTCGCGATGGGCACGTCCGAGGTTCTCACCGACGAGACGATCCGCCGCGTGGAGGAGGCGTGGGGCGCGGCGCCGCTCAACACCTACGCCGCGACCGAGGCACCGGGCATCGCCATGGGCTCGCTGGAGCGCGTCGGGATGCACGTCTGCGAGGAGTCCATCGTGCTCGAGGTGGTCGACGCCGCAAATCGGCCGGTGCCGGCGGGCGTGCCGGGCAGCAAGGTGTTGCTGACGAGCCTCGTCAACCGGGCGCAGCCGTTGATTCGCTACGAGCTCTCGGACGCAGTCGTCCTGGCCGACGGGCCCGACCCGAGCGGCCGGCCGTTCACCCGCATCGAGCGAGTCGACGGACGGAGCGACGACATCCTGACGTTCGCAGCCGTCGGCGGCGGAACCGTCGACGTGCACCCGCACCGGCTGCGTGCCCCGTTCTCGGCGCTGCTCGACGTCCGCCAGTACCAGATCTCGCACAGACCGAACGGGCGGGTGCTCGTCCGGATCGTCCCGCGCCAGGGTGCACCGGCCGAGCTCGCCGGCTCGGTGGGCGGCGCACTCGAGCGCGAGCTTGCCGCCGCGGGCGTCGCCGCGCCGCACGTCGACGTGGAGGAGGTCGAGGCGATCGAGCGCGAGACGGGCCACGCGGGGAAGCTGAAGCTCGTGACCGCCGCGCCTTGACGCGTAGGATCGCCGCGTGGCGCTCGAGATCGACCTGTCGGGGCGCGTGGCGCTCGTCACCGGCGGCTCCCGAGGCCTGGGGCGCGCGGACGCCCTGACGCTCGCGCGCGCCGGCGCCGACGTCGCGATCGCCGACATCCTCGTCGAATCGGACGCGACCTCGGACGAGACGGACCGCTACGGCGTCCTCGCGACGGTGGCGCGCACGCAGGGGCTGGTGCATACCGAGTCGACGGCTGACGAGATCCGCGGGCTCGGCCGCCGCTCGCTTGCGCTCAAGTGCGATGTCACCGACCGGGAGCAGGTGGAGGCGACCGTCGCGCGGGTCGTCGACGAGCTCGGCGCCGTCGACATCCTGATCAACAACGCGGCCACGCTCGACCACGTCGGCCAGTTCCACGACCAGCGTCCCGATCTCTGGGAGCGCGACCTGCGCGTCAACCTCACGGGCGCCTTCACGTGCGCGCAGGCCGTCTGGCCGCACATGAAGGAGCGAACGTGGGGGCGGATCGTGAACATGGCCTCGGTCGCCGGCACGCTGGGCGGCTTCGGCCAGGCGAGCTACTCGACGACGAAGTCGGGGATCCTCGGCCTGACGAAGACGCTGGCCATGGAGGGCGGCCGCCACGGCATCACGTGCAACGCGATCGTGCCCGGGATCATCGGCACCGAGGCGTTCCACATGGCGAACGAGGCCATGAACGAGCGCATCGCCAACCGGACGGTCTTCAAGCGGCCGGGCGACCCCCAGGACATCGCGAACGCGATCGCGTTCCTCTGCTCGGACCTCGCCGCCTATATCACGGGCGTCGAGCTCAACGTCTCGGGCGGCGTCGAGCTGTTCGTCTTCTGACCCGGTTGTGCCGAACGGTACGTGCGGGTATGCTGCGGGGCGTGCTCAAGCGGATGGTGATCCTCGGCATCGCGGGCGCGTTCCTCGTCGCTCCGCCTGCCATCGCGAAGAGCTCGTCCACGGTCGTAAAGCAGGCGCCCGCCGTGAAGGTGCAAGCCGGGCACGACTTCAAGCAGTGCCCCGGCCAGCGCACCGCGACGACACTCGGGCTCTAGACCGGACGAGCTGCTCGCAGCCGCGTGAACAGCCGGTAAACGGCACCGGTGAGGTGCCCGGCGCCGACGGCCGCCTCGGCTACACTCGCCGGACCTTTTGAGCGTCGACGCACGATCCCTCCGCCTCCGATCGCGCCGCCGGAGCCCGGTGCGTCTCGCCGTGCGCTGGATCCTCGTCGGCATCATCGCCGTGCTTGCGCTCGCGATCGTGGTCGGGATCGTCTATGCCGGCTCCCCGTCCCGGCTCGCGGAAGGCGTGCACGTCGCGGGGGTCGACGTCGGCGGCATGACGGAGGGCGAGGCGGTCGCGGCGCTTCGCGCCCGAGCGGAGCGGTTGGAGCGCGAGCCCGTGGTCTTCACCGCCGGCGACCAGCGGTTCCGGATCGCCCCGGCGCAGCTCGGAGTCGAGGCGGACTGGCAGGCAGCGGTGACAGCGGCGCAGCGGGAGGGCGAGGGCTTCGGGCCCGTTCGGGGCTTCCGCCGGCTCCATGTCCGGGTCTTCGGGTCGGAGGTGTCGCCCGCGGTGCGCGTGTACCAGTCCGCGCTCGAGTACAAGGTCGGCCAGCTCTCCGCGGCGATCGACCGGCGGCAGCGCGCCGCCAGGCTCGTGCGCCGCGGGCTCGGCGTCGAGGTCGTGCGCGGCGCCGACGGGCAGCGCCTCGACGTCGACGCGGCCGGCAGGACGATCGTGCACGGTCTCGCGTCGCTCGAGCGCGGCGTGCCCGTCGCGCTGCCGGTGGCGGTCGAGCCGGCAGGCGTGACGGCCGCCGATCTCGCACCTGCCGCGCGGCAGGCGCGGGCGGCGCTGTCCGCTCCCGTGCGGCTCGCGCACGGCGAGACGCGCTGGCGGCTGCCGCGCTGGCGCATCGCCGAGCTCCTGGCGCTGCCGGCCGGCGGCGCGACGAAGCTCGCGATCTCGGGCCCGGGCGCCGAGCGCTACTTCGAACGGCTTTCCCGCACGGTCGGCCGCGAGCCCACCGACGCCACCTTCGCGGTGACCGCCGGCGGTATCGCAATCGTCCCGGCGCGTGACGGCCTGCAGGTCGACGTGGCCGCGACTGCGAAGGCGATCCTGGCTGCCGCCGTGGCGCCGGGCACCCGCACGGCGCAGCTGGCCGTCGCCGTCGCCAAGCCGGCCCGCTCGACGGCGGACGCGAAGGCGATGGGCATCACCGGCGTCGTCGGGAGCTACACGACCACCTACGGCGGCACCCCCGGCCGCCTGCACAACGTCCAGCTCGTCGCGCACCTGATCGACGGCGCGCTGATCGCGCCCGGCGCGACCTTCTCCTTCAACGACACGACCGGCGAGCGGAACGCCGCAAAGGGCTTCCAGGAAGCCCCGGTGATCATCAACGGCGAGCTTCAGAACGGGCTCGGCGGCGGCGTCTGCCAGGTGTCGACCACGGTCTTCAACTCGGCGTACGAGGCCGGTCTGCAGATCGACCAGCGGACGAATCACGCGCTCTACATCAGCCACTACCCGACCGGCCGCGACGCGACTGTCAACTACCCGGACCTCGACCTCAAGTTCACGAACGACACGAGGCACTGGCTGCTCCTGCGCGCGTTCGTCGGCTCGGGCTCGCTGACGGTCAACCTCTACGGCACACCGCAGAGCCGGCGGGTCGAGAGCCAGGCGGGCGACCTGGTCGTGACCGGCCCTGTGCCGGTGAAGCGGATCGCGGACCCGACGATGCTGAAGGGCGAGACCGAGGTCGAGACGGTCGGCACACCGCCGCGCAAGACGAGCGTGCAGCGCCGGGTCTACCTCGACAACGGCACCCTCCTGCACGACAACAGCTGGAGCTCGAGCTACGTCGGCGAGCCCACGGTCATCCGCGTCGGCTCGAAGCCGAAGCCCAAGCCGAAGCCGAAGCAGAAGCCGACGCCGAAGGACCAGGAGCAGCCGGCGCCGCCGACGACCGACACTCCGGCGCCGACGCCAACGCCGGGCGACACGCCGGTTCCCGCCGTCCCGACCTAGGAGTCCTCGGCCCCCGCGCGCTCGACCGCCTCGGCGAACCAGTCCGGCACGCGGATCGGGCGGTGCGACGCACGGTCGACGGTGGCGTGCCCCGTCCAGCCGTCCGCGACGCGCTCCCCGTCGCGCTCGAGCACGTACTCGTAGCGGAACCGCGCACCGCGCACGTCGACGCAGCGCACCCACACCCGCAGCCGGTCGTCGAAATACACGGCCCGGAGATAGCGCAGGTGCGCCTCCGTGGTGAGGGCCTCGACGCCCTGCTCCTGGATGCGGCGGTAACCGCCCGCGTGCAGCGCGAGCCACTCGATCCGCGCCACCTCGCACCAGACGAGAAACGACGCGTGGTGCGCGATGCCCTGGGCATCCGTCTCGGCGAAGCGCACGCTCACCTCCGTCGAGAAGCTGAAGCCCTCCACCCGCCAAGCCTACGATTGCCGGGTGGAGGCCGTCGCAGCGCTTGCCGAGCTCGTCCGCGCGCGCCGGCCCGTCGTGGCGCTCACCGGCGCGGGGGTCTCCACCGAGAGCGGGATTCCGGACTTCCGCTCCGCGACCGGTATCTGGGCCGAGGTCGACCCGTTCGAGGTGGCGACGATCGACGCGTTCCGCCGGGACCCCGCGCGGGTCTGGGAGTTCTATGCGCGGCGCTTCCGCTCGTTGCTCGACGCCGAGCCGAATGACGCGCACCGCGCGCTCGCGGAGCTCGAGGCGCGCGGGCAGCTCGCCGCCGTGATCACGCAGAACATCGACACGCTCCACGAGCGCGCGGGTAGCCGGAACGTGGTCGAGGTGCACGGCTCGATCCGCAGCGCGGTGTGTATCCGTTGCGGGGCCGAGGAGGAGCTCGGCCAGGTGCTCGCGCAGCTCGATGCGGGCGCCACGCCCTCGTGCCGCGCCTGCGGCGCGGTGCTGAAGCCCGGCGTCGTCCTCTTCGGCGAGCTGCTGCCGATCGCGGCGATCGAGCGGGCGACCGAGCTGGCCCGGTCGGCCGGGCTGATGCTCGTCGTCGGCTCGTCGCTCGAGGTCTGGCCGGTCGCCGGCCTCCCGCTGGAGAGCCGTTCGTTTGCGATCGTGAACCGCGGCCCGACGGCGCTCGATGCCCATGCGGCGATCTCGATCGATGCCGCCGCCGGCGAGACGCTCAGGGCGCTCGCCGCGGAGCTCGCCGACGCCGGCTAGGCCGCTGCGCGTCGCAGCGGCCGCTCGTCCAGGATCCGCCGGCACTCGGCGCATTCCGTACGCTCGATCTCGTACGGCACGCCGGCGCGCTGGAGGAGCGCAAGACGGACGACCTTGCGGTGACGGTGCGAGGTGGCGGTGTGGGGACGTGTCGCCATTGGTGAACTACAGTAAGCGTCAGCTCGGGCGGAGGATCTCTGAACTGGTGAACAACCGGTGTGCAAGCTCAGACGGTCTGGTGAGCGTGCTTGTTGGCGTGCTCGCGGCGGCGGGTCTCGTGCTTGCCGCGGGCTGCGGCGGCGATGCGCCGGAGGCCGTCGACCCGGACCGTCCCCCGCGCCACGAGTCGCCCGCGCGCGGCTCGAGCGTCGCTCCCTACCCCGACCAGGCGGCGCGCCTGGCACGGGCCGCCAAGGCCGGGCCGCAGCCGGGCGGTCTCGCGGGCTGCGTGGTGAGCCCCGTCGGGTCGGCCCGCGTCGCCTACGGCGCCGTCGTGCGGCGGCCGACCGGCGCGCACTCGAAGCCGGGTGGCCGTGCACTCGGCCGGCTCGGCGTCCTCAACGCAAACGGCGTCCCGACCGTGCTCGGCGTGCTCGCGAGTGCTGCGTGCAAGGAGCGCTGGTACCGAGTGCAGCTGCCGATGCGGCCGAACGGGATCGTCGGCTGGGTGAGGGCGGCCGATGTCGAGCTGCGGCGCGTCAGGACACGCATCGTCATCGACCTCCGCGCCCGGACCGTGACGTTGCACCGCAACGGCCGCCGCGTGATCCACACGACCGCCGCCGTCGGTGCGCCGGACACCCCGACGCCGACCGGCCGCTACTACGTGAACCAGCGCCTCGTCGCGCCCGATCCCGCCGGCCCGTTCGGGCCGGGGGCGGTCGGCGTGTCGGCGTTCTCTCCTGTGCTGCAGCACTGGGCGCAGGGCGGGCCGATCGCGATCCACGGCACGAACCAGCCGCAGCTCCTCGGCCAGGCCGTCTCGCACGGCTGTGTGCGGATCCGGAACGACGTTCTCGTTCGCCTGTACCGACTCGCGGACGAGGGCACGCCGGTCGAGATCCGGGCGTGATACAACCACAGCCGTGTCCACACAACCACCGCAGAAGGACCTGATGACCCGCCTCGCCGACGCCGGCGAGGACGCCATCAACCGCCTGTCCGACCTGCCCGGCGGCAACCGCATGGTCGACGCCGCCAACACGCTGCGGGCGCGCGTCGACGAGCTGCAGAAGAAGGTGCGCGGGATCGACGATCTCGAGCGGCGGGTCGCCGCGCTCGAGGATCAGCTCGACCAGCTCACGAAGCCGGGGAAGCCGCGCCCCGCGCGCCCGGCCGCCGCCTCGTCGGGCGCGAAGCCGAAGACGCCGCCGGCCGGAATAGGCTCCAGGGCGTAGAGGCGGGTCGAGCCCGCGAGGTACACGCGGCTCGCGTCGGCGACGATCGGCGAGTAGTGGCCGTCCGGGAAGCTCCAGACCTGGCGGCCGGTCCGGGCGTCCAGTGCATACGTCCGTCGAGGTCCTAGCTCGGCGTCCCGCGTGCCCCGCTGACCGCAGGTGCCGCAGGTCGCGAAGTAGACGAGGCCGTCCATCACGGTCGGCGCGCCGTGCACGGAGCCCCGGGTGTCGTGCCGCCAGCGGACGTCGCCGGTCGCGGCGTCGAGCGCAAGGAAGGAGCCGTCGTACGTGCCGACGTACACCTTGCGGTCCCAGACGGCGGCGGCCGTGTAGACGTACGTCCCGACCGGCCGCGCCCAGAGCAGCCGGCCGCTCGTGGCGCCGAACGCGTAGACCGTGCCGTCCGTGTTGCCCACGAACACCCGCCCGTAGGCGATGGTCGGGGTGGCGTAGAACTCCTCACGCCCGCGCAGGAAGCGCTTGAACGAGCGGGCCCGCCAGCGGAGCTTGCCCGTGGCGGCGTCGACGGCGTAGAAGCTGCCGCCGACCGAGCCGATGTACACCGTGCCGTTGGCGTACGCGGGGGCTGCATTGAGCTCGTCGTCGGCGCGGAACGTCCAGCGCACGCGCGGCTTCGGGCCTCGCACGTCGAGCGCATACAGCCGGTGGTCCCACGAGCCGAAGTAGAGCGTCCCGTCGAGGTAGAGCGGGGAGCTCTCGCTCGGAGGGCCGCGGAAGCGCCAGAGCTCGCGGCCGCCGGCGACCCTGATCGCCACGACGAGCCCGTCGCGGCCGCGGTCGCCGAACGTGCACGGCTTGGGCACGAGCACCTGGTAGGCGATCCCGTTCGCGACCGTCGGGGAGGCGGCGCTGCAGTAGCGCCGATACCACTTCCGCCAGAGCACGTCGCCGTCGGCGGCGTCGATCGAGAGCATCCGGCCCCGGAGCTGCGTGACGAGCACGCGGCCGTAGGCGACGGCCGGCGGGAACTCGATGTAGTACCCGGTGCGCACCATCCAGCGACGCCTGTAGGGCGGACGCTGGCGGAAGGGTGCGAGGTGCGTGCGCTGGACGTCGCGGCCGTACGTCGGCCACGGCAGCGGGTCGACCGCCGGGCCGTCGGGCGCGGGCTCCGTCGTCGGCCCCGGCTCCTCCGCGGCCACGAACTCGTCCGTCGAGGAGCCGCGAATCGTCTTGCCGCCCTCGCCGCGCTTCTCCAGCACGACGCCGGCCGCGACGGCGAGCCAGAAGCACACCGCGCCGATCACGAGCAGGAGCGGAAGCCGCATCCCACCATCCTGCCGGTGCGGCACGCCCGTGCTCAGGCCGGGACGCGGACGCGCAGCGCCTGCGGGACGAGCTCGAAGGTCGCTGCGGTCGTTCCGGGCTGCTCGCCGTCGAGCACGATCGGCAGCGGCACCTCGGCCTCGACGCGCACGGTCGTCCCGTGCAGGAGCTCGATCTTGGGGTGAGACAGGTGGGTGCCGCGATAGATCTTCGGGAAGGTCCGCACGAAGTCCGCCTTCGTGACGTCGCCGATCAGCAGGACGTCGAGGCGACCGTCGTCGGGCTCGGCCTGCGGCGTCACCCACATGCCGCCCGCGGCGTAGTCGCCGTTCATCGCGAGCACCTCGAACATCTGACCCGAGCGCACGGTCCCGTCGACGTCGGCGGTGATCGCTGCGCTCTTCCAGGTGGCGAAGACGGCGATCGTCGCGGAGAGGAAGGACATGCGGCCGCCGAGCGCCTTCGAGGAGACGTTCGCGCGACGGGCGATCGCGCCGCTGATCCCGGCTCCCGCGAAGTTCGCGAAATAGGCCTCGGCCGCCGAGCCGTCCCAGGCGACGTAGCGCGCCAGGCCCGCGTCCACGGTCCGGGCCGAACCGTGGCGAGCGACGTCGATCGCGGCACCGAGCTTGCCGGGGATCCGCAGGCTGCGCACGAAGTCCTTGCCCGTGCCGCGGGGGAGCACCGCCAGCTCGACTGTCGTCCCGAGCCCGGCCCGGAGGAGCCCGTTCGCGACCTCGTGCACCGAGCCGTCGCCGCCGACGACGACCAGCACGCGGGCACCACCGGCCGCAGCGCCCGCCGCGAGCTCGGCGAGGTGGCCCGGCGCCTCCGAGATGAGCGCGTCGCCGATCAGCCCGCGCGCCGAGGCCTCGCGCGCGATCTCCGGCCACCGGCGTCCCGTCGACCCGTTCGCGGACGCGGGGTTGACCAGGAAGACGGTCTCGGTGCTAATGGGCGGCGGTCGCCGTCGCGAGGGCGACCCGCGTCATCCGGTCGACGGCCGCGCGGAGCTCGTCGTCCGAGATGCGCTTGAACTCGCCCTCGACGACGATGTCGCTCACCGTCAGCAGGCATCCGGCGTCGACGCTTCGCAGCGCACCGACCGTGAACAGCGCCGCTGCCTCCATCTCCACCGCGAGCACACCTCGCTTCGACCAGCGCTCGTACTGGCCGTCGTCGGGGTTGTAGAAGAGGTCGCTCGACACGATCGGGCCGACGCGCATCGACTGGCCCATCTCCTTCGCGGCGTGGACGGCGCCGTGGATCAGCTCCCAGCTCGCCGTCGGGCAGTGCGGCTCGTTGGCGACGAGGTGCATCGCCGTCGAGTCGGCGGGCACGGCCGAGATGGCGACGATCAGGTCGCCGAGCGCGTGATCCGGCTGCAGGCCGCCGCACGTGCCGACGCGCAGCAGCCGTTTCACGCCGAGCTGGGTCAGCTCCTCGAAGACGATCGTGGCGCCCGGGCAGCCCATGCCCGTGCCCTGCACCGAGATCGGCTTGCCCTCCCAGGTGCCCGTGTACCCGAGCAGGCCGCGCTCGCCGTTCACCTGACGCGCGTCGTCGAAGTACGTCTCGGCGATGTACTGGGCCCGCAGCGGGTCGCCGGGGAGGAGGACGGCCTCGGCGTAGTCGCCAGGCTCCGCTCGCAGGTGGATCGGCACGGCGCAGAACCCTATACGGCAGGATGCGGCACGTGGCGCGCGTGGCGCAGCTGATCGAGCCGACCCAGGCCCAGATCCTGCGCTTCTGCGCCGCCGACCCGATCGAGCGCGTGTTCCTCGAGGACGTCGCCCGACGCGGCCTGGGCCGCTTCGCGGCGGTGGCGGACGGGCCTGACCTCTCTGCGCTCTGCCACCTCGGGGCGAACCTCGTGCCGTCAGGGCGCGACTGCGGCGTGTTCGCGACCGTGGCCTCGCGGTCGAGCGCGCGGATGCTGATCGGCGAGCAGCGCGCGGTCACGGAGCTGTGGGAGACCGCGCGCACCCGCCTGCCGGCGCCGCGCGAGGATCGCCCCGGTCAACCGGTCTTCGTGAGCGAGGAGCCGCCGCCTGCGGGCCACACCGCGCTCCGGGCCGCGCGGGTCGACGATCTCGAGCTCCTGCTTCCCGTGTGCGCTGCCGCACACCGTGAGGAGCTCGGCATCGACCCGCTCGAACGCGACCCAGACGGGTTCCGCTGGCGCACCCGTGCGCAGATCGACGAGGGACGCTCGTGGCTCTGGGAGGAGCGCGGCGCGATCCTCTTCAAGGCCGAGGCGTCCGCGTGGACGCCGCGCGCCGTGCAGCTGCAGCAGGTGTGGACGGATCCGTCGGCGCGCGGCCGCGGCTATGCCTCGCGCGCGCTCGCTGACCTGCTGCGCCTGCTGCTCCGCCGCGCGCCGGCCGTCTGCCTCTTCGTCCGGGCCGAGAACGAGGCGGCGATCCGCCTCTACGAGCGCGTGGGCATGCGGCACACGATCGATTATCGGAGTGTGCTGCTGTAGGCAGCGCACTCCCGTCCGCGAAGCGGATCAGGGGAGGGGGTCTGGGGAACCGGGAGGTTCCCCCAGCTGTGATCGCAACCTACTTCCGTGAGGGGCGAACCGGCGACGCTTCTGCGGCGATTGTGCCCCGACGCGGGACACGATCTCGGGCAGCGCCCGGATGTCCGCCTCGGTCGTCCGGAAGTTGACGATGCAGATGCGCAGGCAGTAGCGGCCGTCCACGACGGCGTTCGAGAGGAACACCTCGCCGCCGGCCTGTAGCCGCTCGACGAGCTGCTCGTTGAGGCGGTCGAGCTCCTCGTCGTCGACGCCCTCCGGGGCGTAGCGGAAGGTCGTGATGCTGAGCCCGTGGGTCACGGCCTCGAGGTCGGGCTCGGCCTCGGCGAGGTCGAAGAGCAACCGCGCGAGCCGGCAGTCCTCCCGGATCATCGCCTCGTAGCCGCTGCGCCCGGCCTGGCGCAGCGCGAGCCAGACCTTGAGCGCCCGGAAGCCGCGCGTGTTCTGCGGGCCGTACTCGAAGTAGTTCAGCTGACCCTCGGGCAGGTGGTAGTACGGCGGCCGGTAGCTGAACGCGTCGAGCAGCGCCTGCTCGTCGCGGACGAGCGCGCAGCCGGCCTCGACCGGGACGTAGAGCCATTTGTGCGGATCGACGGCGACCGAGTCGGCCAGCGCGAGCGCCTTCAGGTCGTCCGAGGCCTCGGGCAGGCACGCCGCGAAGCCGCCGTAGGCGCCGTCGACGTGGAACCAGAGCCCTTCCTCGGCGCAGAGCTCGGCAAGCGCTCGCAACGGGTCGACGGCGCCGGTGGAGACCGAGCCCGCCGAGCCGATGACGAGGAACGGGTGACTGCCCGCCTCGCGATCGGCTGCGATCGCGGCTCGCAGGTCATCGACCCGCAGGCGCTGCGCCTCGTCGGTCTCGATCCAGCGCAGCGACGCCGTGCCGAGCCCGAAGAGGTCGGCGGCCTTCTGCGCCCAGGTGTGCGTCTCCGCCGAGCAGTACGCGGTCAGGTGCTCGCCGCCGGGTCCGTCGGCACGGACGTCACCCGCGGCCTTGGCGCGCCGGGCGGCGACGAAGCCGACGAAGTTGGCCATGTTGCCGCCGCTCACGAACAGCCCGCCGGCGTCCTCCGGATAGCCGAGCAGCTCGGCGACCCAGCGCACCGTCTGGCGCTCGATCTCGGCCGCCATCGGGCCGAGCGGATACCCACCGAGGTTCTGGTTGACGCCGGCCGCCAGCAGCTCGGCCAGCGGCCCGATCGCCGCCTGCGAGCCGCAGACGTAGCCCAGGAACCGCGGGTGGCCGATGTGCGTGGCGTGTGCGAACAGGAGGTCGCGCGCCTCGGCGAGGAGCTCGGCCGCCGGGCTGCCCTGCTCGGGGAGCGGCCGGTCGCCGAGCGCGGCCTGGTGCTCCTCGACGCTCTCGCCGGTCGCGACGGGGAGCTCGCTCGGGCTCTCGAGGGACGCGAACAGCTCGGCCAGGTCGTCGACGAGTGCGTGGCCGATGGCCCGGAACTCGTCGGGATCGAGAGACAGAGCCGACCGGCGATCCACCTTCGGGACTCTAGCCTTCGAGGAATGGAGCGCCTCGTCGTCGCGCGGCACGCGGAAGCCGAGTCCAATCTCGGCGAGACCGTCAGCGGGCTCGCGCCGGGCGGCACGCTGACGCCGGCGGGCCTCGAGCAGGCGCGCGCGCTCGGCCGGAGCCTCGAGCACGAGGACGTCGGGCTGGCGGTCGTCACCGAGCTCCGCCGCACGGCCGACACGGCGGACGTCGCGCTGGAGGGGCGGACCGTGCCGCGGCTGCTCGTGCCGGAGCTGAACGAGATCCGGTTCGGCCGCTTCGAGGGAGGCCTGCTGGCGGACTACCGCGCCTGGGCCTGGGCGGCGCCCGCCGACGAGCTCTGCCCCGGCGGCGGCGAGAGCCGCGGCGAGGCGGCGGCACGGTACGCGCGCGCCTTCGGCGGGCTGCTCCGACGGCCGGAGCACACCATCCTGGTGGTGACCCACGCCGTGCCCATCCGCTACCTGCTGCGGGCGGCCGACGGACTGCCGCCGCTGGCGCGGATCGAGGCCGTGCCGCACGCCGAGCCGTTTCGTCTCGACGCGCCGGCTGTCGGCCGGGCGATCGAGGTGCTCGCGGCCTGGGCCCGCGAGCCCGCTTTCGCCTGACGCTCCGTCAGAATGACGTCGTGCTCGACCGCGTCGCCACCTTCATCCGCGAGCGCGATCTGATCCCGCCGGGCGGGGAGATCGCCTGCCTGGTCTCCGGCGGCGCCGACTCGACCTGCCTCTGGCACGTCCTCGGCGCCCTCGGCTATCACGTTCGCGCGGTCCACGTGCACCACGGCGTGCGCGGCGCCGAGGCGGACGCCGGACGCACGGCACTGCGCCCGGCTGATGGGGGCAGAGGTCGTCGAGGTCCCGGCGGCCGGGACGGAGGCCGGGCTCCGCGACGCTCGCTACGCGGCCACGGCGGCCTACGGCCCTGCGGGCCACCGGCCACACGGCGAGCGACCAGGTCGAGACCGTGCTGCAGCGCCTGCTCGCGAGCGGGCGGGTGGGGGAGGGGGTCAAGCCACGCCGCGAGGACGGCGTCGTCCGGCCGCTGCTCACCGTCTGGCGCGAGGACACCGAGGCGTACTGCCGTGACCACGACCTGCCGGTGCGCGAGGACTCGACGAACCCGGACACGGCCCGCGGCCTCATCCGCAGCGACGTGTTGCCGCTGCTCGAGCGGATCGACCCGCGTGCGCGTCAGAGCCTGCTCTCGCTCGTGGACGATCGCCCGCGGCTCCCCCGGGCGGTCGAGCGGACGCTGGCGGACCTGCTGACGGGCCGCGACGGCACGAAGCGCGCCGACCTCGGCGGCGGCGTCCGGGCCGTGCGGGAGTACGGCACGCTCCGGCTCGAGGGCGCGGTCGAGTGGGGGCCGTGGGTGATCGAGAGCGACGCCGACGGGCTCGAGGTGCGCGGACGCCGGCCGGGCGATCGGCTCGCGGGCCGGCGCAAGAAGGTGCAGGATCTCCTCGTGGACGCCAAGGTGCCGAGGGCGGAGCGCGACGGGTGGCCGCTCGTCGTCCGCGGCGGCGAGGTGGTCGCGGTGCCGGGCATCGCCGAGGCGCCCGGCTGGGAAGGCGTCGTCAGGTCGACCAGGAGGGGCGTGTGAGCGAGAGCGTGGCGGGATCCGGCGTGGGCCTCGAGTCCGACGTCAGCGAGATCCTGATCGACGAGAGCACGCTGAAGGGCCGGATCAGCGAGCTGGGCGAGGAGATCTCGCGTGACTACGAGGGCCGCGACCTGCTGCTCGTCGGCGTCCTCAAGGGCGCGGTCTTCTTCATGGCCGACCTCATGCGCGAGCTGACCGTGCCGTGCGAGATCGACTTCATGGCCATCTCGAGCTACGGGGCGCAGACCGACAGCTCGGGCGTCGTCCGCATCCTCAAGGACCTCGACATCAACATCGCGGACCGCGACGTGCTCGTCGTCGAGGACATCATCGACTCCGGGCTCACGCTCTCGTACCTGATGCGCAACCTCCGGGCGCGCAAGCCGGCGACGCTCGAGATCTGCGCGCTCCTGACGAAGCCCGAGCGCCGCGAGATCGACGTTCCCGTCCGGTACACGGGCTTCGAGATCCCCAACAAGTTCGTGATCGGCTACGGCCTCGACTTTGCGGAGCGCTATCGGAATCTGCCCTATGTGGCCGTCCTGCACCCGGATCTCGTCCCCGAATAACCTGCTCCTGCCGCGGTTCGAGGGGCAGGAAATCCGGCGGGAGGCTGCTACCCTCCGATCAGCCCCGTGAACAGGTTTTTTCGAAGCGCGCTCTTCCCCCTGATCGTCATCGTCCTGCTCGTCTACCTGGCGACGCAGACGTTGATCCCGAAGGGTGCCGAAGAGAAGAAGGTCACGTACTCCGAGCTGATCGGCCAGGTCGAGCAGGGCGCCGTCAGCCAGGTGCTGTTCACGCCGACGAAGCGTCAGATCAACGCCACGCTCGTCAGCGGCCAGAAGATCAAGGTCAACTACCCGAGCGACCAGTCGCAGTTCGCGCTGCAGCAGCAGCTCGAGCGCGAGAACGTCAAGTTCGACTCGAAGGGCACCGGCGGCTCGTGGTGGGGCTCGCTCCTCATCTCGATCCTCCCGTTCGTGCTGCTGATCGGGTTCTGGATCTTCCTCATGAACCAGGTGCAGGGCGGCGGCTCGAAGGTCATGAGCTTCGGCAAGAGCCGGGCCAAGCGGATGACGCCCGACGCACCGAAGATCGGGTTCAAGGACGTCGCCGGCGTGGACGAGGCGGTCGAGGAGCTGCACGAGATCAAGGAGTTCCTCGAGAACCCGAAGAAGTTCCAGGCGCTCGGCGCGCGCATCCCCAAGGGCGTGCTGCTCTACGGCCCGCCCGGCACCGGCAAGACGCTCCTCGCGAGGGCCGTCGCCGGCGAGGCGGGCGTGCCGTTCTTCTCGATCTCGGGCTCGGACTTCGTCGAGATGTTCGTCGGCGTCGGCGCGTCGCGCGTGCGCGACCTCTTCGAGCAGGCCAAGCAGGCGAGCCCCTGCATCATCTTCATGGACGAGATCGACGCCGTCGGCCGCCACCGCGGCGCCGGCCTCGGCGGCGGCCACGACGAGCGCGAGCAGACGCTCAACCAGCTGCTCGTCGAGATGGACGGCTTCGAGATGAAGGACAACATCATCCTCATCGCCGCCACGAACCGCCCGGACATCCTCGACCCGGCGCTACTCCGCCCCGGCCGCTTCGACCGTCAGATCGTCGTCGACCGCCCGGACCGGAACGGCCGCCGCAAGATCCTCGAGGTGCACTCGAAGGGCAAGCCGCTCGCGTCCGAGATCGACCTCGACACGCTCGCAGCGGGGACGCCCGGCTTCACCGGCGCCGACCTCTCCAACCTCATCAACGAGGCGGCGCTGCTGGCGGCCCGCCGCGGCAAGCGCACGATCGAGCAGGAGGAGCTCGAGGAGGGGATCATGCGCGTGATCGCCGGGCCCGAGAAGAAGGCGCGGCTGCTCTCCGAGAAGGAGCGCAAGATCACCGCGTACCACGAGATGGGGCACGCGCTCGTCGGCCACTATCTCGAGAACACGAACCCCGTCCACAAGATCACGATCGTGTCTCGCGGGCAGGCGCTCGGCCTGACGATCTCGCTGCCGACCGAGGATCGCTACCTCACCACGAAGACCTCGTTGATGGACGACCTGGCGATGACGCTCGGCGGACGGGCGGCCGAGGAGCTCGTCTTCCACGAGGTGACGACCGGCGCCGCCAACGACCTCGAGAAGGTCACGCACACCTCGAAGCAGATGATCATGCGCTTCGGGATGAGCGAGAAGCTCGGCCCGCGCGTGCTCGGGCGGAACCACGACCAGCCGTTCCTCGGCCGCGAGATGGGCAACGAGCCCGACTACTCGGACGAGATCGCGCGTGAGATCGACGACGAGATCCGCCGCGTGATCGAGGAGGCCCACGACTCGGCGCACCGCGTGCTGCGTGAGCACCTCGAGGAGCTGCACAAGCTCTCGGCGATCCTCATCGAGCGCGAGACGATCGACAAGGACCAGTTCGAGCGGCTGCTGGCCGGAGAGGCCGAGGAGTCGGTGTTCCCGGAGCAGGTCGAGGCGCCCGCCGAGGAGCCCGCAGACGAGAAGCAGCGCAAGCCCGCTCCCAAGCCGCAGCCCAGGCCGCTGCCCGGCGCGGCGATGCAGCCGCCCGAGCCCGAAGCGACCGGCTGAGTATTTGATTGCGCAGGATCGGAATCCGCTCGCGCGGATTCCGCTCGCGCGAAGATCCCTGAAGGCGTCCGCTTCGCGGCCGCAAGGCCAGGCCTTGCGCAGGATCGGAATCCGCTCGCGCGGATTCCGCTCGCGCGGATTCCGCTCGCGCGAAGATCCCTGAAGGCGTCCGCTTCGCGGCCGCAAGGCCAGGCCTTGCGCAGGATCGGAATCCGCTCGCGCGGATTCCGCTCGCGCGAAGATCCCTGAAGGCGTCCGCTTCGCGGCCGCAAGGCCAGGCCTTGCGCAGGATCGGAATCCGCTCGCGCGGATTCCGCTCGCGCGGACATCCCTGAAGGCGTCCGCTTCGCGGCCGCAAGGCCAGGCCTTGCGCAGGATCGGAATCCGCTGCGCGGATTCCGCTCGCGCGGACATCCCTGAAGGCGTCCGCTTCGCGGCCGCAAGGCCAGGCCTTGCGCAGGATCGGAATCCGCTGCGCGGATTCCGCTCGCGCGGACATCCCTGAAGGCGTCCGCTTCGCGGCCGCAAGGCCACGTCTGAGCTAGCTTTACCCGTTTGAACCGGGCGACTCTCGGCAACGCACGAGGTGTCCGCCCCCCGCCGAGGAAGGTACACCCATGACCGTCGACGCCCCCGCCCGCTCCTTCGACCGGACGAGTCCCGTGCACGCCTACTGGCTCGCGCACTGCGAGGGATTCGCAGTGCGCGCCGGGCGCCGGGAGGGCGTCGTCGAGGAAGTCGAGCTCGACATCGCACAGGAGCGCGCGGCGGCCCTGGTCGTCCGCTACGGGCCTCTGCGCCGCAGTCGGCTGCTGCCGGACGAGGTCGACGTCGTCGTGCCGGACGAGGAGCTGCTCCTCGTCCCCGCAGAGGAGCCGCCGCCGCGGATCGCGCCGCTCGCCCGCCAGGCGCGCGAGCGCGCATCGACGTCGGCGCGCACGGGCGTCCGGGCGTCAGGCGACGCGGCTTCCGCCGCGGCACGGACGACGCGCAGCGCAGCCGCCGGCGCGTGGATCGCGACCCGCCGCGAGGCGACGCGCTCCGCGGATGCAGCCTGGCCGGCGCTGTCGCGCTGGGGCCGCTCGGTGTGGCGCCGCAGCCGGCGGGCATTCGCCACGGCGGCGCTCGAGACGCGGCGTGCCACGGTCGGGGTCCGGCGCAAGCTCCGTCGCCTGGCGGCGCGGATCGCGCCGCGGACCGATGCCGCGGGCCGCGCAGCGGCGCGCGCGACGCAGCGGGCTGCCGACGCCGCGTGGGTCTGGACGGACGCGGGCGCCGCCAGGGTCGCCCGGGCGGCCGGCGTCCACGGCCCGAGAGTCAGAGGCCTCGTCGAGCCCCACCTGTCACGCGGAGCCGGCCGGCTTCGCGCGCACGCCGACTCGCTCCTGGCGAGAACGAGGTCGACGGTGTCGCGGCTGCGCTCAGGTGTTCACGTCGCGGCGGACGAGCAGCGCACCGGCGACGATCGCGACCGCAGCGGCGGCACCGGCGAGCTCGACGGCCAGTCCGCCGACTCGGATCACGTCGACGAGCGCGAGCACGCCGGCGCCAAGCGCCAGCGCTCCGGCCGTCAGGCCTAGCAGGTACGCGAGCCTGCGCAGGTTCGAGCCCGCCTCGGCGGCGATCCGAGCGCGGAGCTCGAGCGACCACCACGCGAGCTCCGCCGCGAGGAAGAGCGCGGCGGCGAACACCGGAGCCCGGCGATCGAGCGGCTCGCTCTCGACGGCCAGCACGGCCGCGTACTCCGCTCCGAGGAATGCGAGGCCCGCGGTCACGAACGTCGGCGCACGCGCGATCAGCCCGATCGCGAGCAGCGCCACCGCGACTGCGCCGCCGGCGGCGGCGCCCCACACCACGCCGACGCGGTCCGCGATCCCGACCGCGGGCCAGACGGCGAGCGCCGCGGCGATCGCCACGGCGCCGAGCGCGGTGCTCAGCCGCGCGCCACGCGAGCCCGGCGACGGTATGCGTTCACCCCCTCCAGCGCCACGGCCAGCGGCCGGTCGTCACCCCAGCGCGCGACGGCGACGCCGAGCCGCTCGTACCGCGCCCGTAGCGCCGCCCGCCGCAGCAGCCAGAGCCGGTGCGCGAGGCGGTCGAGGTCGCTCGTCCCGGGCACCGCATACGGCTCGGGCGAGACCTCGAGGATCGCGAGGTCGTAGCCCCGCGCCCGCAGGTCGAGGAGCGCCGTCACCGAGCGCCGGTCGAGCAGCGGCGTGATCGCGATCACGAGCGCCTGCGGCGGCAGCACGCGGGCGGGGATGACGTTGGCGTCCTTCCATGCGTAGTTCAGCTCGATGCCGGTTTCGAGCAGCGCGTCGACCAGCCGGTAGCGCTGCGCGTGCCCCATGTCGGGCAGCAGCCAGCGCAGGATGCCGCCGAAGGTCACGAGCCCCACCCGGTCGCGCCGGTCGAGGTAGCTCGCCGCGAGCGTCGCCGTGGCGCGGACGGCATCGTCGAGCGTGCTGCGGGCACCGAGTCGGGCCTCCGCGAAGCTGTCGAGGAAGAGCAGCACGTCCGTGTTGCGCTCGGGATGGAACTCGTTCACGACGAGCTGCGTGCGTCGCGCGCTCGCCCGCCAGTTGATCGACCGCAGGCGGTCGCCGGGCGTGTAGAGGCGGGTGTCGGCGTACTCCAGCCCGTCGCCCTTCTCGCGCGCCACCTCGTTCCCCGAGAAGACCTGCGTCCGGAGCGGCCGCAGCAGCTCCCGCACGGGCTCGGGGCGCGGGTACACGCGGAGCGTCACGGCCCGCTCGACCTGCCACTCCGTGACGAGCAGCCCGAGGCGGTCCCGGGCACGCAGCCGGATGTCGCCCAGCCGGTACGCCCCCCAACGCTCGCAGCGCAGCCGGAGCCCGACCTCGCGGTTCTCGCCGGCGCGCAGCGTGACGGCGAACGGGTGCTCGCCGTCGGCGATCTCGAGCCCGGACGGCAGGACGAGCACGAGCTCGAGGCGGTCGACGGCGGTTCCCGCCGAGAGCTCCACCTCGAGCGGCACCTCGTCGCCCTCGATGGCCCGCTCGCGGTCGAGCGTCAGCCACACGCGGACCTCGGGCGCCCGGTCCAGCCGCAGGCCCGCCGTCAACAGCGCTGCGAACGGCGCGGCGAGCACCGCGAGCTCCGGACGCTTCAGCGCCAGCGCGCCGAGCAGGCCGAGCGCCGCGAGCGCGGCCGAGCCGTGCAGCCGCGGCGACGCCGACCGCGTCATGCGGAGGCGGCGGCGTCCTCGGCCCGTGGCGTCGGCACGCTCTCGAGCACGTCGCGCACCACGTCCTCGCCCGAGAGTCGCTGCACCCAGAGCTCCGGCCGCAGCATCATCCGGTGCGCGAGCGCCGGCACGGCCACCGCCTTCACGTCGTCGGGCGTGACGAAGTCGCGGCCGGCCAGCGCGGCACGGCAGCGGGAGAGCTTCATGAGCGCCAGGCTCCCACGCGGGCTGGCTCCAACCGCAGCGCTCGAGCTGGCGCGCGTGGCCGCCACGATGTCGACGATGTAGCGGCCGATCGACTGCGCGACGTGGACGGACTCCATGGCCTGCTGCAGGGCGAGCACCGTCTCGCGATCGACCACCGGCTGGAGCTCGACGTCGTCGGCGCCCCGTTCGAGCCTCCGGGCCAGCACCTCCCACTCCTCGTCGCCCGAGGGGTAGCCGAACGAGATCCTCAGCAGGAAGCGGTCGAGCTGCGCCTCCGGCAGTGGATACGTGCCCTCGTACTCGATCGGGTTCTGGGTCGCGAGCACGAGGAACGGCGGCGCGAGCTGGTGCGTGACGCCCTCGATCGTGACCTGCCGCTCCTGCATCGCCTCGAGCAGCGCGGCCTGCGTCTTCGGCGGGGCGCGGTTGATCTCGTCGGCGAGCAGCAGGTTCGTGAAGACGGGGCCGGGCCGGAACTCGAAGTCACCGTCGCGCTGGTTCCAGATCGACGAGCCGGTGACGTCCGAGGGCATCAGGTCCGGCGTGAACTGGACGCGCGCGAAGTCCATGCTCGTCGCGCTCGCGAACGAGCGGGCGGCGAGCGTCTTCGCGAGGCCCGGGTAGTCCTCGATCAGGACGTGGCCGTCGGCGAGGAGGCCGATCAGGACGAGCTCGAGGGCGTCGCGCTTGCCGACGATGGCGCGCTCGACCTCGTCGAGGATCCGTCCGCAGATGCCACGCGCCTCGACGAGCTGCAGCGGAGGCACCTAGATCGCCTCCAGCGCGTCGACGACTCGGGCCAGCCGCTCGGGCTCGATGCCGCGCGCCAGCCGGTCGTCCGGCGGCTCGAGGTCGGCGCGGACGAGCTGCCAGGTCTCCTCCCCGAGTGCCGCACGGGCCCGCTCCGGCTGCCGGTCGAGGTCGATGCCCCGGCGGACCGCGAGCAGTCCCGCCGCCGTCTCGCGCAGCGTCGGTCGCAGGCGGAAATGGAGGTCGTAGGTGCTCGCGACCCCCAGCGTCACCTCGCGCTCGAGCCGGGCGAGCTCGGCCAGGCGCTCCTCCTCGCGCTTGGGCCGCTCGAGCGCCTCGTCGACAAGCGAGTCCTGGGGTGGCGGATACGCGCGGTGCAGCGTCGCGAGCACGGCGATCAGGGCGATGCAGGCGACGACGAGTGCATAGATGTGCGTTGCGAGCTCGAGCCGTCCCGGCGCGACGACCGCCACGATGACGAGAACGATCGTCGGGAGCACGAGGGCCTCCACGGCCCGCAGCACGAAACGCCTCACGCCTCGGCCGCCCGCGCGCGAGCCTCGGCGAGCGCGGCCTCCCGCTCGGCGAGCTCGCGCTCCCGCGCCTCCGCGAGCTCGCGCCGCGCGGTCTCCAGTGCGTCGATGGCGTCGTCCTTCATGCTCATGTCCACGGCGTGCTGCGAGAACTTCGCCCGCTCGAACAGCGCCGTCAAGCGGCCGATCGATTTGTGCGAGACATCCAGCTCCGCGAGCACGCGCTCGAGATACTCGGCCGGCGCCTCGGCGGGAGCGCGCGGGAGCCCGTACGCGGCCAGCGTCCGCTCGAGCCTCGCGTAGGCGGCGACGACCGCCTTGCGCGGGTCGCGCTCCGCCCGCAGGTCGTCGAGCGACTCGGCCAGCACATCGTCGAGCGCCTCGAAAAGCGCCGGATCGCGGAGCGCCGGCTGCGCCTTCCTGCGGGCGCGGGCGGCCAGGAACAGGGCGACTCCGGCGGCGACGGCGAGGCCGAGGAGGATCGCGACCGGCAGCGCGGCGAACTCCGGCTGGTAGCCACGCTCGCCTTCGGTTCCGAGGATGGAGTCGACGGGCGGCGGCGCCGTGATCGTAGGCCCGACGCCGACGCCGTCGCGGCGATTCTCCGCCAGTCGCAGGAACAGCGCCATCGCACCCAGGAAGAGCGCGAAGATGATGACGCTGCGCACGCGGCCCTCTCGCTTCAGACGGGCGCGCTCGTAGGCGGAGTCCTTGCGCAGGAGCATGAGGTACAGGAACAGCACGGCGCCCAGCGCCATGACGACGATGTAGAGGCTCACGAGCGTGTCGATGAGGAGGTGCGATGGACGGCGCGTGCCGGACGACCCGGTGGGTGTGTCGCCGCCGGCGGCGAGTGCCACGAGCGCGAGCAGCGCGAGCACGACGGCGACCGCGACGAGTGCCGGGCCGACCCGCCGGCGCTGCCCCGGCGCGCTAGTGTCCACGTTCGGTGAGACGTCCACCGCTCGACGAACGTTGGCCGCGTCCGAGCGTGATGGCAATCCTGAATGTCACGCCCGACAGCTTCTCCGACGGGGGGCTGTACGTGGAGCCCGAGGCGGCCGCCGCCGCAGCTCGGCAGGCGCTCGCCGACGGCGCGGCGATCGTCGACGTCGGCGGCGAGTCGACCCGTCCGGGGTCGGAGGGCGTCACGGCCGACGAGGAGCTGCGACGCGTGGTCCCGGTGCTGGAGCGCCTCGACGGGCTGCCGCTGTCGATCGACACCGCGAAGGCGGAGGTTGCGCGCCGGGCGATCGCTCTCGGCGCGGAGCTCGTGAACGACGTCACGGCGTTGCGCGGAGACCCGGAGCTGGCCGGCGTCGTCGCGGATGCGGGCGCCTACGTCTGCCTCATGCATATGCAGGGGGCGCCGAGGACGATGCAGACGGCGCCCCGCTACGACGACGTGGCAGGCGAGGTGGCGGCCTTCCTCGAGGAGCGGCTCGCCTTCGCTGTCTCGCAGGGCATCCCGGAGGAGCGGGTGTGCCTCGACCCGGGGTTCGGCTTCGGGAAGACGGCAGCGCAGAACCTCGAGCTCGTCCGGCGGCTCGAGACGGTCACGGCGCTCGGGCGGCCGGTGCTCGTCGGCCTGTCGCGCAAGAGCACGCTCGGCAAGGTGCTCGGCGATGCCCACGCCACGGTCGGGACGACCGCAGCGTCGGTCGGAGCTGCTGTGGCCGCATTCGACCGGGGCGCGTCGATCTTCCGCGTGCACGACGTCCGCGAGCACGTGGAGGCGCTCGCCGTGGCGGCGGCCGTCGCGGCATGAAGGTCGAGCTGCGCGGCCTCGAGCTGCGCGGGTTCCACGGCGTCCTCGACAGCGAGCGCGACGAAGGCCAGCGCTTCCTCTTCGACCTCGAGCTCGACGTCGGCGAGGAGGCGGCCGTCAGCGACCGGATCGAGGACGCCGTCGACTACCGCGACGTCGCGGCGGTCGTGCGCGAGGTCTCCGACGGCCGCTCCTACCGGCTGCTCGAGGCGCTGGCGGCGGCGGTCGCCGACGCGCTGCTCGAGCGCTTTCCGGTCAGCACCGCGCGCGTGCGCGTCGCGAAGCCCGACGTGCGGCTCGACCCGCCCGTCGCGGAGTCAGCGGTCACTGCCGAGCGCACGCGCGTCACGTGACGACCGCTTACGTCGGCCTCGGCGCCAACCTCGGCGACCGCGGTGCGACGATCGAGGCGGCGCTGCGACTGCTCGGCGCGCTGCCCGGGACGACCGTCGCGGCCGTATCGACCCTGCGCGAGACGGATCCGGTCGGGAACGTGGACCAGCCACGTTTCCTGAACGGCGTGGCGGCGCTCGAGACGGAGCTCGAGCCGCGTGCGCTGCTCGACGCGCTGCTCCGGATCGAAGCCGAGCTCGGCCGGGTGCGGCGAGAGCGCTGGGGGCCGCGCACGATCGACCTCGACCTGCTCGTCTACGGCGCCGAGGAGATCGACGAACCGGGCCTCACCGTGCCGCATCCGAGGCTGCACGAGCGCCGCTTCGCGCTGGAGCCGCTCGCGGAGCTCGCGCCGAACCTCGAGGTGCCCGGGCGCGGACAGGTCCCGGACCTGCTCGCGAGGCTAGACTGAGCCCATGAGTCACCTCGACGAACTCGACGAGTTCGAGGCCAAGCTCGAGCTCGAGCTGAAGCGCGAGTACACGGCTGTCTTCGGCCTCTTTCGCTACTGCATCCTGACCCAGGACGCGACGTACCTGTGCAACAAGCTGGACCTGAAGGTCGTCCCGCAGGCCAGCTACCCGTTCTTCCACATCACGATGGAGGATGTCTGGGTGTGGGACAAGAACCGTCCGACCCGGATCATTCCGCGGGCCGAGGTCTACACCTCGAGCGACGTCACCGTCGAGGAGCTGCGCGGCGAGGGCGACGAGCCCAAGCTGACCGCGGAGGCGCTCGCCGAGCGGATCGGCGAGACGCTCTCCTCGGACGACGAGCAGCTGTAGATTCGCCACCGCCATGCTCTTGGCGGTTGACGTCGGCAACACCCAGACCGTGCTCGGGCTGTTCGACGGCGAGCGCCTGGCCGAGCACTGGCGCCTCGCCACCGAGCGCGAACGGACGGGGGACGAGCTCGGCGTGCTCCTGAACGGCCTGCTCGACGCCGACGTCGTCGACGGCGTCTGCCTGTCCTCGACGGTGCCGACGCTGATCCGCGAGTGGCAGCGGCTCGCCGAGCGGTGGCTCGATGCGCCGCTCCTCAGCGTGGGGCCGGGGACGAAGACCGGGATCCCGATCCGCTACGACGACCCGCGCGAGGTCGGGCCGGACCGGATCGTCAACGCCGTCGCTGCGCGCGAGCGCCACGGCGCGCCCTGCATCGTCGTCGATTTCGGCACGTCGACGAACTTCGACGTCGTCTCGGCCGAGGGCGAGTACCTCGGCGGTGTGCTCGCGCCGGGGATCGAGGTCTCGATGGAGGCCCTGTTCGCCCGCGCGGCCCGGCTCGTGAAGGTCGACTTCACGACCCCACCGTCCGTGATCGGCAAGACCACCGTGGGCGGCCTGCAGTCGGGCCTCGTCTACGGCTTCGCCGGCCAGGTCGACGGCATCGTGACCGCGATCCGCGGCGAGCTCGAAGCCCCCGGCGCGCCGGCGATCGCGACGGGTGGGCTGGCCGACCTGATCGCCCCGCACGCACGCACGATCGCGAGCGTCGACCCGTTCCTGACGCTCGAGGGGTTGCGGCTGGTCTGGGCGCGCAACCAGGCGTAACCTTCGGGCTTCCACGCCGACAGCCGTTCGACCCGGGGGGGTTCGACATGCTCGTGCTCGCGGACATCAGCGACAGCGTTCAGCAAGGCGCGGACGAGATCGGCAACTGGGTGCCGAATCTCATCGGCGCGCTCGTCATCCTCATCGTCGGCTACTTCGTGGCCAAGCTCATCGGCCGCCTCGTCCACCGGGTCCTGGCACGGGCCGGTACGGATCGCGTGCTCACGGAGGGCCAGGGGGGCAGCTGGGTGCAGAAGGTGACGGACAGCCCCTCGCGGCTGCTCGGGACGATCGCGTACTGGGTCGTGTTCCTCGGCGCCATCTCGCTGGCGGTCTCGGTGCTCGGGATCGAGTCGCTCGAGAACTTCGTCGCGGCGATCTACTCGTACCTGCCGAACGTCCTCGCCGCCCTCGCGATCTTCGTGGTCGCCAGCGCCATCGCCGCCGGTGTGGCCAAGCTGGCCACGCGCCTGATGGGCGACACGAGCCTGGGCAAGATCATCGCGACCGTTGCGCCGCTCCTCGTCATGACGATCGCCACGTTCATGATCCTGGACCAGCTCCAGATCGCCTCGACGATCGTCACGATCACGTACGCCGGTCTGATCGGCGGGATCGCGCTCGGCGCAGCCCTCGCCTTCGGGCTGGGCGGCCGCGACGTCGCGGGACGAATGCTCGAAGGCGCCTACGCGGCCGGGCAGGCGAACAAGGACCAGTTCAGGCGCGACCTCGACACCGGCATGAGCCGTGCCAGGGACGAGGCGAGCCGCCTTCGCGACGAGCATGCGCCGGAGCGGGCAGACGTGGCCGGCTACGACGATCGCGCCGCGCCGACGCCGCCCCGCACGACCGGGGGAGACGCCCTAGGAGGGTCCGGCGAAACGTCGAGCTATGCCGTCGGGCCGCGCTGGTCGCGGCGATGCGGCGTCCTCAGTCGCGTCCATATGTCTACATATGGACGCTCCCTGCGTCCTTGCCTCGCCGCGACCAGCGCATCCCGACGACGAGCGACGATCCGCCGAACCCTCCTAGCCGCCGCCGTAGACGGAGATCGGCAGGTCGAGCAGCACCTCGTCGCCCGAGGGCACCTCGTCCTCGAGGCGCTCGACGAGCGCCACGGCGCCCGGTGCGGCGGCGAACAGCCGCAGCTCGACCTCCTCGGTCGTCGGCAGCTGCACGAGCTCCTGCTTGAAGGGCCTCGGAAAGCGGCCGCGGCCGAGATACCAGCCGTAGAACTTCTTCAGGAAGCTGGTCGCCCGCCGCTCGCCGAGCTCCCGGACGGTCTCGCGGATGAACAGGACGAGCTCGGCGGCGACCTCCTCGCGGCTGGGCTCGGCAGCGTCGCCGTCCACGATCTCGCGGAGCGCCCAGGGGTTGCCCTGCGCTCCACGGCCGACCATGACGGCGGCCGCGCCGGTCGTGGCGAGGACGGACTGCGCCTTCGCCCGCGAGGTGATGTCGCCGCTCGCGATCACCGGCACGTCCACCAGCGAGACGAGCTCGGCCGTCAGCG
This sequence comes from uncultured Gaiellaceae bacterium, assembly GCA_963733065.1. Lineage (GTDB taxonomy): Bacteria > Actinomycetota > Thermoleophilia > Gaiellales > Gaiellaceae > CAVTBT01. The sequence continues at coordinate 153,166 of CAVTBT010000002.1, forward strand.
AATGGTCGGCCGTTCCGGTGTACATCTGCCGGGCCGAGCGCGGATGGAGCGTCAGGGACTGCGCGCCGGCCTCGACCAGCCGCGGCCCCACGTCAAGGCACGCACGCGAGCCGTCCTCGAGGCCACGGCGCATCTTGACGCTCACCGGCACCTCGACGGCGCCTGCGACGGCCTCGACGATGCGGCAGGCGCGACCGGGGTCGTCGAGCAGCGTCGCGCCCGCGCCGGTCTTCGTCACCTTCCTGACGGGGCAGCCGAAGTTGATGTCGACGAGATCGGCTCCCGCCGCCTCGACCATCCTGGCGGCGTCGGCCATCACGGACGGCTCCGAGCCGAAGATCTGGATCGCGAGGGGATGCTCGTCGGCGGCGACGCGCAGGTAGCCGAGCGTCCGCTCGTTGCGGTGCTCGATGCCGGCGCAGGAGACCATCTCCGAGCAGACGAGCCCCGCTCCGAAACGCCGCCCCTGACGGCGGAACGCCTGCACGCTGACCCCGGCCATGGGCGCCAGCACGAGGCGCGTCGGTACCTCGACCGGGCCGATGCTCCACGAGGTTCTGAGGTCGATTTGCACAGCTTTCGGATGGTACTCGGCGACCCTTGCGACCGTCCGGGGCCGCGTGTACCATTCCGCCCCCGGCAGCGCGGTTATCGGCGCTGTCATTCCTCGTTCTAGGCCTCAGGAGGCCAAGCTGTGAAGGACGTACTCCTCACGCCCGAGGGCTACGAGAACCTCAAGCAGGAGATCGACCTGCTGCGCGGCGAGAAGCGCCGCGAGGTGGCCGAGCGCATCAGGGTTGCGCGCGAGTTCGGCGACATCGCGGAGAACGCCGAGTACGACGACGCGAAGAACGAGCAGGCGATGCTCGAGCACAAGATCGCCCAGCTCGAGGAGCGGCTCGCGAACGCGCGAGTCATCGATACCGGCGACGTCGACACGAGTGTCGTCTCGCTGGGCTCGAAGGTGCGGCTCCGCGACGTCGACGCCAACGAGACCGTCGAGTACCACATCGTCGGCTCGGCGGAGGCGAACCCCGCCCACCAGAAGCTGTCCAACGAGTCGCCGGTCGGCAAGGCGATCATGGGCCGCAAGAAGGGCGAGACGGTCGAGGTCGTGGCTCCCCGCGGGGCGCTCAAGTTCAAGATCATGGACATCAAGGCCGCGTAGGCGGTCTGCGTCCCTTTATCGGCTCGGCGGCGCCTTGCTAGGGCGCGGACCGAGCGTGCCCGCAGCCCGAGGGCGCGCACTAGACTCGGGCGCCATGCCCGCCGCCAAGCGCTATCCCGACCGGGTCGACGTCGCCTACGTCAAGGCCGAGGCCGAGGCCGCCGAGCCGGGCGCCGAAGCGAATGACAGCCGCCGTGTCGCCGGCCGGATCATGGCCCGACGCGATATGGGCAAGCTCGTGTTCCTCGACCTCGTCGACCGCACGGGCCGGCTCCAGCTCTTCCTGAGCGGGGACGCGGCCGGCTCGGCCGAGGGCATCCATCTCGGTGATGTCGTCGGCGCCGAGGGCCGGGCCGGGAAGACGCGGCGCGGCGAGCCGTCGCTCTTCGTCTCGGCGCTCGAGGTGCTCGCCCGTAATCGAAGCCCGCTACCGGACACGTTCCACGGCCTCACCGACGTCGAGCAGCGCTACCGGAAGCGGTATCTCGACCTGCTCATGAACGAGGAGACGCGAACGGACTTCCTCACGCGGTCACGCATCGTCACCGCGATCCGCGCGTACCTCGACGGCGAGGGCTTCGTCGAGGTGGAGACGCCGATCCTGCAGCCGCGCTACGGCGGGGCGTTCGCGGAGCCGTTCGTGACGCGCCACAACGAGCTCGACGCCGATTTCTACCTTCGCATCGCGACCGAGCTCTACCTGAAGCGGCTGATCGTGGGCGGCCTCGAGCGGGTCTACGAGATCGGCAAGGACTTCCGCAACGAGAGCGTCTCGTACAAGCACCAGCCGGAGTTCACGATGCTCGAGTGGTACGAGGCCTACGCCGACTACCGCGACACGATGGCGCGCATCGAGACGCTAGTCGAGCACGTCGCGCGGGAGGTGTGCGAGACGACGAGCGTGACGTTCCGCGGTCACGCGCTCGACCTCAAGGCGCCGTGGCACCGGCTTCGCTTCGTCGACGTCGCTCGAGCGCCACGGGCTCTGGACGCGGGACGCCGGCGAGCTGCGCGCGCGGCTCGACGAGCGCGACGTCGACACCAAGGCCGACACGGACTGGGCGCAGCTCGTCGACCACGCGTTCAGCCACTTCGTGGAGCCCGAGCTGATCGAGCCGACGATCGTCCACGACTACCCGATCGAGATCTCGCCGTTTGCACGGCTCACCGACGACGATCCGGCCATCGTCGAGCGCTTCGAGTTCTTCGCCGGCGGCATGGAGCTCGGCAACGCGTTCTCCGAGATCAACGACTCGGACGAGCAGCGGCAGCGCTTCGAGGCGCAGTCGGAGGCGGTCGAGGGGGAGCGGGAGGACCCCGACTACCTCGAGGCGCTCTCCTACGGCATGCCGCCGACGGGCGGGCTCGGGCTGGGCATCGACCGGCTCGCGATGCTGCTCACCGGTCGGGACACGATCCGCGACGTCATCCTCTTCCCGGCGCTGAAGGCCCGCGACTAAGCCGGCCCTCGCTCAGCAGCCGGAGCACCGGAGTCGCCACCCGCTGGGTGCGTGCCGGCAACGCCCTGCCGAACCACGCAGCGTCGTCCGGGCCGAGCACGCGCAGGGCGGCCGCGGCGACGAGGTACGCAGCGAGCCCCGCGCACAGGCCCGCGACGAGCCCGGCGATCCCCGGTACAACGGTGACCACTCCGAGCGCGGCGGCGCCACCGGCCGCAGCAGCGGGCACGATCCGTGCCGTCGTGCCGAGCTGGAGGTCGAGCCGGCCGACCACGGCGCGGGCGGCCAGGATCGTCAGGATGCCGGCCGCGAGCTGCGCCGAGACGTTGGCGATCGCCGCCCCCCTGGCCTCGAAGGTCTGCACGAGCGCCACCGCCAGGCCGATGTCGACCACGGCCGCGACCGCGCTCGCCACAACGGGCGCTCGCATATGCCCGGCGCCGAAGAGCAGGGCGTTGCTCGTCGCGCGGAACGGCGACAGCAGCAGTACCGCGGCCAGGATCAGGAAGATCGTGGTCGTTTCCGTGTACTCCTCGCCGTACGCGCGCTCGAGGAACGCCGGCCCGAGCGCGACCGAGGTCGCGACGAGCGGCAGCGTGAACGTGGCGAGCAGTCGCAGCGCACGCGAGAAGCCGCTCGCGATGCGCTCGAACTCGCCCGCGCCGTGCAGCGTCGCGACCGCGGGCGCCACGACGTTCGCGAGCGCAACGGGGATGGCCGCGATGCCCGCGACGGTGGCGAATGCGATCGAGTACATCGCGATCTGATCGTCCGTGCTCCAGCGCTCGAGGAAGAAGAACTCCGACCGGGAGAACACGATCAGCTGCAGAAAGAGCGGGAACGTCGCCGCCGCCGCGTAGCCGGTCATGAGCCGGCGCTGGCCGGCCGGCGGTGGCCCGGGCCGCTCCACGCTGCGCACGAGGCGCCGAGCGATCAGCCATGTCGCCACGAGCGTGACGACGGTGGAGACGCTCGCGACGGCGACCATGCCGGTCACGCCGCCTCCGAGCACGAGCACGACGACCACCGCGACCGCCGAGGCGACGGTGACGACGAGCGTCACGGTGGCCGCCTGGCGCCAGCGCTGGGCCCCGATCAGCAGCGAGCCCGGCACCTTGTGCAGCACGCCCGCCCAGACCGCGACGCCTGCCAGCACCCATGCGGCCTCTGGCTCGGCGCCCAGCAGGCCCAGCGCCGCGACGGCCAGTCCACCGGCGGCGCCCGCTCCGAGCGCGACGCGCCAGCTGAAGGCCGAGACGTGCGCCAGCGCGGCCGGGTCGCCGCGGCCGATCGCATCGCCTGTGTATTTCACGATCGCGGCGGGCAGCCCGGCCATGCACACCGTCGTCACGGCCATCACGACGAACGCGATGAAGCTCTGGCGGCCCATACCGTCCGGTCCGAGGATCCGCGCCGCGACGATCGACACGACCATCGTCACGGCGAACGGCAGGACGTGGCTCGCGATCGCCCACGCGCTGCCGCGCACGGCGGTTGCGCCCGCGGCCAGCCCGGCCTGCTCGGCGGCCGTCCCCTCCGGAACCGGTGCCGTGCTCACGGGCGTCGAAGCAGCCGCGCCGCGCGGCGTACTGCCCGGGCCGGCAGCAGCACGATGTCCAGCGTGCGCCCGATACGGGCGAGGTCGCGGTCGTCCTGCGTCGTCCGGGCGGCGCCCGACCGCTCCCAGAAGTTCGCCCACACGTAGACGTGGAAGGCGACGAGCACGAAGGCACGCACGAGGCCCGGCGCGCCGTCCCGCCACGGCCGTGCCACGACGAACTGGCGGTGTGCCTTGCCGGCGAGCGTCCCCAGCATCGCGCGCGCGGTGAAGACCTCACCCGCGTCGACCATCGCCTGCGCCTGGGCCGGCGCGTAGCGGACGACGCGCTCGATCGCCTCCGGGACGGTGCGGTTGCGGTCGTGGAGGATGACTAACTCGTCGCGGTTCGGCAGGGTGTGCAGCCTGGCAGGCTCGACCTCGGGCAGCGCGTTCGGGAAGGTCGGCCACGACACCGCGCCGCGCCGGTAGAAGCGGGGCTTCGGGTCGTAGCGGTGCATCGGATGGCTCGCGGCGTACCCGAAGTCGAAGTTCATGACGGGGATCGACACGAGGTCCAGATCCTGCCGCTCGGCGAGGCGGCGAAGCTCCGCGGGGAGCCCGGCGGCGACGCGCTCGTCGGGATCGAGCGCCAGGATCCAGTCGCCGGTGGCGTGGCCGGCGATCGTGTTGCGCACGGCCTCGACGACCGGCACGACGGGGTGCGAGAAGACGGAGGCGCCATGCCGTCTCGCGACGCCGGCGGAATCGTCGGTGCTCTCCAGGTCGAGCACGAGCACGTCGTCGGCCCAGCCGGTGACCGAGTCGAGGCACGGCTCGAGCCGATCGGCCTCGTTCCGGCACACGATGCACACGGAGATCCTCGGCGCCGCAGGCGTCATCCCGCTCTCATCGGCCGAGACGGTAGCCGTACATGAGCCCGCTCACGGTGCCGCGGAGCACGGCCAGCTCCTCGTGCGCCGACCTGCGGTTCACGTGCCGGACGGCGCCCGCGAGCAGTCGGCTCCGCATCGCCAGCCAGCGGCGGAGGACCGTGGTCGCGTATCGGTCACCCTCCCCGCGCCACTTGGCGCAGCACGCCCCCATCCCGTAGCCGTACGGGAAGCGGCGCGCATGCCGGCCCTGCACCGTCGCCCGCTCGTGCAGGACGAGCGCCTCCGGCTCGTAGCGGGCCTCGGCGCCCGCCCGGACGAGGCGGTAGAAGAGATCCATGTCGACGCCGCCGAGCCCCGGCGACCCCGGGCCGAGGCGCTCGTCGTTGCCGCCGATCCGCTCCCACCAGGACCTGCGCACCGCGAAGTTGTTGCCGCTGCCGACGTCCCAGGGCAGGCATCGGCCCGTAAAGGCGGCCGGCTCGGAGCTCGTCCGCGACGAGACGGCCACGAGACCCTCCGCCGGCGGGCCGAGCGGCAGCACGCGCCCCGTGACCAGCCCGAGCGCGTCGGAGCCTTGCTCGAAGGCGGCCGCGACGGTCGCGAGCCAGCGCCGGTCGGCGACGCAGTCGTCGTCGAGCACCGCGATGACCGCTGCCGTGGTCGCCGCCACGGCGTCGTTCTGCGCTGCGCCGAGCCCTCCGGGTCGTGCGACGACGCGTCGCACGGAGCGGAGGTCCTGCGCGGCCTCGACGACGTCCGCCGTCCCGGCTCGCTCGCTCTGGTCGGCGACGACCACCTCGTCGGGCACGAGGTCGCCGGCTGCGAGCGACTCCAGGCAGCGCGCGAGCGCCTCCGGCCGGTCGCGGGTGGAGATCGCGACGGCGACGGTCACCGGCTCGCTGCCGCCTGCGCGCGCGGCCGTCGCAGCGCTCCGCGCAGTCGATCGAGCAGGTCGGGATCGCCGAAGCGCACCGCCAGCTCGAACGCGAGCAGCGACCGGTCGCCCGCGATCTCCGCGCGCCGGAGCCGGAGCGGGTCGACGGTGGGGTCGTTGAGCCCGCGCTCGATGCCTACCGCCGCCTGGTAGCCGGCGTCGCGCACGGCGGCGACGACTCGGTCGTCGTGTCGCCCGTGGGGGTACGCGAACGTCCGCACCGCATGTCCGAGCGCGCCGGCGAGCGTCCGGCGGCCGCCGTCGACCTCGACGGCGAGCGTCTCGTCGGGCAAGCGTGGTCAGGTCGGGATGCGACGAGCTGTGCCCGCCGTAGGAGAGCGGCGGCTCGTGACGTGGGAGCTCCGCTGCGGGGAGCAGGGGCCGGCCGCGGAGGCTCGGGTCGTCGTCCGAGCTGGTGGCGCCGTCGAGCAGGTCGGTGACGAGATAGACCGTGGCCGTGGCGCCGTGGCGGCGCAGCAGCGGGGCGGCGACGTCCGCGACGTCTCGGTAGCCGTCGTCGACTGTGATCGCGACGAGGTTCGGCGGCAGCGGCCGGCCGGCGAGTAGCGCGTCGACGACGTCGTCGAGCGGCACGACGCGTCGCCGCGTCAGCCGCAGCCAGCGCAGCTGGCCGGCAAAGCGGCGCGCCGGCAGGACGAACCGGGTCCCGGGTGCATCCGCGGAGAACGCGTGGTACATGAGGATCGCCGGCGGCCTCGCGATCGAGCGCCACAGCCCGGCTCGCGCGAGCTCGCGGCGTGCGCCGCGCCAGAACGCGTAGTCCTGTGCGACCGAGTCGGCACGCTCCGCTGCGCCGAGCGCTCGTGCGCCCGCGCGGACGGTCCCGGGAGGCAGTCGCGACGCAAGCAGCAGCCGGCGAATCGCAGCCGTCAGCGGGCCGTCGGCGTAGAGGCCGCACGCCGGGCTCGACCGCAGGTCGTCCTCGCCTCGCGCGACTGCTCGTCCGGCTGCGGCGCCTCGCCGTTCCTCCTCGGCGAGAGCGGCTGCGGGCACGGCGGTACCCTACACGGGGCCTCCGACGGCCCGGCCGACCGTGACCGCCCGCCCCGACGTCACCATCGTCGTGCCGACCCGCGACCGCCGGGTGCTGCTGACGGTGGCCGTGACGAGCGCGCTTGCCCAGGCGGACGTGGACGTCGAGATGCTCGTGATGGACGACGGATCGACCGACGGAACGCCGGCTGCGATGGCGGCTCTCGGTGACCCCAGGGTGCGATGCGTCGCCGCTGCGTCTCCCGTGGGGGCCTCGGCGGCGCGGAATGCGGGCCTGGAGCTCGCCGGCGCGCCGTGGGTGGCGTTCCTGGACGACGACGACTTCTGGGCCCCGGACAAGCTCCGCCGCCAGCTCGAGGCCGCGACGGCCGCCGGCGCGGGCTTCGCCTATTCCTCGGCGCTGTTCGTCGACGGCGACGGTCGGCCGCTGCACATCTCGCAGTGCCCTCGGCCGGACGCGCTGGCGGTCGAGCTGATGTCGGGGCACGCGATCCCGGCCGGCGCCTCGAACGTCGTCGCCCGCACCGACCTGCTGCGCACGGTCGGCGGCTTCGATCCGGCCTTCCGGACGATGGAGGACTGGGATCTCTGGCTCGGCCTCGTCGCCCGGGCCTCGCCCGCGGCCGTCGACGATCCCCTGGTCGCGTACCGGCAGGCGCGGCCGAGCAAGAGCCGTCGGAACGCCCATCTCCTCCGCGAGCACTGCAACCGGCTTGCAGCCCGCCACGCGGCGGTGAGCGAGCAAGTCGGCGTCCCCTTCGACTTCGCCTGGGTGGAGGAGTGGGCGTCGCGCCGCGCAGCGCGCGCCGCACGCGAGGAGGGTCGCTATCTGCTCGACGAGGGCCGGAACGTCGCCGCAGCGCGGAGCTTCGCGTCCTCCGCCGTCAGCACGCGGCAGCCCGCCGACCTCGGTCGGGCCGCCGGTGCGCTGCTCGGGCGGCGCGCGTACTCGTGGGTCGCGCGGGGACGCGATGGGGACGAGACGCCCGACGCGGCCAGGCCAGCCGAGCCGGACTGGGTGCGCCGCTACCGCGAGCTCGAGCGCAGCCTGCTGGCCGAGGCGAGCCCGCGCCGCAGCGGGCGCACGGCCCGCGACAGCGCGTAGCGGCCGAGCGCGCGGACCGCGTGCGCCGCGACCACCGGCGAGCGGTCGGTGCGGAAGGCCTCGCGTGCCTGGGCGCGCGCCAGCTCGAGATCGCCGGCGTTCAGACCGCGCGCGCCGCGGCGGATCGCCGTCGTGGCGGTCTCGCGCAGGGCCAGGCGCGAAAGCTCGTCTACCCGTGCCGGCGGCAGCACCTCGCGGTTGATCGCGATCGCGCGGCGCAGGTCCTCGACGTTGGCGCCGGTGCGGAGATCGCCGGCCGAGCTCGACGACGTGTGCACGCGATAGAGGGCGAGCGGTGCCGGCTCGTACCACACCGGGTACTGCGCAGCGATCCGCGTCCACATCTCCCAGTCCTCGCAGTGGCGCAGCCGGGCGTCGAAGCCGCCGAGGCGCTCGTAGACGCTGCGGCGGACGACCATCGCCGGCGTCTGGAGGCGCTGGCCCGTCGCGATGCGGTCGAGCCAGCCGTCGAGCAGCCCGGCCGCCGATCGTTCGAGCGTGCCGAGCGCCGTCCAGCGACCCTCGGGGTCGATCGCGACGTAGCGGCAGAACGCGGCGCCGAGCTCCGGCAACCGCTCGAACGGCACGCCGAGCGCGCGGTAGAAGCCCGGCCTGACGGCGTCGTCCCCGTGCAGGAGGTGCACGAGCTCGCCCCGGGAGCGGGTCAGGCACGTGGCGAAGTTCGCGACGTGGCCGACGTTCTTCGGCTGCCGGTGGAACGACACGCGGTCACCGCCGATCCTTGCCACCACCTCGGCAACGTCGTCGCTCGACGCGTCGTCGACGACCTCGATCTGCATCGCGTCCGGGCCTGGAGCCTGCTCCAGCACGCTCTCCAGCGTCGTCGCGACGTACCGGGCGCAGTTGTACGTCGGGATCATCACCGACCACATGGGAGGGGACTGCTCCTGCACGGGCCCGACCCGGGCGCGGTGTGGCACGGGCGCGCTCATCGCACGTCCGCCGCCCTGGCCACGAGCTCGTCCCCCGCCCGCCGCAGCTCCCGGATGGCCCCCATTCGGCCGCTCCGCCCGAGCGGCGCGAGCTGGCTCGCGTAGCAGGCGACGGCGCGGGCCTTCGACAGGCGGTCCCGGAGCGACGGCTCGGCCGACGCGAACGCTGCGGGCGGGTTCGCGCCCGTCCACCTGACGTACGGCTGCTCCGCGTAGAGGACGACGTGCGTGCCGGCGGCCGCGTTCGAGAGCGCGAGGTCGTGTAGCCACGCGTGCTCGGGATGCTGCAGCGGGAAGCCCGGGACGAGCACCGCGTCGGCTCCGGCGACGGCGGCGGCGAGGTCGTCCCGGACCCGGCCCTCGTCGGGCGGGACGACGCCGCGGAAGGCGTGAGCCAGCCAGACCGGCTCCGCGCCGATCCGCCGGCAGGCCCGCCGGTCCTCCTCTCGGCGCGCCAGTGCCGCCTCGCCGGCCGTGCGGAAGCCCGCCTGCCGGTCCCAGTCGCCCGCGGGCTCGTCCGAGGCCGGCTCGCCCGCGAGCACCGTGACCACCGTCACGAGCGACCCGTGGCGTGCGCGGCCGGCGAGCAAGGCCCCGACGGACAGGACGGCGTCGTCCAGGTGCGGGGACAGCGCGACGATCCGCTCCGCCTGCGCCAGCGGGCGGCCCACGCCGCTACGTAGGCGCCGGCGAGCGTGCGTCGGCGAGCACGTCGCCGAGGATCCGCTCGAGGTCGCGCTCGGGCGCCAGCCGATCGCCTCTTCGATCTTCTCGGTCGAGGGGATCCGGTGGAGCATGTCCTCGATGCCCTCGGCGTAGACCTGGTCGTAGGGCACGTACACGAGCTCGGACGACGAGCCGGTGAGCTCGAGCACGCGCTCGGCGAGGTCGACGATGCGGATGCGCTCCTGGCGAGCCGACGTTGAAGATCTCGCCCGACGTGCCGTCGTCCATCAGGCCGCGCAGCGCCCGGATCGTGTCGTCGACGTGGCAGAAGCAGCGGGTCTGGTTGCCGTCGCCGTGGATCTCGAGCGGACGCCCGGCGAGCGCGTTCGCGACGAAGTTCGGGACGACCATGCCGTACTGGCCGCTCTGGCGCGGGCCGACGGTGTTGAAGAGCCGCGCGATCACGCAGTCGAGCCCACGCTCGTGGTGGTGCGCGAGCGCGAGGAACTCGTCCATCGCCTTCGAGTCGGCGTAGGCCCAGCGCCGCTGCGTCGTCGGCCCGTAGATGCGCCGGGCGCTCTCCGCGAGCGGCACCTCGTCGCGATGGTCGCCGTACACCTCGGACGTGGACGCGATCAGCACCCGCTTGCCGAAGCGGTTGCAGTGGTCCAGCACGATCTCGGTGCCCTGCACGTTCGTGACGAGCGTGCGCACGGGCTGCTCGACGATCAGCCGGACGCCGACCGCGGCCGCCAGGTGGTAGACGACGTCGCACTTGTGCACGAGCTCGTTGACGACCGCCGGCGAGAGCACGGAGTCGACGACGAGGTGGAAGTCCGTGCGGTCGCCGAGGTGGTCGACGTTCGCCAGCGAGCCGGTCGAGAGGTCGTCGAGCGCCCACACCTCCCAGCCGTCCTCGAGCAGGAGCTCAGCGAGGTGGGAGCCGATGAAGCCGGCCCCGCCGGTGATCAGCGCCTTTCCGGGCACCGCGCAAGCGTAGTGGACGCGTCGGAGCCGTTGGGCCCTGCGTTCAACTCTATGGGCCGATCGGCCGATGCCTCTCTCGGAAGCCGTTCGTTACCATGGTCGTACCTTCGACTCGACGCCAGGTCATGATGTCCCGGCGCCGAAGAACCCAAGGGAAAGGAGGGTCGAGGGAGCCGTGTTCGAGCGTTTCACCGAACGAGCCAGACAAGTCGTCGTCCTCGCCCAGGACGAAGCACGTGCCCTGAAGCACAACTACATCGGTACTGAGCACATCCTTCTCGGGCTGCTGCGCGAGGAGGAAGGACTTGCCGCTCGTGTGCTCGAGTCCCTCGACATCACGGTGGAGGAGGTCCGCGCCCAGGTCGCACGCATCGTCGGCCAGGGCGACGAGGTCACCACCGGCCAGATCCCGTTCACGCCGCGCGCCAAGAAGGTGCTCGAGCTCGCGCTCCGCGAGGCTCTCTCGCTGGGCCACAACTACATCGGCACCGAGCACATCCTGCTCGGGCTGGTGCGCGAGAACGAGGGCGTCGCGGCGCGCATCCTGCTCGACTTCGACGCGGACGCCGAGAAGATCCGCAACGAGATCATCCGCATGCTCTCCGGCCCCGGCCGGCGACAGCAGGGTCAGGGCGCGCCCGGCGGCGAGAAGGCGAAGAGCTCGAAGCTGCTCGACCAGTTCGGGCGCAACCTCACGAAGGCCGCGACCGAGGGCAAGCTCGACCCGGTCGTCGGCCGCCAGACCGAGATCGAGCGCGTGATGCAGATCCTCTCGCGCCGCCAGAAGAACAACCCGGTGCTGATCGGCGAGCCGGGCGTCGGCAAGACGGCCGTCGTCGAGGGCCTCGCCGCCCGCATCTCCGCGAACCAGGTGCCCGAGCTGCTCAAAGGCAAGCAGATCTACACGCTCGACCTGGCCGCGCTCGTGGCGGGCTCGAAGTACCGCGGCGAGTTCGAGGAGCGCCTGAAGAAGGTGATGAAGGAGATCACCCAGCGCGGGGACATCGTCCTGTTCATCGACGAGCTCCACAACCTCGTCGGGGCGGGCGCGGCAGAGGGCGCGATCGATGCGGCCTCGATCCTCAAGCCGGCGCTCGCACGCGGCGAGCTGCAGACGATCGGCGCCACGACGCTCGACGAGTACCGCAAGTACCTCGAGCGCGACGCCGCGCTCGAGCGGCGCTTCCAGCAGGTGCGCGTGGACGAGCCGACCATCGACGACACCGTTCAGATCCTCCGCGGTCTTCGCGACCGCTACGAGGCGCACCACCGCTGCAAGATCTCCGACGAGGCGCTCCGTGCGTCGGCGGTGCTCGCCGACCGCTACATCCAGGACCGCCACCTTCCGGACAAGGCGATCGACCTGATCGACGAGGCCGGTTCGCGCCTGCGCATCAAGACGATGTCCGCGCCGCCGCGGTACCGCGAGCTCGAGGACGAGATCGAAAAGGTGCGCAAGGACAAGGAGGACGCGATCGAGGCGCAGGAGTTCGAGAAGGCCGCCTCGCTGCGCGACAAGGAGCGGAAGCTGACGCAGAAGAAGCGCGAGCTCGAGGAGAGCTGGCGCAACGAGGAGTCGGAGGAGCAGCCCGAGGTCGGCGAGGACGAGATCGCGGACATCGTCTCGATGTGGACGGGGATCCCGGTCTTCAAGCTGACGGAGGCCGAGTCCGCGAAGCTGATCCGCATGGAGGACGAGCTGCACAAGCGCGTGATCGGCCAGCACCCGGCGATCGTGGCCGTCTCCAAGGCGATCCGTCGCGCCCGCGCGGGCATCAAGGATCCCAAGCGTCCGACCGGCTCCTTCATCTTCCTCGGCCCGTCGGGCGTGGGGAAGACGGAGCTGGCTCGCACGCTCGCCGAGTTCCTGTTCGGCGACGAGGACGCGATGATCCAGGTCGACATGTCGGAGTACATGGAGAAGCACTCCGTGTCCCGGCTGGTCGGTTCGCCTCCGGGCTATGTCGGCTACGACGAGGGCGGCCAGCTCACCGAGGCCGTGCGCCGCAAGCCGTACTCGGTGGTCCTGCTCGACGAGATCGAGAAGGCCCACCCGGACGTGTTCAACATCCTCCTGCAGATCCTCGAGGACGGAAAGCTGACCGACTCTCAGGGACGCAAGGTGGACTTCCGGAACACGATCGTGATCATGACGTCGAACATCGGCGCGGCCTCGATCTCGAAGAACATGACGCTCGGCTTCAACGTCGGCGACGAGCAGGGGCTGTCCTACGACGACATGAAGTCGCGCGTGATGGGCGAGCTCAAGAAGGTCTTCCGGCCCGAGCTGCTCAACCGCATCGACGAGATCATCGTCTTCCACAAGCTCGAGAAGGACGAGATCCTCCGCATCGTCGACCTGATGATGCAGCGGCTCAGAGACCAGATCGGCATCCACGAGGTGGCGATCGAGCTGACGGACGACGCGAAGGACCTGCTGGTCGAGCACGGCTTCGACCCGGCGATGGGCGCCAGGCCGCTGCGCCGCGCGATCCAGCGCTACATCGAGGATCCGCTCGCCGACTTCGTGCTCGGCCGCGAGCTGCACCCCGGGGCGACGATCATGGTCGACCGGCGGCAGGTCGAAGGGGAGCTCGCCGAGGGCGAGTCCGAGGTCGACATCCGCATCGTCGAGGGCGCCCCACGGCCCGTCGAGCCGGAGAAGGTGACGGTGCCGCCGGAGTCACTCGCAGAAGCGGAGCCGGACTCCGAGGAGTGAGTCGAGAGGCCGCCGAGAGGCGGCCTCTCTCCTTTCCGGCGGCGGTAGGGTCGCCGGCGTGGACATCCGTCACGCGCAGCCCTCCGACTACGGTCGGATCATCCAGCACGTCAACGTGTGGTGGGGCGGCCGGGAGATGGCTCCGCTCCTGCCGAAGCTCTTCTTCCTACACTTCGAGGGGACGAGCTTCGTCGCCGAGCAGGACGGCGAGCTCGCAGGCTTCCTGGTCGGCTTCCTGTCGCAGACGGATCCGGAGGAGGCGTACGTGCACTTCGTGGGCGTCGCGCCCGAGCAGCGAGGCTCGGGGCTCGGACGTGCGCTCTACGAGCGGTTCTTCGAGGCCGCCCGCTCACACGACCGCAGGCTCGTCCGCTGCGTCACCTCGCCGGTGAACGAGGCATCGGTCGCGTTCCACCGCGCGATCGGCTTCGAGGTCGAACGCGTCGCTCACGACTACGACGGGCCGGGCGAGGATCGCGTGGTGATGATCCGCAGGCTCTGATCGCCGCCGGACAGGCGACGATGGAGAGAGCGGCCCTTGCGGGCCGCTCTCGGTGTCGCTAGGTCGTCGGGCCGCCCGACGAGGGCGGGTCGCCCGGTGGTGACGTGGGTGGTGACGCCTGTGGCGGCGCCGCCGGTGGCGGCGGAGGGGCCGGTGGCGGCGGAGGAGCAGGAGGCGTCGGGTCGACGGGCGGGGGAGTGGCCGGGGCGGCCGGCGGCGCCGGCGGCTCCGTGGTGGCGGTCGTGCCCGTCGTTGCCGGCCGCATCGATGTCGCCTCGGATCTGAGCGTGTCGACGCCGCCCGCCTCCTGGATCTGTAACCAGGCGCCGACCGCGACGATGATCGCCAGCAGCACGCCGATGTAGCTCCAGAGCGTCGACTCGTCGTCGACGAGGTTCTTGATCACGGCGAAGAACAGGATCAACGTCCCGAGCAGCCCGGCAGTCATGGCCGAGGACACGGGCAGCGGGATGTCGACCGCCGCGATGCGCACGACCAGCCAGGCGAGCAGGACGATGGTGAACAGGCCGAGCATCCAGCCCCAGAACCCGTGCCACGCGTTGAAGGAGAGATCGGCGCCGAGCTGCTCCGCGACCTCTCCGAGCTCGCCGTCACCGAAGTCCTGCCACGGCAGGAAGAGGCTGATGAAGAGGAGCACGCCTCCGACGAGCATGAGCTGCGCTCCGCGCGAAAGCGCCGAGAGTCTGTCCATTCCGCTGTTCCTTCCTGTCGGTGAGGTCGCTCGCCTTGTTCACCGGGGACTCTGAAAGGCCTGCCTCACACTTGCAAGGGAATCGGCACGGTTTCGTTGCAAATACCGTCGGCCGCCGACCCTAGACTGGCCCGATGGCAGCGAAGGTCATCGTCCAGCACGTCTGCTCGGAGTGCGGGACGACCACGGGGCGCTGGCTCGGGCGCTGCCCCGGGTGCGGCGGCTTCGGGACACTCGTCGAGGAGCTGACCAGCCGGGAGGGCGCTGCACCGAAGTCGGCGGCGCGCGCGCTGCAGTCGCTCGGAGACGTCGCGGCCGACGAGGCCGAGCGGATCTCGACCGGTGTCCCCGAGCTCGACCGAGTGCTCGGCGGCGGCCTCGTCCCCGCGTCGCTCGTGCTCGTCGGCGGCGAGCCCGGGGTCGGGAAGTCCACGCTCCTGTTGATGGCCCTCCGTGCGATGAGCGAGGAGCGGCGAGTCGTGCTCGTGACGGGCGAGGAGTCGACGCCGCAGGTGAAGCTGCGCGCCGCGAGGCTGGGAGGGGCGGACCGCGTCGAGATCCTGGCGGAGACCGAGCTCGACGCCGTGTGCGCGACGCTCGAACGCGAGCGGCCCGTTGTCTGCGTGATCGACTCGGTGCAGACGCTGTACGCCGCCGAGCTCGGCTCGGCTCCCGGCTCGGTCGCACAGGTACGCGAGGCGGCGGCGCGGCTGCTCCGTGTCGCGAAGGAGAACGGCGTCGCGACCATCCTCGTCGGCCACGTCACGAAGGACGGCACCGTTGCCGGGCCGCGCGTGCTCGAGCACCTCGTCGACTGCGTGCTCCAGTTCGAGGGCGACCGCTACCACGCGCACCGCATCCTGCGGGCGGTCAAGAACCGGTTCGGCTCGACGAACGAGCTCGGCGTCTTCGAGATGACCGGCGCGGGCCTCGTCGGGGTGCCCGATCCGTCGGAGCTCTTCGGGCGGATCGAGCCCGGCGAGGTCGGGGCGGCGGTCGCGTGCGCGCTGGAAGGGACGCGGCCGCTCCTGCTCGAGATCCAGGCGCTCGTCGCGCCCACCGACCTCGCGATGCCGCGCCGGGTGGGCACAGGGGTCGATCCGAAGCGGCTGGCGATGATCGTCGCCGTCCTGTCGCGGCACGCGGGCGTGCCGCTCGGCGGCGCAGACGTCTTCGTGAACGTCGCAGGCGGTGTCCGCATCGACGAGCCGGGGGCGGACCTGGCCGTGGCGCTCGCAATCGCCTCGGCCGCGCGTGGCCGTCCAGTGCGCGAGGGCTGGGCGGCATTCGGAGAGATCGGTCTCACCGGACGGCTGCGGCCGGCGGCGCAGTCGGAGCGTCGGCTCGAGGAGTGCGCGAAGCTCGGCCTCGCTGCCGCGCTCGGGCCGGTCGGGTCGCGGCGCCGTGGCAGACTTCGACTGGAGGAGGCCGCGACCCTCAGGGAAGCGCTGGCGGCCGGACTGGATGCAGAGCGACCCCAAGCCGACGAGACCGAGCGACGACGATCCGCGGCGTGAGCGGCGCCTGCTGGATGCGGTCGCCCGCGTCGCGCCCGGCACCGAGCTGCGGCAGGGCATCGACGACATCATTCGCTCACACGAGGGCGCCCTGATCGTCGTCGGCCATCCCGACGCGCTCTCGTTCCTCTACTCCGGCGGCATCAGGCTCGACCAGCCGTTCACGCCCCAGCTCCTCTTCGAGCTGGCCAAGATGGACGGGGCCATCATCGTCAACGAGCCCTGCACGCGGCTCGCCTACGCGAACGTCCAGCTGATGCCCGATCCGACCATCCCGTCGAACGAGACGGGCACGAGGCACCGCACCGCCGAGCGCGTCGCCAAGCAGACGGGGTCGCTCGTCGTGTCGATCTCCCAGCAGCGTGAGACGGTCACCCTGTTCTCCGGGCCGGAGCGCTACCAGCTCGACCCGATCGCGACGGTGCTGGCGAAGACCAATCAGGCGCTCGCTGCCCTCGAGACCTACCGGCAGCGTCTCGAGCAGGCGCTCGCCCGCCTCACGGCGCTCGAGTTCCAGACCGCAGTCATGCTCGACGACGTGCTCGTGGTGCTGCAGCGGGCAGAGATGACGACGCGGATGGTCGAGGAGATCGAGCGCGACTGCATCGAGCTCGGCTCCGAGGGGCGGCTGATCCGCATGCAGCTCGACGAGCTGATCGGCGAGGTGCCGGTGGAGAAGGCCGCCGTCGTGAGCGACTACCACGCGAGCGACGACCCGGCCGACGTCGTAACCGCGCTCGAGCGGTTGCGGGCGCTCCCCTACCAGAACCTGCTCGAGGTGGAGGTGCTCGGCGAGCTCCTCGGCTACCCGCGGGTCAATCCGCTCGACCACGTCGTCAGCCCCAGGGGCTACCGCGCGCTGGCGCACATCCCCCGGCTCCCGCCCGCGGTCATCAAGCGCGTCGTGCGCGGGATGGAGGGCCTGGACGCGATCGTACGGGCGGGCCAGCGCGAGCTCGAAGCCGTGGAAGGCGTCGGCGCCGTCCGCGCCCGCGAGATTCGCGAGGGCCTGCGGCGGCTGCAGGAGCACAACCTCGTCGACCGCTACCTGAACCTCTGACGGGAAAAAGCCCTGCTCGTAGCGAACATTGGCCGAAAAACGGCCATTTCCAGCGATTTTCGCTATACTGCTCAGGCTCGCCGGCCAGGAATCTCAGTGCCGGCGCTTTTTCATGAGACTGGCGATTTGACCAAAGGGGAGGTCGGCTTGTTCGATGTCGGCGACAAGGTGGTGTACCCGCACCACGGGGCAGGCACGGTCATCAAGAAGGAAAAGCGCGAGGTGTTGGGGGAGTCGCGCGAGTACCTCACGATCCAGATCCTGCATAACGACATGACCGTCCAGGTGCCATGCGACAACGCCGAGAAGGTCGGCCTGCGCTACATCATCGACGAGGAGACCGTGCAGCTCGTCGTGAAGGCGCTGACCGGGGGCTCGACGGAGATGCCCAAGAACTGGAACCGCCGCTTCAAGCACAACCGCGACAAGATGAAGACCGGCGACATCTTCGAACTCGCCGAGGTGGTGCGGAACCTCTCGCTGCGCGATCACGAGAAGGGGCTGTCGACCGGCGAGAAGCAGATGTTCGTGAAGGCCAAGAAGATCCTGGCCTCCGAGCTCATGTACGCCAAGGATCTCGACGAGGACGGCGCGGCCGAGTGGCTCGACGGCGTGCTTGCGGGCGCCGAGAACGGCAAGTCGGTCAGCAAGAAGACCTCCAAGGCGAAGACGGCGGCCGCGGCCGCTTAAGGCGCTTCTCGGCTTCGCTGGGAAGGGCCGCTGCAGGGATGCGCGGACGCGTGCAGACTCTGCGTCCGTGCACGACGCGTCGAGTGCTCGCGTAGACACGTCCGGCGGAGCCGGAGGTGTCTGGGCGCTCCTCGTCGCGGCCGGCAGCGGAGAGCGTCTCGGGGCGGACCGGCCGAAGGCGTTCGCACGGCTCGGCGGCAGGCCGCTCCTGGCCGAGAGCCTCGAGCGGCTCGACCGCTCGGACTGGGTCGACGCGATCGTCGTGGCGGCGCCGCCCGGCTGGGAGGAGCCGGTGATCCTGCTCGCGGAGGAGCTGGCGGCCTCCAAGGTCGTCGCCGCCGTGGCGGGCGGCGCGACACGGGCGGCATCGGTGCGCGCGGCAATGGCCGAGGTGCCGGAGGACGCGGTCGCCGTCCTCGTCCACGACGCCGCCAGGCCGCTGCTGGACGACGCTGTGCTCGGGCGGGTGCTGGAGCCGCTGGCGGAGGGGGTCGACGGGGTCGTGCCGGCGCTCAGGATCGCCGACACCGTCAAGCGGGTGCGCGGCACGGCCGTCGAGGAGACGCTCGCCCGCGACGAGCTCGTGGCGGCGCAGACGCCGCAGTGCTTCCCGGCCGACGTGCTGCGCCGGGCGCTGGCGCGCGAGGTCGGAGGACGTCAGCGACTGCGCGTCACTCGTGGAGGCGGCCGGCGGCCGCGTGCGCATCGTCGAGGGCGACCCCCGGCTGCTCAAGATCACCACAGCCGCCGACCTGGCGCTCGTGGAGTCGTGGCTGTGACGGTTCGGGCGGTCTTCTTCGACGTCGGTGAGACGCTCGTCAACGAGGAGGGCTACTGGGAACGGGTCGCCCGCCTGGTGGGCGTGCCGCGTCATGTCGTCATCGCCGCCCTCGGCGCGACGGTAGTGAGGGGCGAGCGGCACCGCGAGCTCTTCGCCCACCTCGGCCTGGAGCGGCCCGCGGCCGTCGACGAGGTCGTCTACGGCCGTGGCGAGCTGTACCCGGACGCGATCCCGTGCCTCGCGCACCTGAAGGCCGACGGCTACCGGGTCGGCATCGCCGGCAACCAGACCGCCGCGCTCGAGCGGTGGGCGCGCGACGAGGGCCTGCCGGTGGACGTGATCGGGTCGTCGGCAGGCTGGGGCGTGGAGAAGCCGTCGCGTGCCTTCTTCGAGCGGGTCGTCGAGGAGGCCGGGTGCGAGGCCGGCGAGGTCGCGTACGTCGGCGACCGCGTCGACAACGACGTCCTGCCCGCGGCCGAAGCGGGCCTCATCGCCGTCCATGTGCGCCGGGGGCCGTGGGGCTTCATGCAACCGGGGGCGGAGCGCGCGGCCGTGCGCGTCGAGACCCTCGCCGAGCTCCCGCAGGCGTTGAGCCGTGTCTGATCGAGCCGTGTCGCTTCGTTGCGAGCGCGCAACGGGGACAGTCCCCGTTCGCCCCGCGCAACGGACGGACCTGTCCGCGACGGACGCGTTATGAGCGAGCTGCGCGTCGGTCTCGGCGTCGACGCCCACGCGTTCGCGGAGGGCGTGCCGCTCGTGCTCGGCGGCGTCCGCTTCGAGGACGAGCCGCGCGGCCTCGCCGGCCACTCCGACGGCGACGTCGTCGCGCACGCGCTGACCGACGCGCTGCTGGGCGCGGCGGCGCTCGGCGACATCGGCACGCTCTTCCCCTCCGACGACGAGCGGTGGCGCGGAGCAGACTCGCTGGAGCTGCTGCGCGACGCCTACTCGCGGGTTCGCGCGGCCGGCTGGGAGCTCGTCAACGCCGACTGCGTGCTCGTCGGCCAGGAGCCG
This sequence comes from uncultured Gaiellaceae bacterium, assembly GCA_963733065.1. Taxonomy (GTDB): domain Bacteria; phylum Actinomycetota; class Thermoleophilia; order Gaiellales; family Gaiellaceae; genus CAVTBT01. Next base: position 172,881 of record CAVTBT010000002.1, read on the forward strand.
AGGATCGCTGCGCACCGCGACGAGATGTCGCGCCGGCTCGCGGGTGCGCTGGACGCGCCGGCCGACCGCGTGACCGTCCGCGCGACCACGACCGACGGCCTCGGCTTCACCGGTCGCGGCGAGGGGCTCGCCGCCCAGGCCGTCGCGCTCCTCCGCCGGTGAAGCTCGTCCGCTACGCCGACCGGCCGGACCTGCTCGAGCGGCGCTACGGCGAGCTCGCCGGGCGCACGTTCCCCGAGTACATGCACCACAACGAGCCGGGCGGCTGCTACTGGAGTCGGCTCTACGCGGAGTTCCCCGACTTCCAGGTCGCGCTCGTCGATGGCGACGAGCTGGCTCGCGGAGGCGCACGCCGTGCCGCTCGCGTGGGACGGCACGCTCGACGACCTACCGTCCGGATGGGACGAGGGCTTCGTGCGCGCGATGACGTCCGGACGGGTGCCGACTGCGCTGATGGCACTCGCGATCAGCGTCTCGCCGGAGCGACAGGGCGAGCGCCTGTCGGGACGCATGATCGAGTCCATGCGCGAAGGCGCGCGCGCAGCCGGCCTCGGGTCCCTCCTCGCCCCCGTCCGCCCGACGCTGAAGGCGCGCTACGCGCTCATCCCCATCGAGCGGTACGTCGGATGGCGGCGCGCGGACGGCTCGCACTTCGACCCGTGGATCCGCATCCACGAGCACGTCGGCGGCGAGATCCTGGCGCCGGCCCCGGCGTCCATGACCATGGAAGCGCCGGTCGGGGACTGGGAGGAATGGACCGGCATGCGCTTTCCGGAAGACGGCGAATACGTCTTCCCGGGCGCGCTCGCGACGCTTGTCGTGCGAGACGGGATCGGCACGCACGTCGAGCCGAACGTCTGGCTGCTGCACCGCTCGTAGCTAGGAGGGTTCGGCGGAACGTCGCTCGTCGGCGGGGCGCGCTGGTCGCGGCGAGGCAAGGACGCAGGGAGCGTCCACATGCAGACATATGACGCGACTGAGGACGCCGACTCGCTGCGACCAGCGCGGCCCGACGGCACAGCTCGATGTTTCGTCGGAGGCCCTCCTAGGCGCAGCGGACGAGGCGCGCCATCAGAGCGGCGGCTTCGTCGGGCGCGAGGCCGCCGCTGGCGAGTCGCTGCCACGTGAAGAAGTCGAACGCCAGCCTGGTGGCGGCGACGGCCTCGGCTCCCGGGCCGGCAAGCCCTGTCGCGGCCGCGTCGAGCCCTTCCCAGGCGTGGCCCATCACCTCGTCGAGCGCCGGCAGCACGCGCGCGTCACGCTCGACGTGCGCCAGCATTCGCACGTTCGCCGCGTACCAGGAGTAGAGCCGGCGAAGCGCCTCCTCGAGCTCGACGCCTTCGAGCTCGGGCCTGGGGTGGAGCGCGCGCCAGTGCGCGCTGCAGGCGGTGAAGAGCGTGAGCTCGTCGGGGAATCGGGCGTAGACCGTCGGGCGCGTGACACCGGCGCGCTCGGCGATGGCGGCGATCGTCGTCCGGGCCGGGCCGACCTCCTCGTGCAGCGCCACGGTCGCCTCGACGATCCGCCGTCTCGTGCTCTCGGCGCGCGCTGCCCGCTCCTTCTGCTCATACGGTCTCGTCATTTTGCTTGACACAGTGTAAAGCATGTGGTTGGCTTTACGCACTGTCAAATGAAAGGAGCATGATGATCACCGTCGACCTGAACCGCGAAGAGCTGAACGAGGTACAGAGCTACTCCGGCATGCGCGCGCGGGCGACCTTCCCGTTCAGCGCCGCCGTCGGCACCGAGGCGACCGCGGTCGTGTACTTCGAGGTCGAGCCTGGCGACCACCTCGGCCGCCACACGGACAGCGTCGAGGAGATCCTCCTCGTGCTGGAGGGCGAAGGGGTTGCCGTCGTCGGCGACGAGCGCGCCGAGATCGGGCCGGGCTCGATGGCCCTCGTGCCCGCGCTCGTGCCGCACGAGGTGCACGCGACCGGCGACCGCCCGCTCCGGGTGGTCGGGTTCTTCGCCGGCGCCGAGGTCGAGCACGTCTTCGACGAGCCGCTCGAGCCGATCGGCCTGCGCGTCGTGACGACTCCGATGGTCGCCGCCTGACGCCGCAACGGGAGGGCGGCGTCACGCGGCGGGGAGCGTGAAGCTCACCCGCGCGCCGCCGCCCTCCCGGTTCTCTGCCCAGATGCGGCCGCCGTGCGCCTCGACGAGGCCGCGGGCGATCGCCAGGCCGAGCCCTGCGCCGCGCGAGGAGCGGGCGCGGTCGGCACGCCAGAAGCGCTCGAACATGCGCCGCTCCGACTCGGGCTCGAGCCCTTCGCCCGTGTCCTCCACCGTCACCCGGACCTCTCCCGGCATCGGCTCGACCAGAACCGCAACCGAGCCGTCCGACGGCGTGTGCCGGAGCGCGTTCGTGAGCAGGTTGAGCAGCACCCGCTCGACCTTGTCCGGGGCGTAGCGGGCGCTCGCCGTCTCGTCCACGAGCGACCGGAGCGCAACGCGGCGGGACCGTGCCTCCGCCTCCACCCCGCGCAGGCAGGATGCGACGACCGGTGCGAGCGGCCCGTCCAGCAGCTCGAGCGTCAGCGCGCCCGCGTCGATACGCGCCAACTCGAAGAGATCGTCGACGAGGAGTGTCAGCACCCGCACCTGCTCTCGGAGCGCGGGCACGTACTGGTCGGGCTCCGCGAGCCCGTCCTCGAGCGCCTCCAGCATCGCCTGCATGTTCGCGAGCGGCGTGCGGAGGTCGTGGCTCGCCCAGGCCACGAGCTCGCGGCGCGCATCGAAGAGGCGCTCGACGCTCGTGGCCATCTCGTTGAATCCGGCCGCCAGCTCGGCCAGCTCGGCCGGTCCGCCCTCCGGCGCGCGGGCCGAAAGGTCACCGCCCGACAGCGCCGCAGACGCGTCGCGCACGCGGTCGATCGAGTTCGCGATCGACCGCGTGAGGAACAACGCCGCGGCGACTGCTGCCGATGCGGACGCGGCCGCAACGGCCAGGATCTTCACGTCGTCGCCCATGTGGAACATCACCCAGCCGGAAAGCGTGACCGCGGCCAGCGGGAGGACGACAGCCAGGGCCGCGAGCCCGGTCAGCTGCAGCCGCACCGTGGGGAGGGCGCGCAGCGCGACGGCGGCCCCGAGCCCGACCGCGAGCGTCGCTCCCGCGACGACGACCGCCTCGACGATCACGGCACGAACCGGTAGCCGACGCCCCAGACCGTCTGCAGGTGAGTGGGATGCGACGGGTCGGCCTCGATCTTCTCGCGCAGCCGGCGCATGTGCACGGTGACGGTGCCGGTGTCGAGCGCCGCCTCGTAGCCCCAGACACGGGACATCAGCTGATCGCGCGAGAAGACGCGGCGCGGGTGTGCCGCGAGGAACCAGAGCAGGTCGAACTCCCTCGCGGTGAGTCGCAGCTCCTCGTCGCCGCGCCGCACCTCGCGCGAGCCCGAGTCGAGCCGGAGGTCGCCGTAGGCGATGCGCTCCTGCCCGCCGTCCTGCGGTCCGGCACGCCGTAGCACGGTCCGCACGCGCGCCGCGAGCTCGCGTGGCGAGAACGGCTTCGTCACGTAGTCGTCGGCCCCCAGCTCCAGGCCGACGATCCGGTCGGCCTCCTCGCCGCGCGCCGTCAGCATGATCACGGGCAGCTCCGATCGGGACCGGATCCACCGACAGAGCTCGAGGCCGTCGGTGCCGGGCAGCATCACGTCCAGCACGACGAGGTCCGGCGGCTGCGACTCGAGCAGCCGCCGCGCGTCCTCGCCGTCGCCCGCCTCGAGGGTGCGGTAGCCCTCGCGCTCCAGGTAGCGGACGACGACCTCGCGGACGATCGGCTCGTCGTCGACGACGAGAACGGTGGTCACGCTCGCATTCTGCGGCGCGAATGCTTGCGGGTGAGTTAATTCCGCGGGAGCGGGCCCCGATCCGCGCGGCGCTCTCGTCAGGCCGGCAGCGACGCGACTCCGCCGTCGAGGCGCACGAGTCCGTCCCGCACGAGCGCCGCGACGGCCTCCTCGTCGAGCTCGGCGAGCGGCTGCGGCGCCGCGGCCACGACCCTGAGCGCGGCCGCGCGGCGCTGCCTGAACGAGCCTTCGAACCGCGACTGCCGCCGAAGCGGCTCGGCGCGCATGCCGGCCGAGGGGCAGTCGGCCGCGAGCGGGCATTCGCCGCAGCGCGGAACGCGGGCCAGGCAGACGCGGGCGCCGAGGTCCATCAGCGCCTGCGCCGCGGCGGGTGAGAACGCCCGGCCGGTTCGCTCCTGCACGCGCCGCACGTTTGTGTCGACCGGGAGCACGGGCTCGCCCCAGGCGAAGTTCCGCACGGCGGCCGCCGTGTACGGCCCGACGCCGGGCAGCTCGGTGAGGTCGGCGGGCCAGCCGTCACGCGCGAGCTGTCGAGCCGCCTGGTGGAGAGCGACGGCGCGGCGGTTGTAGCCCAGCCCCTGCCACTCGCGGATGACGTCCGCCCGGGAGGCGTCCGCGAGCGCCGTCACGGTCGGCCAGCGCTCGAGCCAGCGCACGAACCGCGGCGCGACCCGCGACGCCTGCGTCTGCTGGAGCATGACCTCTGAGACCAGGATCGCGTACGGGTCGCGCGTGCGCCGCCACGGCAGATCCCGGGCCGTGTCGCGGAACCAGGCGAGCAGGCGGCGCTCCACCGTCCGAGTCTACGAGGCCGGGGCGGGCGTAGGATCGGGGCGTGCCGGCGGACCTGAACGACATCTTCCTCCGGTTGCGCGGCGCGCTCTCCGAGTACTCGCCGCCGTTCACCGTTCGCACAGGGACGGTGGCGGGCAAGGACGACTACCACCTGTGGTCGGAGCGGGACGTGGTCGTCGCCGGCCGCCCCAGGAAGGAGGTCTTCTTCGCCGGGCTCATCGTTCAGAAGGGCTACGTCGGCCTGTACTACATGCCGGTCTACGCCGAGCCCGAGCGGCGCGAGCTGTTCGCGCCGGAGCTGCTGGCGCTGCTGAAGGGCAAGTCGTGCTTCCACGTCCGCCGGCTCGACGACGGGCTGCTCGCGCAGGTCCGCGAGGCGCTCCGTCAGGGCTTCGACCTTTACCGCGAGCGCGGCTGGGTATGAGCGAAGGGATGGATCGCGACTTCGAGCTCGTTGTGATCGGCTCGGGACCGGCCGGCCAGAAGGCCGCCATCGCGGCCGCGAAGGCCCGGCGCAGCGTCGCCCTCGTGGAGAGCCGGCGCCACCTCGGGGGCGCCACGGTCAACACCGGCACGATCCCGTCCAAGACGATCCGGGAGGCCGTGCTCTACCTCTCGGGTCTCAGTCAGCGCGGGATCTACGGCCAGGACTACCGGCTGAAGGACAAGATCGCCATCGAGGACCTGGCCATGCGCACGCGGCAGGTCGTCGAGCGCGAGCGCAGCGTGATCCGCGACCAGCTGCTCCGGAACCACGTGACCGTGGTCGACGGCACGGCTCGCTTCGTGGACTCGCACACCGTCTCGGTGGCCGAGCGCGACGGCGGGGAGCGGCGGATCTCGGGCGAGGCGCTCGTCGTGGCGACCGGCTCGGCGCCCGCGCACCCGCCCGAGGTCGAGTTCGACGGCCGCACCATCCTGGACTCGGACGACATCGTCCTGCGGCTCGACCGCATACCGCGCACGCTGCTCGTGGTAGGCGCAGGCGTCATCGGCGTCGAGTTCGCGTCGATGTTCGCGGTGCTCGGCACGAAGGTGACGCTCGTCGACGGCCGCCCCGACATGCTCGACTTCTGCGACCGCGAGATCGTCGAGGCGCTCCGGTACCACCTGCGCGACCTCGGCATGACGTTCCGGTTCGGCGAGATCGTGACGCGCGTCGAGCGGCGGGCCGACGGCACGCTGACGACGCTCGCAAGCGGAAAACAGATCGCGTCCGAGGTCGTCTTCTACTCGGCGGGGCGCCAGGGCGCGACGGCCGGGCTCGAGCTCGAGAACGCCGGGCTGGAGGCGGACGAGCGCGGCAGGATCGCCGTCGGGCCGACGTACCGGACCGCGGTCGACCACATCTGGGCGGCCGGCGACGTGATCGGCTTCCCGAGCCTCGCCTCGACGTCGGCCGAGCAGGGGCGGCTCGCGGCGGTCGACGCGTGCGGCCTCGACGTCCACCCGGTCGGCGACCTGCCCTTCGGCATCTACTCGATCCCGGAGATCGGCTACGTGGGACGGACCGAGCACGAGCTCACCGAGGCCGCGATCCCGTACGAGGTCGGTGTCTCCTACTACCGGGAGCTGGCGCGCGGCCAGATCCTCGGCGACATGCACGGGCTCGTGAAGCTGCTCGTCTCGCCCGTCGACCACAAGCTGCTCGGGGTGCATGCGCTGGGCGCGAACGCCACCGAGGTCGTCCACATCGGCCAGGCCGTGATGGGCCTCGGTGGCACCGTCGACTTCCTCGTCGAGACCGTCTTCAACTACCCGACGCTCGCCGAGGCGTACAAGGTCGCGGCGCTCGACGCGGCCAACAAGCTGAACGCGGTCAGCCACCTCACGGCGTAAGGAGGAGCGGTGTACCGACCAGTTGTCAAGGCGCATACCGGCCCGCTTCGCGCGACGGTGCTCGCGGGCATGCACTCGGTCCTGCTCGGCTTCGACCATCCGCCGGAGCCGGACCTGCTCGGCTTCGCCGTCCACCGCACCGACCGGACGAGCGAGGAGAGCGGCTGGCTCAAGGGGCAGATCAAGTTCAAGGACGACACGGCCGACTTCGGCGACGACGCGCCGACGGACCGCGCGCCGCTGCAGAAGTTCCATTGGGGCGACTACGCGGTCCGGCCGGGGCACCACTATGCGTACCGCGTCCATGCCGTGCGCGGACGCCCTGGCGCGCTCGAGCTGAGCGAGCCGGTCGAGCTGGCCGTCGAGGCAGCATCCAACCGCCCGAACGGTCTCGGCCTGCACTTCAACCGCGGGGTCACCGCTGCACGGGCGTACAGGCTGCGCTTCGGCGATACACCGCCGGACGAGGTGGCCGACGGCGCGGCGTACCGCTGGCTGTCGCGCGGCCTGCAGGAGGCGCTCTTCGCCTTCCTCGACGCCGCCAGGCCGGGCGACGAGCTCAAGGTCGCCATCTACGAGCTCGAGGAGGAGGCGGTCGTCAAGCGGCTGGCGGCTGCCAGGGAGCGCGGTGTCAGGGTGCGGCTCGTCTACCACGCGCGGCCCGGCGACGACCAGACCGAGGAGAACGAGCTGCGCGTGGCCTCACTCGCGTTGCCGCCCGGCGACGTGAAGGCGCGCAGCCGCGTGCCGAACATCAGCCACAACAAGTTCGCGCTCCTGTGTCGCGGCGGCGAGCCGCTCCGCGTGTGGAGCGGCTCGACGAACTTCACGGAGGCCGGGTTCTTCCTGCAGACGAACGTCGGCCTCGTCTTCCCCGGCCGCGAGCTCGTGCGCGCGTACGACGCCTACTTCGAGCTCCTGTTCCGCGACCTCGCCAAGTCGACGATGCGGACCGAGGTGGAGGCTCTGTCCGCGCTCCCGCAGCCGCCGTCGTCGCAGGTCTTCTTCGCGCCGGTCTCCGGGACGGAGATCCTCGAGCGGGCGTGCCGGATGATCGCCGAGGCCCGCGAGGCGGTGTTCATCAGCTGCCCGTTCGGGCTGGACCGCGTGATCACCGACGCGCTGAACGAGAACGACCCGTCGGTGGTCGAGTACGGGCTGCTGAACGTGACGAGCCGCAAGCGGTTCATCGAGGTCATCGACCGCAGCCGGAACGCCTGGTACGCGACGCCGGCCTGGCTCAAGGAGTACGACGGCGGCCTGTGGGATGCGCACTCCTACGGGAACCACAAGATCCACGTCAAGTCGATCGTCGCCGACCCGTGGTCGACCAGGGCGCGCGTGCTGATCGGCTCCGCGAACTTCAGCGACGAGTCGGCGACGCTCAACGACGAGAACTCGCTGTATCGCGAGGGCGACCGGCGGCTGGCCGCGGTCGTCGCCACCGAGTTCCTGCGCATGTTCGACCACTACAAGTTCAGGGACTACGTCAAGCGTGCGAAGAAGGACCTCGGGGCGCGCTACCTCGTCGAGGACGGGTCCTGGGCGGCCGACTACTTCGATCCCGAGCGTCCGAAGTTCCTCGAGCGGGTGCGGTTCGCGCAGGTCTGAGCGCCGTGCCCGCGCGCCGGGCGGGCTAGATTGGCCGTATGAGCGTCCGCACGCGCTTCGCCCCGTCGCCCACCGGCTCGCTGCACCTCGGCAGCGCCCTCTCGGCGCTCGCGAACCGCCGCCGCGGCGCCTGGCTGCTGCTCCGGATCGACGACACCGACCGCGCCCGGGAGGTGCCAGGCGCCCTGGACGCCGTCGTCGAGGATCTGCGCTGGCTGGGCATCGAGTGGGACGAGGGGCCGCTGCGGCAGAGCGAGCGTGCGACGCGTCACCGTGAGGCTGCCGCGGCCGTGTCGGGCACCGAACGCGACGATGCGGGAGCGCTGCTCTTCGGCGGCCGGACGCTCCTCCGCGCCGACGGCTCGCCGACGTACCAGCTCGCCAGCGTCGTCGACGACGTCGACTTCGCGATCACGCACGTCGTGCGCGGCGGCGACCACCGCGACAACGAGGCCTTCCAGCGCACGCTGTTCGAGGCGCTCGGTGCGGAACCGCCCGTGTTCGTCCATCACGGGCTCGTGCTCGGACCGGACGGGCACAAGCTCTCGAAGCGCGAGCACCCGGAGACGACGATCGCCGCGCTCCGAGAGGCCGGCGTGCCCGCGGAGGCCGTGCGCGCGTACCTCGACGAGCTCGGCGAGCCGCGGCACGACGTCCACCTCGACGAGCCGCGGCTGCGGCGGCTCTCGGTTGACGCGATCAACGCGCTGCCCGACGACGAGCTGGCGCGGCGGGCCGGCGCCCCGGTCGAGCTGGCGCGGGCGCTCCGTGGCGCGCGCGACCTGCGCGAGGCGGAGGCCATCGCACGTTCGATTCTCGAGCCCGCGGCGACCACGCTGGACGAGTCGGCGCGTCCGACGCTGGCACGGTTCGCCGAGCTGCGCGCCGGCGCGAACGGCGGCCTCGACGAGCAGGGTGCCCGCTCGATCGTCCGCGAGCTGAAGGCCGTCGGCGGCGACCTCCGCGCGCTGCGCCTCGCGCTGACGGGCGCCGAGCGGGGGCCTGAGCTCTGGACGGTCATCGCGGCGCTGCCCCGCGACGAGGCGCTGCGGAGGGTCGGTGCGGCTCTCTAGCACTCTCGGCCGCGACCTCGTGGCGCTCTCCGACGACGGCCCGGTGGGCATCTATGTCTGCGGCCCGACGGTCTACCAGCGTGCGCACATCGGCAACGCGCGCCCGTATGTCGTCTTCTCATGGCTGGCACGTTGGCTGCGGTTGCAGGGCCGCGACGTGACGCTCGTCCACAACATCACGGACGTCAACGACAAGATCTACGCCGCCGCCCCGGGAGCCAGCGCGGCGCGTGCCGTCGAGGCGACGGAGTGGTACCTCGAGGACGTCGGCCGCTTCGGCCTCCACGAGGTCGACCACTTCCCCAGGGTGACCGACACGATGGAGGAGATCGTGGCGTTCATCGCCGATCTCATCGGGCGCGGCCACGCCTACGAGGTCGAGGGCGACGTCTACTTCCGGGTGTCGAGCTGGCCCGGCTACGGGCGGCTCTCGGGACAACGGCCCGACCAGATGCAGGACGAGGAGGAGGAGCCGAACCCGCGCAAGGACGATCCGCGTGACTTCGCCCTCTGGAAGGCGAACAAGCCCGACGAGGACACCTGGTGGGATTCACCCTGGGGCCGCGGCCGGCCGGGCTGGCACATCGAGTGCTCGGCCATGGCGGACCTCCTGCTGGGGCCGGCGTTCGAGATCCACGGCGGCGGGCTCGACCTCGTCTTCCCGCACCACGAGAACGAGCTCGCCCAGTCGCAGGCCCGCGGCTACGGATTCGCACACATCTGGGCGCACAACGGCATGCTCCGCTTCACCGGCGAGAAGATGTCGAAGTCCGTCGGCAACGTCGAGACGATCGAGGCAGCGCTCGACCGCTGGGGGCGCGAGACGCTGCTCGTCTTCTTCCTGACGGCCCACTGGCGCAAGCCGATCGACTACTCGGAGGAGACGTTGACCGCGGCGGCAGCCCGAGCCGACCGTTTCCGGGAGGTGTTCCGCGCGCCCTCGCTGCCGGCCGGCGAGGACGCGTGGCCCCGGTTCGAGTCCGCGCTCGAGGACGACTTCAACACGCCCGAGGCGCTCGCCGTCCTCCACGAGTGGCGCGACCACGACCTGCTGCGGCGCGGGCTCCGGGTCTTCGGTCTCGAGACGCTCGCCGAGTCCGAGCAGGCGCCGTCGCAGCTCGTCGATCTCGCCGGGCGCCGCTCGCGGGCGCGCGACGCACGCGACTTCGAGGAGGCCGATCGCCTGCGCGCCGAGATCGAGGCCGCCGGCTGGGAGGTCCGAGACGTGGCCGACCCTCCGGGCTACCGGCTCGTCCGCCGGCCCGCGTGACGCGCGAGCAGGTCTACGGCCGGCGCGCCGTCCGTGAGGCGCTCCGGGGCCGGCGGGAGGTGCTCGAGCTCTGGGCGAGCGAACGAGCGGCGGCGGCGAACGGCTGGCTCGGCGACGGCCCGCGCCTTCAGGTCAAGCCGGAGCGCGAGCTCACCGAGGCGGCCGGGACGCGTGATCACCAGGGCGTCCTGGCGTGGTGCGAGCCGTACCCGTACGCCGACGCCTACGAGCTGGCGTCGCTCGAGCGGCCGCTCATCGCCTGCCTGGACCAGGTCACCGACCCGCGCAACCTCGGCGCCGTCGCGCGCTCCGCAGAAGGCGCGGGCGCCACCGGGATCGTCGTGCCTGCGCACGGCGCTGCGCGGGTGACGCCGGCCGTGTGCCGCGCATCGGCCGGTGCCGTGGAGCACCTGCCGGTTGCGGTCGTGCAGAACCTCGCGCGCTGGCTCAACGAGGTGAAGGGCGGCGACCTGTGGGTCTTCGCGGCCGCCGCCGACGCGGAGCAGTCCGTCTGGCAGGCCGAGCTCACGGGGGGCGTCGCGCTCGTCTTCGGCGCCGAGGGCAAGGGCGTCCGCCCGCTCGTGCGCCGTGCGTGCGACGGCGCGATCTCGATCCCGTTGGCCGGGCGCGTGGAGTCCCTGAACGTCAGCGTCGCAGCCGCGCTCCTCCTGTACGAGGCGGCGCGTCAGCGGCGGGAGGGGAGCTAGCGGCCTCCGCCGCCGGATCGACGTGGCCGAGCCGACGCTCTACCTGTTCGACGGCTACAACCTCCTCCACGCGGGCAGCTTCGAGGGCGTGCCGGAGCTCGTCGACACACTCGCCAGCTTCGTCGCCGCGCAGGGCGCTCGGGGCATCGTCGTCTTCGACGGGGTGGGCGTCGAGGCCGACATCGGGCCGCTGTCGGTGCGCTACGCGCCGCATGCCGATGCGCTGCTCGAGCGGCTCGCGGCCGAGCACCGCGGCGGCGAGCTCGTCTGCCTCGTCTCCTCGGACGCGGCCGTGCGGGGCACGTCCGGCCAGGAGGTTCGCAAGCTGAGCTCGGCGACGTTCCTGCTCGACCTCACCCCGGCCACGCACTCGGAGGGCGGAGCGTCCCGGTTGCGCGACCGTCTCGACCCCGAGACGCGAGCCCGGCTCGAGCGCCTCCGCCGCGGCGACGGCTGACACCCGAACGCGCGTTCGCATCATATACGGTCCTTTGCAAAACAGTTGTACCGTGCGGCGCGTAGTGCTATTGTCCGCCTCAACCTCAGGGTGAGAGTTGTTCGATTGCACCGTGAGGCGACCTCAAAAAGTCCCGCAAACAAGGGGAGACGATGGCCGCTCGCCACGCAGTCGCCGCCCAGACGCCGCAGAAAGCTCAACGAGAGCTTGAGGACCTGCAGCTCGTGATGAAGGCCCGGAATGGCAGCCAGCAGGCGCTCGACAGCCTGATGCGGCGCTACACCGGGTTCGTGCGGCTGAAGGCCAGCTCGTACTTCCTCGCCGGGGGCGAGTCGGACGATCTGATCCAGGAGGGGATGATCGGGCTCTACAAGGCGGTGCGCGACTTCCGCGCCGACAAGGAGACCTCGTTCCGGAGCTTCGCGGAGCTCTGTGTGACGCGCCAGATCATCACCGCCATCAAGACGGCCACTCGCTTCAAGCACGCCCCGCTCAACACGTACGTTTCGTTCAGCCACACGCCGGCGGGCCAGGAGTCGGAGGGCGAGTGCACGCTCGGCGACGCGCTGCCCGGCCCGAGCGTCAACGACCCCTCCGTGCGCGTGATCTCGACGGAGGAGCTGCAGGCGCTCGTGGGCTGTCTGGGCAGCAGCCTGTCCAGCCTCGAGTCCGAGGCGCTGCGCCTGTACCTCGAAGGGTTCTCCTACGAGGGCATGGCCGAGGAGCTCGGCTGCGACACGAAGACGATCGACAACGCGCTCCAGCGCGTGAAGCGCAAGATCCTGGCGCACCAGGAGACTCGCCAGGTGCTCGCGTAGCGTCGGCAGTCGCGTTCGAGCGAATGGGGCGGTAGACGCCGGTACGCGCCGACCCGGGCACCGCCCTCGGCAAGCGCGCTATGGTCATGCGGCGTCATGAGCCCGAGGATGAAGCGAGGAGACCAGGAGCACCTCCAGCGGATCCAGGCCCTCGCGCAGGCCTTCCGCCCGGCCGCTCCGATCGACCGGAGCACGCTGTTCTCCGGTCGCACAACCCAGCTCGCCGACCTGTTCGGGGTCGCCGAGCAGCCCGGTCAGCACGCGATCGTGTACGGCGAGCGCGGCGTCGGCAAGACGTCGCTCGTGATGGTCGCGACCGAGATGCTCGCCGCGGCCGGGGACGTGGTCACCGCGCGGACCACGTGCGACCGCAGCGACGACTTCAGCTCTGTCTGGTGGAAGGTGCTCGACCAGATCCGCGTGCTCGTGACGACGCAGGGCGTCGGGTTCTCGGCCACGGCGAGCCAGACCTCGCATTCGGCGGCGGGACTCCTCGGCGGCGACGCGACGCCGTACTCCGTCAAGCGCAGCATCGAGGCGGTGGCGGGTGAGAAGCGCGTCGTCGTGCTCATCGACGAGTTCGACCGGCTCGGCTCGGACGAGGCGCGGCTGCTCTTCGCGGACACGATCAAGACGCTGTCCGACCAGCTGCCCCGGGCGACGGTCGTCCTCGTCGGCGTCGCCGACACGGTCGAGGAGCTGATCGCCGAGCACCAGTCGATCGAGCGCGCCGTCGTCCAGATCCACATGCCTCGCATGTCACGGGATGAGCTGGAGCGGATCGTCACGCACGGCATGGAGACCGCCGGCCTGACGATCGAGCCGGTCGCCGTGGGCACGATCGCCCTGCTCGCGCAAGGCCTGCCCCACTACGCGCATCTGCTGGGTCAGATCTCCGGGCGGATCGCCCTGGACGACCTCCGGACGAAGGTGCGGTCGGCGGACGTGGATGCAGCAGTCGCGGAGGCCATCGAGAAGACGCAGCAGACCGTGCTCGAGGCGTACTCCCAGGCGACCGCCGAGACCCGGGCGACGCTCTACCCCAAGGTCGTCCTCGCCTGTGCGCTGGCGCGCGGTGACGAGTTCGGCTTCTTCGGGGCCTCCGAGGTGCGCACGACGCTGGGGGAGATCGCCGGCAAGCCGTATGACACTCGCGCTTTCAACCGCCACCTCGACGAGCTGGCCGGGCCGGCGCGCGGCAACCTCCTGCAGAAGCGAAGCGGCCTCGGCAACGCCCGCTACCGCTTCGGCAATCCGCTCCTGCAGCCGTACGTGCTGATGCGCGGCGTGGCCGAGGGCGCCGTCGCGCCCGAGGTGCTGCGCGAGGCGTGACGTCGAAGCCGGAGGAGGGACTCGAACCCACGGCCTTCGCCTTACAAGGGCGCTGCTCTACCAGCTGAGCTACTCCGGCGCCCAGGCAGGGTAGCGCTGCGGCCGGCGGCGAGCTCGAGACGGGGCCGGAACGGCCGCGTCCCGGGGACTGTCCCCGGGACGCGGCCTCCGAGCTGCGCAGGCGGCTAGGCGGCCTGCGGGAGCGGCTTCGGCTCCGGCTCGGGCGCCGGTGCCGGTGCCTCGGAGAGCTCCGGCACGGTGCCGGCGCCGTGGTCGAGCCGCGGCAGCCACTCGAGCCACTTCGGCAGGTACCAGTTCCGGTCGCCGAGCAGCTTCATCGTCGCCGGGAGGAGCACCGCGCGGACGATGGTGGCGTCGATGAGGATCGCGGCGGCGAGGCCGATCCCCATCTCCTTCATGTCGATGATCGGCATGGTCGCGAAGACCGCGAAGGTCACGACCATGACGGTGGCGGCACTCGTCACGACGCCCGCCGTCGAGCGGATCCCGTGTGCGACGGCCTGCTCGTTCGAGAGGCCGCGGTCATAGGCCTCGCGGATGCGGCTGAGGATGAACACGTGGTAGTCCATCGAGAGCCCGAACAGGATCACGAACAGGAACATCGGCAGCCACGGTGCGATCCCGCCGTTCGACTCGAAGCCGAGCAGGTTCTCGCCGAGGCCCCACTGGAAGACGATCACCAGCAGGCCGTATGCGGCGCCGACGGACAGCAGGTTGAGCAGGATCGCCTTGAGCGCGACGACGACCGAGCGGAACGAGACGAGCAGCAGCAGGAAGGCGAACAGGAGCACGAAGCCGAAGACGAGCGGGGCCGTCTTCGTCATGCTGGCGCTCCAGTCCTGATCCGCAGCCGTGAGGCCCGTGACCGCGTACTCGACGCCGTCGACCTGGCCCACGGTCTGCGGGAGCAGCTCGTCGCGCAGGGTAGCCAGAGCGTCCTTTGAGACTTCGTCCGTGCCGTCGCCGGCGAGCGGAATCTCGACCGTTGCGACCGTCGAGTCGGGGCTCGCCTCGACCTCGATCGGCGACTGCATCTGGCCGCTTGCGAGGGCCTGCCGCTCGAGCTCGGCGATGGCCTCGCGGACGGGCTCGGCCCGGACGTCGTCGGCCTTGACGGCCACCACGGCCGGGTCGCTGCCGCCGGGGAAGGCAGCGTCGAGCTTCTTGACGGGCTCGATCTCGGCGATCGAGATGTCGTCGGTTCCGGTCTGCGCCGTCGCGAGTGTGAACGCGGGCACCGTCAGGGCGATGAGCACCGCGCCGGCGGCGAGCGCCGAGACGACCGGACGACGCAGGACGCGGGTCAGGACCGCCGCCCAGAAGCGGCTCTCGCCGTTCTTGCTGCGGAGGCGGTGGAGGAACGGGATGCGCCCCTTCTCGACCCGGTCGCCGAGCTTGCCGAGCAGTGCCGGCAGGACGGTGAGCGAGCCGATCATCGCGACCGCGACGACCATCATCGTCCCGATCGAGAAGGACATGAACACCTTGTCGCCGGAGAGGAACATGCCGGCCATGGCGATCAGGACGGTGACGCCCGAGATCAGGACGGCGCGTCCGGACGTCGCAGCGGCGGCCTCGAGCGCGGCCTTCTCGCTGCGGCCGGCGGCCCGCTCTTCGCGTTCGCGGCGGAGGTAGAAGAGTGAGTAGTCGATCCCGACGGCGAGCCCGATCAGCAGGATCACCTCGGCGATCTGCTCGTCCACGGGGAAGATCTGGCTCGGCAGGGCGATGAGGCTCGTCGTGGCGAGCACTGCGGTGATCGAGAGCAGGAGCGGGATCGCGGCGGCGATCGCCGATCCGAACACGAACAGCAGGATCAGGAGCGTGAGCGGGAGCGCGATCATCGACACCTTCGCCAGCATGCTCGCGAAGGCCTCGTCGACTGCCTTGTCGGTGGTGACGCTGCCGACCTGCTCGACGTCGATCCCGGGGTGCCGGGCCTCGACCCTGTCGACGGCGGCGTTGATCGTGCCGATGTAGGTGGACGCCTCCTCGTACGTGCCTCTCGGGCTGTACTGCACCATCGCCGAGTGGCCGTCGTTCGAGATGAGGTCGGCGTGACCGGTCTCGAGAGGCGTGTCGAGCTTCGTGACCTTGGGGAAGCCGTCGAGCGTCCTGGCGACGTCCTCGATCGCGGCCTCGAACTCGGCATCCTTCGCCGTGAGCGTCTTGGACTGGACGAGGACGATCTCGCCCTGCTCGTCCGCCTTGGCGGCGAATCCGGCCTCGATGATCTTGTCGGCCTTGCGGGCCTCGCCGACGTTGGTCTCGTCGTCCTCGAGGTACTTCGTCCCAACGGCGTTGCCGATGACGAACGACGCGACCACGAAGGCGAGCCAGCCGAAGACGGCCGTCTTCCAGTGGGTCGCGCTCCAGCGTCCCATGCGGGCCGCGACGTTGGTGCTGCGCTTGAGTGGAGACATGAGCGGGCGGAACTCCTTCGTGTGCGGGAGGGCGTGCCTGATGAGCTCAGGCTCGCAGCGAGCGTCCATCCGCACAGTGGGGCGTTCAGGTGTCTGGCGGTGCGGGGAGCCGCACCGGGCGCTGTGGTGCTAGCCGCGCAGGAACATGATCACGGCGAGCACGCGGCGGTGATCCTCCGACGTGGCCGGCAGGCCCAGCTTCGTGAAGATGCTCGTGACGTGCTTCTCCACGGCGCGGAGCGTGATGAACAGGCGCTCGCCGATGGCCGCGTTCGACCGCCCTTCGGCCATGAGCTCGAGCACCTCGCGCTCTCTGGGCGTCAGCTCGTCGAGCGGATCGCGCTGGCGCCGGCGGCCGACGAGTTGGGAGACGACCGCCGGGTCGAGCGCTGACCCGCCTTCGGCCACGCGCCGCACGGCGGCGGCGAACTCCTCGACGTCCGAGACGCGGTCCTTGAGCAGATAACCGACGCCTTCGGCGCTCTCCGCGAGTAGCTCCATCGCATACGCGGGCTCGACGTACTGGGACAGCACGAGCACGCCGGTGCCCTCGAAACGCTCACGGATCTGCTTTGCGGCCCGCAGGCCCTCGTCGGTCTGCGTCGGCGGCATGCGGATGTCGACGACGGCGACGTCCGGCTTGTGCATCGCGACGTGCCGCAGCAGGTCCTCGGCCGTGCCGGACTGGGCCACCACCTCGAAGCCCGACTCGGTCAGGAGCCGCGCAACGCCCTCGCGCAGGAGGATCGAGTCGTCGGCGAGGACTACGCGCACGCCCGCTCCCAGGCGGCCGAGGGTGTAGCGGAGCGGTGGGAAGTCTCGTGGCAGGCCATCGGCGAGCAGTTGGTGGATCGGCTCGGGCTCCGGCAGCCCCTCCAGGCGGTGCGTGCCGAGCTCCCGGACGTGCAGGTCCGGGAGCAGCGTAACCGTCGTCTGGGAAACGAGGATCTGTCCGCCGTGCCCGGCGGCCGAGATCCGCGCCGCGCGATGGACGTCGATGCCGGTGTAGCCCTCGTCTCCGAGCTCCGCCTGGCCCACGTGAACACCGATGCGGACCCGCACCGTGCAGTCCGCGGGCCACTCCCGTTCGACGAGCGCACGCTGTGCTCCGGCGGCGGCGTCGACGGCGGCCTGCGGCTCTGCGAAGACCGCGAACAGCTCGTCCCCGCGGGCCTCGACCTCGCGCCCGCCGGTCGCGTCGATCGCCTCGCGTAGCAGGCGCCGCGTGTCCGCCAGGAGCTGCGCGTACAGCTGCCCGGCCACGCGTACGAGCCGGGTCGAGCCCTCGATGTCGGCGAACAGGAACGTGACGGTGCCGGTCGGAAGCTTCTTCACACCGGCACCGATCCGAGTGCCGCCTGCACGCGCGGCCCGAGTAGCCGCAGCCGCTCGACCGGCTCGTTGCTGAACACGATGCGTATGTGGCGGGCGGCGACGTCGCCGCCCCAGCCGGACATCGGCGTCGCGGCGACGCGCTGCGCAAGCAGCTCGGCGGAAGCGTCTGCGGGCGTGACGCCGAGCGCCTCGGTGTCCAGGAGGAGCGACCAGCCTCCGGCGGCGGGGACGGTCTGCAGGCCGTCCAGCTGCTCGACGACGGCGTCCCGCCGGCGCTGCCACTCCTCGACGCAGGCCGCGAGGCCGTCATCGGTCGCGCGAAGCGCGGCGAGCGCGCCCGCCTGGGCGATGCCGCCCGGGGTGATTGCGTTGTAGACGTGCACGAGCGCGAGATCCTCGCAGACGGCCGCCGGCGCGACGATCCAGCCGAGCCGCCAACCGATCATCCGCTGCTCCATCGACACCGAGCCCACCGTGACCGTGCGGTCCCGCATGCCGGCCAGCGAGGCGGGATGCACGACCGGCCGGCCGTCGAAGACGATGCCCTCCATCAGCGACCAGTAGACGAGCCACAGGTCGTGGTCGCGGCAGACCGCGGCCACCGCATCCCACTCCTCCGGCTCGAGGACGCAGCCCGAGGGGAACGACGGGTTCATGAGGAACACCACGCGCGTGCGCGGCCCGGCCGCGGCCCGGAGCGCGGGGACGTCCAGCCGCCACCAGCCGTCGCGCACCTGTAGCGGCACCAGGCGTGGCACCGCGCCGGCCAGGCGCACCCGGTTCAGCATCCCCGCGTAGACGGGGTCGGTGACGATGACCTCGTCGCCCGGGTCGGTCAGCGCGAGCATCGCGTCGAGCAGGCCGTCCCCCTCGCCGCCGGTGATGACGACCTCGGAGGCGGGGTCGTAGCGCTGTCCGCTCCGGCGCTCGACCAGCCCCGCCACGGCGTCCTTGAGCTCGAGCCGCCCGGTGAAGGGCAGATAGCTGTTCGCGTCGTCGCGACCGACCGCCTCGCGGGTCGCGGCAACGGCCTCTGCCGGCGGCGCGAGGTCGGTGTCGAGGTTCTCGAGGCGCAGCACCTCCGGGTCGTCGCCGGCCTGCGCCGCGACGCGGTCGATGCCGAAGCCGGGGATCTCTGCAAGTCGCTGGACGCGCACGCGTCGAGTCTACGAGTGCGGCGGGGCACGGTGGAACAGGGTGCTCACGGCGCGCGACGCGCCGCGGGTGCGGCGCGTCGATGTGAGGGTCAGGCGTAGACGGGGGTGCGCAGACCGCCCGCGTAGGCGACGCCGCGGTGCGCGGCATAGGCGTAGGGATGCTCGAAGGCATCCATCGCCTCGGCGGGTGAGACCTCGAGCTCGAACAGGTCGCCCGAGCGCGAGTCGTCGACGACGACCAGCAGCCGGTCGTCCGCGGTGCTCCAGTAGAGGCCGACCTCGACGCCGTCGTTGGCGCGGAAGGCCAGCTCCCGGTACTTGGGGGATGCGGCGATCATGGTGTCCTCCTGGGGTGTGCGCGTCATGTCTGCACCCTCACACCGCGCCGCCGACGGCACCGTCCGGCCGACTGGCGTCCGGAGGTGCGGTAGCCACTACTTCGAGAGGGCGGGCTCTTGCACCGGTATCTCGGCGCGGACGCACGTGCCCTCGCCGGGCCGGCTCTCGACGACGAGCGTGCCGTCGAGCGCCGCAACCCGGTCGGCGAGGCCGCGGAGGCCGGAGCCGGCCGCAGGATCGGCACCGCCGACGCCGTCGTCAGCCACCTCCACGGTCAGCGTGCCGTCCAGCCGGGTCACCGCGACGCGCGCCGAGCTCGCGGCTGCGTACTTCGTCACGTTCGTGAGCGCCTCGGCGATGAGGTAGTAGGCCGCCGCCTCGACGGGTGCGGGCAGGCGCTCGCCGGGAAGGGTGACCTCGACGGGCAACGGCACCTTGGCGGTGAGCGCCTCGAGCGCGGCCTCGAGCCCGCGGTCGGTGAGCACCGCGGGGTGGATGCCCCTGGCGAGCTCCCTGAGCTCGTCGATGGCCCGCGAGAGCTCGTCGCGCGAGGCCGTCAGCAGCTGCCGCGCGCCCTCTGCGTCCTCGGCGAGCTTCGCCTCCGCGAGTCGCAGGGTGATCGAGAGCGCGACGAGTCGCTGCTGCGCGCCGTCGTGGAGGTTCCGCTCCAGGCGATGCCGCGCCTTGTCGCCGGCCTCGACGATGCGCTGGCGGGAGGCTCTGATCTCGGATTCCTGCTGGACGCGCTCCGTGACGTCTGCGCCCGTGACGAGGACGAGCGGGATGTCCCGCGCCTCCAGCAGCGGCGTCGCCGTCCACGCCACCGTCCGGGTCTCGCCGTCGCGGCGGAGCCAGCGGCCCTCGAGATCCGTGCGAGCCACGCCGTTCGCGGCGGCGGCGATGGCCATGCGGGCGTTGTAGCCGTCGTCGGGCGCAACGAGATCGAAGAAGCTCCGGCCCTCCGTCTCCTCCGCCGTCCACAGGAACGTTTCCATGTACGCGCGGTTGACCCCTTCGCGCACGAGCCGCCCCTCGGTGTCGACCACGACGAGGAAGCTCGGCACGGCGTCGGCGAGGATGTCGAGGAAGTCGCGCTCGCGCTGCACCTCGAGCTCGCGGCGCTTGCGCTCGGTGACGTCGACGTAGACGCTCATGTAGCCCACGATCGTTCCGTCGGAGTCGCGGATCGGCGCCGACGAGATCTCGACGTCGATCGGCATGCCGCTCTTCGTCTGGCGAACGGTCTCGTACCCGGCGAGCACCTCGCCGCCCTGCAGGCGTCCGATGAGCGACTCGTACTCCCGCCGGAGCCGCTCGGGGACGACGGGCAGGGGACTGCCCACGACCTCCTCGGGCGTCCAGCCGAACATGCGCTCGGCGGCCGGGTTCCACATCAGCACGCTGCCGTCGACCGCCAGCTCGACGATGGCGACGGGCGACGCCTCGAGCGACGCGCGCAGCCGCGCCTCGCTCGCGCGGAGCGCGCTCTCGCGCTGGTTCCGATCGCTGACGTCGACATAGAGGGCCATGCCGCCGATGACCTTGCCGGTCGAGTCGCGCAGCGGCGCGGCCGAGATCTCGACGTCGAGGTCGGTGCCGTCGCGGCGCCGCCGCTTCGCCTCGTAGCCCGAGATCACCTCGCCGACCTCGACACGGTCGTTCAGCGCGCGTGCCGCGTCCTCGTCGCCGGGCGGCACGATCGGGAGCGTCTCGCCGACGACCTCCTGCGCGGACCAGCCGAACATGCGCTCGGCGGCTCGGTTCCAGGCCAGGACTCGGTCCTCGAGGCTCATCTCCACGATCGCCACCGGCGAGGCCTCGATGGCGGCGCGCAGCCGTTCCTCGCTCTCGCGCAGGGCATTCTCGCGCACCTTCCGCTCCGTGATGTCGACGAACAGCGCCATGTGCCCGATGACGGCGCCGGCCGACTCTTGGATCGGGGCGGACGCGATGGCCACGTCGACGAGCGAACCGTCCTTGCGCCGCCGGACCGTCTCATGGCCGGTGTAGGAGTGGCCGCTCCGCACCTCTGCCACCCGCTCGTAGTACTCGTCGAGCCGGTCGTCCGGAACCATCGGCAGCGGCCCCGAGGTGGCCTCCTCCTCCGTCCAACCGAAGATCTTCTCTGCGGCCGGGTTCCAGCTCGTGATGCCGGAGTCGAGGCCGACTTCGACGATCGCGACCGGGGACGACTCGATCGCCGCGCGCAGCCGCTCCTCGCTGGCTCTCAGCTCGAGCTCTTGCCGCTTGCGGTCGGTGATGTCGACGAAGATCGACATGTGGCCGACGACGGCGCCGGCCGAGTCGCGGATCGGCGCCGACGACACCTCGACGTCGACGAGTGAGCCGTCCTTGCGCTTGCGCACGGTCTCGAGGCCGGCGACCGTCTCGCCGGCATGGACGCGCGCCATCAGCTCGTCGAACTCCTCACGGTGCTCGTCGGGGATGAGGTACACGCGTCCTTCGGAAAGCTCCTCGGCCGTCCACCCGAACATCTCCTCGGCGGTCGGGTTCCACGTCCGCACATAGCCTTCGAGGTCGACCTCGATGATGCCGACCGGCGAGGACTCGATGGCGGCGCGCAGGCGCTCCTCGTTCGCCCGCAGCTCGAGCTCTTGATGCTTGCGCTCGGTGATGTCGACGCCGCCGGCGATCACGCGGTGGACGCGGCCGTCCTCGCCCCGGAGCGGCGCGCTCGTCCAGGCGATGACGAGGTGCTCGCCGCGGGCGTTCGTGAACGAGTGCTCGTACTCGGCGGGCTCGAAGTCCGGCGCAGCCGCCTCGAACTGCTCGCGGATCTCCTCGCGCCCCTCGGGGTCGAAGAAGACCTCCCAGAAGAAGCGGTCCTTGATCTGCTCCGGATCGTCGAGCCCGCTTGCGATCTCGACCGCCCGGTTGAAGTGTTGGATCCGGCCGAGCGTGTCGACGACGATCAGCAGGCTCGGAGCCGTGTGCACGACCGTCAGCAGGAACGTGTACTGGGACCGCAGCTCGGCCTGCAGCCGCTCGTTCTCGAGCCAGAGCGCAGCGGCCGCCGCGACCGACTCGACGAGCTCGGGCTCGTCCAGGAGCGATCGGTCGTGGAGCAGCGCTGCGATCGGCCGTCCGTCGCGCTCGACGTACTTCGCGACGCGGTCGCCGCCGCCGTCGCGCATCGTGCGCCCCTCGGCGTTGACGTACCGCTCCTCCTCCGTGAGGTAGTAGGCGATGTCGAGCGTGGGGTCGTGGAGCGCGCGCGCGAGGGCGTCCCGGAGCTGGGTGCCGCTGCCCAGCTCGAGCAGCAGGTCGCCGGCGGCCGCCCGCGCGAGCCGTGCGCGGATCAGGCCGAGCATGAACGCGATCGGCACCGCCCCGAACGCGCCGAGGGCCACGAACTCGACCATCCGAGCCGCCCGCTCCGACACGATCTCGACCAGCGGCAGCAGGAGGAGCAGGACGAGGGTCGTGCCGGCCGTGAAGAGCACGCCGCCGAGCGCCCGCCGGTTGGCGGCGGTCGCCGCGCGCCAGCGCCGAAGGAGGATCACGAGTACCGACACCACGATCGCGACGGCGGCGGCGGTGCCGAGCACGACGACCACGTCGACCGCCGTCTGGTTCGACCACACCGTGATCGCGCTCTCCGGGCACTCCCCGCCGCAGACCTCGTCCGATCCGCCGAGCAGCGCGAGCGCGAGCGCCTCCACGAAGGTGAGGGCGTAGGTCGCGCCGACGAGGATCCGTTGTCCGCGGGTCTGCAGCAAACCGCTCGGGTAGGCCAGGATCAGGTGGGCGAACGGGCCCCAGGCGAGGCTGCTGACGAGGAACCCGGCGGTGAAGATCCACGTGTTGTCGGCCGTGACGAGCGCGCCGAGCAGCCACGCGAACCCGGTCGCGGCCAGGAGCAGCCCGGTGCGATTCTCGGGGCGCTGCCAGATCGCGATGACACCGCTCGTGATGAAGGACAGCGTCGCGGTGAGCAGCAACGCCGCGGTGGCCGCGCGGTCCTCCAGATGGTTGCTCTCGAGAATGAGGACGAGCGCGCCTGCAGACAGCGCGACGCCGGCAACCCAGACGCCCGCCAGCGCGAGTGGCCTGGCGCTCACTCGACCAGAGCAGCCAGGGCCTGGCCCGAGAGCTCGGCCTTGGGGATGAAGCCTCGCGCGCCGCTCCGCTCGATCAGGTCGCCGTAGTCGGAGGCGTCCCTGCTCGAGACGAGCACGATTCTCGGCCGCGAGCCATTCGTGCCGCAGCCGGCGCAGACCTCGAAACCGTCCATGTCCGGGAGTTGTACGTCGAGGAGCACGACGTCAGGGCGGAGTCGCATCACCTGGGCGATCGCCGAGGAGCCGTCCTCCGCCTCGCCGACGACATCGAACCCCTCCGCTTCGAGGATCGCGCGTGCCGACGCGCGGAAGCTCGGGTGGTCGTCAACGATCAGGACGGTGGTCATCTGACTGAATCGTGGCAGAGGGCGGAACAGACGGTAGTGCGGTCAACCGAACTCTTTGCGGAGGATGCCCGCTGGGCTGAAGTCGCATGCACCGCATCCCGCCCACTAGGCCGGCACGGGCTCGCGCGCCTGGAGCGCCTGGCGCGCCTTCACCGCGAGCCAGAGCTCCATGCGCTGCGCAGGGTCGTCGGGATGGCGGTCCGTCTCGCGGCGGAGGCGGTCCATCCGGTAGCGGAGGGTGTGGCGATGAATGCCGAGGCGATCGGCGGCATCGCTCCAGCGGCACCCCGAGTCGAGCAGCGCCGTGAGCGACTCGACGAGCCAGGCGCTCTCGGCCGCCGGTCCGAGCACGCGGTCGACGAACGCCTCCAGCGACGCGCTGGGGAGTCCGAGCAGCAGCTCGAGCGAGCCGAGGTCGCGGTAGGACGCGACCGCGCCGGTGCCTGCATCCAGCGCCGCGCGCGCCTCGAGCAGGCTTCGTCCGAGCGCCCGGCCCGACGCCGGGCGGCCGACGCCGACACGCGTGCCGGGAGCGGCCCGTACGACCGCCGCCGCGACGGCGAGGGCATCCGACTCCTCCTCGGCAGCCAGCAGGAACGCCGCGCGGTCGCGGCGGGCCGCCGACAGGTAGCGCGCGCCGCGAGAGTCGAGCTCGCGGGCGACGGCCAGCCGGGACGCCTCGGGCGTGTCGTCCTCACCGCCGAGCGCGAGGAGCGCCGCATACGGCCTGCCCGGCTCCAGTCCGAACGCGGCCATGCGGCGCGCGAGCTCGCGGTCGTCCAGGCGGTCGTGCTCCAGATCCTCGAGCAGATCGCCTGCGAGCCGGAGCTCCGCTGCCGACACGGCGCGCCGGCGCGACAGCTCGAGTGCGAGCGCCGTCTGACCGTGGTGCAGCACGAGCCGGTCCTCCTCCGTGAAGCCCCCGTTCGCCTTCGCCGCACGCAGGACGGCGATGTCGGCGCCCGCGACCACCGGCAGCTCGAGCCCGTCATCGAACGACAGCCGCCCACCGCCGTGACGCTCGACCACCACCCTGCCGGCCTCGTCGACGAGCGCGAGGGAGCACCCGACGCTGTCGCACAGCACCGCGATCAGCGTCTGCAGCCCTCCGCCCTCGAGCACCGTCTGCGCGAGCCGCTCGTGCACGGCGAGCGCCCGCGTCACGCGATCGAGCTCCTCGTTCGCGAGGTGCGTTGCGACTGCCTTGGTGAGCGCGATGAACGGCACCTCGTACGGCACGGTCACGACCGGGAACCCGAGCCGGTCGGCTTCCGCCACGAGTGCCGGCGGCGCCTCCGGAAAGCCGAAGCCGACGCCGAACGCGAGGCCGGCGAGGCCGTGCTCGGAGAGCCGGCTCACGTAGTCGCGCTGCGTGCGGCCCGATCCGCCGATGCCCAGCCCGGTCGTGATCAGCAGCTCGCCGCCCTCGAGCCACGGCGTCGGGTCGCCGAGCTCGGAGACGTGCAGCCACCGCACCTCGTTCCCGAGCCCGTCGGCTCCTGCGGCGACAGTGAGCGAGAGCTCCGGCAGGACTGCGATGTCGCCGACGGTGAGCATTTGGACGCGGGGGCCAAGACGCTACTCCCGCGGCCCGGGTCAGGCAAGGCTGCAGAACAGGCGAATTTGGCCGCGGTGTCCAAGCAAGCGTCCAGAGCACTGCCGGACGGGCCATTGATCGCCGGAAAGCCGCTGGGAGACAATCGACGCGGTGTCCCTGCAGGAGCAGACGCGCGGCGCTCGCGTGATCGCCGACCGCGAGCGGTACGTCGCGCGCGGCGTCTCGACGCCGCGCCTCGTCGTCGGCGGCGCCGACGGCTCGCGCATCGAGGACGTCGACGGCCGGACGTTCGTCGACTTCGCCGGAGGGATCGGCTGCCAGAACACTGGCCACGGCTTCGGACCGGTCGTCGCCGCGATCCACGAGCAGGTCGACCGCTTCCTGCACCAGTGCTTCATGGTCGGCACGTACGAGCCGTACGTCGAGGTGTGCCGGCGCCTGGCCGCCCTCTCGCCGTGCCGCGGGCGCAGACCAGAAGTCGCTGCTCGTCAACTCCGGCGCCGAGGCGATCGAGAACGCCGTGAAGGTGGCACGAGCCGCGACGGGGCGGCCCGCGGTCGTCGTGTTCGACGGCGGCTTCCACGGCCGGACGCTCCTGACGATGACCATGACCAGCAAGGTCGTGCCGTACAAGCGCGGCTTCGGCCCGTTCGCGCCCGAGGTATACGCGGCTCCGGCGCCGTATCCGTACCGCGGGATCTCGACCGACGACGCGATTGCGGGCCTCGAGCGGCTGTTCAAGGCGCAGGTCGACCCGGCGACGGTGGCCTGCGCGGTGCTCGAGCCCGTGCAGGGCGAGGGCGGCTTCGTGCCGATGCCGCCCGAGTTCCCCGGCCGGTTCACCGAGCTCCTCGACCGACACGGCATCCTCTGGGTGAACGACGAGGTGCAGTCCGGGGTCGGGCGCACCGGCCCGGTCTGGGCGATCGAGCACTACGACGGCGCCGAGCCGGATCTGCTCGTCTCCGGCAAGTCGCTCGGCGGCGGCCTGCCGCTCGCGGGCGTCACCGGCCGCGCCGAGCTCATGGACGCCGTCAGTCCCGGCGGGCTCGGCGGCACGTTCGGCGGCAACCCGGTGTCGTGCGCCGCGGCCTCCGTCGTGCTCGATACGGTGGCCGATCCTGCTTTCCGGGCCGCCGCCGAGGCGCTCGGCGCACGGCTGCGCGACCACCTCGACGCGTTGGCGTCGCGCCGCGCCGAGATCGGCGACGTGCGAGGCCTCGGGCCGATGCTCGCGTTCGAGTTCGTCGAGCGCAGCCCGGACCGGGCGAACGCCGTGGTCGCCGCGGCATTCGAGCGCGGGCTGCTCCTGCTCTCCTGCGGACTCCACGGCAACGTCGTCCGGCTCCTGCCGCCGCTGACGATCGCGGACGAGGATCTCGAGCGCGGGCTCGAGCTGCTGGAGGAGTCGCTTGACGCAGGCGGCTGAGGCGATCCACGGGCCGGATGTCCGGCTCGCCGGGCTGCGCAAGCACTACGGGGACGTGGCAGCGGTCGACGGCATCGACCTCGAGATCGGGCGCGGCGAGTTCTTCACGCTGCTCGGCCCGTCGGGCTCGGGGAAGACGACGACGTTGCGCGTGATCGCCGGCTTCGAGCGTCCCGACGAGGGGACGGTCGAGCTCCGCGGCCGCGACGTCTCGGGCCTTCCACCGTACGCGCGCGACGTGAACACCGTCTTCCAGGACTACGCGCTCTTCCCGCACATGACCGTGGAGGACAACGTCGAGTACGGCCTGCGGGTGAAGAAGGTGCCCCGTGGCGAGCGGCGGCGGCGCGCGGCCGAGGCGCTGGAGCTGGTGCAGCTCGGCAGCCTCGGCGGCCGCAAGCCTGCGCAGCTCTCCGGTGGCCAGCGGCAGCGGGTCGCGCTCGCGCGCGCGATCGTCAACAGGCCGCAGGTGCTGCTGCTCGACGAGCCGCTCGGCGCGCTCGACCTCAAGCTGCGCCAGGACATGCAGGTGGAGCTGAAACGCATCCAGCAGGACGTCGGCATTACGTTCGTCTACGTGACGCACGACCAGGAAGAGGCGCTCACCATGAGCGACCGGCTCGCCGTCTTCAACCGCGGCCGCATCGAGCAGATCGGCTCGCCGTCCGAGGTGTACGAGCATCCCGCGAGCGAGTTCATCGCTGGGTTCGTCGGCGTCTCGAACGTGCTGGAGCGGGACGGCCGGCGCTTCACGGTGCGGCCCGAGAAGATCCATCTGCTCGACGAGGGCGCCGCCGGAGACCCGGGCGCACACAGCGAGCGCGGTCGGGTCCGAGACGTCGTCTACGTCGGCATGGTGACGCGGTATGCGGTCGAGCTCGATCAGGGGGGCGTGCTGCAGGTCGTTCGCCAGAACCTCGAGACGACGTCGGCCGACGTCGTGGAGAGCAAAGGGCGTCGCGTCCGGCTGGAGTGGCGGCCGGAGCAGACGTCCGCAATCGAGACGGAGGAATACGAATGACGCAACGGAGGAAGCGCGCCGGTCTCTGGGCGGCACTGGCCCTGACGGTCGGCGTGCTCTCGTTCCTCGCCGCCGGCTGCGGCGGCGACGACGACGAAGGCGAGGCCGGCGGTGCGACGACCGCCCCGACCACGACGGAGGCGCAGGCGCCGGAGGGAATGATGCAGGAGCTCGGCGCCGGCGAGGGCCGGGTCGACCTGATCGCGTGGGCAGGCTACGTCGAGGACGGTTCCACCGATCCGAAGGTCGACTGGGTGACCGACTTCGAGAAGGAGACGGGCTGCCAGGTCAACGTGAAGCTCGGCAACACGTCCGACGAGATGGTGACGCTCATGCGCACCGGCAACTACGACGGCGTGTCGGCCTCGGGTGACGCAACGCTCCGGCTCATCGCCGGCGGCGACGTCGCGCCCGTCAACACCGATCTGATCCCGAACTACGCCGACGTGTTCGCCGGCCTGAAGGATCAGCCGCACAACTCGGTCGACGGCCAGATGTACGGCGTGCCGCACGGCCGCGGCGCCAACCTGCTCATGTGGCGCACGGACCTGGTCTCCCCGGCGCCCGACAGCTGGGGCGTCGTCTTCGACGAGAACTCGCCGTACAAGGGCAAGGTGACCGCGTACGACAGCCCGATCTACATCGCCGACGCGGCGCTCTACCTGAAGGCGACCCAGCCTGACCTGAACATCGACAACGTCTACGAGCTCGACGACACGCAGTTCCAGGCAGCCGTCGACCTGCTCAAGAAGCAGCGGGAGATCGTCGGCGAGTACTGGTCCGACTACACCAAGGAGCAGGCGGCGTTCGCTGCCGGCAACTCCGTGCTCGGCACGACGTGGCAGGTGATCGCGAACCTGCTCGAGGCCGACAAGGTGAAGATCTCCACCACCCTGCCGAAGGAAGGCTCGACCGGCTGGTCGGACACCTGGATGATCTCCAAGACTGCCGAGCATCCGAACTGCATGTACATGTGGATGAACCACATCATCTCGCCCGAGGCCAACGCGGCCGTGGCCGAGTGGTTCGGTGAGGCGCCCTCGAACAAGAAGTCGTGCGCGCTCACCGCGGTGAAGAACCACTGCACGATCTTCCACGCGGAGGACGAGGCGTACTTCGAGAAGGTCGCGTACTGGACGACCCCCGAGAAGGACTGCGGCGACAGCCGCGGCGAGGTCTGCAAGGACTACTCGGAGTGGGTGCAGGCATGGACGGAGATCAAAGGCTGATTGACCTCGGTCTCTGATTCGCTGGAGGCGCCGCCCCGCCGCGGAGCGGGGCGGCGCCTCTCGTCCTTCTTGCACCGCCATCCCCGCCTGCAGGTCGGCGGGCTGCTCGCCGCCCCGATCGCCTGGCTCGGGATCGCGTACCTCGGCTCGCTGGTCGTCCTGTTCGTCGCCGCGTTCTGGCGGCTCGACCCGTTCACCGCCGAGGTCGTCCACGACTACGGCTTCCAGAACTTCGAGCTGCTCTGGGAGAGCGACGTCTACCGTACGATCGCGTTCCGCACGATCGGCGTCGCCGCGCTCGTGACGCTCATCGACGCGGTGCTGGCCTTCCCGATCGCGTACTACATGGCGAAGGTGGCCTCATCGCGCGTCCGGGCAGTGCTCGTGATCGCGGTCCTGACGCCGCTCTGGGCGAGCTACGTCGTCAAGGTCTATGCCTGGCGGATCATCCTGCAGGAGAACGGGCCGCTGAACTGGCTGCTCGATCCTTTCGGGCTCTCCGGGCCCGGCTTCGGGACGACGGCCGGCGTGATCGTCTTCTCGTACCTGTGGCTGCCGTTCATGATCCTGCCGGTCTACGCCGGGCTCGAGCGGATCCCGGACTCGCTGCTCGAGGCGTCCTCCGACCTCGGCGCGCGGTCTTGGCGGACGTTCCTGCGCGTCGTGCTGCCGCAGGCGTTCCCGGCCGTCGTCGCCGGCTCGATCTTCACCTTCTCGCTGACGCTCGGCGACTACATCACGCCGGGGCTCGTCATGGCCGGCAACCAGTTCATCGGCAACGTCGTCTACGCGAACGTCGGCGTGGCGAACAACCTGCCGCTCGCGGCCGCGTTCGCGACGGTGCCCGTCATCGTCATGATCGTCTACCTCGCGCTCGCCAAGCGAATGGGCGCGTTCGACAGCCTGTGAACGAGGGTCCGGCAACGAGGTGGGCGTTGCGGGTCCTGACCGCGCTCACGCTGGCGTTCATCTACGTGCCGCTCGTCGTCGTCGGTGTGTACGCCTTCAACGAGAGCCGCATCCAGTCGTGGCCGATCCAGGGCTTCACGCTGGACTGGTTCGGCCGTGCGATCGACAACCCCGGTGCACGGGACGCCCTGCTGCAGTCGCTCAAGGCCGCGCTCGGCGCCACGCTCCTTGCGCTCGTGCTCGGCACGCTCGCCTCGCTCGCGGTCGCTCGCTATTCGTTCTTCGGCCGGAACGTCGTCTCGTTCCTCGTCGTGCTGCCGATTGCGCTGCCGGGAATCGTGACCGGCATGGCGCTCAACGCGACGTTCCGCAACCTGCCGGACCCGTTCGGCGTCGAGCTCGGCCTGTTCACGATCATCGTCGGACACGCCACCTTCTGCATCGTCGTCATCTACAACAACACCGTCGCGCGCCTGCGGCGCACGTCCGCCTCGCTGGAGGAGGCTTCCGCAGATCTCGGGGCCGACACCTGGCAGACCTTCCGCCACGTCACCTTCCCGCAGCTGCGAACCGCGCTCCTGGCGGGCGGGCTGCTCGCGTTCGCGCTCTCGTTCGACGAGGTGATCGTGACGACCTTCACGGCGGGTCCGGACCAGACGCTGCCGATCTGGATCCTCAGCAACATCTCGCGTCCGAACCAGCTGCCGATCGTGAACGTCGTCGCGGTGTTCGTGATCGTGCTCTCGATCATCCCCGTGTGGATTGCGGTGCGCCTGTCGAGCGACACGGCGCGCGGCGCGGCGCCGGGCGCCGCCGGCGCGCGCTAGCGAGAATGCCGCCGTGCGGGTCTCCGCCAAGGTCGACTACGCGCTGCGCGCGTGCCTGGAGCTCGCCGCGGCGCCTCCAGGCCCGGTCAAGGGCGAACGCGTCGCGACCGCGCAGGGCATCCCGGGCAAGTTCCTCGAGAACATCCTGCTCGACCTCCGCCACGCCGGCATCGTCGGCAGCCAGCGTGGGGCGGAGGGCGGCTACTTCCTGGCGCGGCCCGCTGCCGAGATCAGCGTCGCCGACGTGATCCGCGCCGTCGAGGGGCCGATCGCGAGCGTTCGCGGCGTCCGTCCGGACGAGGTCGAGTACGAGGGTGCGGCGACGGCGCTGCGCGACACGTGGCTCGAGCTGCGCGGTGCCATGCGCGGCGTGCTCGAGGAGACCTCGCTCGCCGTCCTCGTGGAACGGGCGCGCTAGGCGAAGACGCGCTCCCGGCTCGGCGCCGCGTAGACGATCTGCCCCGTCTCGAGCTCGAGCTCCTCGAGCCGGTCACGCGTCAGCTTCGCAACCACGACCTCGCCGGCCCCGTCGACCAGCTCGACCTTCGCGTCGAAGCCGAGCACGGTGATGCGCTCGACCATGACCTCGACAGCTCCCTCCGACGGCTCGTACGCGAGGTGGATGTCGTGCGGCCGCACGAGGGCCTCGCCGAGCGCGTTCGCGTCCCCGACGAAGCGCATCACGAACTCTGTTGCAGGCTCGTCGTAGAGCGAGCGCGGCGAGCCGACCTGCTCCAGCCGTCCGTGGTTCAGCACGGCGATCTGGTCGGCGACCTCCATCGCCTCCTCCTGGTCGTGCGTCACGAAGACCGTGGTCACGTGCACCTCGTCGTGGAGCCGGCGCAGCCAGTCGCGCAGCTCGGCGCGGACGCGGGCGTCGAGGGCGCCGAACGGCTCGTCGAGGAGCAGCACGCGCGGCTCCGGGGCCAGCGCGCGCGCCAGCGCCATGCGCTGGCGCTGCCCGCCGGACAGCTGCGAGGGGTAGCGGTGCCCGAACTGCTGGAGCTGGACGAGCCGCAGCAGCTCGTCGACCCGCTCGCGGATCTCGGCCCGCGGGCGCTTGCGCACCTTCAGCCCGAACGCGACGTTGTCCCGCACGGTCATGTGCTTGAAGGCCGCGTAGTGCTGGAAGACGAAGCCGACGTTCCGCTTCTGGGGCACGACCGCGGTGGCGTCCGCGCCGGCGAGGAAGACGGCACCGGTGTCCGCCCACTCGAGCCCGGCGATGATCCGGAGCAGCGTCGACTTGCCGGAGCCGCTCGGACCGAGCAGCGCGGTCAGCGACCCGCCCTCGACGTCGAGCGTGACGTCGTCCAGCGCGGCGAAGTCGCCGAAGCGCTTGGTGACGTTGCGGATCTCGATGGACATCAGACGGCTTCCTCCCTCGGCTTGATCACGATCATCGCCACGAGCACGAGCACGGCCATGGCGGCGAGCACGAGCGAGATGGCGTAGGCACCGGCGACGTCGAAGCTGTCGTAGCGCTCCTCGACGCGGAGCGTCGCGGTCTCCGTCTCGCCCTGGATCCGACCGGAGACGACCGCGACCGCTCCGTACTCGCCGAGGCAGCGCGCCGTGGTCAGCACGACCCCGTAGACGACCGCCCAGCGGATCGCCGGCAGCGTGATGCGCCAGAACGTCTGCCACGGCGACGCGCCGAGCGTGCGCGCGGCCTGCTCCTGCTCGTCGCCGATCTCGCGCAGCGTCGGCACCACCTCGCGCGCGACGAACGGCAGCGACACGAACACGGTCGCGAGCACCATCGCGGGCAGCGCGAAGAGCACCTCGACGCCGTGCTCCTGGAGCCAGCCGCCGAACCAGCCGTCGCTGCCGTACAGGAGGAACAACGAGAGGCCGACGACGACCGGCGAGAGGGCCAGCGGGAGATCGACGAACGCATTCAGCAGGCCCTTGCCGGGAAACCGCCGCCGGACGATCGCGAGCGCGCAGACGACGCCGAACACCGTGTTCAGCGGCACGGCGATCGCGGCGATGATCGCGGTCAGCTTGAACGCGTGCAGCGTCTCGGGCTGCGTGATCGCCGCCCAGGCCGCGTCGAAGCCGTGCTCGAACGTCCGCCAGAAGATCATCGCCAGTGGGCCGAGCAGCACGGCGGCGAGGTACAGCAGCGCGAAAGCGCGAAGGCCCAGGCGCCTCATGCGTCCTGCGCGGCCTCGTGCCGCGTGGCGAGCCGTCGGACTATGCCGATGAGCAGGATGACCGCGAACGACGCCGTCAAGAGGACGACTGCGACCGCTGCCGCCCCAGGCCGGTCGCCGCCCTCGATGCGGGTGAGGATGTAGACCGAGGCGACCTCGGTCTGGTACGGCAGGTTGCCGGAGATGATCACGAGCGAGCCGATCTCGCCGACGGCGCGCGCGAAGGCGAGGGCGACGCCGGACAGGATCCCCGGGAGGATGTTCGGCAAGACGATGCGCCGGAAGACGGCGAAGTCCGAGCCGCCGAGCGACTTGCCGGCCTCCTCCATCTCGCTGTCGAGCTCGAGGAGCACCGGCTGAACGGTGCGGACGACGAACGGAAGCGTCACGAAGAGGAGGGCGAGCACGATCGCGGTGCGCGTGAACGCGACGTTGATCGAGACCGGCGACGTCGGGCCGTAGAGCGCGAGCAGCGTCAGACCGGCGACGATCGTCGGCAGCGCGAACGGCAGGTCGATGACCGCGTTCACGAGCGACTTGCCGCGGAAGTCGTCGCGGACGAGCACCCAGGCGATGATCGTCCCGACGACGGCGTTGACCAGCGCCACGACGAGCGCGGCGCCGAAGCTGAGCTTCAGCGCCGCGACGGCCTGCGGGCTCGAGACGACCTCCCAGAAGCCGGCGCCTCCGGCCTGCGTCGACTCCCAGATCACGGCCGCCATGGGCAGTGCCACGACGAGGGTCAGGAAGATCGTCACGAAGCCGAGCGAGAGGGCGGTCGACGCCCTGTCGCTCGGCTTGCGGACCGCGCGGCGCTCGAGCGCGAGCTCAGCCAGCGGGACCGCCCACCTTCCGCTCGATCTCGACCATGATCCCGTTCTTCGGGTCGAACCACTTCTTGTTTGCCGCGGTCCACCCGCCGATGTACTTGTGGTCGATCCGGAAGACGCCCGGTCGGTTCGGATACTGCTTCTGGAACTCCCGCTGCACGGCCGCCCCGACCGGCCGGTAGCCGTACTGGGCGAAGATCCGCTGCGCCTGCGGCGTCTTCGTGAAGCGGATGAACGTGTTCGCGAGCTCGCGGTGCTCGCTGTTCTTCAGCACCGCGATCGGCGCCTCGATCAGAAGCGTCTGGCGCGGGATCACGTACTCGAGCTTGGCGAGCCGCGCCTCGTTCTCGTACGTGATGAAGACGTCGCCCTTGCCGGCGACGAACGTGTTCGTCGCGTTACGGCCCGAGCTGTCCTGCGAGACGACATTCCGGAACATGCGGAGGATGAAGTCCTGCCCCTGCTTGTCGGTCTTGCCGAGCCGCCGCTGCGAGCCGTAGGCGGCGAGGATGTTCCACTTGGCGGCACCCGACGAGAACGGGTTGGGCGTGACGACGTCCACGTCCGGCCTGGCCAGGTCGCTCCAGTACTTGATGTTCTTGGGATTCCCGTTGCGCACGGCAAAGACGACCACCGAGTTCGTCGCGATGCCCTTGGTCGACTGGCGGTTCCACGTCGGGTCGACGAGCCCGGCCTTCACGAGGACGTCGACGTCGAGCCCGGTGGAGAGGTGGACGATGTCCGCCTTGAGGCCCGCCGCGACCGCCCGCGCCTGGTCGCCTGACGCGCCGTACGACTGCGAGAAGGACACGTCCTTGCCGGCCGGTGTCTCCTGCCACGCCTTGATGACTGCGCCGAGCGCCTCGCGCGGCACGGCGTAGCCGACGAGGCTCAGCCGCGTGTCGGTGCGCTTGGCCGGGAGGGCGAACGCCCCCGACGCAAGCACGGCCGCGGCGGCGACAGAGGTGACGAGGGCGACGGCGATCAGGCGGTTGCGCATACGGAGCTCCCTTTTGTCTACAGAAGAAGTAGAGATTAGCGACCGTGATGGTACGCATAAGCGATGCTGCGGCGCAAACGACAATCGCTTGGCGGACGGTGCGAGTTTCGATCAGGCCTGCGCGAGCGCCTGCTCGAGGTCGGCCCAGAGCTCGTCCGGATCCTCGAGCCCGACGGAGAGGCGCAGCAGGCCTGGCGGGCAGCGCTCGCCCTCCCAGCGGTGCCGGCTCTCGACCTTGGAGCGCGCGCCGCCGAGGCTGGTCGCGTTCACGATCAGCCGCGTCGCCGTCTCGACGCGGCGCGCCGCCTCGGCGTCGGCGACGTCGAAGGAGATCAGGCCGCCGAGCTCGGGGTAGCGGACGATCGCGACGGCGGCGTGCCCACGCAGGCGGTCGGCGAGGATCCGCGCGGACGAGGACTGGCGCTCGACGCGGACGCGCAGCGTCTCGAGCCCGCGGGCGACGAGGAACGCCGCGTCGGGCGAAGCGACGGCGCCCGTGGCCCAGCGCAGCCGCCGCAGGCGCTCGTAGAGGTCTCCGTCGCGCACGGTCACCGCGCCGGCGAGCACGTCGTCGTGGCCTGCGAGGTACTTGGTCGCGCTGTGGAGCGCGACGTCGCAGCCGAGCTCGAGCGGCCGCACGGCGAGGGGCGTCGCGACCGTCGAGTCGCAGACGACCGGTGCGTCGTGCGCGGCCGCCGCCTCGAAGTCGGGCATGGTCAGCATCGGGTTCGCCGGTGCCTCGAGCCAGACCAGCGCCGCCTCTGTGGGCGGCGGGCCGGTCTGGTCGAACTCGACGACCCGCACGCCCCACGGCTCGAGCAGGCGGAACAGCACTCCGGTGCCGTAGTACGCCCCCTCGGCGAGCGCCACGACAGCGCCCGGCTGTCCGAGTCCGAGCAGGACGGTCGCCACCGCGGACATGCCCGACGGGAAGAGGAGCGCCCGTCCGCCGTCGAGGGCGCCGAGCGTCTCCTCGACCGCCTCCCCGGCTGGATGACCGGCCCGCGCGTACGAGAACCGACCCGGCTCGCCGTCCTCGTACGGCCAGACGGTCGAGCGGTCGACCGGCGCAGGGGCCAATCCCCTAGCCGCTCGCTCCGGCCGGGCTGCGCCGCGGCTGGCGGCTCAGCATGGCGTCGCGCTCGGCCGGGTCGACCACGGCCGGATCGTACGCCAGTGAACCCACGGCGCCTCGTCGTGCGAAAGCCCGGGCGATGAACCGGACGCCGGAGCGGCTGCGAATACCGCAGTCACGTGAACGCGCTCGCCGTCTCGCAACCGTACGCCGCCGCAGCCGAGGAGGCCGGGCTGGTGGCACGCGTCGCGGCCGGGGAGCGTGAGGAGCCGTTGGCGGAGCTGTACGCCCGCTACGGGTCGCGGTTGTACGGCCTCGGGCTCCGGCTGCTCGGCGATCGAGGGCTCGCGGAAGAGCTCGTTCAGGAGACGTTCGTCAGGCTCTGGCGGTCGGCGGGCCGGTTCGACGCCCGGCGGGGAACGGTGCGCACGTTCGTCTTCACGCTCGCACGGCGGGCGGCCGTCGACATGCGGCGCCGGCCGGCGTGGCGGCCGCAGGCAGGGCGGGATGAGCCGGCTCCCGTCGCCGACGACGACGTCGAGGCGATCGTGCTCGGGCTCGATCTCCGCGACGCGCTCGGCGCGCTCTCGCCCAAGCACGCCGAGGTGCTTCGCCTCACGCACGACGAGGGTCTGACCCAGCCACAGATCGCGCATCGGCTCGGCGTGCCGCTCGGGACGGTCAAGACGCGGGTCTACCACGCGCTCAGGGCGCTCAAGCTCGAGCTGGAGGAGCGAGGCCTCGATGTCTGACAACGGCTCCACGTACGACGTGCACGTCGACCTGGGCGGGTACGTGCTCCAGGCGCTCGAGCCGGAGGAGCATGCGGCCTTCGAGCGCCACCTCGAGACGTGCGACCGCTGCCGCGCCGAGCTCGCCGAGCTGTCGGACATCCCGCAGCGTCTGGGCGCGATGGCGCCCGCCTGGGAGCTGCCCGCGGGGCTCGAGGCGCGGGCCCTCGTCGCCGTGGAGCGCGCGGCCGGCGCAGAGCGGCGCACCGCGCCCGACGCCGCGGCGCGGCCTCGGCCGCCGGCTCGCGCTCGTCCCCGTCGCGGCGGCCGCGCTGGCGCTCGCGTTCGCGGCCGGCAGCCGGCTGGACGCCGGTCAGCCCGGCGAGCTCGAGCTCCAGGCGACGCTGACGTCGCCCGCAGGTGTCGAGGCGACCGCGCGGGTGACGAGGACCGGAATCGGGCGTGTGGTCGTGCTCCGTTCCGACGAGCTGCCGGTCCTGCCGAAGGGCGAGCTCTACGAGGTGTGGTTCCTCGGGCCCGGCGACTCGGCGTCGAGCCCAAACCGCATCTCGGCCGGCACCTTCCATCCCGACGAGGACGGACGCACGCGCGTGCAGCTCGCCGCCGCCGTCGATCCGGCCAGGTATCCGGTGCTCAGCGTGACGAAGGAGGCGGGCGACGGCGATCCGCGTCCCGGCGTGGAGGTGCTGCGGTCGCGGTAGGCTCGCGCCCCACGGTGGGCGAGCGGGAGACATACCGGGTCGAGGTCGAAGGCGTCGCACGGGAGCTGCCGCTCTTCGAGGTCGCGCCGAAGCTCCGCATCGCGGTCTTCAATCTGCTCGGCGACACCGAGATCGTCGAGGCTGCGGCCCGTGGCCTGGCCCGTCGGCTCGAGGGCGTCGAAGCAGACGTCCTCGTCACCGCCGAGACGAAGAGCGTGCCGCTCGTCTACGAGCTCGCGCGGCAGCTCGAGCTGCCCTGGGTCGTGCTGCGGAAGGAGCACAAGCCCTACATGGGCGACACCGTCAGCGCCGAGACGGTCTCGATCACGACCGGCCATCCGCAGACGCTGCACCTGGACGAGAAGGATCGGGAGCTCGTCGCCGGGCGGCGCGCCGTAATCGTCGACGACGTCGTGTCGACCGGCAGCACGCTCGAGGGCATGCGAAGCGTCGTCGCGCAGGCCGGCGGCGCCGTGGCGGCGGAGGCAGCCGTGTTCACCGAGGGCGACGAGCGCGAGACGGAGGGCATCGTCGCGCTCGGCCATCTGCCGCTCTTTCCAGGTTAGATGGCTGGCGCCCCGATCTCGTGCGCTCGGATGCGCGATCCGGCGTGTCCGGGACGCTCCCGCGCCTGCCATCGGCGCCTCGCGGCGCCGCTGCCAGGCACGTGCGCTTCGCGTCGCCAGGCCATTGCCGATGCGTCGAGCATGGCCAATGCCCTGCCGCCACGCCCCGGAGCGGCCGGCTCGCGCCCCGAGGGAGACGATCTCGTGGCGCCAACCATCTAGGCTCCCCGCCGATGGCGGAGACCGAGCGGAGCGTCCACGAGACGACGCAGGAGAAGCTGGACTGGCTGCGCGAGCTGCGCGAGGAGTCGCTGCACGCGGGCTCCGACCGGGCGGTGGAGCGCCAGCGCGAGCGGGGCAAGCTGCTGGCCCGCGAGCGCGCCGAACGGCTGCTCGACCCGGGCTCGTTCGTCGAGCTCGACCGGTACGTGCGGCACCGCAACCCCGAGTTCGACTCGATGGCGAACCGGCCGTACGGCGATGCCGTCGTCACCGGGCACGGCACGATCTTCGGGCGCACGGTCTTCGTCTTCTCGCAGGACTTCACCGTCTTCGGCGGATCCCTGTCCGAGGTCTTCGCCGAGAAGATCTGCAAGGTCATGGACCTGGCCCTCAAGTACGGCTGCCCGGTGATCGGCATCAACGACTCCGGCGGGGCGCGCATCCAGGAGGGCGTCGTCTCGCTCGCCGGCTATGCGGAGATCTTCTGGCGCAACGTCCAGGCCTCGGGCGTCGTGCCGCAGCTCTCGCTGATCATGGGTCCCTGCGCGGGCGGCGCCGTCTACTCGCCGGCGATCACCGACTTCGTGCTCATGGTCGAGGAGACGTCCTACATGTTCATCACGGGGCCCGACGTCGTGAAAACCGTGACCGGCGAGGAAATCGGCTTCGAAGAGCTCGGCGGAGCGGCGACGCATGCCACGAAGTCGGGCGTGGCGCACGTCACGGCGCCCGACGAGCAGTCCTGCCTCGACGACGCGCGGCTCCTCCTGTCGTTCCTGCCGCAGAACAACCTCGAGTCGCCGCCCTGGGCCGCTCCGGCCGATCCCGTCGACCGCGAGGACGCGGCGCTGGACATGCTCATCCCGGACAGCCCGAACAAGCCCTACGACATGAAGGCCGTGATCGGCCACGTCGTCGACGAGGGCCTGTTCATGGAGGTGCAGCCGCATTTCGCCGAGAACATCGTCTGCGGGTTCGCACGCCTCGGCGGCCACTCGATCGGGGTCGTCGGCAACCAGCCAGGCGCGCTCGCCGGGGTGCTGGACATCGACGCGTCGGTGAAGGCCGCGCGCTTCGTCCGCACGTGCGACGCCTTCAACGTCCCGCTCGTGACGTTCGTCGACGTGCCGGGCTTCCTGCCCGGGACGGCGCAGGAGTGGGGCGGCATCATCCGCCACGGCGCGAAGCTGCTCTACGCCTACGCCGAGGCGACCGTTCCGAAGCTGACGGTGATCACCCGGAAGGCGTACGGCGGGGCGTACGACGTCATGAGCTCCAAGCACATCCGCGCCGACTTCAACGTCGCGTGGCCGACCGCGGAGGTCGCGGTCATGGGGCCGGAGGGCGCCGTCAACATCGTCTTCCGCAAGGAGCTCGAGGAGGCGGAGGACCCGGATGCCCGCCGCGCCGAGCTGATCGCGGACTACAAGGAGCGCTTCGCGAACCCGTATCACGCCGCCGAGCGCGGCTATGTGGACGAGGTGATCGAGCCGCGGCGCACGCGGCCCGTGCTCGTGCGGGCGCTCGAGGTGGCGCTGACGAAGCGCGAGGCGCGCCCGAAGCGCAAGCACGGCAACATCCCCCTTTAGTTGCAGTCCGGCTAGAGGGGCAGCTCGAGGCCGGCCTCGGCGAGCGGCCGCCTGGCCCACGCGAAGCCGTCGCGCCACCAGCCGTCGAGCGGCACGACGGTCACGCCGTCTCGCGACGAGTGGATCATCCACCCGCCGCCGAGCGCGATGCCCATGTGGTCGACTTGCGCCGGCTTCGACCTTGCGCCCCTGCTGCCGAAGAAGAGGATGTCCGCCGGCTGAACGGTGTCGGCGCCGAGCCGCTGCGCCCTGGGCACCTCGCCGCTCATCTGGTAGCTCGTGCGTCCCCTGAGCACAGCCGGGAGACCTTCGCCGCCGGGATACGGCGTGAGCCTGACGACCCTCCACACGAACCCGGAGCAGTCGTAGCCGCGTTCGGTGCCCGCCCAGACGTACGGGCGGCCGATGAGCGAGACGGCCCGCCGCAAGAGCTGTCGTTGCCACGGTGTCGGCCGCGGCGGCGCGAACGTCCGCGAGAGCTGGTCGACCCGCTCCAGCTCCGAGGGATCGAGGCGGAGGACGCGCGCGACCGAGTAGGCGGCCTCCGCGCGTGTGGCGGGCTCGGCGGGCAGGAGCTCCAGCCCGTCCGTCCCGGCTGGGTGGTTGAAGCGCAGGCCGAGCAGACGCGCGACCGTCTCCGTGCCGAAGCGCCTGGGCGGGGCCAGGCCCGCGGCGCGGGCGCCCCGGGAGAAGCGGTAGGCGGCGTCCTCCAGCCCGAGGACCTGCACGAGGCGCGCGTCGAGCGCCGCGACGGTCGCGAGCCCGTCACCGCCGGTCGGCTCGAGGTCGTCGGGAGCAAGCCCGGCAGCGAGCTCATCGAGCTCCGCTGCAGTGAGCTGATCATCCGGCCGGAACGCAGCGGCGTCGCCACCCATCAGGCCGGCACCGGTCACCACGGCGATCTGAGCACGGGCCCACGACCGCTTCGGCGCAGCGTCGGCGGCGGGCCCGACGGCGCCCGCCGGAGCGGCGACGGCCAGGACTGCGAGCACGCAGGCGAGAAGCCGCATGCGACACACGTCGGCCGTCACGGCGGCGTGCTTTACCCTCGCGGCGTGGAGGTCCAGATCAGGCCCGAGCCGGACGAGGACGAGCGCGAGGCGATCGTCGCGGCGCTCGCGCAGTCCGGCGTCGAGCCGCGGCGTCCCTCCGCCTACGGCAGCCGCTGGCGTGCAGCCGCTCTACGCGAGGCGGTCGAACCGCCGGAGACGGACGAGCACGAGCCGTAACCGGATCGCAATCGGCCACGTTGTCAGTTCCGAGATGTGCGCACGGTGCGGAGATCACCCCATCCGGTCCTCAGGCGAGGCGTTCTGCCCGATCTGCGTCATCGCGATCAAGGTCGAGGTCG
Organism: uncultured Gaiellaceae bacterium; assembly: GCA_963733065.1. Lineage (GTDB taxonomy): Bacteria > Actinomycetota > Thermoleophilia > Gaiellales > Gaiellaceae > CAVTBT01. The sequence goes on from CAVTBT010000002.1 coordinate 213,523, forward strand.
CGCGCGGCATGCAGCAGCTGAGCGAGTACCTGCGTGCGTGGGCCGCCTTCTCGGACTGGAGCGCAGGTCCCGGGACGACGAGAGTCTGACCGCGCCCGACCGGCCTATGCCGGTTCGCCGCGTAGGACGCGCGGAGCGATCCGCGCGTAGTCGAGACCGGAGAGCCAGGTCAGCACGACCGCGACGAGCAGCGCCCACCACGCCACCTCGTCGCCCCATGCGCCGGCAGCGGCCAGCCCGCCGATCGCTGCCGCGACCGACTGTGCCCACGTCTTCAGCTTGCCGAGGTCGCGCGCCGGCATCACCACTCCCCGCTCGATCGCTGCCAGCCGTAGGCCCGAGACGAGGAACTCGCGGGCGATGATCGCCGCCACCATCCAGGCCGGCGCCACGCCCTCCTCGATCAGCATGACGAGCACCGAGAGGACGAGGATCTTGTCCGCGATCGGATCGAGCAGGGAGCCCAGGGCGGAGGTCTCGTTCCGGCGCCGCGCCAGCCACCCGTCGATCTGGTCGGTCGCCATCGCCACGAGGAACACGGCCGTCGCCCACGCCTCGTTGTTCGGAAAGTCCCAGGCGAAGAGGACGACCACCACCGGCACCGAGAGCGCGCGCCCGACGGTCAGCTGATCGGGAAGCGTCATCCTCCGGGAGAATACGCGGCCTCATGCCCCCCTTCTCGAAGGTGCTCGTGGCGAACCGGGGCGAGATCGCGGTCCGCGTCTTCAGGACACTGCGCGAGCTCGGCGTCGGGGCGGTCGCCGTCTACTCCGAGCCGGACGCCGGCTCGCTGCACGTCGCGGCCGCCGACGAGGCCTACCTCCTGGGGCCGGGGCCGGCCGCGGAGAGCTACCTGCGCGGCGAGCGCGTCATCGACGCGGCGCTGCGCTCGGGCGCAGAGGCGATCCATCCGGGGTACGGCTTCCTCGCCGAGAACGCTGCGTTCGCGGCGGCCGTCGAGGACGCCGGCCTCACGTGGATCGGCCCGCCGCCGGCGGCGATCGAGCTCATGGGCTCGAAGACCGCTGCGCGGGCGGCAATGCGTGAGGCGGGCGTACCGATCATCCCCGGCACGACGGACCCGGTGACCGATCCGGACGAGATCGCCGGCCTGGGGGACGAGGTCGGCTATCCGCTCATCCTCAAGGCGGCCGCCGGCGGCGGGGGCAAGGGCATGAAGGTCGTCCGCGAGCCGGGCGAGATCGAGCGCGCGCTCGAGTCGGCCCGCCGCGAGGGCGAGCGGTACTTCGCCGACCCGGCGGTCTACGTCGAGCGCTACCTGGAGGACCCGAGGCACGTCGAGGTGCAGGTGCTCGCAGACGCCCATGGGGCTGTCATCCATCTCGGCGAGCGCGACTGCACCATCCAGCGCCGGCACCAGAAGCTCATCGAGGAGACGCCGTCGCCTGCCGTCGGTGCGGAGCTTCGCAACCGCATCGGCGGCATCGCGGTGGATGCCGCCCGCGCCGCCGGCTACCGGAGCGCCGGCACGATCGAGGGCCTGCTAACGGCGGGCGGTGAGTATTTCTTCATGGAGATGAACACGCGCATCCAGGTCGAGCACACCGTGACCGAGCTCGTGACCGGGATCGACCTCATCCGGGAGCAGGTGCTGGTCGCGGCCGGCGAACCGCTTTCCGTCCGCCAGGAGGACGTGCGGATCTCGGGCCACGCCATCGAGTGCCGCATCAACGCCGAGGACGTCGGCCGCGGCTTCCTGCCCGCGCCGGGACGGGTCACGGCGTACCGTGAGCCGGGCGGCCCCGGCGTTCGGGTGGACTCGGGGGTGCGCGCTGGCGACGAGATCTCCGGCCTCTACGACCCGATGATCGCGAAGCTGATCGTGCACGGCGCCGACCGCGAGCACGCGCGCCACCGGATGCTGCGGGCCCTCGGTGAGTTCGACATCCAGGGGCCCCCGACGCTCGTGGGCTTCCACCGCGCCCTGCTCGAGCACCCCTGCTTCGTCGAGGGCTCGACCTGTCACGGCGTCGTCGAGTCCGAGGCGCTCGCGGCGAGGGCGGAGGAGCTCGGCGCCGCCGCGTCAACGGTTCAGGTCTCCGACGGGGCGGTGCGGTCGCGGCCGCAGGTCGTCCCCGTGGAGCTCGACGGGCGCCGCTTCGACGTCCGCGTGCACCTCCCGGAAGCGCCGTGGACGGCGCTCGCCCGCGCGCGGAACCAGCGCTCCGCCGGTCTCGGCGGCGCCGAGGGTGGCGCCGTGGTGAGCCCGATGCAGGGGACGGTGCTCAAGGTCGAGGTCGCCGACGGCGACGAGGTCGACGCCGGTCAGGTGCTGCTCGTCGTGGAGGCGATGAAGATGGAGAACGAGATCCTGGCCCACGCCGCAGGGGTCGTCCGTCAGCTCTCCGTCTCGCCGGGGGCGCCGGTCACCTCCGGACAGCTGCTCTGCGTCGTGGAGGCCGGTGGCTAGGGAGCACCGGCGCCCCTTCTGCGCGGACGTCTCCCGTGCGGACGACGAGCCGCTCGCCGCCACCGCCAGCCAGGTCGAGCGCTGGCTGCTCGTCGAGTACAGGGGTCTCTGGGCGCACGACGCGGTCGACGGCAGCACGCTGCCGCGCGAGGTCAAGCACGCCCTCGTAACGTGGCGGAACGCCGCACCGCGCTCGCGGATCCTGCTCATCCGGCGCACGCGGCGGCGGAGCAGCGACGGCCTCGTCGTCTTTCGCGTCGACTCGCGCGAGGGCCGGTCCTGGACGCGCCGGCTCGACCTCGAGCGCCACGGCGACCTGCTCGACGTCGATCTCGACCGCGACGGGGAGGCCGTCGCGCATCCGCTGCTCCTCGTCTGCACGCACGGCAAGCACGACGCCTGCTGCGCCCGGTTCGGACGGCCGCTCTACGAGGCGGTCCGCGAGCAGGTCGACGAGGAGTGGGCATGGCAGTGCTCGCACGTCGGCGGCGACCGCTTCGCCGGGAACCTCGTCGTCCTGCCGGCCGGGCTCTACTTCGGCCGCGTCGAGCCCGGCGAGGTGTGGGAGACCATCGACGAGCTGCTCGCCGGCCGGATCCCGCTCGACCGGTACCGCGGCCGGTCCTGCCACCCGTTCCCGGCGCAGGCCGCGGAACGCGCCGTCCGCGAGGCGACCGGTCTCGCCGGTCTCGACGAGCTCGGGCTGACCTCGTTCCGGTCCGCCGGTGACGGCTGGACGGTCGACTTCACGACGTCGGCCGGCGAGACCTGGAGCGTCGACGTCGTCGCCCGCGAAGGCCCGCTCACGTATCTGACGTGCTCGGCGCCGGAGCTCAGGCACCCACGGCACTACGCCGCAGGAAGCCCTCCCGCACGAGGCGCCTGACCAGCACGAGGCGCCCGTCGTCGTCGAGTGAGCCGGGGAGGTCGGCCGCGGTGAAGGGCCCGTCCGACGTGACCAGGTACTCGAGCTCCTCGGCAATGCGATCCGGGAAGCGGAGTGTCCGGCCCTCGAACGCGAGCGCCGCGCCGTCGAGCTCCGCGATCACGGTCTCGCGGCGCTCCAACGGCGTCTCGACGGTCAGGGCAGCGAGGGCCCGCAGCTCGGACAGCTGGCCGTCGAGGACGGGGCGCCGGGAGCGGACGAGCCGCTCGCGCGCGTCGCGCCGGACCCTCTCGACGTCGAGCCGCTCGGCCAGCAGCTCGAGCAGGCCGTCCGGCTCCTCGTCGATCGAGCGCCGGAAGGGGAGCTCCCACTCGAGCTCGTCGAGCAGCCGCCGGACGGCGTCGACCCAGGGACGCACGCCGACGCCGATCGTGATGTGCAGCGAGTCCGAATCCGAGGTCAGCGCCTCGTGCATCCAGCCTCGGGGCAGGTAGAGCGTGTCGCCCGCCCGCAAGGTGACGTCCATCACGGCCTCGCCCGGCGCTCCCATCGACGGCTTGTAGCGCTGATGCTTGAGCGGCAGCTCCAGCACCGGCTCGTACACGAGCCAGCGCTTGTGCCCGGCCACCTGGAGCGAGAGCACCTCGTGCGTGTCGTGGTGGACGGGGAGCCCCTGCGACCCACGCGGCGTGAAGTACGCGTTCGCCTGCACGGGATGGCCGAGCTCGGACTCGAGGCGCCGGCAGTAGCGGGCGAGCGGTAGCCAGGAATGGTGCAGGGCCTGCAGCACGATCGTCGCTCCGTCCTCGAACTCCTCGAGGACTCGGTCGACGCGCACGGTGCCCGTGAAGGGCTGCGGCCGCCAGGAGAGATCGGTGGTGTAGCCGGACGGCGAGGCGCCGGCCTTCACGAGCCGGAACGCCGGTGCGCGGATTGCGGTCTCCGTCACGAGCCGCTCGACGTCCCGCACCGAGAGGAGGTCGTCGAAGCGCCCCTCCTCGCCGCGCGGGACGGCGAGCGGCCGTCGTTCCCAGTGCTCGCGGCGGAAGCTCTCCTCGTCGATCGGCTCGATCGCGCGCCGGAGAGCGTCGCCCGTTGCTCGTCCAGCGATGAGTCCGGGCCCGCGCCCGGTTGTCACTGCTGCACGAGGCACCACTCAGGCGTCGTCCGCGTCGGCGTCCCCGTCGCCGTCGGTGCTGTCGGTCGTGTCGCCGTCGGTATCGTCGCCGTCGGTGTCGTCGCCGGGTGCCGGCTCGTCGTCGAGGCTCGAGCCGACGATCTCGTCGTCGGACAGCGTGGTGCGTTCGGTGTCCATCTCGCTCCTCTCACGTGGGGCGGTGTGGGCCTGGACGTTACAGGCTGCGCTTGTATGCCCTGAACGCACACGTCGCGAACGCGCCAGGCGGAGTAGGCTCGCCGCGATGCAGCGCCGGCACCTGCACAAGGCGACCTTCTCGATCGTCGCCGCCGACCCGGAGACGGGGGAGGTCGGCTGCGCTGTCCAGTCGAAGTACTTCGCCGTCGGCGCCGTCGTGCCGTGGGCGACCGCGGAGGTGGGAGCCGTCGCCACGCAGGCCGCGGGGGTGGCGGTCTATGGACGCCGCGTCCTCGAGCTCCTCGCCGGCGGCCGGTCGCCGGACCAGGCGCTCGAGGAGACGCTCGCGGGCGACGAGCAGCGCGAGACGCGCCAGCTCGGCGTCGTCACCGCGGACGGTCGGGCCGCGGCGTTCACCGGTTCGGCGTGCAACGAGTGGGCCGGCCACGAGACCGGTCCGTGCTACGCCGTGCAGGGCAACATCCTGGCCGGGCCGGACGTGACCGCCGGAATGGCGCGTGCGTTTCGCGAGACCGCCGGCACGCTTGCGGAGCGGCTCGTGGCGTCGCTGGAGGCCGGCCAGGCCGCCGGGGGCGACCGGCGCGGCCAGCAGTCGGCGTCTGTCGTGGTCGAGCGCACGGGCGCGCGGAACGAGGGCCGCGAGGGCGTCGACCGCGTCGCGGACCTGCGGGTGGACGACCACGCCGAGCCGATCGCCGAGCTGCGCCGCTTGCTCGACATCCACCTGCGCTGGGACGTGCTTCGTCGGGCGTCGGGGTTCCACGATCCGCAGGGCTACGAGGAGGGCGCACGCATCCTCGGCGAAGGCCTGGCGCGCTTCGGCGACGACGCGACGATCCTCTACGACCTCGCGTGCTTCGAGGCGCTGGCGGGCCGGGGCACCGACGCGGTTGCGCACCTGCGGCGCTCGCTGGAGCTCGAGCCTTCCTATCGCGAGATGGCTGCGGGCGACGCCGACTTCGCAGCGCTCGCCGACGACCCGGACTTCCGCGCTGCCGTCGGCTGAGCACCCGGTTTGAGCCGGTGCGCGTGGTCGGTGATCCAGATCACGCGCTCCTGGAGCCCGGGCGGAGGCTTGTCGATGGTGACGAACGCCCCGAAGACGACGCGCGTCCAGATGCCGCCCGGCAGCGAGCCGCGCGCGGCCATCGTTCCCCGCCAGGTGGCGCCGGGGGTGAGCACGCCGGGGAGCGGCGGGTCGAAGCGCTCCGCTTGGCGCACGGGTGGCAGCTCGTTCGCCTGGTTCAGCCTGTCGAGCTCGCGGAGGTCGCCGGTCGGCAGCAGCAGCAATCCGAACGCCTGGTCGAGCGACGACGGGCCTGTGGCGACCGTGAACTGCGTCTGGGAGTCGTTCTTCACCGCCACCTGCGCACGCCAGCCGTCGGCGTCCACGGCCAGGGAATGCACCCGGAAGACGAGTCGCCCGCCGGGCTCGCCGTAGGTCTCGCGCCAGTCGAGCGTTGCCTCCTGCGGCGGCGCCGGGCCGTCGTCGTTGAGCACGACGGTCGTGCCCTCGCTCCCGCAACCGGCGGCGAGGACGCCGAGGACGACAACGAGCAGCGCACGACGCATCGACTCATGCTCGCATACGGGTTCCGGATACACTCGCGCCCGCTTTGGACCTGTACGAGCACCAGGGCAAGGAGCTCTTTCGCCGCTTCGGGATTCCCGTGTCGGAGGGGCGGCTCGCCACCACCGCGGCCGAGGCGCGCGCTGCCGCCGACGAGCTTGGCGGGCCCGTCGTGGTCAAGGCCCAGGTCCTCACCGGCGGCCGCGGCAAGGCCGGCGGCATCAAGCTCGCCGCCACGCCGGACGAGGCGGAGGAGCGCGCCGGCGAGATCCTCGGCCTCGACATCCGCGGGCATGTCGTGCGCACGCTCTTGATCGAGCGCGCATCGGACATCGCGAAGGAGTACTACCTCTCGATCACGTTCGACCGCGGCGCGAAGCAGCCGCTCTACATGTTCACGACGCAGGGAGGCATCGACATCGAGCAGGTCGCCGCGGAGAGCCCCGAGGCTCTCGTTCGGCTGCACGTGGACCCGCTCGAGGGCTTCCAGCCGTACCAGGCGCGGCGGCTCGTGTACGGCGCGGGCGTCGAGGACCCGGGTGAGCAGCGGCAGATCGCGGCGATCGTCGGGCAGCTCTACGAGGCGTTCGTGGCCTGCGACGCGATGCTCTGCGAGATCAACCCGCTGATCGTCACCCCGGACGGCGAGGTCAAGGCGCTCGACTCGAAGTTCACGGTCGACGACAACGCACTCGCCCGCCACCCCGACATCGCGGAGATGCGGGACGTGTCGACCGTCGACCCGCTCGAGCAGCTCGCCCGCGAGAAGGGCGTCACCTACGTGAAGCTGGACGGCGAGGTCGGCGTGCTCGGGAACGGAGCCGGCCTCACCATGTCGACCGTCGACGTCGTCACGTTCGTCGGCGGTCGCCCGGCGAACTTCTGCGACCTCGGCGGCGGCGGCGACGCGCAGGGCGTCGTCGACGCGCTCGAGGTGATCACCCGCGACCCGCAGGTGAAGGCCATCTTCTTCAACATCTTCGGCGGCATCACGCGCTGCGACGAGGTGGCGCGTGGCATCCTGCAGGCGCTCGCCCAGCTCTCGCTCGACCAGCCCATCGTCGTCCGCCTGGACGGCACGAACGCGGAGGACGGACGGCGGATCCTGGCGGAATCGGCTCCGTCCAACCTCCACGTCGAGCCGACGATGCTCGACGCGGCTCGCCGTGCCGTGGAGCTCGCGGCATGACCGACGTGTGGTCGGAGCGCGGGGAGGCCTATCGGACGAGCGAGGCGCATCGCGAGGGGCCCGACCTCGACCTCGTCGTCGAGTGGGCGGCGGGCGCGCGCACCGCGCTCGATGTGGCGACGGGCGGGGGCCACGTGGCCAGGCGCCTGCGCGAGGCGGGGATCGAGGTCGTCAGCTGCGATCCCGCGCCTGGCATGCGGCCGGACGTCGTCTGCCGAGCGGAGGACCTGCCCTTCGCCGACGCATCGTTCGACGTCGTGGCGACGCGGGTCGCAGCGCATCACTTCGAGGACGTACGCGCTGCGGTCGGCGAGCTGGCACGGGTCGCCGCGCAGCGGGTGGTCGTCGTCGACAACCTCTTCCTCGACGCCGCCGCAGAGGAGGCGGACCGCGTCCGCGACCCGTCGCATGTCCGCAACTACACCGAGGCGGAGTGGCGCGCCTTCCTCGAGGAGGCCGGGTTGACCGTCGATGAGGTGCGCCGGTTCGACAAGCCGATCGAGCTCGGGCCGTGGCTCGTGCGAGCCGGCTGCAAGGGCCAGGAGGCCGAGCGCGTCCGCGAGCTGCTCGGCGATCGCGTCCGCGACGGGTGGGTCGTGCTCGACCGGATCGCGCTCAGGGCGGGGAAGCGCGCCTGATGGCGATCGTCGTCGACCGCGACACGCGGCTGGTCGTCCAGGGACTAACCGGCAGCGAGGGCCGCTTCCACGGGCTGCGCAACCGCGCCTACGGCACCGAGGTCGTCGCCGGCGTTACCCCGGGCAAGGGCGGCCAGGACGTCGAGGGCATCCCCGTCTTCGACACCGTCGCCGAGGCGGTCTCCACCGCGGGCGCGAACACCTCGCTGATCTTCGTCCCTGCCCGCTTCGCCGCCGACGCCGTATATGAGGCGGTCGACGCCGGCATCGGCACGGTCATCTGCATCACCGAGCACATCCCCGCCCACGAGATGCTCCGCATCCACACGTACGTCCGGGCGAAGGGCGTGACGATGATCGGCCCGAACTGCCCTGGCGCGCTGTCTCCCGGCAAGGCGAACGCTGGGATCATCCCGGCCGAGATCTTCCGGGAGGGCTCCGTCGGCCTCGTCTCGCGCTCGGGGACGCTCACCTACCAGATCGGCCACGAGCTCACCCAGCTCGGGCTCGGCAACTCGACGATCGTCGGCATCGGCGGCGACCCGGTGGTCGGCTCCTCGTTCATCGACCTGCTGGAGCGGTTCCAGGCCGACGGCGAGACCGAGTACATCGTCATGGTCGGCGAGATCGGGGGCGACGAAGAGGAGAAGGCGGCCGACTACATCGAACGGTCGATGTCCAAGCCGGTCGTGGCGTACATCGCCGGTTTCACGGCTCCTCCCGGCAAGACCATGGGCCATGCGGGCGCGATCATCTCCGGGTCGTCGGGCACTGCCGAGGGCAAGAAAGCCGCGCTCGAGGCCAAGGGCATTCGGGTCGGCACGACGCCGACCGAGACGGCCGCGCTCGTGGCCGAGATCGCCCGCGGGTAGCGCCGCGCTGTGCGATAGCGTCGCGGCGTGGGCGCCGGCCGGACGTTCGTCCGCCTCTTGTTCGACCACCGCGTCGGCAACATCGCCGGCGCGGTCTACGGGACGATCCTCGTGACGTCCGTGATCGCCGCCGCCTCCGGCGAGGAGGGGCTGCCGCTGTGGACGATGTCGCTCACGGTGATCGTGACCGTGGTCGTCTTCTGGCTTGCACACGTCTACTCGCAGGCGCTCGCCCACAGCGTGTCCACGGGCATCCGGATCACCGGCAGCGAGCTTCGCGGCCTCGCGGTGCACGAGTGGCCGCTCCTCCAGTCGGCAATTCTGCCTCTGCTCTTCGTGGTGCTCGGCGCGGCAGGGCTCTTCGAGCGCGCCACCGCGCTCTGGCTCGCGGTCGGGAGCGGTGTCGCGTCGCTCGTCGTCTGGGGCTTCATCTATGCGCGCCGCGAGGGCCTCGGGCCAGGCGGGACGCTCGCCTCCGTCTCCGTCAACGCGGCCTTCGGGCTGGCCGTCGTGGCCCTGAAGGCGGCGGTGAGCCACTGATGCAGGTCGTGCCGTACGCGTCTGTCGAGCCGTTCACGACCAAGGACGGCTCCACGATCCGCGAGCTCATGCACACCGCCAACCAGAGCCTCGCTGAGGCGACGCTTGCACCCGGGCAGGCGACCGCACGCCACTATCACGCCGTCAGCGAGGAGCTCTATTCCGTCCTCGAGGGCGGTGGTCGTCTGGAGATCGACGGCGAGGAGCGAGAGATCGCCGCCGGCGACACGGCGCTGATCCCGCCGGGCGCGCGGCACACGATCACCGCAGGCCCGGCCGGAGCGCGCTTCCTCTGCTGCTGCGCGCCGCCCTACACCCACGACGACACCTACTTCGACTAGGAGGGTTTGGTGGAACGTCGCACCTCGACGGCACAGCTCGATGTTTCGCCAAACCCTCCAAACCGGAGTGGCGTATCGTCACGGTGTGCCGCGCGCAGCCGCGCTCACCGCCGCCTTCGTCGTCGTCGTCCTCGCCGGCTGCGGCGGCGCGTCCGTCGACCGCAGCCCGGAGACGGCCGCCGACTGGGCGCAATCCGTCTGCGTGGTCGTCACCGACTGGCGTGACAGCGTTCGCGCGGTTGGCGACGAGCTGGCGGAGGGCGATGCGCTGACGACGGACTCCCTCAAGGATGCTGCGCAGGAGGTCGAGGACGCGAACGACACCCTCACGGAGGAGCTGGGCCGGATCGACGCGCCCGACACGGGGGCAGTCTCGGAAGCTCAGGAGGCCGTCAGCGATCTCTCGGACGAGATCGAGGAACGGCGCGGCGAGGTCGAGGATGCGATCGACGAGGCCACGGACAATCCGAGCCTCTCGAGCGTGTTCGACGCCATCTCGATCGTCACCGCGGCGCTGCGGGACACCGCCGGCGACGTCCGCGACGCGCTCGAGGACGTCGAGCGTGCCGGCGGCGACGCCGCCGACGCGGTGCGGGAGGCTCCGGCCTGTCGCGATCTCGCCGGACAGGACGAGCCCGCCGGTTCTTGACGCTCGCCGGCTAGATCTTGCGGCGTGGGCGCACGGCGCCCCACTTCGAGTTGCGCCGGCGTGAGGAGTAGACCAGCCGCGGCGCCGCCTGGCGCATGCCCGTCTCGGCGTACGTCTCGCCGTGGCCGCTCATCTTCGCGACCCGGCTGACCTCGCCCTGCTGCTCCGGCAGGACGAGCGTGACGCCGATACCGGCCCGCCCGGCCCGGCCGGTGCGCCCGACGCGGTGGACGTAGCCCTTGCCGTCCTCGGGCGGGTCGAAGTTGACGACGTGCGTGACAGCCTCGAGATCCAGTCCGCGCGCCGCGACGTCCGTCGCGATCAGCGTCGTCACGTCGCCGGTGTCGAACTGGCGCAGCGCCCGCTCCCTGGCCCGCTGGTTGAGATCGCCGTGCATCGCCACCGCGGCGACGTTCCGGCGCACCAGCTTCCCGGCCAGCCGATCGGCACCGCGCTTGGTGCGGACGAAGACGAGCGTGCGGCCGCCCTCGCTCTCGAGCAGCTCGACGAGCGTGTCGATCTTCGACTCGGCGGTCACCGACACGAAGCGGTGCTCGACCTCGCCGATGCGCCGCTCCTCGGGCAGATCGGCCTCGAAGCGCGCCGGGTGGCTGGTGTACGACCGTGCGAGCTCGCCGACCTCGCCGTCGAGCGTCGCGGAGAAGAACATGGTCTGTCGCTCGCGCGGCACCAGCCGGAGGATGCGGTCGACCTGCGGCTTGAAGCCCATGTCGAGCATCCGGTCGGCTTCGTCGAGCACGAGGACGCGGACGTCGGCGAGCGAGACGAGCCGCCGGTCGACGAGATCCTGGAGTCGGCCGGGGGTGGCGACGAGCACGTGCGACTTCGCGGCACGCGCGCCCTGCTGCCGCAAAGGGACACCGCCGTAGACGGTGGCGACCGAGAGGCCGCGCAGCGGCGCGAGCGACTCGAACGCCTCGCTGACCTGGACGGCGAGCTCGCGCGTCGGCACGAGCACGAGCGCCGCAGGGCGCGCCTCGTCGGCGGCGAGCCGCTCGATGATCGGCAGGGCGAAGGCGAGCGTCTTGCCCGAGCCGGTGGGCGACTTGGCGAGCACGTCGTTGCCGGCGAGCGCGCTCGGCACGACCATCGACTGCACCGGGAACGGGTGCTCGATGCCCTGCTCGGCAAGCTTGCTGTCGAGCTCCGCGCTCACGCCGAGCGCGGCGAAGGACTGCGTCATATGGTGATCTGACTCCTTGTTCGGGTCGAGACCTGCCGCCCGAAGAGGAAGCCGATCTCACGGGACGACACAGCGCCGTCCGTAGGACTCACGGTAGCAGCCGTCACGGCTAGTCTCCTGCCCCATGTCGGTGATCTCGTTCGCGCGCGGTGCGCCGGCTCTGGAGTGCCTGGACCCCGATCTGCTCGGCGCCTGCATCGCGGCGGCGCTCGAGCGGGACGGTCGCACCGTGCTGGCCTACGGCGCCGGCGGCGGCTACGGCCCGCTGAGGGAGTGGCTCGCGGAACGCCACGGGGTCGAGCCCGGACGCGTCGCGGTGACGACTGGCGGCCTCCAGGGCTTCGTCTTCTACGCGGCCGAGCTGCTCGCCAGGCGGCCGGGCCGGGTGCTCGTCGAGGGGCCGACCTACGATCGCCCGCTCAAGATCCTGGCGCGCGAGGGAGCCGAGGTGGTCGCGCTGCCGATGGACGACGAGGGCCTCGACCCGGATGCCCTCGAGCAGGAGCTCGGCCGACGCGGCGACGTCTCGTTCGTCTACACGATCCCGACGTTCCAGAACCCGAGCGGCCGCACCCTCTCCACCGACCGGCGCCGCCGCCTCGCCGAGCTGGTCGCCGCCCACGGCGTGCCGGTGCTCGAGGACGACCCCTACGGTCTCGTGCGCTACGAGGGGGTCGCGCCGCCGAGCCTGCACGAGCTCGAGGGCGGTGCGCTCGTCGCCTACACGTCGTCCTTCTCGAAGACCGTCGCCCCCGGCGTGCGCGTCGGCTGGTTCGTGCTGCCGGAGGACATCGCCGCACCGTTCGAGGAGCGGGCGGTGTCCACGTACATCTCGCCGTCGTTCATCGGCCAGGCGGCCGTCCACGAGCTGATCCAACGCGGCGCGTTCGAGCCGAACCTGGAACGGATCACCGACCTCCTGCGCGCGCGGCGTGACGCGATGCTCGCGGCGCTCGAGCGCGAGCTCGGCGGGACGGGCGCGTCATGGAGCCGGCCCGAAGGCGGCTACTTCGTCTGGCTCGAGCTGCCGGACGGGGCCGACGCATCGGAGCTCCTCGGGCGAGCGACCGACGCGGGCGTGACGTTCGTTCGCGGCAGCGACTTCTTCGCCGGTGGCGCGCAGGGCCGCTCGTCGGCGAGACTGGCGTTCAGCTACGAGTCGCCGGAGCGGATCTCGGCGGGCGTGGCCGTTCTCGCCGATCTCCTGCGCCGGTAGAGCTGCGAGAGCAGCATGCCCGCGACGAGGCCGAGCGCGAGGCAGAGCAGGATCACCCAGATCAGGCTCACCTCGGCCTCGACGAACAGGAAGTTCACGGTCACCTCGTCGCCGTTCGCCACGATGAAGTAGATGAGGTACGCCAGCACCAGCCCGAGGACGACGATCCGGACCCACAGGCGCGGCTGGTAGGTCTCGTCGAACTGGTCCGTGCGGCCACGGAGGCGCATGACGCGCCTAAGCGTACGCCGGGACGGGCGGGTGCGCGACCGGAGCGGTCACGCGTGGCACGAGGCGTGCCTGGGGGGGTGGGTCGAGCGTGGCGCCTGCCGCAAGGCGGAAAGTCGGACAGACCGTTTCGCCGGGAAGAGCACACAGGCCCGCGCGGCGGAAGTAGCAGTCATTGCAGGTGGCTTTGGTTCGTTTGCTCATTCGCCCCTATGTTCGGAGTGACCGTGCCCTCGTACGCAGGCCATTCTGGCCACGCCTGGTTGCCACTTCAAGGCCCCTCCGACACGAAAAGGTTGCAATTTCCGGCGCTTCCCGGCATGCCGGAAACGCCTGCAAACCTACCCCTTTCGGGGGAGGGTTGCCAGCGCGCGCAACGCTTGTTGAAAGGTGTCCACAGGGATGACCCTCATGTCCCCTGCTGTGCTCCGGGCTTCCGCCGCGTTCTCCCCAGGGACGAGGAAGACGTCCACACCCGCGCGCCTCGCGCCGATCGCCTTCTGCGCCGCGCCGCCGATCGGGGCGACGGTGCCGTCGAGCTCGATCTCGCCCGTCGCCGCCACCTTGTGCCCGCGGTCGACGTTCCGGCCGAGCTCCTCCATCACGTCGAGCGCGAACGCGAGGCCCGCCGACGGGCCGCCCACGTCCCCGAGATCGATGTCGACGTCGACCGGCAGGTCGATGTTCGCGGACTGGCTGATCGTGATGCCGATCACCGGCCGGTCGGCGTCCCCGGGCGCGGCGGTCGTGCGCACTTCGAGCGTGCGGCGCTCCTTCCCGCGGCGCACCTCGAGCGTCACGGGATCCCCGGGCTCGAGCGGCGCGAGCAGCCTCCGCAGATCGCCGGGCGTGCGCACGGGGCGCCCGTTCGCGCCGACGACGACGTCCGTCGGCTGAAGCGTCCCCGACGCCGGCACCGTCGGATCGACGAACTCGACGATGACGCCGTCGGCGTCCGCCTTCACGTCGTACCCGAGCTGGCGCAATGCGACCGCGGCGGCGACGTCCTCGGACCGCACCATCTGCTGAAGCGACTGCCGGCGGCGCTCGGTGTCGCTCGTGCCCGGCGAGCGAATCGCGTCCTCGGGGACCAGATTGGCGCCCTCGGGGCGGAGCGGGGAGATGAGCTGCTCGAGCCACGACGCTCGCCGCACCAGCACGTCGACGTAGTAGATGCCGCCCTCGGCGTCGGGGCGCTCCCCCTCGACCCGGACCCGGTCGGCGAGCGGCTTCGCCCGGTCGGGCGAGATCAGGAAGGACGACGAGCTGAAGAACCAGAGGAACCCGAGGACGCCGAACAGGACGACGCCGAGAGCGCCGAGGCTGAGGGGACGGCGCATCACCGTCTAAAGCAAACCGCGAGTGAGGCCGCCGTCAATGGGGATCAAGGTACCGGTGACATAGGCGGCCTGGTCGGAGGCGAGGAAGCAGACGACGTCGCCGATCTCGCGCGCCTCGCCGAGCCGCCTCAGCGGGATCGCCTCGATGTCGGCCTCGCCGGGGCCGTCCGGGCCGTAGACCTCGCGCACGCGCTCGGTGTCGATCCGGCCGGGCGCGATCGCGTTGACGGTCACGCCTTCGGGCCCGAGCTCCCGGGCAAGGGTCTTCAGCCAGCCCACGACCCCTGGGCGGATCGCGTTCGAGAGCGCCAGGTTCGGGATCGGCTCCCGCACCGAGCTCGACGTGATCGCGAGCACGCGACCGCGTCCACTCGAGCGGAGGTGGGGGAGGCAGAGCCGGACCAGCCGCACGGAGGACAGCAGCAGGAGGTCGACGGCGCCTTCGACCGCCTCGTCGGAGACGTCGACGGCGGTCGTCGTCGGCGGCCCGCCGCCGTTCAGCACGAGCACGTCCACGCCGCCGAACGCCTCGAGCGTGCGCTCGACGAGCAGCGACAGGTGCTTCGGGTTCGTCAGGTCGCCGCGGACGGCCAGCGCCCCGATGCGGTCGGCCTCCCGCTCGAGCACGTCGCGCCGGCGCGCGAACATGGTCACGTTCGCGCCCTCGGCGGCCAGTGACTCGGCGATCGCCAGACCCATCCCCGAGGACGCGCCGCAGACGATGGCCGTGCGTCCGCGGAGGCCGAGATCCACGGCTCAGCTCACGGTGAGGACGCCGACGACGTCCCGGACGGCAGCGGCGGACTCGTCGAGCCACGCCCGCTCCTGCTCGGAGAGATCGAGCTCCACGATCTCCTCGATGCCGCCGGCGCCGACCTTGGTCGGCACGCCCATGTAGAGGCCGTCGATGCCGTACTCACCCTCGAGGTACGCCGTGCACGGCAGGAGGCGCTTCTCGTCGAGCAGCACCGCGTCGACCATCTCCGCGAGCGCCGCGCCGGGGGCGTACCACGCCGACGTGCCGAGCAGCTGCACGATCTCGCCGCCGCCGACCCGCGTCCGCTGCACCATCTCGTCGATCCGCGCCTGGGCAACGAGCTTCGTCAGCGGCACGCCGCCGACCGTCGTCGCGGAGGCCACCGGCACCATCTGGTCGCCGTGCCCCCCGAGCACGAGCGCGGTCACGTCCTTCACCGATGCGCCTGTCTCCCACGCGATGAACGTCGCGAAGCGGGCGGCGTCGAGGATGCCGGCCTGGCCGAACACGCGCTCCTTCGGCCAGCCCGACACCGCCTTGGCGACGTGGCACATCGCGTCGAGCGGGTTGGAGATGACGATGATGATCGCCTCCGGCGAGTGGGCGATCGCCTGCTCGGTGACCGAGGCGATGATCTTCTCGTTCGTGGTGACGAGGTCGTCGCGGCTCATCCCCGGCTGCCGCGGCAGCCCGGCCGTGATCGCGATGACGTCCGAGCCGGCCGTCTCCTCGTAGCCGTTGGTGCCGGTCACCGCCGCCTCGTAGCCGAGCACCGGGCCGGCCTGGTTGATGTCCAGCGCCTTGCCCTGCGGCAGGTTCTCCTTGATGTCGACGAGCACGACGTCGGCGTGGTCGCTCCGGGCGAGCTCCTGCGCGCACGTGGCGCCCACGTTCCCGGCCCCGACGACCGTCACCTTCTTCCTCACGCGGTTCCTCCGAGCTTTTCGATGATGGCGTCGGCCACGTCGCTCGTCCCGACCGCCGTCGGGTCGTCGCGGGCGGGCTTCATGTCGTACGTCACCGACCTGCCCTCGGCGATCACCTCGGCGATCGCGCCCTCCATGCGGTCGGCCGCGTCGCGCTCGCCGAGGTGGCGGAGCATGAGCATCCCCGAGAGCATCATCGCCATGGGGTTCACCTTGTTCTGCCCGGTGTACTTCGGCGCCGAGCCGTGCGTGGGCTCGAAGACCGCCGTCTCGCTGCCGAAGTTCGCGCCGGGCGCGAGCCCGAGCCCGCCGATCAGGCCGGCGGCGATGTCCGAGACGATGTCGCCGTAGAGATTCGGCAGCACGAGCACGTCGTACTCCTCCGGCCGCTGCACGAGCTGCATCGAAAGGTTGTCGACGATGCGGTCGTCGAACTCGATGTCGCTGTTCTCCTCGGCGACGTCACGGGCCACGTGGAGGTAGAGCCCGTCCGTGAACTTCATGATGTTCGCCTTGTGCACGGCCGTGACCTTGCGGCGGCCGTTCGCGCGGGCGTAGTCGAAGGCGAACTGCACGATCGCCCGCGTCCCCGTCTCCGAGATCGGCTTGATCGAGATGCCCGAGTCGCGCCGGATCCGGTCGTAGCCGTGGCTCGCAAGCCAGCTCAGCAACTCGTCCGCGTCCTCGGTGCCCTCCTCGAACTCGACACCGGCGTAGAGGTCCTCCGTGTTCTCGCGCACGACGACGAGGTCGACGCCCTCGTAGCGCGAGCGCACGCCGCTGTAGGTCTTGCACGGGCGCACCTGTGCGAAGAGGTCGAGCGACTTGCGCAGGCCGACGTTGACCGACCGGAAACCACCGCCGACCGGCGTTGTGATCGGGCCCTTGAGCGCGGTGCCGTTCGCGCGGATCGACTCGAGAACGTGGTCGGGCAGCGGGTTGCCGTCGTTCTCATCCATCACGTCCGTGCCGGCGTGCTGGACGTCCCAGTCGAAGTCCACACCGGTGCCCTCGAGCACGCGGCGGGTCGCCTCGGTGAGCTCGGGGCCGGTGCCGTCACCGGGGATCAGGGTCACCTTGTGCGCCACGGCGGCGGACTCTATCGACCGTTCGGCGCGCGATGGTGCGGGTAAGGTCCGACCTCGATGGCGCCCCCCAAGAAGTCCGTCGCGCTCTCGGGCGTCAGCGTGGCCGAGACGAGCATCTGCTCGATCGACGCGGAGCGCGGCGTGCTCATGTACCGCGGCTACGACATCACCGAGCTCGCGGAGCACGCGACCTACGAGGAGGTCGCTTTCCTGCTGCTCGAGGGCGAGTTGCCGTCGAGCGACGAGCTGCGTTCGTTCGAGGAGGAGCTGGCGGCGCGCGAGGTGCCTCCGGCGGTCGCCGTCATCGTCGACGGCAACGCAATGGACGCCTCGCCGATGGAGACGCTGCGCACGGCCGCCTCCGCGCTCTCGTTCTCCGATCCGGCCGAGGACGCGATCGATCCGGTGAACGAGCGCCGCAAGGCCGGTTCGCTGATCGCCCGGCTGCCGACGATCATCGCGCGGTACGAGCGGCGGCGGCGCGGCCAGACGGTGGTGGCGCCGGACGCATCGCTCGGCTACGCGGAGAACTTCCTCACCATGCTGCGCGGCGAGGCGCCCACTGCGGAGGAGGCGCGAGCCTTCGAGATCGCGATGATCTTGCACGCCGAGCACGAGATGAACGCCTCGACGTTCACGGCGCGGGTGGTCGCCGGCACGAACGGCGACCTGCACTCGGCCGTCGTCGCGGCCATCGCCGCCCTGAAGGGGCCGCTGCACGGCGGCGCCAACCAGGCGGCGATGGCGATGTTCGACGGGTTCGGGTCGCCCGACGGCGTCGCCGACGGCGTTCGCGCCCGGCTCGAGGCGAAGCAGCCGCTGTACGGCTTCGGACATCCGCTCTACCGCGCCATGGATCCGCGCGCTCCGATCCTGCGCGGCCTGGCGGAGCAGTTCGCCGACGACCGCGAGCCGAACTACCTCGCGATCGCCATGGCGGCGGAGCGCGAGGCGCACGAGCAGAAGGGTCTGTGGCCGAACGTCGACCTCTACTCGGGCGTGCTCTACCACGAGCTCGACATCCCGACCGACCTGTTCATCCCGCTGTTCGCGATGAGCAGGGTCGTGGGGCAGGCGGCCCACGTGCTCGAGCAGCATGCGGGCGGCAAGATCATCCGGCCGAGCGCCGAGTACATCGGCACGCCGGCGCGCGAGTACCCGGTCCGCGAGCCGCGCTGAGCCAGACCGACGGCGCTCACGCGGTCTCGATCGGCGGCAGTCGGGTACCGTCCCGCTGGAGCGGGAAGCCGAGAGGAGAACGATGAGCGACTTCAAGCCGGGACTCGAAGGGGTCGTCGCGGTCGAGACCGAGATCGCCG
This sequence comes from uncultured Gaiellaceae bacterium, assembly GCA_963733065.1. GTDB lineage: Bacteria > Actinomycetota > Thermoleophilia > Gaiellales > Gaiellaceae > CAVTBT01. The sequence goes on from CAVTBT010000002.1 coordinate 232,053, forward strand.
AGCCGGATCGTGATGGCGGCGCGCTGCGCTACCGCGGGGTCGATATCGAGGAGCTCGTCGGCGTCGTTCCGTTCGAGCAGGTCTGGGGCCTGCTCGTGGACGAGGTGCCGGAGCCGGGTTTGCCTCCGGCCGAGCCGTTCGAGGCTCGGAACCTGACCGGCGACGGCCCGGCCGATCTGCAGGCACAGGCTGCGTGGGTGTCAGGCGAGTGGAAGCTCCAGAAGCTCATCGACATCTCGGACGACGAGGCCAAGGAGGACCTGCGGCGCGTGTCGGCGACGATGATCTCGATCGCCGCGCAGTCGGCGCGCGTCGCCGACGACGAGACGACACCGGTGCCGCGCGGAACGGTCGAGCAGGGTGAGACGACCGCCGAGCGCTTCCTGCTGGAGTGGCGCGGCGACGCGGACCCGAGGCACGTCCAGGCGCTCGACACGTACTGGATCTGCACGGCCGAGCACGGCCTGAACGCGTCGACGTTCGCCGCCCGCATCTGCGCCTCCACCGGTGCGGACTGCGGGTCCTGTCTGTCCTCGGCCGTCGGCGCCCTATCGGGCCCGCTGCATGGCGGCGCGCCGGCGCGCGTGCTGCCGATGCTGGACGCGGCGGCGGCGGCACCGAGCATCAAGGAGTACGTCGAGGGCGTGCTCGACCGCCGTGAGCGCCTGATGGGCTTCGGCCATCGCGTCTACCGTGCGGAGGATCCCCGCGCCCGGCTGCTCAAGCGCACCGCCAAGGAGCTCGGCTCGCCCCGCTACGACGTCGCCGACGAACTCGAGCAGATCGCGCTTGCGGCGCTCCGCGAGCGCTCGCCCGACCGCGTGCTGGCCACGAACGTCGAGTTCTGGTCGGCGCTCGTGCTCGACGTCGCGGAGATCCCGCCGCCGATGGCCCCGGCGATGTTCGCGCTCTCGCGGACGGCCGGCTGGTCGGCGCACATCCTCGAGCAGAAGCGGCTCGCGCGGCTCATCAGGCCGTCGGCGCGGTACGTGGGACCTGGGGCGCGCTCCCTCTCGACGGTCGCGTGACGCTCGCCGAGGCCGCCGAGCGCGCCGACGCCCTCGCGGTCGCCGGCGACGAGCGTGGGCTCGCGACCCTCCGCGCCGAGTGGGACGACGAGCTCGAGGCAGCCGCGCGCGACCGCGACTACCGCGTCCGTGCGCAGGCCTACCGCGCCATCGCGCAGTTCCGCTTCCGGCAGAAGCTCGAGCTCCTGCGGCGTGGGCTCGAGGACGACTCCCCTGCAGCGCGCGGCTCCGCGCTGATCGCGCTCGAGGGGCTCTCCCGGCGGAACCCCGGCGACGTCAACGGCATGCGCCCGCTGCTCCACGAGCTCGCGGCGCGGGATCCGAACGTCGCAGTCCGCCGCCTCGCGATCATCTGCCTGAAGAACGGCTCGCCGCGTCCGGACACGATCCAGCTGCTCCGCGGCATCTCCGACTCCGACGACGAGGACCGCGAGGTGCGAAAGACCGCCCAGGTCGTCGCCGCCGCCCTGAAGAAGACCGCCGACACGCGTTGATGGTGAGCTCCTGAATGCCGCTCGTGGGGATCGTCATGGGCTCGAAGTCGGACTGGGAGACCATGCGCCACGCCGCCGACACCCTCGACGCGCTCGGAGTCGACTACGAGACGAGGGTCGTCTCGGCTCACCGCACCCCGGACCTGCTCTTCGAGTACGCGGCGAGCGCCGAGGAACGCGGGCTCGAGGTCATCGTCGCCGGGGCGGGCGGCGCCGCGCACCTGCCGGGGATGACCGCGGCGAAGACCGCTTTGCCCGTTCTCGGCGTACCCGTCGAGTCGAAGGCGCTCTCCGGTCTGGACTCGCTGCTGTCGATCGTCCAGATGCCCGCAGGCGTGCCGGTCGGGACGCTGGCGATCGGCCGAGCCGGCGCCGTCAACGCTGCGCTGCTCGCGGCCGCGATCGTCGCGCGCGGTCGGCCGGAGCTCGCGGAGCGCCTCGGCGCGTGGCGGCGCGATCAGACCGAGTCGGTGCTCGCCTCGCCCGATCCGGCGGCGTGACCCTCGTCGCGTGCATCGGCGGCGGCCAGCTCGGCCGCATGCTCGGGCTGGCCGGAATCCCGCTCGGGCTCGACCTGCGCTTCCTCGACCCCTCGCCGGACGCGCCGGCGGCGGCGGTCGGCGAGCTCGTCGTCGGCGCCTACGACGACGAGTCAGCGCTGAGCCGCCTCGCCGACGGCGCGGACGTCGTCACCTACGAGTTCGAGAACGTGCCCGCGCCGGCGGCCCGCTCGGTGGGCGCGCTGCCGGACGCCCGCGCCCTCGACGCCACCCAGGACCGGCTCGAGGAGAAGCGGCTGCTGCGACGGCTCGGCATCCCGACGCCTGAGTTCGAGTCGCCGCCCGTCCCGGCGCTCGCGAAGACGCGGCGGCTCGGCTACGACGGCAAGGGCCAGCGGCTGGTCGCGAGCCTCGACGAGCTCGCCGAGCACGAGATCGCCGAGGAGGTGGTGGCGTTCCGCCGCGAGCTGTCGATCCTCGCCGTGCGCGGCACCACCGGCGAGACGGCGTTCTACCCGCTCGTCGAGAACACGCACCGCGACGGCATCCTGCGCGTGTCACGCGCTCCGGCCCTCGACGCGCCGGAAGAGGAGGCTCGCGGCTTCGCGTCGCGGCTGCTGGACGAGCTCGGCTATGCGGGGGTGCTCGCGCTCGAGCTCTTCGAGACCGACGACGGACGCCTGTTGGCGAACGAGGTCGCTCCGCGCGTGCACAACTCGGGGCACTGGACGATCGAGGGCGCCGCGACGAGCCAGTTCGAGAACCACCTGCGCGCCATCCTCGGGCTGCCGCTGGGGGCCACCGACACCATGCAGCCGGCCGCGATGGTCAACCTCATCGGCGAGCTGCCGCCGCTGCCACGGCTCGTCGGCATCACCGGCGCGCACGTCCATCTCTACGGCAAGAGCCCGCGTCCCGGGCGCAAGCTCGGGCACGTGACACTCGTCGGCGACGCCGTCGAGGCGCTCGACGACCTGCTCTCCGTCGCGTAGCCGCTAGTGCTGGCCGCAGGTGCGGCCCTCGATGCGGCGCCCGCACGAGGGGCACACGCGCTTGCGCCGTTTCAGCTCGAGCAGCTGCTTCTTCAGCCCTGCGAACGTCATCGTGAAGGTCAGCCCCATCACGAGGGCGGCGAGGGTGATCGGGTCAGGCGTCATCCGTTTCGGTCCTCGGCTCCGGGAGTCGGCGCTTTGCGTGGGGGTGTGCCCGGAAGTACAACTCGCGACGCCTGCGGTCGGTTACGTGCGTGTAGAGCTCGGTGGTTCCGAGGTCGGCATGACCGAGCATCTCCTGGACGCTCCGGAGATCGGCGCCGCCCTCCAACAGGTGCGTGGCGAAGGAATGGCGGAGCAGGTGGGGATGGATGCGCCGTGGGTCGAGCCCGGCCCGCTCGGCGAGGCGGCGGAGGATCAGGAAGCCGCCCGCGCGAGTAAGGGCGCCGCCGCGAGCGTTGAGGAACAGCTCCGGCCGGTGGCGTCGGTCGAGGTGCGGCCGGCCGAGAGCGAGATAGCGGCGCACCGCATCTGCCGCGGGCCGCCCGAGCGGGACGATCCGCTCCTTGCCGCCCTTCCCGACCACCCGCACCAGGCGCTCGTCGAGGTCGACAGAGGCGCGTTCGAGGCCGAGCGCCTCGGAGATCCTGAGGCCCGCGCCGTAGAGCAGCTCGACGAGCGCGCGGTCGCGCATCGCCCGCGGCGTGACGCCCTGCGCGGCGTCGACGAGGCGCTCGGCCTCGGCGGCCGACAGCGTGCGCGGCAGCCGACGGATGCGCCGCGGCGGGGTCAGCGAGGCCGCGGGGTTGTCGTCACGCTCGCCCAGGAGCTGTTGGTGCCGGAAGAACGCCCGGACTGCCGCCGTCCGCCGCGCGATCGTCGACGGTGCGAGACCGTCGGCACGCAGGCTCGCGAGCCAGCGCTCGAGCTCGTCGGCTGACAGATCCGCGGGGCCGGCGCCGCGCCAGGCGGCCAGACCGGCAAGATCGCGCCGGTAGGCCTCCACCGTGCGCGGCGAGCGCCGCGCCGCGAGCAGGAGCAGGAAGCGCTCGACGTCGGGGTCAGCTACGGGGGTGCGAGTGGTCATAGACCTTGCGGAGGCGCCGGCCGTCGACGTGGCTGTAGATCTGCGTGGTCGAGAGCGAGGCATGGCCGAGCAGCTCCTGGATCGTCCGCAGGTCGGCGCCGCCCTCGAGCAGGTGTGTCGCGAAGGCGTGACGGAGCCGGTGCGGGTGGGGCAGGAGCCGGCGCAGCGTGCTCGTGTCGAGCCGGCGCCCTCGGGTCGAGAGGAACAACGCGTCGCAGGCCCCGCGCGCGAGCTTCGGCCGGCCGTCGCGCAGGTAGCGCGCGAGCCGGTCCGCGGCCTCCTCGCCCAGTGGCACGACCCGCTCCTTGCCGCCCTTGCCGAGCACCCGCACCGACTCCTGCTCGAAGTCCACGTCCACCAGGTCGAGCCCGACCGCCTCGGCGCTGCGCAGCCCTCCCGAGTACACGAGCTCGATCAGCGCCCGGTTGCGGAGCGCGAGCGGGCCGCCGCCGTCCAGCGTGTCGAGGATGGCGTCGATCTCGTCGACCTTCGGAGCGTCGGGCAGCCGCCTCGGCCGGCGCGGCGTCAGCGCCGCGTCGGGGACGCGCTCAGGTCCGAGCGCCGAGCGCAGGAACGAGCGCACAGCCGCGAGCCGGCGCGCGATCGTGGCCGGCGCCAGCCCGTTCCGTGCTCGCCCGAGATCGGCCGCGTACTCGGCCAGCACCCGCACGTCGACGTCGTCGAGGCGGGTGTGTCGGCGCTCGAGCCAGGCCGCGAAGTGCCGCAGGTCCGAGGCGTACGCGCGGCGCGTCGCCTCGCCGAGGCTCGCACCGGAGAGAAAGCGGTCGACGGCGGCGGCGGTCTCCATCGGCCATCCGCCTTTCCGCGGCGTCGCGGCCGCTCCTGCCTGCGCAGCTACGCCCCGGGCGCCTGGTACTTGACCTGCTCGGCCTTGCGCAGCGCCTCCATCGTCTCGTCGACGCTCAGGAGGACCGTCGTCTCGAGCGAGCTGAGTGCGCCGCCGCCACCGATGGCCATCGCGACGGCGGCCATGGACACGTTGTCGGGGGCCTCGAAAAGGTTGTAGCCGTCGTGGGTGCCGAAGGCGTACCAGAACCCGTGAAGCTTTCCGCCGACCGACTCGATGTACGACTGAGCGGCTTCCCGGCGATCCTCCGGGTTGCTGATCAGCCTGGCCCAGGTCTCCGGTGTGTAGCTGAACTTCGATAGATAGAGCGGCATGGTCACTCCCTCTCGTTCGCGACGCGCGCGAGTCGCTGTTTGGCGACGGAGTATGACCCGAGATTCCGACCCGGTCCGTGCGTAGCATCGGCGCGATGCTCTTACCGCTCTCGACGGGTGCCGAGGCACGGTTGACCGGCGGCGTCTCCGGCCGGGTCGTGCTGTGCGCGAACGGCGGGACGGCGCGCGAGCTGCCCGGGACCTGGAGCGCGTCGGTGGAATGGCTCGTGCGCCGGCTCGCGCCCGCCTTCCCGCGGCTGGCGTTCCTCGAGCTGCGCTACCGCATCAAGTCCTGGCGCCGCTTCGACGAGTGCGTGGCGGACGGCGCGGCCGCGCTCGAGGCGGCGAGGGAGCGGGGCGCGACCGAGGTCGCGCTGCTCGGCTTCTCCATGGGCGGAGCGGTGGCGGTGCGGATCGCGGACGACGCTTCCGTGTCGACCGTGATCGGGCTCGCGCCGTGGCTGCCGCGCGAGCTCGAGCTCGACACGCTCAGCGGCCGACGCCTGGCAGTCGTGCACGGCGGGCTCGACGCTCCGTTCCCCGGGGTCCCGGGTGTGCGGCCGTCGGTCTCGCTCGCCGCGGTCGACCGGGCTCGCACTGCCGGGGCGGAGGTGGAGCGCACCATGATCCCGGGCGCCGTCCACGCCATCGCGCTGCGCTCGCCGCGCGGATCGCTCGTCCCCATGCCGCGGGCGGGTCGCTGGGCGGAGCTCGTGGCCGACGAGCTGGAGCGCTTCTGCGCCTAGGCCTCTACCGGTCCGTGCATGCGGTCGTGCGCACGCTGGCGCGGCTGCTGTACCGGTTGGACGTCGTTGGACGGCCGGTGCCCTCGGGCGGCGCGATTCTGGCGTCGAACCACGAGTCCGTGCTCGACCCGTTCCTGCTCGGTCTCGTCACGAGGCGTCCCGTCCGGTTCCTGGCCAAGATCGAGCTGTGGCGCTTCCAGGCGGTCGGGGCGGGAGTCGAGGCGATGGGCGGGTTGCCGGTCGACCGCGGCCGCGGCGATCGCGAGGCGATGGCGACCTTGGCGGCGCTCCTCCGCGATGGCTGGCTCGTCGGCATCTTCCCGGAGGGCGTCGTGCGCGAGACGGACATCTGGCACCGCGGTGCCGCGAAGCTCGCGCTCCTGACCGGGGCGCCGCTCGTTCCCATCCTCATCGACGGCTCCGGAAAGGCGCTCGGCCGGCGGCGCTTCGGCTTCCCGCGCATACGGCTGGTGGTCGGCGATCCGATCGCGGTCGAGGCCGCGAAGCCGACCATCGCGCAGGCGAAGGACCTGACCGAGCGGCTGCGGCTGGCGATCGACGCCTTGCGCGGCCCCGGCCCCCGACCGGCGGGTCCCGGGGACGCCGGTGACGTCGCGAAGATCTTCCTCGCGGCGCGCGCCGGCATGACCTACCTCCCCAGCCTCCACTCCGACGACGAGATCCGCGGATTCATCCGGAACGTCGTCCTGCGCGACCACGAGGTCTGGGTCTCCGACCGCGGCGGGCGGCCCGTCGGCTTCGCTGCGCTCTCGGACGCCAAGCTCGAGCACCTCTACGTGCATCCGGATGCGCAAGGCCAGGGCGTCGGGACCGCCCTGCTCGACCGGGCGAAGGAGCGGCGTCCCAAAGGCTTCCGCTTCTGGGTCTTCCAGCGGAACGTGGCGGCACGCCGCTTCTACGAGCGACACGGCTGCCGGCTCGTGCTCGAGACGGACGGGCGCGACAACGAGGAACGGCTCCCCGACGCGCTGTACGAATGGGGGCCCGGAGGCGAGACTGGAGAGCAGTGATCGCCAATCTCGGAGCCTTCCTCGCCGTCTCGGCGCTGGTCATCGCCACGCCCGGGCAGGACACGGCGCTGACGATCCGGAACTCGCTGCTCGGAGGCCGCCGGACGGGGGTGTTCACGGCGCTCGGGGTCTCCTCCGGCCAGGCGGTGTGGGCGCTCGCGACGAGCGTCGGGCTGGCCGCGCTGCTCGCCGCGTCCGAACCGGCCTTCCTGGCATTGAAGCTCGTCGGCGCGGCGTACCTCGTCTATCTCGGCATCCACTCGCTCTGGTACGCGCTGCGCGGGTCCGGCGACGGCGCCCGCGAGGAGCTCGCTCGCCGCGATCCGCTGCGGGCGTCGGCCGCATACCGCCAGGGCGTGGTCAGCAACCTCGCGAACCCGAAAATGGCCGTGTTCTTCACGAGCCTGCTGCCGCAGTTCTCGGGCGGCGGCGACGGCGCCTTCGCCGGCCTGCTCGTCCTCGGCCTGCTGTTCTGCTTGATGACGCTCGTCTGGCTCTCGGCGTACGCGGTCGTCGTCGATCGCGCCGGGCGCTGGCTCCGCCGCCCGGCGGTGCGGCGGGTGATCGACGCGGTCACCGGCGTCGTCCTGATCGCGCTCGGTCTGCGGCTGGCCGCCGAGCGCCGCTGACCGCCACCGCGAACGTACCCTTGAGCTCGAAATGCCGCGAGGTCGCGCACGGGCATATGACTACGGTGAGCCGCCCGAGCGGCCCGCCGATCCGGCCGTCCGTCGCGCGAACCTGCGCCGGATCCTCCGGCTCTTCCGGCCGTACCGTCTGAAGCTCGGCGCCGTCCTGGCGCTGATCGTCGTCTCGGCGATCCTCGGGGCGATGGCGCCGTTCCTGCTGGTCGAGATCTTCGACGTCGCCATCCCCGACCAACGCGAGGGCCTGCTCACCGTCCTCGTCGTCGGCATGATCGCGATCGCGATCGTGACCGGTGCGCTCGGCGTGGTGCAGACGCTGCTGTCGAACCAGGTCGGCCAGCGGGTGATGCACGACCTGCGCGCCGCGGTCTACCGGCACCTGCAGCGGCTCTCGCTTGCCTTCTTCACCCGCACCCGCACCGGCGAGGTGCAGAGCCGGATCGCGAACGACATCGGCGGGGTGGAGAACGTGCTCACCTCCACGGCGACGTCCGTCGCCTCGAACGTGACGACGGTCATCGCGACGGTCGTAGCGATGTTCATCCTCGACTGGAGGCTCGCTGCCTTCTCGCTCGCCCTGCTGCCGGTCTTCGTCTGGCTGACGCGGAAGGTCGGCGAGCAGCGGCGCCGCATCGCGATGACGCGCCAGGAGTCGATGGCCTCGATCTCGTCGCTCGTGCAGGAATCGCTGTCGGTCAGCGGCATCCTGCTCGGCAAGACCATGGGCCAGAGCGCCGAGCTCGCGGGCCGCTTCGAGGACGAGTCCGAGCGGCTGGCGGAGCTCGAGGTGCGTTCGCGCATGGCCGGCCGCTGGATGATGGCCTCGATCCAGACCAGCTTCTCGGTGATGCCCGCGCTCGTCTACTGGTTCGGCGGGCTCGCGATCGCGCGCGGCTCGGACGCGATCACGCTGGGCACGCTCGTCGCCTTCACCACGTTGCAGACGCGGCTCTTCTTCCCGGTCGGCTCGCTGCTCGGCGTGTCCGTCGAGGTACAGAGCTCGCTGGCGCTCTTCGACCGCGTCTTCGAGTACCTCGACCTCGACGTCGACATCCAGGAGGGCACGCGGGCGCTGCCGAAGCCGCCGCGCGGCGAGGTCGCCTTCGAGGACGTGTGGTTCCGCTACGACGAGGCGGCGTGGACGCTCGAGGATGTCTCCTTCGACGTGCCGGCCGGGTCGACGACCGCGCTCGTGGGAGAGACAGGCTCGGGGAAGACGACGCTGGGCTACCTCGTTGCCCGCCTGTACGACACGACACAGGGCCGGGTCGCGATCGACGGTGTGGACGTGCGCGAGCTCACGTTCGACGCGCTCGCGGACAGCGTCGGCGTCGTCTCGCAGGAGACGTACCTCTTCCATGCCTCTGTCCGCGAGAACCTGCGCTTCGCGAAGCCGGATGCCGCCGACGCCGAGGTCGAGGCAGCGGCCGCCGCCGCACAGATCCACGAGCTGATCTCCACGCTCCCGGAGGGCTACGACACCGTCGTCGGCGAGCGCGGCTACCGGTTCTCAGGCGGTGAGAAGCAACGAATCGCGATCGCCCGGACGATGCTCCGCAACCCGCCGATCCTCGTGCTCGACGAGGCGACGTCGTCCCTCGACACACAGACCGAGCGGGCCGTGCAGGAGGCGCTCGAGCGGCTGGCGGAGGGGCGGACGACGATCGCCATCGCGCACCGGCTCTCGACCATCCGCGACGCCGACCAGATCGTCGTACTCGACCGGGGCCGGATCGCGGAGATCGGCACGCACGACGAGCTGCTCGCCCGCGGCGGCCGCTACTCGGCCCTGCTCGCACGCGACGCGGACGAGCTCGTCGGAGCCTGAGCTCGCCGAGGGCGGCAGCGCGTCAGCGCCTGCTGACGGTGTCTGACACCGTCAGCCTGACGTGACGCCCGCGCCGGCCAGCGCCTCGAGCAGCAGGTCGTGCGGCAGCGCGTGGACGGTGTTCCCGTCCCGCCCGGTCATCGTCTCGGCGGCCAGGAGCGCGTTCAGGATCGCCTCCTCGGTCGCGTCGATCGCGGCCTCGAACAGCGCGTTGCAGTCGTCGTGGGAGAGCATGCGCACGTCGTAGAGCAGCTGGCGACGCTCGCCCTTCTCCGCCGAGAGGCCGCGGTTGCCGGTGGCGAAGCAGACGGCGAAATCGCCCGAGGAGTGCTCGCCCATGCCGCCGGTGCGGCCGATGCCGAGGCACGCCCGCTGCGCGACGCGGTCGCACTGGCCCGGGAGCAGCGGCGCGTCCGTCGCCACGAGGACGATGATCGAGCCCGCCCCCGGTGCCGACGCTCCCACAGGCAGCGGGACGGCGTCCGCTCCGATCCGCTCCCCGACCGGGACGCCGTCGACCCGGAACCGCCGCCGCGCTCCGTAGTTCGCCTGCACGAGCACCCCGAGCGTGAAGCCCCCATCCTCCTCGGCGACGACTCTCGACGCCGTTCCGATCCCGCCCTTGAAGCCGTGGCAGATCATGCCGGTGCCGCCGCCGACGTTGCCCTCTACGACCGCGCCTGCGGCAGCCGTCTCGAGCGCCGCGTGGACGTGCTCGGCCCGGACGTGCTGTCCGCCGATGTCGTTGAGGAAGCCGTCGTACGTCTCGCCGACGACCGGCAGGCTCCAGCGACCGAGCCCGGGGTCGCGGAAGGAGACGATCGCATCGCGCACGGCGCCGACCGAGTGCGTGTTCGTGAGCCCGATCGGCGTCGTCAGCAGCCCGGACTCCCGCATCCACTCGAGCCCCGTCACCTCACCGTTTCCGTTCAACGTGTGGCAGCCGGCGAACACGGGATCGAGCCCCGGATCACCGTCGTGCGGCAGCACGACGGTGACTCCTGTGCGCACGGCGTCGCCCTCGACGAGCGTCGTCTGGCCGACCTCGACGCCGGCGACATCGGTGATCGCGTTCGCAGAGCCCGCGGCCAGCCGGCCGATCTCGATCCCGAGCTCCCGCGCTCGCACGCGCGGGACGCTACCGCGCGCCGGCTCTACCCGTAGCCGTAGTCGCGACCGGTGTCGTCGTCGTCCCCGCCGGTCGTCGTGCCGCCGCCGGAGCCGCCGCCGGCGACGCTCAGCATCGCGACCATGCCTCGCCGCCGGTGGTCGCCGACGGGGCAGAACAGCACGTAGGTGCCTGCTGCGAGGTCGACGGTGAGCCGGCCGTCGGCGCCTGCTGCGAGCGTCCCCGTCGACGCGTCCTCCAGGCTGAGCGCGTGCGGGACGTCGCCGTCGTTGCGGACATTCAGGGTCACCTCGCCGGCGTCCTCCACCTCGATCGATTCGGGGTCGATCGAGAAGTCCGAGAGTGCGACGTCGAGGGCGCCACCCGCTGCGTCTGCGCGCTCCTCGCCGCCGCCGCAGCCCGGGAGGGCGACGGCGGCGGCGACGAACAGGAGCGCGAGCGTCCCTCCCCTCACGCCCGTCCATACGAGCAGCCGGCGGAGCCGGTTTCCGTAGGATGAGCGCCGCCGCGCCCGTGCGCGGGGCGCGTAGGGATTGCCACTGTGCGGAAGGAGACCCTCCGATGACCACGACCGCAGAGCCTCGCGCCAGCGTGGATCTCTCGGAGCACGGGATCCATCCGGCCGGCGTGGTGCACCGGAACCTGTCGACTTCGCAGCTGTACGAGCACGCGCTCGCGCGCGGGGAGGCGCGGCTGGCCGAGGGCGGGCCGCTGGCCGTCGACACGGGCAAGCACACCGGCCGCTCGCCGAAGGACAAGTTCGTCGTCCGCGAGCTCGGCTCCGAGGATCGGATCTGGTTCGGCGACGTGAACGCCGAGATCGCCGAGAGCCGGTTCGACGCGCTGCGCGAGAAGGTCACGGCGTACCTGAGTGAGCGCGAGGGTCTCTACGTCGTGGACGCCTTCGCCGGCGCCGACCCGTCCCACCGCCTGAACGTCCGTGTCGTCACGGACCGCCCGTACCACGCGCTGTTCGCCAAGACGATGTTCATCGAGCCCGAGGAGGCCGAGCTGGCGGGCTTCGAGGCGCAGGCGGTCGTCCTCCATGCGCCGGCCCTCGAGGCCGACCCCGAGACGGACGGCACCCGCAGCGGCACGTTCGTCGTCCTGCACCCGACCCGGACCGAGGTGCTGATCGGCGGCACGTTCTACGCGGGCGAGATCAAGAAGTCGATCTTCACGGTCATGAACGACCGGCTGCCGCTCGAGGGCGTGCTGCCGATGCACTGCTCGGCGAACGTCGACGACGGCGGCCGTGTGGCGATCTTCTTCGGTCTGTCGGGCACCGGCAAGACGACGCTGTCGGCGGACCCGGAGCGCCACCTGATCGGCGACGACGAGCACGGCTGGGGCGACGGCGGCGTCTTCAACTTCGAGGGCGGCTGCTACGCCAAGGTGATCCGGCTCTCGGCCGAGGCCGAGCCCGAGATCTACCGCACGACCCGCACCTTCGGGACGATTCTGGAGAACGTCGTCATGGACGAGCGCGGGGCCGTCGACCTCGACGACGATTCGAAGACCGAGAACACGCGAGCCGCCTACCCGCTCGAGCAGATCGACCACGCGCTGCCGGCGAAGCGGGCCGGCCATCCCTCGTCCGTCGTCTTCCTCACCGCGGACGCGTTCGGGATCCTGCCGCCGATCGCTCGGCTCTCGCGCGACCAGGCGCTCTTCTACCTGCTCTCCGGCTTCACCGCGAAGCTCGCCGGAACCGAGATCGGGGTGAAGGAGCCGCAGCCCACCTTCTCGGCCTGCTTCGGCGCGCCGTTCCTGCCGCAGCGACCATCCGTCTACGCCCGGATGCTCGGCGAGAAGCTCGACCGTCACCGGCCGGGCGTCTGGCTCGTGAACACGGGCTGGACCGGCGGGCCGTACGGCGAGGGGTCGCGGATGCCGATCGCGGCCACTCGCGCGCTGCTCCGCGCCGCGCTGGCCGGCGACCTCGACGAGGTCGACTACCGCGAGGACGCGGTCTTCGGCTTCGACGTGCCGGTGTCGGTGCCCGGCGTCGATGCGGCGCTGCTCGAACCGCGCTCGACCTGGCGCGACCCCGAGGCATACGACCGCCAGGCGCTCGAGCTGGCCGCGATGTTCCGCGCCAACATCACCAAGTTCGACGTCGGCGAGAACATCGTGCTCGCCGGTCCCCGCCAGTAGGCGCAGCCCGGGCCCGCTTCGCGCCGAGGCGGAGGCGGGCCCGGTTGCTGCGGATCTAGCTAGTCGTCGTCGTGATCGTCGTCGTCATCGTCGTCGTCGTGGTCTCCGCCCTTGACGGAGAACTTGTAGGTGGTGCTCGTCTTGTAGACCTCCCCCGGCCGTAGCACGGTCGACGGGAAGTTCGCGTGATTCGGCGAATCGGGATAGTGCTGGGTCTCCAGCGCGAAGCCGTCACCCTGGCGGTACATCTGGTGGCTGGTGCCGACCAGCGTGCCGTCGAGGAAGTTGCCGGCGTAGAACTGGATGCCGGGCTCGGTGGTGAGCACCTCGAGCACGCGTCCGGTGTCTGGCTCGACCACCTTCGCGGCCTTGAAGAGCTTCTTCTTGGACTTGCCGGAGTCGTTGAGGACCCAGTTGTGGTCGTAGCCGCGGCCGATGACGAGCTGCTCGAAGCTGCCGTCGCGGATCCGCTCGCCGATCGCGTGCGGCTCCGTGAAGTCCATCGGCGTGCCCTCGACCGGGTCGATCGCACCGGTCGGGATCAGCGTCGGGTCGACCGGTGTGTAGTGATCGGCATTGAGCGTCAGCTTGTGGTCGTACGTCGAGCTCGTACCTTCACCCTCGAGGTTGAAGTACGTGTGGTTCGTGAGGTTGACGATCGTGGCCTTGTCGGTCGTCGCCCGGTAGTGCATCTCGATCTCGTTCTTGCGGGTGAGGAGGTACTTGACCTCGACCTTGAGCGTGCCGGGGTAGTTCTCCTCGCCGTCCGGGCTCGTGTAGGTCAGCTTCAGTCCGACCGACTTCCCCTTGTGGATCTCGGTTGCCTCCCACAGCCGCTTGTCGAATCCCACGTCGCCGCCGTGCAGATGGTTCGGCGGGTTGTTGGTGGCCAGCTGGTACGTGACGCCGTCCAGCGTGAACCTGCCGAGCGCGATGCGGTTCGCGTAGCGCCCGGTGATGCAGCCGAAGTACGGGTTCCGCTCGACGTAGTCGGTCAGGTTGTCGAAGCCGAGCGCGACGTTGGCGAGATCTCCGTCTCGATCCGGCACGCGGATCGACTGGATGATGCCGCCATACGTGATGATCTTGACCTCCATCCCCTTCCCGTTGGTGAGGGTGTAGAGGTCGACGTTGCTGCCGTCCGGCAGGGTGCCGAACGACGACTTCGTGATGTCCGGTGCGGCGGACTTCGTGCCGACCGCGGCGGAGTTGCCGACGATGGCGGCGGCGAGCAATGCCACCAGCCCGAGCACGAGCAGCGCCAGCACGGGACTCCGCCTTACGAGCGATCTACGCATGATCACCCCCCGTGATCCGAGTTGCAGGCCGCAGACCACGGCGGAGCATATAAAGCCCTATTGCGGCATGACGACAAGACCCGTGCCGCGGCCGTCGCCGCGCGCGGTTTTCGCCGATGCCGCCTGGCCGGCTCGCGCCGTTTGCAGTAGCGGCGACACGGCCTAGCTCCTGGCGGCCGGCTCCTCTCGTTAGTCAGCCGTTGGCCGCCCGTTGGGGCGCGGTTGGCGACCCCTCCGAGCGTGGCGCACAGGAAGGAGGTGCGCCATGCCGAACGGCAGCGGAGGCGGTGGCGGCGGCTAGAAGCCCAAGGCCGACGAGAGAGGAGAGTCCCGAAAGGGGCTCTTCTCGCGTCTAGGACGCCGACAGCTCCGCGAATCGACTGTGCAACTGGTCGAGGCCTGCCGTGCACCCTTTTGCCTGCAGCAGCCGCTCCGCCTCCCGCACCGCGGTGGCTGCGTCGTCGACCTCGTCCGCGGCCACGAGGACTTCAGCCAGCGCCATGAGCGTTTGCGCCCGGTCGAGCACCGCGTCCGTTTCCTGGCCGGCCGCGACCGCTGCGCGAGCGAGACGCTGGGCTTTCGCATGGTCGCCCTGCCGCGCCAGGATTCGTGCCTCGACAGCGGGGTTCAGGAGCTCCATGACCTTGTCATGGGGAAGGGCGTGCTGCTGCGCAACGGCAATCGCAGCTACGGCGGCATCGTGGTTGCCGAGATCGAGCTCGAGTGCCGCGAGATGGGCCGCGCGTGTCGCGGCCCAGGGGTGCTCGCCGAGCAGGAGCAACTCATGCAGGCTCGCGCGTGCGATCTGCGCCGCTTCCTCCGTGCACCCGTTCGCGCTCTCCACGACGAGCTGCAGCTGGGCGAGCCCGGTGGGGTCCGCCAACGTCATCCCGAGGTCGTCGTACATCGTCCGCACGCGTTCGGCCGCCAGACGAGCATCGTCGAGACGCCCGGCCAACCCTTGGAACGCCCCGAGCGCGGACAGAATGTTGGCCTCCGATCCGCGATCGGCCGCCGCCTGAAGCAATGCCTCGCATTCGCCGATTCCGTCCGGCACCGGCGTCGGGCCGTAGAAGAGCGCCAGGACGTACGTGGACATGGCCGCGGACGTTGCGAACCCCGCAAGCCGATAGTGCTCGAGCGCCAGGCTCGAGGCCTCCTGTGCGAGACGATTCTCGCAGCGAAGATTCTGGGCGATCCCGACCGTCAGCGAGGCCCTCCCGAGGCCCCGGTCGTCGCCCTCGCGACGCAGCGTGGTGATTGCGTCGTCTGCCTCGGCCAGGAGCTGCTCCGGCGAGATGGTGCCGTTCATCATCTCCATCGCTGCGAGCTCGAGCCGCGAGCGAACCACCATCCGCTCGTCGTTCACGGCGCGTGCGGCATCGTGCGCCTCATTGAGCGCGAGCACAGCTTCGTCACCCCGCGCCGCGCTGCGCAGCACGATGGCGCGCTCGTAGTCGAACTCGGCGCGCCGGCCGCCGGGCGGCGTGAGAGCACGGGCCCGCTCGAGGAGGCCGAGCGCCGCCCGACCATCGCTGCGCGCCCAGGCGAGGATCCCCGCTGCACCGAGGCGCTCGCCGGCCGAGCGTGCCAGGTCGTCAGCCCTCAGGCCGGTATCTCGCCGCAGCAGCACAGCGTGCTCGAGGTGGTACCCGACAATGGCGTCGTCGCCGGGGCCGTCACGGTCGAGCCAGTCGGCAACACGCTCGTGGAGATCGGCGCGCTGCTCCTTCGTCAGCGTCGCGTAGGCGGCGTCTCGGACCAGAACGTGGTGGAAGCGGTAGGCGTCGTCGCCGGGCAGCGGGTCGGGCAGCGGGCGGACGAAGCCGCGCCGGGTGAGCGCGAGCAGATGGGCGTCGACGGCCAGGTCGGGCGGCGCGAGCGCGGCGACAGCGCCGCGCGAGAACTCGCGGCCGACGACCGCCGCGCGCTGCAGCGTCGCGCGCTCGCCGGCTTCGAGGCGGCCGAGGCGGCCGGCGAGCACGGCATCGATCGACGCCGGCATGGCGCCGGGCTCGAGGGCCTTGCCCGACTCGGCCGCGAACGCGGCAAGCTGCTGGGCATAGAGAGGGTTCCCTTCCGCCAGGACGACGATGCGCTCGCGGGTCTCCTCCTCGAGCCCCGCCGCGGTGTTCGCGACGAGCTCCCGCGTCTCGTCCTCGTCGAGCGGCTCGAGCCGCAGTGCGTCCAGCGACCAGCCCGGCCTTTCGTCGAGCAGCTCGGGCCGCGCGAGGGAGACGACGAGAAGTGGGGCATCGGTCACGCGATCGCGCAGGTACTCCACGAGGTCGAGCAGCGCCGGCTCGGCCCAGTGGATGTCGTCGAGCAGCAGCAGGACCGGCCGCGCGCGTGCCAACGCCTCGAGCAGCCGTCGAATCGCCCAGTACGACTCGCCCAGGGTGCCGGGCTCCTGTGCCCCGGCGAGGCCCTCGATCCGCCGCTCGACCAGGTCGTCCTCGGCGAGCCGGACGTCGACCCCGTGCAACGCCTCGACGACGGGCAGGAACGTTGCGCCCTCACCGTAGGCGACGCAGCGGCCGATGAGCGTGGTGGCGTCGAGCGAGCGCACCAGCTCGCGGGCGAGCCGTGTCTTGCCGATGCCCGGCTCGCCCGTGACGAGCGCGGTAACGCACCGGGTTTCTTCCCGTGCCGTGTCGAACGAGGCGCGCAGCCGGGCGAGCTCTGGCTCACGGCCGACCAGCGGCGCATCCAGTCCGCCCTCGGGACGGGCCGTCGCGACGGCAAGCACGCGGGCGAGCGGCCCGGCCGGCTCGGCGGTGACCGTCTCGCGGACGAGCTCGTACGTGCGCGGGTCGAGCAGCACGCCCGAGCCCGATCGTGCGAGCCCGGCCGCGCGGGCCACAGCCGCGCCAGCCACGCGAGGCTCCTCGGCGACCACCGCCTCGCCCGTCGCGACGCCGACATCCACGCCGGCCGTCTGGTGGAGCTCGAGCCCTGCACGCACGGCGCGCAGTGCGTCGTCCTCGCGGCTGCTCTCGGCGCCGAAGACCGCCACCAGCCCTTCGGGGCCGAAGCGCTCGAGCTCGCCGCCGTGGCGCCCGACGGCCGCGTTCGCCGCCTCGAGCACGCGTTCCAGCGCGGCCCTCAAGGCATCCGGATCCTCGTGCTCGGGCATCGACGCGGCCAGCACGGAGACGACGCGCCGTTCGCCGCCGGCCTCCGGCGCAACCTGGTCTTCGGCCTCGAGGGCAGGTGCCGTAAGGGCCGTGCTCTGCTGCAGGATGTCGCGCTCGAGCTGCCGCAGCGCCGCCGAAGGCTCCAGCCCGAGCTCGTCGAGCGCGCTGGTCGCCGACCGGCATGCCTCGAGCGCCTCCGCCTGCCGTCCGCTCCGGTACAGCGCCAGCGCGAGCTGCCGCCAGAGCCGTTCACGCAGCGAGTGCTCGGCGACGAGCGCTTCCAGCTGGGCCACGAGCGCCGCGTGGCGGCCGAGCTCGAGCTCGGCCTCGATCCGCTCCTCGAGCGCGGTGAGACGCAGCTCCTCGAGCCGGGCGGCCTCCGTCTCGGCCCAGGGCTCGTTCGCGAGGTCGGCGAGCGCAGGCCCGCGCCAGAGGGCGAGCGCCTCCCGGAGGGTCGCCGCCCGCGTCGCCGGCTCCTGACCCGCTGACTCGCTGAGCAGCCGCTCGAAGCGTCGCGCGTCGACCGCGTCAGGGTCGACCGCGAGCACGTAGCCCGGCGGCTGCGTCCGCACGAGCTCCGGGCCCAACGTCTTGCGCAGCTGTGAGATCGCGTTCTGCAGCGAGCCGACCGCCGAGGCGGGCGGGTGCTCGCCCCAGAGCTCGTCGACCAGGCGGTCGGTGGAGACCACCTCG
Organism: uncultured Gaiellaceae bacterium; assembly: GCA_963733065.1. Lineage (GTDB taxonomy): Bacteria > Actinomycetota > Thermoleophilia > Gaiellales > Gaiellaceae > CAVTBT01. The sequence goes on from CAVTBT010000002.1 coordinate 250,002, forward strand.
CCGGCGCGCACGAGCAGCGCTGCGAGCAGCGCACGTTGCTGGCGGCGCGGCAGCGGCAGCGAACGGCCTTCGTCTCGTACCTCCACCGGGCCGAGGAGGAGGAACTGCATTTGGCGGTTGTAACACGGGTTACGAGTCGCGCCTAGGCACGCCGATGACCACGCCGTGAGCGGCCGATGAGCGGCGCGCTCGACGCTGGCGCCATGAGTCAGCGCCCGGCCCACATCGACATCGACTCGCTGATCGCCGAGATCCAGCAGTACCTCGCCGCGATCGACGCCTTCCGCGCGGCGGGATGCCGGCTGCGGTGGCGGCGCGAGCCGCGGATGAGCGCTGTATGAGCGGCTCCGACCAGGGTGCTGCCGGAAACCCACGGTCAGCTTCGGCCACAGCTGGGACAGCCGGCCCGCAGGGACGGCGAGGACTGGCGGACCTCCATGAGCATCTCGTCGGACGCGACGAGCCAGATGACTGGAACGCTCTGTGCGGTCTGCCTCAGGTAGCGAGGGGCGGGTGGGGAGCAACCGCATGCGCGCGAGCGTCGGTCTGGGACTGCTGGCGCTCGCAGCCGCCTTCGCGTGGAGCGGGGTCGGGAGTGTGGTGGAACGCTCCCGGCCCTCTGCTCCGATCGTTGTCCAACAGTCGTTGCGGGGTGCCGGCGGGGGCCCACGGCCCGCCCGTCATGCGGGACATGAGCCGACGATGAGTGCCCGATGAGCGCGCCGAGTGATCTTCGAGACATCGATCCGAACGCACAAGGAGGACTCATGAGCAGGTTTCGTCCCAGCCCGGCCATCGCGATCGCGATGCTCGCGCTCTTCGTCTCACTCGGTGGCTCGGCGGTCGCGGCAACAGTTGTGCCGCTCGCCAAGCGGGCGCTCTCGGCCGACAAGGCGAAGGTCTCGGACAACGCGAAGAAGCTCGGCGGCAAGACAGCCGCGCAGCTGACGGCCGAGGCGGCGGCCAAGGCCGGCCCCGCGAGCAGCGCAGCTGGGCTTGTCACCGTGCGCACCGGTCCGTTCACGCTCAACCCGCGCGAGCAGCGTGAGTTCTCGGTCGCGTGTGCTGCAGGCGAGAAAGCCGTGAGTGGCGGCTTCACGTACGACTCGGCGGCGCTGGTGATGCCGGTCGACTCGTTGCCCTCGAGCGACGGAGCGGGCTGGCGGATCTACCTCGCGAACTTCTCGGATTCGACCGGGGTCTCGGGGACGCTGCAGGTGATCTGCCTGCGGTGAGGGACGGGGGCGTGGCCGCCCGGTCTCGCCGGGCGGCCACAGCTTTCATCGACCTCGTTCCGAGCGCTCGAAAGGAGAGACCACCGATGCTCGCGCTTCCTGCGGCTCCCGGCCCCAAGGAGAACCGGAGACCTGCCCTGCGGCCGATCGAGTCCGATCCGCCGCCCAGCCGCTTTCGCATCGCCGCCCACCTCACACCCGCGACCGACGGAACGGCGGGGACGTTCGTGGCCACCGGGCTCGTTGCGGACAGCGGCGTGCTTGGCCCGCTCGACCGCTTTTCCGGCCTCGGCACGAGCGGACGCGCGCCGGTCGTCGTCCACGGGGCCGAGTCGTTCGCCGGCTCTGCGGGACAGATCGCGATCGCCTACGACGGCGTCTTCCGCGCCCTCCGGCACGGCGTCTACTCGGGGCAGGGCGCCTGGCGGGTCACGGGCGGCGACCACGCCTACGAGCGACTTCGCGGCGACGGCTCGTGGACAGCGACGGCCGTGGTGTCGGGTGGGAGACTCACAGTCGACGCCATCTTCGACGGCGAGGGCGCAATGCTCTGAGCAGGCGCCCTCCCGGCTGACGCACTGCTTCCGGCGGATCGGGTAGCGTCAGGCGCGGTGGCCGATTTCAAGCACGACGTCCTCGTGATCGGCGCCGGCTGCGCCGGCATGCGCGCGGCCATCGAGGCGCACGACGCGGGAGCGGACGTGGCGATCGTCTCGAAGCTGCACCCGACCCGAAGCCATTCGGGCGCGGCCGAGGGCGGCATCAACGCGGCGCTCGGCAACGCCAGCGAGGACTCTCCGGAGACCCACGCGTTCGACACCGTCAAGGGCTCGGACTACCTCGGCGACCAGGACGCGATCGAGATCCTCTGCAACGAGGCGCCCGGCGACGTGTACCAACTGGAGAACTGGGGCGCGGTCTTCTCCCGGACCGAGGACGGCCGGATCGCCCAGCGTCCGTTCGGAGCGGCAGGCGCGCCGCGCACCGCGTACGCCGCGGACATCACCGGGCACGTCCTGATCCAGGTGCTCTACGAGCAGCTCGTCAAGCGCGACATCCTCGTCTACGAGGAGTTCTTCGGCTGGCGGCTCGTGGTGGACGACGACCGCTGCCAGGGCGTGATCGCGTGGGATCTCCTGCACGGCGGCCTGAAGGCAATCGGCGCGAAGACGACCATCCTCGCCACCGGCGGCGCGGGACGGCTGTACGTGGGGACCACGAATGCGTACTCGTGCACGGGCGACGCGATGTCCATGGCGCTTCGTGCGGGCGTGCCCCTGAAGGACATGGAGATGATGCAGTTCCACCCGACGACGCTCTCGCCGACGGGTGTGCTGATCACCGAAGGGTGCCGTGGGGAAGGCGCCTACCTCTTCAACTCCAGCGGAGAGCGCTTCCTCAAGCGGTACGCCCCGAACGCGATGGAGCTCGCGTCCCGGGACGTCATCTCCCGCGCGGAGCAGACCGAGATCGACGAGGGTCGCGGCGTCGACGGCAACGTGCTGCTCGACCTGCGCCACCTCGGCGCCGAGAAGATCATCGAGCGCCTGCCCGGTACTCGCGAGCTCTCGATGGTGTTCGCCGGGATCGACCCGATCCAGACACCGATTCCCGTTCGTCCGGGCGCCCACTACCACATGGGCGGCGTCGACACGGACGTCTGGGGGCAGACGACGCTCGAGGGCCTCTACGCCGCCGGCGAGGTCGCGTGCGTCTCCGTCCACGGTGCCAACCGGCTCGGCGGCAATGCGCTCATGGAGACGATCACCTTCGGCAGGCGCGCCGGCCGGCATGCCGCCGAGTGGGCACTCGCGAACACGACCGTCGCGGTGCCGCCGTCGCAGCTCTCGGATGCCGAGCGCGACCTCAAGCGCCTGCTCGACCGCACGTCCGGGGAGCGGCCGTGGCAGATCCGCGACGAGCTGGCGCGCACGATGCACGAGAACTTCGGCGTCTTCCGTCGCGAGGACCAGATGCTCGAGCAGGGCGAGATCGTCGCGGGCCTGCGCGAGCGGTACGAGGACGTGGTCGTGGAGGACAAGGGGGACGTCTTCAACACCGACCTGACACAGGCGCTCGAGCTCGAGTTCCTCCTCGAGCTCGCCGCGTGCATGGTCGTCTGCGGCATCGCCCGCAAGGAGAGCCGGGGCGCCCACGCGCGCCCGCACGACTTCCCGGACCGCGACGACGAGAACTTTCTCAAGCACACGCTCGTGACCTGGGATGACGGGCGACCGACCCTCGACTGGAAGCCGGTGACCATGACCAAGTGGCAGCCGCAGGAGCGGACGTACTGATGGCCGTCGAGCCGACAGCACACGCTCCCGAGAAGACGATCGACGTCGCGCTCAAGATCTGGCGGTTCGATCCGTCGAGCGGCGAGCGGGCTCTGACCGAGTACGAGGTGGCGGCGCCCGAGTGGGTGACGCTGCTCGACGTCCTCGACCTGATCAAGGACCAGGTCGACGGCTCGCTCGCGTATCGCAAGAGCTGCCGCATGATGATCTGCGGCTCCTGCGGCATGCGCATGGACGGCGCCGCCGTCCTGGCGTGCAAGACGCGCATGTACGACATCGCGCGGTCGGGCCACGTCCCGGTGATCTCGGCCATGGGCAACATGCCGATCGTCAAGGACCTCGTCGTCGACATGGAGCCGTTCTGGACGAAGTTCAAGGCGATGAAGCCGTACCTCCAGCCCGGCTACGACCAGCCGCAGGACGGCAAGGAGTACGTCGTCTCGCAGGAGCGAATGAACGTCATCCACAAGGAATCGCTCTGCATCAACTGCGGCTGCTGCGTCTCCGAGTGCAACTCGATGGAGTCAGACCCGCAGTTCCTCGGCCCGCAGGCGCTCGCCAAGGGCATGCGCTTCGTGGGCGACGCGCGCGATGCGGCGACCGCCGAGCGTCTCGACGCCTACAGCGGCGAGCACGGCATCTGGGACTGCACGCGCTGCTACTTCTGCAACGAGCGCTGCCCCAAGGGCGTCGACCCGCGCGACGCGATCGCGAAGCTCGGCGCCGAGGCGATGAAGCACGGCATCGACGAGGACATGGGCGCGAAGCACGCCCGCTGGTTCGTCGTCTCGGCGAAGACCACGGGCTGGCTGCGCGAAACCGAGCTCGTGCCGAAGACCCAGGGGATCGTCGCGTCGGTGAAGCAGATGAAGTTCGCGATGGGCCTGATGCGGCACGGCAAGGTGCCCGTGCCGGTGCCCCCGCACGTGGCGGAGGGCGTCAAAGAGTCGCGCGCGCTCTTCGACCTCGTCAAGGAGCAGGGGCGCGACGGGGCGGCCGGCATCGTGCAGGGCGAGCACGCGCTGTCCCGGCTCGAGCATGCCCACGGCGGCGAGGAGGTCGACCCGTACGGCGAGGGCTCGTTCCCGCGTCCCTTCCTGCCGGGCGAGGACGGCGACGAGGAGGAGGCGAAGCCGTGAACCGCGTCGCCTACTACAAAGGCTGCCTGGCCTCGCTCTCGGCCAAGGAGCTCGATATCTCGACGCGCGCCCTGGCGCCGAAGGTGGGCTACGAGCTGGTCGAGCTCGATGCGGTCACGTGCTGCGGCGCCGGCGACATCCACGAGGCCGAGCCGGACTACTACCTCCACCTCAACGCCCGCATCCTCGCCTACGCGGAGGCGACCGGCTGCGACACGCTGATGACCGTGTGCAACGTCTGCACGCTCAACCTCCGCCAGGCGAATCACCAGCTGCAGGGCGACGAGCGGCTGCGCGAGCGGGTGTCGAAGAACCTGAACGAGGTCGGCGTGCCGCCGTACAACGGCACGGTCGACGTCCGGCACTTCCTGTGGCTCGTCGCCGAGGGCGAGGGCTACGAGCTGCTCAAGGCGACGGCGCACCGTGGCCTCAAGGGGCTGAGAATCGCGCCGTTCTACGGCTGTCAGATCCTGCGGCCTTCGAAGCTGCTCGGCTTCGAAGACCCGGACCGGCCCTCGTCGCTCGAGCGGATCATCGAGGCCTGCGGCGGCGAGGCGGTCGACTACCCGGCCAAGATCAAGTGCTGCGGCTTCCCCATCATCCAGGCGCGCGAGGAGACGGCGCTCGGCGAGCTGATCCAGCCGATCGAGCAGGCGAAGGAGGCCGGGGCGGACGCAATCGTGACCCCGTGCCCGCTGTGCCACCTGTCCCTCGACGCGTGGCAGTCGAAGCTCAAGGCCACGACCGGGAAGGACTTCGCGATGCCGATCCTGCACCTGTCGCAGCTGATCGGCGTGGCGGCGGGCTTCCAGGAGGCCGAGCTGCGCTTCAAGCGCCACGTCGTGCCCGTGGCGCCCATGATGGACAAGCTGGCGGTTTAGATGGTTGATGCCACGATCTCGCGCGTCCGGATGCGCGATCTGGCGTGTCTGGGACGCTCCGACGCCGGGCAACGGGCCTTCGGCCCGCAGCCGGGCGCCTGCGCTTCGCGTCGCCAGGCCGCCACAGATGCGTCCGGCATCGGCGACGGCCAGCCGCCGCGGCCCAGAGCGGCCAGCTCGCGCCCCGAAACGGACGATCTCATGGCATCAACCATCTGAGCGCGCGCGCAGCCGTGGGTGCGGCGGCCGCCCTGGCGGCGGTAGGTGCCGCGTGGGGCTGGTACGAGGCCGGCTGGCTGCGGCGACGGGTGCTCGACGTGCCGGTCCCGGGCTTGCCGCCGGCCCTGGACGGCGTGCGCGTGGCACATCTCTCCGACTTCCATCTGGGCGTGCCGTCGCGCGGCACGACCGCCGTCGAGGCAGGGGTCGAGTGGGTGCGGGAGCGCCGGCCGGAGCTCGTCTGCGTGACCGGCGACCTCGTCTCGCGCCGGCGTGGCGTGCCGGCGCTGCACCGGCTGCTCGCCCGCCTCGAGCGGCCGTTCGTGGTGCTCGGGAACCACGACTACGCCCGGAGCCGCGACCCGTTCTCGCAGCCGGTCGAGCTCGGCGACTTCGACGGTGCGACGCTGCTCGCCGACTCGTCGTCGACCGTGGAAATCGCCGGTGCGCGGGTCCAGATCGTCGGGGTGGATCCACGGTCGTACTCGCGAGGCCTGTCGCGGCCGCACCGGCTCGTCGATCCGGAGGCGGCGCTGCGGATCCTGCTCTGTCACTTCCCGAACGTCGTGCGGCGGCTGCCGCCTGGCGCGTTCCACCTCGTGCTCGCGGGGCACCTCCACGCCGGGCAGATCTGCCTTCCGTATCCGGGCGGCAAGCTGCTGCTCGCGCATCCGGGGGCGCGCGTTCGCGAGGGCCTCTACCACGAAGGCGACACGGTGCTCCACCTCTCGCCGGGCCTCGGGACGACCTTCGTGCCGTTCCGGTTCTTCGCGCGTCCCGAGGCGACGGAGCTCGTCCTGCGCGTCGTGGGCTGACGCCGAGCGCCGACGCTCCGCCAAACCCTCCTAGAATCGAGCCGTGGAAGGTCATTCGGTCATCTCGCCGGACATCCTCGCCAGCTACGCCGCGGACGCCGCGCGCGAGGTCACGGGCGTGCGCGGACTGGTGGAGAGCTCGCTTCACCGCCACCGCGGCGTCCGCATCGTGCAGGACGAGGGCACGCTCGAGGTCGAGCTGCACCTCGCCGTTGAATGGGGCGCGGACGTGCCCGCGCTCGGCTCGGAGGTGCAGCGTCGAGTCAGTGCGTACCTGGGGCGGATGGCGGACGTCACACCGGCGGCCGTCGACGTCGTCGTCGACGAGATCGAACCGCCGCCCGGCTGATGCCCGCCCGCGTCGAAGGCCTCACGGGCGCGACGCTGCAGCGGGCGCCGGTCGTCTGCCACGAGTGCATCTGGTGGCAGTCGCGGGGGACACGCACGCCCGACAAGGAGCGCTGGATCGAACGCGCCGAGGACGGCTGGGGAGCCTGGGGTGTGCTCTACCTCGACGACGGTCGGACGCTCGGGTCGATGCAGTACGGGCCCGCCGCTCTCTTCCCGCGGGCGGCCGACCTGCCCGCAGGCCCGCCGTCGGACGACGCCGCGCTGATCACGTGCGCGTACCTCGTCGCCGGCGCCGCGCCCTGGGTCGAGCAGTCGCTCTTCCTGGCCGCGATCGGGGATGCCCGCGACCGCGGCGCCACCGCTCTCGAGGCGTTCGCCTATCGCTACCCGGAGGGCGAGTCGAGGTACGAGCGCTTTCTCGTGCACCGCACGGTCTTCCCGCGCGACTTCCTGGGCGACCTGGGGTTCTTCACCGTCCGCTCGCAGGGTCCTGTCGAGCTTGCCAGGCTCGAGTTGGGTGGGTTGCAGCCGGTGCTCGAGGGAACGCGCGCGAGCGTACTGCGCCGGCTGAAGGAGGCCTTCGCACCGCAGCCGGTGCCGGTGCCGCCCCGTCCGTAGCGGCCATCTGGCGGGCGACGCCGCCCTACCGCATGCTCGTTCGATGCGGCGACGGCGGCCGGACGCCTACGACGCTCACGACGATTTCGTGTTGATCATGCAAACTCTGATGCGGTTGAGCGAACAGCTCGATCGCATCGAGTCGCTGCTGCAGGGCGACGACGGTGAGGAGGAGGACGAGGATGACACCTGACCAGGCCGCTGAGCTTCGCGGCATCGTGCGCGAGATGCGCCTCGACATCCAGGGCCTTGTGCAAGAGCTCCAACGTCGTCAGGAGGAGCGAAGGCTGGCGCTCGAGCGACGCCGCGCGCGGTTGCGCCGTGTGACATTCGGACTGCTCGGCCGCCCGAGCTAGGAGGGTCTGGCGAAACATCGAGCTGTGCCGTCGGGCCGCGCTGGCCGCGGCGATGCGGCGTCCTCAGTCGCGTCCATATGTCTGCATATGGACGCTCCCTGCGTCCTTGCCTCGCCGCGGCCAGCGCACCCCGCCGACGAGCGACGTTCCGCCAACCCTCCTAACGACAGCGACTGCTGCCGGCGTCCGCGTAGGTGGCGCCGGCGACGGGTACGAACCGCCAGTCGTACGAGGCGGCTCGCAACGTGAGGCGAAGCACACCGAACACGCGGTCGTTCACGGCTTCGCTCCCGCGCCGGCGCACCAGCACGGGGTAGTGGCTTCGGCCGCCGGTGCCGACGACGAAGGAGCGCATGCCGTCGATCGGCGCGAAACGCTCGTAGTGGTGGTCGTGGCCGGCGAGGACGACGTCGGCGCGGGCATTGGCGAGGGTCCGCCAGAGCGGCGCCATCGTGGCGTCCGGTCCGTGCAGCCCGGAGCTCCACCGCGGGTGATGCCAGTAGGCGAGGGTGCACCGAGAAGGGTGCGCGGCGAGATCGCGGCGCAGCCAGCGCTCCTGCGCGGAGCCTGCGTGGCAGCCGCCGATCTGCGAGCAGTTCGAGTTGAGCACGACGACGTGCCACGCGCCGCGCTCGTAGCTGTACCACCCGGTGCGCGGGAGCCGGAAGTACGCGATCGCGGCGTCCGCGTTCCCCGTTCCGTACTCGTGGTTGCCGAGCGCCGCCTTGGTCCGGCGCCAGAACCGGCCGAACACCGGCGCGTAGCAGCGTCGGTACTCGTCGGCCGTCCCCCGCTCGTAGACGATGTCACCGAGCACGGCGAAGGTGCCCGGGATGCGTGCGATGGTGTCGGCGACGTCGCTGTCTGTCTCGACATCGCACGAGGCCGCGTCGCCGACCGCGACGAGGGTGGCAGGTTGCGCCGGCGTCGCGGTCGGAGCGCCGACGAGCAGCGCCAGCGCGCTGAAGGCCGCCGCGGCGATCACGCGGCGAGAAGCAGCTCGGCGATCTGGATGGCGTTCAGCGCGGCGCCCTTGCGCAGGTTGTCGCCGACGACGAACAGCACCAGCCCGCGCTCGACGGTCGGGTCGCTCCGGATGCGGCCCACCAGCACGTCGTCGCCTCCGGCGGCCTGGCCCGGCGTGGGGACGTCGTCGACACGAAGGCCCGGGGCGCCGGACAGGATCGTCCGAGCTTCGTCGGCCGACAGCGGCTGCTCCGTTTCGATCCAGACCGCCTCGGCGTGCCCAACCATGACCGGCACGCGCACGCACGTCGCGCTGACGGGGAGCTCCGGAAGCTCCAGGATCTTGCGCGTCTCGTCGCGGAGCTTCGCCTCCTCGTCGAACTCGACGCCGTCGAAGCTCCAGTCCATGCGCAGATCGTGCTCGTCGGGCGTCTCCGCCCGCAGCCGGTCCATCGCCTGCGCGCCCGCGCCGGAGACGGACTGGTAGGTCGCCACCCGCACGCGCACGAGTCCCGCCGCGTCGTGGAGCGGCTTCAGCGTGCAGGTGAGCGGGATGGCGCAGCAGTTGGGATTGGCGACGATGCCGGCGTGTTCGGCGGCGCGCTCGCCGTTGACCTCCGGCACGACGAGCGGTACCCCGTCCACGAGCCGGTAGGCCGCCGACTTGTCGATGACCGCCGCGCCGCCCTCGACGGCGTGCGGCACGAGCTCCCGGCTGGCGGAGGCCCCGACGGAGAAGAGGCAGAGATCGAGCCCGCCCGCCTCGAGTGCCTCGGGCGTGGCTTCCTCGACGACCACGCCTGCGCCGAGGTCACGGCCGGCCGAGCGGGCGGAGGCGAAGGCGCGAACGTCGTCCCAGCCGCGCTCGCGCAGAAGCTGCAGCGTGATCGTGCCGACCGCGCCGGTGGCGCCGACGACGCCGATGCGAGGCGTCCTAGCCAAGCTCGAAGGCCTTGTGCAGGGCTCGGACCGCCCGGTCGACGTCCACGCTCGCGACATGGCATGCGATCTTGATCGGCGAGGTGCTCACGACCGCCGCCTCGATGCCCTCGGCCTCGAGCGTCGCGAAGGTCTTGGCGGCGACGCCTGGATGGCTCTTCATGCCCGCCCCGACGAGGCTGACCTTGCCGAGGTCGTCGCGCGCGCTCCAGCGGACGTCGAGGGCGTCGAGGGCACGCTCGGCGTCGGCGCGATCCTCGACGGGCGCCGAGAAGACGATCTCCGGCCCCGTCTGCAGGATCGTGTCGACGTTGACTCCGGCGTCCGCGAGCGTGCCGAACAGGCGGGCGGGGTGGACACCCACCACGCGGTAGACCGTTTCCTCGCGCTGGTGGACGACTCCGGAGATCAGCGCCTTCTCGAGCATCTCGTCCTCCTCACGGATCCAGGTGCCGGCGCCGTCCTCGAAGCTAGAGCGAACGTGCAGGCTGACGACGTGGCTGCGCGCGACCTCGATCGACCTCGTCGCCAGGACACGCGCGCCGGACGAGGCCATCTCGAGCATCTCGTCGAAGGTCAGAAGCTCGAGCTTGCGCGCGCCGGGGACCAGCCGAGGGTCGGCGGTGAAGACCCCGTGCACGTCCGTGTTGATCTCGCAGTGATCGGCGCCGAGCGCGGCGGCGAGCGCGACCGCCGTCGTGTCCGACCCGCCGCGGCCGAGCGTCGTCACCTCGTAGCTCGTCGAGACACCCTGGAAGCCGGCGACGAGGACGACGCGGCCGCCGTCGAGTGCCTCGTGGATTCGCCTCGCCCGCACCTCGACGATCTTGGCCCTGGTGTGCGCGGTGTCGGTGACGATGCCCGCCTGCGAGCCGGTGAGCGAGATTGCCTCGTGCCCGAGGTCGTGGATCGCCATCGCCGCGAGGGCGCACGAGACTCGCTCGCCCACCGAGACGAGCATGTCCAGCTCGCGCGGGTGGGGCGTCGGCGACACCTGCGCCGCGAGGTCGATCAGCTCGTCGGTGGTGCCGCCCATCGCCGAGAGCACCCCGACGACACGGTCGCCGCGCTCCCGCGCCGCCACCAGGCGGCGGGCGACCGCGCGCAGATGTTCCGGCGTGGCGAGGGACGTGCCGCCGAACTTCATGACCACCGTGCCGGTCTGCGTAGCCCCTGTCGCCTCGTCCCGCTCGACGGCCGGAATCGCCTCGTAGTCGATGGCGGCCATCGCGACAGTGTAGGCACGTGCCCCGGCCGCACAGCCCGAAAAAAGGCACAAAAAAGGCCGAACCGACGAACCCGAGAGCCCGTCGGTTCAGCTAGTGCAACCCTACGGATCGAGCCTGATCGGCGCAAGCCCGTCTGGCGCGAGTTGCCGCAATTTGCGACCTTTTTCTCGTAGCGCTACATCTCCCGCCGACCCGCGAGTGCACGGCCGAGCGTCACCTCGTCCGCGTATTCGAGGTCGCCGCCCACCGGGAGACCGCTGGCGAGCCGAGTCACGCGCACACGACCGCGCAGGCGCTCCGCGACGTAGGCGGCCGTCGCCTCGCCCGTCATGTTCGGGTTGGTGGCGAGGACGACCTCCTCGACACCGCCCGACTCGACGCGCCTCAGCAGCTCGGCGAGCCGCAGGTGCTCCGGCTCGACCCCGTCCAGCGGCGACAGCGAGCCGCCCAGGACGTGGTAGAGCCCGCGGAACTCGTGCGTCCGCTCGAGCGATACGAGGTCGGCAGGCTGCTCCACGACGCACACGACGCTGCGGTCGCGGCGCGCGTCGGTGCAGATGGCACAGAGCTCCTCCTCGGTGAGGTTGCCGCACTCGGCGCAGAAGCGCACACGCTCTTTCACCTCCTCGATGGCTGCGGCGAGCGCGAGCGCGTCCTCCTGTCGTGCGGACAGCAGGTGGAACGCGAGACGCTGCGCGGTGCGGGTGCCGATTCCCGGTAGCCGCGTCAGCTGTGCGACCAGGTTGTCGACGGCCGGGCTGAGCACGGCCGCAGCGTAACTGTCGCCTTCGGACTACATCCCGGGCAGCCCGAGGCCGGAGAGGCCGGGCGGCAGCATGCCCTTCATCTTGTTCTCGACGAGCGCCTGCGCGGACCGGAGCGCCTCGTTGGTCGCGGCCAGGACGAGGTCGCCGAGCAGGTCGGGATCGTCGGGGTCGATGGCGGCCGGGTCGATCGCCACGGCGACGATCTCGCCGGCGCCGTTGGCCTTCACGGTGACCATGCCGCCGCCGGCCGAGGCCTCGACGACCTCGTTCTTCGCCTCCTCCTGCATCTGCAGCATCTGCTCCTGCATCTGCTGGGCCTGGCGCATGAGCTTGTTCATGTCCATTAGTTCTGGTCCTCCACTTCGCGGGCGTCGAAGGTGTCCTTGAACATCGAGATCAGGTCGTCCTCCGAGAGCGTGCCCTCCTCGGCTTCGCCCGGTTCGTCGTCGCCCTCGCCGAGCTCGGTCGCGACCGCCAGCTTGCGTCCGGTCACCTCGTAGAGAGCGTCGCGTACGATCGCGAGGTTCTTCGGCTCCTCGACCTGGCGGCGGTGGAAGTCGGCCGAGGACGCGAACTCCAACGTGAGCGTGTCGGCGTCGAGCGACGACGGCCGAGCCTGCTGCAGCAGCGTCTCGACCGGGATCGAACGGGCGTGGACGGCCGGGAGGACGGTGCGCTGCCAGGCGTCGCGGAGCTGCTCGAGCTCGAGCGGCGGCCGTTCCTCGACGCGCTGCGGGGCCTCGGCGGCGGGCCGGGGTGAGGCAGGCACCGGCGGCCCATCGCCCGCGACGGGCACCGTCGGTGCGTGTGCCAGCCGCTCTTCGAGGCGCTCGACCCGAAAGGCGAGCGACTCCTGCTGGAGGTCCGACTGCGGCCGCGTCACCTTCACGAGCGCGAGCTCGAGCGGCAGCCGCGGGTCGCCGCCCTGCCGCATGTCGTCGACCGCCACCGCGAGCAGGTCGACGAGCCGGAGCACGGTGGCCTGCGGCAGCTGGTTCGCCTGCTCGCGGAGCCGTTCGCGCGTTTCCTCCGTCACGGGCAGCGACTCGGGCACGTGTCCCATGTGCTGGACGAGCAGCAGGTGGCGGAGGTGCTCGAGCAGGTCGGTGACGAGGCGGCCGAGATCCTGGCCCTGCTCAGCGAGTTCCTCGACGAAGACGAGCGCGCCGGCGGTGTCCCGGTCGACGACCGTGTCGCAGAGCCGGAAGAGCGAATCCTCCTCGACGGCGCCGAGCAGCTGCAGCACGGCCTGCACCGTCACCTGCTGCTCCGTGGCGGCCGCGAGCTGATCGAGGGTCGAGACGGCGTCGCGGAACGAGCCGCGCGCGCCCCGCGCGACGAGCGCCAGCGCGGCGTCGGGCGCGTCGATGCCCTCGCCGTCGCAGACCCGCCGCAGCAGGCGCACGAGGTCGGGCAGCCGCGGGCGCTGGAAGACGAACGTCTGGCAGCGCGACCGTACGGTAGGCAGCACCTTCGCCAGATCGGTCGTGCAGAAGACGAAGAGTAGGTGCGGCGGCGGCTCCTCGATCAGCTTCAGCAGCGCGTTCCAGGCGGCGTCGGTGAGCTGGTGCGCCTCGTCCAGGATGTAGACCTTGTAGCGCCCCTCGGCGGGCTGCAGCACGACCCGCTCCCGGATCTCGCGGATGTCGTCGATCCCACGCTGCGAGGCGGCGTCCATCTCGATCACGTCGAGCGACGACCCGTTCGCGATCGCAACGCAGGCGTGGCAGACCTTGTCCGGCGTCGCTGTCGGCCCCTGCGCGCAGTTGAGCGCCTTCGCGAGGATCCGGGCCATCGAGGTCTTGCCGGTTCCGCGCGGCCCGGCGAAGAGATAGGCCTGCCGAACCTGCTCGTGCCCGATCGCGTTCCGCAGCGTCCGGACGACGGCCTCCTGCCCGACGACCTCCTCAAAGTCTTGAGGGCGGTACGTTCTGTAGAGCGCCGTCAAGGCACTTTTCTCCCTACGGTCGAAAAGAGCCTACGCATGGACTCGGCACGGTCTTGGCACAAAGACGCGCGGGTTGTCACGCGATTCTTCGCAGCGAATGGCATTGCCGCTGACGATACTCGTTGACCACGGTGAGCGGCCATCTGGTGTACCCGGCCACCTGCGGAGCCTCGGCATCCTCGTCGGGTATCGATCGCTGACGGTCGGCGACTATGTGATCGGGACGTCGACCGTCGTCGAACGAAAGACCATCGCCGACCTCCACGCGTCAATCGCCAACAGTCGGATCTGGCGCCAGGTCGCGTGCGATGCGATCGACGTTCGACGCGCGATACCTGCTGATCGAGGGTCGCAACCTCTACGCCGGCCGTCTCCCGAGGCATGGAGTGCGGGGTGCTCTCCTGGCTGTAGCGGCGAGCGACATACGGATCGTCTGGTCCGTGAGTAGCCGCGACACGGCGGAATGGCTCCACGCCATCGCGCTCCGCGCCATTCATCGCTCGACTCCACCGCGCGGTAGGCGTCTGTCGGCGTGCACGCCCGCCTCCCTGCTCGCGCTCGTCCCCGGAGTCTCGCCTGCCACGGCAGCAGAGCTCGTGGACCGATTCGGATCGGTCGCTGCCATCGCCCAAGCCGAAGACAAGGATCTGCTGACGGTCCGCGGACTGGGCCCGGTCCGCGTCGCCACACTGAAACGAGTCCTTGCGTAGGCACTTCTCGCGTCAGCGAGAAGTGCCCGGTCGCGCGCTCCGCCTTCGAACCAGCCTCACCGGAGGTGTCCGTGTCGCCGGCTCGGATCGGGCGGTACCGCGGCACCTGGGAGGGAATCCTTAGCGCTGCTTCCTTCCGGACCTGACGCGGTTCGGATGCTCCCAGTGCGCGGGACCCGATCTGTCAACACCACGTGCACGGATCCAATCCCGACGAAGCCGCCCTCGGACGGCGTTCGGTCCCGCTGGAGCGGATGTCGGGTTCAGGGAACCGCTACCTCCCCACCTAGCGCGACCGGGCCCGCGCAGCCTAGCAGCGCTCCGGAGCGTCGCTCAGCTCGCGCTCGAGCACCGACGCGACCGCTCGCAGGGCGACGCGGGTGTCGTCCAGGTTCGGTTCGCGGGTCGTCAGCCGTTGCAGCCCGAGGCCGGGGAGGAGGAGCGGACGGAGGAAACGGGCGCCGGGACGGTGCACCATCTGCCAGAGCTCCATGGTCAGGCCGAGCGCCAGCACCGCGGCCACGGCCGGCACCCACGGAGCGTTCGCGAGCGGCCAGGCGCGCTCGACCAGGACCGTCATCGGCACCGCGAGCACGGCGAGGTTCGTCCCGCACCGCGGCGAGAAGCGCGACGGCCGTGTCGCCCCGCGCCACGTGGCGGTGAGCTGCCGCTCCTCGGCGGCGGCGATCGCGCGATGCTCGGCTCCGTGCAGGCGGAGCGTCCGGCCGCGCAGCACCCAGCCGACGAGCGTGACGGTGAGCGCGATGCCCGCCACGAGGCGCGCGCGCTCGGGGAGCGCGAGGAACAGCAGCGGCGCCGCGATCGCGACCAGCAGGAATCCGCGCTCCTTGCGGCCTGCGACCGCGCCGCCTCGAAACAGCGGCGTGAGCGACCCGGCGATACGCAGCAAGCCGCGGACGAGCGGCACCCGGGCGGCACCGGCCCGCCGGGCCGGCATGGCGCCTTCGCGCAACGATCCGTCGACGCACGCGAACGCCCAGAAGCGCTCGCTTGCGATGACGACCCCGTTCGGCCGCGCCATGCCGCCGAGACGAGGCAGCCCGCCGGCGCGGTCGGCACGGCCAAGCACGCGGGGACGAGTTCGCGGCTCCATCCGACCAGGGTGCCGCACGGCACCGCCGCTCGGCAAGGACCGTGGCCGCTGCGGCCGCGCTAGCCGGCCACCGCGGCGAGCACCGCGTCCCAGGCCAGCTCGGACGTCACGACGCCGAGGCCGATGCTCTCGAGGCTCGCTTCGACCTCGTTCGTCGAGACCGCGTAGAGCACGTCGCCGTCGACGAGCGCGTGGAACGGCTGGATGGCGCGGGCCATCGACGCGTGCACCTGGCGGCCGAGCGTGCGCAGCAGGCGGGCGTCGAGCCGCTGGTTGGTGACGACGACCGTCAAGGTCGTGTTGCCCGGCGGGGGATGGACGGGCAGTCCGGCGGCGAGCCGCTCCTCGACCTCGGGGAGCAGCGCGCGGCGCGTGCCCGTCGCGACTTCGAGGTGCCCCCTGACGACGGTGCCGTCGCGGTCGACGACCGCGCCGACGGCGTTGACGACGACGAAGACGGCGACCCACGCGCCACCGATGCGGCGGAACGCCCCGCCCTGTCCGGCCGGCTCGCCCTCCTCGAAGGCGAACGTCTTGCCGACCGTGGCGGAGCGGCCGGCGCCGCGCGCGCCCAGCGGGAACGTGCCGGGCCGTGCCGCGCGCAGCGCTGCGCGCCCGAGCGCCTTGTCCGGGTAGACGCCGTTGTCGCGGGGGCCGTAGTCGAAGATGATCGCGCCCGCGACGAGCGGGATGTCCAGCCAGCCCGTCCGGTAGTCGCGGCGCGCGAGCAGCTCAGCGGCAACCCCGCTCACCGCCTCCAGTCCGTAGAGCGACCCGCCCGCGAGGCAGATCGCGTCCACCCGCTCGTACCCGCCCCCGAACGTCCCGGGCGAGCCGCCGCGCACGTCCGTCTCGAGCGACGCTCCGCTCGGGAAGTGGAACACGGTGCAGCCGGTGGGTCCTGCGTCGTACTCGGCACAGCCGATCTCGAGCCCGCGGACGTCGAGCTCGAGCGCAGGGCCGTCGAACGTCGTGCGGGGGACGAGCTCGAGCGTGTCGTTGGACGCGCGGCCCATTGCCGCGAGCCTACTCGGGGAGGCTCAGCGCAGCATGACCCCGACGACCACCAGGACCACGAGCAGCCAGCCGCGGCGATCCACAGCCACAGCGTCAGGCTGGCGGGCTGCGCCGGTCGGCGCTTTCGTCTCGGCTCGGTCAGCGGCACGAAGGTAAAACGACGGAGCGGGATCGAAGGGTGCGAAACCATCCGGTCGTCATGTCCGTTTCACGATCGAGAAGCGACGACTGCGGCGCATCAGGCGGCGCTTCTCGCTGCGGCCCTGGGGGACTGACGGCTGGGTCTGCGCGAGAAGCGCCGCGTGGTGCGCTGCTTCGCGTCCGCCTGCGCCGCGGCGCCCGAGCCGCATGAGCGAAGATCGGCCGAACGGCGAAGGGAGGCTGTCGATGCCGACGGTGGTGCTCGTCGGGACACTGGACACGAAGGGCGTCGAGTACGCCTATCTCGCGGAACGGATCCGCGAGCGGGGCGTGGAGACGCTGCTCGTCGATGCGGGAATCGTCGGCGAGCCGCTCGCCGAGCCCGACGTGACACGCGCCGACGTCGCTGCCGCTGCCGGTGCGGACGTCGCCGCGCTCGCCGCCGCCGGCGACCGGGGAGCAGCCGTGGAGACCATGGCCCGCGGCGCGGCGGAGATCGTCCGCCGCTTGCATGCGGAGGGCAGGCTCGACGCCGTCGGCGGCCTCGGCGGGTCGGGCGGCTCGGCGCTGGCCACGCACGCGATGCGCGCACTTCCGATCGGCGTCCCGAAGCTGATGGTCTCGACCGTCGCGTCGGGCGACACGAGCCCGTACGTCGGTTCGGTCGACGTGACGATGATGTACTCGGTCGTCGACATCGCCGGGATCAACCAGATCTCCGCGCGCATCCTCACGAACGCGGCCGCGGCGCTCGCGGGCATGGCCGGCGCGACCGTCCCGCCGCTCGGCGAGGAGCGGCCACTCGTCGCAGCCTCCATGTTCGGCGTCACGACGGCCGCGGTGACGGTCGCGCGCGAACGGCTCGAGGAGCTCGGCTACGAGGTGCTCGTCTTTCACCAGACGGGCGCCGGCGGCGGCTCGATGGAAGAGTTGATCAAGGCCGGCTTCGTCGCCGGCTCGCTCGACGTGACGACGACCGAGTTCTGCGACCTCGTCGTCGGTGGCGTGCTCCAGGCGGTGCCCGACCGCCTCGAGTCGGCAGGGCGGGTAGGGATCCCGCAGGTCGTGTCGCTCGGCGCGCTCGACATGGTCAACTTCGGTCCGATGGACACGGTGCCGGAGCGCTTCTCGGGCCGGAATCTCTACGTCCACAACCCGACGATCACGCTGATGCGGACGACACCCGACGAGTGCCGGGAGATCGGCGCGCTGATCGCCCGCAAGCTCAACGCTGCGACCGGGCCAACCGAGCTGTTCGTGCCGCTCCGCGGCGTCTCGGCAATCGCGACCGAGGGCGGCGTCTTCCACGACCGCGAGGCGGACGAGGCGCTCTTCGACACGCTGCGCGAGCGGGTCGACACCGACCGGGTGACGCTCGTCGAGGTCGACACGGACGTGAACGCGCCCGAGTTCGCGCTCGCGATGGCAAACCGGCTGCATGAGCTGATCGAGGCGCGGTCGTGACCCGCGGCGAGGCGCTCGCGCGGCTGCGTGCACAGATCGACGCGGGCAGCCCGATCATCGGCGCGGGCGCCGGCACCGGCCTGTCCGCGAAGTGCGCGGAGGAGGGCGGGGCGGACCTGATCATCATCTACAACTCCGGCCGCTACCGGATGGGCGGGCGCGGCTCGCTCTCGGGGCTGATGCCCTACGGCGACGCCAACGCGATCGTCGTGGACATGGCGCGGGAGGTGCTGCCGGTCGCGCGCAACACGCCGGTGCTCGCCGGCGTCTGCGGCACGGATCCATTCCGGCTGATGGATGTCTTTCTACGGGAGCTCAAGGCGATGGGCTTCAGCGGCGTGCAGAACTTCCCGACCGTCGGGCTGATCGACGGCACGTTCCGGGTCAACCTCGAGGAGACGGGAATGGGCTACGGGCTGGAGGTCGACCTGATCCGCATGGCGCGCGAGCTCGACCTCCTGACCGCTCCGTACGTCTTCGAAGCCGACGAGGCGACGGCGATGGCCGAGGCGGGCGCGGACGTGCTCGTCCCGCACATGGGCCTGACGACCGGCGGCACGATCGGCGCGGAGACGGCGAAGACCCTGGACGACTGCGTCGTGCTGATCCAGGAGATGCACGACGCCGCGAAGCGCGTCAACCCGGACGTGATCGTCCTCTGCCACGGCGGCCCGATCGCGGAGCCGGACGACGCGGCCTACGTCCTTGCCCGCACCGAGGGCGTCGTCGGCTTCTTCGGGGCCTCCTCGATGGAGCGGCTGCCGACCGAGACGGCGATGACGGAGAACATGCGACGGTTCAAGGCGATCCCGACGGAAGGAGCAGCGGCGTGAGCAGGTTCGTGTTGAAGGGCGACGTCCAGACGGCGACGTTCGACTGGGGCTCCGCGGGCATGCGGGCCGACCCGCCGTCGACCGGCTGCGACACATTCGTGGTCATGGACGTGACCCTCGCCCCGGGCAAGTTCCACGACTTCCACAAGCATCCCGACCAGGACGAGATGATCATCGTCAAGGCCGGCCGCGTGGTGCAGTGGCTCGAGCGGGAGCACGCCGAGCTCGGTGCCGGGGACTCCGTCTACATCGACAAGGACGTCGTGCACGGCTCCTTCAACGAGTTCGGCGAGGTCGCCGAGCTGCAAGTGATCCTGGCGCCGCCGTCCGGGGAGGGCGGCTACGAGCTCGTCGACGTCTCGGGCGAGGAGCCCTGGTCCGGGCTGCGCTGACGGCCCGGTAGCAGACGGGCGGCCGTCGCCTTGAAGGAGGCGACGACGCTGTCCCCTTCGGCGAGCGCGAGTCGCTGCGCCGACGAGTTGGTGACCTCGGCGACCAGGGGTCCGATGCGAACGCGCGCGCGATCGCCGATCGTGACCACGGACGTGATCTGTCCGCGGACGTGGTTGCTGAGCGAGCTGTCCGGTGTGTCTCGCGCGACGCTGACGTCCCACGGGTACACGGCGACGTGGACGCGCCCGGATGCCGCTTGCGTGCTCCAGGCCGTGTCGCCGCCGTCCAGCCGGACCTCGGTGAGTCCGTCGCGCGAGCCGATCACGGTTCCCGGCAGCAGCGTCGCGCCCGTGAAGGTCGCGACGAACGGATCGGCTGGTGCGGCCACGAGCTCGGCGGCGGTGCCGGTCTGCAGCAGTGTGCCCTCGACGATCACGCCGACGGCGTCCGCGAGCGCAGCGGCGTCCTCGAAGTCGTGCGTGACGACGATCGCGGGCAGCGCCAGATCGCGGAGGTGCTGCTGCAGCTCGAGGCGGACGCCCGTCTTGGTGTGCGCGTCGAGTGCCGACAGCGGCTCGTCCAGGAGGAGCACGTCCGGCTCGCGCGCGAGCGCACGGGCGAGCCCGACCCGCTGGCGCTCACCGCCGGAGAGCTCGCGCACCCGAGCTCGACGCAGGTGCGTGATCCCGAACCGCTCCAGCATCGCCTCCGCCAGGCCGTCGTCCCGCGCGCCGAACCGGACGTTCCGCGCCACATCGAGGTGGGGGAACAGCGCGTACTCCTGGAAGAGGTAGCCGACGCGCCGCCGTTCGGGTGCTAGCTCCAACCCGCGACTCGTGTCGAGCCAGGGCACCCCGTCCACCGTGAGCGTTCCTTCGCGCGGTCGCAGGAGGCCCGATACGACCCGCAGGACGGTGCTCTTGCCGGCCCCCGACGGGCCGACGAGCGCCAGGGTCGTCCCGCTCGCGACCGTCAGCCGAACCGAGGCTACGAAGCTGCGAAGGGGATGGGTGAAGTCGAGCTCGAGCGCCACCGGGAGATCAGCTTGACGAAGAGCAGCGCCGCCGCGCTGACGGCGACCAGCACGGCGCTGATTGCGAGCGCCACGTCGAAGTCGAGATCGAACTGCTCGTAGATGGCAAGTGAGAGCGTCTGCGTCACGCCCTGGAGGGAGCCGGCGAACATGATCGTCGCGCCGAACTCCCCGAGGCCGCGCGCGAACGCGAGCGCCGCACCGGCGCCGAGGCCCCCCGCCGCCAGCGGCAGCCCGACCCTGAAGAAGACCTTGGCCGGGCCTGCGCCGAGCGTTCGAGCGGCATCGGGGAGCGCCGGATCGATCGCCTCGAACGCGGAGACCGCTGTGCGGACGTAGAAGGGACTGGCCACGAACGCGACGGCGAGGACGACCGCGGCCTTGGTGAACGCGATGTCGATCCCCAGCACGTCGAACGTGCCCCCGAGCAGGCCGAGCCGGCCGAACGCGGCGAGCAGGCCGATCCCGGCGACGGCAGGCGGCAGGACGAGCGGCAGCTCGATCAGCGTCACCACGAGGTCGCGCCATCGCGACGACCGCGTCGCCACCCAGTAGGCCGTCGGCGTGCCGAACAGGATGATCAGGAGCATCGAGATCGCGTTCGTCTCCAGCGTCACGACGATCGCGTCGACCGCGGCCTCGGAGCGAAGAGCCGTCAGCAGTTCGCCCGGCGGCACGCGCAGGAAGATCGCCACGACCGGCAGGAGCAAGAACGCGAGCGCGACGCTCGCCGAGAGGGCGAGGGTCGCGCGAAAGAGGCCGGCGGCCACGGCGCTACGTCTTCGGCAGGGGCAGGAAGCCGGCGTTTCGGAGCGCGGTCTGCCCCCTGGCCGAGAGCAGGGTGCGGATCCACCGCTGGGCTGCCGCCTTGTTCGAGGACCGCTGCACGAGGGCGATCTCGTAGCGGACGCGCGGCTGGGCCCACGCGGGAATCCGCACCACGGTCACCTGGTCGCGGACCGGCCGTGCGTCGGTGACGTAGACGAAGCCGGCGTCGGCTTGACCCAGCGCGACCTTGCCGGTGACCGCCTTCACATCCGACTCCTGGCTCACAACCTTGCTGAGGACGGACGTGAGGCCCATCTTGCGGAGCACCGTACGGGTGTAGCCACCGACCGGGACGGCCGGCGCCGCGATCACGAGCTTCACGGGCTTCGTGCGCAGGTCGTACACCGAGCGGATCCCGGCCGGATTCGACCTGGGCACGATCAGCGCCAGCCGGTTGGCGGTGAACGTGACCGGCTTCTGCACCAGCCCGGCGCGGAAGAGGTTCTGCGTGTTCACAGGGGCGGCGGAGGCGAAGAGGTCCGCCGGCGCACCCTGGCGGATCTGCGTCTCGAGAGCGTTCGAGCCCGCGAAGTTGTAGCGCTGCGCAGGATCCAGCGCCCTGAACACCTCGGTCAGCGATGCCGCCGCGTAGATGTTCAGCGGAGCCTGCGATCCGGCCGAGGCCGAGCCCGCGAGCAGCGTTCCGATTGCGACCACGACTGCGGCGATCAGGAATCCAATGCGACGCACGAGCGCCTCCTAGAACGTGGTTAGCCGAGGAATCGTTCGACCGCCGAGCTGGCGTCTTCCAGCGGGAGCGCTGCCGGGAACGAGTTGCCGATCGCCGCCCGGCCGCGGGCGCGCATGAGCACGGAGTGCTGTTCTCCGAGGCTCGCGGCCAGGCTCGAGTACAGCGCGCGGAACGAGGCGGTCGGGCTTGCCGCGGCGCCCGTGAGGTACGCGCCGATGAGCGACTCGACGATGACCAACCCTGCGGCGCCGATCGCCTTTCGGCTTGCGAACGTGCCGTTGGGCCAGGCGAACTCGAAGTCCTCGGCGAGAGGAGGGGTCTGGCCGGAATCCGTCAGCGCCGCCGCGAGCGCCGCCACGTGCTCGCGCGCGGCGAACTGGCTGCGCGCGAACGAGCTCTGGAGCGACGGGCCGAAGAGCTTGGAGGCGCGCGCCTTGGCGTAGAAGTCCTGCAGGAGCAGCTCCGTCGAGGCGCCGAAGTTCGCGAACGCGAGCTCGTCGTCGGTCGCCGCCGCGGCCGAGCTCGCGAAGACGCCGGCGCCTGTGAGGGCGACGCCGCCCGAAGCGACGGCGGCGAGGAAGCGGCGACGACTGGTCGGGTGCACGAGCCTCCTTGGCCGAAAGAGCAGCGCGGGGGCGAGGCTACCACGAATGTAGTCAAGATGTGACTACCGGCGGCTCGCGCCGTCAGCGTCGGCTGCTGCGCTGCTTGAAGCGGGAGTCCGACGTCCGCTCGAAGATCCGTTCGGCCCTCCCCTCGAACCAGCCGAAGGACACCGGAGTGCTCGGCGAGTCGAAGAGCGGGACGTACGGCTTGAGATCGAGCACCGGAGTCGCGTCGAGGAGATCCAGCCCTTCGACCACGACCGCGTCCTCCTCGACGGCCACCAGGCGGCAGAGCGACAGCGAGATCGGATTGGGACGGTGAGGCGAGCGCGTGGCGAAGGTGCCGCGGGGGCGCTCGTCGAGAAATGGATTCACGGTGGCGTCCCAGCCGATCGATTCGTGCAGGTGCGCGATCACCCAGACGTGCGAGAAGCCGTCGAGATCGGCCAGGCAGCCGCGATGTGGCTCGGTGAGCAGGATCCGCGAGGGCCCCGAGGCGTCGGCGCCGGGCTGCAGCGGCATCCCGTCCAGCGACGTGTGGGCCGAGCTCACGTAACCGATCGCCTCGTAGTCGACCGGATCGCCGCTGCGGTCGTCCAGGAGGGCCTCGACGAACGCGCGCGCCGCGCGGGCGCTCGTCAGACGCCAGACCGCCACCGTGCGGTCGAACCCCTCCGCCTGCGACACCCGGTCGGCGAGTCCGTCCTCGGCGTCCTGGAGCACCGCGAGCTGCGCCCGCAGGAGCGGCCCGGTGTCCTCGCCGGCGCGGTGGAGCAGCAACAGCTTGAGAAAGAGCTCCGACCGCAGGTCGCGCACGTGCCGCACGGGCTTCGAGAGCCAGCGGCGGTAGGCCCGGCGGCCCTGGGGCGTGGGGGCGAGCAGCACGCGGTGCGGGCCCTTCGAGCTCGGCTCACTCCCCTTGTCGACGACGAATCCCAGCTCGCGGAGGACCGCGATCGCGCGATAGACGAGCGCGCGGCTGACGGACCAGACCTGGCCGATATCGGCGTCCGGCCCGAACTGACGTGCGATGTCCCAGCCGTGCGCAGGCCGTTCACACAGGACGCCGAGCGCCGCCCATTCGGTGAGCGACGGTTCCGTGCGCGAGGGTCTCGCCACCGGCCGAGTGTAGGCCGACCGCGACCGGGTCCAACAAGGCGCCCTCGGTGAAGACGCGGCTGACGCCCGAGCGGGAACAATGAGCCGTATGGCCGTCGACGAGCTCGAGCTCGGCCGCACGTCGTACGCGAACGGTGCGTGGCTCGATGCGTACGACTCGCTGGCGCGGGTCGATCGTGAGGCACCGCTGGCGCCCCAGGATCTGGAGCTGTTCGCGACGGCTGCCTACATGCTCGGCCACGACGACGAGCAGCTGCAGGCGCTGGAGCGTGCGCACCTCGGCCACGTCCAGGCGGGCGAGCGGCTACGGGCAGTGCGCTGCGGGTTCTGGCTCGGCGTCCACCACATGCTGCGCGGCGAGGTGGCCCGCGCGACCGGATGGTTCGGACGGATCCAGCGATTGCTCGACCCGGACGACGAGGACTGCGTGGAACGGGGCTATCTGCTCGTGGCCACCGAGCTTCAGCACCGGGTGGCCGGCGATGCGCAGGCGGCTGCGGCTGCGGCTGCGGCGGCGGTCGATGTCGGCGAGCGTTTCGGCGATGCCGATCTGCTCGCCCTCGCTCTGATGGATCACGGCAGCTATCTCGTCCGGCAGGAACGCGTCGAGGAGGGGTTCGGCAAGCTCGACGAGGCCATGGTCGTGGTGACGGCGGGGAAGCCGTCGCCGATCGTCACGGGCCTCGTCTACTGCGGGGTGATCATGAGCTGCCAGGAGGCGCACGAGCTGCGGCGCGCAAGCGAATGGACGACCGCCTTGAGCCGCTGGTGCGATCGACAGCCCGGTCTCGTGCCGTTCACCGGCACGTGCCTGGTGCATCGCGCGGAGCTCATGCAACTCCGCGGCGAGTGGCCCCTGGCGCTCGAGGAAGCGCGCCTCGCGGCTGAGCGTCTCGCCGAGAGATCGAGCAGGGCCGGCGCCGGCCAGGCCTCCTATCGACAGGGTGAGCTCCTTCGCCTCCAGGGCAATCTGACGGAGGCCGAACAGGCCTATGGAGAAGCGAGCCGCTATGGCTACGAGCCCCAACCGGGGCTGGCTCTGCTGCTCCTTGCGCAGGGCAGGATCGATGCTGCGGCCGCTGCGATCGACCAGGTCCTCGCCGGGACTGCCGGGTGGGTCGAGCGAGCGAGGCTCCTGCCCGCGTGCGTGGAGATCGCGCTCGCGGCGGGGGATCGCGACCGGGCGAGCGCGGCGTGCGTCGAGCTGGAGGCAATCGCCGCGGGCACCGACAGCGCGATGCTGCGCGGGCTCGCCGGCCACGCGCGCGGCGGCGTCGAGCTGGCCAACGGCGATGCGCGCAGCGCACTGGTCGCCTTGCGCCGCGCTCAGAAGCTCTGGCAGGAGCTCGAAGCCCCGTACGAAGCCGCCCAGGCTCGCGTGCTGATCGCGCGGGCCTGCCGGTCGATGGGCGACGAGGCGACCGCCGCGTTGGAGCTGGACGCGGCGCGCGCAGTGTTCGAGCAGTTGGGAGCCGCACTCGACGTCGCACGAGTCGAGCTCCTTGCCGGCCGGTCTGGGGCGAGCGAGGCCGGCGGGCTGTCGGCGCGGGAGCTGCAGGTGCTGCGCTTGCTCGCCGCGGGCAAGAGCAACAAGGTGATCGCCGCCGAGCTGGTGCTCAGCAAGCGCACCGTCGACCGGCACGTGAGCAACATCTTCACCAAGCTGCGGGTGTCCTCTCGCGCCGCAGCAACGGCGTTCGCCTACGAGCACCAGCTGATCTGAGAGCAGCCCGTGGGTCGAATGACCCACGGCTCCGGGCGGAAGTTGGGTCGTTCGGCCGAAGCCGTCGCTCCTTGCCGAGGCCATCGTCTGCCGGAAAGCGATCCGAGCGGAGGAGACGGTGACCGAGAAGCTGGAAACGCGGACACGGCGACGGCCAACGGGCAGCGAGCAGCCACGGGAGCGATTGCTGGCCGGCCTTCCGGTGAGGGAGCGTCGATTGGAGCTGGCGGGCATCTCGACACCCGTGCTGGAAAGCGGCCAAGGCGCGCCGCTTCTCTTGCTGCACGGGCCGGGTGCGTACGCGGCGAGTTGGCAACAGGTGATCCCGGAGCTCGCGACGACCTATCGAGTGGTCGCGCCCGATCTTCCCGGCCACGGCGCGTCGACGGTCTCGGATGGCCAGCTGGACGCCGCCCGGGTGCTGTCCTGGCTGAGCGAGCTGATGGAGGAGACCTGCGCGGCACCGCCCGTCCTCGTTGGGCAACTGGTGGGCGGGGCGATCGCCGCCCGGTTCGCGGCCGACCAAGGCGAGAGGCTCGAGCGGCTGGTGCTCGTCGTGCCGTTCGGCCTCGCGCCGTTCCAGCCGACGCCCACGTTCGGCGCCGCCCTGAACGGCTTCTTCACCGATCCGAGCGACGACACGCACGACGAGCTCTGGAGCCAGTGCGTGTTCGACCTGGACACGCTGCGACGGCAACCGGCCGTCCGGTGGGAGCTGATGAAGGCCTACAACCTCGAGCGGGCGAGCACGCCGAGCGTCGTCGGAGGCCGTGCAGGCCCTGATGGAGCAGTTCGGCTTCCCGGCCATCGACGAGGCCGTGCTGGCACGAATCGCGGTTCCCACCAGCCTGATCTGGGGGCGGTACGACTCCATCGTCCCGCTGTCCGTCGGTGAGCTCGCGAGCGCTCGCCACGGGTGGCCGCTGCGGGTGATCGACGACGCCGGCAACGAGCCGGCGATCGAGGCCCCGGCCGCGTTCGTGCGAGCGCTGCGCGCGGATCGCACACCGGCTGAGGGCAGGAGCCGCGGCTTCGTTCACACCACGACCCAGAAGGAGACCAGGCGATGACTCCGAGCACGATCGACATTGCTCGCCGCGAAGCAACGCTGACACACGAGCAGCTCGACGACCTCGCGGCCAGCCTCGACGGTTCACTGCTGAGCGAGGGAGACGAGGGCTGGGAGGAGGCCGTGCTGATCTGGAACGGCAGGGCGGCGACGCTTCCCGCGCTGGTCGTCCAGCCGACGTCGGCAGCCGACGTCGCGGCCGCCGTCACGTTCGCCCGCGACCACGGCCTGCTGGTGAGCGTCAAGGGCGGCGGCCACAACATCGCCGGCACCGCGATCGCCGAGGGCGGGCTCACCCTCGACATGTCCCGCATGGCCGAGGTCACCGTCGACGCCGAGGCGAGGATCGCGCACGTCGGTCCCGGCTGCCGATTGCAGGATGTCGACCGCGCAACGCAGGCGCATGGGCTCGCGACCGTGCTCGGCTTCTACTCCGAAGTCGGCGTGGCCGGCCTGACGCTCGGCGGCGGGCTCGGCTATCTGACGCGGCGCTTCGGCTGGGCGGTCGACAACCTGCGGGAGGTCGAGATCGTCACCGCCGACGGCACGATCCGCACCGCCAGCCGGGACGAGAACGCGGACCTCTTCTGGGGAGTCAGGGGCGGCGGCGGCAACTTCGGGGTCGTCACCCGGTTCAGCTTCCGTCTGCACGAGGTCGGCCCGACCGTCTACGGCGGGCTGATCGCGTGGCCGTTCGAGCGAGCGGACGAGATTCTCCGCGCCTACCGGGCGATCACCATGGACGCGCCGCGGGAGCTCGCCGTCTGGCTGATCGCCCTCACCGCGCCCCCGGCGCCCTTCGTGCCGAAGGAGTGGCACGGCAAGAAGCTGTGCGCCATGGCCGTCTGCTACACCGGCGACCTGGCAGAGACCGAGGCCGTGCTGGCCCCGATCCGCGCCCTCCGCGATCCTGCCGTCGATCTCCTCCAGGAGCTGCCGTACACGGCGGTGCAGGCCCTGATCGACGGGACCGAGCCGAAGGGGATGCACTACTACTGGAAGACCGAGTTCCTCACCGAGCTGAGCAGCGACTTCCTTGCGATGCTGGCGGAGGTCTTCGCCACGTGCCCGATTCCGGGCGGCGAGCTCGGCATCCTCCATCTGGGCGGGGCGGTGAACGAGCTCGACGAGGACGACGGCGCCGTCGGCAACAGGGATGCCCGCTACGTCCTCGGCGTGCTGGGCATGTGGGAGCCGGACGAGCCGGACGGCGACGCCTTCGAGGAGTGGGTGCGGGATGCCTGGGGTCGGCTGCGGCCGTTCTCCACGGGCCGGACGTACATCAACTTCCAGACCGCCGACGAAGGCGACGAGCGCGTTCGGGCGACCTACGGCGCCAACTACGAGCGGCTCGTCGAGCTCAAGCAGGCATACGACCCGGAGAACCTGTTCCGCTCGAACCGGAACATTCGGCCTCGCCGAGTCAGTCCTCGGGCTTCTCGCCTGCGTCCGCCATCTTGACGATGCGCGGGTCGAAGCGGGCGATCGTCTCGACCAGTTCCGTCTGAGCGGCCATGACCTGATGAATGTCCTTGTAGGCGCCCGGCACCTCGTCCAGCCCGGCCGATAGCAGAGTGACCTTCGCTTCCTCGAGCTGCGGGCGGACATGCGCCCAGCGAAAGGTGTTCCTGGCCTGCGTGCGACTCATCGCGCGACCGGCGCCGTGGGATGCGGAACGCAGCGACTCGGAGTTGCCCTTGCCGCGCACGACGAAGCCGGGCGTCGCCATCGACCCGGGGATGACGCCGAGCACCCCGTCGGCGGCAGGTGTCGCACCCTTGCGGTGGACGATCAGCTCGCGATCTCCGTGCCGCTCCTTCCAGGCGAAGTTGTGGTGGTTCTCGATCGAGAGCGGCACGTCTGCCTTCAGCGCCCGCGCGATCTTGTGGTGAATCAGCTCGTGGTTCGCGGCTGCGTACAGGCCCATCAGCTCCATTGCGCTCCAGTACTCCTGGCCGGGCTCCGAGTCGAGGTCGAGCCAGGCGAGCCTGCGCAGCTCGGCCGGCAGCTCAGGATGTTGCTGCTCCGCCACCTTCGAGTAGTGGCCGGCGATCTGGGCTCCCGCCCCGCGCGAGCCGGAGTGCGAGACGAGCGCCAGATACCGGCCCGCCGGCAGGCCGAGCGCGTCGTGCTCGAGGGACAGGGTCCCGAACTCGACGTAGTGGTTGCCCGAACCCGAGGATCCGAGCTGCCAGCCGGCCTTCTCGCGCACCCGCTTGACCACGTCGGAGATCGTCCAGTCCTCATCCATGACCGCGTGGTCGTGCGGTGTCCCGAACTGGGCTCCCGTCCCGAACAGCGTTTCGCGCTCGAGCACCTTGCAGAGCCGGTCGTGCTGTGCCTCGATCGTCGCTGCCGGCAGATCGAACACGGTCAAGCGCATGCGGCAGGCGATGTCGACCCCGACCGCGTACGGGATGACGACGTTGTCGGTGGCGAGCACGCCTCCGATCGGCAGCCCGTAGCCCACGTGTGCGTCCGGCATCAGCGCGCCCGCAACCGAGACGGGAAGGTCGACCGCGTTCCGCATCTGCTGCTGCGCGGCGTCGTCGAGATCGGCGCCGAAGCTCGTCCACGGCGCCGGCGCCTCACGCGGCACGAACGACGCGCGCACGGTGCGCTGATCGACGATCGCGGTGGCGACCACGCCGAGCTGCACGTCCTCCGTGTACGCCTCCGGGTCGGCGATCACCTTGCCGAGCATCTCCAACGTCGACTCGGGCCCGAGGTCGCGCTCGAGCTCGCCGCCGACGGCCAACGCGACACCAACCGCCGGCCCCGGCTCGAGGCCGAGAGCGATCAGCTGGCCGCCCTTGATCGCCGCCGCGGCCTCCAAGCGGCGCTTGCGCGCGCGTGCCTTCGCGTGTTGTTTCTTGCGTCCGATCGTTCCGTTCCGATCTCTCTCGTGGAGCCGGGCATTCTCCTGACGGCGACGCCCGGTCGCATGGGCCGAAAGGGGGATCCTGCCGCGCGGCAGACGTCAATGGCCGCCGGTCAGCGTCTCGCGAAGCTGGTAGGTGTCTGTGTCGTGACCAGACGTCTCGGCGCTCGTAGGGATTGCGGTGGCATCGCTCACCCTCGCCGGAGCTGCTCTCGGGCTGCCGCGCTTTTCCCTCGCAGCCCGATCGTCGCCGGCGGGCGGCAGCACCCAGGCCGAGCTGTACGACGTACGCGTCGCATGTCATCCGACTTTCGATCGCTTCGTCGTCCGCGCACGCTTCGAGGCGCCCGGCTACAGCGTCGGGTACGTACCGCGCGTCATCCACGACTCGTCGGGCCTGGTCGTTCGGTTGCTCGGCTCGAAGCGGCTCAGGGTGGTGCTGCGTCCGGCTCGAGCGCACACGGTCTCCGGGGTGTCCCTTACGCCAACCGTCCTGACGCCGCGCTGCGCTCAGCTCCGTCAGGTGAGGAGCGCAGGCGACTTCGAGGGCGTCGTGACCTACGGGATCGGCATCGGCCAGCTGAAACCGTTCCGCGTCTTCCGGCTGACGAACCCGACACGCGTCGTGATCGACATCCAGCACTGACGCGCCGGGATTGGGAGCGTCGAGCGCGACAGCGGCACCTGCCTCAAACCGTGATCTTCTCCAGCACCGCGTCGATGCGCGCAAAGCCCTGCTTCGCGCCCTCCTCGACGCCGTACTGCATGGTCGTGTCTCGCTGCTCGGTCGTCTCGAAGAGCATCGTCTGGGTCAGCCTCGTCTGCTCACCGAGATCCTCGAACTCGAGCGTCTGCAGGTGGTTCTGGAACGTCTGCACGAGGCGCGCCGGCGGCTCGACCTCGCGGAACTCGCCCTCGACCACACCGTGCGCGGTGCGGAACCGGTAGGTGCCGCCGGGACGGACGTCCATCTCCTCGACGACGGTGCCGTCGCCCCACCACTCGGGGATCAGCTCCGGATTCGTCCAGATGGAGAAGACGTGCGCGCGCGGTGCGTCGAAGATCCGCTCGACGCGGATCTCGAGCTCGTTGGGAGTGGTGACGGTGGTGCTCATCGTGCTCCTTTCGTGCGTTGGACGACCTGCGCGAAGCGGTCGAGCCGCTGCAGCCACGTGCTGATGCCCTCGAAGGCATAGGGCACGAGTGCGCATCTGCGGGCACGGCCGACCTTC
The DNA here is from genome assembly GCA_963733065.1 of uncultured Gaiellaceae bacterium. Taxonomy (GTDB): domain Bacteria; phylum Actinomycetota; class Thermoleophilia; order Gaiellales; family Gaiellaceae; genus CAVTBT01. The sequence continues at coordinate 280,615 of CAVTBT010000002.1, forward strand.
TCCGTGGCGACGAGGTTCGCCTCCTCGAGCAGCCGGATGTGCTTCTTCATCCCGGTCAGCGACATGCCGAACGGCTCGGCGAGCTCGCTGATCGTCGCGCTGCCGGCGCCGAGCCGTTCGAGCACGGCGCGCCTGGTCGGGTCGGCGAGGGCCGCGAACGCGAGGTCGACGGTCGCTTGATACTGAACCATTGAGTTCAGTATTACAGACCTATCCGGAATGGGCAAATGAGTTCGGCGCACGGCTGACGTGTCGCCGCGACGTGATCCGAAACGGGCGGATCAGCGACCGTCGTGCCGGAAGCCATTCGAACGTCGTGCAGCTGCTCTAGGAAGAGGCGTTTCTCTCAATGATCGGAAGCAGTCAGCTGTTCGCGAAGAACAGCTCGCGGCCGACGCGCGCCTCGATACGGAGATATCGCCAAAGCCGGTGCGGGCCGATCGGCGTGTCGCGAACGATGTTGCAGACGGCGGCGACGGCATCGAGGTCAGGCACATCCGCGAGGATGTAGGCCGTCCAGGGCCAGTTCGGCGCATTGCCGACCATGAGCTGGTCGTCGTCCAACGTGCCGATGACCGTGATTCCGAAGCGTCCGCTCAGGTCCTCGAACGCCGCCTGGATCGCCGGGATGATCTCGGGGAGCAGGCGTGCCTCCTCGTCGAAGAACGTCTGCTGAACACCGATGCAGAAGAGAACGCGCAGCGAGCTGTTGTTCCGGGTGCGGTAGTCGGCCATGTCGAACAGCTCTCTCCCGGTGTCGGGTCGCGCCCGGCCAGAAGCGGCTGAGCGCGCTCCCGACGCCGCGGGACCGCGTTCAGCCGCTCTGGAGTCGCGGGCGAGGACTTACTTGATACCGAACTCCTTTCTCCACTTCGTCATGAAGTACGTCTGGTAGTCGGGCCCGTAAACAGGGATGGTCGCGCCGAAGTTCCTGACGTTCCTGCGGTCGATCACGTACGGCCGCATGAACGGCAGCTTGTATTTCTTGTAGATGGTTGCGGTGCTGGCGAGCGGCGTCTTGCGGGTCAGGTTCTGGAACACCTGATCCATTCCGACCCAGACCGACGACAGCCACGGGCAGTCGGAGACAGCGTCGATGGTGCCGGCGCGGATACCGGAGATCGCCTGCGGGTTAGCGTAAAGACCCGCGACGACCGTCTTGCGGTTGGAGCCCTGCGCTCTTCGCACTTCCTGCGCCATGAGCGGCAGGCAGAAGTCGCAGAGCGTCCACATGCCTGCCAGGTCGGAGTTCTGCTGCAGCGCCTGCCGCGACGTGTTCAGCGTGTCCTGAACCGCGTTGGACAGATCGAGGTCGTGATTGTTGAGATCGACGTCGCCTGCAGCGGCCACGTCCCGGGCCAACTGCCTCCCCGAGTTTGCGCTGGCGATGCCGACCGTCGGTGCGCCGATCGCGAACAGCTTCAGTGGCCGGTCGCTGCTCTTGGCTCGCATGGTCCTGAACAGGTACGTGTCGATGATCCTCGCGAGCGCGAAGCCGTCCGTGCCGTAGTCTCGAAGTCCTCTCGCCGGTACGACACCGCTCACGACGCTGATCCAGGGGATGCCTCGTCTGACGGCGTCGTTGTAGCCCGAACCCATGGCGCCCGTGTTCGTGCTGACCGAGAAGACGACCGCTGGGTTCTGCGCAACGATCGACGTCGCGCACTGGGCTACCTTCTGGGGATCGAAGTTCGGGTCGCAGACGGCGACCTTCCAGCCGAAGAGCTTCGCGATCTGACGGGCCGTCGCCAGGACGCCGATGCTCTGTGAGGACGTTCCCGAGAGCTGGATGACGCCGATCGTTCTGCCCCTGGGCACCGAGACCCGCGCTTTCGCATCGGCGTTGCCCGCTCTCCGCGCGGCCCCGGTGCTCGCCGCGTTCCCGGCATAGATGTAGCCGCCGACAGGCGTAGCCTGCTCCTTGTTGGCGCGGGCGCCTCCAGGGCCGGCGGACAGCGCTGCAACCAAAGCAGACGCCGCGATGAGAACCGCGAACACAGTGACCTTGGCAGTCCTGCGTCGGGCCCGGTTGGTCGGTTGACGCATGTGCACTTCCCTCCTGTTCGGATCATGCTGGCTCCTTGGCGCACCCTTCCGAATTCAGCGCTGCACCGTCAAGAAGTCGGTTGGGTGCGGGTTCCTCGGTCGCATGCGATCAGGCTTGGCTCGCGCGCACCGCCTTTCTCGGGCGGCCGGCTGCCCGTGCGTGGCTCGCGGACGGCGGTGTGCTGCGTCGCTCGTCAACGGTGATCCTCTGCGCGCGTGAGCCGCGAGACGAGGACAGCGGCGACGAGGATGCCGCCCTGGATCATTTGAACGATGGGTCCGGCGAGGTTCAGGATCGTGAGACCTGTACCGACCATCTGCAAGTAGAGCGCGCCGAGCGCAGTGCCGAGAGGCGTGAAGACGCCGACGCGGAACATGCTCGATCCGAGGAACGCCGCCGCGTAGGCCGGCAGCAAGAGCCCTACCCCGGTATTGGGATTCGCGGCGCCCGCACTCGAGTTGATGAGGATGCCGGCGATCGCGGCAGCAGCGCCGACGAGGGCGAATCCCGTGGCGCGGAGTCGCTGCACGCGGACACCGGCGAGCCGCGCCGCTTCCGGGTTGCCGCCGATCGCGTACATGTACCGGCCTTGCTCTGTGTTGCGGAGGAAGAGGTGGGCCGCAATGAGAATGCCCAGGCCGATGAACACCTGGTTGGAGAAGCCGAGGAAGGTACCGCTCGCAAGCTCGATGAACGACTGCGGGATGCCGAGGTAGACGCTCTGGCTGTCGACGATCTGCAGGGCGAGGCCGGCGAAGACCGTCCCGGTCGCGATCGTGAGGATGAACGAGGGCAGTCGGACGTACGCGATCAGCACACCGTTGGCGAGGCCGAGAAGCGCTCCGATCGCGATCGTCGTGAAGACCGCGAGGATCCAGTTCATCCCGACCCACTCGCTCGAGACGAGCACGACAACGATCGTCGCGCAGAGGCTGATCATCCTCCCGACCGAGAGGTCGTAATCGTTCATGGCGAGCACAGCGGTGATGCTGAGCGCGACGATCATCAGAGGGACGCAGTCGCGCAAGATCCCTTGATCGTGAGCTCGGTGAAGAACGAGTCGGAGCGCAGAACGCTGAAGATGACGAAGGTGAGGACGATCGCCAGCGGAACGCGAAGCGAGCGATCTGCTGCGAAAGTGAGGCGCTCCGGGTGCGCGCTCGGCACTCGGCGACGAGCGGGGCCGGCGGCCGCTGCTGCGTCTGACTCGGCTGTCACCGGCCGCTCCCGCCTGCTGCTCTGGTTGTTCGCTGGCTCATCCCGGTACGCGAGCCGGATCAGCGCATCGTCGGTGATCGCGCGTCCAGAGATCTCGCCGGACACGGTCTTCTCGTGCAGCGCCACGATCTCTCGTGCAGACTGCCTGAAGCTCGGCGAAGTCGGAGCAGATCACGACAATTGCTTTGCTCTCCGCGGCGAGCTCGCGGATCAACGTGACGATCTCGGCCTTCGCGCTCACGTGACACTCTGGGTCGGCTCGTGAAGATCAGGATTCGCCGCTGCGATGCAGCCACCTCGCAAGCATCAGGCTGGTGATCTGCGGGCTCAACTCGGCGCGTTGAGTTGGAGCAGCGCACCTCACCGCGCTCGTCCGCAAGTACGGGGCGGACGTGGTGAAGGCGTGCGTCGGTGCTCTGCTCAACGTCGCTGAGCAACAGATGCGCAGGCGCATCGCTGAGCTGCCGATGGCACATTCAGCGGCAGCCGGCTCGTGAGGACCTCGAGCACGGTCTCGGCGATCTGGAGATCGGCGTGACAGCGGTGATCGCGGAGACAGCATTCGCGTGGAGCTCTCCGCTCAGCATCAGATTCTCTTCTACACGAACTCCTATCGCGCAATACGACGAGCGCTGTGTACCTCGGGCTGATCATGTTCCTCCAGCCGACCGCGTTCAACGAAGGGATGTACTGTCCGGTCGAGATCGACTACGGCCCGCGGGTTCGCTCGTGAACGCCGCGGAGCCTGCGCCGCACGTTGCCTGTACAACGTGTCCGGCCGAGACGATCACCGACGCCGTCCGGGACACGCTCAGCGTCGCCTATCCGGATCGAGCCGTCGCCGGCTGGGGTCACTGCTCGGCGGTGAACTGCGCCGGATTGGACTTTCGTAGCGACACGGAGTATGTCCACATGATGGTCTCCTGCCTCATGTGCGGGGCCGGCGCGGTCGGCGGCATCATGGACGGCTGGCACGGCGTCGGGCCGCAGGCGGGCCTGGGTGGTGGCGCTGCCGGCGACATGGAGCTGATCGAGTATCAGTACCCGCTGCTGGTCCATCGTTACGGCTTCGCCACCGATTCCGCGAACCCGGGCGAGTGGCGAGGCGGCTCCGGACTGGTTCACGAGGTGGAGGCGCTCGACCACCGCATGACCGCGGTCGTCTGAGGTGCAGGCCGCAAGTTCCCGGCCTCGAGCGTCGCTAGCGGAGGGTCGTCTCGGCCACAGCTGAAGGTTGGCTCCAGTCGAGATCGTCCGTGAAGACGGCGCGGTCGAGCAGGTAACGGAGAACTGCGTGCTCACGCTCGAGCCGGGGGAGCGCTTCATCACACGCAGCGCCGGAGGAGGGTCGGTCGGCGACGCATTCGTGAGAGACCCGGAGCTGGTCCGCGGCGATGTCCTCGAGGGCTTCGTATCGGTCGCCGCGGCTCGTGAGGAGTACGGCGTTGTCCTCGACGACGCGCTGGCCGTGGACGAGGAGGCGACGTTCGCGCTACGCGCGCGGCCTCGCTGATGGGATACCGCATCGGCATCGACACAGGCGGGACGTTCACGGACCTGGTCCTCGTTGACGGCGACGGCACGATCGAGCTCTTCAAGACGCCGTCGACTCCGGCCGACCCACCCGCGGCCATCCGTAGCGGTCTCGAGTCGATCGCCGAGAGGCTGAACACGACGATCGGGGACTTCCTTGGCCAGTGCGACCTGGTCATCCACGGCACGACGGTCGCACTGAACGCGCTCATCCAGCTAAAGGGTGCCAAGGTGGGTCTCTTCTGCACGCGCGGCCACGAAGACTCCCTCGAGATCCGGAACGGCCACAAGGAGGACGGACACCGCTACGACTTCAAGTACCCCGCAGCGCCGATGCTCGTCCCGAGGCGGCTGCGCATCCCGGTCGGCGAGCGCGTCCTCAGCGATGGCTCTGTCCGGCTGCCTCTGGACGAGGACGACGTCCGCCGCGGGATCGACACGCTTCATAGCGAGGGCGTCGAGGCCGTCGGCGTCTCTTTTCTCTGGTCGTTCCTGTACCCGGAGCACGAGCGGCGTGTGGCGGAGATCCTGGCCGACGAGCTTCCCTCGGTGGACGTGACGCTCTCCGTCGACCTCCTTCCGCAGATTCGCGAGTACACCCGCACGAGCACGGTGGCCGTGAACGCCTACGTCGCTCCGTCACTCCGGCGCTATGTCGACTCGATCGAGTCGATGCTGATCGGGCTCGGCTACGAGAACCCGATCCGCTACTTCCAGTCGAACGGCGGCGTGACGTCGGGACGAGTGCTGTCGAGACGAGCTGTGAGCGCGCTCAACTCGGGGCCGGCGGCCGGCCCGAGTGCGGCGCTCCATTACGCATCGAGCCTGGGCAAGGTCGATGTCCTCACGCTCGACGTCGGCGGGACGAGCAGCGACATCTCGCTGGTGCGCGACGGAAAGGTCGACCTCGTGAAGGACGTCGACATCGGCCGCTACCGCGTCGGCATTCCCCTCGTCAACGTGATCAGCATCGGCGCCGGCGGCGGCTCGATCGCGTGGATCGACTCGCACGGCCTTCTCCATGTTGGCCCGCAGAGCGCCGAAGCGATCCCGGGGCCTGCCTGCTACATGCGCGGTGGATCCGAGGCCACCGTTACCGACGCGCTCGTGGTGCTCGGTTACCTGAACCAGACCGCGCTGCTCGGTGGACGTATGCCGATCGACGTGGACGCAGGTCGGCGTGCCCTGAGCGACAGGGTCGCGTCGCCGTTGCGCCTTCCCCTCGAGCGGGCGGCGCTCGGAGTCTTCGACGTCGTCAACGCCAACATGATCGGCGGAATCCGCTCCGTCTCTGTCGAGCGTGGCCACGATCCGCGCGACTTCAGCCTGGTCGCCGGTGGCGGCGCGACCTCGTCCCACGTAGGTCGGCTCGCCGCAGACCTCGGGATCCGTGAGGTGATCATTCCGCGTGTCGCGTCCGGTCTCTGCGCATTCGGTGAGGCCGTCGCCGACGTCAAGCACACGTATCTCGCCTCGTACACCGGGCGGCTTCCGGATCTCGACCCTCGACGGTTGAACGACGTGTTCCTCGAGCTCGAGCGCCGTGGGCGCGAGGAACTCTACGGCGAGGGCTTCCCCGCCGAGGACATCTATGTCGAGCGATCCGTGGACATGAAATACGTCGACCAGGTGCACGAATGCCGGGTCGAGATCCCGCTCTTCGACATCGACGCGACGCGCCTGGCCGACGTCGCGGACGCGTTTCACCGGCGACACGAGGCGCTCTACACGTACTCCGAGCGCGACAACGTGCCCGAGCTGATCAACGTCGAGGTGAGCGTCTACGGCCGCACGCCGAGGATCGTCGTGCCAAGACCGGAGCTCGGCGATGCGAGACGGCCGGCGCCGACCGCAGCGCGCGACTGTTTCTTCGCCGAGTCCGGCGAGTATCGATCGACGCCGGTCTTCGATGCGGCAGGCCTGCAGATCGGCGACACCATCGAGGGGCCTGGCATCGTCGAGGAGGAGTCGACCACGATCGTTGTGTTCCCCGGCTCGACGCTCGAACTCCGCCGCGCCGACGTCTACGTCATGACGGTTTCGTAGGGGCGAGCAGTGACACTGCAGTTCGCGGTCGACACGGGTGGCACGTTCACCGACCTGGTCGTGGACGGCGAGGACCACCTGCCTCGCTTCTACAAGCGCTCGACCACGCCGGCGAACCCGATCGACGGCCTGCTCGACGTCTTCACGGCGGCGGCCTCCGACTACGGGCTCGACCTCCGGGAGTTTCTCGGACGCGGTGAGAGCCTGGTGTTCGGTACGACGCGCGCGACCAACGCGGTCGTCACCGGAACAGCCGCGAAAACCGCGCTCCTCTGCACGCGGGGCCACCCCGACATGCTGCTGATTCGCGAAGGCGGCGGCCGCACAACGCTCTTCGATTACACCCAGGAGTACCCCGCTCCATACGTCCCGCGCTCGTTGACCTTCGAGATCCCGGAGCGCGTCTGGCGGACGGCACGGTCAGAACGCCGCTCGACGAGGGTACGGTCGTGGAGGTCGCCGCGAGGCTTTCCCGGCTCGAGGTCGAAGCGGTCGCAGTGTGCTTGCTCTGGTCGATCGTCAACCCCGTGCACGAGCTCCGTGTCGGCGAGCTGCTCGCCGAGCACGCTCCTCGACGTCCCGTACGACGCTCTCGCACAGCTCTGAATCCGAGCCTCCGGGAGTATCGACGGGCGTCCTCGGCTGTGATCGACGCATCGCTGAAGCCGTTGATGAGCGACTTCTTCCGCGAGCTCGAGCAGCGACGCTCACGCGGCCGCGGCTTCGGCGGCAGGCTGCTGATGCATGACCTCGTCGGGCGGCGTGCTCGACGCGGCCGACCGTGGCAGAGCACGCCGATCCACTCGATCGGCTCGGGACCGCGGCAGCGCCGGTCGCGGGCAGGCACTTACGCGCGCGCCGACGGCCGACTCCGACACGGCGCTCGTGACGGACGCGGGCGGCACCACCTACGACGTCAGCCTCGTCAGGCGCGGCCGCATCCCCTGGACGCGCGAGACGATGATCGGCGACGCCGACCTACGGCTACATGACCGGCTTCCCATCGGTCGACGTCCGCTCGATCGGCGCCGGTGGCGGCATCGATCGCGTGGGTCGACGACGGGCGGCCTGCTGCACGTCGGCCCGCAGAGCGCCGGCGCCGATGCCGGGGCCGGCGTGCTACGGCAGGGGAGGCAGCGCAGCGCGACCGTGACCGACGCGTGTCTCGTCCTCGGCTACATCGACCCCGACTTCTTCCTCGGCGGCGAGATGCCGGTCTCGACGTCGAGCCTGGCACGACGCTGCGCTCGAACGCGACGTCGGCGTGCCGCTCGGACTCGACGTCGAGGAAGTCTGCCTCGGCCGTGCTGGCGCTCGCCACCGAGCGTATGGTGACCGCGATCGAGGGGATCACGCTGACGCAGGGCATCGACCCGCTGCCGCGGCGGTCATGATCGGTGGAGGTGGCGGCGCGGGTCTCTACGCGGTTGCGATCGCCCGACGGCTCGGCGTTCGAACGGTTGTGCATCCCTGACGTCGCCGCCGCGCTCTCGGCGACCGGCGCCCTCATCGGCGATCTGCAACAGGATGTTCGCGAGAACCGAGGTGATGTCAACCGCGGCGTTCGACTACGAGCGGGCGAGCGGCGATCCTCGCACGGCCTACGCTCCCAGGCGGACGCCTTTCTCGCAGCCGCGGCCGGTCGTGACGGTCGAGGTGCGTTTCTCCGTCGAGGCGAGGTATCCGCACCAGGTGTGGGAGATCGAGGTGCCGCTCCGTGACGGCACACTCGACACACGCGACCGTGTCGAAGCCCTGCGAGAGGACTTCCACGACCGCCCACGAGGAGCTCTTCGCCGTGCGAGACGCGGCCGCGGGAGTCGAGGTCGTCTCCTGGCGGGCGCACGTTCGTTGCACTCTCCGTCGGAGAGAGCTCCGGCGTGCTCGGCCGGAGTCGTCCCGACGGGATCACGCGATGCGACGTCGGGCGTACTTCCCGACGCTCGGGCCCACCGAGGTTGCGGTCCAGTCCGTCGACGCGCTTCGTATCGGGGAGCGCTCGAAGGGCCCGCTGATCATCGAGTCGCCGGTCACGACAGTCGTTCTCGACGAGCGCGCCGCGTTCGAGCTCACTCCTCACGGCTCGCTCCTGCTCGACCCGTTCGCGACGAGTGGCACAACCCAGAGGTCGGCTGTCGATGACTGACAAAGCGGTGCCGCCGACCGAGAGGGACAGCACGACCGCTCGCGCTGGCGCTCCTCACCAACCGCTTCGACGGGATCGCTCGCGCGATGATGAACACGCTCCTGCGCACTGCCCGCTCGGCGATCCTGAACACGGCACGTGACTTCTCGTGCTGCATTCTCACCGCGGGCGACGAGCTTCTCGCCATGGCGGAGAGCTTGCCCATCCACGTCATGAGCGGCCCGGATCTGATCGCGCGCTACATGAAGGAGACGCACCCGGATCTGCGCGCTGGGGACGCGTTCCTCCACAACTCCCCGTACCACGGCAACTCGCACGCGGCCGATTGGTGTGTCGTCGTCCCGGTCGTCGACGCCGAGGGCAGGCATCGCTACACGGTTCTCGCCAAGGCACACCTCGCCGATTGCGGCAATGCGATACCAACGACGTACGTGGCCGACGCCAAGGACGTCTACAACGAGGGCGCCCTGATCTTCCCGTGCGTGAAGGTTCAAGAGGACTACCGCGACCGTGATGACGTCCTCCGCATGGCTCGGATGCGGATTCGCGTCCCCGACCTCTGGTACGGCGACTTCCTCGCGCTGCTCGGCGCCGCCCGGATCGGGGAACGGCGCTTGTTGGAGCTGGTAGAGGAGTCGGGCGCCGATGCGCTTGCCGCGTACGAGCGCGACTGGTTCGACTACAGCGAGCAACGGATGATGGCTGCGATCAGGAGGATGCCAGGCGGCACCGTCGTGAGAGAGGGCCGTCACGATCCGGTTCCCGGCCTCCCGGACGGCGTCCCGGTCAAAGCGATCGTCACTGTCGACCCTGACGAGGCACGCATCGACGTCGACCTCCGCGACAACATCGACTGTCAGCCGTGCGGACTCAACCTCACGGAGGCCACCGCGAGGACGGCGGCGATGATGGGCGTCTGCACCGGTCTCGCGACCGTGGTACCGCTGAACGCCGGGGCTTTCCGGCGCCTGACTGTGCAGCTCCGAGACAACTGCATCGTCGGGGTTCCCCGCCACCCGTACAGCTGTTCAGCAGCGACGACTGACTTGTCCGAGCTGACGGCCAGCCTCGTGGCCCTCGCGTTGGGGGATCTCGGCGAGGGCTTCGGCCTCGCTCAGATAGGTCGGGCTCAACCTGCGTCGATGTCAGTCATCTCCGGCGCCGATCCCCGTCACGGGAACGCTCCGTTCGTCAACCAGCTGATCCTCGCGGTGACGGGCGGTGCGGGGGCACCGGCGGCCGACGGGTGGCTGACGATCCTCGGCATCGGGGCAGCCGGGTTCCTGTACCGCGACAGCGTGGAGATCGACGAGATGAAGTATCCGCTTGTCGTTCACGAGCAACGCATCGTCCCGGACAGCGAGGGAGCCGGCCGCTTCCGGGGCTCGCCTGGTGCCCGTGTCGAGTTCGGTCCGATCGACGGCTGCTCGCTCGACGTCGTCTACCTCAGCGACGGGACGACGAACCCGTCCGTCGGCGTTCGCGGCGGCCTGCCCGGGGCGACCGCCTCCCAGCGCATCTCGGATCGCGACGGCACACTCTCGGAGGAACTCGGGTCGTACGCGCAGGTGCGGCTCCAGCCTGGCGAGACGATCGTCGGACAGACGTGCGGCGGCGGCGGCTACGGCCCGCCATACGAGCGGGACGTGGCACGGGTCGCGCACGATGTACGGGAAGGATGGATCTCTGCAGGGCGCGCCTACGAGGTCTACGGCGTCGAGATCGGCGGTGACGGCCAGGTCGATGAAACGGGAACCGCCAACCGGCGCGCGGAGGTCGCCTCGGAGGCGCAGGATGGCTCGTAAGCCCAAACACCGTCCGGAGGCTGTCGCCGCGAACTCGAGCACGACGGTTCCGACGTCGCCTCGGGCGCTGCCGATCCTCCACGCCCCGGGAATTGATGTTCATCGGCCGAGCGTCGCCGAGTGGTGCGGGTGTGGGCCGCTCGGAGGCCCGGATCTAGAGCCGCTCGCCGCCGAGGTCAGTCCGCAGTTCTTCGACTCCGTGTCAGCGCTTCGCGCCGCCGTGCTGGCCTCCGAGCCGGACGACCCCGTCGTCGTCGTACGCCGGCGTGCAGACCGGGAATTCGACGACCTGCTCGAATCAAGGCGAATCGTCTGGCTCGAGCTGGATGCCGCCGTCGAGCGTCGCGACGACGCCAGGTTGCTGATCCGTGGCCGCGGCGTGAACGGGTACCACTGGGCCGTCCGTTCGGCGCACTATCACTGGCACGTTCCACCGTCGACGATCGCGTACGGCGCCGATCGGGACCAGGTCGGCGAGCTCCGTGTTCCAGTGGGCGACGGTCCCTTCCCCGTCGTCGTACTGCTCCACGGCGGATATTGGCGTGAGCAATGGGAACGCGACACGATCGAGCCCCTCGCCGTCGCCCTGGCGACTCAGGGCTACGCGACCTGGAACGTCGAGTATCGGCGCACGGGCCCGGGCGGAGGCGGCGGCTGGCCGGAAACGTTCGACGACGTCGCGAGGGCCATCGACTTCCTGGCGGACCTGGCGGCCGAGCATCCGCTCGATCTGGACCACGTGGTCGTTGCTGGGCACTCGGCCGGCGGTCACCTCGCTCTCTGGGTCGGTGCCCGCACGTCGTTTGCCGACGGGCCGGGCGCGGCTCCACGTGTTCACCCGCACCTCGTGGTCTCGCTCGCCGGCGTCGTCGATCTGGCGGGCACGGCCGACCGATGTGCGGGCTTCGGTGCGAACCCTGTCGTCGAGCTCATGGGCGGCATGCCGGTCGATATCCCTCAGATCTACGAGCGGGCGTGTCCGCAGCAGCTTCCGCTCACAGTTCCGGCGATCCTCGTACAGGGCACAGCCGGCGACGATCCCGACCTCATCGACCTCTGCCGCAGCTACGTGGACGACCGCCACGGCGAGCAGATCTCGTACATCGAGCGCGACGATGCCGACCACTTCGCGCTCGTCGAGCCACACCATGCCGCCTGGCTTGCTGTCGCCGCCCGGATTGCCGAATCGGCTCCGCCGGCTCAGTCCGGCGCGCGCGAGTCGGTCGAATCTAGCTAGCGCCTAGACGCAGGCGAAGCTTCCTCGAAGTGGCCAACGTCGCGCGACGGACAATGAGGACGAGGCGGTACCTGGCCGCCTACTCCTCGTCGTAACGCTTTACCTGCCGCCGATCGTAGAACCAGCCGAACACGAGCAAGACAACCGCCAGGAGTGCGAGTGCGCCGAAGACGCCCCACGCATACGCCGCCCGCGTGAGGATCAGCATCACGATCAGGCCGGCGATCCCCAATACGGCGACGAGGCCCGCCATCCGGGCATAGAAGCCAAAACCAAGCCCTTGCTCCTCCATGAACGCGAGTATGCACGGTCGGAGTTGCCGGGTCTACGCCGTCGTCAGCGTCCAACACCGTCCTCGACGCCCCGGGGCCGCAGGTTTCTCTGACAACCGCGCTGGGGACGCCGTTCGCATGGAGCTCGGATACGCGATCTCGTGTGAGGAGCGTCGGCCGCTGGACATCGTCCGCGATGCGCGGGCCGCCGAGGAGGCCGGCATGCGCTTCGCGCTCATCTCCGATCACTTTCATCCGTGGACCGACTCGCAGGGCCAGAGCGCGTTCGTCTGGTCCGTGATTGGCGCGATTGCGACGCACACGGACGAGCTGCGACTGGGGACGGGGGTGACGTGTCCCATGATCCGCGTGCACCCCGTGGTCGTCGCACAAGCGGCGGCGACGAGCGCCGCGATGATGGACGGTCGCTTCTTCCTCGGCGTCGGGACGGGCGAGAACCTGAACGAGCACGTGACCGGTGCGCGCTGGCCCGCGCCCGACGAGCGCCTCGAGATGCTCGAGGAGGCGATTCGCCTGATGCGCCAGCTCTGGGATGGCGGCTACCAGACCTTCCGCGGCAAGCACTACGTCGCCGACCACGCCCGCATCTACACGCTGCCGGAGGAGCCGATTCAGATCGCGGTCGCGGCGGCCATGCCGAAGGCGGCGGAGCTGGCCGGGCGGCTCGGCGACGCGCTCATCAACACGGCGCCGGACGCCGGGATCGTCGACGCGTATCGCTCCGCCGGCGGTGACGGTGCCCGCTACGGGCAGCTGACCGTGTGCTGGAACGAGGACGAGGCGGCTGCGCGCAAGACGGCGCTCGAGGTCTGGCCGAATGCCGCCGCGCCGGGCCGGCTGAGCCAGGAGCTGCCGCTGCCGTCCGACTTCGAAGCGGTTGCCGAGCTCGTCACCGAGGATGAGATCGCCGAGCAGGTTGTCTGCGGGCCGGACCCGGGGCCATACCGGGAGCGGATCGCCGAGTACGCGGCCGCGGGCTACGACCACCTTGCGATCCATCAGGTCGGCTCCGACCAGGCAGGCTTCCTCCAGTTCTACGAGCGCGAGCTCGCCGGCGTCGCTGTCTGAGTCAGGGACCCCCGTGGCGGCCGACGAGCAGGCGTCGAGGGACGTGCTGGTGGTCGTCGATGCCCTGAGCGACTTCCAGCACGAGCAGGGTGAGCGGCTGTTGGCCTCGTTCCGCGAGCGACTGCCGGGGCTTCGCGGCGCGTTGACCCGCGCGCGGCACGCCGGGGTGCCGGTCGTCTACGTCAACGACCACTTCGGCCGTTGGGCGGACGACGCGTCGGACGTCCTCCAGCGCGCCATGAACGGCCCCGGCCGAGATGTGATCCTCGAGATCGCTCCACGTTCGGAGGAGCCGATCCTGCTCAAGGCTCGGTACTCGGCGTTCGACCACACCGGCTTGGCGCTCCTGGTCGAGGAGCTGGAGTGCGAGCGGCTGCTGCTCGCCGGCGGCGCGACGGAGGCGTGCATCGTGCAGACGGGCATCGACGCCCGCGAGCTGGGCTTCCAGGTCACGATCCTCGCCGACGCCTGCGCGACGCTGGACACGGAGCTCGAGCAGCTGTCGCTCCGGTACGCGCACGAGGTCGGCGGGATGCAGATCGCGCGCGGCAGCGCGTAGACGCCGGCCCCGCAGGGCCCAGTCCTTAGGCGCTACTCGCGGGCGTCTACTTCCGGCGGTCGACGGCGCGCTGCAGGGATGCCTTGTTCATCTTCGACCGACCTTCGATGCCAAGGCGCTTCGCCTCGTTGTAGAGCTGCTCGTAGGTCCTGCCCTTGGGACGGTTCGTGCCGGAGCGCAGGCCACCTCGCCGCCCGGACGAGATGTCGTCCGTCGAGCTTCGGGATCGTTCTCGCGACTCTCCAGAGCGCGCGCGCTCCTTGTTGACCGTCCGTGCCGCGATCTCCTCAGCGCGCGACTGGGAGCGTCCTTGCTCGATCTGGCTGTCCTTGATGTGCTCGTACTGACGGGCACGTTTCGTTCCGGGCTTGACTCCGCGAGGTGGCATGCTCACTCCCTTGTTCGGTAGCGCTGTGCCCGGGCATTTCCGTCGGCGGCCGGGCTAAACCGGTCACGGGGCGGTACCCCGTGCTCCGCCGTCGGAGGAGAACGGCTACGGCGCGCTGAGGACCGAGCCGATCGTCTCGGATAGAGCGTCACGCTCGGCGGTGACGTTCCGCACGTGTTGGCTCGACTCGACCGAGACGAAGTCACGAGCCGGGGTGAGCCGGGCTGCGAATTGGCCCTGAACGTTCGTGGTCGCGCCCAACCCACCCTTCGGGTCGTCCTGAGGCGAGCAGTCGACGAGGCCGTCGCGCCGCCGAGGTGGGGCGACGTCCCGACCGTAGAGCAGCACCTTCCCTCCGTACACGTCGCTCGCATCGGCGCTCAGGGCCGCCGCGATCCGGCGCGCCAGACGCGTCGTCTCGATCCCGGGCGATGCGTCCTGCTCGATTCCGGCCGAGACCACGACCTCCTGACAGCTCGGCGGGTGATTCGTCGTCAGGAAGCCGTGCGGCTGGTAGACCCTGGCGGCCGCCGGCAAGGAGAGCGTCGGCGTGAGGGCCGTCTCGTGCACGGCCTCGAACATGCTCGCGCCCTCGTGGGCGACGTCCGCCGAGCAGGGACGCTGCGGGCAGCCGACGGCGGTCGCCCCGCGGTCGGTGCCGGCAACGAACAGGTACTTCGCTTCGGCTCGCTCGTAGGTCGTCACCGCCATGGTGTGCGTGCGGCGGTCCCCTCCGACCGCGTTACACCGCGCGGTCGACCTGCAAGGATGCGGAACCTCGACCGCCACCACCGGGAAGCTCGTCCTGGTGGCGATCACGTACAGCCCCCAGGCACGCCGGTAGCGCTCGACCCCGTCCCGGCCCCTCGACCTCCGTTCCTCGAGCAGGACGAACCGCTTCCCCGCAGGGGTGCTCGCATCGCCCAGCTGCTTCACGTCGTACCGGAGCGGCTGCAAGAGGCGCACGGCGTTGGCAAGCTGACCAGCCGCCGCGTACTGGAAACCACACTGGAACCGCGCGCGCTCGGCCGCGGTCGGAAAGACGTACCGCTGGTCGCTCGGCGCCGACTCGACGAAGTCGCTGACCACGTCGATCAGCTCGCGTCTGGGTCGGCAGTTGCATCCGGTCGCCCCGTCGGCGTCGGCGAGCGCGTCAGCAGTCTCTGGCAGTCGACGGCCGACGGGACACTTGCTCCATCGCGCGATGCCGCCGGACCCACGGCCAGAGCGGGCGCCGCCGACGACCAGCGAGCATCGCGAGCGCCGAGCCCACGAGCGAGAGCGCGCGAAGGCGAAGCGCCCGCCTCGCGGTCGCGCCGGTGAGCATTCCTCGACGTGGGCCAACGCCCATTAGATTCCTCTTCCAGCCGACTTACTTCACCGGACGGGAGTCGGCGGTTTCGTATTCCCAGACGGATGCCTGCTCTCGCACTGCGCCCGCCGCCGTGCCAGGTTTTCTCGACGGCCTCCGGTCCCTCACGCCCGACGTCGTCACTGAGGTCGGGCTTGAAGACTCGAGGTGCTCACGCCCACTCGTCTAGGGTCCTGCCGACGATGCTCGAGATCCGAATCAAGGTCAGCGGCGGCACCGACCACGTCCTCGAGATCGGCGACAACGATCCTGAGCAAGTGTTCTCGGAGCTGCTCGCGGGCCGACGAACCGGCTTGCTCGACGGATGGGTCCAGGTCCGACCCAGCAACGATTCGCAGACAGGCGTCGCCGTCCGTGGCAGCGACATCGTCGAGGTAAGCCTCGTTGACGCCGACAAGATCGGCGCAGACCGCTTCAGGGAGTCCTGACCGGCGAACCCGGTGTTCGCCGCTCACCGCGCACCGAGTCGCGAAACCGGCACGAATCGCACGACGCGAATGGCTTGATCAAGCGGCTCCTGCGTGACACCAAGCCGTGAATGGGCGCACCTGGGATCGAAGACGGTCACTTGGACTCTTACTGACAGCGCAGGACGGGACGGTATTCGCCACTCCGAGGCACGACTGGATAGCACCAGTACGAGTTCAGTCGCGCGTGAAACCTGACACGCGTTCTGACACGCTCAAGAGCTCGTTCGCCGTGTTCACAAGAGCCCGCCATAGAGCCAGCGCCAAACGTCGTGGTTAGCGAGCCAGCCCTTTCCTGCCCACGTATTGCATGTTCTCACCCAGTTCCGACTCGATCTGGAGCAGACGGTTCCACTTCGCCGTTCGCTCTGAGCGCATTGTGGACCCCACCTTGACCTGATCCGAGTTCCATCCCAAAGCCAGGTCAGCGAGCCACGAATCCTCCGTGTCGCCAGATCGAGCCGACACGATCGTCGCGTAGCCAGATGCGCGGGCGAGCGTGATGACTTCTTCGGTTCGCGTGATCGTCCCTGCCTGGTTCGGCTTCACCAGCACTGCGTTGGCGATTCCTTCCGTCATTCCCCGCTCGAGCCGGGCAGCATTGGTCGCGAAGAGATCATCACCGACGAGTTGGACATCGCCGAGACGCTCGCTTGCCACTCGCCACCCCTCCCAGTCGTCGTCTGCCAGAGGGTCCTCGATTGAGACAATCGGGAAGTCGGCTTTCCAGGACGCGAGCTCCTCGATGAGTTCTCTGCGGTGGAGCAGCCGTCCTTCGGTCGACAGTCGGTAGTCGTGACCGTCGAACAACTGCGTTGCAGCAACGTCGATCGCGATGCCGCACTCGCTGCCGAGCGTAAGGCCCGCCCTTTCGATGCCGCGTATGAGGAGCTCGAGCGCAGATCGATTGGAGGGGAGAGGAAACGCCAGGCCACCTTCGTCCGCGACCAGGGCCGCATTCATCCCTTGCTTCTCCGCCACGACAGCGGTTCCGGCGCGCACACGGTTCGCTGTCTCGATCGCCTCTGCGAAGGAGGCAGCGCCGACGGGAACAACAAGGAAGTCCTGGATGTCGACGAGGCCGCCCGCGTGCGCGCCGCCCGAAAGCACGTTGACCATCGGAAGCGGGAGTCGCGGCGCCCGGCCGTGCGAGATGAGCTCATAGAGCGGGAGCCGTTCCGCGTCGGCTGCGGCGATGAGGTTGGCGATCGATACCGCCAGGATGGCGTTGCCCCCGAGGCGCTCGAGCCTTTCGGTTCCGTCGCGGCTCACGAGAGCTGCGTCGACGGCCTCTTGATCGCATGCATCCAGGTCCAGGATGGCGGGGGCCAGCTCGGTTTCGATGTGCGAAATCGCGCGACGCACGCCTTGACCGCCGTAGCGCGGTCCACCATCTCGCAGTTCGACCGCTTCATGGTTTCCGCGTGAGGCTCCCGAGGGCACGGTCGCGACGCCACGCGCACCACCACGGAGCCGGACCTCACAGGCGACGGTTGGATTGCCGCGGGAGTCCAGCGCCTCCCAGGCTCGGACGGCAGCGACGCTACGACTCAGCGCACACCTCGTCGCGCGCTGCCCAGGCATCGTCGAGGCCGCCGGGGAGCGTCGTGAGGAGCCGGTGAGCAAGGGTACGTGTTCGTTCGCGTTCGTCCTCAGTGAGGTACTCGGCTGGCGATTTGCCGTCGACGCGGGCGAGCATCAGGCAGCCGACGTGGCCGTAGAGATACCGCTCACGCGGCACCAGCGCGGTCGGAGCTTCGGCCCGATAGCCAGCCAGAAAAGCTGTAGCGCATTGCTTGAGCGCAGCGGAAAGCGCCGGCCGATGCACCGACTTGAGGAAAAGATGATTCAGCATGAACGCCAGGTCGAAGACCGGATCCCCGAGATGAACGACCTCGAAGTCAATGACCCACGGATCGCGACCGCCGACGAGGATGTTCTTTGGCGAGTAGTCGCCGTGAACCAAGCATTTCCGCGTAGCGAGCATCGCCGCGACGTGCCGATCGATGACCGGACGGATACCAGGGTGCCGGACTGATGTGAAGCGGTAGTACGGGTCGACTCGCAACTGGACGAAGACGTCACTCTTGGAGAAGCGGGCGCCCCCGTCCTCCGGCGCAAGGCGCTGCCACCTTCCAAGCCAGCGGCCCAACCGCGAAGCGGTGGCCGTGTCGACCTCGCCGGCGAGCAACTGCTGCTTCCATGTCGGCCAGCCCAGAGGTGCCGCTTCGATGACGAGCACGTACCGCTCCTCATCGAGCGAGATGACCTCCGGTACCGAACCGGGTATGGCAGTGGCTGCGGCACGAAGCGCGTCAGCCTCACGAATCGTTCGCTCTTGGCTTGCAAGCCATTCCTCTGCGACGTTGAGCCTGGGAAGGGATTGCTTCACCACCACGCCACCCTCCGAGGACGACGCGTAGAGGACGACGTTCGACACTCCACCCGCCAGCTCGTGAACGTCGGAGACTTCACGGATACCCCGGTCGCTCAGGTACTGCTTGGCGCTAGTCGGCGTGAGCAGTTCCACTGCCTTGGGCTGCATTGACACACTCCGAGGCTGGGACGTATCGTCGGTCTGGGAACGTTCCCATCGCCATATTCTCACGAACCCGATATCGACGGCAGCCCGAGATGTGCCAGAGCACACACACCGGACGTCGATCCGCACTCGAAGCCGGAGCCCACTATTCACCCGCATGAACTCACGGTCGACCAGGTCACGATGGACGGTGCCGATGGGCGGAAGCGCAGTCCGACGATCCTTGACCTAGCTCGGGAGGCCGGCGTGTCCAAGACGACCGTGTCGCGCGTCCTGAACGACTCGCCCAAGGTGGCTGACGACACCCAGGAGCGGGTGAAGGAGGCGATGAAGGCACTCGGGTTTCGGGTCAACCTGGCGGCGCGCAGCCTCAGAACGACGCGAAGCGCCCTTGTCGGCCTGCTCGTGCCAACGATCGACAACGAGATCTTCGGGCGTGTCGCGCAGACGTTGACCACGGAGCTGGCAGGCAGCAGCGTCGGCCTCGTCATCAGCACGTCCAACTGGGACAGCCGCGTCGAGCTCCGTGCCCTTCAGGCACTCGCGTCGCGCGGTGTCGACGCCCTGGCGCTGTCGCTGGTCAACGATCGTGACCCCGACGTCGTCGAGTTCGTCCGTTCCTTCGACCGTCCGATGGTGCTGCTCGACAGACATGTTCCCGGGCTCAACGCCGACACCATCGTCACCGACCAGCGCACCGGACTCGTCGCGACGATCACGCACCTGCACGAGCTCGGCCACCGCAGGATCGGGCTCCTTACACTGCCCAACCGCACACGCACCACCCGCGAGCTCACCGCCAGCTACCGCGCCGCCTGCCGTCGCCTCGGGCTACCCCAGCGACGCGAGATTGCAGACAGCGTCGATATGGCCAGCGGATCCGAAGCCGTCGATCGACTGCTCTCCGAGGGGATCCGCGCGATCGTCGTCTGCGCTCCATCGCTCATTCTGGCCGGCGCTCTCGACCGAATCGACGCACTCGGTCTCAAGGTGCCAGCCGACGTGTCCATCGTCGGCTACGACGAAAGCCCCGTCGCCTTTGCCAAGCGTCCACGCCTCACCGTGATCTCCCGCGACATCGACGAGATCTCTCAGGCGGCGAGTCGGATGATCGTCACGCGCCTCTCAAATCCCGGCCTACCGCCGAGGCTCGAAACGATCCGCACCGAGCTTCGAATCCGTGACTCCTCCGGCCCAGCGCCCGTCGCAACATGAGCGCCGAACCGATGGCAGAGTCCCGGACCGAGCGGGGCGCGCCGGATCTGATCGAGTCCGTCGATTGCTACGACTGCGTGCTGCCACTTCCCCGGCCGCTCCAGGTCGGCGATGCGCTCGTGAGCTCCCGGTCGTATGTCGTCGTGCGGCTGCGAGCCAGCTCCGGGCTCGAGGGTCACGGCTACGCCTTCGGGCGTGGGCTCCCGATCGCCGCGATCATCCGCGAAGCCCTCGCTCCGCTGCTGGTCGGCGCCGACGCACGGTTTCCGGAGCGGATCCGCCCCGCACTCACCGGCGCGTACTGGCCATATTCGGAGCAGGGACTGTTTCCCGCCGCCAGCAGCGCCCTCGACCTGGCGCTGTGGGACCTGATCGGGAAACGGGCGGGACTCCCGGTGGCGGATCTCCTCGGTCGGCGCGATACCAGAGTCGACGCCTGTCTCGTGGGCGGCTACAGCGTCCTCGGCGCCGACGGTCTGGCCGAGCTCGAGGCGGAGGCTGCCGGCTTTGCAGCTCTCGGCGCCCGCGCCGTCAAGCTGACCATCGGGGGCCGGCCCTCCGCCCAGGACGCTCAGCGCGTAGCCGTCGTTCGCAGCGCCGCCGGTGACGATTGCCTGGTCGTGGCTGACGCGTTTCGCTCATTCCGGAGCCTCGACGACGCCCTCGGCCGTCTCCACGCACTCGAGCCGTACGGCCTGTCGTACGTGGAGGACCCGTTTTCCGAATCGCTCGCGCCGCTTGTCGCCGAGCTTCGTCGCCGCAGCGGCATGCCGATCGGACTGGGCGAGACGCTCTCGGGACACCGGGCCTTCCGTGCGCTAATTGGCGCCGGGTGCGTGGACGTCGTTCGCTGTGACGCGACGGTCATCGGCGGCGTCCGCGAACTCATGGCGACGGCTGCGCTCGCGTCCGCGCACGGTCTCAGCGTGTCGACCCACGTCCACCCGGACGTCCACGTGCATTTCGCGGCGGCGCTGCCGAACATGCACCCTGCAGGGCTCGAGGTGATGCTCCCAGCTTCGGGACTCGACTCCTTCCACTTGCTGCTTCGCACCGGACTGGAGTTGCAAGAAGGGAAGGTCGAGGTGCCCGATCGCCCGGGCTTCGGCCTCGACTTCGACTGGGACGCCGTCGAGGAGCACGCGCGTGGCTGAGCCGTGGCGCGGAGCGCCCGATTACGACGCTCGCCTCGAGGACGCCGGCACGGCGTCCGGCCCATTTTCGTTTCCCTGGGACGCGCCCCTGGTGCCGCCGTTTCCGATCCGCTTCCGGGACGTGTCGATCCTGACCCTGTGCTATCGGACGCACCCGGAGGCAATCGGTCGGCTCCTGCCGCCTCCCCTCGAGAGCATCGGGGACATCGTGATCGTCCACGTCTACCGCATGCCTGACGTGGACTTCATCGGCCAGGCTCACGAATGCAACGTCATGGCGGGAGCGGCCTTCGGTCACGGCGACGAGCGGGTCACGGGCGGCTACTCGACTGCCCTCTACCTCGACTCTGACGCTGGCATCGCCCACGGCCGCGAGGTTCACGGTCAACCGAAGAAGCTCGCCCGCCTGTCACTCGAAACCCGGGGCGATCTGATCGTAGGCGAGGTCGTGCGGAACGAGATCTCGATCCTGACAGGCACGCTGCCCTACAAGCAGCGTCCGGTGGACCCGGCGGCGCTGCGCCGCCACTTCGACTTCACCGAGAACATCAATTACAAGGTCATCCCGCACATCGATGGCAACCCGGCGATACGGCAGCTAACCGCCCGACGGCTGGGGGAGCTCACGATCCACGAGTGCTGGACGGGGCCATGCACTGTCGAACTGCGGCCGAACGCCCAGGCCCCTGTCTGGATGCTGCCCGTCGTCGAGCCGCTCGACGGCTTCTTCTGGAAGGCCGACTTCACGCTCGTTGCCGGTCGCGTGCTTCACGACTACCTGGCGGTCGGGGGATGAACGGTCGCCTCGTCGTGTTCGACGCAGGATTCGGTGACGTCGCGCTCGAGGCCGCCGCGGCGGCTCCATACGGTGTCGAGGTCAGCGAGGCCGAAGCGGACTCGAACCTCCTCGACGCCGGCCGAGGGGCAGACGGCGTGCTCGTCCGATACAGCCCGGTAACGGCGAACCACATTGAACGCTCGGGGTGGCGTGTGATCGGTCGCTACGGAGTCGGCGTCGACAATGTCGACCTGGATGCTGCGACGAAGCACGGCACCGCCGTCGTCAATGTTCCCGACTACTGCGTCGAGGAGGTCGCCTCCCATGCGGCGGCGTTGATCCTCGGCGGATGGCGCAAGCTCGACCGGTCGCGGCGGCTCATCGACGAAGGTCGCTGGGAGGACTGGACCGCGCTCCAGCCCATGCTTCCGCTGTCGGAATGCACGCTCGGCTTGGTCGGCGTCGGCCGGATCGGCGCCGAGGTCGTGCGCATGTGCTCGCCGTTCTTCGGCCGCATCATCGCCTTCGATCCCGCAGGAACGCCGCCCGGTGTCGAACAGGCGCCACTCGACGAGCTCTTCGCCAACGCGGACGTTGTGTCGCTCCATTGCCCGCTGAACTCGGCGACGGCGAACATCGTCGATGCGGCTCGGCTCGCGTCGATGAAGCGTCACGCGTTGCTCGTGAACGTCTCGCGCGGCGGGCTCGTCGACCCGGCCGCCCTCGCACGCGCCCTGCGGGCCGGCCGGCCCGGGGGAGCCGCACTGGACGTTCTGACGAAGGAACCACCCGACCCGGGCGATCCGCTGCTCGCCACGCCCAACCTGATCCTCACGAACCACGTCGCGTGGTTGTCCGACGCGTCGATCGGCCGGCTTCGGTCGCTCGTGGCAGAGCGCTGCGCAGCGGTCCTCGCAGGCCACCCCGTGGCGACGGTCGTCAATGCCGACGCTCTCAGCGAGCTCGCAACCAGATGACCGACCTCTTCGACCTGACGGACCGCGTCGCCGTTGTGACCGGCGCCGGCGGTGGTCTCGGAACGGCCATCTGCGCTGGTCTGGCCGCCCACGGCTCGGATGTCGCGTTGCTCGATGTGAATGCAGAGACGCTCGCCGGCTCGGCCGCTGGAGTCGAGGCGACTGGTAGGCGTGCCCTCCCGCTGGAGGTCGACGCCTCCTCCGAGAGCGCTGTCGCCGAGGCCTTCGTGGAGATCGACAGCGAGCTCGGCCGTGTCGACATCCTGGTCAACCTCGCTTACACGCCTGTCTTCGGGACGCCTGAGGAACTGACGCTCGCCGACTGGGAGCAGGCGATGCGCATCAACCTGACGAGCTACTTCCTCTGCGCACAGCACGCAGGACGGCGCATGATCGCTGCCGGCCGCGGCGGGAGCATCGTGAACATGTGCTCGATCGGGGGAACCTCGGCGATCGGCCGTGGATCGTTTCCCTACAGCGTGGGCAAAGGCGCGATCGTGATGCTGACGAAGGAACTTGCGCTCGAGTGGGCCCGCCACCAGATCCGCGTCAACGCAATTCAGCCCTGTCAGTTCCTGACGCCCGGATTGAAGGTGCGGCTCGACGACCCGGCACTCGGACCGATCCGCGAGAAGTTCCTCTCCGGGATCCCGCTGAACCGCCTGGGCGAGCCGCATGAGATGGTCGGCCCCGTGTTGTTCCTCGCTTCGGACGCCTCCTCCATGGTTACGGGTGTCCTGCTGCCGGTCGACGGCGGAAACCTCGCCATGAATGCCGGCGGGACGAAGGCGTAACCGCGATGCGTGTGCTCATCCTCGGCGGCACGCGGTTTCTCGGCCGGAGCGTGACACGCATGCTGCTGGAGCGGGGCGCCGACGTCACGCACCTCCACCGCGGTGTGACAGGCGAGTCGGACGAGGGTGTGGCCACCGTGATCGGAGATCGCTCGCAGCCGGACGGCCTGGCCGGCCTCGCCGAGAGTCGCTTCGACGCCGTCCTGGACATGTCGGCGTACTTCTCGGACTGGACACGATCTTCGGCTGAGGCGCTGACCGACCAGGTCTCGCACTACGTCTTCGTCTCCAGCGGTGCCGTGTACCGCCCCTCGGCGGAGCTTCCCTGGCCGGAGACGACGCCGTACGGGCCCGTCCCGATCTGGGGCCGGTACGGCGAGGAAAAGGTCGCATCCGAGCAGCTGCTCTGGGCAGCCCGCCAGGAAGGACGCTACGGCGTCACCGCCTTCCGCTTCCCGTTCATCCTCGGCCCGGCCAACTTCGCCGACCGGGAGTCATTCGTGTTCTCACGACTTGAGGCCGGTCGCCCGATCCTGATTCCAGGGCAAGGCGACGCCGTGAATCAGTTCGTCTACGTCGAGGATGCCGCGCGGGCCCTCGTCGCCGCGCTCGAGCGGCCGGACGTCGCTGACGGCCAGGCGTACAACTGCACCTACGAGCGAGGCATCACGAACCGAGGCTGGGTCGAGCTATGCGCCGACGTCGCCGGGCGGGAGGCCATGATCGTCCCGGTCGACGTCGACGCCGTCGGAGCAGCGTCCGACGTCGTCGATCTGACGGACATCGTCTTCCCGTACCCCGACGAGCACTACCTCCTCGACGGCACGAAGCTGACTCGAGAGCTCGGTGTCGAGATGACGACCGGGAATCGCCGGATGCTCGAGGAGTTCGCAGCCTGGTGGGAGTCCGCGCCCGACCACGCGCCGCGGAGCTACGCGCGAGAGGACAAGGCGCTCGACAGCCTCGCTCTCACGACCGTCGGCGACACGTAGGCCGCGGCCACTACCCGCTCGATCTCACCCTCGTCCCCGGTCCTTCGAGGAACTCACGCCGCAGCTCGACTCCATGCCCCGGCTCTTCGAGTGGTGAGATCGCCCCGTCGGCCAGCGGTGGGAGCTGATGCGCCACGTCGAGGTACCAGCCGTAGTAGTACGCGCGGACGACCTCCTGGATGAGCGCGTTCTCCAGCGACACACAAAGGTGGACGCCGACCGAGAGGTTCACGGGGCCGGTGCAGTCGTGCGGTGTGAACGGTCGCTGGTAGAGCCCCGCGAGATCCGCCACACGACGAGTCTCGGTGACGCCCCCGACCCAGGACGGGTCGGCCATCACGATGTCGACGGCGCCTCGGTCAAGGAGCTCCCGGAACGGGAACCGGCTGCCGAGGGTCTCGCTGGCAACGATCGGGATCGCGGTCGATCGTGCCAGATCGGCCACTGCGGCAGGGTTGTCCATCCGTATCGGATCCTCGATCCACAGTGGGTCGAACCCCGCCGCCGCCTGCGCGATCCGCTTGGCGGCGGGCAAGCTCCACCTGCCGTGCAGCTCGAGCGCCACGGCCATCTCGGAGCCGACACGTTCTCTGATGGCACGAAACGGTTCGAGCCCAGCGTGCAAACCCCGATCGGAGATGGAGATGCCGCCGTCCTCGTCCGTGTGAACGTCGAACGGCCAGATCTTCATCGCCGAGATGCCCATCGCCAGCAGCTCCTGGGCGAGAGCGCCCGCGTCGTCGTGAAAGGCGCGTAGATCCTCGTACGCGCGCCCCTCGCGGACTTCGCCGTACAGCCGGTCATCGGGCAGCGCGGCTGCGCGCCCGTACTCGGGCCCGGCACACGTGTTGTACACGGGGATGGCCGCCCGTGTCCGGCCCCCGAGCAGCCGATAGAGGGGCAAACCGGTTTGCTTCCCGAGCAGATCCCAGAGCGCGATGTCGATGGCCGATGCTCCCCGCGCCTCCGCGCCGATGCCGCTGCGGCCCCACTGCCGGTGCAGCGCCGACCAGTGGCGCTGGATGGCGCCTGCGTCCTCGCCGAGCAGGTACGGGGCAATGGTCTCGTGCAGGTACGCGCTGACCGTCTCGGAGCTGAAGAAGGTCTCGCCGAGACCGACCAGCCCGTCGTCGGTCTCGATGAGCACCCACGTGAGGTTCGGCAGCCAGTCGGCCTGGACCGTCGAGACCCGGGAGATCCTCACGAGAAGATGACGGGGCAGACCTCCGGGTCGTCGATGTGACCCATGTAGGCGCGCTCCTCCTCGCTGAGGGCCGTCATGTCGGCCTGCTCGGACCGATCGGTGCGCAGGTGGATCGCGAAGCTGCGTCGCGGCTCTGACGCAGTGTTCGGCCCGCTGCCGTGATAGGTGAGCCGGTGATGGAAGCTCGCACCGCCGGCCGGCAGCACGGCAGCCACCTCCGTCCAGCGCTCGCCGGCCGGAACGTCGATCTCCTCCCGCTGGCGGTCGGTGTCCTCGGCGTAGAAGTCGCCGGGCAGCAGCCCCCACCGGTGCGATCCCGGGACAAAGCGCATCGGCCCGGAGTCCGGTGTGACGTCACTCACGGCCAGCCAGCACGTGAACACCTCGCTGTCCGGTGTCCACCAGCGAAGCCAGTACTGCTGATCCTGGTGCCAGCCGACGTTGCCGGCCGCAGTCCCGCTGGCCGGCTTGAACAGCAGCTGCACCGCCCACACCTGGATCCATGAGGCACCAGTGAGCTCCGCTGCCGCCTGCCCGATCTCCGGCTGTGAGATCAGCTCGAGGATGTGACGACTGGACAACTGCGGCTGATCGATCTTGCGGAGACGCCGCTCGTCGTCGCCGGGGTTCCATTTGCGCATCTGCGGCGCTCGGCCCGTCTCGTAGTCGCCTGCGATCACGGCGTCCATGTGGGGAACCACGTCGTGGACGAGCTGCGGATCCACCAGCGTGGGACCCACGAGGAACCCATCCTCCTCGAACTTGGCCCGCGCCAGTGTCGGCAGCTCGGCGTCGGCGGGGATGTGGTCGATCGCCATGTCTGTCTCCGTTCGCTAGTGCTCGGATGCCGGCCACTGCTCGAGCGACCGCCGGACCGCGGCCGCGATGTCCTCGGCCTGCGGAATCTGCGCCTCGATGAGAGGCGGGCTGTGGGGAACGGGCGCGTGCGGAGCAGTCACCCGGGCGATCGGCGCGTCGAGGTAGGCGAAGACCGCTTCCTGGATCGATGCCGCGATCTCAGAGGCGACGCTCACGTACCTCGGCTCCTCGGTCGCGACGATGAGTCGGCCGGTGCGACGCACGGATTCCTCGATGAGCTCGAGATCGAGGGGGAACACCGTGCGCAGGTCGATCACCTCGGCATCGATTCCCTCCGCGACCAGCTCCTCCGCGGCCTTGAGGGCCTTGCCGACGACGATCCCGTAGCTCACGATCGTCGCGTCGCGACCCGAACGCCGAACCACGCCGCGGCCGAGCGGGACGATGTCGTCCGCACCGCCGACCTCCCCGCGCAGCCCGGTCAGTCGTTTGTGCATGAGGAAGACGACAGGATCGTCGGCTCGCAGCGCCGACTTGAGGATCGCCTTCGTGTCCGCGGGTGTCGACGGCATGACGACCGCCAGGCCCGGCGTGTGCGCGAAGATGGCTTCCAGGCTGTTGTTGTGCTGCGCGGCGTACAGCGCCGTTCCGGCTGAGGCGCGGATGACGAGCGGCACCGGCTTTCCCCAGAGATAGCGGATCTTCGCCGCCTGGTTGACGATCTCGTCCATGGCGCCGAGTGCGAAGTCGATGAAGTTGAGGTCGACCACCGGACGCATGCCGTTCAGCGCGGCGCCGACGCCGGCCGCGATCATGGCGGCCTCCGAGATCGGTGCGTCGAGCACCCGCTTCTCACCGAACTCAGGCCCCAGACCTTTGACCTGAGCGAAGTGTCCACCGCGCTGGAACAGATCGGTTCCCAGCACGAAGATCCGCTCGTCGCGCGTCATCTCCTCGCGAAGGCCGTCGGCGAACGCCTGCCCGACTGTCATTGGGGCGCTCATGACCTGATCACCGAGGCGATGTCCGAGCCGAAGACATTGTCGGACGCAGTGGCGGTGTCCGGCCATGGCGACGAGTCGGCGAACGCGATCGCTTCCTGCACTTGCTCGCCGGCGTCGGCCTGGAGTCCTTGCCGCGTGCTCCCCCGGCAGCAGCCCTTCCTCTTCGAGCGCTCGTCGCAACCGTTGCACCGGGTCACGTGACCGGCGCCACTGCTCGACCTCGTCGTCGGTGCGGTACGTCGTCACCTCGCCGGTGTTGTGTCCGTGATAGCGATAGGTGAGCGCCTCGATGAATGTCGGACCGTCGCCCGCCTCTGCCCGCGTTCGTGCCGCCTGCACCTCGCGGTACACGGCGCACACGTCCTGACCGTCGACCTGGACAGCCGGAAGACCGAAGCCCGCGGCTCGCTCGGCGATTGAGCCGCTGGCTGCGACCCGGCCGATCGACGTCTCGACTGCGTAGAGGTTGTTCTCACAGAACGCGATCAGCGGGAGCTTCCAGACGGCGGCCATGTTGACCGCCTCCCAGGTGCGTCCCGTATTGGCGCCTCCGTCCCCGAAGAAGCCCAGAGCGATCTGGTCGGTCCCCCGCAGGCTCGCCGCCAGAGCACCACCCATCGCCAGCCCGAGTCCGGCACCGACGATGCCGTTGCCACCGAAGTAGTTGATCGTGAAGTCGGCCAGGTGCATCGTGCCGCCGCGGCCGCCCGCGCAGCCGGTCGCGCGGCCGAACAGCTCCGCCATCACGGAGCGGGGAGTGAGGCCGAGTGCAAGTGCATGGTGATGCCCGCGATGCCCGCTCGCGACGATGTCACCCGGCTTCAGGGCGCGGATGGCGCCGACAGCGGCCGCCTCCTGGCCGACTGCCTGGTGGACGCTGCCAGGAATCTTGCCGCTGAGTGTCAACGGCTCGAGCGACCCCTCGAACTCGCGAATGAGCACCATCGTCTCCAGCCAGCCGACCAGCTGCTCTCGAGGGGTCTCGCGGAGATCGATCTCGAGCAGCTCGTCTGGATAGTCGGCGGTCGTGAGGGTGTCGGTCACGCGGTTGCTCCTCCTTCGGTTCCGAGTCGGTTGACGTCCTCCGCGTTCTCCGCGAAGGCGACGAGGAGATCGGCGGCGTCTGCGCCGTCGAGCACTCGGTGGTCGACGTTGAGCGTTGCGATGATCGTCGAGCGGACAGCGACGCCCCCGCCCTCGCCGGGATGGAAGCGCGGCACCGCTCGACCGACCGTCAGCAGCGTGGGCTGGCCGAGGGCGATCACACCGGTGAAGCTGTCGATCCCCTTGCTGCCGAGGTTCGAGAGGGTCGACACCGGGGTCTCGTTGAGGTCATTGGCGTCGAGGCGCCCGCTGCGAGCGCGCTCGACCGCCGCGAGACGCGCGGTGGCGAGTTGCGTCGGCGTGCGCTCCAGGACGTCGGAGATCACCGGAATCACGACGCCGGCGTCCGTCGCGACTGCCAGACCAAGCCCCACCGGTGGGCTGGGGTCCCGCTCGCGATGGGCAAGCGCGAGGGCTCGCAGCAGGACGTCGGTCAAGGTCGCGGCGACGCCGTTTGCCCGCCAGGCGGCGAGCACGAGCTGCATCGCGTTGGCGTCCACCTCGCGGGTGATCGCGAAGTGCGGGATCGTTCGCCAGGACTCCGACACCCTTGCCGCGATCAGCTGGCGAAAACGGCCGACGCGTTCCGACGGTGCCGAACCCGCCTCTTCCGACGCGGCCGTGGGCGGTGCCGTTGCAGCTCGCTCCTGCGCGAGGCGTCTTGCGCGCGGGCTGAGCGCATGTGGACGCCGCGCGCCAGGTGGCGTCGGAGGCGGTTCGGCAGGGCCGGCCACCGGGTCCGCAGGCGACGGCAGCTCTACGCCGCTCGCCGCATCCATGGCGGCCGCGGGCGCTTCTCCCGGGCCATGCCCGTCGCCCAGCACTCGAACGATGATGTCCCCCACCGGGATGATGGCGCCGGGCTCGTGAAGGTGCGGCCCGAGCTGCCCTGCGGAGGGACTGACGAGGTCCATGGTGGTCTTGTCGGTCTCGATCTCGGCGACCGGCTCGTCCTGCTCGACGGCCTCGCCCGGCTCCTTCAACCAGCGGACGAGCAGCGCCTCGGTCATGCCGACGCCGAGCGACGGAATGGTGATGTCGCTCACGCACCCACCTTCTGCGCCGCCGGCAGGGCAGCAGCGAAGCGATCGATCTCGCCGCCGCCGGCGAGAACGCCGAACTCGACCTGGTAGACGCGCTCCTCGCCGGGCTGCATCATCAACGGCCAGCCCGCCTCGATGAGCGCTGCGACTTCGCCGAACGTATTCGTCGAGGGCTCCATCCCGACGGCGTAGAGACCCTCGCCCATCATCCGCCACTCCAGGTAGACGGGCAGCGTCGTCGGGTCGTAGCGCAGGTAGACGCCGAGGCCGCCGTCGAGCCCGGCGAAGCCACGGTTGACCACCGCCGCGGAGACCCACCCGTCGTGCCGCCGCCGACATCGGGATCTCGTAGCCCTCGGCGAAGAACTCACGCTCTGGTCCGGTGAACATGCGGTAGCGCTCGGTCTTGTCGCCGGCGTCGTCGTCGAAGATCGAGCCGGGCACGGGGCCTGACGGGGAGCAGAGGAGCTCCGCGCCGTCGTCGATAACCGGATAGCCGATGTTGAAGTGGTACAGGTACTGGTGCGGCGTCGGGTAGAAGCCGTCGTTGCGGACGAGGTCGCGAAGCGTGAAGGAGCTGGAGCCGAGCTCCGTCTCGTACCGTCGCGTCAGCGAGAGGTTTTCGCCGTAGGTGATCTCCTGCTGGAGCAGTCCCTCGCACCACAGGAAGCAGCGGTCGCCCTCCCAGCGCTCGCCGAAGTTGAACGAGCTTGCCGGGATGATCCCGATTCGGTCGTGCGTGCCGTAGCGATCGGTCGCGCGGGCGTGGAACTTCATGTGCGACACATCGACGGTCTGCGGACTGCCGATCGTGATCAGGCCGGCCGTGTTGCAGAGGCCGCCGAGCACGTAGCGAACCCAGGCGTGGTCGTCGTTCTCCCAGTAGGCGGGAGCAGGAAAGAGCTTCGGCGGCAACCAGGCGAGCGAGGCGCCGTTGAACTCGGCGAAGCCCGGATCCATGCCGCGGTCGACCATCACCGAGAAGCGGAAGCCGCTACCGGTGCGGAACTCGAGGAAGCGGCCGCCGCGCGCGTAGCCCTGCTCGAACGAGAGCAGCTGCACACCTCCGACCTGTGCGAGGTTGCCCACCTGGCGCAGCAGTTCCTGCCGCGAGATCTCGGTTCCGTGGATCTTCATCGCTCGGCTCCTTTGGTCACGCTTCACTCGGCTGTCCGTGCGGACCGACATACGCGACCACGCCGCCGTCCACGGGCACCGTCACGCCGGTCAGGAACCGGCTGGCGTCGGAGGCCAGGAACGCGGCGACGTCGCCGATCTCCTCGGGCGTTGCCAGGCGACCCATTGGGATCCGTTCGGCGATCGCGTCGAGGTCGAGCTGGTCGGGGAACTGCTCCTTGTACTTCAGGAGCGCGTCGGTGAGCGTCCAAGCCGGAGCGATCGCGTTGACACGGATGCCGTGCAGCGCCCACTCGACCGCGAGGGTTCGCGTCAGCTGCACGATCGCGCCCGCGCTCGCGGTGTAGGCGGCGCGACGCGGCAGACCACCGAGACCTCCGATCGAGCTCATCAGGATGATCGACCCGCCGTGACCGAGTTCGATCATGTGCCGTGCTGCGACGCGCGCCGGCAGGAACTGCCCGACGACAGTCGTGCGAAGGACCCGCTCGAGATCCGCGATCGGGATCTCGGTCGACGGCGCGAGCACGGTAGTGCTGGGCAGGCTCTGCAGCACGTCGAGTCTTCCGTGGCGATCGATCACGTCCGCGAGCAAGCTCTCGACCTGCTGCTCGTCCAGTGCGTCGATCTGCGCGCTCCAACTCTCGGCACCGATGCTCTGCACGCGTTCCCCAGCCACGCGGGCGAGCTCTTCGTCGATGTCGGCCACGACGACGGTGGCGCCAGCTTCGGCCATGGCGACAGCGCTCGCGACGCCGATCCCACCGCCGCCGCCCACCAGGACGGCGACCTTGCCCTCGAGCGTCATCCCGGCCTCCTCGTCAATCGGACGCTGGCGAAGAACACTGTCGCCAGCAGGATCACGCCGTAGGAGATCTGCAACGCGGCAGTGCCGAGCGAGAAGAGCGGCAGCAGCCCCGCGATCAGCGTCAGGACGATTGCGCCGGCGACGGTACCGATGTAGTGCCCGTTCCCGCCCAGGATGGACGCGCCGCCGACCGCGACCGCCACGGCCGACGAGAAGAGATAGTCGTCGCCCATGTTGACGAACGCCTGCCCGAGATAGCCGAACAGCAGGACGCCGGTCAGCGCGCCTCCGACAGCGGAGATCACGTACGGCACGACGAGCACGCGCCGCACCTTGACGCCGGCGAGGTAGGCGGCCGTCGCGTTCGTACCGACCGCGTACAGCCTCCGGCCGAACGTCGTCCATGTCAGAAGCACCGTCGCGAGCAGCGTGACGCCCGCCCAGACGAGAATCTGGTTCGACAGGCCGAAGGTCTTGCCCGTGACGAAGTCGACGAGCTCGGGGGGCGGAGAGGACGCACGGCCGCCGTTCGTGTAGATGAGCAGCAAGCCCTGCAGGGCGCCGGCCATGCCCAGGGTCATGATGATGGGCGGCACGCCGGCGTACGCGACTCCCAGGCCGTTGACGAGGCCGACGACGAGTCCCAGCGCGATGAGCAGCGGGACGATCCAGAGCAGCCGCGAGGCCTGCTGGTCGGCCAGATAACCGGTCAGCACGGCGCCGCCGGCCACGGTCGCAGGGATCGAGAGGTCGATGCCGCCCGTCAGGATGCAGAGCGTCTGGCCGAACCCGACCAGGCCGACGAACGAGGCGGCAACGAGCACGTTCCGGATGTGGTTGACGCTCGCGAACTCCGACGAGTGGGCCGTGCCGATGAGGAACAGCACTCCGGCGAGCCCGAACGCCAGCCCGATCGTGGCGTTGCGACGCAGGCCCTCGACGATCGCCGCGCTCATCGGACCAGCCGCCTCTGCAGCAGCGAGTTCGAGGTGACTGCGAGAACGAGAATCGTGCCCTGCAGGAAGATGCTCCAGAACGACTCGAGGCCGAGCGCGAACACGAGATCCGGGATCATGAGGAAGGTGATCGCCCCGACCAGGGCGCTTGCGATCGATCCCTTGCCGCCGAAGATACTCGTCCCGCCGAGGACGACCGCGGCGACGGACCAGAGGATGAACTGGTTGCCCGACGTCGGCGAGCCTTGCGCATTGGTTCCGGTCAGCCAGATGCCTGCGAGTGCAGCAAGGCCACCCGAGATGGCGTAGACCTGAACCTTCCGGGCGACGAGCGGCACACCGCTCAGCCTCGCTCGGGCTTCGTCGCTGCCGATGGCGAGCACGTCGACCATGAAACGAGTGCGACGCAGCCAGATCCAGAGTGCAAACAGCAGCGCGATCAGCCAGACGGACTTGGGAATGCCGCCGACGGCACCGAACACGCCGTCGACGAGCGTGGACGACGGCACCCCTCCCTCGATCGGCATGACCGCGAAGGCGACCCCTCCCCAGATCAGCCAGGTCGCGAGCGTGACGATGAACGGCTGCATCGACGTCACGGCGATCAGGAGGCCGTTGAGGCTGCCGATCGCAACCCCGATGGCCACCACGGCCAGCAGCTCGAGCCAGAACATCCCGGAGGTGGAGTTCAGGTGCGTCGCGAGGAGCGCCGTGGTCAGGCTGATGACGCCGCCGATCGACAGGTCGATTCCGCGAGTGAAGATCGCCAACGACTGTCCGAATGCGACGAGCGCGAGCGGCACGACGAGGCCGAAGCGGATGTCGATTGCTCCCTGCCCGTTGATCAGCCGCGGTTCGAGCAGGTAGATGGCCACCGCCAGGATCAGCACGTAGACGTACGGCATCAAGGATGGGATGTCGACCTTCCCCCACAGCGACGCGGCTCTCCCCAGTGCCGGCGGTTGCGGCGTCGCCTCCACCGCTGCGCGAAGCTCGGTCACGCGACGGCCCTCGCTCCGCCACCGACACTGGCGGCGATGATCCGCTCTTCGGTGAGCTCCTCGCCGGCAAGCTCTGCTCGGAGCCT
This sequence comes from uncultured Gaiellaceae bacterium, assembly GCA_963733065.1. Classification (GTDB taxonomy): domain Bacteria; phylum Actinomycetota; class Thermoleophilia; order Gaiellales; family Gaiellaceae; genus CAVTBT01. The sequence goes on from CAVTBT010000002.1 coordinate 314,408, forward strand.
GCCGTCGTGGATCACGAGTACTCGATCGGAAAGGTTCGCCAGTTCGGCGGCGTCTGTCGAGTAGAAGAGGATTGCGGCACCACGCGCACACTCCTCGCGCATGAGGCCGTAGATCTCGGTCTTGGTGCCGACGTCGACGCCCCTCGTCGCGTCGAACATCAACAGCAGCCGGGGTGCCCGCGAGATCACGCGTCCAAGCAGCACCTTCTGCTGGTTGCCGCCCGAGAGTGCGCTCACCTCCTGTCGGGCGCTGCGCATCGTGACCTGCATGGACGAGATCACGCGGTCGACCAGGGAGCTTTCGCGACTCGTCCTGATGAGGCCGGCGGTGGAGATGCGGTCGAGGTTGCCGAGCGCGATGTTGTCGCGGATGCTGAGCGACAGGCAGAGGCCTTCGGTTGACCTGTCCTCGGGGATCAGCGCGATCCGCGCCCGGAGTGCGTCAACGGGGTCGCGGAGCTTGAGCTTCTTGCCGTCGAGTCGTATCTCACCGCTCGAGCTTCGCGCGCCGAAGAGGGCGAGGAAGAGATCGGCCTGTCCTTGCCCCTGGAGTCCGCCGACGCCCACGATCTCGCGCTCGCGTATCTCGAAGCTCACGTCGCTCAACCCAGGCGGCGAGGCGAGGTCGACGACGCTGCAGACGACGTTGCGCTCCTCGGACGTCTGCTCCGGCTTGGCCGGGTAGAAGCGCTCGACCTTCCGGCCCAGCATCAATTCGACGAGCAAGTCCTCGGGCATGTCGCCGATCGCGCCGCTGCCGACGTCGACGCCGCCACGGAACACCGTCACGTGGTCGGCGAACGACTGGATCTCTTCCAGCCTGTGGGAGATGAAGACGACGATTCGCCCGCTTGCCCACGAGTTCGCGCACATGACCGAGCAGCCATTGCACGTGATCGGGGGTCAGAGCCGACGTTGGCTCGTCGAGCATCAGTACCTGCGGGTCGCGGAGCAGGCCTTTGGCGATTTCGACCAGTTGCCGGTCGGCAAGGTCGAGCGAGCGAACCGTGCGGGCAGGGTTGATCGACTCCAGCCCGAGCGTCGCGAGCGTCTCGGTCGCGGCGCGCCGCAACGCGCGCGCGCCGATTCGTCCCGCGCGTACTTGAGGCTCGATTCCGTAGAAGAGATTGGTCGCGACGGTGTGGTCGGGTATCAGACTCAGTTCCTGGAAGACGGTCACGATCCCCGCACGTCGCGCGTCGCCGGGCGACTTGATCGTCAGAAGTTCGCCGTCGAGGCTGATGCTGCCCGAGTCGGGTCGCGCGGCTCCGGCGAGCACCTTGACGAGCGTGCTCTTGCCGGCGCCGTTCTCCCCGATCAGGGCATGCACCTCGCCCCGACGGCACGTCAGGCTGGCGCCCCGGAGGGCCTGGACGCCGCCGAACGACTTGTGGACCCCAGCGAGACTGAGCATCCCATGTGCCGGGGCGTGCGGAGCTCCCTCCGAGAGGGCCTGTTCGCGGCCCGTCTCGGAGGAAGCTCCATCCGGATTGTGAGGCGAGTCCCCCATGCGCCTCAATGTCGCGTTACTTCCCGGCCGCCTGCTTCGGCGTGATCTTGTACTGCGGCAGCGTGTAGGGCAGGGCGAGGCCTGCAGGAAGGCTCGGGAAGAAGTTCTTCCCCTGCTTCATGACCTCGACGTTGACGCCTGCACCCTTGAGGTTGACGCCCGGGCTCTTCGTGATGAAGAGCGTCATCGGCACGGGCACCCACTTGTTCTTCGGCGGCGTCGGACGACCCTCGAGCTTGTCGAGCGCCACCTTCATCGCGATCTGCATGACGACTGGAGAGCCGCTCAGAACGGCACACTTCCGGCCGCTCTTCGAGCAGGCGGTGAGCTCGCCGTTGTAGCCGTAGCACGTCGCGGGCACGTCGCCCTTTCCGGCAGCCTTGAAGGCGTTGAACACCGGCGTGCAGTAGCCCTGCGTCATCACGCCCTGGACGTCCGGATTCCCCACGAGCAGGTTGGCGATGCCGGACTGCTCGGGTCCTGGTGCGTACTGACCGTCAAATCGACCGACGACCTTGACATTTGGCGCGGCCAGCTTGAGGCCGGCGAGGAAGCCGTTCTCGATGTCCTTCGAGATACCGAGGCCAGGAATGCCACGGTCGACGAAGACGTTGCCTTTGCGCCCGAGCACCTGGCCCATCCAGCGACCGACGGCCTTCATGCCACCGTAGAAGTCCTGGTTGGCGTTCCATGCG
>CAVTBT010000003.1:0-393322 GCA_963733065.1 uncultured Gaiellaceae bacterium
AGGTCCGGTCATTTCGATGCTTCGCGGTTCGTGCTGACCTCCATGGCCACCTCGCGGTCGACCCCGCGCCCGGCTACGCCCACGGCATCGGCGCCGCCGCCGCGCCCGATCTCAGCCCCGGCGCCCTCGAAGGACCCAAGCGCACCCCCAAGAAGCGGCGGCCCACCAGCCCGAGGATCCCGGCCACGGTCTCCATGGAGGACGACGTCCCCGTGGTCACCGAGTGGACGGCCAACGGGCTGCCGCAGCGCCGCAGCCGGGTCAAGATCCCGCTCAGCCAGCGGATCGCCGAGCAGGCGGCCACGAGCAGGCCGACGGGAGGGCAGGCCGACGATCTGGTCGACGGCCGCATCCGGAACCCGAGCCCGAGCCGGAGAAGGACGAGCCCGCACCCGGCGTGTGGGTCGAGGCGTTCTGGACGGACTCAAGGGCGAAGCCCGACCCCTACGACACTCCAGCCGACCGAACCGCAACCGGGCCGACCGGCCCGTGCCGAGGCCGACGACGAGGGGGACCTCAAGTGATCCAGCAGCGCGCCAACTTCGACTGGATGCTCAAGGAGCTCGCCGACGGCGTACCGGGCATCGAGCAGATCGTGGTGCTCTCCGCCGACGGACTGCGCATCGCCCGCTACGGCGGTGACCCCGACACCGCCGACCGCGTCGCCGCGGCCTGTGCCGGACTGCAGAGCCTGGCGGCCGCCGTCGCCACGGAGATCCCGCAACAGCGACGGCAAGATGCGGATGGTCGTCATCGAGATCAACGGCGGCTACTTCTATCTGATGGCCGCCGGCGCCAACGCCTATCTCGCGGTGCTCGCCGACGACGGTCGCCGAACCCGGGCTGATGAGCAACCGCATGCGCGACCTCGTCGCCCGGATCGGTGCCCATCTGACCAGTCCGCCGCGGCGCGAACGGGCAGACCGTATGACTCCTCCGCAACGCCGGCGGCGACTTCCCAAGGAAGCCGTTGCCCCCGCGCGCCACCGCCGCCGTCGGCCGGGAGGTGAACGAAGAACCCCGAACGGCTCTTCGTCATCGGCGGGGCGAGGACGGTGCCGAGCGCGCCGAGCTCGACCTGGTCACCCTGATCGTGGCGAGCGCCGAGCCCGCCGCCCTCCGCCGCAGCCGGAGCAGTCGGCGCTGCTCCGGCTCTGCAGGACCCCTCTGTCCGTGGCCGAGCTCTCGGCCTATCTCGAGTCTGCCGTTCAGCGTGGTGACCGTCCTGCTCACCGAGCTGCTGACGGCCGAACTGGTGACAGGCGCGCGCCCCGCTCGTCCGCCAGTCCGTCTGCCCGACCGTTCCCTCCTCGAAGCGGTGATGCATGGACTTCAAAAGCTCTGACACCATCACGGGTCCACGGACCGAGGACCATCTGCCGCACACGGCCGCAGGCCGCCGTGAAGATCGTGATCGTGGGCGGCTTCGGCGTCGGCAAGACGACCATGGTCGGCTCGGTCAGCGAGATCAGGCCGCTGACCACCGAGGAGACCATGACGCAGGCCGGCGTCGGCGTCGACGACAACTACGGCTCGGAGACGCAAGACGGCCACCACCGTGGCCATGGACTTCGGCCGCATCAGCATCACCGAACGAGCTGGTGCTGTACCTGTTCGGCACCCCCGGCCAGGAGCGCTTCTGGTTCCTGTGGAACGGCCTGTTCGAGGGCGCGCTCGGCGCGGTCGTCCTGGTCGACACCCGTCGCCTGGAGGTCAGCTTCGACGTCATCGGCCGCCTGGAGGAGCGCGGCGTGCCGTTCGTCGTCGCCGTCAACGCCTTCCCGGACGCGCCCCGTTACCCGATCGAGGACCTGCGCGCCGCGCTCGACCTGCCCGAGGAGATCCCGATCGTGAAGTGCGACGCGCGCCGCCGGGCCTCCAGCCGGGACGTCCTGATGACGCTGATGCGCTTCCTGCACTCGCTCGCCATGGCCTCGGCGTCGCGCCTGACGTGCCCGTCACTGCCAGCCGACGACACCACCTCGCTTCGCATCCGGCACCCGCTTCACCCCAGCTTCGACAGCGACCACCGTGACGCCGGACCCCACTTCGGAGCGATCACCGTGACGCCTGAACCCCAGTTCCACGACCGGTATGGACGACCCCACGCCCGGCCCGCCGCCCGGCTGCCCCGCCCACGGCCTCGGGCCCCGGCGGACTGCGCCGGCTCTACGGCCCCGAGGCGGAGGACCTGGGAGCCCTGTACGAGAAACTCCGCGCCGAGCACGGCGACGGTGGCCCCCGCGCTGCTCCACGACGACGTGCCGATCTGGGTGGTGCTCGGCCACACCGAGAACCTGCACATGGTGCGCACGCCCTCGCAGTTCTCCCGGGACAGCCGCATCTGGAACCCCCTCCGGGAGGGCACGGTCAAGCCCGACCACCCGCTCATGCCGCACTTCGCCTGGCAGCCCATCTGCGCCCACGCCGAGGGCGACGAGCACCTGCGGCTGCGCGGCGCGGTCACCGGCGCCATGTCGACCATCGACCACCGCGGCATCCGCCGCTACATCAACCGCTCGACGCAGCACCTCGTCAACCGGTTCTGCGAGGACGGCAGCGCCGACCTGGTCGGCCAGTTCGCCGAGCACCTGCCGATGGCCGTGATGTGCGAGATCCTCGGCATGCCCGAGGAGTACGACGACCGGATGGTGCAGGCCGCCCGCGACATGCTCAAGGGCACCGAGACCGCGATCGCCAGCAACGCATACGTCATGGACGCCCTGATCCGGCTCACCGCTCCGCCGCCGGGCCCAGCCCCAGGAGGACTTCACCAGCCACCTCATCACCCACCCGGCAGCGGCTCACCGACGACGAGGTCGGCGCAGCACCTGCGGGTCGTGCTGATCGCCGCCTACGAGGCCACCACCAACCTCCTCGCCAACGTGCTGCGCATGGTGCTCACCGACCCGCGGCTTCCGCGCCCAGCTGAACGGCGGCCAGATGACGGTGCCCGAGGCGGTCGAGCAGTCCCTGTGGGACGAGCCGCCGTTCAGCACCGTCTTCGCCTACTTCGCCAAGCAGGACACCGAGCTGGGCGGCCAGCGCATCCGCAAGGGCGACGGGCTCCTCCTCGGCATCGCGCCCGGGCAACGTCGACCCGCGCGTCCGCCCCGACCTCACGGCCAACATGCAGGGCAACCGCTCGCACCTCGCCTTCAGCGGCGGCCCGCACGAGTGCCCCGGCCAGGACATCGGCCGTGCCATCGCCGACGTCGGCGTCGACGCGCTCCTGATGCGGCTGCCCGGACGTCCAACTCGCCTGCGACGGAGCACGAGTTGCGCTGGCGGCAGTCCATCTCCACCGGCACCTGGTGGAACTGCCGGTGACGTTCGTGCCGAAGCCGCCAGCAGGACATCAAGCAGCGGCCCGGCCGCGCAACCCGGTGCCGCCGCAGCGCCCGACCTGGCAGGTGGGCACCCCGCAGCCGCAGCCGGCCGCCGCCCCGGCAGCCGCGACGCCCCGGCCGCAACGAGCCCGTGACCGACCCCGGAACCGGCCCGCCGACGGGCGCGTTCCGGCGCTTCCTGCGCTGGTGGCGCGGCTACTGAGCCGACCGGTCACCGGCTCTACGTGCGCCCACTCCTCGTACGAGGACCAGGCCTCGCAGCGCTCGCGGGCTGACGAACCGGTGCTCGCGCCCCGTGACCGGATCGGTGAACTCCAGCGCCCGCGCCAGCAGTTGGAGCGGGCGCCGGAAGTCGTCGGCCGGTACGGGGCGCGGTCACCACCGGGTAGAGCGGGTCGCCGAGGATCGGCACGCCCAGCGCGTTCATGTGCACCCGCAGCTGATGGGTCTGCCCGGTGCGCGGGCACCAGCCGGTAGCGGGCCAGCCCGCGCCCGGTGCTCGACGCAGCTCGACCCGGCTCACGGCGTTCGGCTCGCCCGTCGACCTCGCTGGGCGGCCAGCACCCCGCGCTCCTTCACGATCCGGCTGCGCACGGTCCGGGGCAGGGCGAGCGCCGGGATCGTACGGCGCCACCGCCTCGTACTCCTTGCGCACCCGCCTGTCCCGGAACAGCGTCTGGTACGCGCCGCGCTCCTCGGGCCGCACGGTGAACAGCACCAGCCCGGCGGTCAGCCGGTCGAGCCGGTGCGCGGCGCCGCAGCGCCGGGATGCCCAGCTCCCGGCGCAGCCGCGCCAGCGCCGTCTCGGTGACATGGCCGCCGCGCGGGGTGGTGGCCAGGAAGTGCGGCTTGTCGGCGACGACGATGTGCTCGTCGCGGTACACGACGTCCGACCGCGAACGGCACCGGCACCTCGTGCGCGGCAGCTCCCGGTGGAACCACACGAACATCCCCGGCACGTACGCCACGTCCGGCGCCACCGGCCGCCCGTCCGCCCCGACGACCTGCCCCGCCTCGAACATCCCCGAGCAGCTTCTCGACGCCCTTCGACTGCATGTACTTGACGGCTAGGCAGCCAGGTCGAGTGCCGGCTCGGCAGGTTCGATCTCGCCGACCACTGAGGCGAGCTCCTCGCGGCGGATCAGCGTCAGCGCGGCGACGATCCCGAGCAGCCCGACGATGACGCTCAGCCACAGCGCGCCCTGGAAGCCCGTCACGAGCGCGTCCGCACGCGGGGAGCCGCTCGCGAGCGCGTCCTCCGTGCGCGCCGTCGCGAACGTCGACACCACTGCGAGCCCGAGCGCGCCGCCGATCTGCTGCGACGTGTTGATCAGCCCGGAGGCGAGGCCCGCCTCGCGCGGCTCGACACCCGCCAGCGCCGCGACTGAGGTCGGCACAAACGAGAAGCCGATTCCGAGTGCCATCAGCAGGAAGCCGGGCAGGAGATCCGTGACGTACGAGCCGTCGACCGAGATCTGCGTCAGGTACACGAGTCCTCCGGTCAGCGCGGACAGCCCGACGAGCAGCACCGGCTTGACGCCGACGCGGGTGACGAGCTGCGCCGCGACGGTCGACCAGACGATCGCCGTGCCCGCGATCGCGAGGAACGCGAAGCCGGTCTGCATCGGCGAGAAGCCGAGCACCTGCTGCATGTAGAGCGTCAGCATCAGGAACGTCGAGAGCGTCGTGACGTTGAGGATCAGGCTGGTCACGTTCGCGCCGGCGAGCGTCCTCGTCCGCAGGATGGCGAGGCGCATCAGCGGCTCGGGATGGCGGCGCTCCCAGGCGACGAAGCCGACGAGCATCGCGAGCGCGCCCGCGAAGTACCCGACCGTCCTTGCCGCGAGCCAGCCCGCCTGCTCCGCCTGCGTGATCGCGTAGACGAGCGACGACAGCCCAGCCGTGACGAGCACGGCGCCGAGCGCGTCGAACGAGCGCACGCGCGCGTCGCGGCTCTCGCCCAGCAGGAGCGGGGTGGCGGCGAGCGCCGCTGCGCCGACCGGGGCATTGACGAAGAAGATCCACTCCCAGCCGAGGCTGTCAGTCAGCACGCCGCCGAGCAGCAGGCCCGCGGCGGCGCCGACTCCGCCGACCGCGCCCCAGATGCCGAGGGCGACGTTGCGGTCGCGGCCCTCGGCGAACGTCGTCGAGAGAATGGAGAGCGCCGCAGGGGTGATGATCGCCGCGCCAAGACCCTGGAGCGACCGCGCCGCGATCAGCGAACCATCCGACCACGCGAGGCCGGCGAAGAGCGAGGCGATCGTGAAGACGAGGATCCCGGTGAGGAAGAGGCGCCGGCGCCCGAGCAGGTCGGCCGCGCGCCCGCCCAGCAGCAAGAACCCGCCGAAGACCAGCGCGTAGGCACTGATCACCCACTGCAGATTTTCCTGCGAAAAGCCGAGCTCGACCTGGATGGAGGGGAGGGCGACGTTCACGATCGCGAGATCGAGCACGACCATGAACTGCACGACGCTGAGCAGTGCCAGCGCGAGCCACTTGCGGCGCTCCGAATTGACCATGACTCCGTGAACGAAGCGCCCGCGTGCCGCCGGGACGTGTCAACCCGCCAAGTTCGGTGCGGCTATCCACACGTCCGCGCTGAGCGGGGGCTCCTCGATCTCAGTCGTGGCAGTGCGTGAAGAAGACCGAGCCAGCGGACGGCGTGTCGCGTCCGGCGCGCCCGGCTCGAGCGCGACCGCCGTGAACGGGCCCGTCTGGGTGAACGTCGAGTGCTGGCCGGTGTCCGACACGGTCGAATGGTCGCCTTCCTCGAAGTCGCTGGTGATTTCGTACAGAGGCCACTCGGCCTCGCAGAACGGGATCACCTAGACGAACGTGTCGGTTCCCTCGATCATGGCTTGCTGACTACGACGGGATTGCCTCCACGGTGGGAGGCAATCCCGCCACACGCGGTCAGAACGTCACGCAGTCGAGGTACGCAAAGCCCTTCTCGGCCGCCTCGAACGGATCGAAGGTCGGATCCCCGAAGCGCGGGTCGTGCTCGACCACGTAGTACCTCACCGGCCCCTTGGAAGCCGCGAAGACTTCCGGGAAGTCGATGATGCCCTCCCCGACGATCTCGATTCGTCCGGGGAAGGGACCGGCCGCCATGTCCTTGACATGGAACAGCTGGATCCGGTTGCCGTAGCGCTCGAGCACCTCGACCGGGTTCCCGATACCGCCGCCGTTCGTCGCCCAGTAGATATCGAGCTGGATGACGACGTTCCTGGACTCGGTGTGCTCCAGCAGGATGTCGAACGCCGTCCGGTCTCCGAACACGCGCTGGAACTCCCAGTTGTGGTTGTGCACCATGAGCGTCTGCCCGGCCTGGCGCGCCTGGGCGCCGAGGTTGTTCAGGTACGCCGCGTACGCGATCCACTCGGCCTCGGTGGCGTAGTTCGGCGTACCGCCGGACCCGAAGAACGTGATCCCCAGGATCCGGTTCTCCTCCAGAATCTGCGCGAAGTCGACCGGGCTCGTCGGCGTGCCGACGTTCACGTGCCGTGCGGACGCCTTCAGCCCGTACTCGTCGAGCAGCGCCCGGTACGCCTCCGCGCTGAGGCCGCTCAGGGTGAACGGCTCGACGTTGCGGTACCCCATCTCGCTCAGCCGCCGGAACACCTCTTCCGTGCGTGCGATCGTCGCCGGGTCGGTGCCGAAACCGATGTACTCCGCGAACGTCCATAGCTGGATGGAGATCTTGCTCGTCGGAACGCCGCGGCCGGCGCATTCCGGCGACTGAGCCGTCGCGGGGCCGGCCGCCGCCAGGCTGATGGAGCTCGCCAACGCGGCAGCCATCAGGCCCAGGACGATGAGCCCGCGGTTCCAAGGACTCGCCATGCTCCTCCCTTCGTAGCAGGGCGTCCGCCGCAGTCACCCCGTCCTGACGGACGTGTCCTACCGCGCTGACGAGTTTGGTAATCGCACTCCGTCGCACCCTGCCGTCGAGCAGGGACGCCGTCGGCGGGCCGTCGCCGCAGTGCACTGCCGAGCTCGTGCAGGAGCCGCGTCGATCCCTCGACGTCCGTGAAGAGGAACGTGACGGTGCCGGACGGGAGGTCGCGCCACATGCGGCTGAATCATGGGGCCGCACCTCGGTGAGGTCTGGCGTTCGCGCGCTAACGCCGGTTGTCGCGCGGATCCCAGAGCGGCGTCTCGGCCGTCTCCTCGTACGCCATGCCGTCCGGGTAGCTGATCAGCTCGATGTACGTCCCGAACGGCGTGCGGAAGTAGTTGATCGACTGGCCGGCGGCCGGGCCGTCCGTCGTGGCCAGCGGGCCGAGCAGCTTCTCCACGCCCTTCGACTGCATGTACTTGACGGCCCTGTCGATGTTGCGCACGTAGAAGGCGATGTGCTTGCCGCCGTAGTCGGAGTTCTTGCGGAACGTCCGGTTCTGGTCGGGCGACGTGTACTGGAAGAGCTCGACGTTCGGGCCGTTGCCGCAGCGCACCATCGTGATCTGCTCGATCACCGCGCGCGGATGGACGCCGAGCAGGTCCGTCATGAACGAGCCGGTCGGGTCGCTGAACGGGCCGAACGTGAGCGGCGCGCGGCAGCCGAGCACGTCCTCGAACCACTCGATCGCCTCGTCGATGTCCGGGACGGTGATGCCGACGTGATCCATGCCGAGCAGGCCGGGCACGCTCGTCTCGACCGACCGGCGGCCGTTCCGCTTCGGCGACCAGAGCGGCTTCCGCGTGTCGTCCTCGTAGGCCATGCCCTTCGGGTAGCTGATCAGCTCGATGTACGTCCCGAACGGCGCGCGGAAGTAGTTGATCGACTGGCCGGCGGCCGGGCCCTCGGTGACCGCGAGCGGGCCGAGCAGCTTCTGGACGCCGTGCGACACCATGTGCGCGACGGCCTTGTCGATGTCGTTGACGTAGAACGCGATGTGGTGGCCGGCCCAGTCGGAGTTCTTCGGGAACGTCGTCTTCTGGTCGGGCGCCTCGTACTCGAAGAGCTCGATGTTGGCGCTGCGGCCGCAGCGGATCATCGTGATCTGCTCGATGACGGCGCGCGGATGGACGTCCAGCAGGTCCTGCATGAACGTGCCGGTCGGGTCGCTGAACGGGCCGAAGGTGAGCGGCGCGCTGCAGCCCATGACCTCCTCGAACCACGCGATCGCCTCGTCGATGTCCGGGACGGTGATGCCGGCGTGATCCATGCCGACGAGGCCGAGCTTGCCCTTCCCCTTGTCGTGGTCGGAGCCCTTCGCGGGCGGAGGTGAGCCGGCGTTCGCGCCGGCCAGCGCCACGAGTGCGATCGCGGCCATGCTCGACAGCACCGCCAGGCCGAGCGTCAGGCGTCGTCGCCGTGACATGTGAGCGATCCTCTCGCCACATCCGGCTGCCGTCAAACGCGGCGCGCTTGCAGTACCACCGGGCGCCATGTATCAATCGTCGCGAGGGTCATGATGAGGCGCGCGGCACTCACCGTCGCGGTGCTGCTGCTCGTCGGTGCCGGCGTCGCGGCCTCATTCGGCCGGACCAGCTCGGGCCCGGCCGCGAGTGCGGTGCGCGAGGGCGGGACGTTCAGGATCGCCTACTTCTCGAGCGACGTGACCGTCGACCCGGCGCTGCCCACGGTCTTCGGCGAGGCGCTTCTGCAGGCGACGTGCGCGAAGCTCATGAACTACCGCGACCGGTCGTCCCCGGCCGGGCTGCAGATCGTGCCCGAGGTGGCGGCGGCATACCCGCGCGTCTCGCGGGACGGCCGGACGTACACGTTCACGCTCAGGCGCGGTCTGCGCTTCAGCGACGGCTCGCCGGTCACGGCCGAGAGCTTCGCGCGGGCCTTCGTACGCGTGCTGGCGCCGTCGATGCGATCGTACGGCGCCGTCTTTCTCGAGGACGTCGTCGGCGCAAAGGGCGCGGCGGAGGGCACCGTGCCGGCGGGCGTGCGGACCCAGGGGAACCGGCTGGTCGTCCGCCTGACCCGGCCGGCGCCGGACTTCCCGAACCGCATGGCGCTGACGGTCTTCTGCGCCGTTCCGCCGAACCTGCCCATCGACCCGGAGGGGGTCGGCGCGCCGCTCCACTCCGCCGGCCCGTACTACGTCGCCGAGTTCGTCCGCGACCGCCGGATCGTGCTCGAGCGCAACCGCTTCTACCGGGGCTCGCGGCCGCACCACGTCGACCGCTTCGTCGTCGACCTCGACGCCGCAGGCCCACTCGACACCCTCGCCAGAGTGCAGGCGGGGACGGCCGACTGGACGCTGATCGAGTCGAGGCTCCAGTTCTCCCAGCTCGGCGAGCTCGCCCGCCGCTACGGCGTCAACCGCACGCAGCTCTTCCTCACCCCCGGGCTCTACCTGGTCGGCTTCCACCTCAACACGCGTGGGCCGCTCTTCCGGAACAACCCGCAGCTGCGGCGTGCCGTCAACTTCGCCGTCGACCGGCCGGCGTTGCTGCGGGAGGTCGGGATGCATGCGGGCGGGGTCACGGACCAGTACCTGCCGCCGGCGGCGCCCGGGTTCAGGGACGCGCGCATCTATCCGCTGCGCGGGCCCGACCTCGCGCGGGCGAGAGCGCTCGCGCGCGGGCACCTCCGCAGCGGCAAGGCGGTCGTCTACATCTCCGACGACCGGCCGCTCGCCGCGCAGGCGCAGATCCTGCAGCGGAACCTGGCGGCGATCGGGCTGGACGTCGAGATCAAGCAGTCGCCGACGAGCGCCCACTTCGCGAAGCTGTTCCGGCGCGGCGAGCCCTGGGACATCGGCTCGGCCGGCTGGTACCCGGAGTACCCCGACCCGTCGCAGTACCTGAACGTCCTGTTCGGGAGTGGCAGCAGCGCCAACCCGGGCTTCCGCTCGCCGACCTTCGACCGGCTCCTGGCGCGGGCGGCCGGGCTGCGCGGCAGCGCCCGCTACCGCGCCTACGCGACGCTCGACGCACGGCTGGCGCGCGAGGCGGCGCCCTACCTCGCGGTCAGCTACAGCAACAACCCGACGCTCGTCTCCAGCCGAGTCGACCGCCGCTGCGTCGTGCTGCGGCCGGAGCTCGACCTCGCCGCAGCCTGCCTGAAGGGCTGATCGCGCCTACGGCGCCTGCACGGTCACCCAGACGAGTCCGCCGCTGACGGCGACGCCGGCCGGAGAGTTCCCGACGTCGATCGTGGCCTCGACGGCGTCCGTCGCAGGATCGATCCTCGAGACCGTGCCGTCCGAGCTCGCGACCCAGACCGCCCCGCCGCCGACCGCCAGCGCCACCGGCGTCGCGGCCACGGGGATCGTCGCCGTCAGTGCGTTGCTGCCGGGGTCGATGCGGGAGACGCGAGCGTCGCCCGCGTTGGCGACCCACACAGCGCCCTCGCCGACCGCGATCGCGACCGGCCGGCGGCCGACACTGATCGTGCGGATCGGGCCGCTGTCGAACGTCGTCGGGCTGTAGCGATCGACGCTCGCGTCGGCCTCGTTGGCCACCCAGACGGATCCCGCGCCGTAGGCCACGCCCGACGGCTCGGCCCCGGCGAACGAGCTGGCCGCGACGCGCGTCCCCGTCCGATCGATGCGCGCCAGCGTCGAGTCGCTGAAGACGGCCCAGACGGCGCCGCCGCCGAGCGCGACCGCACCCTTGGTCGATCCGCCGGTGGTGACGTCGATCGTGTCTGACAGGCGGTTGAACTGCGGATCCACGCGGGAGACGGCGCCGGTGCGTCCATGGGCGATCCAGACCGCCTCCGTAGCGGCCGCGAGGCCGGTCGGCGTGCTCTGCTCGAGCGTGACGGTCGCGGCCGCCGTCCTCGTGCTCGGGTCGATGCGAGTCAGCGTCCGGTCGTCCAGGTTGCCCACCCAGATCGCGTCGGCGCCGGCCGCGATCGGCCCGGGCCGGACACCGACCGGGACCGCCGAGACGATCTCGCTCGCCTCGGGGTCGATCACCCCCACGTTGTTCGCGGGCACGCTGTCGAGCCCGCCGCCGTCACGTGTGGCGATGACGGCGATCGCCGCGGCGACCGCGAGTGCGGCGAGCACGCTGCCGGCGATCAGCCACGCGGTGAACGGCCGCCGCCGCGCGTCCGTCGGCGCACCCCGAAGCGGCGGAAACGCGGCGGGGAGGCCATCGGCGACCACCTGGTAGAGCCGGACCGGGCGGTCGAAGTCCTTGAGGGGCAGCTCCCCGAGGTTCTGGAGCCGCGAGGCGAGCTCCTCGTCCTCGTCTTCGAGCAGGCTCTGGGTCGTCTGCGACACGAGCACCTGCCCGCCGTGGCCGGCCGCGCAGATGCGCGCCGCGCGGTGCACCGCGAGACCGGTGTAGCGGCCGTCGACAGGTGTCGCATGCGCGGTGTGGAGTCCCATGCGCACGAGGAAGCGGCTGCCGTCCGGCCACGGATGGGCGGCCATCGCACGCTGACACTCGACGGCGGCCAGCACAGCCTCGCGCGCGCTCGGGAACGCGACGAAGAAGGCGTCGCCCTGCGTGTCGATCTCGAAGCCGTCGTGGCGCGCCACGACCTCGCGGATGAGGCGGCCGTGCTCGGCCAGCGCGGCCGCGTAGCGGGTGCGGAGGGCGCGGACGAGCTCGGTCGAGCCCTCGATGTCGGTGAACATGAACGTGACGGCCCCGCTCGGCGGCTCGGACATCGTGCGAAGCGTTGCAGGCGCACGCGGCGGACGCACCCGCGCCGGCGCGGCCATGCCGGGCGTGGTGAGAATCCTCGGCATGGAGACGCCGATCACCGGGTCGTACTGGGTCGAGCCGGGACGGCTCCTCGCGGGCGCCTACGCGCGTGATCCGGCTGCACTGGTCGCGGCGGGAGTCACGCTGTTCGTCGACCTCACGGAGGAAGGCGAGCTGCTGCCGTACCTCGTCGATGCGACGGCGCGCCACGAGCGGGTGCCCGTGCCGGACTTCTCGGCCCCGCCGGTGCCGACGATGCGGCGCGTGCTCGACCTGATCCGGGCCGAGCTCGAGGCGGGCGGCCTCGTCTACCTCCACTGCCACGGCGGCTGCGGCCGGACGGGCACCGTCGTCGGCTGCTGGCTCGTCGAGCGCGGTCTGCCGGGCGAGGAGGCGCTGGCGCGCGTGGCGGAGCTGTCCGGTTGGCGCTGCCCCGAGACGCCCGAGCAGCGAGCGCTGGTGGTCGGCTGGACGCCACTCGGCTCCGGCTGACCTTGGGGTTCAAACGCTACCAATTCGGCACGAAGCCGGCACACACGCGTGCGGATTTCCCGGGCACGGTGTCGGCATGTCGATCCACTTCGTGAAGGCGCCGGTGCCGGGCTCCTACGTCGTCTTCCTCCCCGTCATCGCCGGGCCGTACCCGGGTGCGGCCGACGAGCGGGAGGCGCGACGGCGTCTTGGCCGCATCAGAGGCGAGGGCTGCGACTTCTTCCTCGATCTCACCGAGGACGGCGAGCTCGAGCCGTACGCGCAGCTCCTGCCGGGCACGGTGCGGCACGTGCGGATTCCGCTGCGGAAGGGCGAGGCGCCGCCGCCGGAGCGGATGCGGGAGGTCGTCGACGCGATCAACGGTGCAAGCCGCGACGGCTTCTTCGTCTACGTCCACGACGCGGAGGGCGTCGGTCGCGTCGGGATGGCGGTCGGCTGCTGGGTTGCGGACCGGCCGATCGTCGACGGGGACATCCTCGACTTCATCGACCGACGCCGTGCGGACATCCCGGGGCGCGTGCCCTCCCCGACGCTCGCGGAGCAGCGGGCGTTCGTCCGCGGCTGGACGCGTGGCCAGCAGCCGCCGCCGGTGCGGCCGATGATCCTGCCCTTCGCAGACTGGGCCCGCGAGCAGCTTCAGCCCGAGCGGATCAGCTCGCCGTCCGGATCGAGCTCGACGTAGTGGTCGGCCTCGCCATTTCGGTACGCCTCGCACTGGTTGGCGGGCTCGTCGTCGACCGGCTGCCGCGGATCGTGGGCGACATCCGCCACCCAGCCGGGCTCGATGACGCCGAGACACGGGCCGACGGACAGGTCGGTGCCTGACGCCTTGGCCTGGTCGTACGCAGCCTTCGCCCGCGCGACCGTCTCGTCGCTTGCGGACTCGCTCCCGCCGCCGCAGGCGGCGAGGAGCACAACCGCGACTGCGCCGACGAGCAGCCGCTTAGGCATCGACCCGGTAGGCCATGAGGATCGCGTCGACCTCCTCGCCGTCACGGACGTAGTGCCTACGGCGGAGCCCTTCGCGCTCGAACCCGAACGACTCGTAGAGCTTGATCGCGGGATCGTTCCACGGGAAGACGTGCAACTCCAGCTTGGTGACGCCGACCTCGCGCGACCATGCGACCGACTGCTCGAGCAGTGCCTGGCCGATACCGCGACGCCGGTGCGAGGCGGCCACCATGAGCCCGAGGTCGGCGACGTGCACGCTGGCCGGGTGCGTGTCGCGGGCAAGCGAGAGCCGGGCCACGATCTCCTCGTCGTCCTCGACCACGAACACGGCCGCGTGTGGATAGCGGCGCAGCGCCTTGAGGTAACGCCGCTCCTCGTTCACACCGCGCCAGCCGTCGCTCGAGATCAGCCAGCCTTCCGGCTCGCTGCTCACCGCGGCCGCCAGATCGACGAGCACCTGGGCGTCCTCGGGTCGAGCCTCGCGGATCTGCCACGTCACGCGACCACGATCCCGTGGCCGCCGCGGCGCGGATCGCCCGCGGCGTGGAGCGAGCCGTCGGCCCGCAGCTCGACGGCCGCGACGCCGCCGAAGAACAGGTTGCGGCCGGCCCAGCGCACGACTTCCCAGCCCGCGTCGGCGAGCGCCTGCGCGTCAGCCTCGGAGCGTCCGCCTTCGACGTGGACGCGGCGGTCGGGATCGACGTGCAGCCGCGGCGCGTCGATCGCCTCGGCCAGGTCCTCGTCGCGGCCGACGACTGCGGCGGCGACCTGCGCGATGGCGCCGGCGAGCCGCACCGACCCGGCGCTCCCGAGCGCGAGCCGCGGCCGGCCGTTCTCGAGCACGAGCGTCGGCGCCATCATGCTCGGCAGACGCGCGCCCGGTGGGAAGGGCTCGTAGCCGATGACGTCGAGCTCCCCCAGCATGTTGTTCAGCTGCGTGCCGCCTCGGAAGACGCCCGACCCGGCGCCGAGGGTCGACGACAGCGCGACGGCGTCCCCGGCCGCGTCGACGACGGACACCTGCGTCGTCCCGGTGAGGTTCGGCGGGGCCGGCACGTGACGGCCGTACGCGTCGTGGAGCGCGGCGGCGAGCCCGGTCGGGGAGTACGGGTCGTCGTCCAGGAGCGCGAGGGCGCGGGCGACGACGGCGCCGCCGCGCGACGGCTCGGCCGCGGTCACGACGTCCCGGTCCGCGAATTCGACGTGGCGCGGTGCCCGCTCGCCGACGGAGTACGCGTCGATGTCCTCGGCCAGCTCGGGGACGAGCTCGCGCACGACGTCCGAGCCGTGGTCGCGCACGCGTTCGAGCGTCGGCACGAGATCGGCCGTCTCGACCCGGGCCGGGTTGCCGTACACGCGCCGGCCGCCCTCGTCCCGCTGCAGCATCGCGGTCAGGATCGTGTGGAGAAACGCCTGGGGCTCCCCCACGTCCACACCCATCCCAGCCAGTTCGATCGACGGCTGCACGAGGTCTGGCCACGGCATGCGTCCGAAGCGCCGGTGCGCCTCCTCGAGACCCACGAGCAGCCCGGGGACGGCGACGGCGCCTTCGCCGATATGGAAGATCTGGGTCGACGCATCCGCGAAGTCGACGACGACCTCCTCCATCTCGCCGAGCGACCGCGAGGGCGCGGCGAAGAAGCAGTCGAGGAACGTCGTGCGGCCGTCGACGTGCAGCAGCAGGAAGCCGCCGCCCGTCGGCCCGGTCAGCGGACCTTCGGTCACGAACGCGGCACACGCCGCCGCCACGCAGGCGTCGATCGCGTTGCCGCCCGCTGCGAGCACGCGAGCGCCCGCCTCGGCGGTGAGGGCATGGCCGGCTGCGATGGCGCCGTTCATGGCTTCAGCGTAAAGCGGTGGTCTCGGTCCGGAGCACGACAGCCGGAACCGACCCGCTGGGGCCGAAGGCCGAAACCGCGATGAATCGGTGCTACTTTGGCCGTCTCTTCCACGCAGACCAGCCCGGGGTACTCAAGGAACCGATGGCGGCTGCCGACCGTTTGGATGCGGTGGAACGCCCGACCCTCGAGCTGAGAGCACAGCATGTCCTTGCCGCCGGGCTCTCGCTCGGACTCCTCGCGTTCATAGCCGCGTCGCCGCTGCTGTTCGGCGACCAGGTCCGCGGCGGTCTGGCCGGACTCCACGACGCCGCACCTATCTGGCTCTGGGTCGCCGCGCTGTGTTTCGTGCTCTCGCTCGTCGTCTCCGGCACGGCCTGGCGGGCGTCGCTGCGGTCGTGTGGCGGCTCGATCGGCGTCACCGACGCGTCGGCGCGCTACGGGCTCGGCTGCCTCGTCAACACGCTCGTACCTGTGAAGGTCGGAACGGCGTTGCGGGTCGCGCTCTACTCGCGAGCGCTGCCGTGCGAGGGGCGCCTGTGGACGGCCGGCGGCATCTGCACCGTCATCGGCACCGCGCAGACCTTCTGGCTGATGATCCTCGTCGCCATCGCCGCGGCGGCCGGAGTCCTGCCTGCCTGGCCGCTCCTCGTGCTCGGCGGCGCGCTCCTCGCGGCCGGCATCGCAGTCTGGGTCGCTCGGCATTCGCGGCCGGTGCGGCGCTTCGCGCACGTGCTCGACGCGTTCCGTGCCATCGGCACCTCGCCGCGCACCGCGGCCACGCTGCTCGCCTGGACGGGCGCCGCGACCGTCGCCCGCATCGGCGCCGGCGCGGCCCTCGCAGCTGCGTTCGGGCTGCCGAAGCCGCTCGCGATCGCGTTCCTGATCGTGCCGGCGGTCGAGCTCGCATCGTTCCTCCCGCTCACGCCGGCGAACATCGGCGTCGCGGCCGCGGCCGTCGTCTTCGCGCTGCGCACGCAGGGCATCGAGGGCGACGTCGCCCTCGCGACCGGCATCGCGTTCAACGCCGTCGAGACGGTCTCGTCGCTGACGTTCGGCGCAGCCGGCGGGCTCTACCTCGCCGCCGGCTCGTCACGCGTCCGCCCGCGGCTTCGCCGCGGCGGCGGCCGCGACTGCCTGCGTCGGCCTCGCCGGCCTGTTCAGCCTGACCGTGCTCGCGCCGCTCGCCTAGCAGGCGAGTTGGAAGCGGCGGCGAGGCCGCCGCTCCCAGGTGCTCGGAACGCGCTAGCTGCGCAGGAAGCTCGGAGGCTCGAGCGTCTCGCCACCGCCGGTGGACACCGACGGCCGTGACGCCGACATCGAGGGCCGACGGCGCGTGCCGCCGAGGCCCGTCGCCACGACGGTCACCCAGACCTGTCCAGCGAGCCGCTCGTCGATGGTCGCGCCGAAGATGATGTTCGTGTCGTCCGTCGCCGCCGAGCGCACGGCCTCGGCCGCCTCGTTGACCTCGAACAGCGTCAGGTCGTCGCCGCCGGCAATCGAGAGCAGGATCCCGCGCGCGCCGGTGATCTCGGTGTCGATCAGCGGCGAGCGCAGCGCGCGCTCGGCAGCCTCGCGGGCTCGGTTCTCGCCGGTGGCGAAGCCGATGCCCATCAAGGCCGACCCGGCCTCCGACATGATCGTCCGGACGTCGGCGAAGTCGAGGTTGATGAGGCCGGGCATCGTGATCAGGTCGCAGATGCCCTGCACGCCCTGGCGCAGGACGTCGTCGGCGATCCGGAACGCGTCCACCATCGAGGTCGAGCGGTCGAGCACCTCGAGCAGGCGGTCGTTCGGGATGACGATCAGCGTGTCGCACGCCTCGCGCAGCGCCTCGACGCCGGTCCCGGCGGCGTCGCGGCGGCGTGTTCCCTCGAAGCGGAACGGCGTCGTGACGATGCCGACCGTGAGCGCGCCGACCTCGCGGGCGATGCGCGCCACCACGGGCGCTGCGCCCGTACCGGTTCCGCCGCCCTCGCCGGCGGTCACGAAGACCATGTCCGACCCGCGCAGCGCCTCCTTGATCTGGTCGTGCGCCTCCTCGGCGGCGCGGCGGCCCATGTCCGGGTCGGCGCCGGAGCCGAGCCCCTGTGTGAGGTCGCGGCCGATGTGGATCTTCGTCGGTGCCTCGGCGAGTGCCAGCTGCTGCGCGTCGGTGTTGACGGCGAGGAAGTCGACCTGCGCGATACCGGCGTCCATCATCCGGTTGACGGCGTTGAGACCGGCACCGCCGACACCGACGACGCGGATCACCGCCAGGTAGGCGGTCGAGTCCGGGCGCGGCACGAGGTTGAGGCGCGGCGCCGGCTCGGGCATCGGCTCGAGGAAGCGGCTCACCGGCGGCTCGGCACGCTCGGGTACAGGCTCCGCCGTGAGCGCGACTGGCTGCGGCGCGGCCGGCGCCTTTCGCGACTTGCTCGACTTCTGCTCTTCCTCGCGCACGAAGTCCGGCACGTGCTCGACCGTCTTGTCGAGGACCGCCTCGGCGCTCGGATCGTCCGCCGCCGGCTCCTTGGCCGGCTGGTCGGGGGTCGACTCGTCGGCCGGCCCCTCGCCCTGCTGCCGCTGCGCGGCCTCTGTCGCACGGAAGAGCTCCGCGAGCGGGCCCTCACGCATGCTCGCGCGATTTCGCGCCATCGAGCACCTCCTTCGCCAGCTCGCGGTAGGCCTCCGCTGCCGGGCCACGTGGGTCGTACCTGAGTACCGACGAGCCCTTCACGGGCGCCTCGGCATACCGGACAGTCTTGCGGATTCGCGTCTTGTAGACGAGGTCGCCGAAGTTCTCCTCGAGGATGTCGATCGCCTCGCGTGAGTGCAGCGTCCGCGTGTCGAACATCGTCGCCAGGATGCCTTCCACGCGCACGTGCGGGTTGAGGTTCTCGCGAACCATCGCCAGCGTGTTCTCGAGCTGGACGAGCCCGCGCAGCGAGAGGTACTCGCACTGCACCGGCACGATCACGCCGGAGGCCGCCACGAAAGCGTTGATCGTCAGCAGACCGAGCGACGGCGGCGTGTCGATGAGGATGAAGTCGTAGCGCTCGCGCACCTCGACGAGCGCCTTCTCGAGCGCGCGCTCGCGGCCGATCAGGGAGGACAGCGCGAGCTCGGCGCCGGCGAGGTCGATCGACGACACGGCGACGTCGACCTCGGCCGTGTGGATGATCTCGCTGATCGGCACCCGGTGCACGAGCACGTCGAACATCGAGCGCTCGATCGCGTCCGGGTTCATGCCCTGGCTCATCGTCAGGTTGCCCTGCGGATCGAGGTCGACGACCAGGACGCGGTAGCCCTGCTCCTTGAACGCGACGCCGAGGTTGATCGTCGTCGTCGTCTTGGCGACGCCGCCCTTCTGGTTGGCGAAGGTGATCGTTCTCAGCGTCGGCACGGTCGGTTCCTCGGGGGATTCCTGGGAGCGGACATTCGGGCGCGGCAGCAAGCGCATGAGTCCCATGACGGACTCACCTTCCAGCGGCGCCAGAGAACTCCTTCTATGCCTCTCCGTCCCAGTAGTCGAGCCGCTCGATGCGGCCGATGACGCCGACTCCGCGCAGGAACACCTTGTCGGAACGAGGGTAGTAACAGACGTCGTTCGTATCGCGGGTGCCGTACATCAACATCGTCAGTCCGCCGTCGCCGGCCCGGAACGCGTGCGCCACGCGCGTGCCCGGTGGGCGCGAGACGACATGGCCGGCCCGAACCGCATGCCGCTCGGTCGGCTCCGGTCCGTCGGCGTAGAGCTCGAGCTCGCCGTCGCCGTCGAGCAGGACGAAGATCTCCTCCTCGGCGGAGTGACAGTGCGGCGGCGCATGCAGCTTGCCGGGCGCGACCTCTGCAATGCGCAGCCCCGACCGTTCGCTCTCGCCGGCGCGCGCCAGGTCCCGCTCTCGTCCGCCGACGGTCGCGCCGTCGCGCTCCCGCGCCTCGACATCGGCGACGTTCACGATCGTCGGCGGCCGCTGTTCCGCCGGCTCGCCGAGCTCAGGCGCTCCCGCAGCCGCCTCCAGCGTCCAGGGGTGCTCGTCCTCGCCGCCCAGGCGAACCCATCCGGCCCCGAACCAGCCGGCACGCGCACGTGGCAGCACGGACGCCTCGTCGTACACGCGCTCGCCGAAGATCAGGACGTCGAGGCCCTCCTCACCGGCGTGGAGCGTGTGCGCCTCCTCGCCGGGCCGGTGCACGACGCAGTCGTCCGGCCCGATGGCGTACGTCGCCCCGTTCTGCCACGAGTAGCCCGACCCGCCGAGCACGAAGACGAACTCCTCCGCCTCACCGTGGATGTGGGCCGGCGTCGACCAGCTGCCCGGGTCGATCCGGACGCGGTTCACGCCGCTCTTGGTTGTTGCGCCGCCTGTGAGCGATCGCCATTCGCCGGCGATGTGTCCGCGCTCGCGCCGCGAGGGTTCGACCTCGTCCCAGTGGCGGATCACACACCGATCATGTCACGCTCGAGCGAGCGCCGGAGACGCTCGACGACGCCGTCGACTTGCGCACCACCTCCTTCCGCGCGCGCCCATTCCTCCGCCTCGCGGACAAGCGCGCGCAGCTCTGTCAGCAGCTCTCCGGGCGCCGCCGACGCCCGGTCGAGGGCCTCGATCCTCGCCAGCCGGTGGAGCACTCTGCGTGCCTCGTCCATGTAGTCGACGCTAATGACGACCAACGCACGGGTGTGTGCCGACTCTGTGCCGACTTCGTCACCGGCGCCAATGCTGCCGCAAGCGAAGGCGTCAGCCGGCTGCGAGCATCGGAGCAGACGTTCGCAGCCCCAGCAGCTCGGCGTCGAGACGGTCGGCGAGCTCGGTGCGCTCGCCGTCCTGAAGCACTGCCACGATCGACCGGCGCACGGCATCCGCTGCGTCCGGACTGGTCTCGCTGCCGTCCGCGAGCGCCCGGAGATCCTCGTGGAGGTGCGCACGCGAGCGACCGGGAGGCTCCAGCAGCACGGCCGCCCGGAGCGGCGCCGTCGAGCCCAGCAGGGCGCGAAGCGCCGCTCGCAGCTGCTCCGACCGGAACGGCTCGTGCTGGAAGAGCGAAAGCTCCCAGCGATCGAGCGCCTCAGCCAACGCACCGTCGCGGTCGGCGAGCTGCAGGCGTGCGAGCAGATCCTCTGCGAGCTCCGCGCGCAAGGCGTCGAGGCGCACGGGCTCGCCCGGTGGTTGCGTGGCGGCGATCGGCAGCACCGGGCGGATGCCGTACGGCCGACCGTCGAGACGCTCGAAGAGCACCGGCCCGGCGGCGAGCGGCCCCGCGGTTGCAAGGCGGAGCGCCGAGACGGCGTCGGCGAGCTCCGCGGCGGCGTCGGGCGGCTCCTCGTCGAGCTCCAGCCCCCGCTCCAGCTCGAGCATGCAGAGGCGGTCGACCTCGCGGCCGAAGTCGGGCGGGAGCAGGCCGGTCGCCTCCGGCCAGTGGTGTGCGAGCTCTCCGGACTCGCCGTGGCGAATCCGCAGCCCGTCGGCGAGGTTGCTCTCGCGCGCCGTCGAGATGCCGACGAGCGGTGCGATGGCCGAGTAGGCGCGCTTCTCGCCGAAGAGCGACAGCTCGAGCTCCGCGTAGGAGGTGTCGAAGGCGGCGTCGTCCCAGTCGAAGCCGCCACAGGCGTCGGCCGTCGACGTGACGAGGCCGAGCAGGACAGTGCGGAAGAGCGCGAGCTCCTCGTCCGGCCTTGGGCCCGCGTGAGCCCGCGCGAAGATCGCGGCGGCGGGCTCGCGGCGCAACTCGTCGAGTGCGAGCCCGACGTCGGGGAGCGAGCGAAGGTGTGCCTCCCGCTCCTCGACGAATGGCCGGACGAGCGGCCGGTACTCGTAGAGGGCAGGGCCGCTGCGCCCGCGATGCTCCTCGAATGCGATCGGCAGCTCGGCGCCGTCCTCGAGGTCGCGGCCGAGCAGCACGAACGCGCCGAGCGCGAAGCTGCGGAGGGATGCGTACAGATGCGGTGCGCGCGTCACCATCGGCGCGGACTACGCGATCAGCTCGGCGTCTCCTGCGTCTCGAGCCTGCGCGGTAGGACGTGTGCGGAAGCGCCATGTCCCGCGCGGACGGCGCCTCGGGCCGCCGACCTCCACCCCACGCCTCGAGCCTAACGGCGAACTGCGCAGGCGTGTGTGACGAGTCGTGACGAGTTCGCGCCGATCAGTCCACACGCCGCCACGCGGCTCACCCAGCGGCACCGCCCGCCCGCCGCGCTCGGCCGCGGCTCCGGCCCGCGCTGGCAGCCCGGGCACCAGTACGCCGTGCGGTTGTCGTCGCCCTGACCGCGCGAGCGGATCGCCGCGCCGCAGCGCCGGCAGGGCATGCCTGCACGCCGATAGACCGCGCGCCGTGGACGCACGCCACGACCGCCCTCCAGGGCATCGCCCATGAGCCGCGCCGCCGCCGCAAGCACCTCCCGCAGCTCCTCGTCCGTCGCCTCGCCGACCGGCAGCCACGGCGACAGCCGCGCCTCCCACGCCGCCTCCGCCATCCACATGTTCCCGATCCCGGCCACCAGCCGCTGGTCTTGCAGCGCCTCCCCCAGCGGCCGCCCAGCACCGCTTCCCGCGCGAACCCGCCCGACAACCGCCGCCGG
This sequence comes from uncultured Gaiellaceae bacterium, assembly GCA_963733065.1. Taxonomy (GTDB): domain Bacteria; phylum Actinomycetota; class Thermoleophilia; order Gaiellales; family Gaiellaceae; genus CAVTBT01. The sequence goes on from CAVTBT010000003.1 coordinate 21,813, forward strand.
ATCGAACGACGCCCCCAGCACGTCCGGCCCGAGCCGCCGCACGCGATCCGTCGCCCGACAGCGTCAGCACCGGGCCGTTCCACTGCGCCGCCTCCCACTCGCGCCCGCGCAACACGAGCCACGGGCCCGACGAGCGCACGGTGCCGCGCCGGTAGACCCGCCAGCGGCCCGTCATGCGGAGATGGCTCCGCAGCGTGACGCCGCCCTCGAAGCGGAGCAGCAGGTTCTTCCCGACCGCCTCGACGGACTCCAGCACGCGGCCGTCGAGCCGCTCGGCCAGCTGCTTCACGGCCGCCCGCGGGTTCGGCGTCTCGACCTCCACCCGGTCGCCGACGAGCACCTGGAGCCGCCGCGCCGCGCGGTGGAGTGAATCGCCCTCGGGCATGACATAAGCTAGACGAGGACGTTCCTCGACCAGTTCTGCGGCCATGGCTACGACGCTGAATATCGCTGCGCTGTCCCGACGGACCGGAATCGCGCCCGACACGCTGCGCAAGTGGGAGCAGCGCTACGGGATCCTCCGACCCGCGCGTACGAGTGGCGGCCAACGCCGCTACACCGAGCGGGACGTGGCACGCGTCGAATGGCTGCGCGACCGGCTGAACGAGGGCTACCGGATCGGCGAGGCGGCGCACATCCTGGGCGGCGCCGGGGCCGACCCCGCCGGCTGCGCCGAGGACCTCCCGGACCTGCTCCTTGCGGCCCTGGCGGAGAACGACTCGGGCCGCCTGTCCTCGCTGCTCGACCAGACGTTCGCGCTGCTGTCGCTGGAGGAGGCGGCGGTCGACGTCGTGGCCCCGGTGCTCGAGCGCGTCGGACGCGGGTGGGAGGCCGGAACGATCTCCGTCGCGCAGGAGCACCTGCTCACGGCCAAGGTGCGTGCCCGGCTCGACCAGCTCGCCGCCGACGCGCACGGCTCCGTCCGCGGCACCGCCGTGCTGGCCTGCGCTCCCGGTGAGCAACACGATCTCGGCCTGCTGATGCTCGCCGTCCTGCTGGGCGCGGACGGCTGGCACGTCGAGTACCTCGGCGCCGACATGCCCGTCGCGCAGACGCTCGCCCTCGCGGGCGCCGTGGACGCCGACGTGATCTGCATCAGCGTCGCGCATGCGGAGAGCGCCGAGCGGCTGCGACGGGAGCTCGACGCCGCCGCACCCACGGGCGGGCCGCCGATCGTCATCGGCGGCCGCGGCGCCGACGCCGTTCTGGCCGACGAGCTCGGCGCCCGCCACCTCGACGAGGACGTCGCCACCGCCGCCCGCAGGCTGCGCGAGCACGCACGGTGAGCTGGGCGCGCTCGGCCGCCGCCGGGGCGGCCGCGGCGACCGTCTGGGGCCTGCAGGAACCGCTCGACTGCGCCGCGTTCCGCAGCGACTACTCGGACATCGCCCTGCTCGGGAAGTTCGTGACGCGCGGCCCCGGCTGGAGGCCGGCCGGCTTCGCGATCCACGCCGCGAACGGCGTCGCCTTCGGTCTCGCCTACGAGGCTGTCTGCCGGACAACGGGCTGGGGTCGCGGCCGGGTGGCGGTCGGGATGGCGCTCGCGGAGCACGTCGCGCTCTTCCCCCTCGCCGGCCTCAGCGACCGGTACCACCCCGCGCGCGGCGAGGCCGGCGTGCCGCCGATCGCGCGCAGCCCGCGGGCCTTTCTCCAGGCGACGTGGCGCCACGGTCTGTTCGGCTGCCTCCTCGCCGCCTGGTCGTAGACGCGCTCCGCCTCACCGATCGGGCAACCACCCGCCGCGAAGTGTGACGCGCACGACACTTCTCGTGTCACGCGCGCGAACGACGTGCGAACGCCGCCCTCGTAGCCTCGGAGTCGTGGTGAGGCGGACGACCCCGAGGGAGGAAACGAGATGAACGACGAGACGCGCGTGAGGTTCCTGATGGCGACGGCGCTGATGCTGGCGATGGCGGCGATGCTCGCCGGGCCGGCCGGTGCGCGGCCGATCGAGGGGACGGAGCTCTCGTCGGCCGGGCTGCAGACGGTCCGGCCGGACGACAAGGGCGGCATGCTCGGCGTCGGAGCGATCTCCGCGCCGCAGCTCGTGGTGCCCTACCTCAGCCAGGGACTGGGCGTCGACGAATCGCAGTTCACGGGTACGCCGCAGAGCACCGGCGCGCAGGCCGCGCCGACCTCGGACGACGGCGGCGGGAACGAGGCGTCGATCTTCGGAGCAGCGATGGCGGGGCTGCTGCTCGCGGGGATGGCGCTGCTGGCGATGCGCAGGCGCCACAGCGACGGAAACGTCGCGACGTAGCGACCGACAAGCCGAACCGAGGGGGCGAGGAGGCGGCCTACGGGCCGTCTCCTCGTTGGTGCGGTCAGGGAGGCACGCCGGCGCGCGAACCCACCGCAGAAGTGTGACGGACACGACACACCGAGTGTCGCGCGCGCGAACGACGGGAGACGGCGCGCCTCATAGCGTCCTGGTTGTGGTGAGACGGGCGACTGAGACTGGAGGACAGTGAGATGAAGGACGACACGCGCATGAGGTTCTTGATGGCGACTGCACTCGTGCTGGCGATCGCAGCGATGCTCGCCGGGCCGGCGGGTGCCAGGCCGATCGACACCGACGGGACGGAGCTCTCGTCCTCGCAGCAGCAGGTGCTCCGGCCGGACGACAAGGCCGGCGCGCTCGGCGTCGGAGCGATCGCCGAGCCGCAGACCGTGATTCCGTACCTGAGCCAGGGCCAGGGCGTCGACGCCTCGCAGTACGGGGGCGTCCAGAACGCCAGGTCGAACAGCGGCTGGTACACCGGCCTCGAGTACGCCGACCTGCCGCAGACCGGCAACCAGACGGCGCCGCCGCAGTCGAGCGACGACCCAGTCTGGCGCGAGCCGTCGGTCTTCGGCGCAGCGCTGGCCGCTCTGCTGCTCGCCGCGATGACGCTCATGGCGGTGCGCAAGCGGCACGGCGGCAAGGTCGCCATGTAGTTGCCCGTCACAACCACGGGGACAGAGGAGGCGGCCGAGAGGCCGCCTCCTCGCTGGTCCGGATCAGTCTCTGTGAGCGGCGTCGATCACGGCCGCAGGACGGCGCGCCGCGGCCCGGCGAGGAAGCCGGCCTCGACGAGGAGCGGCAGCAGCTCGGAGTCGGTCACCGGTCCGCCGTCGAAGCGCTCGACCGCGAGCCGCCGCCCCCGGCCGCCCTTGACGTGCTCGACGAGCGCCGCCAGCGCCGGCCGCAGCCAGCTCTCGTCCGGGTCGCGGAGCGGGACGAGCGACCGCCCGCCGCGCTCGACGAAGAGCGAGGCCTCGCCGTCGAGCAGGACGACGTGCGCGCCGGCCACGCGGGCCGCACGGGCGCCGGCCCGCCGCGGCCACGGGATCGCCGCGCCGTACGGCTGCGCCGGGTCGGCGGCCGCCAGCACCAGCGCATCGGGCTCCTCGTCGGCCTCGCCGCCGGGAGCGCCCCGCAGCTCGCGCAGCCGCTCGACGGCGCCCGGGAGCGCGAACTGCGCGCCGCCGAGCCCTTCGACGAAGTAGCCGCGGCGGCAGACGCCGAGCGTCTCGAGGTCCTTCAGCTCCGAGTAGACCGCGCCGTAGCCGCCGGCGATGCCCTCGCCGCGCACGCTGTCCCGGGTGACGATGCCCTGCCGTTCGAGCAGCAGCTCCGCGAGCGCCCGGCGGTCGGGCCGGTCGGGGAAGAGCCGCTCGGCGAGCGACCAGCGGCCCTGGGTCGACGTCGCCGACGAGACGCGGGAGCGTGAGAAGCGCCGCGGCCGGCGGTCGAGCCTCGGCGGGGCGTACCTGCGGCCCGCGCGGAGCGGCGCCCAGGCGTCGTTCGTCACCTCGCCGGCCCAGACGAGCTCCCACAGCGCGGGCAGCGCCACGTCCGCCTCGAGACCGGCCGCAACGAGCAGGTCGAGCCAGAACTCCGCGCTCCGTGCGAGCGCCTCGCGGATCGCCGCCGCGGCCTCGCCCTCGGGCGGCGGCGCCGGCAGAGGGGCGGCCGAGCACCGGCGCGTCCTCGCGGAAGAAGAGCGCCACGCGGTCGAGCCCGGCGCCGACCCAGACCAGCTCGCCGCTCGCGCACAGGCCGTCCAGCCACTCCGGGCGGTACCCCGGCACGCGCCGCGCCAGCACCTCGCCCTCCCAGAGCGACACCGGCAGCGCCAGCCCCTGCAGCGGCACGAGCGCCTCGCGCAGGGTCGCGCGCCGGTCGATGCCGTGCCACGCCGGCAGGAAGCGCGCCGAGGGCCGCCTGCTCGGCGGGCTCGACCTCGCGCCGGAAGACGGCGAGCGACGCGCGGCGCAGCCGCCGCAGCACGTCCGGGTCGCACCACTCGCGCTCGGTGCCGCCCGGCCGCAGCTCGCCGCGGACGAGCCGGTCCTCCCGCTCGAGCGCGCGCAGCTCTGCCTCGAGGTCGACCCCGAAGCGCGCCGCCGCCTCCGCGGCGGTGAACGGGCCGCGGCCCCGTGCGAAGCGCGCGACGAGCTGCTGCAGCGACTCCGGCCCGCCTTCGAGGTATGCCTCGGGCAGCCCGCCCGGCGGCATGACGCCGAGCGCGTCGCGGTAGCGCCCCGCGTCCTCGATCGCGATCAGCGCCTCGCCGCCGGCCAGCCGGAACCGCAGCGCGCGCCGCTCCCGGATCAGCGTCTCCGCGAAACCCGTGTCGTACTCGGTGGCGAAGAGATGGCCGCGGCAGCCGCAGGACGTCGTGCAGCTCGTCGGCGTTCCGCGGCGAGCCGCGGAGCTCGGACTCGACCTGCTCGAGCGCGCCGGGGTCGATCAGCTCGCGGAGCTCGTCCTGGCCGAGCAGCTCCCGCAGGAGCTCCCGGTCGAGCGACAGCGCCTGCGCGCGGCGCTCCGCCGGCGGCGTGTCGTCCTCGTACATGTACGTGGCGACGTAGTCGAAGAGCAGGGAGCTCGCGAACGGCGAGGCCGACGTCGTCTCGACCTCGACGAGGTCGAGCGACCGCGTCTGCAGCCCGTGGAGGATCCCCTTCAGCGCGGGCAGGTCGAACACGTCCTGCAGGCACTCGCGGTAGGTCTCGAGCACGATCGGGAACGAGCCGTAGCGCCGCGCCACCTGCAGGAGGCCCTGCGCCTTCAGGCGCTGCTGCCACAGCGGCGTGCGCTGGCCGGGCCGGCGCCGCGGGATGAGCAGCGCACGCGCGGCGTTCTCGCGGAAGCGCGCGCCGAAGAGCGCGCTCTGCCCGACCTCCTGCACGACGAGCTCCTCCACCTCGTCCGGCGGGACGAGCAGCTCGTCGAGCTGCGGCGGGACATCCGCGTCGGAGAGGTGCAGGGCGATGCCGTCGTCCGACCAGAGCGACTGCACCTCGAGGCCGAGCGAGTCGCGGACGCGCGCCGCGAGCGCCATCGACCAGGGCGCGTGGACGCGACCGCCGAACGGCGTGAGGATGCAGACGCGCCAGTCGCCGATCTCGTCGCGGAAGCGCTCGACGACCACCGTGCGGTCGGACGGCACGGCGCCGGTCGCAGCCGCCTGCTCGCGCAGGTAGACGAGCAGGTTCCGCGGACGCGTACTCGTCCAGGTCGTAGTCCTCGCGCAGGGATTGCAGCGCCTTCGCGTCGGAGAGCCCGACCAGCTCCCGCGAGGCCCGGCCGATCTTCTCCGCCGAGCTCGTAGGGCCGGCCGACGCCCTCGCCGCGCCAGAACGGCACCGCGCCCGGCACACCGGGCGCCGGCGACACCAGCACGCGGTCGCGGGTGATCTCCTCGATGCGCCAGGTGGAGGCGCCGAGCAGGAACGTCTGGCCCTCCCGCGCCTCGTAGACCATCTCCTCGTCGAGCTCGCCCACGCGCCCGCCGCCGTCGACGAGGTGGACGCCGAACATGCCGCGGTCCGGGATCGTGCCGGCGTTCGTGACGGCGAGGCGGCGCACGCCTTCGCGGCCACGGACGAGCCCGGCCGTGCGGTCCCAGACGATCCGCGGCTTGAGCTCGGCGAACTCGTCGGACGGGTAGCGCCCGGCGAGCATGTCGAGCACGTTCTCGAGCTGCTGGCGCGAGAGCTCGGCGAAGGGATAGGCGCCGCCGACGAGCTCGTGCAGCTCGTCGACCGCGATCTCCTCGTGCGAGCAGATGGCCACGATCTGCTGCGCGAGGACGTCGAGCGGGTTGCGCGGGATCGCCGTCTCCTCGATCTCGCCGGCCCGCATCGCCTTCGCCACGACGGCGCTCTCCAGCAGGTCGCCGCGGAACTTCGGGAAGATGCGCCCCTTGGACACGGCGCCGAGCTCGTGGCCGGCGCGGCCGATCCGCTGCAGGCCGCGCGCCACCGACTTCGGGCTCTCCACCTGCACGACGAGGTCGACCGCGCCCATGTCGATGCCGAGCTCCAGGCTCGACGTGGCGACGAGGCACGGGATCTCGCCGGCCTTCAGCAGCTCCTCGATCTCGAGGCGCTGCTCCCGCGCGAGCGAGCCGTGGTGGGCGCGCGCGATCTCCCGGGTCTCCTGCGCTCCTTCGCCGTCGGCCTCCGCTGCGGCCAGCTCGTTGAGACGCAGCGCGAGGCGCTCCGCGAGCCGGCGGTTGTTGACGAAGACGATCGTGCTGCGGTGCGCGCGGACGAGCTCGAGGAGCGCCGGGTAGATCGACGGCCAGATCGAGCGGACGGTGGCCTCGTACCCCGGATCCATCTCGACGCCGTCCTGCACGACCGGCTGCGAGAGCTCCAGCCGCGACGCCCCGAGCTCGCGCAGGTCCTCGACCGGGATCGTCACCTCCAGGTCGAGCTCCTTGCTCGTGCCGGCGTCGACGAGCTCGATCTCGCGGCCGCCCGCGACGAAGCGCCCGATCTCCTCGAGCGGGCGCTGGGTAGCCGAGAGGCCGATGCGCTGCGGGGGCTGCTCGAGCAGCCGTTCGAGCCGCTCCAGCGAGAGCGCGAGGTGCGCCCCGCGCTTCGTCCCGGCGACGGCGTGCACCTCGTCGACGATGACCGTCTCGATCCCGCCCAGGATCGAGCGGGCCTGCGAGGTGAGCAGCAGGTAGAGCGACTCGGGCGTCGTGATCAGGATGTCCGGCGGCCGGCGCAGCATCTCGCGGCGCTCGACCTGTGGGGTGTCGCCGGTGCGGACGGAGACGCGGAGCTCCGAGCGCAGCCCGGCGAGCGGGCCGCGCAGGTTCCGCTCGATGTCGTAGTTCAGCGCCTTGAGCGGCGAGACGTAGAGCACGCGCAGCCCCTGGCCGGGCGACGCGTTCAGACCGGTCGATGGCGGAGAGGAAGGCGGCCAGCGTCTTGCCCGAGCCGGTCGGCGCCTGGATGAGGACGTTGCCGCCGCGCGCGATCGCCGGCCAGCCGGCGGCCTGCGCTGGCGTGGGCGCGGAGAACGCCTGCGTGAACCAGTCCCGCGTCGCCGGGCTGAACGAGGCGAGCGGATCCATTGCCGCAGCCTAGCCACGCGCCTACCATCAGCCGCGTGAGGAATGTGACGAAAGTGGCGATCTTCGCCGTGGCCGTCGCCGGCCTGCTCGCGCCGTCGGTCGGCCAGGCCAAGTCGGTGCGGTGCGAGACGCTCGTCAGCACGCCGTGGACGTTCCACGGGACCGCCCGCACCGCCCGCGGCCAGCGCTACGAGGTCGTCGCCGAGCGGCTGCCGTGCTTCGTCGCGGTCCGACTCGCCACGCAGCTCATCCCGCTGCGCACGAAGGACGCGTTCGCCCGCGCCAGTCCACCCGGCTACGTCTGCGTGCCGCTCGGCGTCAGCGCCAACCGGTACCGCCCCGCGACGGCCGTCGGCCTCTGCCTGCAGAAGCCCGTGGCATCGCCGCGGGACCGCTCGTTCTCCTGGCGGCCGGTGCCCGGCAGCTAGCCGCCGGCGCGCGCCCGCCGGCCGCCGGCGGCGCCGAGGAGCGGCGTCAGCGCAGCGGCCGTGACGACGGCCGGCATCACCACCCGCCGCGCCGAGCGGTCGAGGTGGAAGTCGAGCTCGAACGGGCTCGTCCAGTACGCGAACACGAGCGCGGCCACCGAGAGCGCGAGCGTGCCGCCGATCAGCACGGCGGCGGTGTCGAGGCGCGAGGTTCGCAGCGACAGGACGGCGAGCACGAGCGCCACCGGCACGAGCACGAGCCATGCGGTCGGGTCGACGAGCTCCCAGAGCAGCCGAACGGTTGCCACCGGGATCCGGCCGAGGCGCTCGGTCGTGTCCCCGGTGCGGCCGAGGCCGGCCTGGTTGGCGACGTCCGCCGAGGCGAGCCACAGGCGCCACGGCACGGTCGCGACGACGACGGCCGCGGCGCCGACGCCGGCGGTGACGAGCGCGTCGCGCCGCCGGTCGCGCAGCAGGAGCAGCACGACGGCGACGAGCGGGACGGCGGCGCCGAACGCGATGCCTTCGACCTTCGTCGCCGCTGCGGCCGCGCAGAGCAGCCCGACGAGCGCGAGCGCGCCCCGATCGTGCTCCTCGACCCAGATCCAGGCGAGCACCGCCGCGAGCGCCAGGAAAGCCGCCAGCGGCAGATCGGCCTGGGCGGCCGCGGCCTGCAGCCCCACCGACGGCGCGGCGACGAGCGCGGCCAGGACGGCGCCGACGACGATCGCCCGTGCGCGCGGCCGGAGCAGCTCCAGCAGGGCCGCCACGAGCCCGGTCAGCAGCAGCCACGACTGCAGGTCGAGGAGCGCCGTCTCGTACCCCGTGAAGCGGAAGCCGATCGCCTCGACCGCCGGGAGCAGCAGCGGGTAGTCGGGGTTGAGCACGTCGCTGCCGGTGAACCAGCGCTCGTCGAGGCCGCCGAGCTCGGCGAGCGCACGCGCCTTCGGCGTCCAGAACGTCCAGGAGTCGTACGACCAGAGCGGCTGCCACCAGAGGTCGACCGCGAGCAGCACGAGCAGCGCCCCGGCGAGGACGAGCAGCGCCACCGGCGCGGGCTCGAGCGGCACGGGTGCGCGGAGCGGCAGCCGCCGGGGCAGCAGCCCGACCGCGGCGAGCGCGGCGCACAGGAGCACCGCCTGCCAGGCCGAGACCGGCAGCCCCACGATGAGCAGCAGCGGGGCCGCGACGCCGACCGCGGCCACGCCGACGACGTACGACAGGCCGACCGCGCGCAGCTGCCTCGCGGGGCCTCGCCCAGCGGCCGCAGGCGCGGGTCAGGCCCAGGCCCGCAACCAGGAAGCAGGCGTTCGCGAGCAGCAGGAGCGCGGCGTCCGCGATCACGTCACGCGGGCGACGACGACAGCCGGGAAAGGCCCCTGTGCGGGCCGGACGGTGCGTACGTCGGCCACCGCGACTCCCAGCTCACGGGGGTCGGCGCCCCAGGCGACGATCCAGTCCGCATCCGCGGGGCGCTCGACCGCGACGCGCGGGAACAGCCGCGTCAGCGCCAGGTACGGGAACGCCGTCCGCGCCACGTCCTCGCGGATCGCCGGCCCGGCCACCGCGGCATACGTGTCGCCTTCGGGGATCAGCGCCCGCACGTCGTCGAGCAGGTAGGGCTGGATGAAGTTGTGGATGGGGCCCGCGCCCTCGGCCTCCTCGTCGTTGAGGCCGCTCGTGAAGCGCATGTCCTCGACCATCCGCCAGGCGCTGAAGGGGACGAAGCCGACCGCCGTCCCGATGGTCAGCGCAACCGCCAGCGCCGCGACGCGCTCCCAGCCTCGCAGCGGGCCGCGCCAGGCGGCGTACGCGGCTGCGAGGCCGAGCACGAGGCCGAGCACGAGCATCGCCGCACCGACCGGGCCTGGCGAGGCAGGGAGCCCGAGCATGGCGCCCGATGCTACTGACGGGCCCGGTGCGTCAGCTCAGGAGGTACACGAGCAGCGCGACGGCACCGACGACGACGAACGCGGCGCCGACGGTGAGCGCGACCCCGCCGATCGCGAGGCCCGGCGTCCGCGAACTGCGGCCGCGCGCCGTCTCGCGCACGACCTCCTCGGGCTGCTCACTCTCCGACACGAGCCATACGTACCCGCGCCAGTAGGATCCGGAACGTGCCCGACGCGCTCCATTTCACCGGTGATCCCGCGGCCGACGAGCTCATCGCACGCGACCCGCTGGCGCTCCTGATCGGCTTCGCGCTCGACCAGCAGGTGACGGTCCCCACCGCCTTCTCGGGCCCGCGGAAGCTCGACGAGCGGCTCGGTGGGCTCGACGCGGCCCGGATCGCCGCCATGCCGATCGAGGAGCTCGAGGCGGTCTTCCGGCAGCGGCCCGGCGTCCACCGCTTTCCCGGCGCCATGGCGAAGCGCGTCCAGGCGCTCTGCGACACGATCGCGCGCGAGTACGGCGGCGACGCGGCGAGGGTCTGGACGGACGCGACCGACGGCGACGACCTGCGCCGCAGGCTCTACGGCCTGCCCGGGTTCGGCGACATGAAGGTGACGGCGCTCGGCTCGGTGCTCGCGAAGCGGTTCGGCGTCGAGGTCGCCCAGCCGCTCGTGCCGGACTTCCCGACCCTCGGCGACGTCGACTCGTTCGAGGCGCTCGAGGAGTACCAGGCGGCAAAGCGAGCACACAAGGCGGCGCTGCGTGCCGCCCAGCAGCCCGTCTCGTGATCGAGCTCCGCACGCTCACCGACGGCGGCCAGTCGGCGGCCGAGGTGGCGGAGGACGTCGCGACGTTCCTCGACGGCGCGCGCGAGACGCTCGACCTCGCGCTCTACGACATCCGGCTCACCGGCGCCGAGGCCGAGCGGGTGCGCGGCGCCATGACCGGCGCGGCCGACCGCGGCGTCCGCGTGCGCCTGCTCTACAACATCGACCACCCCGGGCCGATCCCCGTGCCGCCGCCGCCGGAGTCGGTGTCGGACCTCATCGAGACGCTCCCGTTCGAGACGCGCGCCATCTCGGGCGTGCCCGACCTCATGCACCACAAGTACGCCGTCCGTGACGGACAGGCGGTGCTGAGCGGCTCGACGAACTGGACGATGGACTCGTGGACGTACCAGGAGAACGTGGTCGTCACCGTCGCCTCGCGCGACCTCGCGACGGCCTTCACGCTCAACTTCGAGGAACTGTGGGACGACGGCGACGTGGAGCGCTCGGGCCGGGTCGAGCCGCGCCCCGTGAGCGTCGGCGGGGGCGAGATCCGGCCGTGGTTCTGCCCCGACCACGGGGAGCCGCTCGCCCACCGGATCGCGAAGCACCTCGGCCGGGCCAAGCGGCGGATCCGCATCGCCTCGCCCGTCCTCACGTCGGGCCCGATCCTCGGCACCCTCGCCGAGATCGCGGCCGAGCACCGCTGCGACGCCGCAGGCGTCGTCGACGAGACGCAACTCGACGCCGTCTACCACCAGTGGCTGACGAACGGCGTGAGCGCCTGGAAGGTGCCACTGCTCCGCAGCGTGATCGAGAAGATCGACTTCACGGGGAAGCGCTCGATCCCGTGGTCGCCGGAGAGCCTGCACAACTTCATGCACGCCAAGGTCGTCGTTGCCGACGACGTCGCCTTCGTCGGCAGCTTCAACCTGTCGCGCTCCGGCGAGCGGAACGCCGAGAACGTGCTCGAGATCCACGACGACGAGACCGCCGACCGGCTCGCTGCGTACATCGACTCGATCCGCGCGCTCTACCCGCGCAGCACGGTGCCGCTGGAGGCGCAGGTGGACATCCCGGCCGCGCCACTGGGCGAGGGATTTCCCGCGCCGGCGACGTAGCCGATACCGCCGTCATGCGGCCTCGCTCCATCCTGATCGTCGCGCTCTGCGCGCTGACGCTCGGCGGCGCGGCGGCGTCGGCGTCGCGCGTGGCGGGCGCGCCGGCCTGCCCGGTGTTCCCGGCCGACAACCCCTGGAACCGCCGCGTCGACACGCTCCCGGTCGCCGCCGACTCGGACGCGATCGTGCGCTCGATCGGCGTCGATGACCACATGCACGCGGACTTCGGCTCAGGCCTCTGGGAGGGCCGCCCGATCGGCATCCCGGTCACGGTCGTCGGCCGCTCCACCCCGCGCTCGCGCGTCGCGTTCGAGTACGCGGACGAGAGCGACCGGGTCGCGTATCCGATCCCGGCGAACGTCCGCATCGAGGGCGGCGGCGACCGCCACGCGATCCTCGTCGACCGAGACGCTTGCCGCCTCTACGAGCTCTTCGCGCTGCGGCGCGAGGGCGGCCGCTGGACGGCGGGCTCCGGCGCCGTCTGGAACCTGCGCTCGAACAAGCTGCGCCCTGCCGGCTGGACGTCCGCCGACGCGGCCGGGCTGCCGATGCTGCCCGGTCTCGCCCGCTACGAGGACGTCGCGCGCGGCCGCATCGACCACGCGCTCCGCTTCACCGTCTCCCGCACGCGGCGCTCGTACGTCTGGCCGGCGCGTCACTTCGCCAGTTCGGACACCGACGCCTCCCTGCCGCCGATGGGCCTGCGCCTGCGGCTGAAGCGCGACTACCCGATCGCGGGGTACCCGCGCCAGGCGCGCGTCGTGCTCCAGGCGCTCAAGGAGTACGGGATGGTAGTAGCCGACAACGGCTCCGACTGGTACGTGTCGGGGGCACCGCACCCGAAGTGGTCGAACGAGCAGTTGCACGCGTTGCACCGCGTCCCGGGGTCGGCCTTCGAGGTCGTGGACGCGCGCTCGCTGCGGCCCTAGTCAGCGCCGCGCGACACCGAGGATGCGCGGGGCGACGACCGACACCCGCGCCGAGGGCGGGAAGCGGAAGCCGCGGCAGCGCTCGACCCGGAGGCCGGAGCGCTCGATCGCAGCAAGCGTGTCGCGGTTCGGATGGCACCCGCCCATCAGCCGCGGCCACACGAGGTCGACGACATCCTGTGTGCGGGCCTGCACCGCACCTCGCGCGCGGACGTGCTCGTAGAAGCGGAGCTCGCCGCCCGGCCGCAGCACACGGCGGAAGTCGGCGAGCACGGCATCCTGGTCCGGCACCGAGCAGAGAACGCCCGACACCACGGCGGCGTCGAACGACGCATCGTCGAACGGAAGCCGGCCGGCCAGGCCGTCGCTGACGCGGATCGGCACCGGTGCGGCCCGCGCCGCCCCGGCGGCCCGCTCGCGCAGGTACGGCTCGGGCTCGACCGCAACGACCTCGTCCACCGTCGCCGGGTAGTGCGGGAAGTTGAGCCCGTTGCCGGCGCCGACCTCGACGACGCGCCCGGAGAGGCCGTCGAGCAGCTCGCGCCGGAGCTCGGCCTGGCCGCGCTCCTCGTCCTTCGCGGCGAAGCGGTCGAAGAAGCGCGCGAAGAGCGGGTTCCGGATGGAGCGCTCCTCCTCGGCGGCCATCTGCCGCTCGCTCAGCCGACCCCGGCGAGGAGGAAGGCGCGGTTCTCCTTCACCATCTCGCGCGCGATGACAAGCCGCTGGATCTCGTTGGTTCCCTCGTAGATCTGGGTGATCTTGGCGTCGCGCATCATCCGCTCGACCGGGTACTCGGTGATGTAGCCGTACCCGCCGAGGATCTGCACGGCCTCGGTCGTGACATCCATGGCCGCGTCGGTGCAGAGCAGCTTGCACATCGCGGAGTACTTCGTCAGCTCTGGCCCGTCGGCGCCCTCGTCGATGAGCATGCCGACCTTGTAGAGCACGCCGCGGGCCGCCTCGCACTGCGCCTCCATGTCGGCGAGCTTGCCCTGGATGAGCTGATGCTCGGCGATCGGGCGCCCCATCGTCTCGCGGCTCTTCGCGTACTCCAGCGCGTAGTCGGTCGCGCCCTGGGCGATGCCGAGCCCCTGCGCGGCGACACCGGGCCGCGACCGGTCGAGGATGCGCATCGCGATCGGGAACCCCTTCCCCTCCTCGCCGAGCAGGTTGTCGGCCGGGATGCGGCAGTCGTTGAAGAAGAGCTCGCCCGTCGTCGAGCCCTTGATGCCCATCTTCGGCTCGATGCGGCCGACCTCGAAGCCGGGCGCGTCCGCCTCGACGACGAACGCCGAGATCCCGGAGTGGCCGCTCGTCGGGTCGGTCTTGGCGAAGACGGTGTAGACGTGGGCGACGCCGGCGTTCGTGATGAAGCGCTTGGAGCCGTTGAGGACGTACTCGCCGCCGTCGAGCCGGGCCTCGGTGCGCATGGCGGCCGAGTCGGAGCCGGAGCCGGGCTCCGTGAGCGCGTACGCGGCGAGCCACTCGCCGGTCGCGAGCCGCGGCAGCCAGCGCTGCTTCTGCTCGTCGGTCCCGGCCAGCTTGATCCCGAGCGACCCCAGCTCCTGCACGGCGAGGATGAGGCCCGAGGTGGCGCAGACCTTCGACAGCTCCTCGATCGCAACGAGCAGCATCAGCGCTCCGGTGCCCGTGCCGCCGTAGGCCTCGTCGTAGGGCAGCCCGAGCAGCTCGTGGTCTCGGAAGAGCTCGACGACGTCCCACGGGAACTCCGCCGACTTGTCGATCTCGGCCGCGCGGGGCGCGATCCGGTCCCGTGCGAGCTGACGCACGAGGTCGCGGATCTCGCGCTGATCGTCGGTCAGCGGTTCGCTCGGCATCCGTCCAAGTCTAAGGTGCCGCTAAGCGTGAACCAGGGCGTCGGCGAGGACGCCGACCATGTCGCGTCACAGATCGCGAGCGGCGGCTAGCGCCTACCCGGGCGTGGTGAACACGACCGAGGGCGCGGAGCGGTCGGCAGGCCCGTGGAAGACGGCCTCGACGTTGTTGCCGTCCGGGTCGAGGAGGTAGGCCGCGTAGTAGCCGGGGTGGTAGTCGCGCGGCCCCGGGCGGCCGTTGTCGGTGCCGCCGGCCGCGATCCCGGCCTCGTAGAACCGGCGCACGGCGTCCTCGTCCGCGGCCTGGAACGCGATGTGCACGCGCTCGGTCGGCTCGCCGTCGTCGCTGACGAAGAGCTCGTCGATCGAGAAGGCGCTCTCGCTCTGGAACCCGAGCGGCACGCCCAGCGCGTCGGCGACCGACGTGTAGAAGCCGCGGCTGGCGTCGAGGTCGCGGACCCTCAGGTGCACGTGGTCGATCAGCCTGCCCTTGTGGAACTCCACGCCGCGGATCCTAGTGGCGCGTACCGACCCGGCCGCGCGGCACCCTTCGAAGGGTGTGCCGGCGGCCGGGCGGTCGATCGCTCAGAACACCCGCAGGGGCCACTTCCACCCGCCGCCGAACGCCGAGGCGAGCAGGAGAGTGGCCACGCTGGCGCGCAGAACCCAAGCGCGTAGCCGCATTGACGCTTCCCTTTCTCAGTTGTTGGACGTGCCCGACCCTTGAGATCGGCGTCGCGGGCGACCGAAACCTCCCCCGGCAGGGGGAACTCAGCTCGCCGAATCCGCGCGGGGCAGCTCGACGGAGAACGACGATCCGTGCCCGAGCGCGGAGGTCACCCAGATCCGGCCGTTCATGCGCAGCACGAGCTCGCGGCAGATGTAGAGGCCGAGCCCGGTGCCGCCGACGCCGCGCGTCATCTCAGGATCGAGGCGGTGGAACTTCTCGAAGATGTGTGCCTGCTCCTCGACCGGGATGCCGAGACCCTCGTCGGCGACGATGAAGCGGACGCCTCCGGGCGCGGGCTCGACGCGCACCTCGACGCGGCCGCCCGCAGGCGAGTACTTGACGGCGTTCTCGACGAGGTTGATCAGCACCTGCTTGACCTTGTCGAGGTCGCCGGCCACCGGCGGCGTCTCCGGGGAGTGCGAGACCTCGAGCGTCAGGCCGTCGGGGACGTGCGCGCTCGCGGCGTCGACGACGTCGTGCGCGAGGCGCACACCGTCGATCCGGACCACCGAGACATCGGTGCGCCCGGCCTCGAGCCGGCTGGCCCACAGCACCTGGTCGACGAGCCTCGCCAGCCGGGCCGACTCGCGGTAGACGATGGTGAGCATCGACTCGCGCGCCTCGTCGTCGAGCTGCTGGCGCTGAAGCGTCATGGCGGCGCCGTAGACCGACGCGAGCGGTGTCCGTAGCTCGTGGGACACGACGGCGATGAACTCGTCCTTGAGGCGGTCGAGCTCACGAAGACGCTGGAGCGCGACGTTCATGCGGCGCTCGTAGACCGAGAGCGCCATCAGCGGCGCGACGAGGAACAGCGCCGCGAACGGCGACCGCTGCCAGAGCACGACGAGCACGACCGAGAGCGACGCCATGACCGCGAGCGGCGCGGCCGACTCCACGACGAAGCCGCGCAGCACCGTGAGCCACGTCCGCGTCGACTGGCGCGCGACGATCGCCGCCAGGAGGTTGATGTCGACGGCGTAGAACGTGAGCGCCCCGAGCACGGTGGCGAGCGCGGTCCGGGCGAGCGAGCCGTCGCCGACGAGCGCGGCGACCCCGCCCGCCGCCGCGCCCGAGAGCACGTACAGCGAGGAGTTGAAGAGCACGCGGCTCGCCGGCTTGCGCGTCGCCAGCTCGACCGTGACCATGCCGGCGGCGCCGACGATGACCGCGGCATCCCAGCCGTAGAGCACGGCCGCGGCGACGATGAACACGGTCGCGAGCGACGTCCCGCCGGTTCCGACGCCGACGCCCTGCACCGGCACCGGGAAGGCCTCGGCGATCGTGGTCGCAGCGGCGAGCGCGAGGACGCCCGCCAGGATGCGAAGGCTCGGCTCCGACGCCGCGAACGACACGACGGCGGGGATCGCGACCGCCACGCCGGCGATGACGACCGGCAGCAGCACGGGCAGCACGCGCCGGATCTCGGAGGCCGTCTGAGGCGTCGAGCCGGACCGCCGCGCAGCGCGTTCTGCGGTCGGCGGCGTGCCGGGCGCGTCTGCAGGGCCGTTGCGGCGGGTTGCGGGCGGGGTGTCGGTGCGGGCTTGCGGCATACGTTCCTGACGTGCCGCAGCGTGCGCAACGTCGAGGGCCGCCACCCCGGTTGCTCCCTCAGACCTTCGCGATCACCCTAGCCCGTGTCAAGGACGACGCCAGGATCGGCCGCCGGAGCCGCGAAAGCACGCGACGATGACCGCAAGCCGTCCCGTCCTGGCCGTCCTGGCCGCGGCCTACGCGGCGACGGCCGCAGTCGTGATCGCGATCCTCGTCGGCAGCCGCGTCGGCGACCGTCCGAGCGGCGACTTCGTCCGCGACCCGGTCACCGTGCTGGACGGCGCGGTCTACGTCGGCTTGGTGTCGCACCTCGGCACCATCGTCTGGAGCGCCGCGGCGACGTCCTGCTTCCTGGCGGCGATCGTGCTCGGCGGCCGCACCCGCCGCGCGTTCGCGTGGGCGGGCGTCCTCACGACCGCTCTGCTCGTCGACGACGTCTTCCTCGTGCACGAGACCTACGCGGAGGAGACGGGCGGCTCCGAGCGCCACGTGCTCGCGCTGTATCCGATCGCGCTGGCGGCCTACGTCGTCGTGTACCGCACGTTCCTGCGCCGGCACGACGCGTGGCTGCTCGTCATCGCGCTGGCGTTGTTCGGCGTGTCGGCGATCGTCGACGTCCGCGACGCCGAGGAGTACCTGCTCGAGGACAGCGCCAAGCTGTTCGGCATCGTCACCTGGTGCGTCGTCTTCGCGGCCGCCAGCGTCCGCGAGCTGCGCCGCGACGCCTGACCGCCTACTCCCCGGGCGCGACGAGCCGGGACTGACGGCGCAGCCGCCGCGCGATGCCGACGGCGACGTGCTCGAGCAGTGCGAGCTCGTCCGGCTCGGCCAGGCGGTAGCGGACGAACGTACCGTCCTTCCGCCGCGTCACGACGCCGGCCTGGTGCAGCACGCGCAGGTGCTTGGACACGTTCTGCTGCTGCGCCGGGAGGGCGTCGGCGAGCTCCTGCACCGTCGCCTCTCCGCGCTGGTCGAGCAGGTCGACGAGCTTGATCCGGAGCGGCTGCGCCAGTGCTCCGAACCGCTCGGCGAGGAGGTCGACGAGCGGGTCGGCAAGCGGACGCGTCAGGCGCATCGCCCGCCCGCCCTCTTCGCGGCCCGGTAGGCCGTATGAGCGTCTGCGGTTGTGGAGTCGCACGGGTTTGACAGCGTCCTTCGGTAGCGCGTAAGGATTCCCCTACGTTACTTGTAAGGCAAGCCTTACACGATGTCGAAAGGGGACCTGGTGACAGCAACGCAGCTAGCCGGCGAGGCCGAGCTCCTCACCCGTGAGGCACACGACGCGACGTACCGCTTCCCGCCCGGCTTCCCGGGCTTCCGCTGCCGGATCACCGTGCGCGCGGAGGGCGTGGAGGCCGAGGGCAGCCTGACGCTCCGCGCCGGTGAGCGCCCGGAGCTGGAGATCGAGCTGCCCGAGGACGACGCACGCTGGCTCGGCCACGAGCTCGGCTCGCTCGCGGGCCATCGCTTCCACCGCTCGTACGACGAGGCCGACGGCCGCAATCCGAAGCGCCTGCACGACGACGACGGCAACCCGCTCGGCCGCCTCGTCGCGATCGAGGACGAGATGGACTCGGCCTACCGGATCGGAGACGGCCGGATCAACGAGATCTCCCGGACGCACGGCGGCAGCCGCTTCACGATCGTGATCCAGCAGCGGGCGGACGCCGGCGACGGCCGCGCCGTCTCGTCCGCGTTCACGGTGTGCCACTGGGACGCCGAGAACGGGGCCCTGCTGCGCGCGGACGTCTACGCGGACTCGCACGTCGAGGTCGAGGGCCTGCTCCTTCCGGCCCGTCGCCGCGTCGCGACCGCGAGCAGCTCCGGGCTGGCGGTGCGTGAGGTCGAGCTGAGCGGGCACGAGCTGCTGACCGCCGGGGAGGGACGATGAAGCGCCTGCTGCTGCTCCTCGTCGTGACCGCGGCCACGGTGCTCCCGGCCGGGGCCGGGGCGGGCGCTGCGCCCACGGCGAAGCGCCCGACCACCGACGAGACGCGCCCGGTGCTCCCGGCACGCGTCACGGACAAGGACGGCCGCACCGTCGTCGTCCGGAACGTGAGCCGGATCGTGTCGCTGAACGGCGACGTCACCGAGACGATCTTCGCGCTCGGGCTCGGCGGCAACCTCGTCGGCGTCGACACGAGCGCGCTGTACCCGCCGCGCCGCGTCGCGGGGCTGCCGAAGATCGGCTACCAGCGCGAGCTGAACGCCGAGGGCATCCTGTCGCTCCGCCCGACCGTCGTCATCGGCACGGCCGAGGCGGGGCCGCCGGCGGTGCTCGAGCAGCTCCGCAGCGCGGGCGTGACGGTCGCGATCCTGCGCGAGAACGACTCGCTGACGGCGGGGCCGTGGAAGCTGCGTGAGGTCGGCAAGGCCCTCGGCGTGCCGAAGCGCGGCGAACGCCTCGCCCGCCAGGTCTCGCAGCAGATCACGGTCGCGCAGCGCGAGGCGACCTCGGCGCGGAGCCACCCGCGCGTCGCGTTCCTGTACCTCCGCGGGCCGCGGACGCAGCTGATCGGGGGGACGAAGACCCGCGCCCACTCGATGATCGTGGCCGCCGGGGGCGTCAACGCGGGCGCCGAGGCCGGGATCGAGGACTACAAGCCGATCACCGCCGAGGCGCTCGTCGCGGCGCGGCCGGACGTGCTGCTCGTGCTCTCGGACGGGCTCGCCTCGGTCGGCGGCGTCGACGGCCTCGTCCGGATCCCCGGCGTCGCACAGACGCCCGCCGGGGCCAACCGCCGCGTGCTGGCCTACGACGATCTGCTCATGCTCGGCCTCGGCCCGCGCACCGGCGGCATGCTGCGCCGCCTCGTGCGCGACTTCCACCCGGAGCTGCGCTGAGGGGTGGCCGCCGGCGAAGCCCTCGCGGAAAGGCGTTCCCGCGGCGCGCGCGTCGCGGGAACGCCGTCTCGACTCGCGCGCCGCACGGCGCTCCTCGCCGGGCTCACCGGGCTGCTCGTCGCTGCCGTGCTGCTCGGGGCCGGCATCGGCGCGGTCCGCATCCCGCCGAGCGAGGTCGCGGCCGTGGTCGCGGGCAAGCTCGGGCTCGACCTCGGCATCGCCGTCGACCCGCAGACCGAGGCGATCGTCTGGGCGATCCGCCTGCCGCGGGTCGCACTCGCGATCCTCGTCGGAGGCGGTCTCGCGCTCGCAGGGGCTGCCCTGCAGGCGATCTTCCGCAACCCTCTGGCCGACCCCGGCCTGATCGGCGTCGCGAGCGGCGCCTCGCTCGGCGCGGTGGCGGCGATCGTGCTCGGGCTCTCGGCTCTGGGCGCCTTCACGCTGCCCTTCGCGGCGTTCGTGGGGGGACTCGCCGCCACGCTGGTCGTGTACTCGTTCGCCCGCTTCGAGGGCCGGACCGAGGTCGTGACGCTGCTCCTCACCGGCCTCGCGGTCAACGCGATCGCCGGCGCCGGGATCGGCTACCTCGTCTTCCGCGCCACCGAGACCGAGGTGCGCGACGCCGTCTTCTGGACGCTCGGCAGCCTCGGCGGGGCGACATGGACGACGGTCGTCTCGGCGCTGCCGTTCATCGCCCTCGGCGCGATCGTGCTGCCGGCGTTCGCCCGCGAGCTCAACCTGCTCGTGCTCGGAGAGCGGGAGGCGGCGCACGTCGGCGTCGACACCGAGCGGGTGCGCCTGCTCGTGGTCGTCGTCGCCGCGCTGGCGACGGGCGCCGCCGTGGCCGTGGCCGGCACCGTCGCCTTCGTCGGGCTCATCGTCCCGCACCTCGTGCGCCTCGCGGCCGGCCCGGACAACCGCATCGTGCTGCCCGCGAGCGCCCTGGCCGGGGCGTCGCTCGCTCGTGCTGGCCGATCTGGCCGCGCGCACCGTCGCCGCGCCGGCGGAGCTGCCGCTCGGGGTCGTGACGTCGCTCCTCGGCGGCCCGTTCTTCCTGTGGCTCCTGCATCGCACCCGGCGCAGGCACGGTGGCTGGGGATGACGCCCGTGCTCGAGACGCGCGACCTCGGCTACACGGTCGGCGATGCGGTGCTGCTGGAGGGCGTCGACCTCGCGGTGGAGACCGGCAGCGTCCTGGCGGTCGCCGGGCCGAACGGGGCGGGCAAGTCCACCCTGCTCGGGCTCCTGGCCGGTGACCTCGCGCCGACAACGGGGGACGTGCTGCTCGCGGGGCGCTCCGTCCGGTCCTACCGGCCGCGGGAGCTCGCGCTCCGCCGGGCGGTGCTCCCGCAGCAGACCGTGCTGCAGTTCGCGTTCACGGCCGAGGAGGTCGTCGAGCTCGGCCGGAGCCCGTACCGGCGGCGCTTCTCGGGCCCACATCCCGACGACCACCGGGCGGTGCAGGACGCGCTGCGCGCGGTGGAGGCCGAGCCGCTCGCTCCACGCGTCTTCCCGAGCCTCTCCGCCGGGGAGCAGGCGCGCGTGGCGCTCGCCCGGGTGCTTGCGCAGGAGACGCGAGCTGCTGCTCCTCGACGAGCCGACCGCCTCGCTCGACCTGCGCCACCAGGAGCTCGTGATGACGATCGCCGCCGCGCTGGCGGCAGCGGGCAGGACCGTGGTCGTGATCGTGCACGACCTCAACCTCGCCGCCCGGCACGCGGATCGCGTCGCGCTCCTGAAGGACGGCGCGCTCGTGGCGGTGGGCTCGGCCTGGGACGTCCTGACGGAGGAGACGGTGGGCGCGGTCTTCGACCATCCCGTGCGGGTGCTGCCCCACCCCGATTCGGGTCGGCCCGTGCTCGTGACCGCGGCGCGGTCGGCGGTGGGCGCCGTCTAGGCTCCCCCGTCGTGATCCTCGACAACGGCGTCATCCGCACGATGGACGCGTCGCTGCCCACGGCGCGCGCGCTGGCGATCGCGGGCGACCGGGTGGCCGGCGGCGTCGGCACACACGAGACGGCGCTCGCCTCGCCCGAGGTCGTCGACCTCGGCGGCCGTTGCGTCCTGCCCGCCTTCACCGACAGCCACGTCCACTTCCCGACCTGGTCGCTCGCGCAGGACGACGTGCGGCTCGAGGGCGCCTCGTCGCTCGCGGAGGCGCTCGACCGGGTGCGCGGGGCGAGCCCGGGCCGGTGGGTGCGGGGCACCGGCTGGCGCGACGCCGACTGGGAGGTGCAGCCGAGCGCCGCGGCGCTGGACGAGGTCACCGGCTCGACACCGGCGGCGCTCTGGTCGAAGGACTACCACTCGCTCTGGCTCAACTCGACGGCACTCGGGCTCGCCGACGGTGACCTGGACGTCGAGGGCGGAGTCGTCGAGCGCGACGACTCGGGTACGCCGACCGGGGTGCTGCGCGAGGAGTCGGCGTGGCGGTTCCGCGAGCGCCACGTCACGATCGCGCAGGACGAGTGGGTCGAGGCGACACGGCGCGGGATCCGAGTCGCGCATGCGCGCGGCGTGGCGGCGATCCACGACAAGGACGGCTGGCTCGGGGCACCCGGGATCTTCCAGCGGATCGCGGCCGAGGGGGCGCTCACGCTCCGGGTGTGGCAGTCCGTGCCGCACGAGCGCGTCGACGAGCTCGCGGCGCTCGGGGTGCGCTCCCGCATCGGCGACGACTTCCTGCGGATCGGCTACCTGAAGTGCTTCATGGACGGCACGCTCGGGTCGCAGACGGCGTGGCTGCTCGACGGCAGCGGCGTGCGGATCACGAGCGGCGAGGAGCTCGCGGAGATCGTCCGCGCCGGCGCCCGGGCGGGTGGCCGGTCGCCGTGCACGCGATCGGCGACCGCGCGAACCGCGAGGCGCTCGACGCCTTCGAGGCCACGCGCGACGAATGGGCGCCGCTCGGGCTGCGGCAGCGGATCGAGCATGCGCAGTGCCTCGCCCCGGACGACGTCGCCCGCTTCGCCGCGCTCGGCGTCGCCTGCTCGGTGCAGTTCTCGCACGCGCCGTCCGACCGCGACCTCGCCGAGCGCTTCTGGGGCGAGCGCCTGGACGGCACGTACGCCTTCCGCTCCCTCGTGGACTCGGGTGCCGTGGTCGCCAACGGCTCGGATGCGCCCGTGGAGGAGCTCGACCCCATTGCCGGCCTCGCGGCCGGGGTGTTGCGGACGATCGACTCGACGGCCCGCGTGGCGGCCAGAGGAGGCGGTCACGGTGGAGCAGGCCCTGCGCGCGGCGACGGTCGACGCGGCCTGGCTCGCCGGCGACGAGCGGCGGCGGGGCAAGCTGCTGCCCGGCTACCTCGCCGACCTCGTCGTGCTCGACCGCGATCCGCTGGCCGTCGAGCCCGAGGAGCTGCGAACCCTCCAGGTCGTCGCGACGATGGTCGGCGGGCGCTGGGTCCACAACCCCCCGCCATGGAGTTAGCCGTCGCATGACCGAAATCCGCTCACGCGGATTCCGGTCGCGCAAACCCCTGAAGGCGTCGGCTTCGCCGCCGCGCCGGAAATAGTGGCGTCCCCTGGGCGTACACTGAGGTGATGACGCCCCGCACGATGAACCCGGTGCACGACGCCACGTGCTCGGTGGCCGCGTCGGCCGAGATCGTCGGCCTGAAGTGGACGGCGCTGCTCGTCCACGACCTCTCCGAGGGCGCCAGGCGGTTCTCCGAGCTCGAGCACGCCTGCCCCGGGATCAGCCCGCGGACGCTCTCCGAGCGCCTGCGCATGCTGGAGGCCGAGGACATCCTCGTGCGCCGCAGCTATCCGGAGTCGCCGCCGCGCGTGGAGTACGAGCTGACCGAGAAAGGCCAGGCGCTGCTGCCGATCATCGACGAGATGCGGCGCTTCGGTCACGAGTGGCTCGGTTGCGGCGCTCACCCGGCCGGCTAGCGGCCACCCGCCGCCTCGCGCCCTCACAGAATCCGCACAGGCTGAAGACACTCCGTGAACGCACGGCGGGCACACTCGAGTCATGGCCTCCCGTGCGCTGTCCCTCGCCTGCGCTGCTCTCGTGGGCGCGTCGCTGCTCCCGGCGACCGCCCTCGGAGCGCGCGGCGCCCAGGTGCCCACCTTCACGCTGCACCGCATCCAGGCGAACTTCGGGGACTCGGCGTACCTGCCGACCCGTCTCCCGCTCGGCTACGCGTACGAGCGCTGGCAGCGCGTGAACGGCAACCTCTCCGTCACGTTCAAGGCACGACGGGGCGAGGACCGCTTCAGCTTCCGGGCCGAGCGGCTGGCGAAGGGGGCGCCCTGCGACGGCGGCGGAGCCTTCCACCGGATCCTCCAGATGGACGGCAACAAGGTGTACTACGGCGGCGAGGGCGGCGAGTGGATCGCCTGGCGGTGCGTCACGTCGCCGCGCACGGGCGCGCGCTACGTCCTGAGCGTCCGCTCCGCCGGCCCGCTGCCGGACGTCGCGCTCGCGCGCGTCGCCGCGTCGGGCAAGCGCTTCGCGCGCTGACCGTCGCCCGCGCGCCCTCCGCTACGGCTCCGCCCAGACGCGTACGAGCTCGACGATCGTCGCCGTCGCTGCGGCCATGTCCTGCACGGACAGCCATTCGCGCACGGAGTGGTACTCCTGGCCGCCGGTGAAGAGGTTCGGCGTGGGCAGCCCGCGCGCGGACAGCCTGGAGCCGTCCGTGCCACCGCGGATGGACGTGTGCTGCGGCTCGACGCCCGCCCGCCTGATCGCCTGCTCGGCCGCCTCGATCACCCGCGGGTGCGCCTCGATCGCGGGCCGCATGTTCCGGTAGGTCTCGGAGACGTCTACGTGCACGCGGGCGCGCGGCTCGCGCTCGACGACGTCGTCGGCCAGGCGCCGCAGGACGTCGACGTGCTCGGCGAGCAGGGCGTCGTCGTGGTCGCGCACGATGAAGGTCAGGCGCGTCTCGTCTGCATTGCCCTCGACCCGGCTCGGATGGACGAAGCCCTCGCGGCCCTCGGTCGTCTCGGGCGAGAGCCGATCGCGAGGCAGCGCGGCGATGAGATCGGCGGCGAGCTTCACCGCATTGACGAGCTTGCCCTTGGCCGTCCCGGGATGGAACGTCCGGCCGCGGATCGTGATGATCACCTGGTCGGCCGAGAAGGTCTCGATCTCCAGCTCGCCGGCCCCGGAGCCGTCGAGCGTGTAGGCCGCGTCGGCGCCGAGCTGCTCGAGGTCGAGGTGCTCGGTGCCGGTGCCGACCTCCTCGTCGACCGTGAAGCAGACCCGGACCGGGGCGCGCGGCGGCTCGGGGTGCCGGACGAGGTACGCGACGGCGGCCATGATCTCGGCCACCCCGGCCTTGTCGTCGGCGCCGAGCAGGGTCGTGCCGTCGGTCGTGACGATGTCGTGGCCGACCCGCTTCGCGAGCTCGGGCGACTCGGCCGGATCCAGAACCTGTGCGTCGTCGCCCGGCAGCCGGATCGGCGAGCCGTCGTACGCGCGATGGACGATCGGCTGCACGCCCTCGCCGGTCACGTCCGGCGAGGTGTCGACATGGGCGATGAGCGCGATCGTGGGCGCGGCCTCGGCGGTGCCGGGCACCGTCGCGAGGACGTAGCCGTGCTCGGTCAGCTCGACGTCGTCCAGCCCGAGCGCGCGCAGCTCGTCGACCAGCAGCCGCGACAGCTCGAGCTGCTTCGGCGTGCTCGGATACGTCTTCGAGCCGTACTGCGACTGCGTGTCGATGCGGACGTAGCGCAGGAAGCGCTCGAGCGCGTCCTCCGCCAGCTCGGCCGCGAGTGGCGAGGCGTAGGCCGCGCTAGCCGAGGCGGCCAAGGCGGCGGAACACCTCCTCGGCGGTCGCCACGCCGAGCGGTAGATAGTCCGACCGGAGGCGCTCGTTCGGCGAGTGGACGTTCGACTCCTTGAGCGCGAAGCCGGTGACGATGACCGGAATGCCCAGGTCCGAGAGGGCGGGCACGAGCGGGATCGTCCCGCCGGAGCGGATCAGCAGCGGCCGCGTGCCGACGACGGCCTCGAATGCATCGGCGGCGAGGGTCAGCGCCTCCGATCCGGGCGGCACGAGCCCCGGATCACTGCTCGCCCACAGATCGACGCCGACCTCGGCGCCGTCCGGCGCCGCCTCGCGGATCAGCCGCTCGAAGACCGGCGCGATCTGGTCCACGCGCTGGCCGGGCGCGAGCCGGATCGAGACGTTCGCCTCCGCCTGCACGGGCAGCACCGTCTTCTGGAGGTGCGGCGACCCGCCCGCAAGGCCGTGGACGTCCACGGCCGTCTCCGCCCACGTCCGGAGGTAGAACTCCTCCGCCGCCTGCGGGTCGGTCGGGTTCGCGTTCAGCACCGCGAGCTCGCCGGCGCCCCGCGGAAGCGAGGCCCAGCCCGCGAGCTCCTCGGCGGTCGGCGGGACGATCCCGGCACGGAGCGGCTCGGGAGCGCGCCCGTTCGTGGGCACGACCGCCGCCAGCGCCTGCATGAGCACGTGCATCGCGTTCAGCGCCACGCCGCCGAACATGCCGCTGTGCAGGTCCTGTCCGCCCGTGCGGACGGTGACGTGGAAGTAGCACATGCCGCGCACGGCGACGTTGAAGGCGGGCCGCCCGGGCTCGAGCATGTCGCTGTCGAACACGAGCGCCGCGTCGGCCCCGCGCTCGTCGTCGGCGAGGAAGTCGACGATCGTGTGCCCGCCCGCCTCCTCCTCGCCGTCGCAGGCGAAGCGGACGTTGACGGGCAGCTCGCCCGCCTCCGCCAGCCGGCGCGTGGCCTCGAGCAGCATGAACAGCTGGCCCTTGTCGTCGGCGATACCCCGCGCGTAGAGCCAGCCGTCTCGATCGTCGAGCTCGAAGGGCGGCGACTCCCAGAGATCGAGCGGGTCGGCCGGCTGGACGTCGAAATGGCCGTAGCAGAGCACCGTCGGCGCCGAGGCGGCGTCCTTCGACGCACGCACCTCGCCGACTGCCAGCGGCTGCCCGTCCCGGAGCACGACCTCGGCCGTCCCGCCGCCGGTGCGGATCCGGTCGCAGACCCATTCGGCCGCGGCGCGGACGTCGCCCGCATGTGCGGGATCGGCGCTGATCGACGGGATCGCGATCAGCTCACGCAGCGGCTCGAGCAGCGTTGCGCCGTCCTCGGTCACGGCGCGAGTGTAGTCGGGCCCCGGCAACGGCGCGGGCCTCGCCTGGCGGAGCGCGTCAGCGAGGCGTGACGGTGTCAGACACCGTCACCCCGGCGTGACGAGTCCGCCCGAGCGACGCGTTTCGGCGCTCGCCGCTACGCGACTTCGCGGAGCTTCGCGGCGTCGGCCAGGGCCCGCAGCTTCTTCAGGCACTGGTTCTCGATCTGGCGGATCCGCTCGCGCGTCACGTTGAACGTGCGCCCGACCTCGTCGAGCGTGCGCGGCTGCTCGCCGTCGAGGCCGTAGCGGAGCTCGAGGACGCGGCGCTCGCGCTGCGAGAGCGTGTCGAGGATCGCCCGCAGCGCCTCCTTGCGCATCGCCACCTCCGCCTCCTCCTCGGGCAGCGGCGCGGAGTCGTCCGTGAGGAAGTGCCCGAACTCGGACTCCTCCTCGTCGCCGACCGGCTTCTCGAGCGAGACCGGCGTCTGCGCGCTGCGGCGAATGTGCTCCACCTCGTCGAGCGTGAGGTCCAGGTCCTTGGCGATCTCCGCCGTCGTCGGCTCGCGCAGCAGCTCGGCCCGCAGCTTGCGCTCCGAGCGGACGATCTTGTTCAGCTTCTCGACCACGTGCACGGGCATGCGGATCGTGCGCGCCTTGTCGGCGAGCGCGCGCGCGACGGCCTGGCGGATCCACCAGGTCGCGTACGTCGAGAACTTGAAGCCCTTGCGGTGATCGAACTTCTCGGCCGCGCGGACGAGGCCGATCGTGCCCTCCTGGATCAGATCGAGGAAGGGCAGGCCCTGGTTGCGGTAGCGCTTGGCGATCGAGACGACGAGGCGCAGGTTCGCCTCGACCATCGCCTGCTTCGCCGCATGGTCGCCCCGCTCGATCCGCTTCGCGAGCTCGACCTCCTGCGCGGCGGTCAGCAGCGGCACCTTGCCGATGTCCTTCAGGAAGAGCTGCAGCGTGTCGGTCGACACCTCCGCCGGGGCCTCTACCTCGGGCTCGTCCACCTCGTCCGCCGACTCGACGACCTCGATCTGGAGCTCGTCGATCGCGGCGTAGAGGTCGTCCGCCTGGCCCGGCTCGAGCTCGAGCTCATCGACCGCGAGCGCGATCTCCTCGGCGGTCAGGCGCCCAGCCGCCTTCCCTGCCTCGAGCAGCAGCCGTGCCTCGTCGGTCTCCAGCACGTCGGCAACGGGTTGCGCGGTGGTGCTGGCAGTCTGACCTGCGCTCAATTCCGGCCCCCTCTTCCGGTCGCGCTCACGGTAGTCGCGGCCACGTCCGGCGTCAACGAAATCCGATCCGCTGTGGCGGCAACTGTCGCAAAAGTCACGACGAACCGCCATGGGCCGATCGGCTCAAATGTCCGGTCCCTCGGTCCTGTCATTACGTAAGACGCTCGAGGAAGCGATTCGCTTCCCGCGCCAGGCGCGAACCGGGCTCGACCGTCCTCGCCAGGCGCAGCTGCCGTTTCGCCTCCTCGACCTGCCCGGTCCACAGCAGCAGCAGACCGAGGTGAAAGCGGACGGTGGCGGCACGCGGAAAGCGGCGCGTCAGCGGTCCGAGCCGCGAGAACGCGCGCGCCGGGTCGTCCTTCGTGAACCGGCCCACTGCGGCGGCGGTCTGCGCCTCCGCGCTGCCCGGCGCCAGCCGCGCAGCCTCGGCGTAGACGCGCTCCGCCGAGCGCGCGCGGCCGAGCCGCTGCAGCGCCACGCCGTAGCGGAGCCGGTCGGCGACACTGCGCTCCGCCCGCGTGCGCAGGACCTCGAGCTGACGCGCGGGCGCGAGCGCCGCGACGTCGTGTGGTGCGGGCTGCGCGGCGACGAAGACGGGCAGCCCGCGGGCGTACTCGGGGTGCAGCAGGTCGCCGGCGGTCACCGCATAGGCCGTGTCGGGGTCGCGCTCGAGCGCGCGGCGCCAGGCTTCGCGCGGGTCGCCCTTCGCCGCCCACAGGCGCGCGAGACCGAGGTTGACCTGCACGACGCCGCTCCGCGGGTTGAGGGCCGCCAGTCGCTCGAGCCGATCGAGCGAATCGCCCGGCCACGCGCTCAACAGCGACCCGACCTGGGCCTCGAGCGAGTCGAGCCGCCCGAAGGCCCGCGCCGCAGCGGTACGTTGGTCGCGGCCGTAGAGGGCCGCTGCCTCCCGGAGCGCTCGCGCCTCGGGGTCCGTGCGCACGCCGAGCTGCAGCGAGAGCGGCGGCGCGCCCTCGCGCGGCTCGAGGCGTGCCGCGCCCTGCCGGTCGTCACCGCCGCCGATCGCCGTCAGGCCGACGACGACCACGACGGCCGCCAGCGCGGCCGCTCCGACGCCGGCCGCGATCCTCGTGCGAGCGCTCATCCGGCGGCGACGATAGCGGCGACCGGAAGAGAACCGGGCGGCGCGTCGTTCACGTGCATGGGACGGCAGCCGCCGCCTCGCTACACTTCGGAAAGTAATGCCGTCGTACCGAGAACTGCTGCAGCAGGTCAGGTCCGAGATCGACGAGGTGACCTCCGCGGAGGCGCGCGAGCGCGCACGAGCGGAGGACCCGCCGGTGTTCCTCGACGTGCGCGAGCGCGACGAGTGGGACGAGGGGTTCGTCCCCGGCGCCGTCTGGATCGCCCGTGGCCAGCTCGAGTCTCGCGTCGAAGGGCTCCTGCCGGACAAGGACACCGAGGTCGTCGTGTACTGCGCGGGCGGCTCGCGCTCGGCGTTCGCTGCGAAGAGCCTGGCCGACCTCGGCTACACCAGCGTCGTGAACATGGCCGGCGGCTTCACGGACTGGAAGCGGAACGGCTTCGACGTGCAGACGCCGGTGGCGCTCACCCCGGCACAGCGCACGCGCTACAGCCGGCACCTGCTCATTCCCGAGGTCGGCGAGGAGGGGCAGCGCAAGCTGCTGAACGCCCGCGTGCTCCTCGTCGGCGCCGGCGGCCTCGGCTCGCCCGCCTCGCTCTACCTGGCGGCGGCCGGCGTCGGGACGCTCGGCATCGTCGACGCCGACGTCGTCGACGACTCGAACCTCCAGCGCCAGATCGTCCACGCCACCGACCGCCTCGGCGAGCCGAAGGTGCAGTCGGCGAAGCGCACCATCGAGGCGCTCAACCCGGACGTGGAGGTCGTGCCCTACGAGGAGCGCCTGACGTCGGACAATGTCGAGCGGATCCTCGGCGACCGCTGGGACGTGATCGTCGACGGCGCCGACAACTTCCCGACGCGGTACCTCGTCAACGACGCCTCGGTCTGGCACCGCATCCCGGTCGTGCACGGCTCCATCTACCGCTTCGAAGGCCAGACGACGGTCTTCCACCCGGGGGAAGGCCCGTGCTACCGCTGCCTCTTCCCCACACCGCCGCCGCCGGAGCTCGCGCCGAGCTGCGCGGAAGGCGGCGTGCTCGGCGTCCTGCCCGGGATCGTCGGCTCGCTGCAGGCGAGCGAGGCGCTGAAGCTGATCCTCGGCGCCGGCGACACGCTCACCGGCCGGCTGCTTCTGTTCGACGCGCTCGGCACGACGTTCGACGAGGTCGCCGTCCGCCGCGACCCCGGCTGCCCCGTCTGCGGCGAGCAGCCGACGATCACGGAGTACGTCGACTACGTGGAGTTCTGCTCGGCCGCCGGCCGCGGGGTCAGCGCGTGATCGCCGTCCGGATCCCGCCGACGCTGCGCGCCGAGGTCGGCGGCGCACGTCAGGTGGAGGCGACCGGCGGCACCGTGCGGGAGCTGCTCGAGAACCTCGCCGACCGGTTCCCGGCGCTGCAGGGCCAGCTCTTCGAGAACGGCGATCTCGCGCCGTTCGTCAACGTCTACCTCGGCGGCGAGGACGTCCGCACGCTCGAGGGCAGCGACACGCCGGTCAGCGCCGGCGACACCGTGATCCTCCTCCCGGCCATGGCCGGGGGCTCCGGCCACGCTCCGTGAGCGACGCGCCGGGAGCGCGACAGGGGCTGACCACAGCCGACAACCTCCTCGGCCTGATCGGCTCGACGCCGCTCGTCGAGCTGCCGCGGCTCTCGCCGAAGCCGTCGGTGCGCCTCGTCGCCAAGCTCGAGGGCCAGAATCCGACCGGCTCGATCAAGGATCGCGTGGCGAAGGCGATGATCGAGGCGGCCGAGGCGTCGGGCGAGCTGGAGCCGGGCCGCGCCCTGCTCGAGCCCACGAGCGGCAACACGGGCATCTCGCTCGCGCTCGTCGCGAAGCTCAAGGGCTACCCGCTGACGTGCGTCATGCCCGAGAACGCGACCGAGGAGCGCCGCCGCCTGCTGCGGCTGTACGGGGCCGAGATCGTGGACTCGCCCGGTGCCGAGGGCTCGAACGGCGCCGTGCGAGCGGCACTCGAGCTCGCCGAGCGCGAGCCGCGGTTCTTCATGCCCTTCCAGTACGCGAACGTCGCCAACCCGCGGGCGCACTACGACGGGACGGGCGCCGAGATCGCCGACGCCCTCGAGCGCGTCGACGTGCTCGTTGCGGGGCTCGGCACCGGCGGCACGCTGATGGGCACCGGCGACCGTCTGCGCGAGTCGTTCCCGGACATCGTCGTCGCGGGCGCCGAGCCGCTGCCCGGCGATCCGGTGATGGGCCTGCGCTCGCTCGCCGACGGCTACGTGCCGCCGATCCTCGACGTGTCGAAGCTCGACCGGAAGGTGCTCGTCTCGAACGAGCAATCGGTGCGGGCGCTCCGTGCGCTCCTCGACCAGGAGGGGATCTTCGGCGGCGTTTCCGCGGGTGCCGTCGTCCACGTCGCGCAGCGGCTCGCGGCCGAGCTCGACGAGGGCGTCGTCGTGTGCGTCCTCGCCGACGCAGGCTGGAAGTACCTCTCGGCCGACTTCTGGGACGGGGGCGACGTCGAGCGCTCGATGGAGCGCGCCGTCTGGTGGTAGTCCCCGACGCGACGCGCCGGGCCCTCGGCGAGCACGCGGCGGCCGAGGCCCCGAACGAGGCGTGCGGGGTCGTGGTGTTCAGGGACGGCGTGGCGGTCGACTACGTGCCGGGCCGCAACGCCGCGGCCTCGCCCTACCGCTTCGAGCTCGACGTCCCTCCCGAGACGTGGTTCCTCGAGGACGACGGCTACGAGCTCGCCGTCTTCCACTCGCACCTCGCCTCGCCGCCCCGGCCTTCGCGGACGGACGTCGAGAACATCGGCCTCTGGCGCGACCGGCCCTACCTGATCCTCGGCCTCCGGACCGGCGAGCTGGCGGCATGGCGGATCGGTGCGGACGGCATCGAGCCGCTCGAGCTGACGTCCTAGCCGTCGACCACACTTTGCAACAGTTTGTTGCAAAGTCGAGTAACGACCCCGGAAATGCCGAAAGACTGACCGATGGCAGTCGTTCGCCCCAGCGGGCGCCCCTCCGGGCCTCCCGATCCTCCCGAGCGCGCGTACCGGCTCGTGCCGGTGCCGCTCTCCCACCGGCAGGCACCGCCGCTTCTCGTCGAGCCCGACCCCTCGGCCCTGACGCCCGCACAGGCGCTGCGGCCGCTCGTGCCGACTGGACTCCGTCCGCTGCAGGCGCCGCCGGAGCTCCGCCCGCGCGATCTGCCCGAAGCCGACCCGCCGGCACCGGCGCCCGCTCCACCTCTCGCGCGGCCCGTCCCGATGCCGCTGGAGCCGGTGTCGCCGGAGCTCGCGCTCGTCTCGCCTGAGCTCGCGGAGGAGGCGCGTGCCGAGCTCCCCGAGCTCGAGCTGACGGTGGAGCGGCCGGCGCCGCTGCCCGCAGCGGCCCGCCTGCGCGTCGAGCGGCCGCGACCCGTCCGCACGCCGCCGCCCACCCCTCAGGAACGGCGCTACGTTCCCGGTGAGCGCGTCCCGCCTCGCTCGCGGCCGCGCGACCGGCAGCAGCGTCGCCGAATCCCGACCTCGACGTTCGTGCTGCTCGCACTCGGCGTCTTCGTGGCGGTGACCAGCGCCCTGCCGGCACGTGACGCCCCGACCCTGCTCGCGCCGCCGCCGAAGGCGAAGGCGAGGCCGGCGAAGCCGCGCACCGCGCCGCCGCCCCTCGTCGCGGGCGCCGTCTACGCCGAGGGCGACCGGCTACGGCTCCGGGTCGGAGGCAACGGCAGGCGGCTGAGCGGCACGACCGGCGCGCTGCCGTGCGCACCCGCCGGCGTCTCGTTCCGCGCGGCCGTGGCTCGCGACGGCAGCTTCCGGGGCACCGTGCGCGGGCGGCACGACCGTCTCACCGGCACCGTCCTCGGCCGCTTCGGCCCGCGCACCGCGGCGAGCGGCGTCATCCGCGTGCGCCGTCCCGAATGCGACAGCGGGCCGGTCCTGTTCGTCGCCGGGATCCCGACGCGGCGCTAGCGCCCTCGATCAGAGGTCGACCGCCCGGCCCTCGTCGGCCGAGCGGTAGAGCGCGTCGATCGTGCGGGCCTGGCCGAGCGCGTCGTCGCGCCCGAGCAGCGCCGGGGCGCGGCCTTCGACGGCGTCGGCGAGGTTCTCGAGCTCCGCGCGGTACGAATCGCCCTCGGGCGCCTCGATCCGCTCGACGTCGCCGTCGCGGTCGATGGTGATACCGCCGCCCCAGTCGATCCGCCAGGGCGCCTCGACGACGAGCTCGCCCTCCTCGCCGACGACGACGAGCCGCTGTCGCCGGGGCACGAGGAACGACGCGTCGAACTGCGCGACGACGTCGTCGGGGAAGCGAAGCGTGCCGTGGAGGGCGACGTCCACGCCGCTCGGCGCGAGCACCGCCTCGGCTCGAGCCCGCACCGGCTCGCCGGCCAGCAGCCGCGAGCCGCTGACGCAGTAGCAGCCGACGTCCATCAACGCGCCGCCGTCCAGCTCGGGCAGCATCCGGATGTTCGACTGGTCGTGGAGCGCGAACGTGAACGTCCCCGCGATCGAGCGCAGCCGTCCGATCCGGCCCGACGCGACGAGCTCGCTGACGAGCGCCGTCTGCGGGTGGTGCCGGTACATGAACGCCTCGGTGAGCACGAGCGAGCTGCGCTCGGCGAGGTCGAACGCCTCCTCGACCTCGGCGGGCCGCCGGCTGTACGGCTTCTCGCACAGCACGTGCTTGCCCGCGGTGAGGGCCCGGAGCGTCCACTCGTGGTGCATGCCGTTCGGGAGCGAGATGTAGACGGCGTCGATCCCGTCGTCCTCGAGGAGAGCGTCGTAGGTGCCGTGCGCGCGCTCGATGCCGTGCTCGCGTGCGTAGGCCTCCGCGCGCGCGGCGTCGCGGCTCGCGACCGCGGCCACCGCCACGCGCTCCGAGCCAGTGGCACCGCCCAGGATCGCGTCGTTGATGTCGGCGGTCGACAGGAGCCCGATGCGGATCACGAGGGAACCCTCGAGGCGGAGAGGACGGACGGCACGTCGCGACCCTACTCGCTCGCGACTGCGTCGAGCGGCGAACCGACGCTCAGCGCTCGTCCAGCTGCTTCAGCGCCGGATACAGGGCGCGGTGCCGCGCGTAGCCGTGCTCGTACGCGGCGACCCACTCGTCCCGCGGCTCGACCGTGTCGCGGACGCGGACGCAGGCGGCGACGGCGTCCTCCACCGACCGGAACACGCCGCCCGCGACGCCGCCGAGCAGCGCCGCGCCGTACGCAGAGCCCTCCTCGACGGCCGTCAGCTCGAGCGGCAGTCCGAGCACGGAGGCGACGATCTCGACCCACGCGCGGCTGCGGGCGCCGCCGCCCGAGATCCGTCCGGCCTCAGGGTCGACGCCGAGCGCGCGCAGCAGCTCGAGCGAGTCCCGCAGGCCGTAGGCCACCCCCTCGAGCACGGCCCGCGCCAGCGCCCCGCGATCGTGGCGGAGCGAGAGCCCGACGAAGGCGCCGCGCACGTCGGGGTCGGCGTGGGGCGTCCGCTCACCCTGCAGGTACGGCGCGAAGAAGAGCCCCTCCGCCCCGGGCGCCCAGCGCTCGGCCTCGCCGGCGAGCTCCGCCGGCTGCACGCCGAAGGCATCGGCCAGCCACTGCAGCGAGCCGGCGGCCGAGAGCATCACGCCCATCGCCTCCCAGGTCCCGGGCACGGCGTGGCAGAAGACGTGCACCCGCGCGGCGGGATCCGCCGCGAAGGCCGGCAGCGCGGCGAAGACGACGCCCGAGGTGCCGAGCACGACGGACACCCGCCCGGGGCGGTCGACGCCGACTCCGAGGGCGGCGGCGGCCTGGTCGCCGGCGCCTGCCGCGACCGGGACGCCGTCGGCGGTGACGCCGGAGACCTCCGGCGACTCGAGCACCCGCGGCAGCCAGGCCACGGGGAGCTCCAGCGCGTCGAGCACGTCGCCGCTCCAGCTGCGGTGGGCGACGTCGAAGAGCAGCGTGCCGGACGCGTCGGCGACGTCGATCGCGCGCTCGCCGGTCAGCCGCAGCCGCACGACGTCCTTCGGCAGCAGGACGTGCGCGATGCGAGCGAAGACGTCCGGCTCGTGCCGGCGGAGCCAGAGCAGCTTCGGAGCCGTGAAGCCGGTGAGGGCGCGGTTGCCGGTGAGCGCGATGAGCCGCTCCAGCCCGACGCGCTCCTCGATCTCCGCGCACTCCGCACCCGTGCGCTGGTCGTTCCAGAGGATCGCGGGCCGCAGCACCCGCTCGCGGTCGTCGAGCGCCACGAGCCCGTGCATCTGACCGGAGAGCCCGATGCCGGCGACATCGCGAACGGCGAGCTCGCCGAGCGCCGCGTCCGCCGCGCGCCACCAGTCCTCGGGATCCTGCTCCGCCCAGCCGACCTGCGGCGTCGACAGCGGGTAGGAGCGCTCGGCGGTGGCGAGCACCCGGCCGTACTGGTCGATGGCGAGCGCCTTGACCCCGGTCGTGCCGACGTCGAGGCCGACCAGGGTCGTCAATACCGCCACCGTCGTGCGGCAGGGTCAGCGCGCATGCGCCATCAGCCGCCCGCGGCCTTGCGCACGGACGGCCTGAGGAAGCCGGCGTAGGCGAGCGCCCCGGCGCTCGTGAGGTGGAGGCCGTCTGGGCGGAACCACGCCCTGCCGCGGCTGTACGCGTCCCAGTCTGCGAGCACGAGCTGCGGCCAGCGCCTGGCGGCGCTCTTGATCGCCATGTTCGTCGAGTGGTAGCCGCTCGTCGCCTCCCGCAGGGTCACCCACACGACGCTCGTCGCGCCCTGCCGCAGCGCGGCGCGCATCACGACGTCGACGCCCTCCCCGTAGCCTCGCGCCGACTCGTTGTAGCCCACGTTGACGACCAGCACCTTGCCGAGGGCGCGACCGTAGCTCTGTACTGCCTGCAGCGCCGTCGACGGCGCCGAGCCCCGGTACCTGCAGCTCTGCTGCACGAGGCGCCGGCAGACCTGGAGATCGAGCCGGACCGAGAATCCCCTGGCGAGCTGCTCCTGCGCGGCGGGGACGTGCGACAGCGAGGCGGCGACCGAATCGCCGACGAACGTCACGCGCACCGGCCCGGCGGCGGTGTCGTGGGAGGCGCCGGCGGCCGGGACGACGGCCAGCAACAGCAGGACGACGACCGCCACGACCCGCATAGCGTGCGAGGGTAGCAACCGGGTCTGCCGGTCAACCGGCGCCGAGGCCGGCCCGCTCGAGCGCGCTCCGGGCGAGCGCCTCGTCCTCCTCGCCGGGCAGACCGCTGACGCCGACGGCGCCGATCCGGTGCTCCCCGTCGAAGGCGGCCACGCCGCCGCGGAAGAACGTGAAGAAGGGATCGAAGCTCCTGAGCTCGGCAGGATCGCCGCGCACCGCCTCGGCGAGCTCGCCGGTCGACCGCGTATGGCTCCGGGCCGCCGTATAGGCCTTGCGCTGGGCGTTCAGCCTCGTGTCGGGTGCGGCGCCGTCCATGGCCGCCGCCGCGACGAGCTCTCCGTGCGACTCGACGACCCACACCGACACGGGCGCAGGCGCATCGGCGACGACGGCGTCGACGATGGCGCGCGCCGTCTCGAGCCTCATGCGCCGAGCGCCGCGTAGACGAGCTCGTATGCGCGCACCGCGTCCTTCCGCGACTGCGCCTCGCGCAGCGCCGCGTCGTCGATGCGCGCGGCCACCGAGTCGATGAAGCGCCAGTGCTGGACGCTCCGCGCGACGGCCGCGACGGCGTCCTCCGTGTACGGATAGAGGTCGAAGCCGAGCCGCCCCCCGGCCTCGCCGTACCCGGCGCGCCGCAGCTCGACTGCGAGCTCGAGCGTCTCCATGAAGCGAATCGTCCCGACCATGTTGTCGTCGTCGAAGGACCCCCACCCGTCGTTCGCGTGGTGATGGCCGAGCAGGCCCTCGGCGGCGAGCATCGCCGCGTACTCGGCCAGCGACTCGCCGTTCATGATCAGGTGCTGCCAGTCCATGTTGACCTGGACGTTGTCGATCCCCTGCGCGCGCAGCTTGTGGATCACGTGCAGCGTCATGCCGACGTTCCGCATAAGGATCTTCATCGCCGGCTCGGAGTTCTTGTGCTCGAGGAGCAGCTTCACCCCGTGGCGTGCGCAGACCTCGGCCGCCTGGCCGACGCCGTCGAGGAACCACGCCCAGCTGTCGGCGTACGGCGTCTGGAACGGGTAGTTGTAGCCCTCGATCCCCGGCCAGACGATGAAGTGCGCGCCGAGCGAGCCGGCGAAATCCGCCGCCTCGAGCGTGCGCTTCACCGCCTCGGCGCGCGTGGCGGGCTCCGGCGAGACGAGACCTCCGCGGCCGAAGAGCGGATCGAGGTGCAGGCCGGTGGCGATGCAGTAGATGCCGTGGCCGTCGAGCGCCCCGCGCACGTCGTCGAGGTTCTCGTGCGAGAGCTCCTGCGGGTAGTGGAACTCGTACTCGTCGATCAGGCCCTCGAGCCCTTCGACGGCACGTCGGACACGGTCGACCGTCGTCTCGGCGCTCAGCGCCGGCTGGTAGCCGCCCGGCACGAAGCGCGTCACCATCGACCCGAGCGCCCAGATGCCGAGGCTCGTCCGCATCACGCGACACCCGACGCGGCGCCCCGGGGCTCCAGCTCGAGCGCACGCTTCTTCACAGTTCCCTCCTTGCGGGTGTCGGACTGGCGACGCGACCCTAACATCGCTTCCTGTGACCGCGGATGCCGCACTCGCGCTTGCAGGCAGGCGCCGTCGTCGGGGAAGCTAGCCCGTCCAGAGAGGAGACGCCGATGGCACGACCCGTCACGTTGTTCACCGGCCAGTGGGCCGACCTGCCAATCGAGGAGCTCGCCGCCAAGGCGGGCGAGTGGGGCTTCGACGGCCTGGAGCTCGCCTGCTGGGGCGACCACTTCGAGGTCGACCGGGCGCTCGCCGAGCCGGGCTACTGCGACGAGCGAAAGGCGCTGCTCGAGCGTCACGGCTTGCAGTGCTGGGCGCTCGGCGCCCACCTCGTCGGCCAGGCCGTGTGCGACCCCATCGACCCCCGGCACGAGGCGATCCTGCCGCCGGAGATCTGGGGTGACGGTGAGCCCGAGGGCGTGCGCCGCCGCGCCGCGGAGCGCATGCAGGACACCGCCCGCGCCGCGGCCAGGTTCGGCGTCACACAGGTCAACGGCTTCACGGGCTCGGCGATCTGGGCGAAGCTCTATTCGTTCCCGCCGAACGACTTCGAGGAGCTCGCCCGCGGCTACGAGGACTTCGCGGAGCGCTGGGGGCCGATCGTCGACGTGTGCGACGCCGAGGGCGTGCGCTTCGGGCTCGAGGTGCATCCCACGGAGATCGCCTACGACTTCGTCACCACGCGGAAGACGCTCGATGCGATCGGCAACCGCGACGGCTTCGGCATCAACCTCGACCCGAGCCACTTCGCCCCGCAGTTCCTCGACGCGGCCGCGTTCGCGCTGGAGTTCGGCGACCGCATCTACCACGTGCACGTCAAGGACTCCAAGCGCCGGCTCGACGGGCGCCGCTCGATCCTCGCGTCGCACCTCAACTTCGGCGAGGAGCAGCGCGGCTGGGACTTCGTCTCCCCCGGTCACGGCGACGTCGACTTCGAGGCGTTCTTCCGCGCGCTCAACCGGATCGGCTACGACGGCCCGCTGTCGATCGAGTGGGAGGACTCGGGGATGCACCGCGAGTACGGCGCGCAGGACGCGCTGGCGTTCGTCCGGCGAACCGACTTCGCGCCCTCGAACGTGGCCTTCGACGCGGCGATGCAGCAATGAGCGACGAACAGCAGGTCGGCTTCGTGACGATGGGGGCGGCGGCGCACGCGGACGAGATTCGCGACATCGGCGTCGGCATGCTCGGCTACGCCTTCATGGGCAAGGCCCATTCGAACGCCTACCGCAAGCTCGCGTACATGACCTGGCCGCCGCCGCTCAGGCCGCGCCTCGTCTCGATCGCGGGCCGGAACGAGGAGGCAGTCGCGGAGGCTGCGCGCCGCTACGGGTTCGAGCGCTACGACACCGACTGGCGGCGGCTCGTCGACGATCCGGCGATCGAGCTCTTCGACAACGGCGGCCCGAACGACCTGCACGTCGAGCCCACGATCGCCGCGGCGCGGGCGGGCAAGCACGTCGTCTGCGAGAAGCCGCTCGGCCGCGACGCCGACGAGAGCTACGAGCTCTGGCAGGCGGTCGCCGCGACCGGCGTCAAGCACCTCTGCGCGTTCAACTACCGCTTCGTGCCCGCCGTGCGCCTCGCGCGCGAGATGATCGAGGCCGGCGAGCTCGGCGAGATCTACCACTTCCGCGGGCGCTACCTCCAGGAGTGGATTGCGGATCCGGAGTTCCCGATGGTCTGGCGGCTCGACAAGGCCCAGGCCGGGTCGGGGGCGCTCGGCGACATCGGCGCCCACGTGATCGACGTCGCGCGGTTCCTCGTCGGGGAGATCGCGTCCGTGCAGGGCCTCCTGCATACGTTCGTCGAGGAGCGGCCCGGGGGCCGCGTGACGGTCGACGACGCCGTCGAGTCGGTGGTCACGTTCGAGAACGGTGCGATCGGGACGATCGAGGCGTCCCGCTTCTGCTTCGGCCGCAAGAACGCGCTGCAGTGGGAGATCAACGGCTCGAAGGGCTCGATCGCCTTCGACCTGGAGCGGCTCAACGAGCTGCAGGTGCACCTCGTCGACTCGCGGCCGGGAGCGCGGGCGCAGGGCTTCCGCAGCGTGCTCGTCTCGGAGGCCGACCACCCGTTCTGGGAGCACTGGTGGCCCCACGGCCACATCATCGGGTGGGAGCACCTCTTCGTGCACGAGCTGCACCACCTGCTGACGGCGATCCGCGACGACGGCGAGGTCGCGCCCTACGGCGCGACGTTCGAGGACGGGTACCGGGTGGCGGAGGTCTGCGACGCGATCGAGCGGTCGAGCGAGTCGGGCGGGCGCGAAGAGGTGACGTACAGGAGTTAGCGCGCCACCTGGTTCAGCATGTGCGGTGGCGGCACGGGCGGCTCGTCGGACCCCGCGCCGGTCTCGGCGAGCACGTCGTCGAGCTCGCGCAGCACGTCCGCGCCGAGCTCGAGGTCGGACGCGGGCAGCCACCCGTCGACGTGCCGCGGCAGGCGGGCGCCGACGATCGCCGCCGTCACCCCCGGCTGGGCCAGCACCCACGCCACGGCCAGCGCCGGCATGGTCGTGCCGAGGCGCGCTGCGACCGGCTCCAGCCGCTCGATCAGCGCGAGGTTGGTCGAGAGCCCGGGCTCGCGGAAGATCGGGGACTGTCGGCGCCAGTCCTCCGGGTCGAAGCGCTCGATCCGCTCCCGGTCGAAGGCGCCGGTGAGCATGCCCGACGCCATCGGCGAGTAGACGATCACACCGGTGCCGTGCGCACGCGCCCAGGCGACGACCGTCGTCCGCGCCCCGCGGGCCAGCAGTGAGAGCGGCGGCTGAACGGAGTCGACGTGCGCGACCGCCTCGCAGCGATCGAGTTGGTCGACATCGACGTTCGACAGCCCGATCCATCGCACCTTGCCCTCGTCGACGAGCTCGGACATCGTCCCCCAGGACTCCTCGAACGGTGTGCCGGTCGTCCAGTCGGGCCAGTGCACCTGGTAGAGATCGATGCGCTCGACTCCGAGCCGGCGCAGG
The DNA here is from genome assembly GCA_963733065.1 of uncultured Gaiellaceae bacterium. Lineage (GTDB taxonomy): Bacteria > Actinomycetota > Thermoleophilia > Gaiellales > Gaiellaceae > CAVTBT01. The sequence continues at coordinate 62,227 of CAVTBT010000003.1, forward strand.
CTCTGCTCGCACTCGTGACGGATCGACTCGGGCCGCAGGTCGTTGTCGATGACGCCGTCCGGGCGCCCGTACCAGTTGCGCCCGCATTTCGTGAAGACGTGGACGTCCTCGCCGACGCGGTACGGCTCGACCGCACGGGCGATCACCTCCTCCGAGTGGCCGAGACCGTAGACGGCTGCGGTGTCCACCCAGTTGACGCCCTGCTCGACCGCGTAGCGGATGGCCGCCACCGACTCGTCGTCGTCCACCGGTCCCCACCCGAACTTCCACGGGCCGCCGATCGCCCACGCGCCGAAGCCGACCGTCGTCAGCTCCGGCCCGCGCTCCCCCAGCCGTCTCGTCCTCACGTTTTCGTCCTCCCGTCGTCGTCCAGGTAGTCGCGCCACGACCGCCTGGGCGTCCAGCCCAGCAGCCGCTGGGCCTTCGCCGACGAGATCGCGGACGCGTCCTCGCGCTCCACCGGCCGGAACTCGATGCCCTCACCGTCGTAGTACGTCGTGACTGTCTCGACGAGGGGGTGACCGCCGATCGTGTCGGGCGAGGCGATGTAGAAGACCTCGTGCCCGGGCAGGTTCGTGTCGATCGCGAGCACGACCGCGTCGCAGAGGTCGTACACGTCGATGTACGAGCAGTAGTTCCCGATCAGCACGGAGGCGTCGCGCACGATCGGGCCGAGGTTCCGCTCGTACGAGCCCTCGTCCTGCACCCAGCACGGACGGATCGACGTGCAGCGGATGTCGGCCCGCTCGACCGCCCGCTCGCAGAGCAGCTCGCCGAACCACTTGGCCGTGGCGTACGGATCCTGCGGCCGAATCGGATGCTCCTCGTCGACCGGCAGGTACTCGGGCTTGTACGGGCGGTAGGCGAAGATGAACCCGGGCGCCGTCTCGCTCGAGAAGTTCACGAACCGGCGCGCGCCGTGACGAATCGCGGCCTCGAGCACGTTGAACGTGCTCATCATGTTGTTGCCGAACACGACGTGCGGCGCGTTGTGGAACGGCTGCGGGATCGCGGCCGTATGGATCACGACCTCGCAGCCCTCTGCGAGCACGAAGGCCGCCCCGGCATCGGTCAGATCGGCCTGGACGTAATCCTCCGGCTCGCCGGGTTCCAGCCGGTCCCAGTTCGGGCGCGTCAGGTCGCTCGCGCGCACGTCGTGGCCCGCCTCCATGAGCCGTGGGACGAGCGCGCGGCCAACCTTGCCGTGCGCTCCGGTGACGAGGATCTTCATGCGGCGCCTCCTGTCAGCTCGTGCTCGATCTCGGGCAGGGTCGGGAACGTCTCCCAGTCGCCGGTGCCGGCCAGCGCCGCGGCGGCAAGCGCATTTGCGGCGCGCGCGCAGTCTCGTGGGCCGAGACCGCGCAGCAGGCCCCAGGCGAAGCCGGCCGCGAAGCCGTCGCCGGCGCCGATCTCGTCGCGAACGGCGGCGAGGCGCGCAGGCGGCACGACCTCGCCTGCCGACGAGGCAGCCCCGCTCGCCGACCCGGACGACGGCGTCCCGCGCCCCGGCTGCGCGCACGGCGTCCGCGACGTCCTGTGCCGAGTCGGCGCCCCAGAGCAACCGGCCCTCCTCGAGACCGCAGAGGTACCAGTCCACGTGCGGGAGCAGGTCGCGATGCGCCGCGAGCGCGTCGGCCGGAGCTGCCCAGAGCGCCGGGCGCCAGTTCGGGTCGAAGAGCACGGTCGCGCCTCCCTCGGCTGCCCGGCGGGCCAGGTCGTGGACGAGCGCGTGCGGTCCCTCGCCGAGCGCCGTCGTGATCCCGGTCAGGTGGACGAGCCGGACGCCGTCGAGCAGCTCGTCCGGTACGTCGCCGGGGCCGAGGCCGCTCGCCGCGGAGCCGTGGCGGTGGTAGAGGACGTGCGAGCGCCCACCGTCGCGCCACTTCGTGAAGAGGCCGGTCGGCCGCTCCGGATCGCGCCGAGCGACGACCCGCACGCCCTCGGCGAGCAGCGTCCGCTCGACGAGGTCGCCGTAGGCGTCGGCGCCGAGCGCGGAGACCCACGTCGCCTCGACGCCCAGCCTGGCCAGCGCGACCGCGAGGTTCGACTCCGCTCCGGCGATCCGGAGGGTCAGCTGCTGGCCTGCCTCGAGCGGCCCGTCGCCGACGGGATCGAGCAGCGCCATCGTCTCGCCGACCGTCAACGCCGTCATGCGAGCGGCGCACGGTAGGCGGTCGGATACCCCGGCACCCGTTCGGCGACGGCCGCCTTGCGGCGGGCGGACGGCAGCCGGTCGCGGACGGCCGAGAGCTCCTCCTGGACGTCCTCGCCCTCGCGGGCGCGCACGAGCAGGTCGGGGCGGATGTTGGCGATCGCCGAGACGCAGCCGGCCGAGCCGGCGCGGAACGACTCGACGACGAACGCATCGGTGCCCGTCAGCACGTCGACGTCGGTTTCGAGGTACTCGAGGTGCCGCTCCCAGGACTTCGTGGAGTCCTTCACGCCGCGCAGGCCGTCGGCCGCGAGCGTCCGCACGGCATCGAGCGAGAGCTCGTTGCCGGTCCGCTCCGGGATCGTGTACGCGTACACCGGGCTGCCGTCCGCGGCGGCGATCAGACGCCGGTAGTGCTCGACCACCTCGGCGTCGGAGAGCGCGAAATAGTAGGGGACGACCGCCGACACCCCCGCGGCGCCGGACGCGAGCGCACGCCTGGCCAGCTCGACGGTCGCGGTCGTGGCCGGGCGGCCCACGTGGGCGAGCACGGTCGCTTGCCCGTCCGCGGTCTCGATCGTCACGCGCACGACCGCGTCCACCTCGTCGGGCTCGAGCAGCGGGCCCTCCCCGGTCGTGCCGCAGGGCATGAGGGCGTCCACACCCTGGTCGACGAGCCACGCCACGTGCGCGGCCAGGGCGCGCTCGTCGACGGCCCCGTCCGGCCGAAACGGGGTCGTGAGCGCGACGACGACCTGCGGCACCGGGCTACAGGTAGGTGACCGCGTCGGCCACGACGGCCGCGCGGCCACGCAGGAAGTCCAGGTCGCAGCCCTCGTTCGCCTGCAGGACGTGCTCGCGGTGGAGCAGCCGGTAGCCGCGCTCGTCCTTGGCCGGCGGCGGCGTCCACGCGTCGCGTCGCGCCGCGAGCTCCGCCTCGTCGACCACGAGGTCGAGCCGCCGGCCCTCGACATCGAGCCGGATGAGGTCGCCGTCCTGGACGAGCGAGAGCGGCCCGCCGATCGCGGACTCCGGGGCCACGTGGAGCACGACCGCACCGTACGACGTCCCGCTCATGCGTGCGTCGGAGATGCGGACGAGATCGGCGATCCCCTGCTTCAGCAGCTTCGCCGGAATCGGCAGGTGCCCCCACTCCGGCATGCCCGGCCCACCGACCGGACCGGCGTTGCGGAGCACCATGACGCTCGTCGCGTCGCACTCGAGCGCCGGGTCGTCGACGCGCGCGGCGAGGTCGTGGATGTCCTCGAACACGAGCGCGCGGCCCTCGTGCTGCAGCAGGTGGGACTCGGCTGCGGAGATCTTCATGACGGCGCCGTCCGGGCAGAGGCTGCCGCGGAGCACCACGAGCGAGCCTCCCTCGTCGAGCGGCGCATCGGCGCCGCGGATCACGTCGTGGTTGATGATCTGCGCGCCGGCGATGTTCTCGGCGACCGTCCGGCCCGTGACGGTGACGGCGTCGAGGTGCAGGAGCTCGTCGATCTCGGCCATGACCGCGGGCAGCCCGCCGGCGTAGAAGAAGTCCTCCATGAGGTGCTCGCCCGCCGGCTTGAGGTTCACGAGCCAGGGGGTCGTCGCGCAGAGCTCGTCGAAGAGCCCGAGCGGCAGCTCCACGCCGACGCGCCCGGCGTAGGCGATCAGATGCAGGATCGCGTTCGTCGAGCCGGAGATGGCGTGCAGGACGCGGATCGCGTTCTCGAAGGCCTCGCGCGTGAGGATGTCGGAGGGCTTCAGGTCGAGCTCGACGAGCTCGACGATCTGGCGGCCCGCGGTCTCGGCGATCTGCGCGCGGCGCGAGTCCACGGCCGGGATGGCGGCGGCGCCGGGTAGGGTCAGCCCGAGGCCCTCGGTGACGCACGCCATCGTCGAGGCGGTGCCCATCGTCATGCAGTGGCCGTTCGAGCGCGACATCGAGTTCTCGATCTCGACCCAGTCCTGCTCGGTGATCCGGCCGGCGCGGAGCTCCTCGTGGTAGTGCCAGCAGTCGCTGCACGACCCGATCGAGCGGCCGCGCCAGTGGCCGTTCAGCATCGGGCCGCCGGTGACGACGATCGTCGGGATGTCCGCGCTCGCGGCACCCAGGATGCTCGCCGGGTTCGTCTTGTCGCAGCCCGTCAGCAGCACGACGCCGTCGAGCGGATAGGCGCGGATCGACTCCTCGACGTCCATCGCCATCAGGTTCCGGTAGAGCATCGTCGTCGGCTTCATCAGCGACTCGCCGAGCGACATGACGGGGAACTCGAGCGGGAAGCCGCCAGCCTGCAGGACGCCGCGCTTGACCGCCTCGGCCAGGCCGCGCAGGTGCACGTTGCAGTTGACGAGCTCGCTCCAGCTGTTGCAGATGCCGATCACGGGCCTGCCGCGAAACGTCTCGTCCGTGAACGCCGGTGGACTTCAGCCACGAGCGGTGCAGGAATCCGTCCAGGTCGCTGTCGCTCGAACCATTCCTCGCTCCGCCGCCCGCGCGGGGCCGCGCCGTCGCCGTTCCCGAAGGCCGCGCCGTTACGCATGGTCGCCATGTCGCTCCTCTAGTTCGTCGCGGGCTGCCGCCAGGCAAGCGCCGCATGGTCGACGACGGTGCCGGTGCCCGCGCAGCGGAGACAGTCCCCGGCGCCCGCGCAGGCAGGACAGCCGGCGAACACCGCGTCGGCGACATCGAGCGTCGAGCCGCATGCGCAGAGGGCCGAGAGCTCCCCGCCACGGAGCTCGAACCCCTCGAACGCATGGCCACGGTGGACGTGAAAGGAGCCGATTCCGGGCCCGGACTGCGCACGTATCGCTCCCTTCACAAGACGTATCATATGATCTTTGGCGATGGCGGACGGCCTCCGCGCACCCGAGCGCTCCGGTGGTCGCGAGACGCTCGCAGACCTCTTCGTCGTCGACGCCGACGTCCACATCCACGAGGATCCGGCGGAGCTGGCGGAGTTCGCCGAGCCGCCCTGGGACGTCGCGCTCCGCGAGATCGCCAAGGTCGAGGAGCGATACCTCGACCTGCCGGCGATGTCACCCAGGGCCGAGTACCGCATCCCCTGGCCGGGCGGCTCGAACCGCCCTCAGGTCGTCTCGACGGCCGCCGACATGCGCCGCGAGCTCGACGACCTGCACGTGAACGAGGCCGTGCTCTTCCCCGACCACCTGCTGTCGCTGGCGATGGTGCGCGACCCCGCGTTCGCCGTCGCGCTCGCACGCGCGTACAACGAGTGGCTCGTCGACCGCTGGCTGCGCCACGACCCGACGCTCCGCGGGGCCATCGTGCTGCCGCCGCAGAGCCCGGCCGCGGGCGCCGAGGAGATTCGCCGCCACGCGGGCAACCCCGGCTACGTGTGTGCCTACCTGCCGGCCTCGGGCCTCAAGGTGCTCTACGGCGACGAGCGCTACGACCCCGTCTACGACGCCGCCCAGGAGGCCGGCCTGGCGATCGCGATCCACAGCGTCGAGGCGGTCTACCCCGTGTTCCCGTTCCAGCTCGAGCAGTTCCGCACCGCGCTCGCGGTGCACTCGCTCGCGCACCCGTTGGCCATGGTCGCGAACCTCGTGTCGATGCTCGAGACCGGCGTTCCCGTGCGCTTCCCCGACCTACGCATCGCGTTCATGGAGGCCGGCACCGCGTGGGTGCCGTGGATCGCGAACCGGCTCGACAAGGAGTACACCGAGCGGCGCCGCGAGGTGCCACTGCTGCAGGAGCGGCCGAGCCACTACATGCGCCGCTTCCGGTACGGGACGCAGCCGATCGAGGAGCCGGAGGCGCGCACCGACGTCGTCAAGCTGTTCGAGCTCTTCGACGGCGAGCACACGGCCATGTTCGCCTCGGACTGGCCGCACCACGACTTCGACCACACCCAGCACGTCTTCGGCCTGCCCTTCGCGCCGGAGGCCCGCCGCCGGATCATGGGGCTGAACGCCGCGGAGTTCTTCGGCATCGACACCCCGTGACGGAACATTCCATCGGGCCGCTGGAGGATCTCCCGCCGGGAACGCACCGCGTCGTGCGGGTGGGCAACCGCGAGCTCGGCGTGTTCAACATCCGCGGACAGGTGCACGCCATCCCGAACCTCTGTCCCCATCAGCGCGGGCCGCTGTGCGAGGGCGGCGTCTCGGGCACGATCGACTACGGGCCGCACACGGACTGGAAGCTCGCGTGGATCTGGGAGGACGAGGTCGTCACGTGCCCGTGGCACGCGCTCGAGTTCCACGTCCCGACCGGACGCTGCGTCGCGTTCGACGACATCCGGCTGCGCACGTACGAGGTGCGCGTCACCGACGACGGCGAGCTGCGGGTGGTGATCTAGCTCGATGCCCGTCGCGCTCGTCACCGGCGCGGCGCGCGACCGTGGCATCGGCCGCGGCATCGCGCTGGCGCTCGCGCGGCACGGCTTCGACGTCGCCCTCAACGACGTGGGGCACGAGGACGAGGGCCGGCGGCGTGTGGCCGAGCTCGAGGCGCTCGGCCGGCGGGGGGCGTTTCTGCTCGGAGACGTCCGCACGCCCGATGGCAACGAGCGGCTCGTGGCCGAGACCGTCCAGGCGCTCGGCCGCCTCGACGCCTTCGTCGCCAACGCAGGCGTGGCGCGATGGGTGCCGCTGACCGACGTGACCCGCGACGACTGGGAGCACGTCATGGGCGTGAACCTGTTCGGCGTCCTCCACGGCTGCCGGGCCGCCGCCGCCCAGATGCGGCGCCAGGGAGACGGCGGCCGGATCGTCGTCACGTCCTCCGTCAACGCCGCCATGCCCTTCAGCCCGCTCGGCGTCTACGGGGCCTCGAAGCACGCGGCGGGCCTGCTGGTCGGCGTGCTGGCGCGCGAATGGGGCGCAGACGACATCTCCGTCAACCACGTCGGCCCGGGGTGGGTGGACACCAACATCAACGACGTCTCGCCGGACTTCGACACCGACGGGAAGCGCGCCGCGGCCGGCGCGACCATCCCGTTCGGCGGCCGCGCCGCCCGGCCGGACGAGATCGGCGAGGCCGTCGCCCACCTCGTCACCTCGACCTACACGACCGGCGCCTACCTCCGTGTCGACGGTGGCCTGGTCATCGGCAAGTACTGATGCGCATCCTGGTCGTCGGCCCCGAGCACCATCCCGTCGAGCAGGAGCTCGGCGCGCTCGGCCACGAGCTCGAGCGCGACGGCGTCGACGCCGAGGGCCTCGTCACGCTGCCGCCGGAGCCCGAGCTCGCGCCGCATCGCCGAGCTCGACGGCGACGCCTTCGAGGACACGGTGCGGCGCTGGGCCGAGGAGCCGTTCTTCGCCGCGCAGCCGTGGCTCGCGGCGGCGGTCGAGCGCGGCTCGGGGAGCTGGGTGGCGGTGACCTCGATCCTCGGCACCCAGCCGTTTCCGGGGGGCGGCGCCGCCGGCGCGCGGCGCCATGGCGCTGCAGACGCTCGTCCGCGTCGCAGCGCTCGAGGGCGGCCCGCACGGCGTGCGCGCCAACGCCGTCGCCCCGGGTTGGCTCGAGGCGTCCACACCCCCCGGGCTCGACGCCGGGCTGGCCGTCGCCGACACGCCCCTGCGCGCCCTCGCCACCCCGGCCGCGGTAGCCCAGACGGTGTCGTGGCTGCTTTCGCCGGCGGCCGGCCACGTGACCGGCGAGGTGCTGCGCGTCGACGGCGGCTACACGATCACGCGGGGCAGCCGCCCCGATCCACGAGAGGAGTGAGATGGAGATCGCGCCCGGCATCCACCGCATCGAGTCGAGTCTCGGCGTCCGCTTCATGGCGCAGTACGTCCTGACGGGGAACGTGCGCACGCTGCTCTTCGACACCGGCCTGCCGAACACCCCGGCGGAGGCGATCGCGCCCTACCTCGATTCGATCGGCCTCGGCATCGGCGCCGTCGACGAGGTGCTCATCAGCCACGCCGACAACGACCACTCGGGCGGCAAGCGCGCGCTCCTCGACCTCCACCCGGGTGCGCGGCTGGCCTGCCACGAGCTCGACCGCCGCTGGATCGAGTCGCGCGACGCGATGGTCGAGGAGAACTATTGCTGGCACGCCGAGCACGGGTTCGACCCCCACGACGTCGAGGCGCTGCTCGCCGCGTGCGGCGAGGACGCGGCGATCGACGAGGGGCTCCGCGGCGGTGAGACGCTGCGCCTGGCCGACGACTGGCGCATCGAGGTTCTGTACCTACCGGGCCACACGTTCGGCCATATCGGGCTCTGGGACCCGCGCAGCCGCGCGGCGATCATCATCGACGCGGTGCTCGAGCGCGGCATCTACTCGAACGACGGCGATCTGCTCATCCCGCCGCGCATCTACGACCTGGAGGCCTACCGCGGGACCATCCGCCGTCTCCGCGAGCTCGAGCCCGACCTGCTCCTCACCGCCCACTACCCGGTCATGGACGCCGCCGAGGGCCAGGCCTTCCTCGACCGGGCGCTGGCCTTCACCGACGAGGTCGAGCAGGCGGTCCGCGACGAGCTCGCCGCGGGCACGGAGGGCCTCTGGCCGCTCACGCAGCGGCTGGACGAGCGCTTCGGCCCCTACCCGGAGTTCATGACGGAGCTCGGCGCCTTCGTCAGGGCGGCCGGCGGACGCTGAGCGTCAGGCGGCGGGCTTCGGCACGCGGTACTCGGCCGCGACGATCTGCGTCAGCTCCTCGATGGAGGTCTCGTCGCTGCGCTTGTCGAGCATGATGCGCCCGTTCCGCAGCAGGTTGATGCGGTCGCAGAGCTCGAGCACGTGCACGTAGTTGTGCGCGATCACGATCATCGAGACGTCTTTGCGCTCCTTGAGCTCCTGGATCAGCTCGATGATCAGCGCCCCCTCGCGCGCGCCCATGGCCGCCAGCGGCTCGTCGAGCAGGATGATGCGTGCATCCGAGTGCGTCGAACGGGCGATCGCGATCGCCTGCCGCTGGCCGCCGGAGAGCTGCGCCACCTCCGAGCTCATCGAGGAGATGCGGACGCCGATGTCCTCGAGGTACTCGCGCGAGCGGCGCTTCATGACGCGGTTGTTGAGAAAGCCGAACTTCCCGATGCCGCGGATCGCCTCGCGGTTCAGGAACATGTTGTGGTAGACGCTCAGGCTCGGCACGAGCGCCAGGTCCTGGAAGACCGTGTCGATGCCGAGCGAGCGCGCGTGCGTGACCGACTTCAGCTGCACCTCCTCGCCGAAGATGGAGAGCCGCCCATCGTCGGGCTTGTGGTAGCCGGTCAGGATCTTCACGAGCGTCGACTTGCCGGCGCCGTTGTCGCCGATCAGACCGAGTACTTCTCCCTGCCCGAGGTGCAGGGTGACGTCCTCGAGGGCCGTGACAGCGCCGAAGCTCTTGCGGATGTTCTCCGCGCGGATCGCGTCGGCGACGGCAGGGGCCGACCCGGGCGCGCTAGCTGCGGGCCCGTCGGTCACGTGGCGCGTCCTAAGCGTCCGGACAGTCGTATTCGCTCGAGGGTCACGTTCAGCGCCATCGAGGCGATGATGGCCACGCCGAGGACGAGGTCGAAGGTGAACGCGCTGATGCCCTGCAGCGTGAAGCCGAGGTTCAGGATCGCGAGCACGAGGACGCCGAGCGCGGCGCCGATGACGGTGCCCGAGCCGCCGAACAGCGAGGTGCCGCCGATGACAGCCGCGGCCACGGCGTAGAACATCACCGACGTGCCGCCCTGGAGCGGCTGGATCGACGTGATGCGCACGCTCTCGAGGATTCCGGCCATCGCGCCGAGCATGCTGCACATCACGAAGTTGCCGATCTTGATCGAGCGCACGGCGACGCCGCTCTCGCTCGCCCCGACGGCGTTGCCGCCGGTCGCGATCGTGTGCAGGCCCCAGCGCGTGCTCGTCAGCAGGATCGTCATCAAGATCACGATGCCGATCGCCCAGTAGAACCCGGAGTACGGCGACCCACCGAAGAAGCGGAAGAAGTCGGAGTCGAGGCCGCCCGGGGTCTCGACGGGGAAGCCGTCGGAGATGTTCAGCGTGATGCCGTTCAGCAGGAAGATCATGCCCAGCGTGGTGATGAACGACGGCACGCCGACGAGCACCGTGATCAGCCCGTTGACGAGGCCGACGAGGGCACCCGAGAGCAGGCCGGCGATGACCGCGAGCACGAGCGGCAGGTCCCAGCTCGTGTTCGCGAAGTAGAAGATCCAGGCGCTGAAGGCGAAGACGTTTCCGACCGACAGGTCGATCTCGCCGCAGATGAGCAGCATCACCTGGCCGGCGGCGATGATCATCAGCGGCGCCGAGAACTCTGCGATCACGCGCGCGTTGTCCCGGCCGAAGAACGCGTCCGTTCGGACCGAGAAGTAGAGGACCAGCCCAAGAGCGACGAGCGCAATGCTCGCCTCGCGGCGACGCACGAGCGCACCCGCAACGCGCCAGCCGAAGCTGGCGCGTTGCGGAGTCTGCGGAGCGTCGGCCTCTCTGGCGGCCTGCTCCACTTACGGCTTGGTGATGGGGTACTTCTGCTTGCTCGAGCTGCCTTCGTACCGGGTCTTCGTCGTCAGGTACGGGCGAACGTTCCCGCGCGTGACGAAGAGGATGCCCGTGTTCGTGTCCGACGGCGCCACGAGCCCTGACGAGTAGCGGTACCACCAGAGCTGCAGCACAGGCAGCCAGCCCTGGAGGTAGGGCTGCTGGTCGATGGTGAAGTCCATGTGACCAGCCGTGATCAACCGGAGGATCGTCGGGAGCAGGTCGTACCCGCCCGCCCGGACGCCCGTCCTGCGCAGGCGGTACTTCTGCATGACCTGCGCCACACCCTGCGTCGAGCCGGCGTCGACCGCGTACATGCCCTTGAGGCCCTTGTGGCCGAGGTAGTACGCATCGATCTTCGCCAGCTCCTCGTTCAGCTGCGAGCCGGTCGCGACCGCCGTCGCCTTGATCTTCCCGCCGGACTTGTCCTTGATGGCCTGCTGAGCACCATCGATGCGCGGCTGGATGTTCAGCTGTCCAGGCGTGGCGATGAACAGTGCGACCTCGCCCGACTTCACGTCGTTCACGATCCGCTCGCCCATCCGGTACCCGGAGAGGTAGAGATCCTGACCGATGTAGGCGTGCCGGGCGTTCCCCTCCGTGTCGGCGTTGTAGCTGACGACCGGGATGCCACCGTTGAGCGCCCGCGTCGTCGGGCGGTTGAACGCCCGCCGGTCGGTGAGACAAACCGCGATGCCCGCGGCATCCGCCGAGATCGCCGAGTTGAACGCATTGACCATCTCGCCCACGGCGGCGGTCTGCGACCCGGTCCACTGGTACCGGCAGCCGAGCAGCCCGCACGCGTCCGCCGCGCCGTACTGCGTCGGCACGAAGAACGGGTTCGTCGTCACGTGGTTGACGAACACGAACCTCCAGTTCGGATGCGACTGGATGAACGACTCTGCCCTGAGCGCCGTCTCGACGCCCCCGAACGCCGGACTCGCCAGGACACTGGACGGGATGGCCGCGGCCGCCGCGACGAGGCCGGAACGCTTGAGGAGGCGTCTCCGATCGAGAACGAGCTCCTCACGCTCCTCTGGGTCTGGCGGCTGGAGACCGTCCGTCCCGGGGTCTTCGTGATCCACGTTGCCCTCCTTTTGACGGATTACCAGCGACCGTAACACGGTTGTGGCGAAGGTCGCAACCTATGTCATTATCGTATGATGAAAGATCGGACCTATCCGAAGCGTGGGCTCCACGGAGAGCTCGTCCACGCCATCGGAGTTCGAATCGTGAGCGGCGATCTGCTGCCCGGTGATCCGCTCCCGACTGACGTCGACGGAGTCGAGACGGACGTCAGCCGTACGGTCGTTCGTGAGGCGATCAAGGTGCTCGCCGCCAAGGGGCTCGTCGTCTCGCGGCCCAAGACGGGCACGCAGGTGCGCGAGCGCCGGTACTGGAATCTCATCGACCCGGACGTGCTGGCCTGGCGAACCGAGGCGGGAGCGGGCGACGGCTTCTTCGTCGACCTGTTCGAGCTGCGCAGCGTGATCGAGCCGAAGGCCGCCACATTGGCATCCAAGCGGGCGACGGCCGAGGAGATCGCCGGCCTCGAGGAGTCGTTCGCGGCGATGGAGGCTGCCGCCCTCGACGATCCGGAGGCGTATCTCGGGGCCGACCTGCGCTTCCACGCGATCATCCTCGAGTCGTGTCACAACGAGCTGCTCGCGCATCTCGGCTCGACGCTGCGCGGGGCGTTCAGACTGAGCTTCGCCCGCACGCAGGGGGTGGCGGTCGAGACGCTGGCGCTGCACGAGGCCGTTCTCACCGGGATCCGCGACGGCGACGGCGACGCCGCCGAGGCGGCCATGCTCGAGCTGATCGAGACCACGGCCTCGGTGCTTCAGCGAAGCTGAAGGCTCGTCGCCCATTGCGCACAACTGAAGGCTTGATGCGAAACTCCGGCGGCGTTCTGGCCCGAGACGCTACTCCAAGTGGCACGGCCAGAACCGTCGAGAGACATTCCCGAACGCTGGGCCAAGCCAGGCTCGTCAGTCCGGCCCGATGACGTCCTCGATGCGTGAGCGGAGCGGCTCAGTTGCGCCCACCTCGTCGAGGAGCCTTCGCGCAAAGCTGTCCGTCGACTGACGGGTCATGGCGAGCAGGATGTGCTCCGTTCCGACGACAGCATGACCTCTGACCTCGGCGAGCATCGTCGCCTCGCGCAGCAGTTCGTCAACCATGCCGGACAGCTGGGTCATGCCGGGATCATGCCGGAGGCTCGGGGGACCCTGGACACTGGCGCAGGCGCGTTGCCGTCGCCTATGGCCGACACGTCTTGCCGTAGCAGCATCCGGGTTCTGTCCTAACGCTCCACGCTACTCAGCGCGGCAGGCCCTCCGAGCGATGTCCTGCGAGAATCCGGTTCTTGACCGAAGCGCGGCTTGAGGACGCTGGCTCCGGGCTCGCCCCCGTCACCGAGGGCTGGTTCGTCGTCAACGTGCGCGATGCCGAGTGGTTCACTTCGGAGACGAGGGGCGCGGCGTGCTGGTTCGCGAACGAGTACGGCGACTCTCCGGTCGAATTCCCGCAGTTCGGGATCAACGTGACCGTCCTCGAGCCAGGTCAGAGCGGCGTCTATCACGCCGAGACGAATCAGGAGGCATTCCTCGTTCTGGCCGGCGAGTGCAGGCTGCTCGTCGAGAGCGAGGAGCGACACCTTCGAGCCTGGGACTTCTTCCACTCGCCTCCCTGGACGGAGCACGCGTTCGTGGGAGCTGGCGACAGGCCGTGCGTGATCCTGATGGTTGGCGCCCACGTAGGTCCGGAAGTGCGCTACCCGGTCTCGGAACTCGCGGCGCGCTACGGGGCGAGCGTGGAGAAGGAGACATCCGATCCGGAGCAGGTCTATGCGACGGCCGAGCGGTTCCGACGAGGGCGGCCGCCATACTGGTCCCGCCTGCCCTGGGGCTAGAGCCGTTCCAGTAGCCCCCGGGGACATTCCTGACGCTGGCCCAGGCGCGTGTGTTCTGGCCTATTCCTTCCACGCTACTGAGGTCGTGGCGGCCTGAGTGATGTCAGAACGGGTGGCTCTCGTCGTACCGCGGAAGGCCGTCATCCGGGATCTCATCCCACGGCGCCCGCGAGGCGACGAAGGTGTGGAACTGTGGCCGGATCCCCGGCTCGCCGTCGAGGGAGCCGAGACGGATCGCGACTTCATCGCCCTCGGGCCACTCCGCGCCGAACAGACTCGAGCCGCAAATGGAGCAGAAGGCCTTCACGCGTCCGCCGTCGGGCCTGAAGACGCGGATCAATTTCTCACCGGCGAGCAGGCGGAATCCTTCGCGCGAAACCCGTCCCTGCGTTCCGCCGAAGCCGCCCGAGTGCTTTCGGCACCGCGAGCAGTGGCAGTGATTGGCCCACCGGAAAGGCGCCGTCACTTCGAAGCGGACACCCCCGCAGAGGCACGAGCCGTGGAGCGGGTTCTCGGGGTTCGGTTCAGCAGCCATGACGCTTAATGGGAGCAGAAAACGAGTCTACGTGCTCGGTCTCTGCGTACTGCCCTTTCGATCCGTGCTACTCAGCACGGCAGCCCCCTCGAGCGATGCCAGGCGAGAGCACGCTGGCCCAGGCGTCGAACTGACTACTCGCCTGGGGGCGTCCAGTCCTTCGCGATCCGCCACTCGCTGCGAAGTACGGCGGCGTAGACCTCTCCATCCTTTGCCGTGCCATCCGTCGCGTCGAGGATCGCTCGCGTGCGTGCCGCGCGGGCCGGAAGACCTCGCTTGCGTGGCACCTCGCCGAGGAACTCCCACCGCTCCGCCGCCACCTGGCGCAGGACCACGAATCCGGGGGCAGCGTCCTTCGCCGTGTTCTCGACCATGCTCTCCTCGCGTCGGGTCAGACAGCCTGACACACCCGAACCGACAGAGCTCGGGGGACATTCGTGAACACTGGCGCACGCGGAGGTGAGGTCACTCGCTCCCCTACGATCTCCCCGGTCACGACAGCGGAGGTGCCCCATGCCCCGACCCGGGTTCATCGACCACATTGGGATTGGCGTCCCGGATCTCGTCGCAGCCAAGGAGTACTACGACGATCTCATGTCCGTCCTCGGGCTTCGCGAGTGGTTTGAAACTGACCCCGGAGGACCACTCAACTACGGGCCCGACGGTGCACAAGGCTCACAATTGTTCTTCTACCAAGTAGAAGAACCGGGCACGTACTCACGCCTCGAGACAGGCCTTCATCACCTCGCATTCTTGGTCGCGAGCAGAGCCATCGTTCGGGAAGCACACCAGTGGGCTCGAACACGCGACGCTGTCATCCTCGACGAACCCCAAGAATTCCCCCAGTACGGGCCGCACTGTTTTGCCACGTACTGGCTTGATCCCCATGGATTCAAGCTGGAGGCTGTCTGCCACGCTCTCGAAGAGACCTGAGCGGGAGGCTTCAACCGAACACTGGCCCAGGCGCTTGCCCGTCGCCAATGGCCGACGACGTCTTGCAGTAGCAGCACCCGGGTTCTGTCCTAACGCTCCACGCTACTTAGGCGATAGCGCCCTGACGTGGGCCGGCGTGCGGGAGTGTCACCTGGCTAGGCTCGGCTCGCCGAGGTCGAGACCTGGGCGCTCAGCGGAGCGCGTCCTCGAACCGCGGGTCGTCGCGTAGGGCGGCGAAGTCGTCGTCTCTGCGCGCGTCCTCGCGGAACCGCGGGAGCAACTCGACGGAGCGTCGGAGGTGCGCGAACGTGTCGTCGCCGGTGTCGCCCGCGCGCGTTGCGAAGCACGCGTAGTTGTAATGCAAGCCCGCGTGGTCCGGCATCTGCTCGAGGGCGGCGCGGACCGCTTCGAGCGCGTCGGCGTATCGCTGTTCGCCGTAGGCCGTCATCGACTCGCTGTGGAACGGCCACGCCTCCCCCCAGTCGATCCCCTGATACGCCTCGCCGGGTGTGGCGCCGACAGCGAGGACGGTTCCGTCCCCGCTCGCCTTCCGCCGCGACTCCGGCCCGACGAACACGAACGTCCCTGCGGGCGCGTCGACCGCCTCGCCGTCGACCTCGAAGATCGCCTTACCGTCGAGCACGATGTACAGCTCCTCCTGGCCCGACCCCGCCTCGTCGTGCTCACCGATCAGCGTGCCATCCTCGCCGGGCGTATAAGCGTTGATTCCAAATGCCTGGATCCCGAGGTGCTCGCGCACCGGAATATCCGTGCCGCGCCGCTCGATGTCGTCGAGGCGCGCGACCTGCCACGTCAGGTTGTCGTTCATCCGTGTTCACCTCCGAGTGGGGCGGGTCGTTGGGAATCGTCGATCGTAACCACCGTCAACGGCACGCCTGATCGGGCGTCTTCTCACCTGACGAGGCTGCTGCCCTATTGATCCACCCTACTTAGGTAGGACAGCAGGGCCCGGGCCCGTTTGTCGCCCATGTAGGGGAGGGCGGCTCTCGCCGCCCTCCCTCGTTCGCTGACGACGTTGTGCTCGTATTCGTCGTCGCGGCTCGCACTCACGCCGGCGGGAAGAGGCCCTGATGGCAGATCACGTAGGTCAGGCCGTTCGGCGCGGCCGACCGGAGATCGGGGATCGCGAACGTTGTCCTGCCGTCACCCCCGAACCGCGTCCCCAGCAAAGAGAACAGCGCCTGGTTCATGTTGATCGGCAACAGCCGTCCGTCCGCCTTGAGGCCGCTCGCCCGCGACGTGGCGGTCAACCAGACCTCGCCGAGGATGCACTCGCGCACGTAAGACGAGTCGCCAGCGGTTCCCGTATCGGAGCCGAACCGGGAGTCCGGGCCCGATTGTCCGGGCGGGCCGGGCGGTCCTGGCTCTCCGTCTTCGCCGTCGACGCCGTCTTTGCCGGGGAGCCCTGGCTGTCCTGGCGACCCTGGCAAGCCTTGCGGCCCGGTCTGGCTCCAGCTGAGCGGGCTCTCGAGCTGGTTAGAGCACCGCTGCCCCTTCGCCGTATCGATCACCCGCACGACACCGCCGAGCTTCCCGTAACACGCGCTGATCGTCCCGTTACCCGCCGGAATCGCGGCGACGCCAATGCCGGTGCCGGCAATGACGACGACGGTCGCGGCGACCGCAGCCACCTTCCATCTACGACGGATAGCCCTCATCCGCACGCTCCTTTCAGGAGCACATGCCCCACGTGATCGCCTGGCCGTGCAGGCTTCCTGCCCGGCCGGACGCCGGGGTCAGCAGGACCGCAGTCCCGACGCCGGAGCCCGACGTGTCTACCACGCCAACAGCCGCGTCCTCGTGACCCAAACGGGTCAGTTTCGAACCTCGCCGGGTAGGCCGGTAAGGATATGGTCAGGTCGGCGCGGCGCCCCTACGCCTAACGATCCACGCTACTCAGGGGCGGAGCACGCGGCGCAAACACGGCAAGACTTCCCGCCGGCGGGACGGAGGCGCGGACGGGATCGGGCAGATCAGGCTGGGTGCCGCTGGAGCTTCGCGGGAAGAAGCAGCGCTGCCCCAAGGCCTACGAGCCCGATCATGATCAGCGCGGCCATCGCCCACGCGTATGCGTCGTTCCCCGTGGCGACGACGGAGACCAGGATCGTGCCGGCGATTGCGGTGCCGAACGAGGAGCCGAGGTTGGAGATGCTTCGCGACAGGCCCGAGATCTCGCCCTGGAGCGCCTCGGGGAAGCTCGACTGCACGACATTCACAGAGGGCGTGAGCATGACGCCGAGTCCGATGCCGACCAGCGCCAGCCCCGGCGTGAAAGCCCAGATGCTGTCCCAGGCCAGCACGAGCCCGAGCAGGATCGCGATCCCGCCGATCGTGACGACGAACCCGGCGACGATCAGCGTCCGCTGCGCGTACCGTTTTGCCAGGCGCGCCGCGGCGAGCGAGGAGAAGAGGATGCCGAGCGTGGCCGCGGTGAAGATCACGCCCGTCTTGATCGCGTTGTAGCCGCGGACCTCCTGCAGGAAGACGGAGACGACGAACGACACGCCCATGAGCATCAGCCACTGGACGTTCTGCGTGACAAGCGCGAGGTTGCACGTCCGGTTCTTGAAGAGGCCGGTCGAGAGCAGCGCCTCCTTCCCCGCGCGCTCGCGTGAGCGGATGAAGAGGAAGAACGCCAACAAGAAGAGCGCGCCGATGACGAGCAAGATCGCGAAGAGCCGGTTGTTGCTGCCGGCCTGGAGGATCCCGAAGACGACGCAGAACATGCCGGTCGCCGACAGGATTGCCCCGACCGCGTCGAAGGGACGCGTCGGATCCGGTTCGAGCGGATCGTCCAGGCGACGGCTCAGCAGCACGATCAGGCCGACGACGGCTGCCTGGAAGAGGAACGCCGCGCGCCAGCTGATCCCGGTCGTGATCACGCCGCCGATCAGCGGCCCCGCCGCCGCGCCGATCCCTCCGAGCCCACTGATCACACCGAAGGCCCAGGCGCGAGATGTGAGATCGCCGAACCAGAGCGTGGCCAGGATGTAGACCGGTGGGATCAGCAGCGCCGTGCCGACGCCCTCGAGTACGGAGTTGCCGATGATCAACACCCCGAGGTTCGGCGAGATTGCGCTCAAGAGCGCCCCGGCACCGTAGAGCGAGAGCCCCCAGAGGAAGCATCGTTTGCGCCCCCAGCGGTCGGTCAGCTTGCTGCAGGGGATCATCAGGATCGCCATGATCAGGAGGAACAAGGTGATGGCGGTCTGCACGCCCTTGACGGTCGTGTCGAGGTCCTCGCTGATGTCCGTGATCATCACGTTCATGTTCGATCCTGCGAAGCTGCAGATGAACTGCGCCAGCGCGAGGGGAAGGATCAGCCGGCGCGCGGACGCGAGCGGACGCCCGCCCGGACTCCGCGCCTCCGCGTAACTCTCAGCCATCTCGGTCCACGCCGGCGCGCCCGGGGGCCCACCCGGTCATGCAGGGATCGAAGTGACGCAGCATCGCTCCGGCCGATCCTTCCACGGCGACCGGCCGCGAGCAGCACGAACCGCCCGCACGTCTCGGACTGGTGACGGATTCCTGTGTGTGTCGTGGTAGGGCGTCGTGTCACCGCTGTGGAGCTCTGTTGACGTCGTCCACCCAGCGAGCGGAAGCCCCAGACGTCCAGAAACTCCCAGTGCTCGTCGAGGATCGCGGCGTCTGGCGATCGCGCCTGCTCAGCATCGCCGGACAGAACGGCCCGCGAGTTTCACATCAAGCCTCTAGCTGTGCTCGAGCAGCACCTTGGCGACGACGCCCTCGGGGGCGTCCATAAGCGCGAATGCATCCTCGAATTGCGCCGCGGGGAAGCGGTGCGTCACGATCGGCTCCAGGTCGACGAGGTCGCGCCGCAACAGGCGCATGACGTCCGACCAGTTCGAGGTGGCGTACGAGCAGCTGCCGATGACCTGCATGTCGCCGAACATGATCCGGTCGGCCGGCAACTCGAGCGTGACACCGGCGCCCGCAATGCCGAGCAGCACGACGCGGCCGCCGGGGCGGACGAGCCGCGTCGCCAACTCGACCGCCGCCACCGCACCCGCGGTCTCGACTACGACGTCCAGGCCGCCGCCCAGCAGGCGGTGCGTCTCCTCCACCGCGTCCGACTCTCCGACGTGCACCGCGGCGTGTGCCCCGAGGCGTTCGGCGAATCCGAGCTCCTCCGGCCGGATGCCGTAGGCGAGCAGGGCGCCGGGGGCGCGCAGCCGCGCGAAGGTGACTGCGAGCGAGCCCAGCGTGCCGATGCCGATCACGCCGATCGTCTCGCCCGGCTGCGTCGCGGCGCGGTCGAGCGCCCGTAGGACGACCGACGCGGGCTCGACCAGCACGCCGGCGCCGAACGAGACTGCGTCCGGTAGCCGGTGCACGACATGGCGCGGCGCCAGGACGTACTCGCCGTAGCCGCCGCCGCGGGTGAAGCCGAGCTGGTCGTAGTTCTCGCAGAGCTGTGTGTCGCCGGCCTTGCACCGCACGCAGCGGTTGCACGGAATCATTCCCTCGCAGACGACGCGGTCGCCGGGCGCGAGATCGGCGACGCGCTCGCCCACCTCGGCGATCGTGCCGCTCCACTCATGGCCGGGGACGAGCGGAAAGCGCACCCAGCGAGGATCGGTCAAGCGGCCGATCACCATCTCGATGTCGGTCCGGCAGACGCCCGCGGCGCGGCTCCGCACGAGCACGTCGTCCGGGCCCGGCACCGGCGTCTCGACCTCGACCCACGCGACCTCGTGCGGGCGTTCGACGACGACCGCCTTCACGGTTTCACCCTATATCGTCCGCTCGCATGACGAAGGAAGCCCGCTTCGAGGCGCTCTACACCGGCGCGCTCACTGACGTGCTCGACCGCCGCGGCTACCTGCGGCAGACCCTGCCGGCCGCGCTGGCGCCGCTCACGCCGGGCACCCGGTTGGCCGGACCGGCGTTCACCGTCGAGGGTCGCCCTCACGCCGACCACGGCTACGACGAGTCGATCCGCAAGATCCTGACCATGCTCGGCGACGTGCCGTCCGAGCACGTCGCGGTCTACCAGACCAACGACTCCGAGTCCGCCCAGTTCGGCGAGCTCTCCGCAACGTCGCTGCAGGCGCGCGGCTGCCGGGGCGTCGTCCTCGACGGCGGGTGCCGGGACGTCGACTACATCCGCGGCCTCGACTTCCCCGTCTTCTGCCGCTACACGACGCCGCAGGACTGCGTGCCCCGCTGGGAGCTGACCGCGACGAACGTGCCGGTGACGATCGGCGAGGTGCGGGTCGAGCCCGGCGACTGGGTGGTCGCCGACCACGACGGGATCGTGGTCGTCCCGGCCGCGATCGCGGAGGACGTGCTCGCCGAGGCCGAGCAGAAGGTGTCGGTCGAGAGCGAGATCCGCGTCGCGGTGCGCGACGGCGTGCGGCCGCTCGAGGCCTACGAGCGCTACGGCACGTTCTGATGCCCGCGAGCTTCGCCGACGGGCTCGACTACCGCATCGAGATCCCTTCCGTCGAGGGGCCCGAGGTGCTGCGCGCGGTGCTCGAGGAGGCCGATCGGCGCGACGTGCCGGTGCGCCGGGTGTCGCAGGGCTCGGGCGTGATGATGCTCACCGACGGCGAGATCGAGGAGCTCGTCGGGCTCGGCGCGGAGGCCGGCGTCGAGATCTCGCTCTTCCTCGGTCCCCGCGGCGCGTGGTCGGTCGGCGGCCAGTCGCTCGTCACCGCCGCGACCGGCGGCGTCGCCCACGGCGCGGCCGCTGTCGAATGGTGCGAGGCGGAGGCGCGCCGGGCGTGCACGCTCGGAATCCGCTCGTTCCTCGTCGCCGACCTCGGCGTGCTGGCGCGGCTCGGCGAGCTGCGCGCGGCCGGAGAGCTGCCGTCGTCGCTCCTCCTCAAGACGTCCGTGCTCCTGCCCTGCGCGAATCCCGAGACTGCCAGGGTGCTCGAGCGGCTCGGAGCCGGCACGATCAACGTCGCCACCGACCTGAGCCCGGCGCAGCTCGGCGAGCTTCGCGCCGCCTGCTCTACGCCGCTCGACGTCTACGTCGAGGTGCCGGACGACCAGGGCGGCTTCGTCCGCTTCTACGAAGTGCCCGAGATCGTGCGCGCGGCCGCGCCGGTGTACGTCAAGC
This sequence comes from uncultured Gaiellaceae bacterium, assembly GCA_963733065.1. Lineage (GTDB taxonomy): Bacteria > Actinomycetota > Thermoleophilia > Gaiellales > Gaiellaceae > CAVTBT01. Next base: position 83,311 of record CAVTBT010000003.1, read on the forward strand.
TCGGGCTGCGGAACGCCCCCAACATCTATCCGGTCGGACTCCATCTGGTGGACACGGCCGTGAAGCTCGGCCGCGAGCGCGTGCGGCGGGCGGAGCTCGTGCTGCGCCTGCTGCGCGAACGGGCGCCGGACCTGCGGGGCGGGCGGGGCGACGAGCGGCCGCCCGACCTGGCGATCCCCGAGCGGGCCTGACGCCTCGTTTCCGTCTGCATCCCGGGCGCGAGCGACCGCTCGCCGCCAAGCCATGACCCTCGTGAGCCGGTTCTGAGGCGTTTGGGGCCACGAGTGGGCCGCGCCACCCCTTGGTCGTGTGCCGTTCAGGCCTGCCGGAGCAGGAACTCGTCGTTGTCGCTCGATGTGAGTGGGTCAACCGCGAACAGGCCGGTCGAGTCGAGGGTCGTGAAGCGGACGGTTCGCATCGAAGTCTCCTTTTCATGGACGGCTCCTGGAAAGCCGCCGTGCGATGTTCTCCTTCATCCCCTAGGACCTCGGACTGCCGTGCGGGATTCCTGCGGACTTCCGAGGCGGAAGCCCGCACGGGGTCGAGGAGCCTCCGCACATGGAGGCGTGCTCGGTGCCAGCGGGCCCTAGCGCGCGTCGAGCAGCCACCGGGCGCACGCGACGTGGAGGTCGTGCACGCCCTCGGTGTCGACGCCCCACGCGAGCGCGTGCGCGATGCCCCAGCCGCGCAGGCGCTCGCGGTCGAGCGCGAGCTCGCCGGCGAGCAGGTCGAGCCGGCGGCGGATGCGACCGACCGGATCGGAGTCCAGCGCCAGCTCGGGGCGCCGGTCACGGAGCAGCGACGCCGCGTCGAAGGCCGGGTCGCCGACCAGCGGCTTCGGGTCGATCGCCAGCCAGCCCCGGTGGGAGCGCAGGATGTTGCCGCCGTGGAAGTCCTGGTGGAGGACGACCTCCTCCGACGGCGAGGAGCCCAGCTCCTGGAGCGCCGAGACGGCCGCGTCGAGGAGCGGCCGCTCGAACGGCTGGGCAAGGCCGGTCCAGCGGCGAGGCAGCTCCTCGGCCCAACGCTCCGCCTCCTCGCGCAGTGGATGGATGGGGCCGCCAGCCGGCGCGTGCCGCCGCAGGCGACGCAGCAGGCCGGCCGCGATCGGCAGCGCCTCGTGCTCGGGCAGCGACCAGAGCTGCGTGCCGGGATCGCAGCGCTCGACGAGGAGCGCCGCCCGTTCGTCGTCGCGCTCCAGCAGCCGCGCCGCCCCGTTGCCGTCCCACCACGCGAGCGCGTCCGCCTCGTGCTCGGTCTCTCGATCCGGGAAGTTGAGCTTCAGCACGGCCGGCGAGTCGTCGGCACGCGTGGCGCGCAGCGCCAGCGAGGCGTGCGAGCCCGCGAATGCCTCTCCGAGCTCGAGCTCCCAGGCCTCCGCGCACTCGGCCGCGAGCCGGGGGAGCCCGTCGAGCCAGGCCGCGCCGCCGGGTTGCGATCGCCACCAGTCCAGACCGCCCGGGAGCCTCACCGCCTTTACGATCGCAGACGTGACCGATCCGGCCGCCGTCCTCACGCCCGACGCCGTCGCCTTCCTCACCGACATGCAGCGCGAGTTCGGCGCCCGGCGCGAGGGGCTCCTTGCGGCGCGGGCGGCACGTGCGGAGCGGCTCAGGGAGGGGGAGCTGCCGGACTTCCTGCCGGAGACGCACTCGGTTCGCGACGGGGACTGGCGGGTCGAGCCGGTGCCGCCGGCGCTCCAGGACCGGCGCGTCGAGATCACCGGGCCGGTCGACCGCAAGATGGTCATCAACGCCCTCAACTCCGGCGCGCGCATGTTCATGGCCGATTTCGAGGACGCGAACTCGCCGACCTGGGAGAACTGCATCGAGGGCCAGGTCAACCTCACCGACGCGCTCGAACGAACGATCTCGCTCGACCAGGGTGAGAAGTCCTACCGGCTGAACGACGAGACTGCGACGCTCCTCGTGCGGCCGCGAGGCTGGCATCTCGTCGAGCGCCACTTCGAGGTCGACGGCCGGCCGATCAGCGGCAGCCTCTTCGACTTCGGGCTCTACTTCTTCCGCAACCACGGCCGGGGCGGCCATTTCTTCTACCTGCCGAAGCTCGAGAGCCATCTCGAGGCGAGGCTGTGGAACGACGTCTTCGTCTGGTCGCAGGAGCGCCTGGGCGTCGCGCGCGGGACGATCAAGGCGACGGTCCTGATCGAGACGATCCTCGCCGCGTTCGAGATGGACGAGATCCTCTTCGAGCTGCGCGAGCACTCGGCGGGGCTGAACGCCGGACGGTGGGACTACATCTTCTCGGTGATCAAGAAGCTCGGCCACCGCCCCGAGTTCGTGCTGCCCGACCGGGCACAGGTGACGATGGCCGTGCCGTTCATGCGCACGTACTGCGAGCTGCTCGTGAAGACGTGCCACCGGCGCGGCGCCCACGCCGTCGGCGGTATGGCGGCCTTCATCCCGTCACGGCGCGATCCGGACGTGAACGCCGTCGCCCTCGCCCGGGTGCGCGAGGACAAGGAACGCGAGGCCGGGCAGGGCTTCGACGGCACCTGGGTGGCGCACCCCGACCTCGTTCCGGTCGCGCAGGAGTGCTTCGACGCCGTGCTCGGCGAGCGGCCGAACCAGGTCGAGCGGCAGCGCGACGACGTCTCGCCGTCGGCGGCCGACCTCCTGAACGTGGCCGCCACCCCGGGCGAGGTGACCGAGGAGGGTCTCCGGAACAACGTCTCGGTCGGCATCCAGTACCTCGCCGCCTGGCTCCGCGGCTCGGGCGCCGTGGCGATCTTCAACCTCATGGAGGACGCGGCGACCTCGGAGATCTCGCGCTCGCAGGTGTGGCAGTGGCTGCGGCACGGGCGCGTCACGCGCGAGCAGGTCGACCGGGCCATCGACGACGAGGTGGCGAAGCTCGACGGGACGGCGGCCGTCGACGAGGCGCGCGAGCTCTTCGAGCAGGTCGCGCTCGGCGAGGAGTTCGTCGAGTTCCTGACGCTGCCCGCCTACGACCATCTCAGCGGCTGAGGAGGAGGCAATGGACGAGTCGACGGCGGTCCGGGATGCATGGCTGCGCTTCTGCGATCGCCTGTCGGCGGGCGACGTCGACAGCTTCGACGAGCTCGTGTCGAGCCACCCGGCGACGGTGATCGTCGGCACGGCGCCGGACGAGCGCGTCACGGAGCGTGCGGCGCTGCGGTACGGCTTCGAGGCGGAGGGCATCGGATTCCAGCCGGCGAACCCGGTTGCCTACGAGGACGGCGCGCTCGGCTGGGCGATCGACGAGCCGACGTTCGTGTTCCCCGACGGCTCAGCGATGCGGACGCGCGTCACGGCGGTCTTCCACCAGACGGACGGTGCGTGGAAGCTGGTGCACATGCACGCCTCGGTCGGCGTCCCCGATGACGAGGTCGTCGCCTTGCAGCAGCGCTGGGGCACCGGCTGACCCCGGCGTCAGGCGACGCCGCTCTTGAAGGTGAGCTCGGTCGGCCGCACGTGCACGACCACGTTGTCGCTCCCCCCGCCGACGAACCGCAGGTCGCAGCGGAAGTGCGTGTAGCCGCCCGCGTGCCGGTCGCCGACGCCGACGCAGTCGCACTCGCGCACCGACTGGCTCCGGCCATGGGTGGTGAACGTCGACGCCATGAGCTCGACCCTGAGCTCCTCGACCGTGAGCGGTGCGCCGTGCTCGCCGCCGTGGTCGTGGCGCACGCCGTCCCAGGCCCAGCCGCAGAGGCCGAGCAGCACGAACAGCCCGAGCAAGGGAAGAAGGCGCCGCACGAGGGCATCCATCGTCCGGCCGGCGGACGGCGCGCAGCCCCCGTTCGGATGATGGGCACGCATACGATCCGGCGATGCGCGCCCCGGGCATGACCCTCGAGGAGGCGCAGGCGCTCTTCGAGCCCGCGGGGCCCTACCTCAACACCGCGAGCTACGGGCTGCCTCCCCGCCCGGCCTGGGAGGCGCTCCAGGCGGCGCTGGCGGACTGGCGCGGCGGCCGGACGACCTGGCACGGGTGGGCCGACGCGACGGGCAGAGCACGCGAGCTGTGGGCCGGCCTCGCCGGCGTCGCGGTCGACCGCGTCGCGACCGGCGCGACCGTCGCCGAGCTCGTCGGCCTCGTCGCGGCCGGCGTGAGCGACGCGCAGCCGGAGCGCAGGCGGGTGCTAGCGCCCGAGATCGAGTTCACGTCGCTGCTCTGGCCGTGGTCGGCGCAGGGGTTCGAGGTCGTCGCCGTCCCGTTCGAGCAGCTCGTCGGGCGGATCGACGACTCGATCGGGGTGGTGGCGGTGAGCGCGGTGCAATCCGCAACGGGCGAGGTGGCCGACCTCCACGCCGTCACCGCGGCCGCCCACGCACACGACGCGCTCGTCGTCGTCGACGCGACCCAGGCGATCGGCTGGCTGCCGTTCGACGGCTCGCGCGTCGACGCGGTCGTGGGCGCCGGCTACAAGTGGCTCGTCTCGCCGCGCGGAACGGCGTGGCTGGCGCTCGGCGACGGCCTGCTCGAAGTCGTGCGCCCACTGGCGGCCGGCTGGTGGGCGGCCGACGACCCGTTCTCGGCCTACTACGGTTTGCCGGTCCGCCTGGCCGCCGATGCCCGGCGCTTCGACACGTCACCCGCGTGGTTCTCCTGGGTGGCATGCGCCCCGGCGCTCGAGGTGCTCACCGGAGTCGGCGTGGAGGCGATCAACGCCCACGACGTCCGCCTCGCGAACCGGTTCCGCGCGGGGCTCGGCCTCGAGCCGTCGAACTCGGCGATCGTCTCGGCCAACGTGCCGGGCGCGCAGGAGCGGCTGGGCCGGGCCGGGATCCTCTCGTCGACGCGGGCCGGCAGCCTCCGCGCCGCGTTCCATCTCTACACCACCGAGGAGGACGTCGACACGGCACTCGACGCGCTGACGTCGTAGGGCTGCAGAGGCGCGTCGTCGGTGCCGATACCAACGGCATGTCCATGCGGACACTCGCCGTCGGCATCGCGATCGTCGCGCTCGCCGTCGTCGCGTGGCAGCAGCTGCGGCCGCGGGCCGAGGCGACGAGGGACGAGGCCGCCGACGACATCTCGACGATGCTCGCGACGACCGGCCGGGCCGCGTTCACGGGGGCGGCGGCGTCGCTCGAGATCCACCGCCGCGCGACGGGGAGCTACGCGGGCGCTCGCCTCGCGACCGGCGCCACGCTCGCCAGGGCCGACGCCGCGTCGTACTGCGTGCAGATCCAGGTCGGCGCGGAGGTCCACCACCTCGCGGGACCGGGCAGCGCGCCTGCCGCCGGCGCCTGCTAGGGACTCTAGCGGCAGTCGAGCAGCACCTTCCCGAAGTGGTCGCCGGCAAGGCGCTCCTGTGCCGCCGCCGCCTCCGCCAGCGGGAACACCTCGTCGATCACGGGCCGCCACGACCCCTCCTCGAGCATGCGCCAGAGGGCGGCGACGTCACCCGGACTGCCCATCGTCGTGCCGAGCAGCGAGCGCCACTCGAGGTAGACCTCGCGCAGCGGCACGGTCACCTCCGCGCCGCCGGTGCCGCCGAAGACCACGATCCGGCCGCCGCGCTTCGACGCGCGCACGGACCCCGGCCACGTCGAGCCGACGGAGTCGAGCACGACGTCCACGCCGCCCCCGGTCGCCTCGCTCACCGCCGCCGCCCAGTCGCCCTCGTCGTAGCGGAAGCCGCGCTCGGCCCCGAGGCCGACGGCGCGCTCTATCTTCGCGTCCGACGAGGAGGTCACGAGCACGCGCGCGCCGGCCTGCGCGGCCAGCGGGACGGCGAACGTCGACACGCCGCTGCCGGCGCCGAGCACGAGCACGGTCTCCCCCGCACGAACCCCGCCGACGGTGAACAGCGCGCGGTAGGCGGTCACGGCCGCGAGCGCGAACGCACCGGATTCCTCCCACGACCAGCCGGCCGGCCGGGGCGCGACGTTCTCCTCCGGAACGGCGACGAGCTCGGCGTACGTGCCGTCGGACGGCCCGCCCAGGATCTCCCAGTCCGCGCTCGCGGCGTGCTCGTCTGCGCCCCAGTGCAGGCCCGGGAGGATCACGACCTCCTCGCCCGTGTCGCGCCGCACGCCGGCGCCGTCCGATCCGGGGACGAGCGGCAGCGGAAACGGGTAGACGCCCTTCGAGACGAGCAGGTCCCGGCGGTTCAGGCCCGCAATGCGCAGCTCGACGACCACCCGGCCGTCGCGTGCCTGCGGGTCCGGAACGGTATCGAGCCGCAGCTCGCCGCCCTCGTGCACGCGGATCGCCCTCACGCCGCTCCGTCCCTCGGGCAGCCTCACGCGACGAGCTCGACGCCCAGGTAGCGGCGCTGCGCGTCGGGATCGTTCTTGAGCGCCTCCGCCGTCGTCTCGGCGGCGATCCGGCCGGCCACCATGACGAGCTGGCGCTCGGCGACCTCGGTCGCGACGCCGAGGTTCTGCTCGACGAGCAGCACGGCCATGCCCTCCTCGACGAGCGTCCGGACGGTGGCGATCACGTTCTCGACGATCGTCGGGGCGAGGCCCTCGGACGGCTCGTCCATGACCAAGAGCGCGGGGCTCGTCAGGAGCGCGCGGCCGATGGCGAGCATCTGCTGCTCCCCGCCCGAGAGCTGCGTCGCGCCGATGCGGCGGCGCTCGGCGAGGCGCGGGAAGAGCTCGTAGATCTCCTTGATGGTCCATCGCCGCGTACCCTCGCCGCCGCGGCCGGGCCGGATCATGCGCAGGTGCTCGTCGGTGCTCAGGGACTGGAAGAGGCGACGGCCCTGGGGGACGTAGCCGACCCCGGCCGAGGCGATCCGGTACGGCGCCCGCCCGAGCTGCTCGGCGCCGCGGAACCGGACCGACCCGCGCGCGATCGGCATGAGGCCCATGAGCGCATTGCAGAGCGTCGTCTTGCCCATCCCGTTGCGGCCGATGACCGCGACGGCCTCGGCGCCCATCTCGAAGCTCACGCCCTCGAGGATCTGGGCGCGGCCGTAGAAGGCGTCGAGCTCCTCGACGACGAGCAGCGGCTCACTCATCGTGGTAGCGGCTGCCGAGGTAGATGTCGTGCACCATCTGGTTCGCGCGGATCTCCGCGGGCGTGCCCTCGACCACCTTCTCGCCCTCGTACATCATCGTCACCTTCTGGGCGACGGTCAGCGCGACGTCCATGTCGTGCTCGATGAGGATCAGCGTCACGTCCGGATCGAGCCCGAGCAGCAGCTCGGTGAGCTTCTCGCGCTCGCCGCGCGAGAGCCCGGACGCGGGCTCGTCGAGCATCATCAGGCTCGGCTCGGTGGCGCTCGCCATGCCGACCTCCAGCTGCCGCTGCTCACCGTGGGAGAGCGAGCCCACCAGCGTCGAGAGCTCCTGGCCGAGCCAGACGCGGTCCGCCGCGTCACGCGCGCGCTGCCTGAGCGCCGCGTCGCGGCCCGTCCGGAAGGGCCGCAGCCGGCCGCCCGCGCGTCCGAGGAGGGCGAGGTAGAGGTTGTCCTCGACCGAGAGGCCGAGGAAGAGGCGGGACTTCTGGTAGGTGCGGGACAGGCCGAGAGCAGGTCGGCGGCGCGCCGGCCAGTTCGTGACGTTGTGGCCCGCCACCTCGATCGAGCCCGTCGTCGGCTTGAAGTCGCCGGCGACGAGGTTGAACAGCGTCGTCTTGCCGGCCCCGTTCGGGCCGAGCACCGCGCGCCGCTCGCCGTGCGCGACGTCGAGATCGACGTCGCGCACGGCCTGGACGCCGCCGAAGCGCCGGCCGACCCCCCGCAAGCGGAGGATCGGCTCGGCGTTCGACGTGGTGTCGCTGACTTGCGTCACGTTCCTACTTGATCGGTGCCAGCACCTTGGCTTTGCCGATCCACGGCAGTGAACGCTTCGTGCAGCCGGGCGACGTCCGCCCCGGAGGCGGCGTCGACGAGCTGAACGTGCCGCCGAACGTCTGCGTCACAGCGGGGATCTGCAGGACCGTCTTGACGCCGAGCTTGCCGTTGACGACCTGCATCTGCTGGACGTAGTTGTCCGTGATCGCGTTGCGGTTCGCGTCGAGCTTGATGCTGCCGTAACCGGCCTTCGGCAGGGTCACCTTCCCGAGCGCGGTCTGCAGCTTCTTCTGACCACCGGAGATGTCGCCCTTGACGGACTCCAGCGCCTTGATCAGGCCCCACGCAGCGTTGTAGTAGTTGTAGACGAACACCGACGAGGCCAGGCCGCCGATCGACGGATAGATCCGCTTGATCGCCGACTCGTACGTCTTCGCGTTCGCCCGGGTGTCGCCCGGATACGTCGGGCCGGACGCGAACGAGCCGGCCACGCGGGTCGACAGCTCCTTGTACTGGAGCGGGTCGCTCCAGAACAGGTTGCCGATGAACTTCTTGCCCTGGATCGGGCCCTTCGCCTGCTCGAACGCCTTGAGCGACGGGGTCAGGCCCGCACCGCCCACGGCCCAGAAGTAGCCGTCGACCTGACTCGGGCTCGGCAACTGCCGCACGTACGACGAGTAGTCGGTCGTGTTCAGCGGCGGGTACACCCGCTTGCTGATCTTGCCGCCCAGTGCGCAGAACTCGGCGATGTGACCTGCGGACGACGTCCAGGCGAAGCTGTAGTCGTCGGAGATCACGGCCGCGTTCCGCCAGCCGAGACGCTTGTAGGCGACCTCGCCGAGGCCGGCCGACCACTGCGCCCCGTCGCTGTTGAAGCGGAAGAAGTTCTTCGCCCGCACCTTGAGCGTCGTGTCCTGCGCGCCCGAGGTGCCGTTGAGGAACGTCTGGTTCGGATGCTGCTTCGCGTAGTTCGCGACGGCGATGCCCTCGTCGCCCGACAGCGGGCCGATGAGGATGTCGGCGTCGAGCCGCTCCATCAGGCGACGCGTCTCGGCGAGCGCCTTGGGAGCGGTGTCGTTCGAGCAGCCGTAGCCGACGATGCGGACGTCCCGCCCGCCGACCTTGATGCGGGTCATGCCCGCCGACGGCTTGGTGCGCTTCGTCGGCTTGCCGCCCGCGAACTGCGCGAACGCCGCCTGTGCGCCACCGATGTCGGCCTCGTAGAAGGAGCCGAAAGCGCCTTCACAGTCCGACAAGATGGCCAGGCGGATGGGCGCGGTGCCACCGCCGGTCGCCGTGGTCGCCAGCACCGAGGCGGTGACCGCCACGAGTGCAACGAGCGACAACACGGCCTTCCAGCGGGACGCTTTGCCACGACTCATTGTCTGCCCTCCTTGGGTTCCGATCGTTGTTGCCAGCAAAGAACGCCGGTGCGTTCGGGTGCAACCGTGCACGTAACTGCGGTGACCTACCTCCTTTCGCTACGCGCCCGGTTCCGCGGCGCGCGCCTCGACGGCGGGCTCGAGTGGGTTGTCCCGCCGCCCACGACCGCGGACGAGCGCGAGCGCCCGCTCCCACAGTCCCATGAGCCCGTCGGGCGAGACGAGAACGATGACGAGAAAGACCAGCCCGATGATTGTGTTGAAGCTGCCACCCACCAGTGGGACTTCAACATCACGGATGTAGTTTGTAATCAGCACGAACGCGAACGCGCCGACCCACGCTCCCTCGATGCGGTAGAGGCTGCCGATGACCGCCACGACGAGCACGTTGATCGTGACCGACAGACCGATCGACGACGGTGCGACGAGGCCGTCGTACCAGGCTGCGAGCACGCCCGCGAGCGACGCGAGAAACGCCGCGAAGGTGAACGCGAGCGTGCGGTGCAGCGGCACGTGGAAGCCCAGCGAGGACATGCGCACCGGGTCGTCGCGGATGCCCTGCAGCGAGAGGCCGAACGGCGTCCGCACGACCAGCCGGATGAGCGCGTAGACCGCGAGCGCGACCACCAGCGCCACATAGAACAGCCGCTTGGGCTCGTCGGCCGGGTTGCCGATCAGGCCGGGAAAGCGCGAGATCTGCACGCCGCCGAACCCCGAGAGGTCGGCGACCTGGCCGAAGAAGTAGTAGACGATGACCGAGAAGACGAGCGTCAGCATCAGGAAGTAGATGCCGGTCGAGCGGGACGCCACGAGCCCGAACACGAAGCCGACCGCCGTCGCGATGAGGATCGCCAGCAGGACGCTCAGCCAGGGGTCCCAGCCGAGCTGCAGGCCGCGGCTGCCCTCCTTCACGACCATGTTGCCGAGCGCGAACGCGGCGATCCCGTAGATCGCCACCTGCGCCAGCGACACCATGCCGCCGTACGCGCTCAGGAAGATGAGGCTGGCCGCCGCGATGCCGAGCCACAGCACCTGCGTCAGCACGACGTCGACGAAGTAGTCGGTGAACAGCAGCGGCGCGAGCGCGACCACCACGACCGCCGCGATCCCGATCCCGCGCTCCAGCCACTGGACGGCGGCGTCGCTCACGCCGGTCTCCCGAACAGCCCGAGCGGCCGCACCGCGAGCACGAGCGCGAGCAGGACGAAGGTGAAGATGATCGAGTAGTTCGAGTACGCAAGCGGCAGGTAGGTGGTCGCGAGTGCGTCGACGAGGCCGTACAGGAGCGCCCCGACGGCGGCGCCGACGAGCGAGCCCATGCCGCCGATGATCACGACGACGAGCGAGTTGAGCAGCCACTGACCGTCGAGGCCGGGCGCGAGGCTCGCGAACGACCCGCCGATGCCGCCGCCGAGCCCGGCCAGGAACGAGCCGACGAAGAAGGCGATGGCGAACGTCACCTGGATGTTGACGCCGAGCGCCTGCACCATCTGGCGGTCGTCGACGCCGGCGCGGACGATCATCCCCGTGCGCGTGAACTTCAGCCAGATCCAGAGCGCGAGGCCGATCGCGATCGCCAGGCCCAGGATGAACAGGCGGAAGCGGCTGTACTGCAGGTCGGCGACGTGCAGGGTCTCGAAGCGGTCGAGCGCGAGCGGGAAGGCGATGTCCTTGGCGATGCCGCCGAAGTGCGCGAGCATCAGATCGGCGGCGATGATCGAGACGGCGATCGTGATCAGCGCCTGGCGCAGGTCCTGGCCCTGGTTCCAGCGCAGCAGCACCTGCTGCATGACGAGGCCGAGCAGCCCGACGAGCGCGCGCGCCGACGAAGATCGGCAGCACCCATTCGCGCCAGAAGCTGATCTGGTCGCTCGTCAGGCCGATGTCGCCGAGGCCGACCCAGCGCCGCTGCAGCTCGAGCGCGATGTAGCCGCCCAGCAGGAAGAACGCGCCGTGGGCCATGTTCACGACCCGCATCAGGCCGAAGATCAGGGTGAAGCCGCTGGCGACGAGGAAGTACAGGCCCGCCCGGGTGGCGCCGTCGAGGAGCGTCGCGAGCAGGGTGTTCCAGCCGAACTCCTTCGTCGCGGCGTTGTCCGCACCCCAGCCGATCCAGTAGACCAGGAAGATGAGGACGGCCGCCGCGATCACGCCCACAGCGACGTTCCGGACGACCGGCGAGGGAGTCAGCGAGCGCACCGCCCGTCGAACGTAACAGCGTGCCCATGCGCCTTCAAGCTGGATCCCGCACTGTTTACAAGTGACATCGGTGCCCGCGGTCAGACGGTCGCGACGGGCCGGCGGGTGAAGAGCGACGCGCGCTCGGAGCCCGGACGCTGCGGAACGTCGTCCGCGAGGCGCCGGAGGTCGTTGACGACGGTCCGGTCGAGCGTCTCGACGTCGTGCCACACGATCTCGACGAGGTTGCCGGTCGGATCGCGCAGGTAGAGCTGGACCTCGCCGCTCGGCAGCACGTAGATGGACGAGACCCACGCCGGGTCGCGGATCCCGAGCTCGCCGACCCGCGTGTAGAACGCCTCGAAATCGTCGACCTCGACGCCGAAGTGGTGGAACCGCGTCGGGCTGTTCTCCCCCTCCTGGAACAGGTGGAGCTGGAGGTCGCCGAGGCGCATCCAGACGACATCGATGCTGAAGGTCGGCGTCGGCAGGCGCTCGAGGCCGAACAGCGACTCGTAGAAGCGTGCCGACTCCTCCAGGTCCCGCGCCGGGATGGACACGTGGTTGAGGGCGAGCGCCCGCACGCGGCCGATCATGACCGTCCGCCCGGCATAGGGCAAGTCCGCACGTTCTGTCGCTCCGATAGGTTTGAACTATGAATCTCCGCCAGCTCGTCTGCTTCCTGGCCGTCGCCGAGGAGGGCTCGTTCACGCGAGGCGCCGAGCGCGTCGGGATCGCGCAGCCGTCGCTCTCCCAGCAGATCCGGGGGCTCGAGAACGAGCTGGGCGGGCTCCTGATCGAGCGCCTGCCGCGGGGAATCGCGCTCACGCCGGCCGGACGCGCCTTCCTCCCCGAGGCTCGCGCAGCGGTGCAGGCGGCCGAGCGGGCGGCGCGGGCCGCACGCTCGGCGCTGGGCCTCGACGCCGGCGAGCTGGCGGTGGCGACGGTGCGCTCCGTGGCCATCGGCATCCTCCCCTCCTCCCTGCGGCACTGGCACGACCGGAACCCGGGTGTCTCCGTGCGGCTGCACGAGTACCGGCACCGGCGACTGCTCGAGGAGGACGTGCGCCGCGGCGTCGGTGACATCGCGGTCGGGCCGCGGCCGACGTCGTGGAACGGGCCGGTGACCTCGCTCGGGCACGAGCGCTTCGTCATCGTCCTCCCGAAGACGGACGAGCTCGGGAGCCGCAAGACGGTCCGGCTCGCCGAGCTCGCCGAGCGTGAGTGGGTGCTCTTCGAAGCCGGGTTCGGCCTCGCCGAAGTGGTGGCCGCGGCCTGCGGCCGGGCGGGCTTCCAGCCGCGCGCGTCGGTGCGGACAGCCCAGTCGGAGGCGGCGGCGCGGCTCGCGGCGGCCGGCCTGGGCCCGGCGCTCGTGCCGGACAACATCGTGCCGCCGGGGCTCGACGCCAGCATCATGCGCATCGACCCGCCGGTGACGCGCGAGCTCGTGGCCTACACGCGCGTGCAGTGGTCGCCCGCAGCGCGCGCCTTCCTCGAGCTGCTCCAGCAGTGGGACTGGGCGCCTGCCCCCTCGCGCCGGCGGTAGCGCGAGCGAGTGCCTGCGGTGCCGACCGGCGCGGTAGGCTCGCTCTCACGAACAGTCGCTAGCTCCTGGGAGGGACGATGGCTGACACCTACCGGGCGGTCATCCCGTTCGAGTCGCTCGACCCGCTGACGATCGGGGCCGCCGACGACGAGTCGAAGGTCTACCGCGAGACGCTGGAGCTCGACATTCCGTCGGCGAACCTGCTCGCGGCGATCTATCCCGACGAGCCCGAGCCGGTCGCGAGCGCCACCGACGCGGCGCGCGCGGCGCTCGAGCAGCCGGTCGACGGGCCGCGCTTTTCGGAGCTGCTCACCGGTGCGGCGAGCGTCTGCGTGATCGTCGACAACCAGTTCCGGCCGACGCCCGCATCGAAGCTGCTGCCGCCCGTGCTGGACGCGATCGAAGCGGCCGGCATCTCCGACGCACGCGTTATCTGCGCGAACGGCAAGGTCTTCCCGATGTCCGAGTCGGACATCGAGCAGAAGCTCGGACGAGAGAACCTCGACCGGATGGAGCGGCTCGGCATCGGCTTCTTCCAGAACGAGCCCCGCGACGCAGAGCGGTACCGCTATGTCGGCGTCTCGTCGCGCGGCACGCCCGTCTGGCTCCACGAGGAGGTGGCGAAGTCCGAGGTCACGATCACGATCGGCCAGGCGCAGGCGAACCACTGGGGCGCCGGCGGCGGCGGCAAGCTCATCCTCCCGGGCGTCGTCTCGGACGAGACGATCGAGTCGAACCACTGCGCGTTCGTCCCGTCGCCGCAGACGCACTACGGCGCGTACGCGGGGCCGATGCGCTCGGACATCGACGAGGTGGCGTCGATGTGCGGCCTCAGCTGCACGATGAACGTCGTGCTGGACACGCGCGGTCGCGTCGTCGAGTGCCTCTTCGGCTCCCACCCGGAGGCGCACCAGGCGGCGATCCGGCGCTTCAACGACATCTACGCCTACGAGTCGTTCGTCGAGGAGCAGGGACAGGCCGACATCGCCATCTGCGGCGTGTTCGCGCCGACCGACCACCTCTTCTTCCACACCGGCTGGGGCTGCATGTCGGCCGATCTCGTGCTGAAAGACGGCGGCACGATCGTCTACACCTCGCCTTCCCCGGGAGTGTCCACGGCCGTCGGCGACTTCCCGGGCCTGGCGCTCATGGATCTGATGAAGCCGTACATGCCGCCGTCGAAGGACGGCTACGAGCGGGTGCTCCGGGACATCCACGCCCGCGCGATCCAGATGTGGGCGGGCTGCATCTGGGTGCCGATCTACGAGGTGATGACGCGAAAGCACCTCACGCTCGTGACCCTGGAGGAGAACCTGGAGATGGCCGCCGACATCGGCATCGACGCCACGACGTCGCTCGACGAGGCGTTCGCCGCGGCGATGGAGCGTCACGGGCCGGAGGCGAAGGTGGTCGTGCTCCCGTACGCGCGCTACCAGCTGCCGCGGAACGCGATCCGGATGCAGAGCGAGGACGCGCGCTTCTTCGAGCTGGCGCTCCACTGAGCCGCGGAGGCCGCAGGCCCGGATCGAGCCCGCTCGTACACTGGCTGCATGCAGCAGCGCGTCCCCGGGATCACGGCCCGCGGTGCGGCAGCCGAGCCGACCCCGGCACGTGAGATCCGCGGCTCCACGACGATCGTCGAGCTCCTGCGGATGTTCCCGGAGGGCGAGGCGGCGTCGCTCATGTCGCGGCTCAGCCTGCCCTGCGCGCACTGCGGAGGCGCGTTCAACGAGCCGCTGACGATGGCTGCCAAGCGCCACCGACGGGACCCGCGCGCCGTCCTCGACGCCTTCCGAGCGCTCGTCGGGGACGGCCCGGACGACGACCAGGTCGCGCGCGCGACCGAGCGCGTACCCGCCGGGTAGGGTCGGCGGCGATGGCCGTCGGCGTCGAGCGCGAGACCTGGGTCGGGCGTGCGCTGCCGCGCTTCGAGGACGCCGCCCTCCTGCGCGGCGAGGGCCGGTTCATGGACGACTTCGCGCCGGTCCCGCATGCGAGCCATGCCGCCGTCGTCCGCTCGCAGCTCGCGCACGCACGCGTCGCCGTCGACCCGTCGGCCGCGCTCGACCTGCCCGGCGTCGTCGGCGTGCTGACCGGCGAGGACGTGGCGGCGCTGTCCCGGCCGTTCCCGGCCGGCATCGAGTCGCCCGTCCCCTTCTACAGCGCCGCGGTCGGCACGGCCCGCTACATGGGCGAGCCGCTGGCCGTCGTCGTCGCCCGCGACCGGTACACGGCCGAGGACGCCGTGGAGCTCGTCGCCGTCGACTACGAGCCGCTCGAGGCCGTCCTCGACCCGCTCGCGGCCGACCCCGTCCACGACCGCTCCTTCCACTACGGCGACGTCGACGAGGCGCTCGCGCGCGCGGATCTCGTCGTCCGCGAGACGTTCCGGCTCCCGGCCTGGAGCTGCACGCCGGTGGAGTGCTACGGCGTCGTCGCGGACTGGCGGGCCGCCGACGGGTCCCTGACCGCCTGGGCGAACTTCCAGGGGCCGTTCACGCTGCACTCGGTCGCGGCCGCAGCGCTCGGACTCCCCGGCGCGAAGCTGCGGCTGATCACGCCGCCGGACTCGGGCGGCTCCTTCGGGATCAAGTCCTCGGTCGTCTCCTACGTCGTGCTGATGGGGCTGGCCTCCCGGCGGCTCGGCGTACCGGTGCGGTGGACCGAGGACCGCCTCGAGCACCTGGCGGGCAGCGCGTGCTCGACCGCGCGTGTGACCGAGCTGGAGGCCGGGTTCACGCGAGACGGAGAGCTCGTCGCGCTTCGCTACGACGCGATCGAAGACGTCGGCGCGTACGTTCGCGCGCCCGAGCCGGCCACGCTCTACCGCATGCACGGCTCGCTCTCGGGCGCCTACCGGGTGCAGAACGTCGCCGCCAGGAACCGCGTCGTGCTGACCAACCGGCTGCCGAGCGGGCTCAACCGCGGCTTCGGCGGGCCGCAGCTCTACTTCGGCCTCGAGCGGACGATGGCGATCGCCGCTCGGCGGCTCGGCCTCGATGCCGCCGAGGTTGCTCGCCGCAACCTCGTCCGAGCGGACGAGTTCCCGTACACGACGCCGTCCGGCGGCCTCTACGACTCGGGCGACTACGCGGCCTGCCTGGAGGAAGCGCTCGCGCTGTCGCGCTGGGACGAGCGCGTGGAAGAGGCCCGGCTCGCACGGGAGGACGGCCGCCTCGTCGGTGTCGGGCTCGCCTGTGTGGTCGAGCCGTCGATCTCGAACATGGGGTACATCACACTCGCGCAGACGGCAGTCGAACGCGCGGCGACGCTCCCGAAGTCCGGGAACGCGGAGGGCGCGACGGTGTCGGTCTCGCCGCTCGGCGGTGTGACCGCGCGGGTCGGGACGACACCGCAGGGCCAGGGCCACCGGACGGTCTGCGCGCAGGTCGTCGCCGACGAGCTCGGCGTCGATCCGGCGACGGTGGAGGTGCTGGCCGAGGTGGACACGTCCAGCTCGCCGTGGACCGTCTCCTCCGGCAACTACTCCTCCCGCTTCGCCGGCGTCGGCGCCGGCGCCGTGCAGGCGGCGGCGCGGAAGGTGGCCGCGAAGGTGACGGCGATCCGCGAGCACCTCGACGATCCCGACCTGTCGCTCCGCCGCGTCGCCGGCGTGGCGCACTGGCACCCCGACTCGCTGCCGGACGGCATGGAGCCCGGCCTGCACGCGACCGCGTTCTACGCCGCGCCGAACCTCTCGGCGCCCGACGACCTCGACCGGGTCGCGTCGTCCGCCGCGCACGGGTTCGTCTGCGATGTCGCCGTCGTCGAGGTCGACGGCGAGACCGGAGAGGTCTCCGTGCTGGACTACGTCACTCTCCACGACGCCGGCCGGCTGCTCAATCCGCTGCTCGCGGACGGCCAGGTCGAGGGCGGCTTCGCCCATGGGGCGGCCGCCGCGCTCCTCGAGCGGCACGTGCACGACGAGTGGGGCACGCTCATGACCGCATCGTTCATGGACTACCTCGTGCCGGCCGCTCCGGAGATCCCGCGTGTGCGGATCGCGCACCGCTCGACGCCCTCGCCCTTCCTCTCCACCGGCGCCAAGGGTCTCGGGGAGGGCAACACGATGAGCGCGCCGGCGGCCATCGCCAACGCGGTCGCGGACGCCCTCGGGCGCGACGACCTCGAGCTGCCGCTGACCGCCCCGCGCGTCTGGGACCTGCTGCAGCGGTGAAGCCGCCCGCCTTCGACTACGTCCGGCCGGGGAGCGTCGAGGAGGCGCTCACCGAGCTGGCGCGCGGCGGCGAGGACGCGAAGCCGCTCGCCGGCGGTCAGAGCCTCGTGCCGCTGCTGAACATGCGGCTCGCGCGGCCTGTCGCTCCTCGTCGACCTGAACCGCGTGACGGGGCTCGATGCGGTCGAGCGCACGAACGGCACCGCGCGGGTCGGCGCGACCGTGCGCCAGTCGCGGATGCCGGACCTGCCGCTCGTGCGGGAGGCCCTGCCGCACGTCGGCCACGCCGCGACGCGGAATCGCGGCACGGTCGGCGGGTCGGTCGCGCACGCCGACCCGAGCGCGGAGCTGCCTGTCTGCCTGGTCGCGCTCGGTGGCTCGGTCGTCGTGGCGTCGGCGGCCGGACGGCGGGAGGTCCGAGCCGTGGACTTCTTCACCGGCACGTTCGCAACGGCCCTCGACGACGGCGAGCTCGTGGTCGAGACGGTCTGGCCGGTGCACGAGGGCGGGTGCGCGTTCGAGGAGCTGGCGCTCCGGCACGGCGACTTCGCCCTCGCGATGTGCGCGGTCGTCGCGGCCGACGGCGGCCTGCGTGTCGCGCTCGGATCGGTGTCGGACCGGCCGCTCCTCCTCGACTGCCCACCCGACCCGGAGGAGGCGGCCGAGGCGGCGGCTGCGGCGGCGACCCCCGTCGAGACGATCCACGCGACCGTGGAGTACCGCCGCCAGGCGACGCGTGTGCTCGTGCGGCGCGCCGCCGCGAGGGCGCTCGCATGATCGAGATCGCCCTGCGCGTGAACGGCCGCGCCGTTCGCGAGGCCGTCGAGCCGCGCCTGCTGCTCTCGGACTTCCTGCGCCACCGGCTCGGCCTCACCGGCACGCACGTCGGCTGCGAGCACGGCGTCTGCGGCGCGTGCACGGTCCAGCTCGACGGCGCCGCGGTGCGGTCGTGCCTCATGCTCGCGGTGCAGGCCGACGGCGCCGCGGTGCGCACCGTCGAGTCGCTCGCCGGAGACGACGCGCTGAGCCCGCTGCAGGACGCGTTCCACCGCCACCACGCGCTGCAGTGCGGCTTCTGCACGCCGGGCATCCTGATGGCAGCGGACGAGCTGCTCGCACGCCCCGGGCCGCCGACCCGCGAGCAGATCGTCGACCTCCTCGCCGGGCACCTCTGCCGCTGTACCGGCTACCGGCCGATCGTGGACGCCATCGCGGAGGTGGCAGGCACGTGAACATGGCGCTCTCCCTGCTCTACGCCGCCGAGCGCTTCCCCGAGCGCGAGGCGCTGGTCGACGGCGGCGAGCGCCTGACGTACGCCCAGCTCCGCGAGCGCGCCGCCCGCCTGGCCGGAGGCCTCGCCGGCGCGGGCCTCGGGCGGGGCGACCGCCTGGCGGCGGTGCTCAGGAACCGCAGCCAGACGGTCCTGCTGTTCTGGGCGTGCCAGTGGCTCGGCGCGGTGTTCGTGCCGCTCTCGTGGCGCAGCTCGCAGGCCGACCTCGAGTACTGCATCGAGGACTCCGGCGCGACGCTCGTCGCCACCGACGACGACCCGCTGGAGCACCTGGCGGCGGGCGAGGAGCATCCGGGCGCGCTCGACCTCGACGAGGCCGCGCACTCGATCATGCTCTACACGTCGGGCACGACCGGCCGGCCGAAGGGCGTCCCGCGCTCGCACCGCGCCGAGCGCGCCGGCGGCTCCTCGCAGGTCGTGCACCACGGGCTCGGCGACGGCGACCGCACGCTCGGCGTGATGCCGCTCTACCACACCATGGGCGACCACTCGATGATCGCCATGTCGCTGATCGGCGGCTGCTACGTCGCCCAGCCCGAGTGGTCGGCCGAGGCCGCGCTCGCCCTGATCGAACGGGAGCGGATCACGTCGCTCTACCTCGCCCCGACGCTCTTCCACGACCTCGTCACCCACGCCGCGTTCGCCGAGCACGACGTCTCCTCGGTGCGCCGCGTCGCCTATGCCGGCGCCGCGATGACG
Organism: uncultured Gaiellaceae bacterium; assembly: GCA_963733065.1. Taxonomy (GTDB): domain Bacteria; phylum Actinomycetota; class Thermoleophilia; order Gaiellales; family Gaiellaceae; genus CAVTBT01. Next base: position 102,322 of record CAVTBT010000003.1, read on the forward strand.
ACCGCCCTCGCCGAGCGCGTCGCCGCGGCGTTCGAGCCGGAGACCTTCGTCAACCACTACGGCTCGACCGAGATCTACACCTTCTCCGTGCACCGCGACCAGCGGGCGAAGCCGGGCTGCGCCGGCCGGGCGGCCCTGAATGCCCGCCTGCGGCTCGACCCTCCCGGCATCGAGGGGGAGGTGCTCTGCCACCTTTCCTCCGACGAGGCCTTCTCGGGCTACTGGCGCCGGCCGGACGCTGACGAGAAGGCACTCGACGACGGCTGGTACCGCACCGGGGACGTGGGCCGCATCGACGCGGACGGCGACCTCTGGATCGTCGGCCGCGTCGACGACATGATCGTCTCCGGCGGCGAGAACATCCACCCGCTGGAGGTCGAGGACGTGCTCGCGCGGCATCCGGCCGTCGCCGAGGTCGCCGTCGTCGGCGCGCCGGACGACCGTTTGGGCCAGCGGGTGGTCGCCTGCGTCGTGGGGAGCGCCACGGCCGAGGAGCTCGACGCCTTCTGTCTCGCCTCCGAGGCCCTCGCTCGCTTCAAGCGCCCGCGCGAGTACCGCTTCGTCTCCGAGCTGCCGAAGTCCGCGTCGGGGAAGATCATGCGCAGGATGCTGCGCGAGACGACGGCGACGACATGAGCCACGACGGCTTCCGCGTCGAGCGGGACGGCGACGTCGCGACGATCACGCTCGACGTCCCCGGCAAGCTGAACCGCGTCTCGATGCTCGCCCGCGACCAGCTCGCCGGCGTGTTCGGCGAGCTCGACGCCGACGACGCCGTCCGCTTCGTCCTCCTGACCGGCGCGGGCGGGGCGTTCACCGCGGGCGGCGACATCGCCGGCTTCCTGCAGCGGAGCCCGTGGGCGGTGTCGCAACTGGCGCGGAACGTCGGTGCACCGGAGCGCTGCTCGAAGCCGGTCGTCGCCGTCCTGCGCGGGTTCGTGCTCGGAGTCGGGCTCGAGCTCGCGCTCGCGTGCGACTTCCGCATCGCCGCCGACGACGTGCAGCTCGGGCTGCCGGAGGCGACGATCGGGATGATCCCCGGCTCGGGCGGCACGCAGCGGCTCGCACGCCTGATCGGCCTGGGCCGCGCGAAGGACGTGATCATGCGCGGCCGCCGGATCCTCTCCGACGAGGCGCTGACGCTCGGGCTCGTCACCGAGGTCGTCCCGGCCGACGAGCTCGAGGCGACCGCCGCCGGCCTCTGCGACGAGCTCCGCCGCCTCTCGCCGCTCGCGCTCGCGATGGCGAAGCGGGTGCTGAACGCGGCCTACGACGCGCCGCTCCACGTCGGCCTCGAGCTCGAGGGCCTCGCCTACGGCCTGCTCCAGCAGTCGCACGACTTCCGCGAGGGCGTCGAGGCGTTCGGCGAGAAGCGCCCGCCGCGGTTCGAGGGCCGCTAGGTCGTGTCGGAGGTCCGGGGCAGCGCGACGGTGGGCCGCTACGTCCTCACGCTGGGGTCACCACAGGGAACGGTCCTGGCGCTCGCTGCACAGTCCGAGTCCTCCTCGAGCACGGCAGTCGCGAGGGCGCTCACCGAGCCCCCGCCCGTGGTCGTGGAGCGGCTCGAGGAGCTCGTCGAGGGCTCGGCCACCGTCACCGACCAGGCGGAGCGATCGCTGGAGCTCTTCAACGCGCTCGCGACCGGCCGGATCCCCGACCGGGAGCTGATCGCCGAGGAGATCGACTCCCTGCTCGACCTGCTCAGGCGGCTCGACCGCACCGGCCGGCACGAGGACGCCATTCGCCTGGCGCGCTCGCTCTCGGGCCTGCTCGCGCTCGTCCTCCGCTGGGCGGCGCTCGTGGAGACCCTGCGGATCGCACTCCGGGCAGCGCGCGCTCTCGGCGCCGGGGTCGACGAGGCCTGGGCGCTCCACGAGCTGGGGACGCTGGCCGCCGGCGCCGGCGAGCCGGCCGCAGCGACCGCCCAGCTCGAGGACTCACTGCGCCTGCGGGAGCGGATCGGCGACCGGGCGGGCGCGGAGACGACCGCCGTGAACCTCGACGTGATCCGTGCGTCCGCGGCCTCCGGCGGCGGCGGCGGTCGTCGTCGGTGGCCGCTCGTGGCGGCCGGCGCAGCCGCGGTCGTCCTGCTCGCGGCGGGCGGGCTGGCATTCGCGCTCGGTGACGGCGACGACGATGCCGCGTCGACCACGGAGAGCACCACGGCGTCGACCGCGGAGACGACGACGCAGGGCACGACGACGGGGACGGTGCCGCTGCCCGGCCCGGCCTCCGTCACCGAGCAGCCCGCCGAGCTGACGAGCTCGGCCGACGCGACCCTCGCCTTCACCGCCGGCGGTGCGACCGGGTTCGAGTGCAGCCTCGACGGCGAGGGCTTCTCGGACTGCGACTCGCCGATGACCTACGACGACCTCGCCGACGGGCGACACAGCTTCGAGGTGCGCGGCGTGAACGCCACCGGTGCGGGTGAGTCCGCACGGGCCGTCTGGACGGTCGACACGACCGCGCCGACGGTGACGATCGACGACCCGACCGCCGACGGCGCAACATGGACCTTCACGTTCACGGCGGACGAGCCGTCGACGTTCGAGTGCAGGGTCGACGACGACGCGTTCGCGACGTGCGAGTCGGGATTCGAGTGGGTCGACCCTTCGCCGGGAGACGAGCACACGTTCGAGGTGCGCGCGACCGACGAGGCCGGCAACGTCGGCGAGCCGGTCAGCGAGACGTTCGGCAACACGGTGGACTGAGCGAGGAGGGCTTGGCGAAACGTCGCTCGTCGGCGGGGTGCGCTGGTCGCCGCCGAGGCTAGGACGCAGGGAGCGTCCATATGTGACATATGGACGCGACTGAGGACGACGCCTCGGCTCGACCAGCGTGACGCGCCGACACAGCTTGATGTTTCGCCAAGCCCTCCTAGTCGCCGGCGACGAAGAACAGCCAGTCGCCGGCGGGCGTGATGCCGACGCGGTAGCCGAGGAACGAGCCCGACTGCCGCATCGCGTCGAGCTGCTCCTGCGGATAGAGCCCCTCGAGGGCCGCCCAGTCCGCGTCCGTGGGGGCGTCCGCGTAGGCGGTCGGCCAGACCCAGTTGCCCTGGTACTCGTGTCCGGCCTGCCGGAGGCTCTCGACGAGGATCCGCATGACGTCCTCCCCGCGCTCCTCGGCGCCGGCCCAGTAGTCCGCAGCGCTCGTCTCGCCGCCGTAGCTGTACGTGAACCCGGTGGCGCCCTCGAGCGCGAGGGCCTGCAGAGCGTCGTAGTCGCACTCGACGGCGGCGTCCGCGATCCGCTGCCGCAGCTCCGCCACGGGCGGCGGGAGCGCACCGTCCGCCGGCAACGCCGCCGACAACCCCGCGGCCGAGCACTCGCCGTCGGCACCGGCCTCAGCAGTCGTCGTGACCGTCTCGGTCACGGTCTCGGTGGCGGTCACCGTCACCGTCGAAGCCTCCTCGTCGGCGCTCCCGCACCCTGCGGCGCAGGCCGCGACGAGGGCGAGAACGAGCAGCAGCCGGGCCATCCGGCCAGGGTACAGAGCGGCGGCGGACGGCCATCGAGGCCGCCCGCCGCGCTGGATCGAGCCGGCTAGCGCCGGTCGACGATCACTTCCTCGCGCTCGCGGCGAGTGCCGACGCCGCCCCAGCTCGACCAGAAGATCAGCGACATGAGAAGCCCGATCGCCCCCACGATCATGAGGATCACGCCGACGGTCTGGATCTCGAGGCCCGAAACGGTCGCGTTCACGGCCCAGGTCAGGATCGCACCTGCAGCCAGGAGGATGATGCTCACGCCGATGCCCATGTTTGCTCCCTTCTCCACGTCAGGATGTGCGGAAGGCAAACGCACGGAGGCCGCGGCGGGTTACGGGCGTGACGTAAAGAGTGCGTATGTGCGGTCTGTGACGTACCCGAGGCGCCCGTAGAGCCGCGCCGCGCCGGTCGGGTTGTCGGCGTCGACCTTGAGCCCGACCCGGGTCGTCCCGGCCTCGCGATAGCGGTGCGCCGCGTGGTGGAGCAGCGCCTCGCCGAGCCCCTGCCGGCGACGGGCCGGATGGACGGCGAGATCCTTCACCCAGCCGCCGGCCGGGTCTGCAGACCACGTCAGGCAGCAGCCCGCCAACACACCGTCCGCGCCCTCCGCGAGGTGCCAGAAGGCCGGATCGAAGTCGGGGTTCCCCACCGTCATGAAGTGCAGCCATTCGTCGAACGGCTCGACCCGGTCGTTGGTGTCCGCGAACGCCAGCTCCAGGAAGGCGTGCAGCCGACGCGCGTCCTCGTCCTGGTAGGTCCGCAGCTCCACGTCAGCCGGGAAGACCGGTCGGGGCGGCTCCTGCTCGAGATCGAGCCACATGCGCAGCACGTCCCGCTTGCGCGTCCAGCCGGCGGCCTCGTAGGCGGCGACGCCGCTCGTGTCCCGGGTGGTCACGACCGCCTCCAGGTGCTCGTCGCCCCGCTCGCGCGCCCGCGTGGCGACGAGCGGCAGGAGCTCCGCGATCTCGCCGCGCGCGGCCACGTCGCCGCCGGGCTTCAGGGCGGCGTAGCCGACGACCTCGCCGTCCTCCTCGACGAGCCAGTGGTCGCGCCCGACGTCGAAGCCGGGCGACTGCCATTCCCGCCGGATCACGTCGGCCACGAAGTCGGTCTCGTCGACGGCCTTCGACCAGCGCAGGAGCAGCGCGTGGACGCGCTCGAGGTCGGCCGGCACGGCGGGCCTGATCACCCGCGCTCCCACGCGAGGCCCGCCGCGAGCACTGTCTCGTCGTCGGGCGCGACGAGCTGCAGGTTGCCGATCGCGAGCCCGGCCCAGCCGATCAGGTTGACCCAGCGGAGGAACGCCGAGAACGGGAGGCGCACCTCGAGCTCGTCGCAGTCCTCGGGCGGCAGCTCGACGGCCATGCACGGCGCGACGTAGAGATCGACCTCCGGCCGGTAGCCGCGCCACTCCTCGACCGCGAGGTAGGCCCGTCCCACCTCGTCCCGGTCGACCTGGTGCGCGAGCTCGAGCTTCGTGCGGCAGTTGTCCCCGTACTCGTCGGCGCGGGCCGGGAAGGTCGCGGCATGCGAGCGCGCAGCCTCATGGAAGAACAGCGGCCAGGTGTTGTCGGACGGCTCGGGCACCGACGCCTCGACGACGCGCGCCCCGAGCCGCTGCAGGTCGGCCGTCCACGCGTCGACCAGGTCGCTCGTCGGCACCTCGGCGCCCGGCGTCGCCGACGGCGGCCGCCGCAGCACGCCGACCGTCCGCCCCTCGAGCCGCGGCTCGGGGACCGGCTTCCCGGTCAGCACCGACCAGAGCAGCGCCACGTCCTCGACCGACCTGGCCATCGGCCCGACGGTGTCGATCGACGGCACGAGCGGGAAGACGCCCTCGGTCGGCACCGACCCCCACCGCGGCTTCAGGCCGACGGTTCCGCAGCATGCCGACGGCAGCCGGATCGAGCAGCCGGTGTCGCTGCCGAGGCCGAGCTCGACGAGGCCCGCGGCGAGGGCCGCGGCGTTGCCGCTCGAGGAGCCGCCCGTCGTGCGGCCCGGGCTGGGCCGGGTTCCGCACGGTGCCGTACCAGGGGTTCTGGCCGGTGACGTTCCAGGCGAACTCCGGCAGGCTCGCCTTCCCCACGAGGACGGCGCCCGCGTCGAGCAGCCGCTGCGCGGCGGGCGCGGTGCGCTCGGGCACGTGGTCGCCGTAGATTCGCGAGCCGTACGTCGTGCGGACGCCGGCCGTGTCGATCAGGTCCTTGACGAGCAGCGTCCGCCCGGCGAGCGGCCCCTCGGCGGCCGTCTGCACGGGCTCGTCGAGCCAGGTGATGACGGCGTTGCCGTCGTCGCGGCTCATCGGGCCACGAGGGCCACGGCCTCGACCTCGATCTTCGCGCCCGGGATCGCCAGCCGCGAGATCTCGACGAGCGTGCTCGCCGGGCGCGTCTCCCCGAACACCTCCTGGCGGACGGGGTTGACGAGCGGCCGGTCGTCGACGTCCGTCAGGAACACCGTCACCTTGACCACGTCGGCGAAGGATGCGCCGGCGGCGGCGAGCACATCGCCGATGTTCCGGAAGACCTGTCTCGCCTGCTCGACGACGTCGTCACCGCCGACGAGGCGCCCCTCGCCGTCGACAGCCACCACGCCGCTCACGAACAGGAGGTCGCCGGCACGGACGGCATCCGTGTAGTGCGAGATCGGCGCCGCCTGGCCGTCGACCCGAATCTCCTCCCTGCCGCTCATGACCCCGCCAGCGCCGCTTCCCGCAGCCCGGTCAGCGTCGCGCGCGGCGTGATCGCCTCGGGATCGACCGTCAGGGTCAGCAGCGCCGGCCGGCCGGCGTCGAGCGCCCGGTCGAAGGCAGCCGCAAAGTCGTCCGTGCGCTCGACCCGCTCGCCGAGCGCCCCGAAGGACTTCGCGTACGCGGCGAAGTCGGGGTTGACGAGGTCGGTACCGCTGACCCGTCCCGGGTACTCGCGCTCCTGGTGCATGCGGATCGTGCCCAGCATGCCGTTGTCGACGACGATCACGACGAACGGAAGCTCGTACTGCACGGCCGTCGCCAGCTCCTGGCCGCACATGAGGAAGTCGCCGTCGCCGGACAGGCACACGACCGTCCGCCCCGGATGGGTGGCGGCGGCGGCGACGGCCGCCGGCACTCCGTAGCCCATGGCACCGCTCGTCGGCGCCAGGCAGGTGCGGTAGCGGTGGAACTCGTAGAAGCGATGGGCCCAGACCGAGTAGTTGCCCGCGCCGTTCGTCAGGATCGCGTCGTCCGGCAGCCGGTCCCTGAGCACCGCCATGACCTCCCCCAGGTCGACCGGGCCGGGCATCGGCGTGTGGCGGAGGTTGTCGACGTACTCGGCCCGGGCCTGCTCCGTCCGCGCGCGCCAGCGGGCGCCGTCGAGCTCGAGCGTGCGGAGCGCGGCCGCGAACTCCGGCCCGGCCGCGACCACGCCGAGCTCGGGGCGGTACACGCGGCCGACCTCCTCCGCTCCGGCATGCACGTGGATCAGCGTCTGCCGTGGGACGGGCGGCTCGACGAGCGTGTAGCCCGCGGTTGTCATCTCGCCGAGGCGGGCGCCGACGACGAGGAGCACGTCGGCCTCGCGGACGCGCGCGGCGAGCCGCGGGTCGGGGCCGATGCCGACGTGACCGACGTACGACGACGAGCCGTTGTCGACGTAGTCCTGGCAGCGGAACGAGGTGCCGACGGGCAGCGCGGCCGCCTCGCAGAACGCCTGCAGATCGGCGGCAGCGGCGGCGCTCCACGGCTGCCCGCCGACGAGGACGAACGGCCGCTCTGCTCCGGCCAGCAGCTCGCGCGTGCGCTCCAAATCCTCGGGGCAGGGATGGGCACGGATCTCGTGGGCCGGCGGCGCGTCGTCGACCTCGGCCTCCTCCACGAGCATGTCCTCCGGCAGCGACAGGACGACGGGGCCGGGACGGCCGGAGAGTGCCGTGGCGTACGCACGTCCGAGCAGCTCCGGGATCCGCGCCGCCGAGTCCACCTCGCACGCCCATTTCGCGAGCGGGGCGAACATCGTCTCGAAGTCGACCTCCTGGAACGCCTCCCGACCGCGCATCGAGCGGGCCACCTGGCCGACGAGCAGGAGCATCGGCGTCGAGTCCTGGAACGCCGTGTGCACACCGACCGAGGCGTGCGTTGCGCCCGGGCCGCGCGTGACCATGCAGATGCCCGGCCGGCCGGTCAGCTTCCCGTAGGCCTCGGCCATGTTCGCGGCGCCGGCCTCGTGGCGGCAGGTCAGGTAGCGAAGCGGCGCGTCGACGAGCGCGTCCAGCACGGCGAGGTAGCTCTCGCCGGGAACGCCGAACGCGAGGTCGGCGCCCTGCGCCACCAGGCCGTCGACGAGGATCTGCCCGCCGGTGCGCACCGTCACAGCGACACCGGCTCCTCGAGGAAGACCGTCGCCCGCTGGCGACCTGGGCGCTCCTGGTCGGCCGGGTCGAGGTAGCGAATCGTCCGCCGGCCGCGCCACTCGCCCGGCAGCACCAGCACGCGCACGAACGCCGTGTCGGCCGACTCCGAGGCAGTCGCCACGACCGGGTGCTCTGCGCCCTCGAACCAGGCGTCGAGCGGGCCGTAGGTGGTCGTGCCCGCCGCCTCCTCGATGCGCAGCGAGCCGGCGAGCAGACAGCGGATGCCCGGGCCAGGGTGGACGTGGCGGTACGCGACGCCGCCCGGCTGGAAGTCGATGCGGTCGCAGCGCACGACGTACTCCGCCCACGGGTCGAGCTCGACGCGCGAGGCGAGCTTCGCGCCCTCCGGCTCCCAGTCGGTGAGCTCCCACCGCAAGATGGTCGCGCCCTCGTGGCCGGCCTGCAGCGACGCCTCACCCTCGCCGAACCACGCGTCGTTCGCCCGCAGGCTCGAGACCTCGCCCGACGCGACGTACAGGACGCGGCTGCAGGCGGGCAGCCCGCGCGACTCCCCGGGCGCGAAGAGATCCTCGTAGAGCGCCAATGTCCTCAATGGAAGTACTGGCCGCCGTCGATGACCATGGTCTGGCCGGTGACGAAGTCGGCGTCGGGGGTGCAGAGGAAGACGACCGCCCCGACCACGTCGTCGGGCAGCTGGTCGCGCTGGATCGTTCGTGCGGCGACGGAGACGTCGCGGAGCTTCTCGACGACCTCCGGATGGGCCTGCACGCCGTCGCTCATGGTGAACCCCGGCGCCACGCAGTTGACGTGGATCCCGGCGCTTCCCACCTCTTTCGCCAGCGCCCGCGTCAGGGCCACGATCGCGCCCTTGCTCGTCACGTAGTGGAGCAGGAACGGCACGCCGCGGAACGGCGTCCCCGACGAGATGTTGACGATCTTGCCGCCGCCCGCGTCGCGCATCGCCGGCACGGCCGACCGGCACGTGAGGAACATCGAGGCGACGTTGACGTCCATCACGCGCCGCCACTCCTCGAGCGGGATCTGCTCGAACGGGCGCATGGCGAGCGATGCGTAGAGGCCGGCGTTGTTGACGAGGATGTCGAGCCGGCCGCAGCGGTCGATCGTCTCGGCGACCATGCGGTCGGCGCCGTCCTCGGAGGCGACGTCGACCGTGAGCCCGACGCCTCCGTCGAGCTCCGCCGCCGCCTCCTCCGCACGCTCGAGGTCGGCGATCACGACGCGCGCGCCCTCGCGGGCCAGCCCGGCGGCGATCGCGCGGCCGATGCCCTGCGCCCCACCGGTCACGACCGCGACCTTCTCGTCCAGCCTCATCGAATCGGCGAGAACGCGGTGGGGACGAGGATGCGGTTCTGCTGGGTGTGGATCAGCGGCTGGATCTTCGCCAGGAACGCCTGCCAGCGGGCGTCGGCCTGCAGCCGGGCGCGGCGCTCCTCCCGCTCGCCCAGCGACTCGTAGCCCCAGAGGCTGACGTAGGTCGAGAGCGCGCCGATGTCGACGGTGAACACGCCGAGGAGCCGTCCCAGCAACTCCTGCTGCAGGACGATGCCCTCCGTCTCGTAGAGGCGCACGAGCTCGGGCAGCTTCCCCGTGAACACGTGGTAGTCGCGCTGCTCGACAATCATGGCGCTTCTCCGCTGCCGAGGCGCGCAGAACCGTCGGCCGAAAGTTTCTGCGCGCTTCTCGCGCATGCGAGAAGCGCGTCACACCGGCCCCAGGTTCCAGTACTTCAGTTCCACCCACTCGTCGATCCCGTAGCTCGAGCCCTCGCGGCCGATGCCGGATTCCTTCACCCCGCCGAAGGGCGCGACCTCGGTCGACAGCAGGCCCGTGTTGATCCCGACCATGCCGTACTCGAGCGCCTCGCCGACGCGCCAGATCCGGTCGTTGCGGGTGGCGCAGAAGTACGCGGCGAGCCCGTACGGGGTGGCGTTCGCGATCTGCACGGCGTCCTCCTCGGAGGAGAAGCGGGCGATGCCCGCGACCGGGCCGAACGTCTCCTCGGTGCTCATCGCCGCGTCCGCGGGGACGCCCGTCAGCACCGACGGGCGGTAGAACTGCCCGCCGAGCCCCTCGCCGCCGAGGAGCAGCTCGGCGCCCCGGTCGCGGGCGTCGGCGACGTGCCGCTCGACCTTCTCGACCGCGGGCCGGTCGATGAGAGGGCCGACGCTCACGCCTTCCTCGAACCCGCCGCCGACCTTCAGCGCGGCCGCTGCCTCGGCGAAGCGCCCGACGAACGCGTCGTAGATCCCGTCCTGCACGAGGATCCGGTTCGCGGAGATGCACGTCTGGCCGGAGTTGCGGTACTTGCAGAGCGTGGCCGCGGCCACCGCGGTGTCGAGGTCGGCGTCGTCGAAGACGATGAACGGCGCGTTGCCGCCGAGCTCCAGCGTCACCTTCTTGACCTGGGCCGCGCACTGCCGCATGAGCAGCTTGCCCACCTCGGTCGACCCCGTGAAGCCGAGCTTGCGGACGAGGGGGTTCGAGGTCAGCTCGCCGCCGATCGCCGGCGCGTCCTCGGCGTCGCCGGTCACGATCGACAGGACGCCTGCCGGCAGGCCGGCCTCCTCGGCGAGCCTGCCGACGGCCAGCGCCGAGAGCGGCGTCTGCTCGGCGGGCTTGAGCACCATGGTGCAGCCCGCGGCGAGCGCGGGGGCGGACTTGCGCGTGACCATCGCCGAGGGAAAGTTCCACGGGATGATCCCGCCGGTGACGCCCACCGGTTCCTTCGTCACGAGCACGCGCCGGTCGGCCCACGGGCTCGGCACCGTCGAGCCGGAGACGCGCTTCGCCTCCTCGGCGAACCACTCGAAGAACGACGCCGCGTAGGCGATCTCGACCCGGCTCTCGGCCACCGGCTTGCCCTGCTCCCGCGTCATCAGGACGGCCAGCTCCTCGGCGTGGCCGAGCATGAGATCGCCCAGCCGGCGCAGGATCGCAGCGCGCTCCCTGGCGGGACGTGCGCGCCACGCGGGCTGGGCCCGATGGGCCGCCTCGATCGCGCGCCGCGTCTCGGACGCGCCCATCCGGGGCACGTCCGCGATCGTCTCACCAGAGGCAGGATCGAGCACCGGGAACGTCGCGCCGTCGTCGGCATCCACCCACTCGCCGGCCACGTACGCTCGGCTGAGGACGAAATCGCTCTCGACCAAGGTCACGGACGCAAGGATAATCGGGCTATGGAGCCGCAGTTCGTGCGCTTCGACGACGTCCGCCCGTTCGAGCTCGCCGCCGGCGTCTCGGGGCGGCCGCTCTTCGGCGAGGGCGCGATGCTGAATCTGATCGACTTCGAGCCGGGCGCCGAGGTGTCGCTGCACAGCCACGACCACGAGCAGCTCGGCGTCGTCCTGCGCGGCATGCAGGCGCTCGTCGTGGACGGGATCGCCCACGAGCTCGGGCCCATGGAGGGCTACGTCCTGCCCGGCGGCGTGCCGCACTCCGCCTACTGCGGGCCGGAGGGTGCCACGGTGCTGGATATCTTCCGGCCGGTTCGCGAGGACTACCTCGAACGCTGGCGAGGCGAGGCGTGACGGCCCGGGCAGCTCCTCAGCGCCGTCGGAACGAGCCTCGCCGCGCCAACGTGACGCGCGAGCTCGTCGAGCGCCGGGCCGTCGAGGTCAAGCGCCGTGCCTTCGCCTTCGTCGACGAGACGGACGTCATCGCGCGCGTGACGCTGCTCGAGCTCGGCCGGCTGGCCGCCGGCTGGGCGGCCACGCTCCAGGATCAGGGCGTCCGGCAAGGCGAACGCGTCGTCGTGCTCGCCGACGAGGGCGCGGCGTGGGTTGGCGCGGTCTTCGGCGTGCTGAAGGCAGGCTGCATCGCCGTGCCCTGCCCGCCGTCGATGATGCCCGGCGACCTCGCCGCCGTCGTCCGGATCAGCGAGGCGAAGCGCATGATCGCGAGCGGCACGGCGCGGAAGATCGTGGCCACGACCGAGGCGGCGCCACCGGCCATCTGGCTCGAGGAGGTGGCGCCCGCCGACAGCGCGCTGGCGGTCGCCGTCGGCACGTCCGAGACTCGGACGGACGACATCGCGCTGCTGCTGCCGGTGCGCGGCGAGGACGGCAGCGCGCGGCTGGCGGCCCACACGCATGACTCGACGCTGCGCGGCGCGTCGCGCGCGCGCCACTGGCTCGCGGCCGGACGGCGCGACCGCGTGTGGTGCACCGCCGAGCCCGGCTCGCCCGAATTCCTGATGACCGTGTTCGGGGCGTGGGCGCAGGGCGCCGAGGTCGTTCTCCACCAGCCGCTCGCCGATCCCGCGGCGCGGCTCGAGCTGCTCGAGCTGCTCCGCGTCACAGTGGTGGTGCAGTCGGCCGACGAGTACCACGAGATGGCCGCAGCCCGGGGTCGCGCAGCGGACGACCTCTCGGGTGTCCGCGAGGCGGTGTGCATCGGCGACCCGGTGCCGGCCGCGACGCACGCTGCGTTCCGCGATCGCTTCGACATCTCGATCCGGTCGTGCTACAGCACGCCCGAGAGCGGCGTCGTCGCCGCCGATCCACGTGGCACGGCCGCGTACTCGGGCTCCGTGGGCGTCCCGCTCCCCGGCAGCCGCGTCGGCGTGATCGACGAGATCGGCGACGAGGTCGAGCCCGGCGACGCGGGCGACCTCGCGGTGCGTGAGGGAGCGCCGGGCCTGTTCGCGGGCTACTGGGACAACCGGGAGGCGACCGAGAGCGCGTTCCGGAACGTCTGGTTCCTGGCCGGCGACATCGCCGTGCGGGAGACCGGTGACGCCGTCCGGCTGGCGTTCCCGGCCGAGATGCGCGCCCTCGACGACCAGCGCCAGGCCGCGGCCGCGGAGCGGGAGCGCTTGCGGCTCGAGGAGCTCCGGCTGGAGCAGGAGCGCGAGGCCGAGGAGGTTCGCCGGCGCGAGGCGGACGAGGCCCAGCGGAAGGAGGAGCGCAGGCTCCGCGATGAGGAGCGGAAGCGGAAGGCCGCCGAGCGCGCCGAGAAGGACCGGGAGCGGGCGGCGGCGCGCAAGCTCGCCGAGGAGGAGCGGCGCAAGGTCGTCGAGCTCGAGGGGGCCGCGGCCCGGCGACGGGCGGCGGAGGCCGAGGCGAAGCGGGCCCAGGAGCGGGAACAGCGCGAGGCACAGAAGGCCGCGCGCGCGCAGGCCCAGGCCGAGGAGCGCAAGCTTGTCGACGCCAGGACACGCCGGGAGCAGCAGCAGCGCGAGCAGCAGGCCGCCGAGCAGGCACGCGAGCGCGAGCTTGCCGAGCAGGCGCTCCGCCTGCAGCAGGAGGTGCAGCGCGCCGAAGAGGCCGAACAGCGCAAGGCCGCCGAGGAGCGCAAGCGACAGGACGCGCTGGCGCGCGAGCAGGCGCGAGCCGGCGAGGAAGCGGAGAAGCGGCGCCGCGACGAGGAGCGACGCCTCGCGGAGGAGCAGCGCCGCGCCGAGGAGGCCGAGCGCCGCCGCGTTGCGGAGGCGCGCAAGCAGCAGGAGGCGCTCGAGCGCGAGCGGGAGGAGGCGCGCGCCGAGGAGGAGAAGCGCCGCAGCGCCGAGGCCCGCCGGATGGCCGAGTCCGAGCGCCGCGCCGCGGAGGCCGAGCGCCGACGGATCGCGGAGGCACGCGGGCGTCAGGAGGAGCTGGAGCGCGAGCAGGCGCTGGCGCATGCCGAGGAGGAGAAGCGCCGGCGTGACGAGGCCCGCAGGTTCGCGGAGGCCGAGCGCGCCCGCGCGGAGGACGAGCGCAAGCGCCAGGAGATCATGCTGCGGGAGCAGGAGGCGGCCCGCGCCGCCGAAGAGAAGCGCGAGCGCGAGCAGGCCCGCCGCGCCGAGCAGGACGAGCGCCGCCGCGTCGCCGAGGAGCGAAAGCGCCAGCAGGCGATCGAGCGCGAGCAGGAGCAGCTGGCCGCGGAGGCGCGGCGCCGTGAAGAGGCGGAGCAGCGGAAGGCGGCCGAGGCGGAGCGGAAACGGGTCGAGGAGGAGCGGAAGCGGCAGGAGGCTCTGGAGCGAGCGCAGGCCGAGGCGCTGGCGCCGAAGAAGCCGTCGAGGCCGCTCCGCAGGCGTGGATCGAAGAAACGCCCCGAGGAAGAAGGCTCGAGCATCGTGACGCGGATCGGTGCGTACGGCGTGACGCCCAAGGACGGCGAGCGGCCGAGCGACGACGACAGCCCAGGCCGCGCCGCGTAGCAACCGGCCGCGCATACAGTGACCCGATGGCCACGCCCGCAGGCGCCTCGACGGAGCACGCGTCGTTCGTCGCGCCGCGAGAGACCGAGGCCGAGGAGGAGCGCCGGACGAGCTACCTCGAGCTCTTCTTCGATCTCGTCTTCGTCTTCGCGATCACGCAGGTCACGAGCCTGTTCATCGACGATCAGACCGTCGCCGGCTACGCCCGCGCGGCGCTCGTGCTCGGGCTCGTCTGGTGGGCGTGGGGCGCCTACGCCTGGCTGACGAACGCAATCGACGTCGACAGCACCGGTGTCCGCATTCTCTACCTCCTGGCCATGGGCGGGAGCTTCACGCTCGCGCTGGCGGTGCCGAAGGCCTACGAGGCGCAGGGGGCGTGGTTCGCCCTCCCCTACTTCACGGTTCGCGTGCTGCACATCGCGCTCTACGTCTGGGGTCTACGGAGCGATCCAGCGCACCAAGCGGCGATCAAGCGCCTCGCACCGTGGTTCCTCGTCGCGCCGACTCTCGTCCTGATCGGTGGCTTCGTCGACGGCCCCGGCCGCGCCTGGATCTGGGCGGCGGCGCTGGCGATCGACGTCGGCGGAGCGCTCACCATGAGCTCCGGCACCGGCTTCCGCGTCTCACCCGCGCACTTCGCCGAGCGGTACGCGCTCTTCGTCATCATCGCGCTCGGCGAATCGATCGTCGCCATCGGCGCCGGAGCCGCCGATCTGGAACGCGACGCGACGTTCGCGGCCGCCGTGGCTATCGCCTTCGGCGGCGCGGCGGTGCTGTGGTGGGCGTACTTCGACTTCGCGGCGCTCGGCATGGAGCGCTCGCTCGCCGCGACGACGCCGGACGAGCGCGGGCCGGTGGCGCGGGACGTGTTCTCGATCTTCCACTACCCGATCGTGCTCGGGATCATCCTGTTCGCCGTGGCCGCGAAGAAGACGCTCGAGCACCCGGCCGACCCGCTCTCCGACGCCGGCCGCGCGGCCCTCGGTCTCGGCGCGGCCTCCTTCGTGCTCGGCTTCGTGCTCGGGCGGCTCCGCGTGCTGCGCCGCGTCGCGTGGGAGCGGGCGGCCGCGGGCGCCCTGGCCGTCGCGGCGGTGCTCGTTCTGGGCCGGCTCGACGCGCTCTGGCTGCTCGCCGTCGTGATCGGCATCCTGGCGGTCGCCACGGCCGTCGAGTCCGCCCGGCTCCACGATGTCCGCGCGCGCCTGCGCACGACCTGAGCCGATAGCCCGCGCCTATCGCGGGCCGCGGCTCCCGAGCTCGGAGCCGCGGCCCGTCGACTCGACTTACGCGGGCACCTCGGCGTCGATCGCCTCGAGCACCTCGTCCCGCGCAAAGACCTCGCCGATCGCCGTGAGGGCGTAGTTGAGCCCGGCGTTGTGCCACTCGTCGTTGATGGACGAGCAGCAGTCCGGAACCACGATCATGCGGAAGCCGGCATCCGCGCCGTAGCGGGCCGTGTGCTCGATCGACATGTGCGTCCACGCACCCGTGACGAGGACAGTCTCGGTGCCGAACCCCTGCAGCAGGGTCATCAGCCGTGTGTTGTAGAAGGCGCTCGTCCGCATCTTCTCGACGACGATGTCGCCCTCTTGCGGCTCGACGCCAGGTGCCGCCGCGGCGCCCCAGGTGCCGCGAACGAGTGCGTTGCCCTCCTTGACCGCCTGGTAGAGACCGGCGTTCTGCTTCGTCCCGGGTGCACCGGGATCGACGACGAAATGCACGTGGATGACGGGGATGCCCGCGCCTCGTGCGGCGTCGGCCAGACCGGCGACGTTCTCGACCACGTTCTGGCTCTGCGCGTGCGCAAAGCCTCCGTCCCCCGCGAAGGCGCCGCCCTCGCTGATCACGTCGTTCTGCAGGTCCTGGATGATCAGCACAGTCGTCTTCGGGTTCAGCGTGAGCTGGTCGTTCACCGCAGCTCCTTTCAGCGCATGTAGGGCTCGCGCCGCGGCCCCACGGTCGTGGTGATCGAGTACAGGGACGTGGAGCTCGGGATGAACAGCGTGTGCCAGTCGGCCCCGCCCCAGCTCATGTTGCCGGTGTTCTCGGGCACGCGGATGGTTCCCAGGTGCTCGCCGGCCGCGCTGATCACCCAGACGCCGCCGGGGCCGGTCACCCAGATGTTGCCGCGCTCGTCGCACTTCATCCCGTCCGGGATGCCCTCCTCGATGACGCCGGTGCCGACGCCCTCGAAGAACATGCGGCCGTTCGAGAGCGATCCGTCGGCCGCCACGTCGAAGACCTTGATGTGCGCCCGCGGCGTGTCGTTGATGTAGAGCAGCGACTCGTCCGGCGAGAAGCAGAGGCCGTTCGGCATGTCGAACTCTTGCTTCGGGGCCGCCAGCTCGAGCTGATCCTGGCCTCCGCCCGGCGGGATGCGGAAGACCCCCTGCCAGCCGAGCTCGCGCTCGCGCTCGATCCCGAAGCCCGGCATGCGCCCGTACCACGGGTCCGAGAAGTAGATGGTGCCGTCCGAGCGGACGGTCACGTCGTTCGGGCTGTTCAGGTACTTGCCTTCGTAGTGGTAGGCGAGCACCTCGCGTGAGCCGTCGGAGCGCTCACGCCACAGCGCGCTCGTCACGTGCTCGCAGACGAGGAGGTTGAGGTCGGCGTCGAGCGTCAGCCCGTTGCACTTGAAGCTCGGCCGCATCACCTCCTCGACGCCCTGCCCGGGTGTGTACTTGCGCCGGACGTCGCCCGGCATGTCCGAGAAGAGGAGGTAGCCGTCGGGATGCCAGATCGGCCCCTCGGTGAACGTGAAGCCGGTCGCCGCCTGCTCGACCTCAGAGCCCTCCTCGACGAGCTCGTAGATCGCGTCGGACTTGGCGTCGATCCCCGGCGTGGCCATCGTGCTCAAATCGCATCCCCCTTCGGTTCGAGGCGGTGACGCGGCGACGCTACCACCGGGCGGCGACCCGGAGTAGCCGTTTCCCACCGGCACGGGTGGGCACAGGGTGGCAGGATCGGCATCTTCCGGGACGGATCGAGAAAGGAGCGACATGAACGACAGACGGATGCGGCGCAGTCTGCTCGGAGTCGTCGCGTTGGTCGCGGCCGGCGTGCTCGCCACGGGCGCCGCCGGAGGCGCGCCCGAGAGCACGACGGTCGTGGAGGGCCTCGACAACCCGCGTGGGCTCGCGGTCGGAGAGCACGGGGATCTGCTCGTGGCGGAGTCGCTCACGGGCATCAGCGAGGTCGAGCTCAAGAAGCACAAGGCCGACGTCGAGGCGGTCGCCGACTTGCCGGGCGTCGTCGACGTCGCGGTTCGCCGCAACGGCCGGATCTACGCGGTCGTCGCCGGGGACGCCCCGCCCGGCGGGCCCGCCCCGCCGTCCACGCTCGTCCGCATCAGGCGGAACGGGACGGTTGAGGTCGTCGCCGACATCGGCGCCTACCAGCAGACCGACCCCGATCGCGCCGACCTCGAGGACAATCCCACGGAGTCGAACCCGAACGGGCTCGCCCTGCTGCCCGACCGGAAGGTGCTCGTGACGGACGCGGCCGGCAACGACCTGCTGCTCGTCGACGAGCGGTTCGGGCGCATCACGACGGTCGCGCGCTTCCTGCCGGAGGAAGTCCCCTGGCCGGAGGGCACGCCGCCGTTCCCCGCGCCGCCGCCTGGCACGCCGACGCCCGCCGAAGCCGTGCCTACATCGGTGACCGTCGGGCCCGACGACGCGTACTACGTGACGGAGCTGAAGGGCTTCCCGTTCAGCCCGGGAACCTCGCGGATCTGGCGCATCGAACCGGACGTGATCGAAGCGACGTGCGATCCCGAGAACGACGACCGTGGCGCCTGTACGACCTTCGCCAGCGGCTACTCGTCGCTGATCGACCTCGCGTTCGGGCGGCACGGGACCATGTACCCGCTCGAGATCGCCAAGGACAGCCTCTGGGCCGTCGAGGTGCTCGGCGCGCCGCCGATCGGAGCGCTGTACGAGGTCGATGAGGACGGCGACAAGCGGGAGCTCGCGCCGGGGACACTGCTGTTCCCGGGCGGCGTCGCGGTCGGCCGTGGCGGCATCTACGTCACGACCGGTGCGGTGTTCGGCCCCGACGCCGGCGCGGTCGTCCGCATCGGCGACTGACACGGCGGCAACGGGTGAGGCCCGGGCGCTCGAGCCCGGGCCTCACCGCATCAACATGCCGCCGTTCAGATCGAACGTGGCGCCGGTGGCGAAGCCGGCGTCCTCCGAGAGCAGGAACGACACGAGCGCGGCGACCTCCTCCGGACGGCCGAGACGCCCGACCGGGATCGTCTTCACCATCGCCTCGAGCCGCTCCGGCGGCACCGTCGCGACCATGGGGCCCTCGATGGCGGCCGGAGCGACGGCGTTGACGGTGACGCCGTGCGGCGCGAGCTCGGTCGCGGCGTGGCGCGTGAGCGCGACGATGGCCGCCTTCGACGTGGCGTAGTGGACGCCGGTCACGGCGCGGCTGTTCTGGCCGGCGACGCTCGAGAGGTTGACGATGCGGCCGCTCCCGCGGTCGCGCAGCAGCGCACCGATCACCCGGATGCCGAGGTACGTGCCGCGCAGGTTCGTCGCGAGGACGTCGTCCCACTCCTCGAGCGGAATCTCGAAGAACGGCCGGATCTCGGTGCGGGCGGCGTTGTTGACGAGCGCCTCGACATCGCCGCCGGCACGCTCGGCCAGGGTCTCCCAGGACTCCTCGCTGCGGACGTCGTGCTCCACCGCCACGGCGCGCCGTCCGAGCTCCGCCGCGAGTCGCTGGGCGCCGACGGCGTCGATGTCCGCGAGCACCACGCGATAGCCGTCGGCGTGCAGCCGCCGCGCGATCGCCTCGCCGAGGCCGCGTGCCGAGCCCGTGACGATCGCGGTGGCCACATCGCGACGCTACCAGGGTGGATACGGTGCGTCCGTGCGCGTGCGCGGCATCGGCTGGGCGGGGGTCAGCACCGACCGCACGGCCGAGATGCGCGCGTTCGCGACCGGTGTCCTCGGCATGAGCGTCGAGTACGAGGACGACAAGATCTGCGTCATGCAGACGGCCGACGGGGCCAAGTTCGAGCTCTTCGCACCGGGGGCCGGCGACCCGGGTCAGTTCGAGCCGAACCAGATCGTCATCGGCTTCCTCGTCGACGACTTCGAGGCGGCGCGGGCGGAGCTGGCGGCGACCGAGGGCGTCGAGCTGATGGGCGAGCCCGACGGGACGCCCGACGGCTATCGGTGGCAGCACTTCCGCGCACCCGACGGCCTGGTGTACGAGATCACGTACGAGCCCGGGTTAGCCGTCGCATGCCGGAAGTCCGCTCGCGCGGACTTCCGGCGCGCAAATCCCTGAAGGCGGCCGCTTCGCGGCCGCGGAGCACCTCGCATCGGTCGAGGTGGCGCTACTCGACCAGGACGGGGTCGCCGAGGGCAATTCGGCCGGGCTCGGCGACCTCGCCCCACACTCCGAACGGCAACGGCTCGGTCGTGAGCACGGTCGCCCGGTAGTCGCGCAGGATGCGAAGCGTGTCGAGGTCGCGCTCGCACGTGTCCGGGTCGTAGGACGTCACGGCGCACCGCCCGACGTTGCCGCGCGGCACGACGACCGCCTCGCCGACCCGCACACGGCAGCCGAGCCACGTGTCCTCCTCGTGCGCTCCGACGCCGTCGACGCCGAGGAGCATGCGGAAGCGCCTCGCGTCGGGGCGCTCCGGGAGCCCCGCCGCGCCGGCGAGGGCGTCCAGGGACGCGGTGCCGAGCAGCGTGACGGCGGCCTCGAGCCCGCGGTCGACGCCGTCGCCCGCCTCGTCGACCCGCACGAGCCGCACGCGCTCGCCCGCGGTGCGCGACAAGGCCTCGGACCATGGCCCCACGACGAGGTGCCCGGGCACGGACCGGCCGTAGAAGTCCGTCTCGACGCGCTCGCCGAGCTCGACGTCGCCGGCGACCTCGGTGCCGTCCGGCAGGTGCAGGCGGAGGGCGCCGTTCGCCGCGTCCGCCCGCACGGCCATCAGCCGGCCGAGCCGCTTCCCGTTGACGAGCCGACCGGCGGTGTCGAGCAGGTGAAAGGCACGGTCGCCGGCCACACCACTGCGCTCGAGCCGGGCCTCCTCGAGCGAGGAGAGCGCCAGCCCCTTGACGGGCGCGATCGTGATCCAGACGACCCGTGCTGCCACGCCGCGCTACTCGACTTCGACGTGGATGCGCTGCTTCGCCTCGCGGAGCGAACCGCCGCCCCTGCCTGCGCGGACGGCGAGGATCTCGGCCAGGATCGAGAGTGCGGTCTCCTCCTGGCTGTCCGCGCCGACGTCGAGGCCGCAGGGCCCGTGGATCCGCTCCAGCGCCTGCTCCTCGACGCCGAGCTCGAGCAGCCGCTCGCGCCGCCGCTCCTGGTTTCGCCGCGAGCCGAGCGCGCCGATGTAGAACGCGTCGGTCGCGAGCGCGCCCTGGAGCGCCGGCTCGTCGAACTTGTCGTCGTGGGTGAGGACGACGATCGCCGTCTGGTGGTCGGGCGCCACCTGTGCGAGCGTCTCCTCGGGCCACGCGACGATGAGCTCGTCGGCCGACGGGATCCGCTCGGGCGTCGCGAACTTCGCGCGCGCGTCGCCGACGATGGCCGTCCAGCCGAGCAGCTTCGCGCCCCGGCACATGGCCTCGGCGGTGTCGACCGCCCCGTAGACGAGCAGCCGCGGCGGCGGGCCGTAGACCTCGGCGAAGACCTTGCGGCCGTCGAGCTGGAGCAGGCGGTTCCGGCCGCCGCGCTGGATCTCGTCCGCAGCCTCCCCCAGCTCCGGAGGCCCGTCGCCAAGCGTCTCGCCGTTCTCGACGACGAGCAGCTTGCGGCCGATGCCGTCGCCCTCGACGATCGTGAAGAGGACGCCGCGCTCGCCGGATCCGGCCAGGACGGCCAGGCGTTCGACCAGCTTCACTCGACGCGCTCCAGGAAGACGTCGATCTCGCCGCCGCACGGCAGGCCGACGCTCCACGCCTGATCGTCCGAGATCCCGTACGACACCATCCGCGGCTCGCCCGTGGCAAGCACCTCCTGGGCATTCTCGAAGACGTCGCTCTCCACGCAGCCGCCCGACACGGAGCCGCACATGGCCCCCGACTCGGACACCGCCAGAGAGGTTCCGACCGGACGGGGCGCCGAGCGCCGGGTTGCGACGACCGTCGCCACGACCACCTTCTCGCCGTCCTCGAGCCAGCGCTCGACCTCGGGCAGGATCTCCTTCACGCGGTTGCCTCCTCTCGGTGCCGGGCGCACGTCGCGCCGCTCCGGCGAGAGTATCGGAGGAGTTTGGCCCTCCGGCTACGCAGCGTGCCGATGCTCGATGCCGGCGAGCACCGCCGCCAGCTCCTCGAGGCTGCTCAGGTTGTGGCCGGGCAGGAACCGGTCGACGAACGGCAGCGCCGCGCGCATGCCGCCCGCGAGCGGCTGGTATTCGGGGTTCCCCTTGAGCGGATTGACCCAGACGACCGCGTACGCCTGACGGGCGAGCCTCGCCATCTCGCGGCCGACGAGCTCGGGATCCTGCCGCTCCCACCCGTCAGAGACGACGACCACCACCGCGCCGCGGGTCAGCGCACGCCGTCCGTACTCGTCGTTGAAGTCCTTGAGGGACGTGCCGATGCGCGTGCCGCTGCCCCAGTCGACGACCTTCGCGGAGGCGCGCTCGAGCGCGGCCTCGGGGTCGCGCGTCTCGAGATCGGGCGTGAGCCGCGTCAACCGCGTGCCGAACGCGAACGCCTCGACGCCGCGCCCCGCGCCGACGGCCGCGTGCAGGAAGAGCAGCAGCGCGCGGGTGTACGCCTCCATCGACCCCGAGACGTCGCAGAGGACGACGAGCTTGCGCGGCACCTCCTTCCGCGCGCGGAAGCAGCGGTCGAGCGGCTCGCCGCCGGTGCGGAGCGAGCGCCGGACGAGGCGGCGCAGGTCGAGCCGCTCGCCGGCATCGTCGCGGCGCAGCCGCCGCGAGCGCCGCAGCGGCCTCGTCTGCGCCACCGTCTGGATGAGCCGCCGTGCGCGCGCGAACTCCTCCGGCGTCATGGCCGCGAAGTCCTTGTCGCGGAGCAGTTCGTGCGCCGACGCGCCGAGCTCGAGCGGGTCGCCCTCGTGCTGCTCGTCCTCCGCGAGGCCCGGATCGGACGAGGCGCGCGCCAGCTGCACGGGGCGCTTGGTGACCGGCGGCGGCACGCCCCGCCACGTGGGCGCCACCGGCGCGCGCAGGAACCACGCGGCGAACGCCCGGTCGAAGACGTCCAGCTCGTCGTGACGCGAGACGAGCGTCTGGCGCAGGGTCCAGTACACGTCGCTCTGGTCGGTGAGATCGACAAGGTCCAGCCCCGACAGCGCGTCGGCGATCCGTCCCGGGCCGACCTCGACCCCCGCCTCGCGCAGCACGCGGCCGAACGTGACGACGTGGCCGGTGAGCGCGTTGCCCGCCACGGCGGTCAGCGGCTCGCGGCCGCCCGCGCCTCCTCGACGAGACGCCCGAGCGTGTCGTCCTGCACCGCGTCGATGTCCTCGCGGTACTTCAACACGGAGCCGAGGGTCTGCTCCACCACCTCGGCGTCGAGCTCCTGCCGGCCGAGGGCGGCGAGCGCATGCGCCCAGTCGATCGTCTCGGCGACGCCCGGCGGCTTGGCCAGGTCGAGCGTGCGCAGGCCGCGGACGAACGCCGCCGCCTCGGCCGCGAGCCGCTCGGGCACGCCGGGGACGCGCAGCCGCACGATGTCGATCTCGCGGTCGATCGTGGGATGGCCGATCCAGTGGAAGAGGCAGCGCCGCTTGAGAGCGTCGTGCAGCTCGCGCGTCCGGTTCGAGGTGAGGATCACGGACGGCACCGTGCGCGCGCGGATCGTCCCGATCTCGGGGATCGTGATCTGGAAGTCCGAGAGCACTTCGAGCAGGAAGGCCTCGAACTCCTCGTCGGCGCGGTCGACCTCGTCGATCAGGAGCACGACCGGCTCGTCGGCGTCGATCGCCTCGAGCAGCGGCCGCCTGATCAGGAACTCCGGCCCGAACAGCTCGTCCTCGCTGACCGTGCCCTCCTGCGCCGCGCGGATGTGCAGCAGCTGGCGCGGGTAGTTCCACTCGTAGACGGCATGCGCGACGTCGAGGCCCTCGTAGCACTGCAGCCGGATCAGCCGCGCGGCGCGCGCCCGCGCGAGCGCCTTCGCGGCCTCGGTCTTGCCGACCCCGGCCTCGCCCTCGAGGAGCAGCGGCTTGCTTAGCGCCTGCGAGAGGTAGAGCGCGGTCGCGAGGCCCCGGTCGGGGAGGTAGTCGGCGCCGCGCAGCGCGGCTTCGAGGTCGTCGATCGACGCGAAGGCCGTCACGGTCGCAGCGTACTCGTCGAGAATCGGAGCGTGGAGATCGTGGCCACCCCCGAGCAGGCGCGCGAGCTGCCGATGGCGCCGCTCCTGGTCGTCGAGCCGTTGCGGGCCTGGCTCGACGACCGCGGGCTCGGCTCGGGCCGCCTCGACGCCACCCGCATCGGCGGCGGCCAGTCGAACGTCACGTTCCTCGTCGAGCGCGGCTCCGGCGAGCGGGTCGTCCTGCGGCGCCCACCGCGGCCGCCGCTGCCGCCGTCGGCCCACGACATGGTGCGAGAGGCCTCCGTCCAGCGTGCGCTCGGCGCGAAGGGCGCTCGCGTGCCCGAGATCCTCGCCGTCTGCGAGGACGAGTCCGTGCTCGGCGTGCCGTTCTACGTCATGGGCTTCGTCGAGGGCGGGGTCGTCAGCGACGCCGTCCCGCAGCCGCTCGACTCGCCCCCAGAGCGGCGCCGCGTGGCCGAGGAGCTCGTCGACGCGCTCGTCGAGATCCACGCCGTCGACTGGGTCGGGGCGGGGCTCGAGGGCTTCGGCAAGCCGACCGGGTACCTCGAGCGCCAGGTGCGCCGCTTCTCCGGGCTCTGGGAGGTGAACGCGACGCGCGAGCTGCCACTCGTGGGCGAGGTGGCGGCGTGGCTCGACGCGGAGCGGCCGGAGTCCGGGGCGGCGACCGTCGTCCACGGCGACTACCGGC
This sequence comes from uncultured Gaiellaceae bacterium, assembly GCA_963733065.1. GTDB lineage: Bacteria > Actinomycetota > Thermoleophilia > Gaiellales > Gaiellaceae > CAVTBT01. Next base: position 126,297 of record CAVTBT010000003.1, read on the forward strand.
TCGGCAACGTGCTCTTCGATCCTGCGCCCCCGGCGCGGCTCGCGGCGGTGCTCGACTGGGAGCTGGCGACGATCGGCGATCCGCTCGCGGACGTCGGCTACCTCCTGTCGACCTGGGACGGCAGCCCGCTCGCGCTGACGCCGGTGACGCGCCTCGAGGGCTTCCCGCGCCGCGACGAGCTGGCTTCCCGGTACGCCGAGCGGTCCGGCCGGCCGGTCGGCCACCTCGCCTGGTACGAGGCGCTCGCGCTGTGGAAATCCGCTGTCTTCTGCGAGGCGATCTACGGCCGCCACCTCCGCGGCGAGCGTGGTGCGGACGACCCGTTCGGACGACTGCTGGAACGTGGTGTCCCGGCGCTCCTCGAGGCCGCGGCTGCGGTCGCGGCGGGCGACCCGTGACCTCTGCGCCGCGCCCGTAGGCCAACCGGCCCATCACGAAGTCCCTGCAGCTTGCCGATACACGCGGTGCATGGGCACCGTCGACACCCGTCTGCTCTCCCGCTGGCAGGCCAGCTGGCGCCGCGAGCGCGCCACGCGCCTGCTTCCGGCGAGCTGGCTCGACGACGAGCGCCCCGAGGCGAAGACGGCGAACGAGCTCTGGCTGGACCTGCTGGCGATGCGCCTGCCGCCGCAGGCGCGACCCGCGATCGCGCTCGCCGACGACGACCGATAGGTCCTCGCGGAGCGATAGCTCCGCGCCATAGGACACGCTGCGGGTCGAGGCGCTGTGGCGCGATATGGCGCGCGAGTCGTGCAGACCCTTTCTGAGGCCGGATTCGCGCGACTAGACTCGATCCTTCTGTCGATCCTCTCCACGCGACGAAGGGTGAGTGCATGAGTTCGTCCGAAGTCCTGATTCCGTCGTCCGCCGACGAGGCGGCCGCGGCCTTCGGGGACGGCGCAGGGGTGACGGTGATCGCCGGCGGCACGATCGTGATGCCCGACATCGCCCACGGCCGGCTGCATCCCGCCAAGACCATCCTGCTCGGCCGGGCCGGCCTCGGAGGCGTCACGAGCAACGGCTCGACGGTGACGATCGGGGCCACCACACCGGTCGCCGAGCTGACGGGCCTGCCGGCACCGCTCGGGCCGTGCGCCGCAAACGTCGCGGACACGGAGATCCGCGCCCAGGGCACCGTCGGCGGCAATCTCTGCGCGGGTGTCGGGGCGGGTGCGCCGCGAGGCGACCTGCAGGCGCCGCTGCTTGCGCTCGGCGCAACCGTGCGCTCGACGGGGACAGGCGGCGAGCAGTCGCAGCCGCTCGAGGAGTTCCTCGCGGCCCGTCAGGGCCGGCTCGTCCTCGATGTCACCTACGAGGAGGCCGCAGCCGGTGCGTGGCTCTGCCTCGACCGCCCGCACACCCACGACTACACATCGCTCGCGGTCGCGGCTGCGCGCGCCGCGGACGGCTCGATCCGCCTGGCGGCGAGCGGCGTCGAGGGGCACGCCGTGCGGCTGCCGGCTGCCGAGGCGCAGGCCGACGACCCCGACGCGGCCGGGCGCGCCGCGCTCGGCGACGTCAGCCTCGGGGACGACGCGCTCGCCTCCGCGTGGTACCGGGAGCGCACGCTGCCCGTGCTCGTCGGCCGCGTCCTCACCGAGCTGAAGGAGATCGGATGAACCTCACCGTCAACGGCACGACGCACGAGGTCGAGAGCGGCCCGCTGACGCCGCTCCTGCGTGTGCTCCGCGAGGAGCTCGGCGTCATGAGCCCGAAGGTCGGCTGCGAGCAGGGCGGCTGCGGCGCCTGCACCGTCCTCGTCGACGGCGAGGCGCGCCGCGCCTGCCTGCTGCCGGTCGGCGCGCTCGACGGAGCGGAGGTGCGCAGCGCCGAGAGCCTCGGGACGCCGGCAAACCTCGGTGTGGTGCAGCAGGCCTTCGTCCACCACTACGCGGCGCAGTGCGGCTACTGCACGTCCGGGATGCTCATGGCTGCGCAGGCCTACATCGAGGCGGGTGGCAGCGACGACCGGGAGGCGATCCAGGAGGCGCTCTCCGGGCACGTCTGCCGCTGCACCGGCTACGTGAAGATCGTCGACGCCGTGGCCGCCGCCGCGCGCGGAGACTCCTTCGACCTGACCGTGACGGCGGCGAGCGCAGGCATGACCTCGGGAGGTGATCTGTAGTGAAAGCCGTCGGAGCACGGCTGCCGCGGTACGACGGCATCGGCCACGTCACCGGTCGCACGGTGTACGTCGACGACGTCCAGGTACCCGGCACGCTCGCCGTGAAGGCGTTGCGCTCGCCCGTCCACCACGCCGGCATCACGGCCCTCGACACCGGCCCGGCCGAGAAGATCAAGGGCGTCCACGCGGTGGTCACGCACGCGGACGTGCCGCTGAACGTCTACGGCCATCTCTCGGCGCTCGGGATCCCCGGCGACGAGCCGCTGCTCGCACAGGACGACGTGCGTTACAAGGGCCAGCCGATCGCGGCCGTGGCCGCGGCGGACGAGGACACGGCGAACGAGGCCGTAGCGGCCATCAAGCTCGAGCTGGACGAGCGCCCCGCACTTTTCGACGTGCGCAAGGCGTTCGACGCCGATGCCCCGCAGATCCACCACTGGGGCAACTGGTACCCCCACTTCGAGAACGAGATGGACCGCCGCCAGATCCGGAAGGGCGACATCGAGTGGGCGTTCGACCAGGCGGACACGATCGTCGAAGGCGTCTACCGGCCCGCGGCGATCGAGCACGTGCCGCTCGAGACGCAGGTCTGCCAGGTCGTGCCCGAGCCGAGCGGCCGGCTGACGATCTACTCGTGCACGCAGGCGCTCTACTTCTCGATGGGCGTCGTCGCCGCTCACCTCGAGCAGCCCCTGAACAAGTTCAAGTTCGTCGGCGGCACGGTCGGCGGCGGCTTCGGCGGCAAGGTCGACACGGCGACGGAGACGATCTGCTCGCTGCTCGCCCTCAAGTCGGGCCGGCCGGCGAAGTGGCGCTGGACGCGCGAGGAGGAGTTCCTCTGCTCGTCCACCCGGGCGCCGTGGCACATGGAGATCGCGGACGCCGTCACGAAGGACGGCTGGATCCTCGGCCGCAAGATGCTGACGATCCACGACTCCGGTGCCTACGCGCGCTTCTCGCCGTACGGGCTGACGAAGCACAGCTTCCATCACACGGGCGCGTACACGATCCCGAACATCTCGTTCGACGGCTACGTCGTGTTCACGAACCGCGTGCCGACGACCGCGATGCGCGGGTTCGGCGTCACGTCCGTCTCGTTCGCCGTGGAGACGCACATGAACCGTGTCGCCAAGATCCTCGACCTGGATCCGTACGAGATCCGGCTGAAGAACGCGAACCGGATCGGCGACACGTCGCCGAACGGCGTCGTCTACACCGACCCCTCGACCGTTCCGACCATCCAGGCGATCGCCGACGCGCTCGGTCACGAGCTGCCCGCCGACTACCGCACCCTGACGCGGGAGCCGCGCGAGGGGCAGTGGCTGCCGGAGCACCTCGCCGCCCAGGTCGGAAACCCGGAGGCGCACTAATGGCTATCCACAAGGGCCGGGGGATCTCGGCGATCGAGTACCCGACCGGCATGAACCAGAACGGCGACCCGTCGCAGGCGTGGATCAAGATCAAGCCGGACGGGCGCGTCGACGTCTTCGCCGGCACGTCGGACATCGGCAACGGGTCGAAGACGATCCAGTCGCAGATCGTCGCCGACACGCTCGGCGTCCCGTACGACTGGATCACCTACGACAACTCGAACACGGACTCCTCGCCGCTCTGCACGGGCACGTTCGCGTCCCGGGCGACCTTCGTGGCCGGGATGGCCGTGCTGAAGGCGGCGCAGAACGCGCGGGCGAAGGTGCTCGAGATCGCCGGCAAGGAGATGGAGATCGACCCCGCCGACCTCGAGGTGATCGACGGCGAGGTCGTGGCCAAGGGTGCGCCGCAGAAGAAGATGAGCGTTGCCGACGTCGCCGGGGCGGCGACCTTCGTCCACGGCGAGCTCATCACCGGTGTCGGCGCGCAGCTGAAGCCGTACGCCGCGATCAGCGACCCCGAGACCGGCCAGGTCGATCTGCCACCCCACTCGGCGATCTCGTACGCGGCCTGCGCCGCCGAGGTGGAGGTCGACGACGAGACCGGCGAGGTGCGCGTGACGCGCCTCGTGCAGTGCTTCGACGTCGGCAAGGCGATCAACCCGACGCTCGTCGAGGGGCAGATCGAGGGCGGCGCCGTGCAGGGCCTCGGGCTGGGCGTGCTCGAGAGCTGCTACCCGTACTACCCGTCGGTCGAGCATCGTGGCGGCGAGTTCGGGACGTACCTGGCGCCCGGCATGGAGGACCTGCCGCAGCTCGACACGATCATCATCGAGAACCCGTCCGCGGACGGGCCGTACGGCGCCAAGGGCATCGGCGAGATGGCGAACAACCCGCAGCCGCCGGCGATCGCCGCCGCGGTCCACGACGCGGTCGGCGTCTGGATCACGGAGCTGCCGATCACACCCGAGCGGGTGCTGCGCGCGCTCGAGGCCAAGGCCGAGCCCCGGCGGGACGGCAAGCGCGTCATCTTCGACGAGGAGCTCTCGGTGAAGACCGTGGGCAACGGGCACGTGTCGTTCGGGGCGCCGGCCTGACCGTGTCGCCGTTCAGGAGCTGGAACGGCGTCCAGCCCCACGCGCTCTTTCCGGGCGTGGGGCTCCGCGCCGTCGGCGGCGACCAGGTGCTGCTGTGCCACGTCACGTACGAGCCGGGCACGACTGTGCGGCTGCACTCCCACGACGCCACCGAGCAGGTCATGTGGATCGTCGAAGGTGACCTGACGATGACCGTCGCCGGCGAGACGCGGCAGCTGGGCGCCGGCGACACCGTCGTCGTGAACCGCGGCGTCGAGCACGAGCTGCGCTCCGACGGCGGCGTGACGTTCATCGAGGCGCTCGCCCCCGTGCCGCTCGACCACGTGCCGGATCCGGGTCGCGACCTCGTGCTCGGCCCGGACGGCGGGGCCGGGCACGTCGAGCGCTAGACGACGCGGTAGATCGACCCCGCGAGCGTGACGAGCAGCAGCTCGCCGCGTGCGTCCAGCCCGAACGAGACGAGCTGCTCGCGCCACGGCGTCAGCGGCTCGGCGCGGCGCCCGACGGCGCGTCCCCCGGCGACGCGGAGGCTCCACACCCCGCCGCAGAAGTCGCCGTAGACGTAGCGGCCGCGGAGCGACGGCACGTCGCGCCCGCGGTAGACGAGGCCGCCGACGACCGACTGGCAGCGTCCCGGCCGGCTTCGGTACTCGACGAGCGGCGGAAGCATCGTGCTTGCGAGCCCCGCCGCGGCCGGGCGCCGAAGCAGCGTCCCCTCGTAGACGTTCCAGCCGAGGTTCACCGTGCCGCGGACGCCGGCGGGGATGCGGGTCACCTCTTCGCGGCTCGAGTCGCCCGCATCGCCGACGTAGAGGTCGCCCGTCGGGCCGTCGATCGAGAAGCGCCAGGGATTGCGGAGCCCGAGGGCGACGACCGTCGACCGCGCGGCCGGGGCGTCGACGTCGATCCGCAACAGCTTGCCGAGCTGGCCGTCGGGATCCTGGGCGCGCGAGGGCTCGTCACCGTCGCCGACGCTGAGCAGCAGGGCCCCGTCGGACGCGAACTGCAGGAGGCCGCCGTAGTGGTTCGCATCCGGCTGCGCGACGTGGATCCGCAGCACGGTACGCCGCGACGACGGCACGGCGAGCCCATCGCGCTCACGAAGCTCGTCGACGAGCAGGTCGCCGTCACGGGCGACGTAGTTGACGAACAGCCGCCGGTTGGCGGCGAAGCGTGGATGGAAGGCGAGCGAGAGCAGCCCCCGGAAGCCGTCGCTCCGGACGCGATGCCGCAGGTCGAGGAACGGACGCGTGCCGATCCGGCCGCCTTCGACGATGCGCACGCGCCCCGCGCGCTCGACCGCCAGGAGCCGTCCCGGCCGGCCGGGCACGGGCACGGCCAGCACCGGCTCGCGCAGCCCGCCGGCGACGCGAACGAGGCGCGGCGGCGCCGCCGCTGCTCCTTCCGCCCCGGTCGCGGACGATGCGGCCGATGCCGCCGGCACTGCCAGCACCGCCAGGAGCAGCGCCAGCCGCCCGCGTCTCCACCCGCCCACCGTCGGAGCGTACTCGCCGTCGTTGGCGGCGCCAGCCCACACTCCGTAGGGTCGAGGCGTGGCGACGTTCGGACTCGTCCACGGCGCCTGGCACGGAGCGTGGTGCTGGGAGCGGCTCGTCCCGGAGCTGGAGATCCGCGGGCACGAGGCTGTCGCGGTCGAGCTGCCGGCCGAGGATCCCGATGCCGGGCTCGAGCGCTACGCCGAGCTCGTCGCCGCAGCTCTCGCCGACCACGACGACATCGTCCTCGTCGGGCACTCGCTGGCCGGCTACTCCATCCCGCTCGTGCCCTCCCGGCGAGCCGTGCGGCACCTCGTGTTCCTGTGCGCGTTCGTGCCCCAGTCCGGCTCCTCGGTCACCGACCTCTACAGCAGGACGGACGTGTTCGTCCCGGGCTTCGCCGGCCACACCGCCGTCCGCGAGGGCGACGGCGCGAGCTACTGGCCCGACCTCGACGCCGCCGCGCGGCTCCTCTTCCACGACGCTTCGCCCGAGGACGCGCGGTGGGCAGCGCAGCAACTGCGGCCGCAGGTCCCACGCCCGCGGACTGACCCGTTCCCGCTCCGCACCGTTCCCGACGTGGAGCGGACAGCCATCCTCGGCCGCGACGAGCGGGTCATCGCCCCCGACTGGTCGAGACGCATCGCGCGGGCCCAGCTCGGCGTCGAGCCGATCGAGCTACCCGGTGGACACTCGCCGTTCCTCGCGCGGCCCGCGGACCTCGCCGCCGTGCTCGCCCGACTTGCGTAGCGTCCCGGGCTTGCCGAGAGCGCGCCCGTCGCCGTACGCTCGCGTCGTCCAGAACGAGAGGAGCCCGCATGCCTGTCATCGAGGTCAAGCTCTACGACCGCCGCGTCACGGAGGAGTCGGTGCCGAAGATGATCGAGGCGCTGACCGACGCACTCCACGAGTCGAGCGGCGCCGCCAAGGAGCACATCCAGGTGATCATCCAGGGCGTGGAGCCCGCGCACTGGGGCATCGCCGGCAAGCAGCAGGAGTAGCGGCTCCGTGCCGCTCATCCGCGTCGAGCTCTTCGACTACCGCGTCAACGAGGAGACGAGCGCGGCGCTGATCGAGAAGCTGACCGACGCCCTCTGCGAGGCGACGCACCCTGACCTGCGCGACCACACCTGGGTGATCGTGGAGGGGCACAACCCCAAGAACTGGGGCCTCGGCGGCAAGCCGTGGCCCGTCGGGGAGATGCCTCCGGGCCCCGCCGCTTGAGGGCTAGCCGCCTAGCCGCGCACCCCGGACCGGCCGGGCACCGCGTCGAGCTCGACCGGCGGCGCTCCGGGCACGGTCGCGCGCGCCTCCCGGGCGTGCAGCAGCGTCGTTCGCACGATCAGCTTGGCGCGGGCGAAGTTGTCGAGCTGGGTCGGCACTGGCGCGACGCGCCCTCCGAGCGCGTACCCGGCCGCATTCCGGCCGATCGCCCGGTAGCTGTCGAGCGTGTAGAGCGGCGACATGCCGAAGAGCTCGAGGTTGTCGAGCGGCTGCAGGTCGGCGCGGTGGATCAGCGCCGTGCCCTTCGACTGCAGGCCGACGGCGACGCCGGAGCCCGACAGCCGTGCGCCGTCGTGGCCGATGAAGGCGACGTCGGCGACCCGGCGCACGCGGACGACGCGCGGCTCGCCGCCGCCGTCGCGGACGCCGCCGCAGATCGCAGCAAGCACGTCCACGTGCGACAGGCCGTTGATCGTCTCGCTGCAGCTCGTCGCCGAACGCGGGCCCGACCGCCACGACGACCTCGGCGGCGTCGTCGCCCGGGGACGCAGGGCCGAGCACGGCCAGCGGCTCGCCGCCCGGGAGACCGATCGGCGCGCCGCCGACGTCGTCGGCATCGACCTCGTGCGGCAGCGCCTGCAGCAGCTGCCACCGCTCGCCCTCCAGGCGGTAGCCCGTGCCGGGGCCGCGGTAGTCGTTCGGGTCGTTGACGGCCGACCGCACCGTGCCGTCCGCCGCGATCACGGCTGCGGTCTGGAGGTAGTCCGCGGCCACGCGCTGGCGCTGCATGCCGAGCACCGCCTGCGCGACGTCCGGGAAGCCCCGCCGGTCGAGCGCCCGCGCGACGTCCTGGCCGGAGATCCCGTCGGCGAGCACACGGTCGGCGGCCTCGACGTCCGCAGCACGGTCGCGATCGGGCATGTCCCGGCTGTCATAGCCATAGGTAGCGGCTCTGACTTCGTCGTCCGCGATAGGCGGCAGCCCCAGCTCCGCGAAGACCGCCTGCGCCGCCTGGGCGCCCCGGGCACGCACCGCGGTCGCCGCCTCCTCGCCCAGCGGCTCGATGCCGGCGTCGACCTGCCAGTCGCGCTGGAGGGTCGTCCACTCGTCGAGGTCGTCGGCGTCGAAGTTGCCGCCGCCGAAGGTGTTGTCGCGGCGCGGCATCACCGAGTACCCGCTCGTCACGAAGTCGGTGCCGGGCAGGAACTGGCCCATCAGCTTCGCGGTCTTCCGCACCGCCGAGTGGGAGGCGATCGCGTCGTTGCCGGAGGCCACCTCGAGATCGAGCCAGGCGGCGAGCGCGTTCTCGGCCAGGATCGCGCGGGTGCCGCCCGGGACGGAGAGGACGAGCGCGACGCACGAGATCGACCCGTTCTGGACGCCCTGGGAGCCCGCGGCCCGGATCACCGAGAGGCAGCGCGCCTCCAGGTACAGCATCGAGAGCCCCTGCGCGTGGCCCATCAGCGCCTCGGAGCCCGTGCCGCTCGTGAACCGCACCTTCACGCCGCGCGACGCGTACGCCGCTGCCAGGAACGCCTTCGACCACGGCGTGTCGTCGCCGTCGACGAAGACCGGCTCCGTGCCGTAGACCGAGAGCGTCTCGGCGTACGTGACGAGGCCCTGGATGGCGAGCTGAAGGTTCCGACGCTCTTCGACCGCGCACTGCGTCATCACACCCGGCCGCCCTGCCTGCGAGCCGACGAGGAGGGCGATCGCGTTGAGCGGCGCGTAGCGCGCGACGCCCACCGTCGTTTCCATCTCGGCGAAGCCGCGGGCGGCCGCCTCGGCCGCGTCGGCCGCGAGCAGCGCGGGGCTCTCCTTCAGGTTCGTGACGTGCGCCTGGTTCGCCGGCGCGCGCCGCGAGCGGAGCTTCTTGAGCGAAAGCATCAGCTCGACCGGATCGAGGAGCGCGATCACACGCGCGAGCTTCGCCGGGGTCAAGCCGCGGGACAGGGCGACGAGCGACGCACGCGGGACGGAGATGTCCACGAGCCGGCGCGCGAGCTCGAGGTCGTCGAGGGCCATGGCCTCCTCGGCCGCGTCTAGATCGAGGCCGTGCGCCGCGACGAACCGGTCGACGACGTCGAAGTCCGCGGCGTCCTTGCCGTCGAGCCGGACGACGGCGCCGTCCCGCACGACGAGCTCAGGCTCGGGGTCGTTCGGGCCGTCCATGGCGACGAGGCCGAGGTCGGGGGCGGGCGAGACGAGCAGCTCGCGCCTCAGCTCCTTCTCGGCGCGGGAATCGAAACGGCCGCTAGCCACCGGCGAGCAGGCCCCGCTCGGCGTAGACGTCAGCCGCCTCACGCACGAACGCGGCCGTGCGCGCGGCGCCCCACGCCTCGAGCCGCTCCGCCCAGCCGGCGAGCTCGGCGGCGGTCGAGCGGTGCGGCCGGAGCGCGGTATAGACGTCGAGGAGTGCGTCGTCGGGCACGCGCGCGAGCTCGGCGGCGCGCTCGAGGTTCTCGGCGAGCTGCGTCCGCCCCGCCGCCCGCGCCACCGCGGCCTGACGACCGAGCGTCTCGGGCGTGGCGCGGATGTCGTCCGCCGGCGTGTCCAGCCCGATCTCGTCGAGACGCAGCCCGGACGGCGTCCGCACGAGCTCCGGCCGTTGCGCGCCCAGCGGGTAATCGGCGGATGGGTCGAACTCCACGTCGAGCAGAGCTTAGGCTGTGTCCACCGGGCATGGGCAATGGATTTCGGGGACGGACGGCGCTCGTCACGGGCGGCGGCAGCGGCATCGGCGCGGCGACGGTCGTGCGGCTGCTGGCCGCCGGTGCCCGCGTGGCGTCGCTCGACCTCGACGACGGCGGGCCGGACGGCGCGCTCTCGCTGCAGGCGGACGTCACCGACTCGCGTGAGGTCGACGCGGCCCTCCGCCGCGCGGAGGAGGAGCTCGGGCCGATCGACGCGCTCGTCTGCTCCGCAGGCGTCCCCGGGCTGTCGCTCAGGACCGTGGACGTCGCCGACGATGAGTGGAAGCGCGTCTTCGCCATCAACTCGGACGGCGTGTTCTGGTGCAACCGCGCCGTGCTGCCCGGAATGATCGAGCGCGGCTACGGCCGCATCGTCAACGTCGCCTCGATCGCCGGCAAGGAGGGCAACCCGATGGCCACCGCCTACTCGGCGTCGAAGGCGGCGGTGATCGCGATGACGAAGGCGATCGGGAAGGACGTCGCGGGCACCGGCGTGCTCGTCAACTGCATCGCACCGGCCGTGATCGACACGCCGATCCTCGACGGGCTCTCCACCGAGCACATCGACTACATGGTCGAGCGCATCCCGCTCGGCCGGGTGGGCACGCCCGAGGAGGTCGCGGCGCTGATCGTCTGGCTCGCCGGCGACGAGTGCTCGTTCTCGACGGGCGCCGTGTACGACATCTCCGGCGGCCGGGCGGTCTACTGATGCGCTTCGTCCGCCTGCGCGGGCCCGACGGCACCGTCGAGGGCCACGTCGAGGAGGACGCGGTCGTGTGGGCGAGCGGCGCGGTCACGGTGCTCGACACGGAGACGCTCGAGCTGCCGGCGCCCTACGAGCTCCTGCTGCCGATCGAGCCACCCGAGGTCTGGTGCGCGGGCGTCACGTACGAGCGGAGCCGCGACGCGCGGATCGACGAGTCCGGGCGCGACGTCTACGCGCTCGTCTACGAGGCCGACCGGCCGGAGCTCTTCCTGAAGGATGCGGGAGCCCTGCGCACGGTCGGCCCCGGGGCGCCGATCGGCGTCCGCGCCGACGCGAGGTGGACGGTGCCCGAGCCCGAGATCGGCCTCGTCCTGGGCGCGCGCGGGCGAAGTCGTCGGCGTGACGATCGGCAACGACGTGTCCTCGCGCGACATCGAGGGCGCCAACCCCCTCTACCTGCCGCAGGCGAAGGTCTACGCGGGCGCATGCGCGCTCGGGCCGTGCGTCGCGGACCCGATCGACGGGCCGCTCGAGATCCGCATGCGGATCCTCGAAGGCGGCCGCGAGCTCTGGGCGGGCGCGACGACGACCGCCCGCATGAAGCGGACGTTCCACGAGCTCGTCTCCTGGCTGCTCCGCGACAACCCGGTCCCGGCCGGCAGCGTGCTGCTGACCGGCACCGGTCTCGTGCCGCCCGACGAGCTCTCGCTGGCGCCCGGGCATCGCGTCGAGATCCACGTGCCCGGGATCGGCACGCTGGTGAACGACGTCGTGCTCGCGACCAGCCTGCTGGCAGGATCCAGTCCGACGACCTGAAGCCCAAGCCCAGCGCAGAAGAGGAGCGGAGACATGTCCGACACGCTCACGTCCGTCCCGGTCGGGAACTTCGTCGGCGGCGAGTGGCGCGCCGGCGCGGCCGGCGAGACCTACGAGAAGCACAACCCGTGGCGGCCGGCGGACGTCGTCGGCGAGTACCCGGCCTCGGGCGCAGAGGACGCAGGCGCGGCCGTCGAGGCCGCCGCGGCCGCGTATCCCGAGTGGTCGCGCACCCCCGGCCCGAGCCGGGCAGCGATCTTCTTCAAGGCGGCCGAGGCGCTCGAGGCGCGCACCGAGCGGATCGCGCAGGACATGACCGCGGAGATGGGCAAGCCCCTGCGCGAGGCGAGGATGGAGGCGGCGCGCACCGCCGCGATCCTCCGCTTCTTCGCCGGCGAGAGCTATCGCTCCATCGGCGACGTCTTCGAGGCGTCGGTCCCGAACCAGCGCCTCTACACACTGCGGCGCTCGGTCGGCGTGGTCGGGCTGATCACCCCCTGGAACTTCCCGGCCGCTATTCCCGCCTGGAAGGCGGCGCCGGCGCTCATCTACGGCAACACGGTCGTGATGAAGCTCGGCTACGAGGCCCCGCGCACCGGCCTGCACCTCGCCGAGGCATTCGCGGAGGCCGGCCTGCCCGCCGGCGTGCTGAACGTGCTGACCGGGTCGGGCTCGAAGGTCGGCGCGGCGCTCGTCGCCGACGAGCGCGTGCGGGCGATCTCGTTCACCGGCTCGGTGCCGGTCGGCCACGCGGTCCGCGACGAGGCGATCCGCCGCGGCGCGCGCGTCCAGCTCGAGCTCGGCGGCCACAACCCGCTGATCGTGATGGCCGACGCCGAGCTCGACCGTGCCGCCGAGGCGTCGTACGCGGGCGCGTTCTGGTCGGCAGGGCAGAAGTGCACGGCGACGCGGCGCATCTTCGTCCAGGACGCGGCATACGACGGCTTCCGCGAGGCGTTCCTCGCCCGGATCGGCCGCGGCACGGTCGGCGACCCGTCGGACCCGGCGACCGAGGTCGGGCCGATCGTGAACGAGAGCCAGATGACCGAGGTGCTCGAGGCGATCGAGCGCGGACGCTCGGAGGGCGGCTCCGTCGCCGCCGGCGGCGAGCGCGCCGACGACGACGCCTACCTCGTGCCGCCCACCGTGTTCGAGGAGGTCGACGACGGCGCATACCTCTCGTGCGAGGAGGTGTTCGGCCCGGTGACGTCGCTCTATCGCTTCTCGACACTCGACGAGGCGCTGGAGCGGGCGAACGCGGTGCCGTTCGGCCTCTCGGCTGCGATCTTCACGCGCGACCTGCACGCGGTGCAGCGCTTCTCGCAGGAGGCCCAGGCCGGGATCCTGCACGTGAACTCGCAGACGGCCGGCGCCGACGTCCACGTGCCGTTCGGCGGCATCAAGGGCTCCGGCTTCGGCCCGCACGAGCAGGGCCGTGCTGCGCTGGAGTTCTACACCGAGCAGGTCACGGTGTACCAGGACGCGCCGCTTGCCTGACGCCACGCTCGTCACCGGCGCGCTCGGCTGCGTCGGCGCGTGGACGGTGCGCGCCCTCCTGATGGAGGACGTGCCGGTCGTGACCTACGACCTCGGCGGCTCCGACCACCGGCTGCGGCTCGCGATGTCCGACGAGGAGCTCGCCGGCGTCACCCGCGTGGACGGCGACGTCACCGACCTCGAGGCGCTCGAGCGGGTACTCGACGAGCACGACGTCGGCGCCGTCATCCACCTCGCGGCGCTGCAGGTGCCGTTCGTGCGGGAGAACCCGCCGCTCGGCACGGCCGTGAACGTCGTCGGCACGGTGAACGTCCTCGAGGCGGCGCGCCGCCGCTCGGATCGCATCTCGCACGTCGTCTACGCGAGCTCGACCGCCGTCTACTCGGCAGGCGACCCGTCCCCCGCGCCCGAGTCGGGCGGGCGCGAGCCGGCCACGCACTACGGCGTCACGAAGCTCGCGGACGAGGGGATGGCGAGGGTCTACTTCGACGAGTCGGGGCTCGCGTCGCTCGGGATCCGGCCGTACGTCGTCTACGGGCCGGGCCGGGACCAGGGCATGACGTCGACCCCGACGCAGGCCATGGCCGCCGCCGCGCGCGGCGAGGGCTTCCGGATCTCCTACGGCGGCCGCTGCGAGTACGACTACGCGCCGGACGTGGGGCGCGCGTTCGCCGCCGCATCGCGTGCGTCCGTCGAGGGCGCCGTCGTCGCGAACTACCCGGGAGAGCCCGCGTCGATGGACGAGGTGGTCGCGGCCATCGAGGCGGCCGCGCCGGAGGTCGCCGGACTGATCGAGTTCGACGACACGCCCCTGCCGTTTCCGGAGGTGGTCGAGTCGACGGCGCTCGAGCGCGTGCTCGGCCCACTGCCGCGGACGTCGCTGGCCGACGGTGTCCATCGCGACGATCGAGACCTTCCGCCGCGCCGGCGGCAGCGCCGCGTAGCGCGCCCTACTCACACCCGGCGCACGACCTCGTCGAGCGGCTTGCGCGCCGCGCGCGCGCTCCACTCCTCGGCGGTGTGCCGCGACGGGTCACGCTGGCGCTCGCCGTAGCCGAAGGCGAGCACGATCGCGACCTTGCTCTCCTCGTCGTGGCCGAGCACACGCTGTGCGAGCTCCGCGTCGGCGAGCCCGTTGGGCGTCCCTCCCACACCCTCGTTCCAGGCGGCGAGCAGCATGCTCTGCGCGGCCCGCCCGGCGTCGAACGAGATCGGGCCCTTGCCGCGGACCACGATCGCGACGACGGCCGCCGCTCCTTCGAGGTTGGCCGGGTCGAAGACGGCCGGTGCGATGGCGGCAGGGTCCTGCACCACGACGAAGGTCCACGGCTGTCGGTTCCGGCCGCTGCCGGCCAGCCGCCCCGCGTCGAGGATGCGCTCAAGCACCCCGTCCGGGAGCGAACGGCCGCCGAACCGCTTCGTCTCGCGCCGGCTCGCGATGGCCAGGAACGTGTCCACCTGACGGGATAGCCTGCCCGCGCATGACCGATCAGGCAACCGTGAGCCTGCTGCGGTGGCTCCGCCGCCAGCTGAGGCAGCCGACGCCGCTCCGGGAGCACCTCGAGGCGGCCGTGGCCAACGACGACCCTGCGGAGGCGCGCAGGCTGCTCGCGCACTTCGAGTTCTCGCCCTCCCAGCGGCACCACGTCGATGGCCTGATCGAGCGCTGGGAGCGCGAGCGTGCCGGCCGCTGAGAATGCCGCCGTCGCGCGCAGGATTTTCGACGCCTTCGCCAGCCAGGAGGGCTTCGCGCTGCGCGGGCTCTTCGCGGAGGACGCGGTGTGGACGGTGCCCGGTGGGGGCGTCATGGCGGGCGTCCACAGTGGGCGCGACGCGATCTTCCGGTTCCTCGGCCGGCTGCCGAAGGAGACGGGCGGCACGTACTCGTCCCGCTTGATCGACGTGCTGGCGAGCGACGACCGCGCCGCGGCGCTCTACCGCGCGTCCGGCGAGCGGCACGGACGGCGCCTCGACCTCGACCAGGTGCTGCTGTTCACGATCGCCGACGGCGTCGTGACGGAGGTGCTGGCGCTGCCGAGCGACCCGGAGGCCTTCGAGGCCTTCTGGGCCTAGCGCGCAGCCGCCGGGACGAGCCGCTCGCGGGAGACGAAGAGCGCGGCCACGAGCCACAGCGCACCCGTTGCGACGAGCGCCCAGAGCGCCGCTGTGAAGCTCCCCGTCACGTCGCGGACGACGCCGAGGACGAAGGGGCTCGTCGCGGCGATGACGTACCCGACGCCGAGCATCATGCCCACGAGCGCCGCCACCTCCTCCGGGCGTGCAGCGAGGTCGAGCGGGAGCGTCAGAACGAGCGGGAACATCGCGCCGTTGGCCGCCCCGACGCACGCCGCCCAGAAGTAGCCGGCCGCCGGCGCGACGACCAGGCCGGCGAGCCCGACCGTCAGCAGCACGCCCACGCCGACGAGGAACGGCCGCCGGGAGCCGTACCGGTCGGACAGCCACGGCAGGAGCAGCGACGACGGCAGGGCGGCCAGGTTCAGGACGGCGAGCAGCGCGCCGGCCGAGGCCTCGCTCCAGCCACGCTCGATGTACGAGTCGGGCAGCCACGCGTTGATGCCGTAATAGGTGAGACCCATGAGCCCGAACAGCGCGACGAGCAGCCAGGCGACGGGGCTCGACCAGGGCAGCGGCAGCCTCCGCTCGGCCGTCGCCCTGTGCGGCGCCTCCGGCGTGAGAACGAGCCAGACGACCAGTAGGACGAGGGTGGCGAGCGAGAACACGAGCAGCGATGCGCGCCAGCCGCCGAGTGCGTACGCGATCGGCACCGCGAGGGACGCGGAGACGGCCGAGCCGAGCTGGATCCCCGTTGCGTAGACGCCGGTCGCGAACGCGGGCCGGTCGGCGAAGCGCTCCTTGACCGCGACAGGCAGCAGCGCGCCGGCGAGGCCCATGCCGACACCGACGCCGAACGTCAGCACGACGATGCCGACGACCTCGGGCGCGAGCGCGCGGACGGTGCCGAAGACGCCGATGCACGCGAGACAGAGCGCGATCGCAGCACGCGTCCCGACCCGACCGCCGAGACGCGCGGCCGACGGCGCGAAGAGGCCCATGCAGAGCACCGGGATCGTGGCGAGCAGGCCGATGACGGCGTGCGACGCGTCGAGGTCCTCCTGAATCGCGGGAAAGAGCGGCGCCGCACCGACGATCTGCGGCCGGAGCGCGAGCGAGGCGAGAAACAGCGCGGCAAGCGCCCCGGCCCGGCTCGTCCGCACTTAACCGGCCGCTGTCGCGATCTCGCACGCGCGGCTGCGCGTGCCGGCAGGCGTCATCTAGCCGTGCGCCCGGCGAACCGGGTTCGTGAGCTCCCCAAGCCCTTCGATCTCGATCGTCACCTCGTCCCCGTCCTCGAGCATCCGCTTCGGGTCGCGGAAGACGCCGACCCCTGCGGGCGTGCCGGTGAGGATCAGGTCGCCCGGCTGGAGCGTCATCGTCTGCGAGGCGTACGCGATGATCTCGTCGACGCCGAAGATGAGGTTCGCGGTCGTCGAGTCCTGCAGCACCTCGCCGCTGACGATCGCCCGGATCCGGAGAGCGTGCGGGTCGGAGACCTCGGCCGCAGGGACGAGCTGCGGGCCGACCGGGCAGAACGTGTCGACCGACTTGCCGCGCGTCCACTGGCCGTCGCCGAACTGCAGGTCGCGGGCGCTGACGTCGTTCGCGCAGATGTAGCCGGCCACCGCCTCGAGCGCGTTTTCCTTCGAGACGGCCTTCGCCGTCGAGCCGATGACGACGCCCAGCTCGGCCTCGTAGTCCGCCTGCTTGACCAGCGGCGGGATGACGATCGGTTCGCCTGGTCCTATGAGCGCGGTCGGAAACTTCGCGAAGAGCAGCGGCGCCGCAGGCAGCTCCGCTCCCTGCTCCTCCGCGTGGTCACGGTAGTTGAGGCCGACGCACACGATCTTGCCCGGCCGCTCGATCGGGATCATGCGATCACGCTACTAGACTCGCGACGTGAATCCGTCGCCGACCGCGAGCGTCTCGAGCGAGGAGCGCGCGGCGGCTCTTCCGGGTGCCGTCGTCCGCGAGCTCGAGGCGGCGCTCGGGGAGCGTCACGTGATCACCGAGCCCGAGCAGCTCCGCACGTACGAGTGCGACGGGCTGACCGGCTACCGCGCACAACCGGCGCTCGTCGTCCTTCCGGGCTCGACCGAGGAAGTGCAGTTCGTGCTGCGCCTCTGCGCGCAGCGAGAGATCCCCTGGGTCGCGCGGGGCGCCGGCACGGGACTCTCGGGCGGCGCGGCCCCGGTCGCGGGCGGGATCGTCGTCTCGCTGGCGCGGATGAACCGCGTGCTCGAGATCGACCTCGACTCCCAGCGCGTCGTCGTCGAGCCGGGCGTGACGAACCTCGAGGTCACTCGCGCGGTCGAGGCCGACGGCTACTTCTACGCGCCGGATCCGTCGAGCCAGCAGGTGTGCACCATCGGCGGCAACGTGGCGGAGAACTCGGGCGGGGCGCACTGCCTGAAGAACGGCTTCACCGTCAACCACGTGCTCGGCCTCGAGCTCGTCCTGCCTGACGGCGAGGTCGTCGAGCTCGCCGAGGGCGATGGCCCAGACCTGCTCGGCGTCGTCGTCGGGTCGGAGGGGACGCTCGGCGTCGCCACCAAGGTGACCCTGCGCGTCCTGCGCGAGCCGGAGGTCGTGCAGACCCTCCTCGCCGGCTTCCACTCGACGGACGAGGCCGGCGCGGCCGTGTCCGGCACGATCGCGGCCGGGATTCTGCCGGCGGCGATCGAGATGATGGACGCACTCACCATCGAGGCGGCCGAGGCGGCGGTCGCGCCCGGGTACCCGCCCGGAGCGGGCGCAGTGCTGCTCGTCGAGCTCGACGGCGTCGCCGTCCAGGTCGAGGAGGACATGGCCGCGGTGCGCGACCTCTGCCTCGCCTGCGGCTCGTTCGACATCCGCGTGGCCGCCGACGAGGCGGAGCGTGCGCTCCTCTGGCGCGGCCGCAAGGCTGCGTTCGCCGCGATGGGCAGGGTGGCGACCGACTACTACGTGCAGGACGGGGTCGTGCCGCGCACGCGGCTGCCCGAGGTGCTGCGCCGGATCGCGGAGCTCGGCGACCGGTACGGACTGCGGATCGGCAACGTCTTCCACGCCGGCGACGGCAACCTCCACCCGCTCGTTCTGTACGACGCCCGCGCCGGCGAGGGGCCGCGCGCGAAGGAGGCGGCCGAGGCCATCCTCGAGATCTGCATGGACGTCGGCGGGTCGCTGACAGGCGAGCACGGCATCGGAGTCGACAAGGCGTGCTCGATGCCGAGCATGTTCGGGGAGCGCGACCTCCAGACCTTCGAGCGGCTGCGACGCGCCTTCGACCCGGACGGGCTCGCGAACCCGGGCAAGGTGCTCCCGACGCCGCGGCTCTGCGGCGAGGTGCCGGGGCCTTACCGTGTCCATCCGCTCGAGAGGCTGGGGCTTGCCGAGCGTCTCTAGCATCGACGAGGCGGCCGCCTTCCTGCGCGACGCGAACGCGGCAGGTCGCCCCGTGCGGATCGGCGACGACCTCTCCCTCGCCGGGCTCGACCGCGTGCTCGAGCACGAGGCAGGGGACCTCACCTGCACGGTCGAGGCCGGAATCCGGCTCTCGACCCTGAACGAGAGGCTCGGCGAGGCCGGCCAGCGGCTCTCTCTCGATCCGCCCGGCGACCCGACGATCGGCGCATGCCTGGCCGCCGCGCTGAGCGGGCCCCGGCGGCACCGCTTCGGCACGCCCCGCGACCTCGTCCTCGGCGTGACGCTCGTGCTCGCGGACGGCACGGTCGCGAGCGCAGGCGGGAAGGTCGTCAAGAACGTCGCCGGCTACGACCTCGGCAAGCTCGCCTGCGGGTCGCGCGGGACGCTCGGGCTCGTCGCCCGGGTGTCGCTGCGGCTCCACCCGCTACCCCAGGCGGCGTGCACCCTGCTCGTCGAGACCGACGACCCGGCGGAGGCCGTCGCGCGCCTGCGGCGATCGCAGCTCGTGCCGAGCGCCCTCGACGTCCTGCACCCGGGCGGCGTGGCCGTGCTCTTCGAGGGGGGCGAGACGGCCGTCGAGGCGCAGCTGCTCACGGCGCGCTCACTCGTCGGCGGCCGCGAGGCGGGACACGAGATCTGGGACGAGAGCCGCAGGCGGCAAGCGGCCGCGCAGGGCGTCGTCCGCTTCCCGCCGGGCGACCTGGCCGACCGCCTGCGCGAGCTCGACCCGGGCTCCGCCGTGCGGGCGGGCTCCGGGGTCGCCTACACACCGCGCGATCGTCCGCCACCGAGCGCGTCGCCGGCGCTCGCCGCGCTCCACGAGCGCCTGCGGCGGGCGTTCGACCCGAAGGGGATCCTCGCCGCGTGATCCGGGAGCACATCGAAGACTGCGTGCATTGCGGCTTCTGCCTGCCGACGTGCCCCACCTACCTGCTGTGGAGCGAGGAGATGGACTCGCCGCGCGGCCGCATCCATCTCATGGAGTCGCGGCTCGACGGGACGATCGCGCTGAACCGCACCGTCGTCGAGCACTTCGACCGGTGCCTGGGCTGCATGGCGTGCGTCACGGCCTGCCCCTCCGGCGTGAAGTACGACCTGCTCATCACCGAGACGCGGGCGACGGTCGAGCGAGAGCACGGCCGCGACCTCGGCGACCGACTGCTCCGCACCGCGCTGTTCGCCGTGCTCCCCTACCCGCGCCGGCTCAGGCCGGCGCTCGCACTCTCGCCGCTCGGCCGTGTCGTGCCGGGCCGGCTCGGCACGATGGCCCGCCTCGCCCCGCGCCGGCGCTCGCGCGAGCAGCCGCCGCGGGTCACCCCGGCAGCCGGGGCGCGCCCGCGGACGCGTCGCGCTGCTCGCGGGCTGCGTCCAGCGCGTCGCGTTCGGCGACGTGAACGCCGCCACGGCCCGCGTCCTCGCCGCCGAGGGCTGGGAGGTGGCCGTGCCGTCACAGGGCTGCTGCGGCGCGCTGTCCGCCCACGCGGGGCGAGCGGGCGAGGCGGAGCGTCTGACCGAGCGGCTCGGGCGCCGGCTCGCCGGCCTGCCCGTCGCCGTCAACTCGTCCGGGTGCGGCTCGCACCTGAAGGACCACGGCTTCGACGCGCTCGACCTCACGGAGCTGCTGGGCGAGCGGCCCCGCGGCACGCTGCACCCGCTGCCGCTGCGGGTCGCGTACCAGGACTCCTGCCACCTGCGGCACGCACAGCGGCTCCCGTCGGCCTGGAAGCCGGTCCTGGAGCGCATCCCCGCGCTCGACCTCGTCGAGCCCGCCGAGCAGGACGTCTGCTGCGGCAGCGCGGGCGTCTACAACATCCTGCAGCCCGAGGCGGCCCGGGAGCTCGGCGACCGCAAGGCGGCGCACGTCCTGGCCACGGGCGCCGAGGCGCTCGTGAGCGCGAACCCCGGCTGTCTCGTCCAGCTCTCCCAGGCGCTCGAGCGGGCGGGGCGCCCGCTCCCCACCCTCCATCCCGTCGAGCTGCTCGACGCGGCGCAGCGAGGCGTCCGGGCCCCGGAGCTGGTGCCACGCGCGACGGGCGGCTGAGGCCGGCCTACGCGGCCTCCACCGGCCGCAGCTCGTCGAGCCGGTCGATCTGCGCCAGCGGCGGGAAGAGCCGCGACCAGAGCACGGCAACCGCGATCGTGGCGACGCCGCCGATCACGACGGCCGGCACCGCCCCCACGAGCGCGGCCGCGACACCGGACTCGAACGCACCGAGCTCGTTCGAGGCGCTGATGAAGACCATCTCGACGGCGTTCACGCGCCCGCGCAGCTCGTCCGGCGTCACGAGGGGGACGATCGTCGACCGCAGCACCATGCTGGCCATGTCGACGGCGCCCGCGGCCGCCAGCGCCGCGATCGAGAGCCAGAGCGAGCGCGAGAGCCCGAACACGATCATCGAGGCGCCGAACGCCGCCACGACGAGGAAGAGCGTCCGGCCGGCGTAGCGCTCGATCGGCCGGCGCGCCAGGTAGAGGCCGACGAGCAGCGCGCCGACCGACGGGGCGCTGCGGAGCACGCCCAGTCCGGTCGGCCCGACCTCGAGCACGTCCTTCGCGAAGACGGGCAGCAGGGCCACGGCGCCGCCGAACAGCACCGCGAAGAGGTCGAGCGAGATCGCGCCGAACAGCACCGGCGTGCGCCGCACGAGCCGCACGCCGGCGAGCACGCTGTCGAGCGACGGCGCCCCCGCGCCGGCCGGGATCCGCCCCGCGCCGATCGCGAGCACGCAGCCGAGCGCCACGACGACCAGGACGGCCGCGACGGCGTAGACCAGCTCGGGACGAATGGCGAACAGCAGCCCGCCCAGCGCCGGCCCGGCCACGACCGCGAACTGGACGCCCGAGGAGCGCACGGCGAAGGCCCCGGCGAGCAGCTCGGGCGGCACGATCGTCGGCGTCAGCGCACGCGCCGGCGGCGAGCCGATGGCGCTCGCGATGCCCGTGCCGAAGGCGAGCACGAAGAACGGCCACAGCGAGGAGGCGCCGCGGATCGTCACGACGAGGAGGCCGGCGACGACGACGAGGTCGATCACCGTGGCGACGGCGAAGATGGAGCGCCGCGGCAGCCGGTCGGCGATATGCCCGGCCGGCAGCGCGAGCAGCGGCAGCGGCAGGAACTCGGCGAGCCCCACGAGCCCGAGGTCGAGCGGGTTGCCGCGCACCTCGTAGACCTGCCAGCCGATCGCCACCTGGCACATCGACAGCGCCAGACCGGTGGCGATGGACGAGAGCCAGAAGAACCGGAAGTCGCGAATGCGCAGCGCGGCCGTGCCGGCCCGGCGGCGCGGGCCGGCGCCGCGATCGCTCACGAGCCGGCTGCGACCTCGTGGGCCAGCTGGGGCGGCGGCTCGGCGAACTCGACCTCCAGCCGCTGGATGCGCGAGCCCTCGGTCTCGAGCACGGTGAAGCGCACGCCGTTCGACCGCACCTCGTCGCCCGGCTCGGCCTGGCGCCCGAGCACGCCGAACACGAAGCCGGCGACGGTGTGGAAGTCCTCCTGCTCGATCTCGGTGCCGAAGCGCTCGTTGAAGTCGTCGATCGGGAACGTCCCGTCGATGCGGACGCGCGTCTCGTCCACCCGCTCGACCGACTCGTCGGGCAGGTCGTACTCGTCCTCGATCTCGCCGACGATCTCCTCGAGCAGGTCCTCGAGCGTGACGATGCCACGGAACGCGCCGTACTCGTCGACGACGACGGCCATGTGCTGGTTGGTGTTGCGGAACTCGCCGAGGAGCGCCGCGAGGTCCTTCGTCTCGGGGACGATGTAGGGCGACCGCAGGATCGAGCCGACGTCCACGTCGGCGATGCCGAGGTCGTGCATCGCCGAGAAGAGGTCGCGCACGTGCAGGACGCCGGCGATGTCGTCGAGGTTCTCGCGGTAGACCGGGTAGCGCGTGTAGGGCGAGTCGATGACGGCGGCAAGGCACTCCTCGGGCGGCAGCTCGATCGAGAGCGCCACCACCTGAGGCCGCGGCACCATCACCTCGTGCACCTCTTTGTCCGCGAAGTCGAAAACCTTGTAGAGCATCTCCTCCTCGGTCGTGGCGATCTCACCCGCGTCCTCGGCGCCTGCGACGATCTGGCGGATCTCCTCTTCCGTGTGCGCGACGTCTCCGACCGGCGCCGGCTCGATGCCGAAGAGGCGCACGGCGGCGTTCGCCGTGACCTGGAGTGCCCAGTTCAGGGGCTGGATCACGCGCTGCAGCCAGTAGAGCGGGTAGGAGAGAGCCATCGCGTAGCTCTCGGCCTTCTGCAGCGCGATCGCCTTCGGCGCCAACTCGCCGAGCGAGACGCTTAGGTAGGTCAGGATGAGAAACGACAGCGCGAACGCGAGCCCGCGTGGCATCCATTCGAAGTAGCCGGACAGGAGCGGCTCGCCTACGGCGCCGAGCGCGATGCCGAAGACCGTGATGGCGATCTGCACGGTCGAGATGAAGCCGACCGGCTCGTCCATCAGCCGCAGGGCCACCCGCGCACGGCGACTGCCGCCGTCGGCGAGCGGCTGCAGGCGTGTACGGCGCGCGGTCACGAGCGCGTACTCGGCGGCGACAAAGACCGCATTCCCCAGCACCAGCAGGAGAATGACGACGATTCTGAGGAGATCGGTCACGCCCCGCTCGCCGGGGCGTGGGTACTAGGCGGTTGCTCGTCGTCCACTAGAGGATCTGCGCGGCAGTATAGGAGACCCTCCCGTCGTCCTCGGCCCGCCGGGCCCGTCCCTCTAGGACGAGGCGCTCGAGGTGCGAGAGCGCCTCTGCGACGGCGAAGCGGCGGGCGCCCGGGTGCAGATCGTCGCCGAAGAGCGGGAACGAGACGTCGTACCCGCTGCGCGGCTCCGGGCCGAGGGCTGCCTCGGTGGCGGCGAGGCGCTCGCGATGGTGCTCGATGAGCTCTCGTGCTCGTCCGACCGGGTCGAGGATGGGGTCTCCGTGCCCGGGCAGAGCGATCGTCGGCGCCAGCGAGATGGTCGTCTCCAACGCGCCCAGGAAGTCGCCGAGGGGATCCGCGCGGCTCGCCGGCCAGAGGCCGACCGTCGGCGAGATCCGGCCGAGCAGGTGGTCGGCTGCGATCAGCACGCCGTCGCGGTGCATGACGAGCTGGCCGTCGGCGTGCCCCGGGGCGGCGACGAGCTCCCAGCCGTCCACGCGGTCACCGGGCCGCACGAGCTGCGGGTCGCGCTGGTAGCGGATGAACGGCGCGTAGACGGAGCCGGACTGGAGCAGCTCCTCGGCGACGCCGCGCGGCACGCCGTGGCGCAGGAACCAGTCGGCGATCCGCTGCGGCCAGCCCGGCGTGCCCCAGACGAGCTCGCACTGCGCGTAGTCGAGCTCGCCCTGCAGCACCGGCGCTCCCGTGATCCCGGCGACGTCGGCCGCCGCCCCGACGTGGTCCGGATGGAAGTGCGTGACGAGCACGCGGGCCACCTCGAGGCCGTCGAGCTCGGCCGTCCACCGCTCCTCGGCATCCGGGAGCCCGAGACCGGTGTCGACGAGCGTCCAGCCGTCGGAGCCGGGCACCAGGTAGGCGTGGACGTGACCCGGACGGGTCGGCAGCGGCAGCGTGACGCGGCGGATTCCTCCGGGGAGGTCCATCGCGCGACTCTACCCGGCGCGATCGAACAGGTGTTCTATACTCGGCTCATGCGGACCGAGTACCGCGAGGAGCCCTGCCGCAGCGCTCTCAACCGCGTGCAGGGCATGCCGTTTCGCTGGTCGCTGAACCCGTACATGGGCTGCGTCCACCAGTGCACGTTCTGCTACGTCCGTGCCTTCGAGCTGCGGGCCGACCGGCCGGCGGACGACCGCTACGGCCGCTCGATCCGCGTCAAGACGAACGTCGCCGAGGTGCTGCGCCGGGAGCTGGCGCGGGACGGCTGGCGCGGCGAAGGGGTGGCCATCGGCGCAGCGACCGATCCGTACCAGCCCGCCGAGGGCCGCTACCGGCTGACCCGCGCCTGCATCGAGGAGCTCGCCGCCGCGCACAATCCGTTCTCGATCATCACGCGCGGACCGCTGATCGTCCGCGATGCGGACGTGCTCGCGGAGGCAGCGTCCCGCGCGGAGGTCTCGGTGACGTTCTCCGTGCCGACGCTCGACGATCGCGTCTGGCGCACCACCGAGCCCGGGACGTCGCCGCCGCGCCAGCGCCTCCGCGCCGCGCGGATGCTGGCCGAGGCCGGCATCAAGGTCGGCATCGGGCTCGCGCCGATCCTGCCCGGCCTCTCGGACCGGCCCGAGCAGCTCGCCGAGGTCGTGCGCGCGGCCCGCGACGCGGGCGTGGCGGGCGTGTGGGCGAACCTCCTCTACCTCCGGCCGGGCACGCGGGAGCATTTCCTGGCCTGCCTGGAGCGCGACTGGCCGGACGAGCTCGAGCGCTACGAGCGCCTCTACGCGGGACGGGCGTACCTGCCCGCGGCCGAGACGGCGCCGGTCCGCGAGCGCGTGCGCGACGCTGGCGCGAGAGACCGGGGTCGGATCGCGCCGGCCGGCTCCGCGGATCACGCCGCGCTCCCGGAGCGGCGAGCAGCTGCAGCTCGCCGTTTAGCACTCAGCCGAACGTGTCCGACCCCCCCGCACCCTAGAATCACCAAGCCGTGCCGGATGAGATCACCTGCCTCATCGCCGACGATCACGAGGTGGTGCGAGAGGGCCTGCGCCTCTCGCTGTCCCGGGCACCCCATATCCGGGTCATCGGCGAGGCCTCGGACGGTGCCGGCGCGGTCGCGCTCGCCGAGCGTCGCCGGCCGCACGTGGTGATCATGGACGTGCGCATGCCCGGCATGGACGGGCTCGAGGCGACGCGCCAGCTCCAGGAGCGCGTGCCCGACGCGGCGGTCCTGATCTTCACCGCGTACAGCGAGCGCTCCCTGCTCGGGCGCGGGCTCGAGTCCGGCGCGAAGGGCTACATCCTCAAGGAAGCGCCCCATCAGACGCTCGTACGGGCGATCGAGAAGGTGGCTGCGGGCGAGGGCTTCGTCGACCCCGCCCTGATGCCGGCGTTCATCACCGGCAAGGACTCGACCGACATGCTCACCGCCCGCGAGCGAGAGATCCTCCAGCTGCTCGCCGACGGCATGTCCAACGCAGACGTGGCCTCGAAGCTGTTCATCAGCCAGGAGACCGTCA
Organism: uncultured Gaiellaceae bacterium; assembly: GCA_963733065.1. Taxonomy (GTDB): domain Bacteria; phylum Actinomycetota; class Thermoleophilia; order Gaiellales; family Gaiellaceae; genus CAVTBT01. The sequence continues at coordinate 151,929 of CAVTBT010000003.1, forward strand.
AGAGCCACGTCCGCCACATCCTCGCCAAGCTCGAGGCCGACACGCGCACCCACGCCGTCGCGATCGCGCTGCGCGAGGCGATCATCGACTAGCCCGGCCATGAGCGCCGCTCCCGAGGACGGTTTCGCCCAGATGGCGGAGCGGGTGATCACGGCCGAGCAGGACGAGCGGCGGCGGCTGGCGATCTTCCTGCACGACGGCCCCGTCCAGCACCTGTCCGGGATCGCGCTCATGCTCGACGCTGCGCTCGGGGCGATCGACGCGGGGCAGCCGGAGGACGCGCGGACGATCCTCGCTGCCGCGCTCGATCGGCACCGCGCCACGATCCGCGAGCTGCGCGACCTCTCGTTCAACATCGAGCCGGTCGTGCTGCGCGACCAGGGCTTCGCGGCCGCCGTCCAGGCACTCGCCGATCAGGTGGGGCTCGAGCAGGCCGTCCGCTTCGATCTCGACGTCGAGGCCGGCAACCAGCTCCGCGAGCAGGTGCAGGTCGGCCTCTACCAGATCATCCGCGAGTCCCTGACGCAGGCCATTCGCCGCGGTCCGCCGCAGCGCATCGCCGTGTCGCTGCGCGATGCGGACGACGGCGGGTTCGAGCTCCTCATCGAGGACGACGGGGCCGGCGAGCGCCGCAAGGCCTCCCTCGACTCGCTCGGCGAGCGTGCAGCCACGCTCAACGCCCGCTTCTCGGTCGAGCAGCCGCCCGAGGGCGGCACGCGCGTCCACGTCATGCTGCCGCCGTACGCCACCGGCGCCGAGTAGGATCTGCCGCCGATGGACGAGCACGGGCACGGGCACGGCGACCTCAACGGCGGCGGGCGCTACCTCCTCTTCGTATGGTCCGCGCAGGGCTACGAGCTGCGCGAGCGCGAGGGCGAGCTGCCTGCGGTCGGCTCCGAGGTCGAGGACGGCGAACGGCGCTACCGGGTGAGCAAGCACGCCCCGTCGCCGTTGCCCGGCGACGGCCGGCGCTGCGCGTACCTGCTGCCGGTCTGGAGCAGCTCGTCGCGGGGGCGATGGTCGCCGCCGAGGCTAGGACGCGGGCGCGCGACGACGCCTCGGCGCCGCCGGCCGGCCACGCGCCAGACCGCGGCAACCAGTCCGAGCACGAGCGCGGCGGCGAGCCCGCTGCCGTAGCCGCCCGCGAAGATGCCGCCCGCGTCCGCGCCGGCGGCGTGCAGCCCGGCGATCGGCTCCCCTCGCGCGTCGAGCACCCGCGCCCGGGTGTCGACGCGCAGGCCGCCGATCGTGTGCGTGACGCCCGCACGTACGCGAACGGCCGTGCCGCCCGGCTCGCGGCGCACCTCGGCGCCCAGCTCCTCCGCCGTGCGAATCAGGTCGGCAACGGTGCGCTCCCGCACGGGGGCTCCCAGGTCTCGCTCGTCGACGACGAGCCACGCGGACGGAACACCGGCGAGCGCCTGGGCAAGGTCGTTCTCGTGCCAGGCCGGCGGCCCCGCGAACACGGGACGGCCCGCATCGTCGACGACGCGCGCGACGCGTCCGTAGACCTGCGCGGCGCGCACGAAGTCCTCCTCCCCCCACGTCGCCGGCGGCGCCGGCATCGCGCGGCCGTAGAACTCGCCCTGCCCGGCGGACAGCGCTGCGCCGCGAGCGCGGGCAAACGCGATCCCGTCGCCCTCCGACCACGGCGCCGCACGCAGCGCGAGCCCGCGCTCGCGCGCGAGCCGCACGCCGTAGCCTCCGGTCGCGAGGACGACCTCGCCGTCCGCCCCGGCGAGCGGCGTCGCCAGCCGAACGGCGCCGCCTGCGGCCCGCACGAGGGCGTCGGTGAGCCCACGTGGATCGAAGCGCATGCCGGCGGTCAGCGGGTTGCCGGTCTCGCGGGTCACGACCGGGGCGCCGAGCGACTCGAGCCACCGGAGACCGTCGTCGAGCCGGTTCCAGACGAGCGCCTGCAGCTCGGCGTCGCCGCCGGGGCACTCGACGCGGAACGCCTCGAGCTCGCGGTGACGCCAGATGACGCAGCTCGACAGCAGCATCGAGCCCCCGGGACGCGTCCCTTTCTCCAGCACGTCCACCGCGAGGCCCAACTCGCGCAGGCGGGCGGCAGCCACGAGGCCGGCCATCCCCGCGCCGGCGACGACGATCAGGTCAGCGAGAACGTCGGCTTGTGCTCGACGTACTCGAGCCGCACACGCTCCGGGCCCCACACGAAGAGCGCGACCGTGTTCGGCGCGTCGACGATGTCGTCGACCTCGACGCCGAGCTCGCGGGCATCCGCCAGGTGCTCCTCGACCGACTCGACGAGCACGCCGACGTGGTTCAGGAGCGGACGCTCGGACGCCGCCGGCGCGCCGGCGTGAATGTCGAGGAACGCGCCCCCGACGGCGAGCCGCCCGTCGCCGTCGGTGTCGAATCCGAGACGGCGCCAGCCTTCGATCGCGGCGTCCACGTCGTGCGCGACGAGCGCCACGTGGTCGAGGTCGTACTCGACCTCGGTCGGCGCCTCGACGAGGACGAAGCGCAGGCCCTCGCCGGCGTCGACCTCGGCAGGCCCGTCCGGGAGCGTCGAGACCCGGAGCCCGATGTGCTTGAGGGCACCCTGGTCGCGTGGCCCCTCGGCGTCGAAGAGCGTCACCTTCCCGCGCCGGGCATCGGCCCCGAGCAGCGTGAAGCGGTCGGTGCGGTCGATCTCGTGCATGCCGAGCTGCGAGGTGAGGACGTCCGCGATCGCGTCGCGGTCGGCCACCCAGAGGGCCACGTGGTCGAGGGTCTCGGGCCTCATCGGTCCGAGCGTACCTACGCAATTACTCCAGAGGTGGATTCTGGACGTTGTGCTCCGTGGCGTACGCGTCGACGAGCGTGTCGATCACGTCCGCCCCCTGTTCGTAGGCGTAGTTGATCTTCACGAACGGCTCCCATTTGTCGGGAAGCGCGTCCTCCGGGAAGATCGCCTCGACCGGGCACTCCGGCTCGCACGCACCGCAATCGATGCACTCCTCGGGATCGATGACGAGGATGCGGCCGAACTCGTGGATGCAGTCGACCGGGCAGACATCGACACACGAGCGGTCTTTGATGTCGATGCACGGCTCGGCGATGATGTACGTCACGGCCTGATCCTAGCGAGGCGGGCCGCTGGGCAGAGACGGCTAGCGGGGCGCCCCGACGAGCTCCTCGACGAGCTCCCGCGCCCGCTCGACGAGGGCCGACTTCACGATCACCTGGTCGAAGCCGGCCGTATGGGCACGCTGCAGGCCGGCCTTGTCGGTGTGGTTCGTGAAGCCGAGGATCGGCACGTCCGGCCAGGCGTCGACGACCTCGTCCGGCTCGATGCGCGCGATGTCACAGATCACCAGGTCGGGAGCGTCGGCGCTGTCCGAGGTGACGAGGTGGTGATCGGGCAGGAGCGCTTCGAGCTTGCCCCGGAAGAACAGATCCACCCCGGCGAGCAAGATCGTCGCCACGGGGCGACACTACCACGGTGCCCGACCCGGCCGAAGCGCGGCGCGGCCGTCGTTAGGCGAGCGACTCGTGCGTCTCGGGATCGAAGAAGTACAGGCGGTCGAGGTCGACGGCGAGGCGAAGCCGGTCGCCGCTCGCCGCCGCGGAGCGGCGGTTCAAGCGTGCGAGCAGGTCGGGTTGCAGCTCGCCGCCCGGACCGGTGGCGCCCGGGACCTCGAAATGCGCGACCACGTCCGCCCCCGTCGGCTCCGCGAGCGAGACGTCCCCGTCGAACGTCGCCCCCGCCGGCGACCCGTCGGCGATCGTGGCGTCGTCGATGTCCTCCGGCCGGATGCCGAGGACGACCTCGCCTCCGGCGAAGCGCCGCAGTGCCGCAGCCGCGGGGTGCCGCTCGGGAACAGCCAGGCTTGCCGAGCCGAACGCCGCCCTGAGGCTGCCGTTCTCTCCGACGAGCGACGCCCGGACGAGGTTGAGGGCGGGCGAGCCGATGAACGAGCCCACGAAGAGGTTCGTCGGCCGCTCGTAGAGCTCGCGCGGCGTGTCGACCTGCTCCAGGCGCCCGTCGCGCATCACGGCCACGCGGTCGCCCATCGTCATCGCCTCGGTCTGGTCGTGCGTGACGTAGATCGTGGTGGTGCCGAGCTGCTGGTGCAGCCGCGAGATCGACGCACGCATCTCGACGCGTAGCTTCGCGTCGAGGTTCGACAGCGGCTCGTCCATGAGGAACGCCTGCGGCTCGCGGACGATCGCGCGGCCCATCGCGACGCGCTGCCGCTGGCCGCCGGAGAGCTGACGGGGCCGGCGGTGCAGGAGCTCGCCGATGCCGAGCATCGTCGCCGTGTCGCCGACGCGGGTCGCGATCGCGGGCCGGGCGACGCGGTGCAGCTTCAACCCGAAGGCGAGGTTGCGGCGGACGTCCATGTGCGGGTAGAGGGCGTAGTTCTGGAAGATCATCGCGATGTCGCGGCGGCGCGGCTCGAGGTCGGTCACGACCTTGCCGCCGATCAGGATGTCGCCGTCGGTCGTCTCCTCGAGACCCGCGACCATGCGCAGCGCGGTCGACTTCCCCGAGCCGGACGGCCCGACGAGGACGAGGAACTCGCCGTCCTCGACGTCGAGCGACAGCCGGTCGACGGCGGTGGTGCCGTCGGGGAAGACCTTCGAGACCCGGTCGAACGAGACGCTCGCCATCAGTGCCCGCCTCCGTTCCGCGCGCGCTCGATGTGGTCGCGGTACCACAGCGCGCTCTCTTTCGGGATCCGCTCCTGCGTCGCGTAGTCCACGTACACGAGCCCGAACCGCTTCGAATAGCCGTGCTCCCATTCGAAGTTGTCGAGCAGCGACCAGGCGAAGTACCCCGCCACCGGCACGCCGTCGGCGATCGCCCGCTCGATCTCGGCGATGTGCCGCCGGAAGTACGCGACGCGCGCCGGGTCCTCGACGGGATCGCTCCCGTTCCGGTGGTCGTCGTAGGCGGCGCCGTTCTCCGTGATCATGATCGGAATCGTCGTGTAGTCCGCCGCGATCCTCCGCAGCACGTCGTACAGCGCGGTGGGGTAGACCTCCCAGCCCATCGCCGTGACCTCGCCCGGCGGGTCGACGACGTCGAGCCCGAAGAAGTCGCTGTCCGGGTTTGCCCGCACGGAGACGCGCTTGTAGAAATTGACGCCGAGGAAGTCGCACGGCGCCGCGATCGCGTCGAGATCGCCCGGCTCGACGCCGTCCAGCAGGCCGTGGCGGCGCTCGTACTCGGCCACCATGTCGTCCGGGTAGGCGCCACGGAAGACCGGGTCGAGGAACCAGCGGTTGTGGAAGCCGTCCAGGCGGCGCGCGGCGTCGCGGTCGTCCGGGTCGTCGCGGTCGGCATGCACCGGGTTGAGGTCGAGCGTCAGCCCGATCCGCCCGGCAGCCCCCCGCGCGCGGAACCGCTCGACCGCCCGAGCGTGGGCCAGCAACGCGTGGTGCGAGACGCGGAGCGCCTCCGGCCAGTTGCGGCGCCCGGGTGCCTTCGTGCCGAACGCGTAGCCGCAGAAGGCGATCACCCAGGGCTCGTTGATCGTCACCCAGTCCTCGACGAGCGGGCCGAGCGCGTCGAACACGATGTCGGCGTAGTCCGCGAACGCGTCGACGACGTCGCGCCGCAGCCAGCCGCCCTCGTCCTCGAGCGCCTGGGGCAGGTCCCAGTGATAGAGCGTCGCCACCGGCCGGATGCCGCGCGCGAGCAGCCCCGAGCAGAGGTCGCGGTAGAAGGCGAGCCCCGACTCGTTCACCTCGCCGCGTCCGGCCGGCACGACCCGCGGCCACGACACCGAGAAGCGGTACGAGCGGACGCCGAGTGCCTGCAGCAGGTCGAGGTCCTCCTCCCAGCGGTGGTAGTGGTCGCACGCGACATCGCCGTTGGCGCCGCCGACAACGGCGCCGGGCTGCCGGCAGAAGGTGTCCCAGATGGACACGCCCCGGCCGTCGGCGGTCGCCGCGCCCTCTACCTGATACGCGGACGTCGCCGCCCCCCAGAGGAAGTCGTGCGGGAAGCTCATTCCTTCACCGCGCCCGAGGTCAGGCCACTGACGAGCCAGCGCTGCGTGGCGAAGAACGCGACCATCACCGGCAGGGTCGAGATGACGCCCGCGGCCATGAGCTGGTCGTAGTTCTCGTTGTAGTTGCCGATGAAGTTGCGAATGCCGATCGGGATGGTCTCGGCGTTCGACTGGGTGAGGTTGGACGCGAACAGGAGCTCGTCCCACGCGAACAGGAACGCGTAGACGGCCGTCGCCACGATGCCCGGCGTCGCGTTCGGGAGCACGACGCGAACGAACGCGCCGAGGCGGGTGCAGCCGTCGACGAGCGCCGCCTCCTCGAGCTCCCGCGGGATGGCCATGAAGTACGCCCGCATGAGGAAGATGGCGACCGGCGTGAAGAACGCGGTGTAGACGAGGATCATGCCCTGGTACGTGTCGAAGAGCTGGACGCCGATCGAGCGGTCGGCCCAGACGAAGCCGAGGAAGAGCGGCAGCAGGAACATCGACCCCGGGACGAGCTGCGTGCCGATGACCGCGAGACTGAAGCCGCCGGAGCCGCGGAACCGGAAGCGCGACAGGGCGTACCCGGCGGAGGCCGCGAACGTCGTCGCGAGCAGCGTGGCGACGGAGCAGATGATGAGGCTGTTCTTGAAGTAGCGGCCGAACTCGACGGCGTCCCACATCGTCCGGTACGCCTCGAACGTCGGCGAGAACAGCTGGTACTCGCCGGTCGCAAGCGAGATCCGCTCCTGCACGCTGGCGATCAGGAGCCACACGATCGGCGCGATCATGAGCGCGATGATCAGGTACGTCAGCACGGTCAGCGACCTGCCGACGAGCTTCTTTCGCCGCCGCGCGCGCGTGCCGAAAGCGGTCGCGTGCGTGCTCACCGCGAGGCCACCAGGTCACGCTTGAACGCGGCGTACCAGACGAGCACGCACATGAACATCGCGAGCATGAGCATCGTCGAGATCGCCGCGCCGTAGCCGAAGAGCGTGTTCCCGAACGACTGCCGCACGATCAGCGTCATCATCAGGTCGGCGTACGGCCCGGGATTCGTTCCCATCATCACGTAGGGCAGCGCGAACTGGTACGTGGTGTAGATGAAGCCGAACAGCACCTGGATCGCGATCAGCGGCCGCAGCAGCGGCAGCGTGATGTACCGGAAGCGCTGCCAGCCGTTGGCGCCGTCGATGGACGCCGCCTCGTGGAGATCCTTCGGGATCGCCTGCAGCCCGGCCAGGAACACGAGCGCCACGAACGGCATGCCCCGCCAGATCGAGGGGATCACGATCGCCCACAGCGAGTTCGGGCCGAGCAGCCAGACGGGCTTCTCGTCGAGGACGTGCGTGTAGTCGACGAGCACCTTGTTGATGACGCCCGACTCGCTCTGCCACATGAACTGCCAGAGGATCGCGACGACGAAGCTCGGCACCACCCACGGCGCGAGCATCAGCGTCCGCAGCACCCGCCGGCCCCGGAACTCGCGGTTCAGGAGCAGCGCCAGGCCCATGGCCAGCACGAGCGTCGCGGAGAGCGTGTAGGTCACGTAGAGGAACGTGTTGCGGGTCGCCTGCCAGAGCCCCGGCCGCACCGGGTTCAGGTCGTCGAGGAGGATCGAGCGGAAGTTCCCGAGCCCCACCCACGGCGCCGAGAAGAGCTGGCTGAAGGTGAAGAGGTTGAGCTTGAGGAGGCTCGTGTAGATGCCCGCCGCCGTCGGTACGACGTGCACGAGCAGCATGAAGATCACCGCGGGCGCGATCAGCGCGTACGGGAACCAGTCGCGGGTCCGCCGACGCCGAGCGCCAAGCGCACGCTCACGCTGCTCGGGGATGGGTATGCGGGTCGTGTCGAGCATCGTCCTCGATCTCACGGACAGCGGATGGATAGGGACTGCGGGAGAGCGCCCTGGAAGGGAAGGCGCTCTCCCGCAGTAGCGCGGTGGGCCGCTACGGACCCTGCGCGATCAGGCTGTTGGCCTCACGTTCGGCCGCCTGCAGCTCGGAGACGACAGCGCTCCGGCTGTAGGACGTCTTCCCCTGGCCGACCGCGATGTCGAGGATGTTCCCGAAGTGGGTCTTGTAGGCACCCTCGATCGAGCCCCACGCCGGGATCGGCGCGTAGGTGCGACCGCGGGCGAGCGCCTTGTAGAAGGCGTCCCACTTGTTGTTCGACTTGGCCAGCGTGCGCTGCGGGACGGTCCGCGCGGGGAGCATGCCCTGCAGCTTCGCGTAGGAGAGCTGGGTCGCGGGCTGCGACAGGAACCGCATCAGCGCCCATGCCTCGTCCTTGTTCTTCGACGACTTGAACAGCATCAGGTTCGAGCCGCCGGCGAACGTGTACGACTTGCCCGTCGGCCCCGCCGGCATCTGCGCGACGCTGAAGTTGTTCCGCGCGATGTCGGCCCAGTTCTTGTCGTCCGACCGTCCCGCGGCGGCGACGACCCAGGGGCCGCCGATCCACGTCGCGAGCTGGCCGGCCTTGAACAGGTTCTCGACCTGCGGAGCGTTCATCTCGAGGCCCGCGGGCATCACGTAGCCCTTGTTGGCCAGGTCGGCGAAGTACTTCACGCCGGTGACGGCACGCGGTGCGGCGATCGTCGACTTCGTCGCGTCGGCGGACAGCTCCGACCCGCCCGCGTCCCAGACGAAGGGCATGACGTGGTGGACGAGATCCCACGCCGTCTTGCCCGGCTGGCCGAGCGGGAAGATGCGGCGGCCCTGGTGGTACTTGAAGCGGCTGATCTTCTGCAGGGTGCCTCGGAACGCGTCCCAGTTCGTGAACGCCTTGGCCGGGTCGATGCCGGCGCGCTTGAAGATGTCCGTGCGGTAGTAGATCGTCCGCGCCTCGGAGAACCACGGCACGGACCACACGCCCGGCTTGCCGACGACCTGCGTGGTCGTCCACACACCGGACGGGTAGGCCGCCTTGCCGCCGATCTGCGGGACACGGCTCTGGAGGTTCTCGAAGCCGTTCAGCGCGGCGAAGTACGCGACCTGGGTGGTACCGGCCTGGGTGATGTCAGGCCCCTGGCCGCTGATCGCGGCGTTCGTGATGCGCTGGAACTGGACGTCCCAGCCGACGAGCTCCACGTCCACCTGCACGCCGGACGACCGCTCGAACGGCTGGACGATGCGCTCCATGTCCTCGACCGGATGGGCGCCGTTGTTCATCACCCAGATCCGGAGCGTGACGCCGCCGTCCGGCCGGGCGGACGCAGCCGCCACGACGGCCAACGCAGCGACGAGAAGCGCCGCGAATGCGATGCTGGCTCTCTTGCTGTGTCGCACGATCCCCTCCTTTTTGCGAAAACGGTTTCGGTGTCTGTTTTGCAAATGATATTGCCTTACGGCGGTGTCGTCCGTGGCGCGTACCTCCTACGTGCGTGGCGGCGGAGCGCCGGTGGACGCCCTGATCACGAGCTCGACGGGGAGCGTCACGCCGGCCGGCGCCGCGTCCGCGACGTCGATGATCCGGGTCAGCGCATCGGCGGCCGCGTTGCCGAGGCCTGCCTTGTCCTGTCGCACCGTCGTCAAGGCCGGTTGCATGAGTGCAGCGAGCTGGATGTCGTCGAAGCCGACGAGCGACACGTCGGCGGGCACGGCCACCTTTCGCTCCTGAGCCGCCCGCATCGCGCCCGCGGCCATGAGGTCGCTGGCCGCGAACACCGCCGTCGGCGGCTCGGAGAGGTCGAGCAGCCCGCACATCGCGGTATAGCCCGACTCCGGGTAGAAGTCGCCCTCCTCCACGTACTCGTCCCGGTAGCCCAGGCCGAGGTGCTCGAGCTCGGAGCGATAGCCGAGCAGGCGGTCCGCTCCGGGGCGCGTCGCCGTCGGGCCGGAGATGATGGCGATGCGCTCGTGACCGAGCGCGTGGAGATGCCGGACCGCCTCGCGCGCGCCGCCGATGTTGTCGGACATGACGTAGCCCGCGCGCCGGCCGACGAGGTCCACGTCAACGGCGACGCAGGGGATCCTCGCGGTCGTCAGCGCCTGCACCTCTGCTTCGCGGGCGTCGACACCCATGAGGACGACGCCGTCGACGCGGTGGGATCGCGACCGCGTCAGGTACGACTGCGGCGTTGCGGAATCGTTTCCGGGCCGTTCGGTCGCGTAAAGGAGCAGGTCGTAGCCCGCGGCGCCCAGCCGGCGCTTGAGGGCGACGAGCACTTCCTGGAAGAAGGGGTGCTGCAGGTCCGGGTGCTCGGCGCCCGTGTCAAGCACGATGCCGACGACGTGAGACCGCTTGGTTACGAGGGTTCTGGCAGCAGCGCTCGGTGCGTAGTCGAGCTCGCGGGCCATCTCGAAGACGCGCTTGCGGGTGCGGTCGCTCACGTCCGGGTAGCCGTTGAACACGCGTGAAACGGTTGCGACCGACACGCCACTCCGTTTCGCCAGCTCCCGAATCGTGGTGATCTCGTGCTCCTTTCCGGAAACGCTTTCGGTGCGAAAGTACGACACCGTTCGCCGCTTGTCAAGGGGCCCCGGCCGGAGCGGGCGGAACCGCTACCGTGTCGAGGTGCTCTTCCTCCGCCGGAAGACCGCCGTGGTGTCGCCCGAGGAGGCGCTTCCCGGACGCGATCGGCCGATCGTCCAGCCGGGTCGCCATCTCGTCCTCGGCACGCCGCTGGCACCCCCGTTCCCGGAGGGCACCGAGCAGGCGATCTTCGGCCTCGGCTGCTTCTGGGGTGCGGAGCGGATCTTCTGGCAGGCGCAGCCGGGCGTCTTCACGACCGCCGTCGGCTACGCGGGCGGTTTCACGCCCAATCCGACCTACGAGGAGGTCTGCTCGGGCGGTACGGGGCACACCGAGGTCGTCCTGGTCGTCCACGAGCCGGCGCGGATCTCCTTCGACGAGCTCCTGCGGCGCTTCTGGGAGGGGCACGACCCGACGCAGGGCCTGCGCCAGGGCAACGACGTCGGCACGCAGTACCGGTCGGCGATCTACTGGACGAGCGAGGCGCAGCGCGACGCCGCAACCTCGTCGGCGGCGCGGTTCCAGGAGGCGCTGACGGGTGCCGGCCTCGGCGCGATCACCACCGAGATCGAGCGGGCCGGCCCGTTCTACTACGCCGAGGACTACCACCAGCAATACCTCGCCGCGAACCCGAACGGGTACTGCGGCCTCGGCGGGACCGGCGTCAGCTGCCCGGTCGGCGTCGCCACCGCCGGCTGACGCGACCAAACGACCGAAGGAGGCCGAGATGGCGGGCAAATCGGCGTTCACCGAAGCCGAGTGGGAGACGCTCCAGAAGGGCGTCACCGGCGCGGGCATGCTCGTGGCCACGAGCGACCGCGGCTTCTTCGACACGTTCAAGGAGGCCGGAGCACTCGTGAAGCACCTCTCGGCCGCCCGGAAGGAGACGGACAGCGAGCTGGTGCGCGAGGCGGCGGAGACCAAAGGCACGGGCTTCGGCTTCACGGACTCCCATCAGGAGATCGAGGCCGAGACGCTCGACGCGCTCCGGTCGACGGTCGCCGTGCTCGAGACGAAGGCGCCGGACGAGCTCGATGCCTACCGCGGCTTCGTGCTGGGCGTCGCCCGTTCCGTCTCGGAGTCCGCGGGCGGCGGCGACACGGCCGAGACTGCGGCGATCGGGAAGATCGGCGAGGCGCTCGGCGCCCCGCTCACCTAGCCCCCCTTCACGACAGCGGAACCAGCGCCGCGCGGCGCAGGCGCCGGCTTGCCCTGCGACGCGCGAGGCGCCGACTGCTCCCCCCTTCGAGTGAAGGTACGCGGGAATTCGCGATCGCGGCCGATCTGCCACCTACTGCCGCCGTCAGGCAGTCGCCGCCCACCATCTCGAAAGGACTCCGCCAGTGAGCATTGGCACCCGTGCGCCCATCGTCGCCACCGTGATCACGATCCTGTTCGTCCCGGTGACGACCAAGAGCGGAGCCGTTGTCGGACACAGCGTCCGCAAGGGTCCCACGCACACCCTGCGTTGCATGGCCGGCAAGCCGATCCAGGCGACGCCCCTCGCCAAGCGACTCGGCCTCGTCGGCGATCCGTGCCGCGCCCGCATCGTGCGCAAGGTCCGCATCGAGCCGCGGCGGTGAGCTGGCAGACCCTGACGCTCATCGCAGCGGCAGCGCTGTTCCTGTTCGACTTCCAGAACATGTTGGCCTGGTCACGCCGCCGCACCCTGTCCGGGTCGTGGCGGCGTGACCACGACTACACCCTGGTCGTACCGCTGTACGGAGATCCGCGCTACTTCGAGGGCCGTCGCCAGCTGCTCCGCTATCAGTCGAACGTGCTCGTCGCGATCGACGTGAGCACACCGACCATGCGGTCCTTCGCCGATGAGCTCGAGGGCGAAGGCTGGCGCGTCCACCGAACGGTCGTCGCGCAGCCGTCACCGCCGGCCCTGATCAGGTCCGCGCTCGCGGACGTGACCACGGGGTTCGTGCTGCGCATGGACGCCGATACCACTCCCCTCGAAGACGTCGGCCGCTTCATCGCGGCCATGTCGGCCGACGGCGCCGATCTCGCCTCGGTCAAGGTGCGCGTCGCCGATCCGCGGAACCACGTCCACCGCTTCCAGGACCTCGAGTACCAGATGGCGATGCTGTCCCGTCACTTCCGCCCGTGGCTGACCTCCGGGGCGTGCTTCGCCGCTCGGACCGAGGCGCTCGCCTTGATCCTCGAGCACCACTCGCTCTGGTTCCCGGGCGAGGACATCGAGACCGGCCGCATCGCCCACGCCCTCAAGCTGCGTGTGCGGCACCTGGACATGACGGTCGAGACCGATGCACCCGCGAGCTGGCGATCGCTGCTCGCACAGCGGCGCACGTGGTGGGCGGGGAGCTTTCGCCATTCGATCATCAACTTCGATCGAAACGCCGTCCATCTGCCCGTCTGGACGTTCTACTACGTGCTGCTCGTCTGGGTCGGAGTCGCCTTCAAGTGGGACACGCTGCTCGAGCATCTACACCCGCTCGCGCTGTTGCAGACGCTCGCCTGGCTGTTCGTGGTGTACGCGTTCGTGACGGTGATCGCCAACTGGCAGGTGCGCTCGTGGCGAATGCTCTTCTTCCCGCCCTATGCGCTCCTGCAGGCGGTGCTGATGCCGACGATCGGCTCCGTCTATTACTGGCGGCTGGCCCACAAGCAGGGTTATCTGGGCCGCTACCGCTTCGGCTATCGCCGAGGGCGCCCGGCGGAGGTAGCCACCGCGGAGAGCTAGCGCGAGCGCTGCACGAGCGCCCGCGTCACGTGCAGCGGCTCGAGCGACTCAGCCAGACGCCGCAGCTCACTCGCCGCCCGAGGCGGCACGCGGTACCACGCTCCGCGCCGAAAGCGCTCGAGGTGGACGCCGAAGCTGAGGAAGCGGTCGAGCCTCGCGCCGCCGACGGCGCCGGTGGCGTAGTCGTTCCCGAAGCGAAGCTCGAAGGCGGGCGCACCCCACCGTGGGCGAGCGACCACCGCCGGCTGCGGGCCGGTGAAGTAGAGCCGGGACAAGGCTTTCGTCGCGGCTGCGTCGACGACCGGCACGCAGGTCTCCGCGTTGCAGAGGCGGAGGTCGCCCGGGCCGAACTCCTTCGCCGCGGCTCCCGAGACGCCGATCAGCGCCGTCGAGGCGACGAGTGCGGCGAGGAATCCTCGGCGAATGCTCATGTCGGGTCTACACCGCGTCGCCGCGGCTGGTTCCCTCCGACGCCGACCAGGCGAGCGTTTCCGACACGTCGACCGCGAGCACCGGGCCGTCCGGCGGCTCCGCGCGGTACTGCGGGTACTTCGCCGCGAGCAGGGCGAGCGCTCGTTCCCGTTCTTCTCCCTCGTCGAGCACGCGGGCCCGGCCGCGGAGCCGGATCCACCACAGCCGGCTCCAGTCCTCGTCGTACTCGTCGACGAGGACGGTCACGTCCGGGCGGGCTCGCGCGTTCTCGATCCGCCGCAGCACACGCGAGCGCTTCGGCTTGCGATCGACAGCCGTGTAGAGCGTCTCGCCCTCGACGGCGAACACGATGGGCACGAGATGCGGCCTGCCGTCCGGGTCGGACGTGGCCAGCCTCGCCACTCTCGCCATGGCTAGTCTCGGATCGTGCACCTTGGCGTGATCCTGCCGAACTTCGGACTCGACTCGACGGTCGAGGGCATCCGGCGGACGGCCGAGCTGGCCGAGGAGCTCGGGTTCGACTCCGTCTGGACGACCGAGCACATCATCGTCGGCGAGGAGGGGATCGACCCCTACGGCCGCGTCTACGACCCGCTCGTCACGCTGGCGTGGATCGCCGGCTGGACGGAGCGAGTCGGTCTCGGCACGTCGATCGTGCTCGCGCCGCTGCATCACCCGATCCACCTCGCGAAGGAGGTGGCGACGCTGCAGGAGCTCTCGGGCGGCCGCGCCACGCTCGGGGTCGGGGTCGGCTGGCACCGCGACGAGTTCGACTTCATGGGCGTCCCGTTCGAGGGGCGCGGCCGCCGCGCCGACGAGGCGCTCCGCGTCGTCCGCGCCCTCTGGACCGGCGAGCGGGACTTCGAGGGCCGCTTCTGGTCGTTCTCGGACGCGACCTTCGCGCCGCTGCCCTCGCCGCACCCGGAGATCTGGATCGGCGGTAGCTCCGACCGCGCCATCCGCCGCGCCGTGGAGCTCGGCGACGTCTGGCATCCCTCCCGCCGCTCGGATCCCGACCATGTTCGCCGCGTGAAGGAGCAGCATCCCGCCCTGCGCACGGTGCCCCGCACGCGACCCGAGCTCTTCGAGCCGATGCTCGAGGCCGGGGCGGAGGGCGCCGTGCTCACGTTCGAGAGCGAGGCCGAGCTGCGCGCCTTCGCGGGCCGCTACCGGTAGCACCCCGCCTCACTGACGGCGCGACGCCGGGTCGACGCCGGCGAAGGTCAGGAGGTCGGCCATGCCGAACCGGCCCGGCCCCTGCCTGCTCGGCAACGTGGGCTTCCAGCGAGGCTGGAGGGTGAGGAAGCCCGCAGGATCTGTCTCGAGCAGCCCGAGGATCACCTCGGCGACGATCCGCCCGCCGACGGGCCCGAGTCGGCGTCCCTCGGCCATCACCTCCGCCTCCTTCAGGACGTAGTACCAGAGCGGCGTCGAACGGTCGAGCCTGTTCGGATAGCCGCTCAGCTCCCGAAGGTCGGCGGCCGAGAGAGGCGGCACCCCCATCCTCTTCGCGATCGACTGGCCGGAGGGAAGCTTCCAGGTCAACTGGCGCAGCAGGTTCCGCTGCGGCAGCGCCGTCGGGGGGTCGTGACTGGCGATCGCACCGAGCGGCAGATGGAAGAGCGGCGTCGAGATCTTCGTGTCGATGCGCTTGTTCGGCTTCACCTCGCCGTCCCGGAAGTCGAAGAAGGTCTGCCAGCCCACGAAGCGCCGCGCGGCCCGGCAGCCGCCGCGCAGGTCGGACGGGTCGGGCCCGCTCGCCGTCGGATCGAAGATGAGGCCGAAGAACGGCCGGCCTCGGTCGCCCCGCAGGTTCGCGCGGTAGGAGGGCCGCACCATGCTGTGCCCGAAGCGGAACACGGCGCCCTGGAACTCGACCGGCATGAAGGCGCGGCTCCCGGGCCGGTAGAAGCGCCTACCACGTCTGCGAACGTCGTCGATGAGCCGCCCGCCGACGACCTGGGGCAGGAACTCGTGCAGGATCACCCAGTGGTAGTGCCAGGTCGCCAGGCGCCTGGCCCACGCGAACGGATCGGCCGCACGCGACGCACGCGCCAGGTCGACGGCCCGGTTGTGGAAGAGGATGAACGCGCACTGCAGCCCCGCGATCACGAGGTGCTCGTCGTTTCGCGGATCGGCGACGATCGCCGTCCCGTCGGCCGTGCGCGGGAGGTCTTCGAACGCACCCCCGCTCTCGATCCGGAGCTTCGCGCGGTCCGCGGCGTCGTACAGCAGCGGCGACGCCGCAGGGCCCGAGCCGTACACCGAGTCGAGGTCGAAGGCCGGGGTGCGCGCGTTCACCGCGGTGTGCGGGTCCGTCGCCCGGCCCAGCCTCGATCCGACGTCGAACGTCATGTCGTGGTCGAGGAATTGGCCCACGAACGTCGTGCCGGCGACCTGGTCCGGATTGTTCGGGTTGTGCTCGGACAGGCCCGCTTCGGTGATCAGCAGCGCGGGCCCGCGGTCGAGGGCGTCCTTCGCATCGAGGATCCCTCCCGGCTTGCCCAGGTCACGGAGCGCTTCCTCGACCTGCGGGGTCTGCGGCGCGAATGGCTGCAGCCCCGTGAACATGCGACCGAACCGGTCGGCCGCCTGGAGTGCGGCGCTCGGCGGCCCGGCCGCGGCGCCGTCTCCGAGCGCCGCCCCGGCCCCGACCGCGGCCGCACCGGCTCCGACTCTCCGCAGGAAGCTGCCGCGACTGTATCCCGGGCCGCGCGTGTTCGACCTCGTGCCCATCTCATTCCCCCCTTGTGATTGGCTCGTCACACCTGCGAGGGCCACTGCATGCGCACCGCCTCGACCACGTGCTCGAACGGGAGTCCTGCGAGGCGTCCCGCCTCGCAGACGGTCTCGGGCGAGCCCGCCTCGTACAGCAGGAAGCACGTCTCGTCCTCCGGCACGAAGAGCCCTCGTAGACAGCGGACCGGCGTTCCGCGCCGACGCAACCTCTCCGCGGCACGACGGGCGCACTCGGCGTTCCGCGCAGCGGCCGCCGCGTCCGTCCGGGAGACGTAGAGCTCGACCAGGAACTCGGCCACGTGCCGACGGTACGACGATCGGGGAGCGCCGGATATCCCGGAAACCGGCGAACTTTCACGCGTCGTCGCCGTGGGCGAGACGCCGCGGGAGCTGTCGACGAGAGCGGATGCCGAGCTTCGCGTACGCGTGCGAGAGATGCGCCTCGATGGTGTGCACCGTGACGACCAGCTGGAGCGCGATCTCCTTGTTCGAGAGCCCCTCGGCGGCCAGGTCGACGACGCGCTTCTCCGTCGCTGTCAGCTGGCCGGGACTCGCGGGCCGACGCCCGGGGAGCCGTGCAAGCTCCGCGCGGGCCGCCTCGGCCCAGCCGGCGGATCCGATCCGGTCGAAGCCGTTGGCGGCCTGCTCGAGCGAGCCTCGCGCCGCCGCCCACCGCCTCGCGCGGCGCTGCGCGCCGCCCAGCCTGAGCAAGGAGCGGGGGCCGTCGAACCGCAGGCCGAGCCGGCCGTAGGCCGTGGCCGCCAGCACGACCGCACCGGCGGCCTCCTCGTCGTACGCGCCGGTTGCCAGGCGTACGAGCCCATCGCAACGCGCCGCAGTGGCGAGCCCCCACGGATGCTGCTGGTCCTCGGCCAGGCCCCGCAGCCGCTCGGTCACGGCGCGCGCCTCGTCGTACTCTCCCAGCTCGACGAGCGCGTCCACCAGGTCGGGCGCCACCGGGAACACGCCGGGCTCGTCCACGCCCTCGCGCTCCATGTGCGTCCAGACCTGCCGCAGGCTGTCGAGTGCGCGCTCGGGCTTGCGAGCGAGCAGCGCGGCGATGCCGCGGGCGCGCAGTCCCTCGAGCATGTCCCAGCCGCCGCCGGTCGCCACTGCGCGCGCGATCGCCTCACCTGCCCACCGCTCCGCCTCGTCGGGAAGCCCGCGCCCGGCGGCAAGGAGCGCCCGGCAGCGCTCGTACATCGGCCAGATCAGCAGCTCCCCCTCCGAGGACTCGGCCCACTCGTCCAGGAGTCGCGCTGCGGCGTCCCACTCGCCGATGCGGAGCTCGAGCTCGCACAGGTGCAGACGGTGCAGAGCGTACGAGAGCAGCTCGCCTCGCTCGTCCGCGAGCGCCAGGCACCTGGTGAACGTCGCCCGAGCACGGCTCACCTCGCCGCGCCAGACGTGCCGCTGGCCCGCGACGCGCACGGGAGTACTGGCGATCTGAGCGTCGGCGTCGGATCCTCCGCGGAAGCGCTCGCACAGGTCGTCGATCGGGCGTCCGCGAAGGCTCCGCGCCCAAGCGAGCGCGAGCAGTGCCTTCAGCTCCACCTCGGGTTCGGCGTGTGGAGAATCCCGCAGCGCCTCCGTGGCCCACGCCTCCGCGTCGCGGATCCCGGAGACGGCGCTCGCGGCAGCATGATTCGCCTTCGTCGCCAGCACGAGCGCCCGCAGTCCCGGGTCGGTTCCGCAATCCGCCAGCGCGGACTCGAGATGACGCTCGAGCTCTGCGAGGGTCTTGACGCTGCCGCCCTCGGCAAGAAGCAGCCACGCATGGACGCGCGCGCTGCCGAGCGGCAGCGAGTCGAGCTCGGGAGTGAGCAGGTCCGACACGCGCTGCAGCTCGCCCGCCAGATCCAGGTAGTCGGCGAGCGTGAGCAGGCGGTCGGCACGGTCGGGCAACCCGGACGGCGTCAGGCGGAGCGCGTGCTCGGCCAGCTCCACGGCCTCCTGCCGCGCGCCCCTCGCCGACGCCCCCGCCGCCGCCCGGCCCACGACGTCCGCAAGCGCCGCATCGGGGCTCTCGGTCGCCAGGGCGAGGTGACGGGCTCGGAGCTCCTCGTCCGCGACCACGCCTGCCAGCGCCAGATGCAGCTCGCGGCGCTCGGATGCCCGCGAGCGTCTCTTCGCCGCCGCGGCGAGCAGTGGGTGGAACGGGCGCACGCGGTCCCGTTCGCGGACGATCAGGCCGGCGGCGAAGCCGGCGTCGAGCGCGCGGGAATCGCCGATCGCCGTGAGCTCCGACGCACGGAGGTCGCCGTTCAGCGCGATGGCGAGCAAGACCCTGCGCACAGGCCCTGCGAGCTCCCCGACACGGGTGCCCAGCAGGCCCTCCACCGTGTCGGGCACCGGGATGTCCTCGCCCGGCCCCACAGGCCCGCGCTCTGCCACCACGCGCCCAAGCTCCAGCGCAAAGAGTGGATTGCCCAGCGTCGAAGCGACGATCCGGCGGAGCACCGGCCGTGGCAGCGTCAGGCCGAGCCGCTCGGACAGGAGCTGCCGCGTCGCTCCCAGGCTCAGCGGCCCGACCTCGATGCGCCGTTGCCCACCCCCCTCGAGCGCCCGCTCGAGCGACGTCTCGGCGCCGGGACGCCTCGCAAGCAGGAAACGGACGTCGTGACCGTGCAGCCGTCGGGCCGCGAAGGCGAGCGTCTCGCCCGACGGGCGATCGAGCCAAGGGACGTCGTCGACGGCCACGACGATCGGCTTGGCGGCGGCGAGCCCGCGAAGCGCGTTCAGGAACCCGACGGCGATCGCGTGCGGCTCAGGTGGCTCGCCCGTCGGTTCGGCCCGTAGGAGCGCGACGTCGAGCGCACGTCGCTGAGGGGCGGGCACCGGGCCTTCGAGCTCGGCGACGTCGACCTCGTCGAACAGGTCGATCAGCGCGGCGAACGAGAGCTGTGCCTCGGCCTCGCTCGGCCGGGCCGCCAGAACGCGCATGTGCCGCTCGCGCGCCGCGTCGGCGCCCGCCGCCCAGAGCGTCGTCTTGCCGAAGCCCGGTCCACCGGCGAGGACGAGCGCCTGCGGCGTGCCCTCGCCGTCTAGGAACGACCGCAGCGCAGCGAGCTCCGGCTCGCGCCCGACAATGGCGATTGGCTCTGTCGAGGCCTCGGCCAGGCCTGTCCTCCGCGCTGGTCGCGTCCCTCTGGGATACCACGGATCGCAGCCGGGACGCAACGGACGCGCTCGTCGATTCACGCGACTGATCGATGCGAGCACCGATCCTGCTGGCTCAGACTCGGCCGCGGTCCGTACCGTTGGCTCATGATGAGGACGTCGTGACAAGCCGAGGGCTCGCGCTGTTCGCCGCGATGTGCGTGATCTGGGGCGTGCCGTACCTCTTCATCAAGGTCGCGGTGGAGGAGATCAGCCCCGCGACGCTCGTGCTCGGCCGCACCGCGCTCGCCGCGCTGCTGCTGCTCCCGATCGCGGCCGCACGGCACCAGCTGCGGCCCCTCCTGCCGTACTGGGCGCCGCTGCTCGTGTTCGCGGCGATCGAGATCGCGATCCCATGGGTGCTGCTCGGCGTGGCCGAGCAGGAGGTGTCGAGCTCGCTGACCGGCCTGCTGCTCGCCGCCGTCCCGCTCGTGGGCGCGGCGATCGCCCTGGCGAGCAAGGACGGCGACCGGATCGGGGTGAGGAACGGGATCGGGCTCGGGCTCGGCCTGGCGGGAGTCGCTGCGATCGTCGGGCTCAACCTCGACGGTGCGGGGCCGGCCTCACTGGCGGCCATCGGCACCGTCGCGGTCTGCTACGCAGTCGGCCCGGTCATCCTCCAGCGCCACCTGTCCGGGCTGCCGGCACTCGGCGTCATCGCCGCGTCGCTCGCCGTCACGGCCGTCGTCTACATCCCGATCGCGGCGTTCAGCCTCCCGGCCGAACAGCCGTCGGGGAAGGTGATCTGGTCGGTCGTCGCGCTCGCGGTCGTCTGCACAGCCGTCGCCTTCCTCGTCTTCTTCGCTCTCATCGCCGAGGTTGGCCCGGTGCGGGCGACCGTGATCACCTACGTCAACCCGGCGGTCGCTGCCGTGCTCGGCGTCGCGATCCTGGACGAGCGCCTCACGGTCGGTATGGGCATCGGCTTCGCGCTCGTGCTGGTCGGATCGGTGCTCGCGACGCGTGCGGCGCCAGTCGCGGCCGCGGAGGCGTCGCCGGCCCTCAGCCCCGCACGCGACCCGGCATAGGACTAATCGGGGAGCATGGGCAACGACAGCCCGGGGTCGCGGCCCACGAGGACGCCTCTCGTGATGGCGTCGGATCCGAACCGATCGCGGACCGCGTCGAGCGCCGTGTCGAGCGTGCCGGCCGGCTGACGCTCGAACGGCAGCGCGAGCTGCACGGCGCGGTCGTCCTCGAGGTTGGTCAGCGAGAGCCCGACGAGCGTGAGGCCGCGCACGTCGATCATCGGACGTGCCGACAACAGCAGGTCGCGCGCCGTGGCGAGCACGATCCTCGTCTCGGCAGTGGCCTGCGGCAGCGTGTGCGAGCGAGTGGCGCGCGAGAAGTCGTGGAAGCGGAGCCGCAGCACAACGGTGCGGCAGACCCGTCGCGCCGTCCGCAGCCTTCGAGTGACCCGGTCGACGATCGCGACGAGCGTCGTGTCGACCTCGTCCCAGGAGCGCCGCCGCAGCCCGAGCGCGCGCTGCGACCCGATCGAGCGCCGCCGTCGGCCGACCTGCACCGGGCGCGGGTCGCGGTTGTGGGCCAGCGCGTGGAGGTGCCGCCCGGCGGCCCGGCCGAGCATCCCGACCAGCGCGTCGGCCGGAAGCTGGGCAACGACGCCGACGGTCGTGATCCCGCGGGCGCGGAGCTTCTCGGCCGTCACCTGCCCGACGCCCCACAGCCGCTCCACCGGCAGCGGGTGCAGAAAGGCCAGCTCGCGCTCGGGGTTGACGACGAGCAGCCCGTCGGGCTTGGCGACGCCGCTCGCCACCTTGGCGAGGAACTTCGTCCTCGCGACGCCGACGGTGATCGGCAGCCCGATCTGGTCGAGCACGCGACGGCGCAGGCGCACCGCGATCTCGGCCGGCTCGCCGGCGAGCCGCCGCAGCCCCCGGACGTCGAGGAACGCCTCGTCGATCGAGAGTCCCTCGACGAGCGGCGTCGTGTCCTCGAACACCTCGAAGACCGCCTTGCTCGCCTCGACGTACGCGTCGAAGCGCGGAGAGACCACGACCGCATGCGGGCACAGCTGCCGCGCCTGCCGGCCGCCCATCGCGGTGCGGATGCCGAATGCCTTCGCCTCGTAGCTCGCGGCGAGCACCACCCCGCCGCCGACGATCACGGGCCGGCCGCGCAGCCTCGGTTGATCGCGTTGCTCGACCGACGCGTAGAAGGCATCGAGGTCGGCGTGCAGGATCGTGGCCTCCGACACGAACACATGTTCGCACCCTGACGGCCGGGCGGCAACGTCACACCGGGATGCCAATCCACTCGAAGAGGCGGTTCAGGTACACCCGGATCCACCAGAACCTCCCGAAGAAGAGGAGCAGCCCGACCACCACTAGGACGAGGCCGCTCGCAACGCGGATGGCCGTGTAGTGGTCGCGCAGCCAGCGGAAGAGTCCCATCGCCGGCGTGAACACCGCCGCCGCGACGACGAACGGCACCGACAGCCCAAGCGCGTAGGCGGCGAGCAGCACAGACCCCTCGAGCACCGTGCCGGAGTCACCGGCGAGCAGCAGGATCGAACCCAGCACGGGGCCGATGCATGGCGCCGCGCAGATCGCGAATGCGCCGCCGAGCAGGAAGGACGAGCCGCGGTCGCGGGCGCCTGCGACGAGCCCGGCCCCGAGCAGGCGCTCCGGCCACGGCAGCAGGCCCATGAAGACGAGCCCGAACACGACCAGCACGAAGCCGGCGACCTGCTCGAGCAGGAACTGGTTCTCGGTCGCGCTCAGCCCGACTGCAGCCGCGCCCGCGCCGAGCGCCACGAACACGAGAGTCAGGCCGAGCACGAAGGGCAGAGACCCCCGCACGACCCGCCAGGCCATCCCGGGCTCGCCGAGCCGGTCGGCCTGCACCGCGGAGACGGCCGAGAGGTAGCCGGGCACGAGCGGCAGCACGCACGGCGCCAGGAACGAGACGAGCCCGGCTGCGAACGCGATCGGGATCTGCGCGGCGTTCACGACATCGCCTCAGGGCTCGAAGCGGGCGAGCTCCTCGTCGAGCCGGCGCTCGAGCTCCGGGTCGAGCGGCTCCTCGACGACCGGCTCCCGCGGCCGGCTCCAGCGCCAGGCGAGCACGCCGACACCTGCCGCGCCGATTGCCACCGCGGCGAGCGGCAGCATCCACGCCAGCAGGTCGAAGCCCTCCTTCGCGGGCTCGGCGAGCACGGCCGGCCCGAACTGCTCGACGAGCTCGTCCTTGATCTGCTGCTCGGTCGCCCCGGCCGCGATCCGCTCGCGGAGGTACGTCTTCATCCGGCGGGCGACCGGCGCGTCCGACTGGTCGAGCGTCGTCTCGCACACGGGGCAGACGAGCTCGGACTCGAGCTCGGCCGGGTTCGGCGCCGCCGGCGCCGGAGCGGCGAGCACCAGCGCGGCGACAACGACGACGAGCGGTCTCACTGCTCGGCGAGCACCGCCGCGATCCCCGCGTCGTAGCGCTCGCGATTCTTCTCGATGCCGATGCCGCCGACCACCTTCTCCGCCGCGATCGTCCCGTCCCGCCCGACGAAGTACGTCTCAGGGAAGCCGCTCAGGCCGTAGCGGCCGACGGTGGAGCCCTTGCCGTCGAAGGCGATCGGAAACGTCAGCCCATGCCGGTCGACGAACTTGCGCCCGTCGCCGCGGAAGTCCCGTGCGTCGATGCCGAGCACCACGAGGCCTTGGCCGCGGTGGCGTTCCCAGGTCTCCTGCAGGATCGGGGCCTCGTCCTTGCACGGCGCGCACCACGACGCGAAGAAGTTGATGACGAGCGGCTTTCCGCGGTACTGGGCGAGCGAGATCTCCCCGTCGCCGGTCAGCTGCTCGAGCGCGAACGCCGGCGCCGGCTCGCCGACGTCCGAAGCCTCCTCCCCGCCCTGCAGGACTTTCCAACCGAGGAGCCCGAGCATGCCCGCCACGACCGCGACGGCGGCGATCTGCCCGACGAGCTTCGCGCGGCCGGCCACAGGCGCCTACGCGGAGACGATGAAGACCGGTGTCCCGATCTCAACGCGCTCGAACAGCCACTCCACCTCGGGAATCAGCATGCGGATGCAGCCGTGGGAAGCGGAATACCCGATCGACGCGGGGTCGGGCGTTCCATGGATGCCGACAGCGGGGGCGCTGATGCCCATCCAGCGCGTGCCGAGGGGATTGCCGGGCCCAGGCGGGATAGGCTCGGCGTCGGCAGCCCAGTCGGAGGCAGGCGGGTACCACCACGGGTTCTGCCACTTGACGATGACGTGGTAGCGGCCGAGCGGCGTCGGGTACTCCGCCTGGCCGGTGGCGACGCCGAAGCTGCGGACGAGCTTCATCCCGTCGTAGTAGTAGAGGCGGTTCGATCCGCGCCGGATCACGATCACGTCGCCGACCGACGACCGCCTGACCCGTGCGCGCACTGGATCGAAGGTGAGCCGGATCGGCGTCCGGTCGTGCGTCGTCAGCGCGGTGACCATCGCCCTGCGCCCGACGAGCACCTTGAGGCGCCTGCCGTCCGCGTCCTTCGTCACGAACGGATTCGTGCCGCGGAGCAGGAGCCGCGAGTCGACGGCGGCGCGATCCCACCGCTTCGCGAGGTCGCGCAGCCAGCTCTCCACCTTGGCCCGCGACACGCGCACCCTGAGCGGGATGTTGCGGCCGGCACGCGCGCGCCGCGCCTGCTTGATCGCGTCGCCGACGTACGCGGCGGCACCGAGCTGTTGCGGGGTCACCTTGAAGACACGCTTGTTGACGAGCACCGTCAGGGGCCGGCGGAAGACCGCCTGCACTTCCTCGCGCGCCTCGGGCACCGTGAGCCCGCCGACGACGATGCCGCCGATGGCGACGCCGAACGGGACCGTGGCCGGTGAGCGCGGGATGGTCGGAGGCGGAGGCGGCGGAGGAGGAGGCGGCGGCGGCGGAGGGGGCGGCGTGGTCGTCGTGGTCGTCGGCGGCGCCGTGGTGGGCGGCGGCGCAGTGGTCGTCGTCCCCGTGCTGCCGCTCGTCGTGCCGACGCCGGCGATCGACGGCGCCGCCACGAACGCGGCCGACAGCAGCCCAGCGCCCGCGCAGGCGGCCAGGAAGAGCGCAATCGGTGCCGTCCGTTTCACGCGCTGAGTGTAGCCGCGAGCATCGCCGGGTCATTCGTGATCACGGCGTCGACGCCGGCCGCCACGACCCGCTGCACCTCGGCCGGATCGTCGACCGTCCAGGCCCAGACGGCCGCGCCGGCGTCGTGCGCACACTCGACTGCGGCCGGCGACACGACGGCGTGGTGGAGCATGAGCGCGGCGGCGCCCGCGCGCTCGAGCATGGCCGGCACGCGCCGCGCGAGCGCCCTGCGCAGGGCGCCCGTGCTCGCGCGGATGACCGGCCGCAGCGCACGGCGCCGCGAGACCCCGTAGCGGTCCTCCGGATAGGTGCGGCCGATCGCCACCTGGGGGGCGAGCCTCGCGATCTCGAGGAGGCTGGGGACATGGAAGCCGCTGACGACGGTCCGCTCCTGGAGCCGATGGCGCTCCAGCGCAGCCACGAGCTCGTCGAGCCGGGTCGTCAGCTTGAGGTCGACGTGGACGAGGAGGTCGTGCGAAGCGAGCCACGCGAGCGCCTCGTCGAGCGTCGGCAGCTCCGGCGCAACCGCCCGCAGCTCCTCGAGGCTGCGGTCGCGCACGAGCCCGGTGGCGAGGCCGTGGCTGACCTCGCTGAGGTCGTCGGAATGGGCGACCACGAGCGGCCCGCGCGGCAGGTCGAGCACGTCGAACTCGATCGCGTCGACGCCGGCGGCGACGGCGGCCTCGAACGCGCGCAGCGTGTTCTCGGGCGCAAGCGCCGCCGCGCCGCGGTGCCCGACCCGGAGCGGCCGGTCGCCGTCGCGGCGCAGCCTGATCACGGCCGCGTCGGCAGATAGTCCTCGTCGAGGTCGCCGCCCTCCGCCGCGAACTGGACGATCATCCGGTCGGTGACCCACTCCACGGGCGCATGGTCGTCCGTCCACGGGTCGTCGAACGGCTCTGCCGGCCGCATCTCCCGAGAGAGCAGCTCCCGCAGTGACGCGAGGTCGGCCGGCCCGGTCTGGAGCCGGCGGCGCAGCTCCTCGAGCGGCGTCACGCGTTCGAAGCCGAGCACGACCGTGTTGAACCGCAGCACCGGCCACTCGAGCACCTGGGGCACCTCGGCCGCGAGCGTGCCGGAGACCGCACGCACGAGCCTCCTGTCGTCGGGTACGGCGGCGACGTTGAGGGCCACGATCCCGCCCGGCCGCAGCCGCTCGCGTGCCAGATCGAAGAACTCGCGCGTCGCGAGGTAGAACGGCACATACGGCTGGTGATAGGCGTCGACGACGATGAGGTCGTAGCGCTCGTCGGTGCGGCGGAGGAAGGGCCGCGCGTCGGCGTCGTGCACCGTCAGCCCATCGATCTCGCCCATGCCGAACCACTCCCGGCCGGCGTCCGACACCGCCGGGTCGAGCTCGACGCCGTCGATCTGCACGCCCGGGTAGTAGACGGCGAGCGCCCGCGCGGTCGTCCCGGCGGCGTTCCCGAGGATCGCGACGCGCTCGACTGGCCGGCCGAGGAGCGGCGGCAACGCCAGAAACGTGTCCCAGATGCCGCCCGTGAGCACGCTGTCGGGGTACCAGAGCGAGTGCACGGCGACGCCCTCGTTGAGGAAGAGCTGGCGCCGTCCGTCCTCCTTCTCGACGACCTGGACGTACTGGTAGAGCGACGTCTCCTCGTGGACGAGCCCGGGCGAGGCCTTGAGCGCGCCGGGCGGGATGACGAGCAGCACACCGAGCGCGACCGCGACCGCGAGCGAGCGGCGGCCCAGCAGGATCGAGCCCGAAGCGGCGAGCACCGCGGCGGTCAGAAGGAGCGTCCGCTGCGTGCCGATGAGCGGGATCAGGATCAGCGCCGGGACGAACGTGCCGACGAGCGAGCCGACGGTCGAGAGCGCATAGAAGCGCCCGGCGGTCGCGCCCGCACTGGCGACGTCGTGAATCGCGAGCCGGACCGCAAACGGTGACACGGTGCCGAGCAGCACGACCGCGGGCGCGAAGAGCAGGAGCACGGCGAAGAAGGAGCCGATCACCGCACCGGCCGAGGTCTCGTCGAGACCCTCGATCGTGATGTCGAGGAGCGGCCGTGCGAGGAAGGTCACGACGGCGACGTAGACGCCCGCCGCGACGACGATCGCACCGAGCAGCCGCGGCTCGGGACGGCGGTCGGCGATCCGACCGCCCAGCCAGTAGCCGACCGCGAGCGAGGCCAGCACGAGGCCGATCAGGTTCGCCCAGACGATCGTCGAGGAGCCGAAGTACGGCGCCAGCAGCCGTGAGGCGGTGATCTCGGTCGCCAGCGAGCCCGTGCCGGCGCCGAACACCAGGGCGCCAAGCGCCAGCTCCGACGGACGCTCGCTCACCGGCGCGCGATCACCACGACGGCGCAGTCGTCGGTCAGCTCGCCACCGGCGAAGGCGCGGCAGGCCTCGAGCACCGCGAGCGCGATGGCCTCGGCCGGCTGGCCGAGCTTGGAGACGAGCACCTGATCGAGCCGCTCGACGCCGAACAGCTCTCCGCCGCGCCGCGCCTCGATGACGCCGTCGGTGTACACGACCACGACGGCGCCGGGCCGGAAGGCGACGTCGAGCGACTCGTACTCCTGCTGCTCGTCGATGCCGAGCGCGAGGCCCCGCACCGGCACGGGCTCCACCGTTCCGTCCGGCTGCACGAGTCTCGGCGCCGGGTGCCCCGCACACGCGCAGACGAGACGGTCGCGGTCGGCGTCGGCGAAGAGCGCCGCCATGGTGATGAACTTCCCCGGCGCGATGTCCCCGGCCACGACGTCGTTGGCGGCCGCGAGCAACGATCCGGGATCCGTGTGCTCGCGGGCCAGCGAACGGAAGACGTACTTCGCCATCGCCATGTCCGCCGTTGCGTCGACCCCGTGTCCCGTGACGTCACCGAGCACGACGGCGAGCCGGCCATCGGGCAGCGTGACGAAGTCGTACACGTCGCCGCCAACCTCCACCGTGGCCGACGACTCGTAGACGGCGCCGAGCTCCAGCCCGGGCAGCGTCGGAGCGGATCGCGGCAGGAGCGACCGCTGCATCGTGTCCGAGAACTCTTTCTGCTGCTGGTAGAGGCGCGCATTGTCGATCGCCAGCGCGGCCTGCCCGGCGATCGCCAGCGCGTCGGCGACGGTCTCAGGATCGATCGGACGGTCGGCATCGAACGAGGCGACGGTCATCGTGCCGAGCACCTCGGTCGGGGTCGCGATGGGCAGCACCGCCACGGTCGAGCCCTTGGCCAGGAACGGCGCCAGCAGCGCGTACGCCCCGCCCAGCCGGGTTGCGGCCTCCGCGGTCAGGACGAGCGGCCGGCGAGCGCGCAGCACGCGCCTGAGCTCGGCGCTCGTCAGCGGCTGCGGCCGTGCGAGCACCATGCGGGCGACGTCGGTCAGGCGGGGGTCCCTGACGTGCAGCGCGCGCAGCTCGAGCTCGGTGCCCCGGGCGCTCGGCAGCCGGATGCCCGCTGCGTCCAGTCCGAGCGACTCGGCCGTGGTCGTCGCGACCGCGTCGAGCGTCGCCTGGAGTGAGAGGCTCTGCGCGAACGACCGCGAGATCTCGTAGAGGGCGCCGAGACGCCGGGCCGCCTCGCGCTCCGCGGACAGCGCATGCTCGAGCTCCGCACCGAGGGTCTTTGCCTGCTCGTGGAGCCTGGCGTTCTGGACGGCCACCGCGAGCTGCGCCGCGAGCGCAACGAGGAGCGTCGACTCCGACTCGGTCGGCAGCCGCCCGCGCTGGGGGTACACGGCGAGGAGGCCTGTCACCTCGCCGCCGACGACGAGCGGCAGCGCGACCGCCGCGTCGATCCCCGTCCGGGCGAGCTCCTGCTCGAGCCCCGCCGCGAGCCGGGGCTCGCCGGTGGCGTCGGGCACGGCGAGGAGCCCGCGACCGCGCTCGGGACCCAGCGCCAGCTCCTGCAGGCGTTCGGCAACGGCCTCATGCGGGCCGACGAGCGTGGCCCGGGCGCCGGCCACGAGGCGGCCATTCTCGTCCAGGTAGACCACGACGCGGTCGGTGCCGAGCAGCTCGGCAACGCGCTCGACGGCCGTCTCGAGGGTGTGCGTGAGGGAAAGCTCGGAGATGGCCTGGCTGACGACCTCGAGCAGCGCGCGGCTGCGCGCCAACTCGCCGCGGGCCATCCGGTCGTGCTCGCCTGCGCGAAGGGCGTAGGCGGCGGGCACCGCGAAGCGCGCCAGCGCGGCGACGGTGTCGTCGGAGGGGCTGCGTCCAGCGGAGAACCGCAGCTGAAGGGCGCCGAGCGGCGGCTCGCCGAGTTGCACCGTCACGATCGCGCGGTCCGCGCTGCGATCGATCGCGTGGGCGTGCGCTTCGCGGACGAGCGCCGCGGCCGCCTCCGGGGCGGGCGCCGGCTCGTGGGCCGGCGCCGCGAGCAGCTGCAGGCCGTCCTCGTCGGCGCGCCACAGCCACGCCGCCTCCGCGCCGGCGGCGCGGGCGGCGAGCAGTGCGATGCGCTCCGCGGCCCGGTCGTCGCTCGCCGCTGCTGCGAGCGCATCGCCCGCGAGATCGAGCGGCTCACCCGTACCGGGTGCGTGCGACGCCCGCGCCTCGGCGAGGTCGAGCGCCAGCACGGCGTGCTCGCTCACGGCGTCGGCGGCCAGCCGTTCGGCGGCGTCGAAGGGGAGCCCCTTGCGAAACAGCTCCAGCGACCCCGCGAGGTCGCCCGACCGGACAAGAGGGAGCGCGAGCGATGCGGTGGCGCCGATTCGGGCCCCCACCCGTTGCAGGTAGTCCGGCTCGCCGACCGACGCCAGCAGCTCGGCGGCCGGCACGCGTGCCCCGTGCAGCTCGGCGACGAGCGCGGAGGACCGAGCCACGACAGCCCGCGCCACGAGCGCGTCGCCGTCAATCGTGCGCACGACCGCGACGTCGGCGCCGGCCGCGGCGACGACCGCCTCGGCGACGGCCTCGAGGGCGCCGACGAGCGGCGGCCCAGCGGCGAGGATCCGCGCCAGCTCGGCCAGGGCGGCCAGGGCCTCGCTCGGCGCGCCCGTCCTCACGGCGTCCATTGGCGCTCTACAGCCCGAAGAGGCGCTCGATCTCGTTCCAGACCGTCAGCGCGAGCAGGACGCACCCGGCCAGCAGCGCGAGCATCGCCAGCCAGAAGCGCCGGTTCGCGTGGCGGCTCGCCCGGCGGCGCTCGTCGCGCAGCTTGCGGCGCGCGCGCTCGAACCGGTAGGCGCGGTCGATTGCGACCGGATCGATCGGCGGGGCCTCGTCCTCGGCCGGTCTGCGCAACGGCTGCGCCACGGCCGAAGTCTAGATGGTTTCGGCTCTGATCCTGCCCCGTCCGGAGGGAGTCCGAAGCCCGCCGCAGCGACGGTACAGCGTGACGCCGAACGTCGAAATGCCCATACTGCACGCCGTGCAGACGCCGGAGATGCTGCCGCCGCCGCCCGAGCCCGAGGGGACTCCTTCGCGACGGACGCTGACGAGCGGAGCGATCTTCTGGGGCCTCGGCGAGCGTCTCGTCCTGGCCGCCGGTCTCGTGCTCTCCGTCTCCGCCTTCACCGGCTGGTATTCGGGCTCGGGCCAGGGCACCACGATCAGCGTCATGGGCTGGCATACGGGGACGATCGGGAAGCTCGTCTTCTTCACGGGCATCGCGGTGCTCGTCCTCGTGGCGCTGCGCGAGGCGGGCATCGACCTGCCGGCGACGGTGCCGGAGAGCCTCGTCGTGATCGGGCTCGGCTCGTTGGCCACGATCTTCGCGCTGATCCGGCTGATCGACGTCCCGGACGAGTTCTACTTCGCCGGTCGCGCCGTCGGCATCTGGATCACGCTGGTGGCGGCGGTGGCGCTGATCGTCGCCGGATTGCTGGAAGCGTCCGAAGAGCTGTAAGCGCGAGCGCACCGACGGCGAGGCCGAGCAGCGCGCCGCCGAGCACGTCCAGCGGGTAGTGCACGCCCGTGACCACTCGCGACCAGGCGATCGCCGCGGCCAGGACGAAGGCAGGCACGGCCAGGCGCGGGAGCGTCGCGGCCAGCACCACCGCGGCGGCGAACGCCACCGTGGCATGGCCGGACGGGAACGAGAAGCTGGCCGGCTCGCGGACGATCGGACCCGGCTCGGGCTCGACGACGAACGGCCGATCGCGCTCGAACACCGTCTTCAGGAGCCCGGACGAGACCTCGGCGACCAGCACTGCGAGCGCCGTGGCGAAGAACACCGGCGGGCGGCGGCGGAGGATCGCGTACGCGCCGGCGGCTGCCAGCCAGACGAGGCCGAAGGAGCCGATCTCGGACAATGCGCGAGCGAGCCAGTCGATCGGCGGCCCCCGGTGCTCGACCGCCCAGTCCTGCAGGCGCTCGTCGAGCCCGATCAGACCGGCAGCAGCTGCTTCGTCGACTCGATGAGCGCCCGCGGATCGAAGGGCTTGCCGACGAACCCCTGCGCACCGCGGCTCACCGCCTCGTCGGCGACGTCGGCCTTGCCGCTGAACATGATCACCGGGATCGAGCCGACGCCGTGGCGCTCCTGCACGCGCCGCAGCATCTCCCAGCCGTCCACCTGCGGCATCATCACGTCGAGCAGGATCAGATCCGGCGACTCCTCGTCGAGCGCCTCGAGCCCCTCCTTCGCGCTTCCCGCCTCGCGCACCTCGTAGCCCTCGGCCTCGAGGTTGACGCGCACGAACTCACGCAGCCGCGGGTCGTCGTCCACGATGAGCACGCGCGGGCCGCCCTCGTGTGCGACGCCCACCCGGCCCGACCGGTCGAGGAACTGGTCGAGCTCGGAGCGGCGGTACCGCCGGTGGCCGCCGGGTGTCTTGAACGTCGAGACCCGGCCGGAGTCCGTCCATTTCCGCATGGTGCTCTGGGCCACGCCGAGGTACTTCGCAGCCTGTCCGAGCGTCAACCACTCGTCGGAGCCAGCCCCCCCGCGTCGGTGCGTTTCACGCGACGCCACCCACAGAAAGTACCCAAACGTGCCAGAAGCTCAAAACTGGAATCAGGGGGCCGTGACGGTGACCGTGCGCGTCGCGGGCGGCAGCGGCAGCGGCGTCAGTGTTCGCACCTGCGTGATCGTGGCCGCGGGGCGCGGCCCTTCCTCGACTGCGCGCCCGACCGCGAGGCCGAGCACGAACGCGAGCGCGACCAAGAGCAGGCCTGCGAGCGCGGGCAGCATCCCTCGCCAGCTCCTCCTCTTCGACGGGGCACGCCGCCGGCCCGGGCTCTGCGGGACGCTCATGGCGCGTAGTCGAGCGCGCCGCGTGCGTAGAGGTAGAACGCGGCGTCGAGGACCACTGCCAGCTCCCGCGGCCAGCCCGGCGCCGGGGCCCGCTCGGCGACCGCAGCACGCGCCCAGTCGTCGGCGTGCGCGTAGGTCTCGGCCAGCTCGGCGAGCGTGAAGGTCCCGCCGATGCGGCGCCGGAGCTCGTCTCCGACGACCTCGACCTGGCGGCCGAGCCTGTCGGCGGCCGCGCGTTCGCGTGACTCCTCCTGCAGGCGCCGCCAGCCGTCCTCCCAGTCGCGCCGGGCACTCTCGACGTCGGCCGCCACGGCCGCGGATGGTAGTGGCGCCGTCACTCGGCGGGCGTGCAGCAGCCCTCGGTCGGCCAGTGCGGCTCCACCTCGGCCAGGATGCGATCGCCGAGCGCGTAGCCTGGCCGCGCCAGCGCGAACGCCGCATGCGCGTGAAGGCACTTGAGGCGAGCCGGTGTGCGCGAGCCGCCGATGCCGAGGTCGAGCGAGACGCCCCCGTCGGCGCCAACGCCGCCGGCTGCCAGCCCGCGCCGGATCGCGCGCTGCTCATCTGTCGCCTGCGCGAGGCTCGTCTGCAGCTCGTCGTCGGCCTCGGCGGCCGCGCTCCAGCGCTCGACGCCGCCCGCCGCCTCGAGCCGCGAGACGGCGGCAACGAGATGCCGGCAGGTCAGGTAGTAGGTCGTCGGGAAGGGCCGTCCGTGCTCGTCGTAGGGGGCCTGCTCCGTGACGGCAGGTGCGCCCCATGGGCAACGGGCGACGACGCTCCGGAAGGCGCGTGGGGTTCGGCCCAGCTGCCATGCGACGACGGCCCGGTCCCGGTCGGCGGCCACGCAGCGAGGCTAGACGATCGGTCAGGGCTCGCGGCGGGCAGCCTGAGCGCGCTTCCACGCGGCGATGCCCTTCACGATGAACAGCCGCTCACCGGGCCGGACGTAGCCGATGCGACGAGCTTCGCGGCGCAGGGCCGCGGTGCTCGCGGAGCGCTGGAGGCGTCGTTCGAGCGCCGTCCGCTCGGCCGTCAGCCGCGCCACCTCGCCGCGCCTGCCCTGGACGTCGGAGCGGGTCTCGACATAGCTCGTCAGCGGCCGGTAGTAGAGGAAGGCGACGAGCACCACGACGCCGACGACGAGCAACCGGCCGCTCAGCAGCCGCCGCCTAGCGGACGCACGGATCGCCGCGGAGCGACTGTCGGCCACGAGTGCCCGTTCGCCACGGCCACACGCCCCCCTGCCAGGTTCGACCGGAAGTTCCTGGGCACTTCTGCGCAGCAGAAGTGCCTTAGGCGATCTCGACCTTGATCACGTTCGTCGACCCCGGGATGTTGACCGCCGTGCCTGCCGTGATCACGACGCGGTCGCCCGCCTTGACGATGCCGCTCTGCCTGGCCTGGTCGATGGCGCTCGACCAGAGCTCCTCGACGTCGGCGGCCTCGGGGACGTGCAGCGGCGTCACTCCCCACTCGAGCGCCATGTGCTGGAGCGAGTCCTGGAGGTGCGTCAGGCCGATGATCGGCCGGCGCGGCCTCAGCCGGGCGACGGCCGACGCGGTGCGTCCGCTGAACGTCGGCACGAGCAGCGCCTTCGCCTCGAGCGCCTCCGCGACGTCGCAGGCCGCATTCGACATCGCCTGGCCGATGGTCGGATCGTCCTCTGCCTGGGGGATCTCGTGCCGGTACCCGAGGCTCGGCTCGACGGCGCGCGCGATCCGGTCCATGTAGGCGACGGCGCCGACTGGGTAGTCGCCGATCGCCGTCTCCTGCGAGAGCATGATCGCCGACGTCCCGTCCAGGATCGCGTTGGCGACGTCGGAGGCCTCCGCCCGCGTCGGCTCCGGGGCGTGCACCATCGACTCGAGCATCTGCGTCGCCGTGATCACCGGCTTCCCGCGCTCGAGCGCCCGCGAGATGATCCGCTTCTGCAACAGCGGCACCTCGGCGACGCCCATCTCGACGCCGAGGTCGCCGCGGGCGACCATCACCGCGTGCGCCTCGGCGAGGATGTCGTCGAGGACGAGCACGGCCTCGCCCTTCTCGATCTTCGCGATCACGTGGGCGGTCGAGCCGGACGCCTCGATCAGCGTCGCGAGCGCGCGAACGTCGGACGCGGAGCGGACGAACGAGAGCGCCACGAAGTCGACGCCGATGTCGATGGCGAAGTTGAGGTCGTCGAGGTCCTTGCGCGTGAGCGAGGGGATCGGCAGTGCGACGCCCGGGAGATTGACGCCCTTGTGCGCCTGCACCGTGCCGCCGACGACCACCTCGCAGCGCGCGCGGCCGCGCTCGACGCGCTGGACGAGGAGCCGCACCATGCCGTCGTCGATCAGGATTTCGTTGCCCGGCTGAAGCACCGACCCCAGCACCGCCGGGCTCACGGGCACGTCGCCGTCGGTCGCCGCGTCCTCGCCGGCGATCACCACGTCCGTCCCCTTCTCGAGCTCGACCGGAGCGGGCAGATCGCCGACCCGGAGCTTCGGCCCCTGGAGGTCGGCGATGAGCGCGATCGGCCGCCCGACGTCGGCCTGCGTCTCGCGGACGCGCGTCGCCCACTCCCCGAACTGGTCGTACGTGCCGTGCGAGAAGTTGAACCGCGCGCCGTCCATACCGGCGGCACAGAGCGCGCGCAGCGCCTCGGGCGACGACGATGCCGGCCCGATCGTGGCGACGATCTTCGTGCGGCGGACGTGCTCGTCCATCGCGAGGGAGACTAGCGGCGGGTGCGGCCCGCGGTCAGGCCGGACGACGGGCGCTGCGGGTCAGCGGCGGGCACGAGGGAACGCGTCCCACCCCGGGTACGCCGCCTCGTCGTCGAGCTCCTCCTCGATGCGGAGCAGCTGGTTGTACTTCGCCACGCGGTCGGAGCGGGACGGCGCGCCGGTCTTGATCTGGCCGGCGTTCGTCGCGACCGCCAGGTCGGCGATCGTGGCGTCTTCCGTCTCGCCCGAGCGGTGCGAGATGACCGCCGCGTAGCCGGAGCGGTGGGCGAGCTCGATCGCGTCGAGCGTCTCGGTCAGGGTGCCGATCTGGTTCACCTTGACCAGAATCGCGTTTCCGACCCCGGCTTCGATCCCGCGCTGCAGGCGCTCGACGTTCGTCACGAACAGGTCGTCGCCGACGAGCTGAAGCCGGTCGCCGACCCGCTCGGTCAGCGTGCGCCAGTCGTCCCACGCATCCTCGGCCAGGCCGTCCTCGACCGACAGCAACGGGTAGCGGTCAGCGAGGTCGGCGTAGAGGTCGATCATGCCCGCGGCGTCGAGCGTGCGCCCCTCGCCCTCGAGACGGTAGGCCCCGTCGCGGAAGAACTCGCTCGCCGCCGGGTCGAGGGCGATCCCGACCCGATCGCTGTGGCCGGCGCGCTCGGCCGCCTCGAGGATCGCGACGATCGCCGCCTCGCTCGACTCGAGGTCCGGCGCGAACCCGCCCTCGTCGCCGACAGCGGTGGAGAGGCCACGCTCGTGCAGCACGGCCTTCAGGTGATGGAACGTCTCGGCGCCGATGCGTAGCGCCTCGGAGAACGTGTCCGCCCCCGCGGGGACGACCATGAACTCCTGCAGGTCGATGCTGTTCTGCGCGTGGGCGCCGCCGTTGATCACGTTCAACATCGGCACCGGCAGGGTGTGCGCGTTCGTGCCGCCGACCCACCGGAAGAGCGACATGCCGGCGTGCTCGGCCGCGGCCTTCGCGGCGGCGAGCGAGCAGCCGAGGATCGCGTTCGCCCCGAGGCGGCTCTTCGTCGGCGTGCCGTCGAGCTCGACGAGCGCCGCGTCGAGCGCCCGCTGGTCGTCGGCGGGAAGCCCCGTCAGCAGGTCGGCGAGCTCGCCGTTGACGTGCGAGACGGCGCGCGTGACGCCCTTGCCGAGCCAGGCGGCGCCGTCGCCGTCGCGGAGCTCGACGGCCTCGTGCTCGCCCGTCGAGGCGCCCGACGGGACGGCCGCGCGCCCGAGCGCACCCGACGCCAGGCCGATCTCGACCTCGACCGTGGGATTCCCGCGCGAATCGAGGATCTGGCGGCCGTGCACGTGAACGATGGTCGAGGTCATCCGAGGCGCTCCTTCGCGAGGTCGTAGTACCGATCCTGGTCGTCCAGCCCGAGTGTCGTCCAGTCCTCGCCTCGCTCGGCCGCGATCGCGCCGGCCCGCTCGACGCGCGCGACGAACTTCTGCGACGTCCGCCGGAGCGCGAGCTCGGGGTCGACGTTCAGCCTCCGGGCGACGTTCACCATCGTGAAGAGCACGTCGCCGATCTCGTCGGCGATCCGCTCGTCCGGCTCGGTCTCGGGCGCGGGCTCGCCGGCACGCGCGAGCTCCGCGGCGAGCTCGTCGAGCTCCTCCCGCATCTTGGCGAACGGACCGGCCAGGTCGGGCCAGTCGTAGCCGACGGTCGCCGCGCGCCGCTGCACCTTGCGTGCGTGCAGCAGCGCCGGGAGCGCGGACGGCACGTCGTGGAAGACGCCCTTCCGCCCCTCCTGCTCGGACTTGATCGATTCCCAGCGCTCGCGGACGCGGCCGGCCGTCCGCGCCTCGGCGTCGCCGAAGACGTGCGGATGACGTCTGACGAGCTTCGCGTGAACCGTGCGGGCGACGCTCTCGAGATCGCCGGCTTCTCGCTCCTCGAGGAGCAGCGAGAGGAAGTAGACCTGGAAGAGGAGATCGCCGAGCTCGTCGAGCAGCTTCGCGTCGTCTCCGCCGACGGCCGCGTCGGCGACCTCGTACGCCTCCTCGACGGTGTGCGGCACGATCGTGCCGACGGTCTGCTCGCGGTCCCAGGGACACTCGCGGCGGAGCCGCTCCGTCAGCCGCTGCAGCTCGACCAGAGCGTCGGCCAGCGGCACGAGGCTATTCGCTGTCGGAGCCCGTGGTGCCGCCCGACTGATCGGCGGCGGTCGCGGCCGGCGCGAAGCCGCTCGCGTAGGCGACCTTGTCCTCGTACTGCTTGTCGAGGCCCTTCACCCAGGTGTTCATGGACTCCTCACGGCGCTCCTGCAGGAGCTGAGGCCGGATCTGGCCGCGCAGCTTCTTGTTCAGCTGCTGCGTCGTGGCCTCCTTGACCTCTGAGATCGGCTGGATGAGGTGATAGCCGTACTCCGTCTTCACCGGGCGCGAGATGACGTTGCGCTTGAGCAGGAAGGCCGTCTGGTCGAAGGGGGCGACCGTCTGGCCCTTGGAGATCGTGATCTTGCCGCCGTTGTCCTTCGAGCTCGGATCCTGCGAGTGCTGCTTGGCGAGCGCGGCGAAGCTGGCACCTGCCTTGAGCTGGTCGTAGAGCCGGTCGGCCTGGGCGCGCGTCTTGACGAGGATGTGCCGCACCTCGCGCTGCTCCGGGGTCGAGTACTGGTCCTTGTGCTCGTTGTAGTACTTCTGAACGTCGGCGTCGGTGACCTTGATGTCCTTCGTCACCGAGTTGAAGAGCTTCTCCTGGACGACCTGGGCGCGGACGTCCGCGCGGACCTGCGCGTCGGTCAGGCCCTGCGTCTTGAGCTGCTTCTCGTACTTCTTCTGGTCGCCGCCGAAGTACTGCTGCTTGATCTGCTTCAGGCGCTTCTCGACGTCCGCGTCGGAGATCTCGATGCCGCGCTCGGACGCCTGCTGCTCGAACTGCTGGCGCTGGACGAGGAACCCGACCGCCTGGTCGGTCAGCTGCTTGCGCTCGGCGGTGCCGGCCGCCGGGAAGTCGCGCTTCTGCGTCGCGAAGGTCTTGCGGGCCTGCGAGATGAGCTGCTCGTAGGAGGAGCGGCTGACGCTGTTCCCGTCGACGACGGCGACGGCGTCCTCGGGCACGTCTTCCTCGCCGCCGCCGCAGCCGGCACCGACGAGAACGAGCGACGCCACAAGGGCGAGGAGGGCGAGAAGTGGGCGACGAGCCATAGAAAAAGCGCCTTGGCGCGGTGCTGTCACGCCGCCAGACGCGAGTCGATAATAGCATCGACCAAACGCAGGGCTGTGCCGAATTCTTCGGCTCTTAACGAAACTTCACGCTTCGTTGACGAGTAGACGGCGGTGTCGAGCGTGTCCCGCAGCGCGCGCAGCTCGACCGACCCGAGGACGAGGGGACCGGCCGTCGCACGACCGCCGCGGAAGACGAAGTAGTCCGCGCCTGCGCGGGCCAGCTTGAGCTTCGCCTCCTGGATCGCAAACAGCGCGTCGACGGGCTCAGGCACCGGGCCGTACCGGTCCTCGGTCGCCGCGCGCAGCTCGCGCAGCTCGTCCTCGTCCTCGACGAGCGCGAGGCGGCGATGCAGGTCGATCTTGAGCGCCTCCGCGGCGATGTACGAGGCCGGCACGTACGCGTCGACGCGCGCGTCGACCCGCACCGGGCGAGCAACGGCTCGGCGCTGACCGGACAGCTCGGCCACGGCCTCGCCCAGCATCTCGACGTACAGCTCGAAACCGAGCGCGGCGACGTGGCCGGACTGCTCCGCCCCGAGCAGGTCGCCCGCGCCGCGGATCTCGAGGTCGCGCATCGCGATCTGGAAACCGGCGCCCAGCTCGGTGTGG
Source organism: uncultured Gaiellaceae bacterium (assembly GCA_963733065.1). Lineage (GTDB taxonomy): Bacteria > Actinomycetota > Thermoleophilia > Gaiellales > Gaiellaceae > CAVTBT01. The sequence continues at coordinate 190,136 of CAVTBT010000003.1, forward strand.
TCGGCGAGCGTCGCCAGCCGGGCCCGCGCCTCCGGCGACAGCTCGCGCGCCTCCGGGTAGAAGAGGTAGGCGTGGGCCGTCACGTCCGAGCGCCCGACGCGACCCCGGATCTGGTACAGCTGGGCGAGCCCGAGCGCGTCGGCGCGCTCGACGACGAGCGTGTTGGCCTGCGGGATGTCGATGCCCGACTCGATGATCGTCGTCGAGACGAGGACGTCCGCGTCGCCGGCCAGGAAGGCGTGCATCCGCTCCTCGAGCTCCCGTTCCCGCATCTTCCCGTGGGCGACGAGGAACCGGAGGCCCGGGCAGAGCTGCCGCAGCTTCTCGCCCGCCTCGTCGATCGTCTCGACCCGGTTGTGCAGGTAGAAGGCCTGGCCGCCACGCGCGACCTCGCGCTCGAGCGCGACCCTGATCAGCTCCTCGTCGTATTCGCCCACCGTCGTGCGGATCGGGCGGCGGCCCTCGGGCGGCGTCTCGATGATCGAGATGTCCCGGAGGCCGGAGAGCGACATGTGCAGCGTGCGCGGAATCGGGGTCGCCGAGAGCGCCAGCACGTCTACCTCGAGCCGCAGCGATCGCAGCAGCTCCTTCTGGGCGACGCCGAAGCGCTGCTCCTCGTCGAGGATGACGAGCCCGAGGTTCTTCGGGATCACGTCCCGCGAGAGCACGCGGTGCGTGCCGACGAGGACGTCGACCTTGCCGGCCTCGAAGTCGGCGAGGACGCGCTTCGTCTCCGCGACGGTGCGGAAGCGGGAGACCATCTCGACCCGCACCGGGAAGTCGCGGTAGCGGCTGCGGAACGTGTTCCAGTGCTGCTCGGCGAGGATGGTCGTCGGGCAGAGCACGAGCGTCTGGCGGCCGTTGACCGCAATCGCGAACGCCGCCCGCACGGCGACCTCCGTCTTGCCGAAGCCCACGTCGCCGCAGACCAACCGGTCCATCGGGCGCGGCGACTCGAGGTCTTCCTTCACCGACTCGATCGCCCGCTCCTGGTCCTCCGTTTCGCGATACGGGAACTCGGCTTCCAGCCGCTCGAGCCACTCGTGGTCGAGCTCGTACGCCGTGCCCGGCGACGACTGACGCCGCGCGTAGAGCTGGAGCAGCTCGCCCGCGAGCTCGCGGACGGACTCGCGGGCACGCGCCTTGAGGTTCTGCCACGCCTTGCCGCCGAGCTTCGACAGCGCCGGCGCGCTGCCGTCGGCGCCGATGTAGCGGGACACCTTGCCGAGCTGCTCGTGCGGGACGTAGAGCCGGTCCTCACCACGGAACGCGAGGAACAGGTAGTCGCGGGTGACGCCCGCGACCTCCTTCGTCTCGAACCCCAGCAGCTTGCCCACCCCGTGGTCCTCGTGGACGACGTGGTCGCCGGTGCGGAGCTCGGCGAAGGTGGCAAGCGCCCGCCCGAGGCGCGCATCGGCCCGAGGCGGCCGCTTGCGAAAGACCTGCGTGTCCGGGAGGAGGACGAGCCCGAGGTCGCGCCAGACGAAGCCGCGCCGCGCCGGTGCGACGGCGAAGCGGAGCGCCGGGTCGGAGGGCAGCTCCTCGCCCGCCTCCAGCAGCTCGGCGTCCACGCGCCGCAACAGGTTCTCCTGGCGCAGCGCCTCGCCGCGGTGCGCGAACGCGACGACGACCCGCTGGCCCGCGCGCACGAACGCGCCCAGCTCGTTCTCCGCCTCGCTCAGGCCGCGCGCCGCGATCGCGGGACGCTGCGCCTCGAACGCGAACGGCTGCCCGTGCGGAAACGGGTCGAGCTCGGCAGCGCCGTCGAGGCCGACCGGCTCGAGGCCCTCCTCGTCCCAGACGCGGAGCACCTCCTCGGGCTGCCACACGAGGTCCGGCGCTCGCTCCAGCACCGGGACCGGGTCTGCCTCGTCGGCGTCGAGCCGGCGCTCGGCCGCCGGGAAGACGACCGCGTCCGTCACTGGGTGCAGCGCCCGCTGCGTGAACGGCGAGAAGGCGCGCACGCCCTCGATCTCGTCGCCGAAGAACTCGGCGCGCAGCGGCTCGCGCCCGGTCGTCGGGAAGACGTCGATGAGACCGCCGCGCACCGCGAACTGGCCACGTTCGTCGACCCGCTCCACCCGCTCGTAGCCCGCCGTCGCGAGCGCCTCGGCCAGCCCGTCGACGCCCGGCTCGTCCGCAACCCGGAGCCGAACGGTCTCGGGTCGATCCCCCGGCGGGGGCAGCCCCTCGGCGAGGGCCGTCGCCGAGGCGCACACGAGCCCGCCTGCCGCGAGCACCTCGAGGGCGCGGGCACGCTCGCCGACGAGGTGCGGCGGCGGCTCGAGCCCGGAGTCACGGCGGACGCCGCGGCCGGGGAGCAGCGCCACGTGCTCCGGGCCGAGGAACCAGCCGGCCGCCTCGGCGGCGTCGCGGGCGTCCGCGTCCTCCGGCAGCAGGCAGACGAGCGGCCGCCGCAGGTGGTCGTGGAGCGCCGCGAGCACGAGCGGCAGGGCGGGCTCCGAGACCCGGGCACGCGCCGGCAGCGCCGCGGCGAAAGCGACGAGTCGGTCGTGCGCGGCGAGCGCCCGCACGAAGGCGTGGAGCACGGGACGGTCCATGACGTTCGACGGAACTCGCGTTCCGCGTGGCGATCGTACCCGCCCGCGCATGGTTTACCGGGAGCCCCCGCGCAGGTTTACTGAGAGTCGAATGGCGAGCCGGCGCACAGCACTGCTCCTCTGCGCGTTCGTCGTCGGTGGCGCCGCGCTGCTCGGAGCAGCCAAGGTGGTCGCCGGCGTCGGGCCGGATCTGCCCGGGCCTCCGATCCGCGTCGCGCTCGGGATCGACCAGGGCCTGGCGTCGCACTGCATCTCGGGCAACGTGGTGCGACGCCTCCCGGGCGCCACGTCACCTCCGGGGTGGCGGGTCGTCGGCGAGATGCCGCACGTGTACGACGAGTCGCGTGCGGTCGAGCTCGGCGGCCGGGTGCTGCTCGTCGGCGGCCTGGCCGCCGACAAATGGGGCCTCGACTTCCGCTCGATCGCTACTGTCGATGCCGTCGATCTGTCGACCGGCGCGCGCAGCCCGGCGCTCCAGCTCCCGCTCGCCGTCGACCACACGCTGCCGCTCCGGCACGGCGCCGACCTCTACGTCGTCGGCGGCTACACCCGTGACGGCGCCGTGTCGCGCGCCTGGCGATACCGGCCCGCGACGGGCACGTGGACTGAGCTCGCGCCGATGCGCGTGGCCCGCGGCGCGCTCAGCGGCGGCGTCATCGACGGCAAGCTGTACGTCGTCGGCGGCTCCGGGGTCATCCCCGTGTCCGGCAAGCCGACCGCGCGGGAGAACATCCCGCACGGCTTCGCGACACTCGAGATCTACGACATCGCCACGGGCAGGTGGACGGCAGGCCCGCGGATGCCGACGCCGCGGCATCACGCGTCGGCGGTGGTGGTCGGCGGCAAGCTGTACGTGGTCGGCGGCCGGCTCCGCTCGGACGCGTCGCTGCGCGCGTTCGAACGCTTCGACCCGAAGCGCGGGACATGGGAGCGGCTGCCGCCCTTGCCGCTCGGCGTCGCGGCGGTCTCGGCGACCGCCGTCGACGGCTCCATCGTCGCGACAGGCGGAGCCGACGACACGGAGGCGTGGGTGACGCCGTCGACCTGGTCGTACGACGTCGTCGATCGGCGCTGGCGGCGGCTCCCCGACCTCGTCGTGCCGCGGCACGGGCACACCACCGTCCTCCAGGGCGACCGCCTGTACGCGCTGGGCGGGTCGCCGTGCGCGGGCTACGGCAGCGAGCCGAGCATCGAGTCGATCCCGACCTCCGCGCTCCGGCCCGTCAGCGGGTGATCCACCCGTCGACACGGTCACGCGCGCCTTCAACGACGCGGCGCATCGGCGCGGGCAAACGCCTCGACACCGAACCGAGCGCACTCCGGACGCGGCGCGCCACGACGATGCCGCGGAGCGAGGCGCGGCCTGCCCAGCCCGGCCGGAGCCACAGCGGAACGGCGCTCTCGGGGAGCCTGAGGTCGACGTCGTCCGCGAAGACCACGCGCGTGAACAGGCGTGTGTAGGCGTTCGGAGCGACCCGCCGCAGGTCCGTGGTCATCCAGGGCTTCGCGCCCCACGAGTAGTGGACGACGCGCGCCCGGTGCCCCTGGTGCCGCACCTCGAGCCGCCGCTCGTCGAGCACCTCGGCGTCGGAGAGTGTCCGGGTGTGTGCCATCTCGGCCGTCGGATAGACCACGAGCGCGTCCGCGGGCAACTCGCTCATCAGCACCGCGTTGAGGGCGTCCTGGTCGGCCGCCCAGGTCGGGTTCGTGCGATGGTCGCCGGTGAACACCGTGTCCGGCGGCACGCGTGCGGTCGCGTCGGACCAGCTGCCGATCAGCCACGGCCATTCGTCGGCCGAGAAGGCGAAGAAGCCCGAGCTGACGTACGTCTGGCTGCGCGGTGCCGCCCGCAGCCCGAAGAGCTCCTCCCACTCGGCGAAGCGGCGGTCGTACTCGGGCGGGAAGTCGTCGCGGAACGCACAGAACCGACCCGCGCGTGCCAGCTCGAGCTGCTCGTCGAGTGAGCTCGTGACGATGATGTCGGAGTCGATCCAGAGCACGATGCCGCTCGGCTCGAGCGTCGAGAGGAACCCCTTCGCGAGGTAGCCGCGGGCGGCCACCTCGGCCGGCAGCGCCACGAACTCCGCCCGGCCGTCCAGGAGCGAGCGCTGCTCCGGCGACATGCCGCCGTCGAGGACGACGAGCGGCAGCTCGTGCCCCTGCAGCCGCAGCGAGTTGTGCATCGCGACGACGCCGGGCGCATAGCGGCTGTCCGCGAGCGTGTAGACGGTGACATCCCCGGGCGAAGGCATCGGCGGCCACCCTATGGAAACGCCGTGATGTCGAGCGCGCTAGCCCTTCGCGCCGTGCCACGAGTCCCAGAGCGCGGCGTACGAGCCCTGGCGCGTGACGAGCTCGGCGTGCGTGCCGAGCTCGCTCAGCACGCCGTTCTCGACGACCGCCACCCGGTCTGCGTCGTGTGCCGTGTGCAGCCGGTGCGCGATGGCGACGACGGTGCGACCGGTCAGCACCGAACCCAGGGAGCGCTCGAGGTGACGGGCGGCGCGCGGGTCGAGGAGCGACGTGGCCTCGTCGAGCACGAGCGTGTGTGGGTCGGCGAGCACGAGCCGCGCCAGCGCCACCTGCTGCTGCTGTGGCGGGGTGAGCGGGTGGCCGCCCGCGCCGACGACCGTCTCGAGCCCGTCCGGCAGCGCGCGTGACCAGTCGAGCGCGTCGACGGCGTCGAGTGCGGTCTCGAGCTCCTCGTCCGTGGCTCCGACGCGCGCCAGCCGCAGGTTGTCGGCGAGCGTCCCGACGAAGACGTGCTGCTCCTGCGTGACGAGCGCCACCTCGCGGCGCAGGGTGTCGAGCTCCAGGTCGACGAGCCGTACCCCGCCCACGTCGACACGCCCGACCCGCGGCGGATGGATGCCGGCGAGCAGCCGGCCGAGCGTCGACTTGCCCGCCCCGGACGGCCCGACGACCGCGACCCGCTCGCCCGGAGCGAGCTCGAGGTCGATGCCGTGCAGCACGTCCCGGTCGTCGAGGTACGCGTACCGCACATCGTCGGCGCGCAGCCGCTCGCCGTCGGGCTCCTCCCCGGTCGGCTCGCGATCGTTCGGCACCTTCGAGACGCCGACCAGCCGCGCGAAGGACGTGGCGCCGACCTGGATCTCGTCCAGCCACGAGATCAGTCGGTCGACCGGGTCGGCGAGCTGCTGGACGTACAGCGCCACCGTGGTCACGGCGCCGAGCGACGCGTGCCCCGTGGAGATCAGCCAGCCGCCCCACGCGAGCGTCGCCGCGACGGGCAGCACGTACGCGATCTCGACGGTCGGGAACCACACCGTGCGCAGGTAGAGCGTGCGCCGCTCGGCCCTGTACGCCTCGCGCAGGTCGTCGTCGATCCGCCGGACGCGCTCCCCCTCGAGCCCGAGCGCGTCGATCGTGCGGCCACCGTCCACGATCTCGCCGACCGTGCCGGTGAGCGTGGCATAGGCGGCGCGCTCCCAGAGGTAGCCGGCCGGCGCGCGCTGCAGGTACCAGCGTGTGCCGACCCAGATGATCGGCAGCCCGATCACGCATGGGAGGGCCAGGAGCGGGCTGACGAGCACGGCGGCGGCGATCGTCAGCACCGTGGTGACCGCGGCGATCAGCGTCTCGGGCACGGCGAAGCGGATGGTGCGCGCGAGGGTGTCGATGTCCGAGGTCGTGCGCGAGACGAGGTCGCCGCTGCCGGCGCGCTCGACGGTGGACAGCGGGAGGGCGAGCACGCGCAGCATGAAGTCCTCCCGCAGCCGGGCGAACACCTCCTCCGAGAGCACGAACGACGCTCGCCGCGCCAGCCACGTGAGCACGGTCTGGGCCACGACGAACCCGGCGAGCAGCAGTGCCACCTCGTCGATGTGCCGCGTCGTCGTGCCCTGCTGCACGTCCTCGACCAGCCTGCCGAGGATCGGCGGCCCGGCGAGGCCGGCGACGCCCGCCAGGGCGTGCAGGCCGATCACGGCCGCGAACCCGCGCCTGTAGTGCCGGCCGAGCCGTCGCGCGTGCGTGCGCACCTCGCTGCCGAGCGCGACCGGGAGGCGCTCGCTCACTCTTCCTCCCCTCTCGTCACGGTCTCGCGGTACGCCGGCACGGCGTCGAGCAGGTCGCGGTGCGCGCCCTCGGCGACCACGCGGCCGTCGACCACGAACAGCACGCGGTCGGCGCGGTCGAGCATGAGCGGGCTGGCGGTGACGACGACGGTCGTGCGACCGGCGCGCGCCTCGCGGAGCCGCGTCGCGATGCGCGCCTCGGTGTGCGCGTCGACGGCGCTCGTCGGCTCGACGAGCACGAGAATCTCGGGGTCGGCGACGAGCGCGCGGGCGAGCGCGAGCCGCTGCCGCTGGCCGCCCGAGAGCGAGCGGCCGCGCTCCTCGACGAGGCCGTCGAGGCCGCCCGGGAGCGCGTCGACGACGTCCTCGGCGTTCGCGACGGCGACGGCCGAGAGCAGCGCCGCGGGCTGCTCGGTCCGGCCCCACGGGTCGAGGTGGTCCCGCAATGGGCCCGAGAACAGCATGGGGTCCGTCTCGCTGACGACGACGCGCCGTCGCACCGCGTCGAGCGGCAGGTCGGCGAGCATCACGCCCCCGAGCATCACCGCGCCGTCGTCGACGAAGCGGCCGAGCCGATCGGCGAGCTCCACCGCCTCGTGGGGATCGGCCGAGACGACGGCTGTGAGCTGCCCGGGCGCGACGACGGCGCCCGACCGCTCGTCCACGAGCGGCACGTCCCGCTCCGGCTCCTCGACGGGTGCGGACGCGTCGGCGACGTGCGGCTCGACGGCGAGGACGTCGATCATCCGCCGCGCGCCGACGAACGCGCGCGTGATCTTGTCCACCGCCTCGGCCGCCGTGCGCAGCGGGATCACGAGGAAGGCGGCGTAGCCGTAGAACGCAACGAGCTCGCCGGGACCGATCGTGCCGTCGTTCGCGAACCGCGCGCCGAGCCAGGTGACGATCACCACGAAGACTCCGGGCAGCAGCACCTGCGACGCGTCGAGCGTCGACTGCGGCAGCGCCACGCGCACGCCCGCCTGGCGCACCTCTTGCGAGCGCCTCCGGTAGCGGTCGAGGAAGACGTCCTCGCCGCCGATCCCGCGCAGCACGCGCAGGCCGGCCACGGTGTCCGCGCCGAGCGCCGTCAGCCGGCCGACCTGCTCGCGCTGCTCCCGCTGGCGCTGCTGCAGCGGGCGGATGACGAAGGCGAGCGTGAGGACGAGCAGCGGCACGCCGATCAGCACGACGAGGCCGAGCACCGCGGACGCCGAGACGAGCACGACGGCCACGGCCACGTAGGACGCGATGGCGCCCGCGCCCCGCGCGGTGATGTCGAAGGCGCCACCTGCGCGCATCGCGTCGTTCGAGATCGTGGCGACGACCTCGCCCGTCGTGTGCCGAGACCTCATCGCCGGCCCGACGCGCGCCGCATGGTGGGCGACGACCTGCGCGAGCCGGAACGAGGCCTGCAGCCAGTTCGACACCGCCGCGCGGTGCCTGAGCACGCCCGAGATCGCCTGGATGATTCCGAGGCCGAGCAGCACGCCGACCCACATCGCCAGTCCCGAGTCGTCGCCCTCGTCCAGCCCCTGGTCGATCGCGCGCCCGAGCGCGAAGGGCATCAGCGCCTGCGAGAGCATCCAGACGATCCCGAGGGCGATGCCAACCGCGAGCGTCCCGAGCTGCCGGCGCCCAACCCAGAGGAGCAGGCGGAACGGCGACCGGATGTCCGGCCGGCCGGGGTCGGCGAAGGGCAGCTCGATCACGCCGACCGTTCTAGTTGAAGCGGCGCTGCGCCGCCTCGAGCCCGTCGCGTGCGATCGTCTCGACGGCCTCGGCCGAGCGCTCGACGAGCGCCTCGGGATCGTCTTCCGGCTCGAACGACGACAGCACGTAGTCGGCGACGTCGCGCCGGTCGCCTCGTCCCGGGCGGCCCACGCCGACCCTGAGGCGCAGGAAGTCCGGGGAGCCGAGCGCCGCAGCGACCGAGCGCAGGCCGTTGTGGCCGGCGAGGCCGCCGCCGAACCGCGCCTGCAGGCGCCCCGGCTCGAGGTCGACGTCGTCGTGCACGACGGCGATCGCCTCGACGGGCACCTTGAAGAAGCGGGCCGCGGCCCCGAGCGAGCGTCCCGAGTCGTTCATGTAGGTCTCGGGCTTGAGCAGCGCGAGCCGGAGCTCGTCGAGCCGCACCTCGGACAGCTGCCCGGAGAACTTCGACCGGAACGAGCCGTCGTGCCGCCGCGCCAGCTCGTCGACGACCATCCAGCCGACGTTGTGCCGGTCGGTCGCGTGCTCCCGGCCCGGGTTGCCGAGTCCGACCACGAGCAGGTCGAGCGACGAGGCTGTCTCGCCCCGGCGCACGAGGCGCACGGATCAGCCCTCTTCGGTCTCGGACTCGCCCTCGGCGGAGGCCTCGGCCTCCGCGGCGGGAGCTCCTTCGGCGCCCTCGGGAGCCTCCTCGCCCTCGACCTCCTCGGCCTCCTCGGGCTCCTCGATCTCGGCGCGCGGCACGGCGACGGTCGCGATGACGGTCTCGTCCGGGTCGTCGAGGAACGTGACGCCCTCCGGCGCGGTCATGTCCGAGAGCCGCAGCGTGTCGCCGATCTCGAGTCCGCTGATGTCGGCGTCGATGTGCTCGGGCACCTCCATCGGCAGCGCCTGCACTGTGATCGTCGCGGCCACCTGGTTGAGGACGCCGCCCACCTTCACGCCTGCGGGCTCGCCGAGCAGCGTGACCGTGACGGAGGCCTGGATCGGCTGGTCGAGCCGGACTTCCTGAAAGTCGACATGCGCGACGCGCCCCCGGATCGGATCCTGCTGGTACTCCTTCAGGATCGACGGGTGCGGCGTCGATTGACCGTCGAGGACGACGTCGAGCACGGCGTGCAGGCCGGACGAGCCGGTCAGCGCGCCGCGCAGCTCCCGCTCGCGAACGGCGATCGGCACCGGGCTGCCCTTTCCGTACAGCACCCCCGGGATCCAGCCGTCGCGGCGCATGCGACGCGACTCGGCCGAGCCGAGGCGTTCGCGCTCGATGACGGTCAGCGTTGCTCTCTCGCCAGCCACGGCGGCGGATTGTAGCGGCCGCGAAGCGGCCTGTCCGCGAAGCGGACCAGGGGATGGGGTCTGGGGAAACCGGGAGGTTTCCCCAGCAGTGCTCGCAGCGCCCGCCCTCACATGCCGTGCAGCCTCTCGCCAGGCCGGAGGCCGGCCGGCGTCAGAAGAGCTGGTTCTCGCCGCCGAAGATCGCGGACACGGAGTCGTCCGAGAAGACGTTGAGGATCGTCTCGGCGAGCAGCCCGGAGACGGTGAGCACCGTCATGTTCGGCGGCTGGCGGCGCGGGTCGATTGGCACGGTGTCGGTGACGACGATCCCGGCGATGTCCGAGTCGCTGAAGCGCTCCAGCGCGTCGCCGCTGAAGAGACCGTGGGTTGCGAAGACCCAGACATCGCCGGCGCCGCGCTCCTTCAACGTCGCCACGTTCGCGAGCAGCGTGCCGCCGGTCATGATCACGTCGTCGCCGACGATCACGGTCTTGTCCCGGACGCGACCGGTGATCTCGGTCACCTCAACGGCGTCGTGACCCGGCCGGGTCTTGTGCATGATCGCGAAGTTCGCCTCGATCATCTCGGCAAAGCGGACCGCAAGCTTGGCGCGACCGGCATCGGGTGAGACCGACACGACGCCGTCACCGGTCAGGCCGATGTCCCGGAAGTGCCGCGCGAACAGCGGCAGCGCGGTCATGTGGTCGACGGGGATCGTGAAGAAGCCCTGGATCTGGCCGGCATGCAGATCCATCGTCAACACGCGGTCGGCGCCGGCGAGCTGCAGCATGTCCGCCACGAGCCGCCCGGAGATCGGCTCACGCGGCTTCGCCTTCCGGTCCTGCCGCGCGTACGGGTAGAGCGGCATGACCGCTGTGATCCGCTTGGCGGACGCGAGCTTCGCCGCCTGGATCATCATCAGCAGCTCCATCAGATTGCGGTCGACCGGCTCGCACCCCGTCTGGACGATGAAGAGATCGGCGCCGCGGACGGACTCGATGTACCGGCAGTAGGTCTCCCCGTTCGCGAACGTCGGCGAGCTCGACCTCGCCGAGCTCGAGACCGAGCTGCTCCGCCATGCGGTGCGCGAGCTCGCCGTGCGAGCGGCCGGCGAAGACCATGAGCCGCTTCTGCGGCGTCAGCGGCAATGCGTGTCCGACCGTCATCTCGAGCTTCGTGGGCGGCGAGAGCTCGAGCCCCGGCAGCGCCTGCTCAACCGTCCCGCTTTCCACCTCGTCCTTCCTTGACCGTCTGTCGAGGGGCAAAGCCGACAAGGGCGTTGTCAGGAACGTCGTCGGTGACGACGGAGCCCGGAGCCGTCCAAACGTCGTCGCCAAGAGTGACCGGAGCAACGAACATAGTGTCGACGGCGACCCTGACGTCGCGGCCGATCGTCGTGCGTCCCTTGGGCGTGCCGGGCCGGTGCGGGAAGTTCGCGGTGATCGATCCGGCGCCGATGTTCGTGCGCTCGCCGATCTCGGCGTCTCCCACATACGAGAGGTGAGGCACCTTGGCGCCTTCGCCTACCCGCGAGTTCTTGATCTCCACGAATGTGCCCGCCTTCGCGTCCCGCTCAAGGACCGTGCCCGGACGAAGGTAACAGAACGGCCCGACAGTCGCCTGCGGCCCGACGGCGGCGTCGACGAGCACCGCGTGGGGCCCGATCTCGGCGCCTTCCGCGACCGTCGTGGAGCCGCGCAGGACGGTGAATGGATGGATCGTCGCGTCTGGCTCGATGGTGACCGCCGCGTCGATCCAGGTGGTCGCCGGGTCCACGATCGTGACGCCTGCGAGCATGTGCTCGAGGTTGATCCGGTCACGCAGGACGGCGCCCACGGCCGCGAGCTCCGCTCGCGTATTGACCCCTTCGGCGTCGACCGGGTCGGGGGCAGCGACGACGCTCACGGGCTCGCCGGCCTCGACGAGCAGGCGCACGGCGTCGGTCAGGTAGAGCTCACCCTGCGCGTTCGTCGGCGTGAGCCGCTCGAGCGCGGGCCACAGGGCCGACGCGCGGAAGACGTAGATCGACGAGTTCGCCTCGCGGATGGCGAGCTCGTCGGGGGAGGCGTCGCTCGCCTCCACGATCGCCCGCAGCGCCCCGGCCTCGTCGCGCACGATGCGGCCGTACGCGCGGACGTCCGTCGGCTGAAAGGAGAGCACGGTCGCCGCGGCGTCGTCGCGGCGGTGCGAAGCGACGAGCTCCTCGAGCAGCTCTGCCCTGAGCAGCGGCGTGTCGCCGGAGAGGACGAGCACCTCGTCGGCGCCGTCGAGCGCCGTCCTGGCCGAGCGCACGGCGTCGCCGGTCCCGAGCGGGCGCTCCTGCACCGCCACCTCCACGCCCTCGAAGGCGTCACGGGTCTCGGGCGAGGTCACCACCACGAGCGGCTCCGGCCCCAACGGGCCGGCTGCGGCGAACACCCAGTCCACGAGGCGGCGCCCCAGCACCGCGTGCAGGTGCTTGGGCGTCGCGGAACGCATCCGGGTGCCGAGGCCTCCGGCCATCACGACTGCTGCGAGACTGCGATCCGTCATCGGCTGCGAATGGCTGGGGTGCCAGGATTCGAACCTGGGATCACGGGACCAAAACCCGTTGCCTTACCGCTTGGCTACACCCCAGTGAATCGGGAGTCGGAGTATAGGCGCGGTCAGCGGCGGTCGGCGAAGAGCGCCACGAGCGCGAGCACGGCCAGTGCGGCCACCGCGACGAGCGCGAGCGTGCCGACCACGATGACGAGCACCGGCACGAGCAGCACGAGCGCCTGCCACACCGCCACGACCCACGCGGACTCCCGAATCCACTCCGCCGACTGCGCCCGAGCCCAGCCGAAGTAGACGGCCAGCATCGCGAGCGCGAGCACGATCGCCACCCAGGCCTGGATGACGTCGACGGCGACGAGCACGCCCTCGAGCAGCGCCAGGCCGACCGCCAGCTGGAGGCGCCGCTCCCGTACCCAGCGACCGCCTCGCGTGCTGCCGTGCTCGATGACCGGCAACTCGCTCATGCCCTCAACCGTACCAAGCGGGTACCGCGATCCAGGTGCGGCCGCGCTTCGACAGCGCGCGTTGCGCGGCCGACGCAGCACGGCGGTGGTTGAAGAGGCCGTACACCGTCGGCCCGGCCCCCGTGACGTCGGCGCGGAACGCCCCGAGTGCCCGCAGCTCGTCCGCGAGTGGCGAGGAGGCGAGGTCGTTCGCGGGCAGCGCGCCGAGATCCCGCGGCCGCCGGACCGCGCCGAGCGTGCGCTCGAGCGCAGCGGCACGCTCCGCGAACCCGTCAGCGCCGTCCCGCTCGTCGAAACGCCGGTAGACCTCGGCCGTCGAGCTCTTGTGCGCGCCCGACGGCAGCACGAGCAGCACCCAGTAGTCCTGCGGCAGCTCGAGCGGCTCGAGCGCGGCGCCGTCGCCGCGACCGAGCTGCGGGCCGGACGTGAGCAGGAACGGCACGTCGGCGCCGAGGCCGGCGGCGAGCCGACTCAGCTCCGCGTCTGCGAGGGGCTCGGGGAGCGTCTCGTTCGCCAGGCGGAGCGCCGTCGCCGCGTCCGAGCTTCCGCCGCCCAAACCGGCCGCCACGGGGATGCGCTTGGTGATCCGGGCGTGCCAACCGGGCTCGACGCCGGCAGCCGTGGCCAGGGCCTCGAGCGCCGCACGGACGAGCGTGTCCCCCTCGAAGCCGGACACTGCCAGCGAGCCGGCGGGCTCGACGGCGACCCGGTCCGCCAGGTCGAGCCGCTGCAGCACCGTCACCACCTCGTGCTTTCCGTCCTCACGGAGCGGTCCGACGACGAGGGCGAGGTTCAGCTTCGCCGTCGCGGGCGCCCGTCTCACCGCAGCGCCTCGGCGAGCGTGACGAACTCCGGCGGCGACAGCTCCTCGGCGCGCGAGCCGGGCGGACGGCCGATCGCCTCCAGCGCCGCGGCCGCTCGCGGCCGGTCTGCGAACCCCGCAAGAGCGAGCGAGTTCGGCAGCGTCTTGCGGCGGTGCGAGAACGCGGACTCGACCACGGAGCGGATGCGCGACCAGTCCCCCGGCATCTCCACCCGCTCGAAGGCGACGAGCGCCGAGTCGACGTTGGGCGGCGGCCGGAAGACGGTCCGCGCGACCGGATGGAAGCCGGTGCGCCGCGTCGCCAGCTGCACGAGCACCGAGACAGCGCCGTAGGCCTTCGTCCTCGGCTCGGCGAAGAAGCGGTCGGCGACCTCGCGCTGCACCATGACGCACCAGCGCCGCAGCGACGGCAGGCCGTCGAGGCTCTCGACGACGACCGGTGTGGCCACGTTGTAGGGCAGGTTGGCGACGAGCTTGCCGGGCGGCGGGCGCAAGGCCCCGAGGTCGAGGGCCAGCGCGTCGCCCCAGTGCAGCTCGACGTTCTGACGGCCGTCGAGTGCCGCGGTCAGGTGGGGCTCCAGCGAGCGATCGAGCTCGACCGCGTGCACGTGCGCGACGCGATCGGCGAGCAGCCGCGTCAGCACCCCGAGGCCCGGGCCGATCTCCAGCACCACGTCGGCGGGGTCGAGCTCGGCCAGGCGGTCGATGACGCCGAGCAGGTTCGCGTCGGCGAGGAAGTGCTGCCCCAGCGCCTTCTTCGGTGCGACGGTCACGGCGCGAGCCCGAACGCGGCGGCGGCGTTCGCGTCGATCCGGTCCGCGAGCGCGCCGGCGTCCTCCCCGCGGGCGTCGGCGAGGACACGCAGCGTGTGCACGACGTGCGCCGGCTCGTTCGGCCGCCCGCGCAGGTCCTGCGGCGCGAGGTACGGGCTGTCGGTCTCGGCGAGCACTCGATCGCCGGGCACTCGTGCGGCAGCGGCACGCAGGTCGGCGTTCCGCGGGTACGTCACGTTGCCGGCGAACGACACGTACCAGCCGTGTGCCAGCGCCGGCTCGAGCAGCTCGGGCTCGGAGAAGCAGTGCAGGATCACCGTGCCCTCGAAGCGGTGCAGGATCTCCGCTGTCTCGCGCGCGGCCTCGCGACAGTGGATGACGACCGGCTTCTCGAGCTCGGCCGCGAGCGCGAGATGGGACTCGAAGAGCAGACGCTGCTCGGCCGGCGCTGCGTCTCGGCGGAAGCCGTCGAGACCCGTCTCCCCCACCGCCACGGCGCGGGGATGGCCGAGCAGCTCCCGCACCTCGTCGAGCCTGCCGGCCTCGGCGCCGCCCGCCTGGTGCGGATCGATCCCGAGCGCGGCCACGACGCCCTCCTCGCGCTCCGCGATGGCGAGCGCGCGCCGACAGGAGTCCACGCCGGTGCCGACCGTGACCACCCGCGTGACGCCTGCATCGCGCGCCCGCGCGACCGCGCCCCCCGGATCGTCGAGCGCATCGAGATGCGCGTGCGCGTCGGTCACGCAGCTACTTCGCCGCGCATGCGCTCGAGCTCCTCCGACACGATGCGCTCGGGATCAAGCTTGACGAACAGCGGCTTCGGTTCCAGGAGCGTCTGCCCGGGAGGAAGGGTGCTCGGCTCCCAGCGCGCGACCCAGCGGTCGTAGTCGCCCGTGAGAACCGTGTACGGCACCGTCTCCTCTGTGATCTCGCGCACCTCGAGCTCGCCCGCGATGACCGTGTCGTACCCGAGCAACTCGTGGAGCCGCTGCGAGCTGAACGGGATGAACGGCGTGAACAGGACCTTGAGGTTGTCGATGGCGCGCAGAGCGACGTAGAGGATGGTGCCGGCACGCTGCGGGTCGTCCCCGACGAGCGCCCACGGCGCCTGATCGCTCAGGTACTGGTTCACGCGGGACGCCAGCCGCATCGCCTCGGCGAGCGCGGCCCGGAAGCGTGCGCGTTCGATCAGGTCGCCGACGGTGTCGAAGCCCGCCTCGATCTCGCCGATCGTCGCAGCGTCGTCGTCCGTGAGCTCGCCCGGCTCCGGGACGCGGCCGAAGTGCCGGTAGGCGCTGGTCAGCGCCCGGTTGACGAGATTGCCCCAGTTGGCGACGAGCTCGTCGTTGTTCCGGCGGACGAACTCGGCCCACGTGAAGTCGGTGTCCTGGGTCTCGGGACCCGCCGCTGTCAGGAAGTACCGCAGCGAGTCGGCGTCGTAGCGGCTCAAGAAGTCACCGACGAGGATGACCACACCCCGGCTCGTGCTGAACTGCCGGCCTTCCATGGTCAGGAACTCGCTGGAGACGATGTCGTAGGGCAACTCGAGCGTGCGCCCGGCGCCGAGCTCGCCCCCCGTCCCGTAGCCGAGCAGCTGGCTGGGCCAGATCACGCTGTGGAAGACGATGTTGTCCTTGCCCATGAAGTAGTAGTGGCGCGCGGCGGGGTCCTGCCACCACTCGCGCCACGCGTCCGGCGTGCCACGGTTGCGCGCCCACTCGACGGCCGCCGACAGATAGCCGACGACCGCATCGATCCAGACGTAGATCCGCTTGTCGTCGCGCTCCTCGTAGCCGGGCACCGGCACGCGCACGCCCCAGTCGAGGTCGCGAGTCACCGGCCGCGGCCGCAGCTCGCGAACGAGCTCGAGCGAGAACCGCCTCACGTTCGCCCGCCAGTGATCCTGCTTGCCGATCCACTCGGCCAGCTGCTCCTTGAACGCAGGCAAATCGAGGAAGAGATGCGAGGTCTCTCGGAAGACGGGCGGCTCGCCGTCGACCTTCGAGCGCGGCTCGATCAGGTCCTCCGGATCCAGCTGCTTGCCGCAGTTGTCGCACTGGTCGCCTCGTGCCGCAGTGAAACCGCAGTGCGGACACGTCCCCTCGATGTACCGGTCCGGCAGCGTTTGCCCGGTGGAGGCCGAGAACGCGCCCATTGTCGTCTTCTCGAGGATGAAGCCGCGCTCGTAGAGCGTGCGGAACAGGTCACGGACGACGTGGTGGTGATTCTCGGTCGTCGTCCGCGTGAACAGGTCGTACGACAGCCCCAGCCGCCGCAGGTCATCGCGAATGATCTCGTTGTTGCGGTCCGCGAGCTCACGCGGCGACACGCCCTCCTTGTCCGCGGCGACCATGACCGGTGTGCCGTGCTCGTCGGTGCCGCTCACCATCAGGACGTCGTCGCCGCGCAGCCGGTGGTACCGGGCGAAGATGTCCGCCGGCACTCCGAATCCGGCGACATGGCCGATGTGGCGCGGCCCGTTCGCGTACGGCCACGCGACGGCGACGAGGATCTTCCTGGGCGTGCGCGACATGGCCGTCCATGATACGAGCCCGTCTCCGCGCTCCTCCGCGGCGGCGGATCGACGCGCCGGCGTAGGCCGCAATCGCAGCGAGCAACAACCCGACCACGAGCACGACGAGGTCGTCGCGCAGTCGGCCTTTCGCCGAAGCGCGAGTCGTCAGGGGAGGCCGCTGGGTTGCCTGCCAGCGAAGCGGGGGGACGGCATCGGCGGTCCTGCCTCGCGTGGTGTGTCGAAGCGCCTGATGCGGGCGTACGGAGCGACGCGCCTCCCCTGTCGACTCGGCGTCGTCGCGCCGGGTCGGCCGACGGGGCTGCGCGGTGGCCCGCCGCGCAGCCCTCGACAGCTGCCCATCGGCACGCGATCCGCCCGGCCCGAGGTCGAGCCGAACCGCCCGGGCGCGAGGTTGCGGAGGCGACCTGCGCGCCCGTGTGCCGAGCACCGGCACCGTCGGGCGAGCCCGCCCGCCGCTGCGAGGCGATGGGCGCCCGGACACCAGCGGGGTTCGCGGCGGCGCGATGGTCGTCCCTCCGCTGTCGCGCTCGCCCGTCGGCGGTGGGAGCGGCACGGCTGCCACGGGCTGCACCGGCTCCGCCGACGCCGCAGGTGGTGGAGCAGGGGCCGGCGGCGCAGGCTCGGGCGCGGGCGGCGGAGCAGGTGATCGGCCAGGCAGCAGCGAGAGCGGGTCGACGTAGCCGTGCTCGTCCGACGCGACGCGCACGCCGAGATGGACGTGCGGCTCGCCGTGATCCGGCTCGGCGCTCGCCCCGACCGTCCCGACCGTGTCGCCCTCGGCGACCACCAGGCCCTCGTCGACGAGCAGCGAGCCGAGCTGGGCGTGCGTCACCGCATAGCCGTCCGCCGTCCGGATCGTGACCACGCGCCCGTAGCCCGGAACGGCCCCGGCGAACGACACCTGCCCACCGGCGGCAGCGTGCACCGAGGCGCCCACCGGAGCCCCGACGTCGACACCGCGATGCTGATCCGCCGCGTAGGGGTCGGGCGACGTCGCGAACGGGCGTAGCACCGGCCCTTCGACCGGCCAGGTCCACGCAGCGGCCGAAACCGGTGTGATCAGGACGAAGATCGCGCCGAGCGCAACCGAGGCAACGCGCACCCTGTTCACGTTGTTGTCCGTATTGACGACACGCGACCACACTAGCGGAGGTGGTGCCCGTTGTCAAAATCGGCTACAGAGAAGCGTCGTAGAGGCGATTCCGCGACACGCCCGAGAGGCGCGCGACGAGATCCGCCGCCTGGCGGCGGCCGACTCCGGCGGCGACCAGCTCCGCGACCGCCTCCAGCGCCGGCCCGTCGTCGGGCACCGCGGCCCCCGGCCCGACCACGAGCGTGATCTCGCCGCGTGGTGGCTCCCGAAAGCGCTGGGCGAGCTGCACCGGCGTCCCGCGCACGATCTCCTCGAACCGCTTCGTCAGCTCACGGCACACGGCGGACTCGCGGTCCGGCAACACCTCGGCGAGCGACGCGAGCGAGGCCGGCAGTCGCCGCGGCGACTCGAACGCCACCGCGGGATGCGGCCAGCGGGCGAGCTCGTCCCAGAGCGCCGCGAGCTCAGCCTGTCTTCTCGGCAGGTAGCCGAGGAACTGGTAGCGCGCGCCGACGAGGCCGCTGGCGACGAGCGCCGTCTCGACCGCGGACGGGCCGGGAAGCACGGTCACCGCTACCCCGCGCTCGAGGGCCGCCGCGATCAGGCGGGCTCCCGGGTCGTTGACACCGGGGAGGCCGGCGTCGGAGACGAGCGC
This sequence comes from uncultured Gaiellaceae bacterium, assembly GCA_963733065.1. Taxonomy (GTDB): domain Bacteria; phylum Actinomycetota; class Thermoleophilia; order Gaiellales; family Gaiellaceae; genus CAVTBT01. The sequence goes on from CAVTBT010000003.1 coordinate 208,604, forward strand.
GAGCCGCTCGCCGGCCTCGAGCCGCGGCACGAGCTCGGCGACGCGGGCGGCCTCGTTGTGCCGGTGGTAGCTGATGAGTCTCGCCTCGACGCCGTGACGGGCGAGCAGGCCCCTCGTGTGCCGCGTGTCCTCACAGAGCACCGCGGACACGTCGCGCAGCTCGGCCAGCACCCGCAGGGTGACATCGTCGAGATTGCCGATCGGCGTCGCGCAGACCGAGAGCACTAGAGGAGCTCGGCGGCGAGGAGGCCGGCGCCGATGAGGCCCGCGTCCTCCCCGAGCGCGGCATCCACTACGCGCAGCCGCTCGCCGGCCGGTGCCAGCGCCTCGCGCCGCGCGACCTCGAGCGCCGGGCCGAGCAGGAGGTCGCCGGCGCCCACGCCGAAGCCGCCGCCGAGCACCACCAGCTCCGGCCCGAACACGTTCACGAACGACCCGATCCCCGCGCCCAGCAGGCGGCCCAGCTCCGCGACCTCCGCGATCGCGGCCGCATCGCCGGCGTGCGCTCGCTCGACCAGCTCCTCCGCGCCCGAGTCGGGCCCGTAGAGCCGTTCGGCCCGACGATCGGCGGCGGTCCCCGACGCGACGGCCTCGAGGTGGCCGCGCCCGGTGCAGGCGCCCTGGCAGGGATCGCCGTCCGCCACTACGACCACGTGGCCGAGCTCTGCCCAGCCCCGGTACGGGCGTCCGTCCAGGATGACGCCGCCGCCGACGCCCGTGCCGAGCGTGAGCATGAGCATGTCGCGCGTCCCCCGGCCGGCGCCGAGCCGCCACTCGGCGAACGCGGCCAGGTTCGCGTCGTTGTCCACACCGATCGGCAGGCCGAGCCGCTCGCGCATCAGTTCGCGAAACGGCACCTCCCGGAGCGGGATGTTGACGGCTCCGAGTGCGACGCCCGTCGCCTGGTCGATGCGCGACGGCAGCCCGAAGCCGACGGCCGCAACACCGTCCTGCGGAAGCTGCCGGACCGAGTCGGCGAGCTCGTCGAGCAGCGCATCCTGCGAGGAGGTCACCGTCGGCACCTCGCGCCGCTCCAACACGGCGCCGTCGCGGTCGAGCACCCCGGCGAGGATCTTCGTGCCGCCGACGTCGACGCCGATGACGCGGGGAGATGTCACGGGGCGCGGCTACCATACCCGGCCGGATGAGCGAGGGACAGAAGCCCTATCGCGTCTATCGAGGCGGACGCACCAAGGGCAAGGTCCCGCTCGTTCGGCGTGAGGATGCCGAGCGCCGCAGCGGCAACGGCCGGCGCCCGGCGGCGCTGGAGACAGCTCCTCGCCGGCGCCGCGTGCGCTGGGGCCGGATCGTCGCGATCGTCATTCCGAGCCTCGTGCTGCTCGTCGTGCTGTGGACGGTGCTCGGCTACCTGTCCGTGCGGCGCGGGGTCGGCGACGCGAACGAGCGCCTGCCGGCGACCGTCGAGCGGGCGCTGGCTCCGCAGGACGGGCTGCTCATGTCACAGCCGACCCAGATCCTGCTGCTCGGCACCGACGGCGACCGCACGGCGCGCCGGGCCGGGTTCCGCCGCTCCGACACGATGATGCTCGTTCGCACCGATCCCGACCGCAAGCGGATCGCCTACCTCTCGATCCCGCGCGACCTGCGCGTCTCGATTCCCGGCCAGGGCGAGCGGAAGATCAACAGCGCCTACCAGATCGGCGGTCCCGCGCTCGCGCTCCGCACGGTCGAGCAGTTGACAGGGCTCGACGTCAACCACATCGCGATCGTCGACTTCGACGACTTCAAGGGCGTCATCGACGCGCTCGGCGGCGTCACGGTCGACGTGCCGCGGAAGATCGTCTCGAACAACTTCGACTGCCCCTTCGATGCGCAGCGCTGCCAGACCTGGGAGGGCTGGCGCTTCGGCAAGGGCGAGCAGGAGATGGACGGGCGGCGGGCGCTCATCTATTCGCGCATCCGCCAGAACAGGCTCGACCCGACGGACAACGACCTGACTCGCAACGCCCGACAGCAGCAGGTGCTGGACGGGATCGCCGACAAGGTGACGAGCGTCGGTACCTTCCTGCGCCTGCCGTTCATCGGCGACGACCTCGTCGCGCCGCTGACGACGGATCTCTCGGCCGGCGAGCTCCTGCAGCTCGGCTGGGTCCGCTTCCGTGCGGACGGAGGCCGGGCGCTGCACTGCCGTCTCGGCGGCGAGCCCTCCACGATCGGCGGCGAGTCCGTGATCCTCGGAGGCGAGGACAACGTCGCCGCCCTGTCCATGTTCGCGGGACGCTCTGCGCCCCAGCCGCCGCCACCCGCCTCGGGTGTCTTCGGCGCCGGCTGCGCGGTCGGGCGCAGCCTCTAGTCCGCGGCGGCTGCCTTCTTCTCGCCCGTGCCCGTTTCCTTCTTCTTCGTCGTCTCCGCCGGCTTGGCGTCGCTCGAGTCGGATGCCGAGTCGCCGTCCTTGGCCGCGGCCTTCTTGCCGCGGCCGTAGTCGGTGGAGTAGAACCCGGAGCCCTTGAAGTGCACGGCAACCGGAAACAGCACCTTCTCGACGGGCGCCGCGCCGCAGACCTGGCACGTCTCAGCGGGTGGATCCGACATCCGCTGGAACACCTCGAAGGTATGACCCTGAGGGCACCGGTACTCGTAGATCGGCACGGTTGCAAGAGGCTAGCAGCGAGAATCGACGGAATCGCATGACCGAGACGCTCGACACCAAGACACGCTGGCACTCCGAGAGGACGAGTGCCGAGACGGTTGCCGAGCGCCGCTACCGGCTCGGGGTCGCCGGCCTGACCCTCGCCGCCGGCCTCTTCCTCGCCCTCCGGCTGACGGCCTGGCCACCGCACGAGGACGAGACGCTGGCCCTCTTCGTCGGCCGCAACCCGCTGGACGAGCTGTTCGGCGTCGTGCTCGACGAACGCGGCGGGGCGCCGCTCCACTTCCTGGTCGCCTGGGCGGTCGCGCATCTCGGGCTCGGGCTGGAGGGTCTGCGTGCCGCGTCGGCGCTGTTCGCGGTCGCGAGCATCCCCGTCGTCGCGATGCTCGCGCGGCGGCTGACGGATCGGGCGACCGCCCTCGTCGCCTCGGCGATCGTCGCCGCCAGCTGGATGCTGCTCTTCCACGGCGTCTACGGCCGGATGTACAGCCTTTTCCTGTTCACCGCGACGCTGTCGTACCTGGCGCTGCTGGTGGCCACCGAGCACGGCGGCCGGCGTCGCTGGGCGCTCTGGGTGCTTGCGATTCTCGCCGCGGTGGCGACGCATCCCTACGGGGCGCTCGTGCTCGCGTCGCAGGCGCTCTTCGTGCTGCTCGGCCGGCGTCGCCTCCGCGAGGCCGCGGTGGCGTTCGCGACGGTCGCGGTGCTCGGGATCCCGTTCTGGCTGACCGACCTCGTGCTGGCCGGACGCTTCGACGTCGGAGTCGGCGGCGGCGGCGAGCGGCTCGGCGGGCCGGTGTCGGTCGTCAACTACCTCGCGGAAACCGTCGGGGACTTCACCGCCGGCTGGCCGCCCGCCATCGCGGCCGTCGTGCTGGCAACGGCTGCCGGCGGCATGCTGCTCTGGCGTGAGCGGCGCCGTGCCGCCGTACTGGCTGCGTGTGCCACCGGCGTGCCGGCCGCCGCGTTCGTCGTAGCCCGGCTCGGTGCGAGCACCTCACCGGAGTCCCGCCATCTCATCTTCGTGCTGCCGTTCGTGGCGCTCGCGGTCGCCGTCGCGGTGCTGCGGCTCGCCGCCTGGCGGCGCGACGTCGCCTGGGCCTCCCTGGCCGTGCTGCTCGCGGCCGAGGTCGCCTGGGGCTGGAACAAGACGCCGCCGCTCTACGAGGGCGAGCCGCCGTCACGTGTCGCAGCACGCGCCGCCGCGTCGGACTGGCTCGCGGCGACGAGCCGGCCGGGCGATGTCCTCTTCGGCTACGACCCGCTCTTCCTCGGCGCCTGGGAGCGGAACGACGAGTTCCCGCGCACCGTCGTCCCGCGTGCCGACGTCAAGCTCGCGCTCAGCACGACCCGGAAAGTCGCCGAGCCGCTCGGGCGCGGCATCTGGGTGTTCGACGCGAGCGACACGAACAACTTCGATCCGCGACCGACGATCCGGCGCATCGTGCCACAGCCGGCTGACGAGTTCGAGGCGCGGGCGTTCGGCCCGTTCCTCGTCATCAGGACGCGCGAGCCGACGCGGACGCCCGCGAGCTACTTCCGGCAGGCGCGCCGCGCCCAGCTGGTCGGCAAGGCGCTCTTCCTCGGCGACGCGGACGTCAACTACCAGACGGTCGTGCGTGCCGGGCGGCGGCTGGGTGTCTACACCCCGCGCTCGCGCTCGATCAGCTCGCGGTAGCACGGCGCCGCCTCGAAGGCGGCGAGCCCGGCCGGCGTCTCCCGCTGGCGGCGCACCGGACGGAGCCGGCGGGCGGTGGCGATCGCGGCCGAGGCGCCAACGACGCCGCCGATGAGGAACGAGCGCACCCGGTCCCGGCGACGTTCCTCGTCCATGGGAGGATCGTAGCCGTGCGGCTCGTGTGCCTCGGGGATCTCCTGCTCGACGTGATCGTGCGGCTCGAGGAGCCGCTCGCGCGAGGCCTCCGCGCCGACGCGAGCGCGGTGACGAGCGTCGGGCCCGGCGGCCAGGCGGCGAACGTGGCGGCCTGGGCGGCCTCGCTCGGCGCCGAGTCGCGGTTCGTCGGCAAGCGCGCCGACGACGAAGCGGGCCGGCTGGCGGCGGCCGGGCTCCGCGCGCGCGCGGTCGACATCGTCGGGCCCGTCGTGGCGGGGCGGAACGGCGTGGTGGTCTCGCTCGTGTCGCCGGACGGCGACCGCACGATGGCGTCGGATCGCGGGGTCGCGCCCGACCTGCGGCCGGACGAGCTCGACGTCGAGTGGTTCGACGACTGCGACCATCTGCACCTCTCCGGCTATTCGCTCCTGCGCTCGCCGATCGACGAGGCGGCGCTCCGGGCCGCCTCGCTCGCCCGGCGCGTCAGCGTCGACCTCTCGTCGTGGAGCGTGATCGAGTCGTTCGGGGCGGAGCGCTTCCGTCGCCGGCTGGACGAGCTCGCCCCGGCAGTGGTCTTCGCCAACGAGGACGAAGCGCGGTTGCTCGACGGCGCGGTGCCCGGTGCCTCGTGGGTGCTGAAGCGCGGCGCCGCCGGGGTGCGCATCGACGGCGTCGACCACCCGGCCGCCGCCGCCGAGGCGGTGCTCGACACCACCGGCGCCGGCGACGCGCTCGCGGCCGGCTACCTCGTCGGCGGCATCGAGATGGGGCTGCAGGCCGCAGCGAGCTGCGTCGCGCAGCTCGGCGCGATGCCACCGGTTGTGGACGTCTCGTGACGGTTTCGGCGCGGACCGGCACGGTTCGGTGCGATGCCCCGAGCTAGCGTTCCGGTAGGGACACCCGGGGTGCCCCTGGGGGCACGTACGGGGAGGGCAGGCGGCGGCGGATACGCTCGACGCGATGACTGATCTCGTCGTCGTCGCCCGCGACGTCCGCTCCGCGCTCGACGACCGGCGGCCCGTGGTCGCACTCGAGACGACGCTCGTGGCGCACGGGTTCCCGGCGCCCGACGGCGTCGCCGTCGCGCTCGAGAGCGAGCGGCGCGTGCGGGCCGCGGGCGCCGTGCCGGCGACGATCGGCGTCCTCGACGGCCGCGTGCGCGTCGGCCTGAGCGAGGCCGAGCTCGAGCGCTTCACGCCCGAGGCGCGGAAGTGCGGCGCGCGCGACCTCGCCACGACGGCGGTACAGGGAGCCGTCGGAGCCACGACCGTCGGGGGCACGCTGACCGCGGCGCGCCTCACCGGCATCGCGTTCATGGGCACGGGCGGGCTCGGCGGGGTGCATCGCGGGTGGCCGACGCCGCCCGACGTGTCGTCCGACCTGTCCGGGCTCGCACGCACCCCGGCGCTGATCGTCTGCTCCGGCGTCAAGTCGCTGCTGGACGTACCGGCGACGGTCGAGGTGCTCGAGACGCTCGGCGTACCCGTGCTCGGCTGGCGCACCGAAACGCTGCCGCTCTTCTACGACGCGCAGGGCGGACCGCCGGTCTCGAGCCGTGTCGAGACCGCGGCGGAGGCTGCGCAGATCGCCGCCGGGCACTGGGCGCTCGGCGGTGCGGGGCTGCTGCTCGGCCGGCCGCCCGATGAGAGCCTCGACGTCGAGGATCTGATCGAGGAGGCCGTCGCCGAGGCACGCACGCTGGGTATCGTCGGCGGCGCCGTGACGCCCTACGTCCTCGCCTTCCTGCACGAGCGCAGCGACGGCCGCACGCTGGCGGTCAACCGCGAGCTGATCGCTGCCAACGCCGGCCTCGCCGCCGAGATCGCCGTCGCGCACCACGATGCCCGCTGACCTGCTCTCCCTCCCGGTCCGGATCGAGCGGTACGAGCTCGAAGGGATGTCGTTCGACGTTTCCACCGGCTTCACGCGGCGCACGACCGTCGTCCACCTCCTCGGCGCCGGCGAGGAGGGGATCGGCGAGGACGTCACCTACGACGGCGACGGCCAGCTCGCGTTTCAGGGCGCCGGACCGGTGCTCGATCTCGCCGGCGACCACACGCTCGAGTCGTTCTCCGCTGCGCTCCCCGACGATCTCCACGAGTACCGCCGCTGGGCGTTCGAGAGCGCCGCGCTCGACCTTGCCCTTCGGCAGGCGGGCACGTCGCTGGCCGACGCCGCCGGCCGCGAGCAGCGCCCGCTGACGTACGTCGTCTCGACCCGGCAGGGCATCGACGAGTGGCGCCGCCTCTATCCCGGCCTGCGCTTCAAGCTCGACGCCGAGGACGACTGGACGGACGAGGTGATCGCGGAGCTCGCCGCGACCGGCGCGGTCGACACCGTCGATCTGAAAGGCCACTACCGCGGCACGGTCGTCGATCTCGAGCCGGATCCCGAGCTGTACCGCCGCGTCTGCGACGGGTTCCCGGACGCGTGGATCGAGGACGCGTGGGTCGACGACCGCACGCGGCCCGTACTCGAGCCGCACGCCGGGCGGCTCACCTGGGACGCGCCCATCCACACGGTCGCCGACGCGGAGGCGCTCCCCTTCCGGCCACGGTGCCTGAACGTCAAGCCCTCCCGGTTCGGGCGCCTGCGCGCGCTGCTCGACTTCTACGCGTGGTGCGACGCGAGCGGGATCGCGATGTACGGCGGCGGCCAGTTCGAGCTGGGGCCGGGTCGGGGCCACATCCAGCTGCTCGCCTCGCTCTTCCACCCGGACACGCCGAACGACGTCGCCCCGCGCGAGTTCAACACCGACGGGCCTCGTCCCGGGCTGCCGACGAGCCCGCTCGACCTGCGGCCCCGCGAAACGGGCTTCCTACTCGAACGAGCCGAGTAGCTGCTCGACGTCCAGGAGCGGCAGCGACTCGATCTTCGAGGAACCTCGGGCGCCGAGTGCGATCGAGACACGCGCGATGGTCAGGTCGTCGGGCGCCTCGACGATGTTCACGAAGTCGTACTCGCCCAGCGAGCCCCACTGGTGCAGCACCTTCGCACCAAGCTCCTCGACATCGCGGTTGACCTCACGCAGGCGGGCGGGATTCGACTGGAGCGTCTGGACGCCCTTCTCGGTGAGCGTCGTCAGCATCAGGTAGGTCGGCATCGCGCGTGCTCCTCCTCCTCGCTCGTCGGGAGGGCGAGCCTACCCGAGCCGCCTGGTCGAAGTAGAGCAGGGCCGGAACGAGGAAGAGCAGAGGCGCGACAACGAGGTCGGCGAGGAAGAGGGCGACTCGGATCGTGTTGTCGGCCTGCGAGCGGAGCACGAGCGCAAGCGCGATCCGCGTCAGCCAGAAGAGCAGGACGAGCGTCGCCAGCGACCCGACGGCGTGCACGTAGTCGGCGCGCCCGAGCTGGAGCCCGCGCCGGATCGTGGCGCGGATGCCGGTCCGCTCGATCAGCGCAACCGGCACGACGAGGCCGGCAACACCGAGCCACGCCACCGAGGCGAGCGCGAACCACGGGAAGCAGAGGGCGGCCGGCACGAAGACGGCCGTGCCGACGATCAACGCGACGGCCCAGCCGCCGCCGGGCCGCTCGGGCGCGGCGAGCGCCGTGGCAGCGCCGTAGGCGAGGGTGAACGCCGGCGCGAACACGAGCAGCACGAGGACCCGGCCGAGCGAGTTCAGGTCGAGCGCGAGCTGATTCGACAGTGCGACCGGGATGCCGAGGAGCAGCGCCGGGAAGAAGTGGCTGCCGTACAGGCGCATGGCCTCGGCGACCAGCTGGCCGATCGTGCGCTCGTGGTGCGGAAGCGGCGGCGGCAGCGGCTCCTTCGCACGCACGGAGCGGGCTCGGCGGGTGCTCGTCACGGCGCCGAACGCTACCGGCGACCGGTCGCGCCTACGACGCCGTGGACAGCGCGGCCCCGCACGAGTCGACGAGGGCCGGCACCGCCTCGGCGAGCGCCTCCAGGGCGTCGTCGAACCGCCAGCGCGCGCGGTCGGCCTCCTCGATCTCGTTCGAGATCGCCCGTACCTCGACCGCAGGCACGCCCGCCAGCTCGCAGGCACGCAGAACGGCGAAGCCCTCCATCGCCTCGACGTCGTGGACGCGGGTGCCGCCCACCGCGGCGCTCGTGCCGATCACCAGCACACGCGCCTCGGGCAGTGCCTGCCGTGCCGCCTCGACGAGCCGTCGATCCGGGAGCACCCGGCGCGGTGCCAGCTTCACGGTCAGGTCGTCGTAGGTCGCCTCGGAGCCGACGACGAGCTGCGGCGGGCCAAGCCCGCAACCGCGCCGGCAGCCGGCGATGCCGATGTGGAGTGCACCGGCGGGCTGCTCACGCGCCAGCGCCCGCGCGGTGGCCGCCGCGGCCTCCACGGGGCCGACGCCGCACACGAGGCCGGGCCGCCCGCCGAGCTCCCGCTCGGTGGCGGCGACGACGAGGATCACGCGGCGGGCTCGCGGTCCTCGACCCCGTGCGGCTCGCCGTAGTCAGCGAGCAGGTCGAGGAACGGCACCGCGTCGAAGGCCTCGGGGCCGAGCACACCTGCGCCCTCCCAGGCGCCCTCGGCGAGGAGCTCGAGCGCGACCACGGGGTTCAAGGCGGTCTGCAAGACGACCGCCTGGTGGCCGTACTCGCGCATGCAGCGCTCGTTGTCGGCGACCTGGTAGAGGTAGGTCGCCCGCGGCGAGCCGTCCTTGCCGGTACCGGTGACGTACGTGCCGGCGCACGTTCGTCCACGCATGCGATCGCCGAGCGTGGCCGGGTCGGGCAGCGCCGCCGCGACGACGTCGCGCGGCGCGACCTCGACACCGCGCACGCGCACCGGCTTCGTGGAGTCGAGCCCGAGCTTGTGCAGCGTCTGCAGGACGTCGATGAACTCGTCGCCGAGCCCGTACTTGAACGTCACGCGCCGGCACTCCACCCACCGCGGCACGAGCAGGACCTCCTCGTGCTCGACGTTCACGCACTCGACCGGCCCGATGCCCTCGGGGAAGACGAACGTCTCCGGCTCGGAGAACGGCGCGGTCGTGAACCAGCCGCGGTCGCGCTCCCAGATGACGGGCGGGTTGAGGCATTCCTCGATCGTCGTCCAGATCGAGAACGTCGGCGCGAAGGTGTAGCCCTCGACGACCAGGTCGGCCCCGTCGCGGATTCCCACCTCGTCGATCTCCGCGAAGAGGTGGTCGGCGGCATACCGCGCGAAGACGTCCGACAATCCCGGCTCGACGCCGATCCCGACGAGCGCGAGCTGGCCGCGGGCGCGCCACGCGTCGTCCTGCGAGAACTGCTCGTCGCCGAGCTTGACGCCGGTCTCCTCGTACGGGCGGTCGGGATGCGGGTGCGAGAGCGTCATCGCCATGTCGAGGTAGGTCACGCCCTCGTCGTGCGCGGCCTGGAAGATTGGCGGGTTGAACCTCGGATCGACGGCGTTCAGCACGGCGTCTGCACGCTCAAGCGCGATCAGCTCCGCGATCGCAGCAGGGCGGGACGCGTCGACCTCGACGGCGGCGAAGCGGTCGTCGCCCTCGCGGTCGACGACGGCCTGCGCACGTCCGCGGTCGACGTCGGCGAACGCCATTCGCTCGAAGAACCCGCGCCGCTTGGCGACGGCTGCGACCGCCGCGCCCACACCGCCCGAGCCGATGACGAGCACCCGCACGGCCGTGGACACTACCCGGGCTGGAGCCGTTGCCCGCGATCTGCCGGCCACCGACGGCGAGCGGCCCGCCTGCCGGCGGGCCGCTCCGCGTCTCGCTGACTGCCGTGCCCTACGACGTGGAGACGCGCCCCCTCCCCCGAGTCGAGGCGAGCGTCGCACCGCCGAGCGCGAGACACACCGCGAAGGCCGCGCTCGCGAGGGCGAGGACGCCCCAGTTGAAGGTGCCGCTGCCGCCATCGACGGTCGCCTGAGCGATCGGCGGCTGGTGCCGCGCGCCCCTGGCGGAGCGGGCCGCGATCTCCACCTGCCGCCGGTAGGCGGCGCGCTCGAAGACGTCACGCTGGACGACCGCAGGTGCGACTGCCGCCGGGGGCAGCCGGTCGAGCTGAGAGCCGAGCACGTTCGGCTGGTCGAACTGCCTCGGGATCGGCTTGCCGGCCGCGCCCGGCGCGAGTAGCGCCGCCGTCGCGAGCACGAGCGCGAACGCTCCGATCACCGTCGTATGCGTGGTTGCGATGCGCATTTGCTTCCTCCTTCACCGCGGTCGCTCTGTGCAACCGACTGGTGGCCACGCTACGAGCGGGGGAGCGCGGCGTCGTTCGCAGGCACGACAGCCGCCGTGTCAACTGGGCGACACAGGAGTACGCTCGGTGGATGCGCTGGGAGCTGCTGGAGGACGTGCCCGACGACGAGGTCCGGCGGGTGCTCTCGATCGCACGACGCCGCACGTTCGCGCGCGGCGAGGTCGTCTTCCACGAGCACGACCCGGCCGACTCGCTTCACCTCGTCGCGAAGGGACGATTTGCGATCCGGATCACGACCCCCCTCGGCGACAGCGCGCTGCTCGGCCTGCGCGGTCCGGGCGAGTCGTTCGGGGAGCTCGCCCTGGTCTCCGGGCCCGAGGCGGTGCGGTCGGCGACCGTGGAGGCGCTCGAGGCCGCGGAGACGCACGCCGTATATCGGCGCGAGTTCGACGCGCTGCGCCGGGAGCACCCGCGGGTCGGGGACGTGCTCGTCGCGCTCCTGGCTACGGCCGTTCGCCGCACGAACGAGCTCCTGCTCGACGCGTACTACGCCCCTGCCGAGACGCGCGTCCTCCGGCGCCTGGGCGACCTCGCGGCGGCGTTCCCCGACGGCGAGGTGCGGCTGACGCAGGAGGATCTCGCCAGCCTCGCAGGAACGTCGAGGGCAACGGTCAACCGGGTGCTCCGGGACGCCGAGCGGCGCGGCGCGGTCGAGCTGCGCCGCGGCCGGACCGTCGTCCGCGACCCCGACGCGCTGACGCGCCGGACCCGCTAGGCAGACGCATCCGGGTGGAGACGACGCCCATGCGGCCGCGAAGCGGACGCCTTCAGGGATCTTCGCGCGATCGGAATCCGCGCGAGCGGATTCCGATCATGCGCCGGCTAACTGTCCTCGGCGTCCCCGACGCGCTGGGGCGCCGGACGCGCTAGGCAGACCCATCCGGGAACGACGCCTTTGCGGCCGCGAAGCGGACGCTTTCAGGGATCTTCGCGCGATCGGAATCCGCGCGAGCGGATTCCGATCTTGCGCCGGCTAACTGTCCTCGGCGTCCGTCTCGTCGCCCGGGTCGCGGTTCTCGATCGGCGGCAGCATGCAGCCACGGTAGACCGCCGGTCGGTCGTCGCAAGGCAGCGAGCCGAGCTCCCGTCGGCTCAGGAATGCGCAAGCCGGCGCCCGCGTACGGCGGAGGTCGTGAGCGCGCCGACGAGGCAGAGTGCGATGCCGACGGCGACTCCGAGGGCAAGCTCACGCCAGCTCGTGCCGCCCGCGTCGTCGCTGCGGTCCGCGTCCACGAGCCCGCCACGCGGCACACGCGCGGCGACGTTCGCGAAGCCGTCAGGGTGCGCGCGGCCGCGTTGCGGAGCCGTTCGGGTGACTGCGCAGGTAGCGCATGAACGCATCCGGGTTCTGCCATTCCGCGTGAGTGCGCACGTAACGCTCGAACGCGTCGCCGCCGCGGTCCGCGTCCACGAGCCCGCCACGCGGCACACCCGCGGCGACGTTCGCGAAGCCGTCAGGGTGCGCGCGGCCCGTTGCGGAGCCGTTCGGGTGACTGCGCAGGTAGCGCATGAACGCATCCGGGTTCTGCCATTCCGCGTGAGTGCGCACGTAACGCTCGAACGCGTCGCCGCCGCGGTCCGCGTCCGCGAGCCCGCCACGCGGCACACCGGACGACACGTTCGCAAAGCCGTCAGGGTGCGCGCGGCCGGTTGCGGAGCCGTTCGGGTGACTGCGCAGGTAGCGCATGAACGCATCCGGGTTCTGCCATTCCGCGTGAGTGCGCACGTAACGCTCGAACGCGTCGCCGGGATCGTACGAGCGGGGGGACGGGCTGGGCGCCGCGTCCGCCAGCGGGACGGCGAGCACGAGAGCGGCGAGCATCGAGACGATCGATCGAAGCGTCATGACTCCTCCTTGCGCGAATCCGGACGGACCCGCGAGACGTAGTGACGCCTCCGACGCTAGAAGGGGGCGAGCCCGCGAATAACCGGGCAACTACGCGACTTTGATGCGACTGTCGCGCGTCAGCGGACGTCGAGGCTTCGCGCGAGCTCCACACGCGAGCGGACCCCGAGCTTGGTGTAGATGCGCGAGAGATGGCCTTCGACCGTGCGGATGCTGAGAAAGAGCGCGATCGCGACTTCCCGGTTCGTGCGGCCGGACGCGACGAGCTCGGCCACACGTCGCTCGACCGGGGTGAGCGCCGCGCCCGCGGGCGCCCGGCCGCCGATACGCCCCAGCTCAGCAGTCGTCCGCGTGGCCCAGGCGCGGGCGCCGACCGCCTCGAAGCCGGCGCGCGCGCGCTCGAGCGTCACGCGCGCCGAGCGGCGCTGCTTGAGGCGTCGTTGCGCCGCGCCGAGCGCGAGCAGTGTCCTCGCTTCGTCGAACGGGATGCGAACCGCGCTGTGGAGCTCGAGCGCTCGCTCGAATCGGTCGACCGCGCCGGACACGTCGCCTTCCGCCGCCGCTACCAGTCCCCGCGCTCGGAGGGCAAGCGCCCGAGCCGAGCGCCTCGCCAGCCGCTCCGCGTTGCCGTCGTACCAGCCGAGCAAGTCGACGGCTTCGTCGATTTGGCCCAGCTCCACGAGCGCCTCCACGTCGTCGGCGACGAAACGTGTGGTGCCGGGCTCCTCGATGCCTTGCCGGCGGACGAAGGCGACCAGCGGCGCCAGCCGGTCGTGAGCGGCGCGGGCGTCGCCCAGCGTGAGCTCCAGGAGCCCAAGGGCCGCCGTCGCGAAGAAGTGCGCCGGGACGCCGCTCGTCCGCTCCGCGATGTCGAGCGCCTCGGCTGCGGCGCTGCGCGTCTCCGACTCGGCCCCCATATGCGCGTGCGCCCACGCGGCGACGGCGAGCAGGTAGGCGGCAAGCGTCTCCTGGCCTGCCTGCCGCGCGTGCTCGAGGCCGTCGCCGGCAATCGCCAGTGCGTCGTCGAAATGACCACGGACGCACTCGATCTGGCCGAGCATCACGAGGATGTAGGGCACCGAGCTTTCGTCGTCCATCGCAGCTGCGCGTTCGCGCAGTTCGAGGAACGACTCCCGGGCGCTGTCGAGGTCGTCGTGCCAGAACCCGATCACCCCTTCCTGGAACGCCGGCTGGCGCATGACCCGCATACCCTCCGCGGCAGGGCCGAGCGCCATCGCGGCCTCCAGCGTGCGACGCGCATCAGAGCGGCCGAGCGCTGCCTCAGAGAGCGCCTGGTCGGCGAGCGCTTCCGCGCGCAGGTCGGACCGACCGAGCTCGTACGCGAGCTCCGCAGCCGTCGCGGCGTGGACGACCGCCTCCGCCAGCAGCTCCCGCAGCCGAAACGACGTCGCCGCCACTCCCACGTGCGCCTCGAGCAGCAGCTCCGGCTCATCCTCCGCCTCGTCGATGGCGGCAAGGAACAGGTCGCGCGCGGCGCGGATGTCGTCGTCGTATGAGCGGATACTGGCGAGCCGCAAGAGCAGGCGTGTCCGCTCGGCGCCCGGATCCGAGCCCACGAGGACGCCCTCGAGCAGGGAGCGTGCGCGACGGGTGTCGCCGGCCTCGAAGAGCCAGAAGGCGGCGTCCGCGGCTCGCCGCCTCACATCCGCGGTCCGGTCAGGTGGGGTCAGGCGCACCGCGTGCTCAGCGAGCTCCCCGGCGACGATGGGCGCGCCGCGCGCCCTCGCTTGCCGCGCAGCCGCTTCGATCTCGGCCGCGATCTCGGCGTTCGGCGCTGTCGTTGCGAGCGCAAGATGATGGGCGCGCTCCGGTTGGCCCACGGCATCGGCGAGCGCCCGATGGAGCTCGCGCCGTCGGCTCGACGGACACGCGTGGTACGCAGCCGCGGCGAGCAGAGGATGGGCGAACCGGATGCGGTCGTCGACTGGCTCGATGACCCCAGCATCGACCGCCGGTGCGAGCGCGGGTTCCGGCGGTCGGCCGATCGCGGCGCCGACGAGCGCCGGCACCGGCTCGGCGAGCGCCGCTGCCGCAGCAAGCGCATCTCTCGTCTCTGACGGCAACGCCTCGATGCGGGCGCCGACGAGCTCATGCAGCGCGGTCGGGACGGGCAGCGCCGTCCCGGCCACGTGGGTCGCGAGCTCGGGCGCGAGCGCGCGCCCGAGCTCGAGGATGAAGAACGGGTTCCCGCCGGCGACCTCGTGCAACGAGCGGACGGTGGGCCGAGGGAAGGCGATGCCAAGGCGGTCGAGCAGCAGGAGATGCGTGGCGTCGAGGTCGAGAGCCGACACCGCGAGACGCTCGAGCGAAGGCAACGCACGATCCGGATCGAACGGCAGACCGGCGCGGTCCTCGCGGCGGACGGCCAGCAGCAGGCGAACCGGCTCACCACCCTCGAGGCGCCGGACCGCGAAGGCAAGCGCCCGCGCCGACGGCCCGTCGAGCCACTGGACATCATCAATCGCCACCAGCAACCGGCGCTCGGCTGCCAGCCCTCGAAGGGCGGCCGCAAGTGCGAGCCCCACCGCGCGCTCGTCAGGTGGGACGCCACCGGCCGGCTCCAGAAGCAGCGCGACCCGCAACGCGCGTGCCTGCGGGTCCGGGAGCGTGTCGACGACGCCTTCGACGCCGGCCAGAAGGTCACCGACCGCCGTGAACGCCAGCTTCGCCTCGGGTTCGAGCGGTCGGGCAGCACGAACGTCGAGGCCCAGCTCGAATGCGCGTTCGACGGCGGCGCTCCACAGCGTCGTCTTACCTGCTCCGGCGTCGCCTTCGAGCAGGAGCGCTGCTGGCCCGCCGTCGCTCTCGACGAAAGCGCGCAGGACAGCAAGCTCCTCGTCCCGGCCGATGATCGCAGTGGCCGTCACGTCGCCTCCCGTCGATCCTGGCAGACAACAGGCCCGCGTCACAGACGGCGGCCGCCAGGCGAGGCCCGACCCGCGATCCCGCTCCGTCAGCTACCGGCCGAGGGGTACGACTCCGTGCCGTGCGATCGCCACGCCTGCGACCTTCCTGCCGAGCACGAGCCCCTGCTCGTTGTCGCTGCGGAAGTGGATGCCGCTGTACAACCGGGAGACGGCGGCCTCGGCGGCCAACGCGCGAAGGTGCGACGCCGACGACGGGAAGAACGCAGCGAGCACCTCGGACGCCGCACCGGATGTCGTCGAATGGCCGCTCACGTAGGACGGGAACGGCGGCGTGGCGATGAGCGGCAGCCAGCCGGCGTCGTGCTCGCGCCGGATCGCGGTGATCGGCCGCTCCGACCAGTACGTGAACTTCGCGTCCCAGCAGGCGATGAACGCGTCCGCCTGCGCGGTGTTGACGGCGGCGAGCACCCAGGCCGCCCGCCTCGTGTCGAGCCGGTTGGCCCGGACGAGATCGAGGGCGATCTGGCTCCAGTGCCCGGGCGGCGTGACTGTGCCGGCGCCGTCGGCCCAGAACAGCGCGATCGCGCGCTGCTCCGCCGTCAGGTGCAGCGACACGTCGTAGACCTCCTGCACCTCGCGCGCGTACTCCGTGCTGCCGAAGGCCGGCTGCGGGCCGGGCCGGAACTGCGAGCCCGACCTCAGGTTCCACGGGCGCCAGGTGCCGGTCAGCGGCTCGAGCGGCGGCGCGAACGCGGGCGGCGTCGGCACCCACAACCCGGGGCCGGTCGGCACGGTGCCCGTCCAGACGGCGTCGGAGCCGTCGGTTCGCCCCCTCGCGACGACCAGCCGCCCCACCAGGCGGCCGAGCTCGACTCCGAGCTGCGGCTGTTCCCGGTTCGCCAGCTCGTCGAATGCCGCTGCACGGTCGGGATACAGATAGGCGAGCACGGTGGCCGCTGCGCCCGCTACGGCGGCATCTCTCAGGAACGAGGGCGCGAGGGACGCGTCGCGCATGGCGACGGCGACGAGCGCCAGGCCGCGGGACGCGCGCGGCGGATTCGTGCTGTGCGCCAGCAATCTCGCCGAGCTGCACCTCGAGCCATGCACCGACCACACGATCGGGCGGATCGTCGACCGCGCGCACCGTCCCTGGGGCCGTCAGCGCGAAGAGCGCAGACACGAGCACCAGCGCGAGCGCAACTCGCCGACGAGCGTTCATGCGACCACCGGCTGCGATCCTCCCGCTGTCGGCAGCAGGCGAAACACCGGGTGGCGCGCAGCCTCGGCGAGCCACGCCTCGTCCGGCGCGTCGAGCGTCACGTCGAAGAAGGGACGCGTGACGCGTCCGAGCTCGTAGTAGCGCCGGAGCACGGGCACCGCCTCCTCCGGCGCGAGCTCGTCGACCGCGAGGCGCTCGCGTCGCCGTCCGCGCCGCAGCTCGACCCAGCCGGCCGCGCGCGCATTCTTCACCCAGTTGCGGTCGCCGTACGGTGCGACGAGCCAGCGCTCCCCGCTGTCGGCGACGATGGAGACCGGGGTCGACCACGGCCGTCCGGTGCGCCGGCCGGGGACGGTCAGCAGGTACGTCCGCGGCCCGGTCAGCCCGAGCCGGGCGAGCGGCCGGACGAGCCCGTTCAGCGCACGCCGCCAGTAGCTCCTGCGATACGGCCTCGGCATCGCCACGAGCCTAGGCGGAACCCGGAGGCCCGGCGTAGGCTGCGGGCCGATCGAGATGCGCGTCTACGAGACCGTGGTCTACGGAACCGACATCGCCGCGATGGTCGCGTTCTACGAGGGCGTGCTCGGCCTGCGGCCGGTCGAGCCGCCCGACGAGCTCGCGGCGGCGTTCCGGCTCGACGACGGCGGCATGCTGCTTGTCTTCGAGCCCGGCAGGGCATCGGCTCCCGGCCGGCGCGTGCCTTCCCACGGAGCCAGCGGCGCGGCTCACGTCGCGTTCGCCGTCGGCACCGGTGAGCTCGACCGCCGGCGCGATGCGATCGTCGCCCGCGGCGTCGAGATCGAGCAGGACGTGACCTGGGGCGACCGCGGGCGGTCGTTCTACGTGCGCGATCCGGCCGGCAACTCGGTCGAGCTCGTCGAGGGCGACATCTGGCCCCCGTGACCGAGACGGGAGAGGCCGGCCGCGCCGGCCCCTCCCGCCGCCCCCGTCAACGAATCGGCTGGAAGTAGTACGTCCGGAGCCAGCGTGCGACCTTCTTGCCGATCGCCGCACCCTGCTCGTCGGCGTAGCGGAAGTGGATGCCTCCCCACACGCGAGCGTCCACGACCTCCTTGAGCGCCTGCGAGAAGCGGTCGAAGTGCCGCGGCCGCCCCGGGAAGCGACTGCTGACGATGTCGAACGCCAGCTTGTCGGTGCCGAAGAAGGCCTGCGCCGTGTGCAGAACCCCGCCGCTCACGCACCCGTGCCCGGACGGATGGTCCGGGAACGCGGGCGTGATCAGCGAGCCGGGCGGCACCGTCACCGTCGACGGATCGAACAGCGGCTTCCACTGCGGATCGGCCACCGTCGCCGGGTTCCCGTCCGCCGCCGCCTCGCGGATCGCCGCCATCGGCCGCCAGAAGTTCCAGTGGTACTTGTCGTTCCAGCAGCTGATCGCGCCGTCCGCCGCCGCGATACCCGTCATTGCGAACAGCCGCGCGTTGTCGGCGATGTCCAGCCCGCGCTTCGCCGACAGCTGGCGCAGCGCTCCGCCGTACAGCGCCATCGGCTGGGCCTGCCAGAAGATGGCGGCCATCGTCTGGTCCGCCGTCCGCGCCGTGCTCGTCAGCGAGCCGACGCGCTTGACCTCTTCGAAGTCCCGCGTGTAGGCGCGGCTGGTGAGCGCGTTCGGGCCACGCGTTCGGAACTGCCACGGGCTCTCGATGACGAACGGGAGCACGTTGCCGACCCACGCCGCCGGATCGAGCGCCGTCGGCGTGAGCGGCCGCCAGTCGCCCGGGTCGTTGCCGATGACGAAGGTGAACGGACCTCCGCGGCCGTCGTTCGCCCGCGCCGTGAGCATCGCCGCGGCCGCGGCCTCGCCGGCGGCGACCCCGCCGTCGCGCATTGGACCGGCCGGAATCGCTGCGATCGCGGCGTCGTACAGCGGCTGCAGCGTCGACTGCTGCGCGGGTAGCAGGGCGACGAGCACCCGGAAGGCTGCCGTCGCGGTTGCAGCCTCCTTGGAGTCCCATGGATTCGCCCGAGGCTTGATGAGGTAGCGGCGGTGGCCGCCGTCGATCCCGTTGACCGCGTCGTACACGGCGCCCTGCACCATCGCCCAGCTCAGCGTCGAGGCATGAGCGGTCGGATTCGGCGTCAGGATCGCGTTCGTCGCGATCACGTTCCAGTCCGTCACCGCATCCGCGCGTGCCACTGACGGCGCACCGAACGCGACGGCCACGGCCCCCGCCACTGCGAGGAATCGCTTGCCAACCATCACTGTTCCTCTCCGGACGAGATCGCCTCGACGACGCGGAGCGTCCCAAGGCCGGCGAGCTGGGCGGCACGCTCGGCGTCGGATGCGCACTCGGCGTCGAAGACGAGCAGGCAGAGCTCGTCCTCGGGGACGTGGATCACCTGTTGGAAGCGGACGCTCGCCCCCTCGCGCGTCAGCCTCTCAGCTGCCCTGCGCGCCCGCCGCTCGCAGGCCCGACGCCGCTCGGCGTCGCTGCATGCGAAGTACGTCTCGACGAGGTAGCTGGACACCCGGCCGACGCTAGGACGCCGCGCGCGTCCTGAAAACGCGGGAACCCCTGAACTTTGCTCAGCCGATGCGGCGGGCGAGCTCCGTACGAGACCGGATGCCGAGCTTGGCGTAGACGCTCGTCAGATGGCTCTCCACGGTGCGCTCGCCGAGCACGAGCGCGGCCGCCACCTCGCGGTTCGTGCGGCCCTCCGCGACGAGCGCAGCGACGCGCCGCTCGGCCGGCGTCAGCCCTTCCTCTCGCGTGCGGCCGCCGATGCCGCCGAGCTCGGCGCGCGCCCGCTCCGCCCACCCGGCCGCACCGATCGCCTCGAATCCAGCGAGCGCCGCCTCGATCGCCTCGCGCGCGGACCGCTTCTGCCGCGCACGCCGGCGGGTGGTGCCGAGCGCGAGGAGCGCGCGTGCCCGGCCGAAGGGGTCGTCGGCGGCCTCGTGCGCGGCAACGGCCTCCTCGAGCAGCGCGAGCGCCGACTCGATTTCGCCCGCGGCCGCCGCGACGAGGCCGCGACAGCGCGCCGCCTGGGGCAGCACCCAGCGATTCCCGATGTGGCGCGCGTCAGCTTCCCACTCGTCGAGCACGGCGATCGCGTCGTCCGGGCGCCCGAGCTCGAGCAGCGCCTCGATGTAGTCGGCGACGTAGGCCGAGCCGGCGGCGGACGAGAATCCCGCGGCCCGGCGGCCCTCCTCTACGGTCGCAAAGCGTTCGACCGCGCCCGCCGCGTCCCCGGACCATGCATCGATCCGGCCGAGCAGCCCGAGCTGGAAGCGACGAAACGCCGTCGGCATGCGGCTGTCCGGGTGAGCGAGCGCGCGCTCGGCGTACTCCCTGGCGAGCTCCACCTCGCCCTGGGCGAGCGCAACGGACGCGGTCATCCCAGCGATTGTCGGCGCGTCGGCGAGCTCCGGCCCGCCGTACTGGAACGCCAGGTCGACGAGCCGATCCGCGTAGGCCCGCGCGAGCTCGAGTCGGCCTGCACGTTCCTCGAGGATGGTGAGATAGAAGAGCGGCGTCGTGGCGTCCGGCTCGTCGTCCTCGGCGGCGGGAGCAATCAGCTCCGTGAGGATGGGCCGCGCTTCGTCGATGCGCCCCGACCACACGAGGCAGTGGATCTGCGATGCCGTCGCGTCGACGATCGCGACGGCGTCGTTCGAGCGGCCGGCGAGATGACGGGCGCGCTCGG
Source organism: uncultured Gaiellaceae bacterium (assembly GCA_963733065.1). Taxonomy (GTDB): domain Bacteria; phylum Actinomycetota; class Thermoleophilia; order Gaiellales; family Gaiellaceae; genus CAVTBT01. The sequence continues at coordinate 228,861 of CAVTBT010000003.1, forward strand.
CGAGCTCGAACGCATCCGGTTGGCCGGCGTTGAAGCGGATGATCGAGAGCGCCGCGAGTGTGCGTGCGTTGAGGGCGTCGTCGCCCAGCCCTTCGCCGAGGCGCAGCGCCGCACGCGCGTGCCGCTCGGCGACGGCGAGCCCATCCGTGATGCGGGTGGTCACGGCGAGTCGCTGGTGGATGACCACCTGCAGCTCGAGGCTGCCGGACGCCTCGATGAGCGCCTGCTCGAGCGACGACACTGCCCCTTCGATCGTGCCCGCGACATCCTCGAGATCGCCGAGCAGCACGAGGACCTCCGCCCGCGCGGCTCCCGGTTGCGCGAGGTCCAGCAGCTCGCGCGCCAGCAGAAACGCGCGGTCGGCGGCGCCCGCGGCGAGATAGTCGCGCGCGGCCTGTGAACCGCGTCGCCGGCGATCCTCCTCGTGCTCCGGAGGGGTGGCGCGCAGCGCCCCTTCGCCGAGCTCGGCCGCGACGGACGCGGCGCCGCGCGCTCGGGCGAGGCCCGCGGCGTCCTCGAGCTCGCGCGCAACGGCGGCGTCCTGCCACTCGAGCGCGGCGGCGACATGGCGCGCGCGGCTGACCGGATCGTGGACCGCTGCCGCCGCAGCCCGATGCGCGCGACGGCGCGCGTCATCGTCGGCGTCCGCAACCACCCCGGAGGCGAGCAGCGGATGCGTGAACCGGACCTCACCATCCGCTAACTCGAGCACATTGGCGGTGACGGCGGGCTCGAGCACCCCGTGCGAAACGCCCACGGTCTCGAGGCTCGCCGCTGTCGACGATCCCGCCAGGGCGACGACGAGCAGCGCCTCGCGCGTTACCTCTGGGAGCGCGCTCAGCCGGTCGCTGACCAGTCGCTCGAGTGTCTCCGGCACCGGCAGGGGAGCGGTGGGGTCGACCGGCTGCTCGACCTCGGCGAGCGCCCGTGCGAGCTCGAGTGCGAAGAACGGATTGCCGCCCGCCACCTCGTGCAGCCGCACCAGCGTCGGCCGCGGAAATGTACGGCCCAGACGCACGCGGATCAGTCGCTGCGTCGCGCCGAGGCTCAGCGGGCCGACGGAGAGCCTCTCGGTACTCCCGTCGGGGAGAGCGTGCTCGAGCAACGAGGGCGTCCCACCGGCGCGCCGAGCGAGCAGCAGCGCGACCCGATCGCGGTCCAGCCGCCGCAGCGCGAAGGCGAGTGCCGCGCCGGACGAGGCGTCGAGCCACTGGACGTCGTCGATGGCGACCAGCACCGGGCCGCGCCGGGCGAGCTCCCGCAGCACGCTGAAGACCGCCACGGCGATGGCGCGTGCGTCTGCAGTCGCACCTGCGCCGCCGTCGAGCAGAAGCACCGTCTCGAGCGCCCGTCGACGCGGAGCAGGCAGGTCGGGGAGGATCTCGCCGACGCATTCCTCCAGCAGGTCACTGAGCCCGGCGTGCGCAAGGCCCCGCTCGGACTCGGCGGGGCGCGCGACGAGCACGTGCAGCGACCGTTCCCTCGCCGCGGCGAGACCTGCCCGCCAGATCGTCGTCTTGCCGATCCCCGCATCACCTTCGAGCACGGCGGCGCGCAGCCCCTCGCCTGCCCCGTCGAAGAAGGAGTCCAGCCAGGCAACTTCGTCGTCTCTGCCGACGATCTCGACTGTCACCTCAGGTCGATGGTGACACGGAGCCGGTCGGATTTCGACTTCGCATGCTCGGGCACGCGATACTGCGGCCGTGAGCGCGTTCGGCGACCTCGACGGCCTGACGCCTCTACGGCTCGTGGACGGTGTCGCCGCCCGCACGGTTGAGGGCGAGCGGGCCACGCTGGCCGTGATCGAGCTCGACCCCGGGTCGGTCGTGCCGGAGCACGCCCACGACAACGAGCAGCTCGGCGTCTGCCTCTCCGGCTCGCTGCGCTTCCGGATCGGGGACGAGACCAGCGAGCTCGTGGCCGGCTCGACGTGGTCGATCCCGCCGAACGTCCCGCACGGCGTGGAAGTCGGCCCGGAAGGCTGCGTCGTGGCCGAGGTGTTCGTGCCCGCCCGCGCCGACTGGGCGGCGCTGGAGCGCGACGCCCCGCGGGCGCCGCGCTGGCCATCCGCGTGACCGCCTAGGCCTCACCGGGGAGTCAGATACCCCTCCCATCGCCAGGTGCGCGGGCGTGATCCGTCGGCCGGATCCCAGACCGCCGCGACCCTGCCGCCGCCGGCCAGCTGCCGGTAGGCGCCGGTTCCACGGACGACCTTCCAGCGGCCTGCTCCGACACCCCACTGGCTGCCGGCGTCGGTCCACTCGTTGCGGAGGTGGATCACCAGCGTCCCCCGCTTGCCCGCAAGTGTCACGTCGAGCTCGTTGATCTCCGTCTCCTGCCCGTCCCTCAGCACGGTCCGCGAGCTCCACGGCCCGTAGGTCGCCGGACCGGCGTCGCTCTTCGCCGCGCCGCTGCTCAGCGGCACCAGGACGAAGCTGTACGTCGATTTCCGCATCTCGAACGCCACGCGTTGCCTGTTGGCCTGGGGCTCGGCCCCCGCCACGGAGACGACGGTCGCCACGATTCCGATCGCGAGGATCAGGCCTGCCGTCAGCTTCTTGCTCATCACGCTCCCTTCGGGTCGTTCGCCTGTCGGCACCGTCGTCGAGGTGGCTGAGGCGAGGCTGAGGATGCGCTGAGCGGCCTACTTCCCGGGATTGGATCTACGCGCCGCAGGCGTTGTTGAACGAGGATGCGACCGTCACCCAGATGCCGCCGGTACCGGCGGCGATCGAGGTCAGGCACCCCCCGCCGAAAGCCGGCACCGCCGCGACCACACGCACGGTCTGCTCGACCTCCCAGTCGGTGCCCCAGCGGACGACGCTTCCCGACGGCGCATCGGACGTCCACACCGAGCCGAATCCCCCCGTGTCCTCTCCCGCATCGGCGGGACAACAGCCGAGCTCGGTCACGGTCGCCAACGTCTTCGGATCGAAGACGCTCAAGCCGACCCAGACGAAACCGCGCATGAGATACGGGCGAGGGGCGCGCGCGCTCTCGCTGACGCGCACGTGCCCGCGCCGCTCGCCGGTCCGAGCGTCCAGGCGGTACAGCGTCGAGCTCGAGGCGCCGACGACCCAGACGGAGCCGAGGCCGACGGCGACACTGTCGATCGCGGCGGCTCCTGCGAACCGCGTGCGGTGCGTGATCTTCCCGGTGACGGGGTCGATGCGCAGCAGCTGCGAGTCCCGCTCGCCGTGCGCGACGACCCAGACGGCGCCGTATCCCACCGCAACCCCCCAGGGCACGCGATCGAGGGGATAGAAGGTCCGCCTTCGCCCGGTGCCGGTGATGCGAACGAGAACCGGACGGTCTGCGTCGTTCACGCCGATGAACCAGGCCCCGCCACTGTCCGCCGCGAGCACTGGACCCGCGTAGGCGCTGACGTCGACCGGATCCGCGAGCACCTCGGTCGACTGGACGTGCTTCGTCCTTTCGTCGACGCTCGAGATCGTGTCGTCGGAGTAGTCGTAGACCCATACGCGGCGCCCGTGTGCGGCAACCGCTTCGGGGTCTGTACCCACGGGAACGACGTCGGCCACGGCATTCGTCTCCGGGTCGATGCGGATCACGGTGCCCGGCCGGCCGTAGAGGACAGGCTCCGCCGCACCATCATCGGCGCCTGAAACCAAGGCCGCGACGACGGCGGCAAGCCCGGCGAGCAGAGCTGCGCCGACGGCGATCAGAGCCGTGCGGCGGCGTGAGCGGCGCGGCGCGCGCAGTCCGAGCGCCGTCTCGGTCGCGTCGATCAGGGCCGCGCAGGTCGGCGGCCGATCGGCCGGGTCCTTCGCAAGCCCCTTGCGGAGTGCGTCGTCGACGGCGCCGGGAAGCGCGGCGTTCCGCGCGCTCGCACTCGGCGGCGTCTGCTCGAGGTGCGCCCAGGCCACCGCGAGCCGCGAAGCGTGCGGGAACGGCGGCTCTCCGGTGAGGCACTCGTACAGCAGGCAGGCGAGTGAGTACACGTCCGCCCGGCCGTCCACCGGATCGCCGTCGAGCTGCTCGGGAGCGAAGTAGGCGGGCGTCCCGAGCGACCGCCCGTCGATCTGCGGACTTCCGTCGGCGACGAGGCGGCTGAGGCCGAAGTCCGCGAGGTAGGCGTGCTCGTCGGCGTCGAGCAGCACGTTCGAGGGCTTGACGTCCCGGTGCACGAGCCCGCGTACGTGCGCGGCGTCGAGGGCAGCGGCGACCTGGCGGCAGATCGCGAGCGCTCGTCCAGGCTCGAGCGGGCCGTCGGCACGAAGCAGCGCCCGCAGGTCCGCGCCCTCGACGAGCCGCATGGCGAGGTAGAGGCGGTCGTCGACGTCGCCCGCGTCGTGCACCGGCACGACGTTCGGGTGCTCCAGCGACATCGCCAGCTCCGTCTCGCGGGCGAAGCGGGCGCGGAAGCGCGCGTCGAGCGCGAGATCTGGCGCCACGAGCTTCAGCGCCACCGTGCGCTTCAGTCGCAGGTCGTACGCGCGATAGACGACACCCATGCCGCCGCGGCCGATCAACTCCTCGATCCGGTAGCCGAGGAAGTCGGATCCAAGCTGGACCTGGGTGTCGACTGTCATTGCGGAGCCATCCTGGGAGCCACGATACGACTGGTCGCTCCCACGATCCACCGTGCACGTGGGCGCTGAGGGATCGCTGAGCCGTGCACGGTGTTAGCGTCGCCGCCGGAGGCGAACGGTGGAGTTCCGGATCCTTGGCCCGCTGGAGGTCGTCGAGAGCGGTCGCGCACTCGCGCTCGGCGGATCACGGCAGCGCACCCTCCTCGCCCTGCTGCTCACCCGCGCGAACGAGGTCGTCTCGAAGGACCGGCTGATCGACGACCTCTGGGGTGCGAGCGTCCCCGATTCGCCCGTCAACGCGCTGCAGTATCACGTCTCACAGCTCCGCAAGGCGCTCGCTCCCGGCGACGCGATCGTCACGCACGGGGCCGGCTATCTCCTCAGGGTGCAGCCGGAGGAGCTCGACCTGCTCCGCTTCGAGCGGCTCGTCGGCGAGGCGCGCGAGGCGCCACCCGAGGCGGCGGCCCGGCTCCTCCGACAGGCGCTGGCCCTGTGGCGCGGGCCGGCGCTCGCCGATCTCGCCGATGAGCCGTTCGCGCAGTCGGAGATCCTCCGCCTCGAGGAGCTCCGGGTCGCGGCGCTGGAGCGGCGGATCGAAGCCGACCTCGCGCTCGGCCGCCACGCCGACGTCGTGGGGGAGGTCGAAGCGCTCGTTCGCGAACAACCGCTCCGCGAGCGGCTGCGCGCCCTGTTGATGCGCGCGCTGTACGGCTCGGGTCGGCAGGCCGACGCTCTGGGTGTCTACCGCGAGACGCGGGCGCTGCTCGTGGAGGAGCTCGGCATCGAGCCCGGCACGGAGCTACAGGAGCTGGAGCACGCGATCCTGCGGCAGGATCCGGCGCTGTCGCGTCCGCCGGGAGGCGCAGTTCCACCGGCTCCCCCACCACGGCGGGCGATCATGGCCGTGACGGGTGACGACGCCCGGATCGACGCGCTCCTCGCCGTCGCGGAGCCACTTGCGCGCCGGCCGGACTCCGAGCTGATCCTTCTCCGGTTGCTGACCGACGGTGTCGACGTGACCGCCGCGAACGCCGTGCTCGAGCAACGACGCAGAGACCTTTCCGCGCGAGGGGTCTCGTGCCGCGTGGCCGCCTATACGTCCTCCGAGCCGGGCAGCGAGATCGCGCTGGCCGCCACCGCGCACGACGTCGAGCTCATGCTGGTCGACGCGCCGACCGACCTGCTCGAGCACGGGCGCCTCGACGGCGAGCTCGCCGTGCTCCTGGCAGCCGCACCCTGCGATGTCGGGCTGCTGGCCGGGAGCGGCCGCCCTGGGGCCGGGCCGGTCGTGACGCCGTTTGGCGGCGTCGAGCACGACTGGTCGGCGATCGAGGTGGCCGCGTGGCTCGCCCAGTCGCTCGGGACGACGCTTCGGCTGCTCGGTACGGAGGCCGACGCGGCGCGCGGACGGCGGGACGCGAGCAGGTTGCTGGCCCGCGCGTCGCTGCTCGTCCAGCAGGTGATCGGGATCGCCACCGAGCCGGTGCTCGTGGCCTCCGGCCCCGAAGGGATGCTCGACGGAGCCCGCGACGCGCGTCTGCTCGTCATCGGGCTCTCGGACCGCTGGCGCACCGAGGGCATCGGCCAGGCCCGTGTGGCTCTCGCCGCCGGGGCGGCGGTGCCGACGCTCTTCGTCCGGCGCGGCCTGCGGCCGAGCGGTGTCGCCCCGAACGAGACGCTGACCCGCTTCACGTGGACGCTGGGCTCGCAGCCGGTCGGGTCGGAATCCTGAGGGTGAGGGCGCGCGGGGCACGCCCGCCTACCTGTCTCGCTACCCCAGTTCGAGCGTCAGGCAGCCGCTACGGCAGCATCGGCCTTCTCGAAGACCAGCTCGCCGTTCTGCGCGCCGACGCGCACGACGTCGCCGTCCGCGATGTCGCCCTCGAGCAGCCGCAGCGCGAGCGGGTTCTCGACCAGGCGCTGCAGGGCGCGCTTCAGCGGCCGGGCGCCGTAGGCGGGATCCCAGCCCGCCTCCGCGATCACCTGCTTCGCCTCGTCCGTCAGCTCGAGCGCGAGCCGCCGGTCGGCGAGCCGCTCGCGCAGCCGCGCGAGCTGCAGCTCGACGATGTCCCCGATCTGCTCCCGCGTCAGCGCCTCGAAGACGACCACCTCGTCGATCCGGTTCAGGAACTCGGGCCGGAAGTGGTCGCGCAGCTGGGCCTCGGAGCGGAGGTTCGAGGTCATGATGATCACGGCGTTGCGGAAGTCGACGGTCCGGCCCTGGCCGTCGGTCAGCCGGCCGTCGTCGAGGATCTGCAGCAGGACGTCGAACACCTCGGCGTGCGCCTTCTCCACCTCGTCGAGGAGGACGACGGAGTACGGGCGCCGCCGAACGGCCTCAGTCAGCTGGCCGCCCTCTTCGTAGCCGACGTAGCCGGGCGGCGCGCCGACGAGCCGCGCGACTGTATGGCGCTCCTGGTACTCGGACATGTCGAGCCGCACCATGGCCCGCTCGTCGTCGAACATGAACTCGGCGAGTGCGCGGGCGAGCTCGGTCTTGCCGACGCCCGTGGGCCCGAGGAAGACGAAGGAGCCGATCGGACGGTTCGGATCCTGTAGACCCGTCCGCGCCCGACGCAGCGAGTTCGCGACGGCCTCGACGGCGGCGTGCTGGCCGACGACGCGGCCGTGCAGCCGCTCCTCCATGTGGATGAGCTTCTCGGTCTCGCCCTCGAGGAGCCGCGAGACGGGAATGCCGGTCCAGCTCGCGACGACCGCCGCGATGTCGTCCTCGTCGACCTCCTCCTTGACCATCGGGCTCTCCACGGCCGGCGAGGCCTCCCGCTCTGCGAGCTCCTTCTCGAGCGCCGGGAGCTCGCCGTGGCGGATCTCGGCTGCGCGTGAGAAGTCGCCCGAGCGCTCGGCTCGCTCGAACTCCATGCGCAGCTCGTCGATCTGGCGCTTGATCTCGCCGACCCGCTGCAGCGACTCCTGCTCGCGCGCCCAGCGCGCTGCGAGCTCGTCGCGGCGTGACTTCGCCTCGGCCAGCTCGCGCTCGAGCGGCTCGCGGATCTCGTCGGTCTCGTTCGCCAGCGCTGCGAGCTCGATCTCGAGCTGTGTCACGCGGCGGTTCGCCTCGTCGAGCTCGACGGGCGAGGAGTCGATCTCCATCTTCAGCCGGGAGCCCGCCTCGTCGACGAGGTCGATCGCCTTGTCGGGCAGGAACCGGTCGGTGATGTAACGGTCGGAGAGTACGCCCGCGGCGACGAGCGCCGAGTCGCGGATCTCGACGCCGTGGTGCGCCTCGTAGCGCTCCTTGAGACCGCGCAGGATGGCGATCGTGTCGGCGACGGACGGCTGGCCGACGAAGACGGGCTGGAAGCGCCGCTCCAGCGCCGCGTCCTTCTCGATGTGCTTGCGGTACTCGTCGAGCGTCGTGGCGCCGACCGCGCGCAGCTCGCCGCGGGCGAGCATCGGCTTGAGCAGGTTCGCCGCGTCCACGGCGCCCTCGGCCGCGCCCGCGCCGACGATCGTGTGCAACTCGTCGATGAAGAGCACGATCTCGCCGGCCGCGTTCTGGATCTCGCCGAGCACGGCCTTGAGGCGCTCCTCGAACTCGCCGCGGTACTTCGACCCTGCGAGCAGGGCGCCGATGTCGAGCGCCCAGACGCGCTTGCCCTTCAGCCCTTCCGGGACGTCCCCGGCGACGATGCGCTGGGCGAGGCCTTCCACGATCGCCGTCTTGCCGACACCGGGGTCGCCGATCAGCACCGGGTTGTTCTTCGTGCGCCGCGAGAGCACCTGGATGACGCGCCGGATCTCCTCGTCCCGCCCGATCACCGGATCGAGCTTCCCGGCCTCGGCGGCGGCCGTCAGGTCGCGGCCGAACTTCTCGAGCGCCTGGTAGGTGCCCTCCGGGTCCTGGCTCGTGACGCGCTGGCCGCCGCGGACGTCGGCGAGCGCCTCGAGCAGCGCGTCGCGCGGCAGGACGTCGAGCGCGAGCAGCAGGTGCTCGACCGAGACGAACTCGTCGCCGAGCTTCCGCATCTCCTCCTCGGCGCGGTCGAGGACGCGCGAGAACGGGCCCGATGCGCGCGGCTGGACATCGGCGCCGGTCACCGTCGGCCGATTGGCGAGCGCCGCCTCCGCCTGCGCTCGGAGCGAAGCGGCGTCGCTGCCGGCTCGCAGCGCGAGCGTCTGCGGCAGCTCCTGGTCCAGCAACGCGAGCGTCAGCTGCTCCGGATGGATCTCCGGGAAGCCACCGCGGCGCGCCGACTCCTGGGCGCCGGCGACGGCCTCCTGGCTCTTGAGGGTCAGCTGCTGGAAGTCCATGCGATCACGTCCTCGGTGCGGGGTGCTGGGCGGGTCGGTAGAGCACGAGCTCGCGCCTGTACGAGCGGTGCACCTGCTGGATCTCCTCGCGCAGCTCCCGCTCGAGCCGCTCCATGCGCGCATGCACGCGCCTCAGCTCGTCCTCGAGGCGCAGCACGTGCTCGACCCCTGCGAGGTTGAGCCCGAGCTCGGTCGTCAGCCGCTGGATCAGCCGCAGCCGGTCGAGGTCGACGTCGGAGTAAAGCCGGGTGTTGCCGGCCGTGCGCTGCGGGCGCACCAGGCCCTTCGCCTCGTAGATGCGCAGGGTCTGGGGATGCATGCCGACGAGCTCGGCTGCGACGGAGATCATGTAGCGCCCGCGTTCAGGCACGGTGACGCTCCCTTCTCGCGTCCCGCAGCTCGGCCGCCGCGGCCGCGAGGCCGAGTGGGCCGGCCACGAGCAACAGCCAGCTCAGCCAGTCGGCGTCGCCCATCGCGATCTGCACCACAGACGCGACAGTGACCACGGCGAGCAGGGCGGCGATTGCGACGGTGCCGGCGACCTTCATCGCGCGAACGCCTCCCGCGGGTTCTCGCGCGAGACCTTCTGCAGCTCCTCGAGCGCCTCGCGCTCCGCCTTGGTCAGCTTCTTCGGCACGGTCACGCGGACCCGGGCGAGCAGGTCGCCCTTGCCGCCACCGTTCAGCTTCGGTGCGCCCCGTCCGCGCAGGCGCAGCAGCTTGCCGTCCTGCGAGCCGGCCGGAACCTTGAGCGACACGCAGCCCGTCGGGCGTCGGCACGTCCACGGTCGCGCCGAGCGCCGCTTCCGGGTACGTGACGGGCACCTCGAGCACGAGGTCGGCACCGCGGCGCTCGTACAGCGGCGAGCGTTCGACGCGGGTGACGACGTAGAGGTCGCCGGACGGGCCGCCGTTGCGGCCTGGCTCGCCCTTGCCGGCAAGGCGGATGCGCGTGCCGTCGGACACGCCGGGCTTGATCTTCACCTGGTAGCGCTTGGTCGTTCGTTCGCGGCCCGAGCCCCCGCAGGTCCCGCACGGCTCCTCGATCACGGTGCCGTTGCCGCGGCAGCGCGGGCAGGGCTGCGAGAGCGCGAAGAACCCCTGGCTCTCGGACACCACGCCCCGGCCGCTGCACTGCGGGCAGATCTTCGGCGCGGTACCAGGCCGGGCGCCGGAGCCGCCGCAGGTGTGGCAGGCCGTCTCGGTGTCGACCGGCACGCGGACGGTCGCGCCTTCGAGCGCGTCCTCGAACGACAGGCGCACATCGGTCTCGAGGTCGGCTCCCCGCTCGGGGACCGGCCCTCGCTGCGCCCGCCCGCGGCCGAAGAAGCCTCCGAACAGGTCGCCGAGATCGCCGACGTCGAAGTCGCCCCCGAACCCGCCCGGGGCGCCGCGCGCACCGCGCTCGCCGAACGTGTCGTACTGCTTCCGCTTCTCCGTGTCCGAGAGCACGTCATACGCGGCCTGGACGTCCTTGAAGCGCTCCTCCGCCGCGACATCACCCGGGTTGCGGTCGGGGTGATGCTCGCGGACCAGCTTCCGATACGCCTTCTTGATCTCATCGGCCGAGGCGTTCTTCGGAACGCCGAGGATCTCGTACGGGTTCATCTCACTCCGCGACGATCACACGGGCGGGGCGCAGCACGCGCTCGCCGAGCCGGTAGCCCTTCTGCAGCACCTGGAGCACGTCGCCGGGCTGGACCTCGTCGCCGCCGGGCTGCGACAGCAGCGCCTCGTGGACGTGCGGGTCGAAGGGCCCGTTGGTGTCGATCTCGGCGAGCCCCTCCTTCCGCAGGGTCTCGGCGAGCTGGCGGTGCACGAGCCGCACGCCCTCCTCGAGCGTCGCCTCCTCGTGCTCCTCCGCCGCCTGCAGCGCACGCTCGAGGTCGTCGAGCACCGGCAGGAGGTGGTTCAGCAGGCGCTCGGTCGCGTGTCGCGACAGCTCTGCCTGCTCCCGCGCGACACGCTTGCGGTAGTTGTCGAAGTCGGCGGCCAGCCGGAGATAGGCGTCGTCGGGAGGAGGAGCCTGTGCCGGCTCCTCCTCCTCGACGGGAACCTCACGCTCTTCGAGCCCCAGGTCGCGATCGTCGAGGGGCTGGTCGGTCACGACTGCTTCGCCGCCTCGTCCTCGTCGACGACCTCGTACTCGGCCTCCTCGACGACCTCGTCCTCGGTCGAAGCCGCATCGCCGTTGCCGGCGGCCTGCGAGGCGGCCTGCGCGCTCGCCTGTGCGTACACCGTCTCGGCCAGCGTGTGCGAGGCCTCCTGCAGCGCCTCGGTCTTCGCCTTGATGTCGGCGACGTCCGCGCCCTCGACGGCCTGGCGGAGCTCCATGATCCGCCCCTCGATCGTCGAAGCGTCGGCCTCCTCCAGCTTGTCGCGGTGCTCCTTCAGCGAGCGCTCGGTCTGGTAGGCGAGCGTCTCACCCAGGTTCCGCGCGTCCGCGAGCTCGCGAAGCTTGTGCGCCTCGCCGGCATGCGCTTCGGCGTCCTTCATCATCCGCTGCACCTCGTCCTCGGAGAGGCCGGAGCCGCCCTCGATGCGGATCTGCTGCTCGTTCCCGGTGCCGAGGTCCTTCGCGTTGACGTGGATGATCCCGTTCGCGTCGATGTCGAAGGCGACCTCGACCTGCGGCATGCCGCGCGGCGCGGGCGGGATGCCGACAAGCTGGAACTTGCCGAGCGTCTTGTTGTAGACCGCCATCTCGGACTCGCCCTGCAGGACGTGGATCTCGACCGAGGGCTGGTTGTCCTCGGCAGTCGTGAACGTCTCGGACTTGCGCGTCGGGATGGTCGTGTTGCGTTCGATGAGCGGTGTGAACACCCCGCCCTTCGTCTCGATGCCGAGGCTGAGCGGCGTGACGTCGAGGAGCAGGATGTCCTTGACCTCGCCCTTCAGCACGCCGGCCTGGATCGCGGCGCCGACGGCGACGACCTCGTCCGGGTTGACGCCCTTGTGCGGGTCCTTGCCGATCAGCTCCTTGACCTTCTCCTGCACGGCAGGCATGCGCGTCATGCCGCCGACGAGCACGACGTGGTCGATCTTCGACGACTCGAGGCTCGCGTCGGCGAGCGCCTGCTTCGTCGGGCCGACCGTGCGCTCGAGCAGGTCGGCGGTCAGCTCGTTCAGCTTCGCACGGGTGAGCTGCAGGTCGAGATGCTTCGGGCCCTCGGGCGTGGCGGTGACGAACGGCAGGTTGATCTGCGTCGTCATCGTCGACGAGAGCTCGATCTTCGCCTTCTCGGCGGCCTCGTAGAGCCGCTGCAGGGCCATGCGGTCCTGCGACAAGTCGATGCCCTGATCCTTCTTGAACTCGGCCACCATCCAGTCGACGATCGCCTTGTCGAAGTTGTCGCCGCCGAGGTGGTTGTCGCCGTTCGTCGCGTGCACCTCGAGCGTCCCGGTCTCGGAGTCGAACTCGAGCACGGACACGTCGAACGTGCCGCCGCCGAGGTCGAAGACGAGTACCGTCTGGTCCTCGCCCTTGTCGAGGTTGTAGGCGAGCGCGGCCGCGGTCGGCTCGTTGACGATCCGCAGGACGTTGAGCCCGGCGATCTTGCCGGCGTCCTTCGTGGCCTCGCGCTGGGCGTTGTTGAAGTACGCGGGGACGGTCACGACCGCATCGGTGACCGGCTCGCCGAGGTACGCCTCGGCGTCCGCCTTCAGCTTCTGCAGGATCATCGCCGAGATCTCCGGCGGCGCGTACTCCTTGCCCTCGGACTTGACGCGCGCGTCGCCGTTCTCACCCTTCACGACCTCGTACGGGACGATCGTCATCTCCTCCGAGACCTCGTCCCACTTGCGGCCCATGAAGCGCTTGATCGAGAAGATCGTGTTCTGCGGGTTCGTGACCTGCTGGCGCTTCGCAGGCGCGCCGACGAGCCGCTGGCCGTCGTTCGCGAACGCGACGACGGACGGCGTCGTGCGGCCGCCCTCGGCGTTCGGAATGACGGTCGACTCGCCGCCCTCGAGCACGGCCATACAGCTGTTGGTCGTCCCCAGGTCGATGCCGATGGTCTTCGCCATGTGTGTCGCTCCTTGACTTGAGTCTGTAGTACTCCCGAAAATCTAAGCCGAAGAATATCAACTCTTGGCCGCGACCGGCGATCAGCGGACGGCGCCGATGAGCGCACCGCCCACCACCACAAGCGCGGCGCCGGCGACGAGCCGCGGCCCCACCAGCTCCTGGCGGCGGAGCAGCAGCGCCGACAGCGTCACGCCCCAGAGCGATTCGGTGGCGACCAGCGGCGAGACGACGGTGACCCGCCCCCGGTAGTAGGCCTCGAAGAGGCACACGTACGAGAGCCCGAAGAGGACGCCGGCCGGCACGAAGGCACTGAGGTCCCGGGCGACGACGCGGGTCCGGGACACGACAAGGTAGATGCCGACGACGGCAGCCCCGGCCACGAGCGTGGCCACCGCAGCCAGCCCGGGCTCCACGTCGGTGTCGGTCGCGAGCCACCGCACGAAGGTGTCCCGCGCCGCGAAGACGATCGTGGCGCCGAGCGCGAACACCAACCCGATGCGGCGGACGTGCTCCGGCCGGGTGCGCTCGCTGACGAGCAGGACGCCGCCCGTCACGATGAGCAGCGCGCCGACGACGAGCCCGGCGACGAGCGGCTCGTCGAGCAGCACGAGCGCCATCGCCATCGAGAAGAGCGGCGCGGTGCCGACGACCACCGACGTCCGCGACGGCCCGGCGTCGCGGACGCCGAACGTGAAGAGGAGCTGGGACAGGCCGGGGCCGAGCAGGCCGGCGAGCAGGAACGGCCAGGCACCCGCGACGTCGCCGCCCTGCGCGACGGCGAACGCCAGCGCCACGCAGGCCGCCGGGAGGATCGTCAGCAGCGCGCCGGCCGCCGCGTCCGCCCCGCGGGACAGCGGGAAGCGGAGCGCGACCGTCATCGCGCCGAAGAGGAACGCGGAGAGACAGGCGAGCGCGACCGCGTCCACGGCGCGCGACAGTACAGGCGTGCGAGGATCGCGCCCGGATGGAGGACGATCCGCGCCTCGCCGCCTACGCACGCCTCCTCGTCGATCGCTGCATCGACCCGCAGCCCGGCTGGCAGGTCCTCGTCCAGACGACGACGGTGGCCCGGCCGCTGGCACGCGAGCTCTCCCGGCTGCTCGGCCAGCGCGGCGCCTACGCGCTGACGCGCCTCTCCTTCGGCGCGCTGTGTCCGGTCGACCTCGACTGGATCGAAGCGGCTCCGCCCGACCTCGCCGCCGCGCTGCCGCCGCTCGAGCAGGAGCTCGTCGACCGCGTCGACGCCTCGATCGTCGTCCTCGCTCCCGAGCCGGACCGGCAGCCGGCGACAGCCGAGGCCCGCCGGGCGATGAACGCCCAGCTGCTCGCCTACCGGGCGCGCGGCCGGCGCGGCGAGATCCCGCACGTGCGCTGCGACCTGCCGTGCGAGGCGTTCGCGCAGGCAGCCGGGCTGGAGCTGCCCGCCTTCGAGGATGCCTTCTACGCCGCGTGCCTGCGCGACTGGGACGCCGAGGGCGAGCGCATGCGGCCGGTGCTGGAACGCTTCGACCGCGCCGAGGAGGTGCGCATCGTCGGCGAGGACACCGACCTCCGGCTGAGCCTCTCCGGTCGTCACGGGGCGATCGACGACGGCCACCTGAACGTCCCCGGCGGGGAGGTCTTCTACTCGCCGGTCGAGGACTCGCTCGAGGGCGCCATCGCCTTCGACGTGCCCGGCGTCGGCTTCGAGGGGATCAGGCTCTCGTTCCGCGGCGGCGAGGTCGTCGAGGCGTCGGCGCAGGAGGGCGAGGAACGCCTCCAGGCGGCGCTCTCGACCGACGAGGGCGCCCGTCGTGCCGGTGAGTTCGGCATCGGCTGCAACGCGGGCATCGTCCGCCCGATGCGGAACGTCCTCTTCGACGAGAAGATGGCCGGCACCGTCCACATCGCCCTCGGCGACGGCTTCCCTCAGCTCGGCGGCACGAACAGCAGCACGCTGCACTGGGACCTGATCAAGGATCTCCGTCCCGGCGGCGAGCTCTGGCTGGACGGCGAGCTCGTCCAGCGGGACGGGGCGTGGGTGTGACCGACCCACGGTGGGACACGCTGGCCCGGCTGCTCGTCGACCGCTCGCTCGACGTCCAGCCCGGCTGGCAGGTCTCGGTGCGCTCGTCGCCGCTGTCACGCCCGCTTTTCGAGGCCGTCTGCCGCCGGATCGCCCAGCGCGGCGCCTACGCGCTCTCCCGCCTCTACTTCGGCGTCGACCGCTGGCCGGTGACGCTGGCGTGGGCCGAGGAGGCGCCCGACGAGCTGCTCGGGCAGCTGTCGCCGCTCGACCTGCACGAGGCGGAGACGGTCGACGCCCGCCTCGTCATCCGCGCACCGGAGCAGCGGGAGGGCGGTCCGCCGCTGTCACCGGCCCGGCGGGCGCTCCTGCAGCACGCCCTCGCGCCGATCGCCCGGCGGTCGCGGGCGCTCGAGGTGCGCTGGGTCGTCACCCAGTTCCCGACCGCGAGCGTGGCGCGCGAGGCCGGCATGACGGTCGACGAGCTGACGGAGTTCATCTTCGCCGCCTGCCTGCGCGACTGGGACGCCGAGCAGCAGCGCATGCAGCGGATCGCCGACCGCTTCGACAGGGCCGAGGAGATTCGCATCGTCGGCGCCGGCACCGACCTGCGGCTCAGCGTGGCCGGACGCCGCTGCGAGGTCGATCACGGCCTGCGGAACATGCCGGGGGGCGAGGTCTACCTCTGTCCGCTCGAGGACTCCGCGGACGGCGTCATCACATACGGCGAGATCCCGGCCCTCTTCCTCGGCGGTCGCGTGGAGGGGGTGCGGCTGGCATTCCGGGACGGCCGTGTCGTCGACGCGGCGGCGCGGGTCGGCGAGGACTTCCTGCTGCAGACGCTCGACACCGACGCCGGGTCGCGCCGACTGGGCGAGCTCGGCATCGGCTGCAATCCCGCCATCACCCGGGCGATGGGCAACCTGCTCTTCGACGAGAAGATCGACGGCACGGTGCATCTCGCGCTCGGCGGCTCGTACACCTTCCTGGGCGGAACGAACGAGAGCGCCATCCACTGGGACATGGTCAAGGACCTGCGCGGCGGCGGCGAGCTCTGGGCCG
Organism: uncultured Gaiellaceae bacterium; assembly: GCA_963733065.1. Classification (GTDB taxonomy): domain Bacteria; phylum Actinomycetota; class Thermoleophilia; order Gaiellales; family Gaiellaceae; genus CAVTBT01. The sequence goes on from CAVTBT010000003.1 coordinate 244,779, forward strand.
ATGGGGAGCTCGTGCAGCGAGACGGCGCCTGGCGGCTCGGCGGCTGAGCGCCCGGGCTACGAGGTGGGTGCGCTGCGCGGAAGCCGGCGGCGTAACACGTCCGCCGCGGCCGGCTCGGCGAGAACGATGCCGCCCATGATCAGCGTCGCGCCGGCCCATCCGGCGGCGCCGAGCCGGTCGCCCGCGAGCCAGAACCCGAACGTCGCCGCGAACACGGGCTCCATCGCGAAGGCGAGCGCCGTGCGGGTCGCGCTCGTCCGCCGCTGTGCCCACGTCTGGACGAGGAAGGCCAGGGCGCTCGCGAACACGCCCGTGACGAGGAGCGCGCCCCAGACCGTCCAGCCGTGCGGCGCCTCGACCTGCCCGGCGGCGATCGCCACGAGAGCGAAGCCGCCGAACGCGGCGGCCATCTCGACGAGGGTGAACGCGAGCGGGTCGTAGAGCGGCGCGTAGCGCTCCATGAGCACGATCTGCAGCGAGTAGGCAGCCGCGCCCCCGAGCACGAGCACGTCACCGGTCAGGCTCCCGGCGTCGATCCCCGAGAGCAGGGCGAGGCCGACGGTGGACAGGCCGACGCCTGCCAGGGTCGCCACGCCGATCCGCGTGCCGAAGAGCAGCAGCGCCAGCAGGGGCGTGAACACGACGTAGAGCCCCGTGATGAAGCCCGTGCTCGAGACCGTCGTCCGTTCGAGGCCCGCCGTCTGCAGCGCATAGCCGACCGCGAGCAGGAGCCCGAGCGACGCGCCTGCGATCACGCCGCGGCGACCGAGGCCGCGAAGACGGACCGCGCCCGGCACCGCGAGCGTGACGGTGGCGATCGCAAATCGGACGGCCAGGAACGCGAAGAGCGGGTAGAGCGCGACCGCGTCCTTCACCTGGACGAAGGTCAGACCCCAGACGGCGGTGACCGCCACGAGCGCGAGGATCGGGAGCACGGGCGCGAGGCTACTGTGCGGCGCCGCCCGAGTCCCAGCAGGCCGACGGCCGCGCGCGGCGGCCGTCGGTAGTGCCGTTCTGCCGTCCGCGTCAGACGCGCTTGTCGACCGAGTCCTTCGCGCTGTCGGCGGCGTCCTTCACGTCGTCCCAGGCGTCCTTCGCCTTGTCCTTCGCCTTGCCCATCGCGCCCTGGGCCTCGCCCTCGCGCTCGAGCTCCTCGTCGCCGGTGACCTTGCCGGCGGTCTCCTTGACCTGACCTTCGATGCGATCCTCGTCCATGACCCCTCCTCGGTTCGATGTGGCCTGCAAGCGTGATTCCCGCGGCGCGGTACTCTCAATCCCATGAGCGCGACGGACACGCTCGGCCGGCCGCTCCGGGACCTGCGTATCTCGGTCACGGACCGCTGCAACTTCCGCTGTGTCTACTGCATGCCGAAGGAGGTCTTCGGCCGCGGCTATCGCTTCATGGACCGGAAGGAGCTGCTCACGTTCGAGGAGATCGAGCGCGTGGCGCGGACCTTCGTCGACCTCGGCGTCAGCAAGCTCCGGCTGACGGGCGGCGAGCCGCTCTTGCGGCGCGACCTCGAGCGTCTGATCGAGCGGCTCGCGAGCATCGACGTCGGTCTCGACGTGACGATGACGACGAACGGCGCGCTGCTCGCCGCCAAGGCGCAGACGCTGGCCGACGCGGGCCTGGATCGCGTCACGGTGAGCCTCGACTCCCTGGACAACGACGTGTTCCGCGCCATGAACGACGTCGACGTTCCCGTCGAGCGCGTGCTCGCAGGCATCGACGCGGCCGCGGCCGCGGGCTTGCCGGTGAAGGTCAACACCGTCGTCAAGCGCGGCCTCAACGAGGACTCGATCCTCGAGCTCGCGCGGTTCTTCAAGAGCTCCGGACACACGCTCCGGTTCATCGAGTTCATGGACGTCGGCGCGACGAACGGCTGGCGGCTGGACGACGTCGTTCCCGCCTCCGAGATCGTGGCCGCGATCGACGCCGAGCTGCCGCTCGAGCCGGTGGAGCCCGCCTATCGCGGAGAGGTCGCGAACCGCTGGCGCTACCGAGACGGATCCGGCGAGATCGGCGTGATCGCCTCGGTCACCCAGCCGTTCTGCGGCGACTGCACGCGGGCCCGCATCTCGGCCGAGGGCCGCCTCTACACGTGCCTGTTCGGCCTGCGCGGCCACGATCTGCGGGCGCTGCTGCGCTCCGGGGCGGACGATGAGCAGCTGCGGGTCGCCGTCGACGGCATCTGGTCACGGCGCGGCGACCGGTACTCCGAGCTCCGCTCCGCGAAGACGTCCGGCCTCAGGAAGGTCGAGATGTCCTACATCGGAGGCTAGGCGGCGGCAGCAGCGGCGCGAGCTCGCGCCAGGCGAAGCGGACGAGCTCGAGGATGTAGCCGCGACCTGCGCCCAGGACGAGCGCGAGGCGCGCCGGCGGCAGGCACGGGCGGGCGGACACGCTCTCGGCCGCACCGGCCGCGGTCCACAGCGCCAGCGCCGCGTCGACGCGGCGCCCGCGGAGTCGGGGCTGCTCCCCGGCGGCGAGTCGCACCAGCGGTCCGCAGTGCACGCCCTGCAGCTGGAGCGAGCGCTCCTCCGGCAGCCAGATCCAGTCGCGGCGCATGGATGCCCCCGTCAGCGCAGACTCCTCCGCCAGGACGCCGCGCCAGTCCGTCTGCGCCCAGCAGCGCACCTCGACCCGACCGTCGTCGGCGGCGATCGTCGTCAGCGCACGGCTCAGCCGCGGCTCCACGCGGCTCCGGCCCGACAGGCCACCCTCCTCGAGCAGCTCGCCGCGCGCACGCAGCCGACCCGCGAGCGCGGCGCGCGCCTCACGATGGGCCTGCTGCACGCGCCCCGGATCCGCCTCGCCGCACGCGTCCTCGAATGCCCCACGGGCATCCGCGAGCCGCTCCGTCGGCGCAACCGGCGGCGGGGAGTCGCAGCGCTTCGCCGGCGCCTCGCGGAGCCAGTCGCGCAGACCGACCAGCCATTCGACCTCGGATTCCGAGAGCGGCGGGGGCGGCGGTGCCGGGAGGTCGTAGGTCCAGCCGAAGAGGACGAGCGCCGCCGCGGCGGCGGGCAGCACGAGAGCCCGGACGACCCGCATGCGACTCCCTTACGGCCCCGCCGCAGGGGATTCCTGCCGGGGGGCCGGGGTAGACTGGGCGACCTCGTGACCACGCTCGTGCAGGCAACCGGGCGCCGCCTCCCACGTGGCTGGGCGCACCTCGGGCTCCAGTTCGCGATCTGGATCGGCTTCTACGTCGCCTACCAGGTGGCCAGGGGCCTGGCCGATCACGGCGGCACGGCGGAGGCGTTCGCGAACGGCCGCTGGGTGATCGAGGCCCAGCGCGACCTCCACTCGATGGTCGAGCTGACGCTGCAGCGGGGCGTCGAGCGCTCGACGCTCCTGATCCAGGCGACGTCGTGGACGTACTGGCTCTCGCAGTTCGCCGTCGTCGGCATTGCCCTGCTGTGGGTCTACTTCCGCGCGCACGAGCGCTTCCTGCGCTTCCGCGACACGCTGATCGTGGCGAACCTGATCGGCCTCGTCGGCTACGTGCTGCTGCCGACCGCGCCGCCGCGCATGTTCCCGGAGGCCGGGTTCCACGACACGCTCGAGGCGCACGCGGCCGTCGACCACTCGACGAGCGTCGTCGCGTTCACGGCGAACCCGTACGCGGCGATGCCGAGCCTGCACTCGGCCGACGCGCTGATCGTCGGCGTGACGATGGCCCTCGTCGTGCGGCGCTGGTGGGCGAAGGCGCTGTGGCTCGCCTGGCCTGTGTGGGTCTGGTTCAGCGTGATGGCGACCGGCAACCACTTCTGGCTCGACATCGCCGCCGGCGTGCTCGTCGCCGGGGTCGCGGCCGCCATCGTCCTGCGCTGGCGGCGCGCTGGATGAGCACCGCGCTCGGGCGCCTCAAAGACGGCTACACGAAGGGCGCGCGCGGCCTCGCCACCCGGATGGCGGGCAGCCTCTCGGACTCGTGGATCACGCCGAACAAGCTGACTGCGGCCGGGGTCACGCTCTGCCTCGCAGCAGCCGTGCTGGTGTGGCTCGAGGACCGGAACGAGCTGCTCTTCTTCTGGCTCGGCGCGGCGGTCTTCATCGTCGGCTCGGTGCTCGACATCCTGGACGGCGCGCTCGCGCGCGCGACCGGCAAGGGGACGCCGTTCGGCGCCTTCATCGACTCGACGACGGACCGGATCGGCGAGGCCGCGATGCTGGCGGCGATCGGCCTCGTCTTCATGCGGGAGGACAAGGAATGGGCGCTCGCGGTCACGTTCGCGGCCGTAGCCGGGTCGTTCCTGGTCTCCTACACGCGGGCACGCGCGGAGGCTCTCGGCCTGCGCGGCGACGTGGGGCTGTCGTCGCGCGCCGAGCGGGTCGTGATCATCTCCGCAGGGCTGATCCTCGCCCCGTGGGGCGTCTTGCCCTGGGCGATCTCGCTGCTGGCCGCCAGTACGTGGATCACCGTGCTGCAGCGCGCATTGAGCGTGCGAGCACAGCTGCGCCGCACGTCGTAGCACGGTTCGCTAGAGTGCTATCACCACATGGTTGATAGCACTTCTCGTTCTAGCGTCATCGTACGCATGCCCGGCGCCCTCAAGCGCCGGCTCGCACGCGAGACGTCCCGCCGCCGCGAGGGATTGAACGACCTCGCCGTCGGGATCCTCGGCCGCCGCTTCGACGTCCCCGTCCAGCCCACCGGCCGCCGCAGCACGGCGCCGGGAGCGAGCGGCGTCGTCGTCCTGCGCATGCCGCCGGCGCTCAAGCGCCGGCTCAAGGCCGAGGCCACGACCCGCGCCACGAGCACGAACGACCTGATCGTGCAGGCGCTCGCCGACGAGCTCGGCGCGAACCGAAAGGACCCGATGGCGAAGACCAACGGCAGCAGCAACGGCAGCACGAACGGCCGCTCCCAGGAGACGGTGCGAGTCGCGATCATCGGCGTGGGCAACTGCGCCAACTCGCTCCTACAGGGAGTCGAGTACTACAAGGACGCACCGGACGACAAGTTCGTGCCCGGCCTCATGCACGTGAACCTCGGCGGCTACCACGTCCGCGACATCGAGTTCACCGCGGCGTTCGACGTCGTCGAGGGCAAGGTCGGCAAGGACCTGTCCGAGGCGATGTGGGCGCACCCGAACGACACGATCAAGTTCTCGGACGTCCCGAGCACCGGCATCCGCGTGTCGCGCGGAATGACCCACGACGGGCTCGGCAAGTACGTCTCGCAGGTCGTGACGAAGGCGCCCGGCCCCACGGACGACGTCGTCGGGATCCTCCGGGAGACCGGCACGGACGTCGTCGTCAGCTACCTGCCCGTCGGCTCCGAGGCGGCGACGAAGTGGTACGCCGAGCAGGTGCTCGAGGCAGGCTGCGCGTTCGTCAACTGCATGCCCGTCTTCATCGCGAAGGAGCCGTACTGGCAACAGCGCTTCGAGGAGAAGGGCCTGCCGATCATCGGCGACGACATCAAGTCGCAGGTCGGCGCGACGATCACGCACCGCGTGCTCACGAGCCTCTTCCGCGAGCGCGGCGTCCACCTCGACAAGACGATGCAGCTGAACGTCGGCGGCAACTCCGACTTCCTCAACATGCTGGAGCGCGAGCGGCTCGAGTCGAAGAAGATCTCGAAGACGAACGCCGTCACGTCGATGCTGGACTACGACCTCGGCGCCGGGAACGTCCACGTCGGCCCGTCCGACTACGTGCCGTGGCTGACCGACCGCAAGTGGGCGTACATCCGCATGGAGGGCTCGTCCTTCGGCGACGTGCCGCTGAACGTCGAGCTGAAGCTCGAGGTCTGGGACTCGCCCAACTCGGCCGGCATCGTCATCGACGCCGTCCGGCTCGCGAAGCTGGCGCTGAACAACGGCGTGGCGGGCGCGCTCGAGGGCCCGTCGAGCTACCTGATGAAGTCGCCGCCGAAGCAGATCGTCGACGACGAGGCCTACGAGGCCACCGAGCGCTTCATCAAGCAGCACGCGCGCACGGGTTCGAAGAGCAAGTCGGCCGCCAAGGCGTGACGCTCGATCTCCGCCCCGCGAGCTCGCTCGACACCGAGCGGCTCGCGGGGCTCTTCACCGCCGGGTACGAGGACTACTACGTGCCGCTGCGGATCGACGTCGCCACGCTCGAGTTCATGACGCGTGCGTGGGACCTCGACCTCGACGCGTCGGTCGTCGCGTTCCGCGGCGGGGCGCCGGTCGGCCTGTGCATGCTCGGCCTGCGCGGCGACGAGGCCTGGATCGGCGGCCTCGGCGTCGTCGTCGCCGAGCGTCGCGGTGGCATCGGGTCGATGCTGATGGACGCCGTGCTGGGTGAGGCGCGGAGCCGCGGCGTCCGTGAGGTGCGGCTCGAGGTGATCCTCGAGAACGAGCGTGCGATCCCGCTCTACGAGCGGCTCGGCTTCGAGCGGACACGTGAGCTCGAGGTCTGGACGCTTCCGGGCGCGTCGGGTCGAGTGCAGAAGGCGGACGCGGAGCCGGCCCACGCCTGGATCCGCGAGCACCGCCGCGAGCGCGAGCCGTGGCAGCGCGACGACGGCACGCTCGCGAACCTCGACGGCCTGGTCGGGCTCGAGGCCGACGCCGGTGCGGCCGTCGTACGCGTCTCGGGCGGCCGGGTGTCGCTCATACAGTTTGCGGGCGGCGACGGCTCGCTCCACGAGCTCATCGCGTCGGCGCGGGCGCTCGGCGACTCGCTGCACGTGCTCAACCTGCCGGCAGAGCATGCCGCCGGTGCGGCGCTGCGCGAGCTCGGCGGGCGTATCGACGTGCGGCAACTCGAGATGGCGCTCGCGCTCTAGCGGCCATGAGCCCGGACTAGACTCGGACGCCGTGGGACTTCGCGTCTCCCTCGTTACCCCGTTCTCCTGGTCGCAGCCGCATGAGGTCAACGAGCACGTCCGCGGCGTGGCCGATGCTCTGCGCCGCCTCGGCCACACGGTCACGGTCATCGCGCCGTCGGGCCGCGCCGCCGACCTCCAGGCCGGGCGCCGGGCGCTCGCACGAGGCCTCGACGACACGGAGGTCGTGGCGCTCGCGCCGGCCGTGCCGATCTCGCGGCGGAGCAGCGTGGGCGTTCCGGTCGGCGTGCGCGCAAACCTGTCGCTCGCGCTGCGTCAGGGCGCGTTCGACATCGTGCACGGCTTCGAGCCGGGACTGCCGAGCCTCTCCTACCAGGCGCTGCGGGACACGGAGACGCTGGCCGCGGCCACGTTCTTCTCGCCGGAGCGGCTGGCGTTCCGGCCGCCCAGAAAGCGGAGGCGCGTGCTGCTCGGCCGCGTCGACGCGCTGCTCGCCACGTCGCAGCCGATGGCCGCGGCGGCCGCCGAGCTGTTCCCCGGCGACTACCGGCTGATCTCGCCCGGCGTCGACCTCGAGCGCTTCAGGCCGGGGCCGAAGCGGCGCCTGGCGGTGGTCGAGCTCCAGACCGGCGAGCTCGCGCTGGCACGGGCCGCCATGCGGGCGCTGCGGGAGCTTCCCGACTGGGAGCTGCTCTTCCTGCGCACCAAGCGCCCGTCCAGCCGGCCCGCGATCCCCAAGCAGCTGCGCGAGCGGGTCCACGTCCGGACGGCCCGCGACGCGGCGATGCGTGCGGCCGTGCTCGCCGAGGCCGCCGTCGTCCTCCCCGCGCCGGGCGGCCTCGCACGCATCCCGCTCGAAGCGGCCGCCGCGGGCTGCGCCGTCGCGTCGCCGCCCGGCGTCGCCAACCAGCCCGAGCTCGCCGCGGCTGCGCTCGCACGACTGGCAGAGGACGACGCCCTCAGGGAGCGCGAGGGAGCACGAGGTCGAACGGAGGCCGAGCTGCAGAGCTTCCCGAAGGTCGCGGCCGAGCTCGACGAGCTGTACCGCGACCTCGCGACGCGCCGCCGTCCGCGCCGCCGGTCCTCCGAGGCCGACCCGCTCGCGGGGCGCGAGTGGATCGTCGCCGACCTGCACATGCACACGACGTGGTCGCACGACTGCTCGATCGAGGTGGCGGACCTGCTCGACCACGCCGCTGCCGAAGGGCTCGGTGCGATCGCCGTCACCGACCACAACGCCATCGGCGGCGCGCTCGAGGCCGTCGAGCTGGCCCGCGCCCGCGACCTCGTCGTCATCCCGGGCGAGGAGGTGAAGACGGACGGCCAGGGCGAGGTGATCGGGCTCTTCCTGCAGGACGAGATCCCGCGCGGCCTGTCGTTCGCCGACACGATCGCGGCGATCCGCGAGCAGGGCGGGCTCGTGTACCTGCCGCATCCCTTCGACCGGCTGCACTCGATTCCGGACCCGGCGACGCTGCACCGCCACCTGTCCGAAATCGACGTGCTGGAGGTCTACAACGCACGCCTGCTCTTCGAGACGTTCAACGACGAAGCGATCCGCTTCGCGCGGAAATACGGGGTGATCGCAGGCGCCGGGTCGGACGCCCACGTCCTCCAGGGGGTCGGCACCGGCGCCGTCCGCATGCGCCGCTTCGACGGGCCGGAGGAGTTCCTGCTGTCGTTGCGCGGCGCCGAGGTGCTGCGGCGGCCCAAGTCGTTGGCGTACCTCCAGAGCCTCAAGTGGGTGGCCCAGGTCAAGGAAAAGGTGCGCTAGGGGAGAACGAGGTCCACGCTTCCGTGACCGCCGTGCCCACCGACGAGATCTACGAGCGCTACCTGGGGAAGGCCATCGCCGAGGTCAACGAGCTGTGGCACGAGCTCGGTGAGCTGAGCGACGCGCTCCACGTACCGGTGCTCGGCTCGGGCCATCCGCTGGCGGATGTCTTCCTGCTCAAGTGGGCGCCGCAGCCGCAGGAGATCCAGGAAGGAGTCGCGTTCTACGGCCGCGCCGGCCAGGCGCTCCTGAAGTCCTTTCAGCGGCTCGGCGTCGACCCCCTCGCGGTCTACGGCACCAACTGCCTGAAGTTCGGCACGGAGGATCCCGAGCAGGCGGCCGGCTGGCTCACGCGCGAGCTGCACATCGTGCAGCCGCGGCTCCTCGTCGTCATGGGCGATGAGGCGGTCGCCTTCGTCAACGGCCTGGGGTTCCCGCTGTCGAGCCCGCTCGAGCCCGCCACGGTCGGCGAGCTCCAGCGCTTCACGGCCACGGTGGCGGCGCTCGTCACCCCCGACATCGACGCGGCGCTCGACGAGCAGGGCGCCAAGACGCGGTTCTGGAACGCCTTCAAGGCGCTCGGCCCCTGGTGGGCGGAGCTGCCGCCCTACTGACGCCCGCCCGCGCGGGCGGGTTGCGGGCCGCCGCGCTCGGCGGCCTCCTCGCGCTCGTCGGCGTCTACACGGCCTTCGGCGACGCGCTGCCAGGGCTATCGACGACGTGGGACGTCGTCTTCATCGCCGCGCTCGTCATGCCGGCCGTTTTCGGCGTCGTGTGGCTGGCTCTGCCGTGGCGCGACGCGCGGGGGCTGTTCGCGGTCGCCGTGGCGCTCGCCGTCCTGGCGCTCCTGCTTCGCGAGGCGGGCGCCGACACGCTCTTCGACCTGGCGAAGCTCCTCGCACTGACGGCGTTCGGCTTCTGGTTCCTGTCCGTCTTCGAGGAGCTCTGGTGGGTGGTGCTCGTCGCAGCGGTGATCCCTCTGGTCGACATCGTGTCGGTGTGGCGCGGCCCGACCGACTACGTCGTCTCCGAGCAGCCCGGCTTCTTCGAGGAGATCGCGTTCGGCTTCCGCGTGCCCGGCGAGGAGGGGTTCGCGCACCTCGGCCCGCCCGACGTCATCTTCTTCGCGCTGTTCCTGGCCTGCGCCGATCGGTTCGGGCTGCGCACCGGCTGGACCTGGGTGGCGATGACGGCCGGCCTCGGCCTGACGCTCGTCCTCACGGTCGTCTGGGACGACGTCGCGGGTCTGCCGGCGCTGCCCGCGATCGCCCTCGGCTTCCTGCTGCCGAACGTCGACCTGCTCTGGGCCAGGGTCCGCTCACGGGCACGGCCCGAACCGGACGACGCATGATCCGCACGTGATCGCGGTCGGGATCGACGGTGCGAAGGGAGGCTGGGTCGCCGTGGCGCTCGGCGACGAGGGTGTTCTCGGCGCGCGGCTCGTTCGCGGCCTCGCCGCCGTGCTCGCAGCCTGGCCGGACGCGGACGCCTACGCCGTCGACATGCCGATCGGGCTGCCGGACCGTGGTAGGCGGCGCGCCGACGAGGCCGCCCGCGCCTACGTCGGCCCGCGCGCCGCCAGCGTGTTCCTTGCGCCACCGAGAGCCGCTCTCCTCCTGCCGTACGAGGACGCCGTGCGCCGCTGCGCCGAGCTGGGCGCGCCGGGCGTCTCGCGCCAGGCCTACGCGCTCGGCGCGAAGATCCTCGAGGTCGAGCCGCTCGCCGGCCGGGAGCCCCGTGTGGTCGAGGTTCACCCGGAGTGCTCGTTCCGCGCCCTGGCCGGCGAAGCGCTCGAGCACCCGAAGACGACCTGGGCGGGCTTCCGCATGCGCGTGCGGCTGCTCGAGGCAGCCGGCGTCGTCGTTCCCGAGCTTCCCGACCTGCCGATCCTCGACACGGTCGACGCCGGCGCCGCTGCCTGGTCGGCCCTCCGGATCGCGCGGGGCGAGGCGGGCACGCTCCCGGCCGATCCCGGGAGCGGCGAGCCCGTGATCTACGTCTAGGAGGGTTTGGCGGAACGTCGCTCGTCGGCGGGGTGCGCTGGACGCGGCGAGGCAAGGACGCAGGGAGCGTCCATATGCAGACATATGGACGCGACTGAGGACGCCGCCTCGCCACGACCAGCGCGGCCCGACGGCACAGCTCGATGTTTCGCCAAACCCTCCCTAGGCGTTGCGCTCGAGCAGCGCGACCGTCTCGATGTGCGGCGTGTGCGGGAACATGTCGACCGGCCGCGCGCGCACGAGCTCGTAGCCCCACTCTCGCGCGGAGCGCCTTCACGTCCCCCGCGAGCGTCGTCGGATTGCAGGAGACGTAGACGAGGCGCGGCGCCTCCAGCCTCGCCATGCGGCGCAGCGCCTTACCGGCCAGTCCGGCGCGCGGCGGGTCGACGACGACGACGTCCGGCGGCCCGGCCCGTGCGGCGAGCTCCTCGAGCGACTGCGAGACGTTGCCGGCGAAGAACGCGGCGTTCGTGACGCCGTTCAGCTCCATGTTGTCCAGCGCGCACGCCACCGACTCCTCGGAGATCTCGACGCCCCAGACCGTCAGCGCCTGCGGGGCCATCGCCAGCCCGATCGTGCCGGTGCCGCAGTAGAGGTCGTAGACGGTCTCGTCGCCGGTCAGCGCCGCGTACTCGATCGCCAGCCGGTAGAGCGTCTCCGCCATCTCGGTGTTCGTCTGCAGGAACGCGTTCGGCCGCACGCGGAAACGCAGCCCGAGCAGCTGCTCCTCGATCGCGTCCTCGCCCCAGAGGAGTCGTGTCGGCAGATTCGTGACCTCGGCCGGCGAGTCGTTGACGGCCCAGTGGATCGACCGCACCTCCGGGAAGCGCTGGAGCACCTCGACGAGATACCCGGTCTCGAACTTCTCGCCGGGCGCGGTCACGAGCTGCACGAGCGCCTGCCCGGTGTTCCGGCCCTCGCGGACGACGAGGTGCCGCAGGTAGCCGGTGCCGTCCTCCTGCGAATACGCCTCGAGCCCCTCCTCGCGCGCCCAGTCCCTGACGGCCTCGCGGATCGCGTTGCCGAGGTCCGTCGTCAGCCAGCAGCGCTCGACCTCCAGTACCTCGTCCCAGCGGCCCGCCCTGTGGAACCCGAGCGCCGGCCCGGACGGCGTGCGAGTGAACGAGTACTCGAGCTTGTTGCGGTAATGGAACTGCGACGCTGCCGGCACGATCGGCTCGAGCGGTGGCTCCGCGACGCCGCCGAGCCGTACGAGGGCGTCCCGGACCTGTGCCTCCTTGGCCGCGACCTGGCTTTCGTACGCGAGATCCTGGAAGCGGCACCCTCCGCACGCCGGGTAGTGCGCACACGGCGCGGCGACCCGCTCGCTGCTCGGCTCGAGCACCTCGGTGGCGAGCGCCTCGGCGAAACCGCGCTTCACCTTCGTGACCTGTGCGCGCACGAGGTCGCCGGGCAGGCCGCGGCGCACGAAGACGACGAAGCCGTTCAGCCTGGCGACGCCGTTCCCGCCGTATGCGAGCGAGTCGACGCGCAGCTCGAGCTCGTCGCCTTTTGCGACAGGGGCGGCCATGGTCTGAGGGTAGCGCCGTCTACGCGTCCGGCAGCTTCGAGGCGACTTCCCAGACGTGGCCGTCCGGGTCGGCAAACGCCGCCGTGCGCATCCCCCACGGCCGGTCGACCGGCCCGTTCAGGAAGTCGACGCCGCGGCCGGCCAGCTCCGCGCACGTCGCATCCGCGTCCTCGACGCCGACCGTGAGCTGGCAGGTCGCCGGGGCACCCGCACCGGCCACGGCGGCCGGGGTGATCAGCTCGTCCGCATCCTGGCGCCGGAGCGTGTTGACGACCATGTTCTCGAACCGGAACGCGGCCGCGCTCTCGTCCTCGTAGATCGTCGTCGCCCCGAAGACGCGCTCGTAGTACTCCTTCGACCTCTGCGGGTCTTCGACGAACAGCGTGATCGCACCCACGTTCCTGATTGTCTCGCCCATCTCCTCGTCCCCTTGGATTGGTTCCGCCGGCAGGCTAGCCGGAGCCGAGCCGCGTCTCGCCGCCCGCTGTGATCGTCCAGTGCGGGTTGTGCGCGACCTCCCACGGATGGCCCTCGGGATCGACGAAGACGCCCGAGTAGCCGCCCCAGAAGGTCTCGCCCGGCTCGCGCGCGATGGCGCCGCCCGCGGCGCGAGCCTCCTCGATGACGGCGTCGACCTCGGCCGGCGAGCGCGTGTTGTACGCGAACGTGACGCCGCCCCAGCCGCCTCCGTCCTGCACGCCGCTGTCCTCCGCGAGGTCGTCGCGGCTCCAGAGCGCCACGATCGTGCCGCCCGCCTGGAAGAACACGACGTCGTCCTCCGGCGCAGCGCGCGTCGTCCAGCCGAGCGCCTCGTAGAACCGCCGCGCGCGGGCGAGCTCGCGGACGCCGAGCGTGACGAGTGACAGCCGCTGCTCCATCTACCGAAGCGTCGTCACGTACACGCGCCGCTCGCGCGGCCCGTCGAACTCGCAGAAGAAGATGCCCTGCCAGGTGCCGAGCGCGAGCTCGCCGTCGGGCCGGAGCGGGATCACCACGGACGGGCCCATGAACGCGGCTCGGATGTGCGTCGGCGCGTTCTCCTCGCCCTCCTCGACGTGCTGCCACGACCACTCGGCGGGCACGATCCGCTCGAGCGCGGTCTCGAAGTCGCGCGCCACAGCGGGGTCGGCGTGCTCGTTGATCGTCACGCCGGCCGTGGTGTGCGGCACGTAGACGAGCACGGCCGCGCCCTGGGCGCCGTCGACGGCCGCGCGGACCTCGCGCGTGATGTCGACGAGCTGGCTCTGCCGCTCGGTTTGCACCCGGAGCTCCCGCATCCCGCGCCGTATCCTACGAGCCGTGCAGACCGCCCCGTCCGCGACGGAGCTCGACGCGTACCGCGAGCGAGCCGAGCGCTTCCTCGCCGAGCGCGACGAGGAGGAGTACCTCCACTACGCAGGCCACAAGCCGGAGCTCGACCTCGAGGCCGTCTACGAACGGCACGCAGGAGCTGACGAGTCTCGAGAGCGCCCGGCGGCTCGGCGAGGCGGTCGACGGCCGCACCAACCGCGAGCTCTGGCGGTTCGCGTGCGAGGGCTACCTCGGCAGCGTCACCCGCGAGGCCGAGGAACGGCTCGCGGCCCGGGAGACAGAGCTGTCCGTGACCCACGACGGCCGGGAGCTCCCGTTCCGGATGCTCCGGCCGGCGATCGCCAACGAGCCGGACCGGGCGCGCCGCCGCGAGCTCGAGCGACTGCGCCGAGAGCTCGTCGACGATCAGCTCGCGCCGATCCAGCGCGCCCAGCACGAGTCGGCGCACGAGGGCGCCCGCGACCTGGGAGCGCGTGACTACGTCGAGCTCTACCGCGACCGCTTCGGCTTCGACCTCGACGGGCTGGCGGACCAGTGCCGCTCGCTGCTCGAGTCCACCGAGCGGCTGTACGAGGAGCGGATGGACCGGCGCCTGCGCGCGGACGTCGGAGTCGGCCTCGACGAGGCCGAGTACCAGGACATCGTGCGGCTGATGCGCGGCAGCGCCTGGGATGCGGGCTTCCCGCGCGATGCGATGCTGCCGGCGCTCCGTTCGACACTCGGCGACCTCGGCATCCGGCTCGAGGAGCAGCCGAACGTCGTCCTCGACCTCGAGCAGCGGCCGACGAAGTCCCCGCGCGCCTTCTGCTCCCCGATCGAGGTGCCCGGTCGCGTGGTGCTCGTGATCCAGCCGATCGGCGGCCCGGAAGACTGGCACGCCCTCTTTCACGAGGCCGGCCACACCGAGCACTTCGCCTGCACATCGCCGCTGCTGCGCATCGAGGAGCGGAAGCTCGGCGACGACGCGGTCACCGAGGGCTGGGCCGCCCTGTTCGACCTGCTCGTCGCGGACCCGGCATGGCTGTCGAGTCGGCTCGACTTCCCGCGCCCCGCCGACTACGCCGCCGACTTCGCGGCGATCAATCTCTTCTTCGCCCGGCGCTACTCGGCGAAGCTGCTGTACGAGCTCGAGCTCCACGCCGCCGACGACCTCACGGCGCTGCGCCCGCGGTACGTCGAGCTCCTCGGCGACGCCGTGAAGGTCGAGCCCGCCGCCGCCGACTTCCTCGGCGACGTCGACTCAGGCTTCTACTGCACGTGCTACCTGCGCTCCTGGGCCTTCGAGGCGCAGCTCCGCGACTTCCTGCGCGGCGAGTTCGGGGAAGACTGGTTCGCCCGGCGGGAGGCGGGCTCGCTGCTTCGCGAGCTCTGGGAGCTCGGCCAGCGGCCGACGGCCGACGAGCTGCTGCGGGACGTCACCGGCAGCGACCTCGAGCTCGCGTCGGTCGAGGAGCGCATCCGCGCCGACCTCGGTTAAGAGCCCCTTCGGCTTCACGTCCGGCGATGAGTTGCCGGCCCGGCGTCGGTCGCACCTGGTGACCCGACCACGAGGAGGAACGCATGGCCGTGATGATCGAGATCTCCATGTCGCTCGACGGGTACGTCGCGGGGCCGAACCAGACCATGGAGCAGCCGCTCGGTGAAGGCGGCGAGGACCTCCACGAGTGGGTCGTCCAGCTCGCGAGCTGGCGAGGCCGGCACGGCCTCGAAGGCGGTACGACCGGCCCGGGCGACGATCTCGTGCAGGAGCTGGTCAGCAGTGTCGGCGCCCACGTCATGGGCCGGCGGATGTTCAGCGGCGGCGACGGGCCGTGGGAGGACGATACGAACGCCGACGGTTGGTGGGGCGACGAGCCGCCGTTCCGCGGGCCGGTGTTCGTTCTCACGCACCATCCGCGCGAGACCGTGAGCAAGGAAGGCGGGACGACGTTCACGTTCGTCACGGACGGCATCGAGTCCGCAGTCGAGCACGCCAGGACGGCCGCGGGCGACCGTAACGTCCTTGTCGCCGGCGGTGCGAACGTCGCGCAGCAGGCGCTCGCGGCCGGCCTCGTCGACCGCCTGGAGCTCCACGTCGTCCCGCTTCTCCTGGGCGGCGGCGTGCGCCTCTTCGACGGCCCGGGTTCCGGCCGGAGGTTGGAGCCGACCCGGGTGATCGAGTCCCCCGAGGTCACGCACCTTGGTTACCGCGTCGTGACCTAGTGCACGTCGCCGGCTGCCCGGTCGACAGGGCGAGCGCCGCAACGCCGTCTTGGCAAGCCGCGGGTGCCGTGCGATCCTTGTTCGGATCGTCTGGCCGACGATTGTTCCGAGTTTGCGCCGCTCGGCCGAAAAGGGGTGAAGCGTGAGCGCATCGGGTTCGAGATCGACGCCGCCCGACGCGTGGCTGAACGATCCACCGGCTGTGCTCGACGAGTTGCTCGAGCAGCAACGGGCTACGACGGAGGTCCTGCTCGTCGTCGGGCGCTCCGGGTTCGAGCTGGAGCCGATCTTCGAGACGGTCCTGAACTACGCGATGCGGCTGTGCCGAGCCGACGCAGGCCAGATCTTCATCCACGAGGGCGACCACTACCGTCTCGGCTGGGCGTCCGGAGGCTCCGATGAGTATCGGTCGATGCTCGCAACGCGTCGAATCCCGGTAGGCCCCGGAACGCTGGTCGGACGGGTCGGGATGGAGCGTCGCGCGGTGTTGTCGCGCGACATCGCGACGGACCCCGAGTTCGACACGGCAGAGCAACACCTGCGGCAGAGGCTCGGCGGCTTCCGAACGATCGTCGGCGTTCCGATCCAAAGCGACGCCGAGGTGATCGGTGTCATCTCGCTCTGGAGGCACGTGGTGCGGCCGTTCGACGCGCGAGAGATCCAACTGGCGACGACATTTGCGGCGCAGGGCGCGATTGCGATTCGAAACGCGAGCCTGATGCGACAGCTCGACCTGCGCACGAAGGAACTGGCCCGCTCGGTCGAACAGCTCGAAGGACTGAACGACGTCGGCCAGGCCGTCAGCTCGAGTCTCGATCTGGAGGAGGTGCTGTCGACGATCGTCAGGCACGCGGTCGAGCTGTCTGGCACCGAAGGCGGATCGATCTTCGAGTTCGACGACGACTCGCAAGAGTTCCGCGTCCGAACGGCCTATGGCACGGGCGAGCAGTTGCTGTCCGCGCTACGCGCGGCGCACGTCGGTGTGAACGACACGCTGGTCGGCCGCGCCGCCTCCAGCCGCAAGCCGTTGGCTGTCGCCGATATCGGCGCCGCTCCGCGAGACGTCCACCTCGACTGCCTGTTGCGCGACGGCTGGAAGTCCTTGCTCGCCGTCCCGCTGACGCATGACGACCGGATACTCGGCGCCCTCGTCGTGCGACGGCGCACGCCGGGCGACTTCCCGACGCAGATCACAGAGCTGCTGGAGACGTTCGCAAGTCAGTCTGCGCTGGCGATTCACAACGCACGCCTCTTCCAGGAGCTCGAGCGACAGGCCGCCGAGCTCGAAGGCTGGAACCGGGAGCTCGAGGGCCGGGTCGCCGAACAGGTTGGCGAGATCGAACGGATGGCACGGCTGAAGCGCTTCCTCCCCCCACAGCTCGCCGAGCTCGTCGTCTCATCCGGCGACGAATCGTTCCTTGACAGTCACCGTCGCGAGATCACTGTCGTCTTCTGCGACCTGTGCGGCTTCACCGGCTTCGCCGAAACGTCGGAGCCCGAGGTCACGATGCAGATCCTTCGCGAGTACCACGGCGCCCTCGGCGAGCTCGTCCATCGCTTCGAGGGGACGCTCGAGCGCTTCACCGGAGACGGGCTCATGGTGTTCTTCAACGATCCCGTTCCATGTCCTGACCCCGCAGTCCGCGCAGTCCGGATGGCCGTCGAGATGCGGAGCCGGATCGGCGAGCTCGCCGACCAGTGGCGACGAAGCGGTCACGCACTGGGCTTCTCGGTCGGAATCGCGCAGGGCTACGCGACCCTGGGGCGGGTCGGATTCGAGGGCCGCTCCGACTACGCGGCGATCGGCAGTGTGACGAACCTGGCCGCGCGCCTCTGCGACGCGGCCGACGACGGTCAGATCCTGGTCAGTCAGCGCGTCTATGCCGAGGTGGACGAGCTTGTTGCCTCGAGCGAGGTGCGGGAGCTCGAGCTCAAGGGGTTCTCCCGGGCGCTGACGGCGCACAGCATCGTCGCGCTGAACGCCGCGCCCGTGCACGCGTGACACCGGCGTACGCGATCGTCTAGAGCGCGCCGCCGGCGGCGGGCGGGGCACCGGCTTCGAGCGGGCTGTCGCCGCCGGTCTCGCGCGCGAGGTAGTCCTCGATGTCCATCACGTCGTCTCGCGAGCGCTTGACGACGGCCAGCAGGGCGGCCATCGACGACACCTCCTCGCGCTGCTCCTGGAGGAACCAGTGGAGGAACTGCTCGCCGACGAGCTCGCCCTCCTCGCGCGCGAGCTTGACCAGGCCGGCGATCTGCTCGGTGACGCGCTTCTCCTGGGTCAGGGCCAGGTCGACCGGTGCGACGTTGTCGTCGAACGTCCCGATCGGCTCCTCCACTCCCGGCACGCGGACCGGCAGATCGGCGTCGAGCAGGTACTGCACGATCATCATCGCGTGGTTCCGCTCCTCGACCGCCTGGCGGTAGAAGTGCGCCGCGAGCTGCGGCAGCGTCTGGGCGTCGTAGTGCGCCGCGATCGCGACGTACTGCTGTGACGCCGCGAACTCGTAAGCGACCTGCTCGTTGAGTGCGTCTGCGAACCTCGCCACAGCGCCGACTCTAACGCGAAGGGCGAGCCGTACGGCTCGCCCTTCGATCTCGGCAGGTGCGGCGAACGAGACCTACGCCTCGATCGTCGGCTGGGCGCCGCCCACTTGGATCCGCCGCGGCTTCTGCTCTTCGGGCTTCGCGACCCGGATCTCCAGGACGCCGTCGCGGTAGTCGGCCTTGACCTTCGACTCGTCGGTGCCCTGCGGCAGCCCGACCGCGCGGCTGAAGGTTCCGAAGCGCCGCTCGAACCGGTAGAAGCGCTCGCCGTCGACCTCGGCCCGCGTATCGCGCGTGGCGGTCAC
Organism: uncultured Gaiellaceae bacterium; assembly: GCA_963733065.1. Lineage (GTDB taxonomy): Bacteria > Actinomycetota > Thermoleophilia > Gaiellales > Gaiellaceae > CAVTBT01. The sequence continues at coordinate 263,219 of CAVTBT010000003.1, forward strand.
CGTGAGCGTGTCGTCGTTGAGCTCGACCTCGATCGTGTCCTCGGTGACGCCGGGCAGATCGAAGGCATAGACGAGCTCGTCCTCCGTCTCCCAGACGTCGAGCGCGGGAATCCAGTTCTGGCTCGTCCGCCCGTTGCCCTCGACGAGGCCGTTCATGAGGCGGCTCATCTCGGAGTGCAGGGACGACAGTTCGCGAAACGGCTCCCAACGAACGAGTGTTGCCATGGATCAGACCTCCTGTGGTACCGGTAGCTATCTACAGTGGCAGTATAAAACATGAGCGTGAGATTATCAAGTCATGATGGCACTAGGATCCGGCCTTGCGTCCCGTTCGCCGAATCCGGCTCTGATGTCGTTCGAGGAGCACGTCAGCGCGGCGCTCGACGCCCTCCCGCCGCACATCGCTTCGGCGCTGCGCAACATCGCCGTCGTGGTCGAGGACGAGAACCCGGACGATCCCGACCTCTACGGCTTCTACGAAGGCGTGCCGCTGCCAGAGCGCGGCGACATGGCCGGCCAGCTGCCGGATCGGATCGCGATCTACCGGCGTCCGCTCGAGGAGGATTTCGCCGACCCGAAGGAGCTCGAGGACGAGATCCGCATCACGGTGCTCCATGAGCTGGGGCACTACTTCGGGCTCGACGAGGACCGGATCGCCGAGCTCGGCTACGAGTGATGGTCACGCTGCTCGAGGTCGTGATGATCGCCGCGTTCCTCGTCTTCGTCGCGGTCATCGTTGCGTTTTTGTTGCGGCGCGAATAAGCGCGGAATGGCCGTTGGTCTGGGTGCGTTGGGACCGTCATGACCACCACCATTGCCAACATCCACACCGAGATCGACCGCCTCACCAAGCGGCGGGGCGAGCTCTGGCACGACCTTTCCGGCGGCCGTACTGCGGAGGCTGTCGCGGAGCTCAAAGGGATCGAGGCGCGGCTCGCAGAGCTGTGGGATGCGCACCGCGCCGAGCGCGCGCGGCTGCGCTTCGGTGAGCGCGACTCGATCGTCAGGCGCGCCCGCGCAGAAGAGCGGCTCGAGCGCGCGGCCTGACCGAGGACTCCTTCCGGGGTGGCGGGGGCGGCGATTGTCGCCTCCCCCGCCTATCATGGTGACGTGACGCGGTTCCGGCGCGGGGACGAGACGCCGCTCGAGGACGAGCGCGAGGCACTCCGCCGCCAGCGCGCCGAGGGGGCCACGGAGATCGAGTCGCTGAAGCGGCTGCTCGCCGAGCGCGTCGAGTTCGTGCGCCTCCGCGAGCGCGAGTTGGAAGAGGCGCTGGGACGCCTCGGCAGGGCGCCGGCCGCCCGTCCTAACGTCAGCCAACCCCGGCCCGGCCCCACGAATCCGGCGCTTGCGGCCGAGCGCCAGGCGCTGCAGGCACGCGCAGCCGAGCTCGCCCGCCGCGAGGCCGCGCTCGCCGAGCAAGAGCGCGTGCTCGCCGAGGCGCCGCCGCCGGTCTCGCCCGAGACGCTGACGGAGCGCGAGCGTGCTGTAACGCAGCGCGAGGCCGACGTCGAGCGCCGTCTGGCCGAGCTGCGCGAGCAAGATCCCGCGGAGCGCGAGGCCCGCATCGCGGCACGGCTGGCCGAGCTGAAGGCTGCAGAGCTGCAGTTCGTGAAGACCCAGGCTGAGCTGGCCGCGCGCTCGGACGGGCTCGCCGAGCGCGAGCAGGAGCTCGCCGCCCGCGAGCGAGCGCTCCCAGGCGGCAACGGCGGCGACACCGCGGAACGCATCTCGATCGTCGACGTCGAGGCGATCGAGGCACGCCTGCGCCGGCTCGAGCAGTCCGGCGCGCGGCGCGGCACGAGCTTCAGCGACGGCGTCCGCGCCATGCAGGAGCGGGGCACGAAGCCCCGCAAGGACCCGGACGCGCCTCTACACTGAGGCCCTCCCGGGGCGTTAGCTCAGCTGGGAGAGCGCCGGCTTTGCAAGCCGGAGGTCGCCGGTTCGATCCCGGCACGCTCCACTGGCAGATTGCAGGGAAAACAGGGTAAGCGCGCCATCGGTCGTCTCCGCGAGACGCTCGCGGCGCACGACAGCGGAGACGGAGTGTGGTTCGACTCGCGGGCGTGGATCGTCACCGCGATCCGACCTAACCAGCCGCAGGCCCGCGCGTAGGCCCGCGATCGCCCGTTCATCATCGGTCCAGACCTCGCCGAAGGCCAGTTCGTTGTCGAGCGGCTTCGCTGGAACTGTGGGCGTGCGGCTTTGTCCTCGACGACGGCGTCCTCGCCGTTCCGAGCGATTTCGCGCGTAGCCGAGATCGCTCTCGGGCGTTAGTTCGGGCCTCGGGAGTCGGCAGAAAGCGCTTTCGCGCGCGCGATAGGCCTCGGGTCGGTAGCAACGCGTTCGTCGGGCATCGCCGATGGGGCCTGGTCATCCAGGCGAACTGTCGCGGCCTGAGCTCGGATCGCACCCGCCCAACTGAAATGTGACAGCGATCACAGCCTGGATCGCGGCCCGCTCGTACGATCGATTGAGCGGCGAGAGGCGTTCTTCATGGCCCTGATCGGGAAAATCCTCGGCAGGTTGGCGATGATCGCGGGCGGGGCCTTGGTCCTCTACATCGGCTTCGCCATCGTTTACGGCACCGTGAGCGCGGTGAGCGGCTCGGGCGCTGATCCAGACAAGCGGGACCGCAGGGCAGCCAGACAGCTGTTCGAGCAGGGCAGACAGATCTTCCGCTTCGACACGTTCGGCGACGAGGCCTTCTGGGGCGACTCGCTTCAACTGCACCAAGCGATCAAAGGAGAGGCTCTCGGCGGCGTCGGACCCGGGGTGAGCCCGAAGACCGCACTGGCGGTTGGCCTCAAGGTCGATTTGGCGGCGCTTCCAGACGCACTGAGGCAGGCACTCGCGGCCGGCCAGGTCGACCTCGACGATCCCGCAACGACGCTCGGCCTGCTCAAGCTGAACGCGGTGGTCGGCCTGAAAGGGTTCTTCGAGCAGGACGGAACGCTGCGCTCGGTTGGGCTCACGTGCGCGTCCTGCCACTCGATGGTGGACGACTCGTTCGCACCGGGTATCGGGCGTCGGCTCGATGGCTGGCCGAACCGCGACCTCAATGTCGGCGCGATCGTCTCGCTGGCGCCGAACAAGGCTCCGCTCACCGACCTGCTCCAGGTCGACGAGGCGACACTGAACACAGTGCTCGCTGCCTGGGGGCCGGGTAAGTTCGACGCGGAGCTCTTCCTCGACGGTAAGGGCTTTCGCCCGGACGGCAAGTCAGCCGCGACGCTGATCCCGCCCGCCTTTGGTCTCGCGGGCGTCGACCGCCACACCTACACGGGCTGGGGCTCAGTCACGTATTGGAACGCGTTCGTCGCCAACCTGGAGATGCACGGCAAGGGAAACTTCGTCGACCCGCGTCTCAACGATCCGGCGAAGTTTCCGGTCGCCGCCAGGGCGGGGTTCTTCGACGTTCGCAACACACCGGACCAGATCACCCCGAAGCTCGCCGCTCTTCACGCCTACCAGCTCGGCCTTCTAGCGCCGAAGCCGCCCCCCGGGAGCTTCGACGCGGCCGCTGCGAAACGCGGCAAGCGCATCTTCACCGGCAAAGGCACCTGCGCGAACTGCCATGTCCTGCCTCTGTTCACCGAGCCGGGCTGGAATCTGCACGAGCCCGCCGAGATCTGCACCGACGCCTTCCAGGCGAATCGGTCGCCCGACGAGCGCTACCGCACCACGCCACTGAAGGGACTCTTCGCTCACAGCAAGGGCGGTTTCTGGCACGACGGACGGTTCCCCAACCTGGAAGCTGTCGTCCGTCACTACGACGGCTGCTTCGGACTCGACCTCACCCCACAGGAGAGGTCGGATCTCGTCCAGTACCTGCTCTCGAACTAGCGCCGGTGAGCACGGCCAACGCATTCGCCGCTGCCTACGTTCTCGCATTCGTGACACTTCTCGCCTGCCTCGTCATCGTCGCGCTCAAGATCACACGGCTCGAGCACAAGCTCAGACAACTCGAGGTCATGGGAGCGGCGCCTCCTCCAGCCGCGGAGCCGGACCAACCGTCAAGCTCGCACGGATCCTCAACGACCCGCAGCCGGACAGCTAACGGGCTTCCGCCCGTCACTCGGCGGTAGCGCAGGCCGGTTGCTCATACCGACCCTCGTAAGAGCAAGCGCGCCCACGACACCTATGAGTTATGAGCCCAGGACTCGAACGCCTTCTCGTAGATCTGCGGCCGGCCGAGGGCGAACGGATCTCGGCGATTCTCGCAGCCTGCCCGACGATCGATCTCGAGGCCGGCTCGCCGTACTTTCGGAATTCCTTCCCAGCGGAGGCGCTCCTCGTCGTCCAGGATGGGTTCGTCGTGGTTCGCGCGACCGCGCCCGGCCAATCGCGCACGATCATCACCTGCGAGGGCGGCCCGGGGAGGCTCGTGTTCCCACCGTCACCCGAGGAGATGCTGTTCGGCCTCGGCATGTCTCGCTTGATCGTCGTCTCCGGCGATGCCTTCGATCGACTTTTCGCGGTGCCCGGAGCGGCGCGGATACTCCTCGAACACCTCGCGGCCACGCTGGCGCAGAAGCAAGAAGCACTGAGCAATTTCGCCTTCACGCTCCATATCGACCGGGTGCGGCGGAGGCTCCTCCAGCTTGCACGCGACTATGGTCATGTAGCCGGCGACGGCATCCGCATCGACTTTCCGGTGAGCCACACGATCCTCGCCGAGATGATCGGTTCCTCCCGCGAAACAGTCACGCGAGCTCTGGATCAACTGCAGCACATGGGATTCGTTGCCCGCCGCGGCCACGCCTACCGTCTACTCGTCTCACCGGAGGTCGTGCTCGCGGCTGTGTCGTCGTGAGGGCGCACGTCTGGCGGGAGTGGTCACCCAGCGCGAGTGTCGCGGCCGGCGGCGAACTGCCCGCCAAGAAAGGGGTGCGCATCTCAGAAAGCGACGATCTCCGCGGACCGCCGCAACGTCGGTCGACCGGGTCGAATCCTGGTCGCCAGAGCATGACCCGCATGTTCGAGGCCCGCTCGCGGTCCTATGCGCGGTCGGAGTCCCCACACCGTCTCCACCTTGAACCGACTCTGCCCCTGCAACAGGGTGACCCGACCGTATGGGACGATTGTTTTCGCAGCGCGGAGAGCGGGCGCTGCTGTCCGGAAGGAAGCGCGCCATGCCGTCCGATCGCCCCGAGCTCTCGAGCATGGCAGACGACTATGCGCGGTACGCGCTCTCGCAGCGCGCCGCGTTCGCGGCGACCCATCCGGCGGTGCTGGGCGCGGCGCGGCTGTTTGCGGACGAGCCGGTGCTCAGGGTGGCCGATCTCGGCGCCGCCGACGGCGTGAACTCCCACGGGCTGATCCGCGAACTCGCGCGGGAGCGCGCCGGCCGGCCGCTGATCTACGCGCTCGTCGATCTGCCGACGAACACCTGGGGCGTCGCCGCCGACCACCTGCAGCGCGCGTTCGGTGGAGCGGCGGACGCGCCCGGGGTCGTCGTCATCCCCGCACCGGGCGACGCCGGCCCAGGGGTCATCGATGCCGGCACGGGCGCTCACTACGCGTCGCCGGAGGCGCACGGCGAGGCGTGCCGCCGAGCGGCCGAGCAGAGCCCGACGCCCGCCACGGTCGTCAGCATGGCGGGCATCCCGCTTCAGGAGGCGCCTTGCCTGCCGTCGGGCAGCGTTCACGTTGCCGTCAGCGGGACCGCGATGCACTGGGTCGCCGACGCGGCCGGCCTGGCCTCGACCGGGTCCGTTTTCCCCGGCTATCCGGATCACATAGACGAGGCCGAGCGGGAGGCGTGGCGCGTGGCCGCGGCGCGGCAATGGGAGCGGCTGCTCGAGCTACGCGCGATGGAGCTCGCGCCGGGTGGCCGGTTCATCGCCGCGCTCCCGGCTTCCCCCGCTCCATACCCCGAGAGGACGGGGCTGTACGTGGAGATCATCGGGGACATGAACCGCGTGCTCGCCGACTGGTGCCGCGCGGGGCGCATCGGCGCCGGAACCGTCGCCGCGGTCGTCGTTCCAGTGTGGATGCGCACGCTCGACGAGATCCGGGCTCCCTTCGAGGCGAGCGACGGGCGCGTCGCCGGCCTCGAGCTCGAGAGCGCCGAGCTCTTCCGTCTCGACAATCCCTACTGGCACGACGATCCCGCCGTGTTCGCGCGCGGCTACGTGCGGAGCGTGACCGCATGGGGCGGGCCGCTCCTCGTCCGCGCTTTCGCGCGCGAGGGGAAGGACCGCGCCCCCGGTCTGCTCGCCGCCTTCCTCGAAGAGCTCGAGGAACGCGTCGCGGATGCCCCCCACCGCTACCGCTGGGACTACATCGAGGCACTCCTCATCTGCCACAAGGCGGACGCCGCGCTAGAACGACGCTGAAGCGCTCTAGACGAGAGGGTCGGTCGGCCTGTACGACCGGCGAGTCGTCGCGTTCAGGGGGGTGCCGCGACACCGGCGTCGATCCTCTTGAGTGTCCCAGCCCCGTGAGACGTTTCGCGGCACTGCGGACACGAGATAAGGGGTTCCATGGACGACAGAGGCCTCACGCGGCTGTCAGCAATCGCGGGAATCGTTGGAGTCGCGCTGTTCGTGATCTCCACGATCGTGGTCGAATCCAGCGACTCCCCCGACGACGACGCAACCGCTGCGGACATCGCGGCTTACTACGACGGCGAGCTCGGAACACTAGTGCTCGGCCTCATCGTCGCGGCTCTAGGCGCGATCGCCCTTGTCTGGTTCCTCGACGGCCTACGGATCCGGATCTCGCGGTTCTCGGATCAGCTGGGGCGGCTCACCTTCTTCTTCGGGTCTGCCGCAGTGCTCTTCCTGCTCGCCTCGGCTCTCCCAGACGTCGCAGCTTCGTTCGCGACCGACGAGCTCGACCGGCAGCTCGAACCGGGCGCCGCGGAGGCGCTCTGGAACCTCGGCGACGGGTTCTTCTTCGGTGCAGAGATGTTGCTCGTCGGGTTCTTTCTTTTCGTGGGCCTGGCTGCGGTCTGGGCCCGGGCCTGGCCCGCCTGGCTGGGCTGGGTGTCGCTCGCCCTGGCGGTCATTGCGCTGATCCCGCCCATCGGCTGGGCGGTCGTCGTGTTCGGCTTCCCGCTCTGGATCCTGCTCGTCTCGGCGCTGCTCTGGACGCGTCCTGCGGCCCCGGCGACGCCGTCGAGCTGACCGCGTCGTGAACCCCTGACTACGCCTGAGGTCGAAACAACGCGCAGTAGGATGGGTGTCCGGCAGCGAGGAGTCCTGAACTGACTCAGATCGAGCTCGAGCCTGTCGAGAGGATTCGCGTGACGATCCTGATGGACAACGTCACGGATCTTCTGATCCCGGATCAGGGCCCGGTGACTCGGTTCAACGCCCCCAAGGCGCTAGCCCGCTCCACTCCCCGCGTCCCCGCGCGGTTTGCCGATGACGGAGTTCCCGACGCACTGATCGCCGAGCATGGCTTTTCTGCGCTCGTGCGAGTCGAGAAGAACGGGCGAGAGCGCACGCTGCTCTTCGACACCGGCGTGTCCCCGATGGGGATGGTCGAGAACATGCGCCGACTCGGACTCTCACTACAGGACGTCGAGGTGATCGTGCTCAGCCACGGTCACTGGGATCACGTCACTGGGATGGAGGGCGTGGCGAGAACGCTTGGGCGCGCTGCGCTGCCCGTGATGATTCATCCCGAGTTCTGGAGTCGGCGCAGGATCAGGTTTCCCGGGCTCGACCCAGCCGAGCTCCCTTCGACCAGTCGCACCGCCCTCGAGGGCGCCGGCTTCGAGATCGTCGAGGAGCGCCAACCCTCCTTCCTGCTCGACGGCTCAGTGCTGATCACAGGCGAGGTCGATCGCACGACCGAGTTCGAGACGGGATTCCACGGACACGACGCATTCCGCGACGGCGGCTGGCAACCCGACCCACTCATCCTCGACGACCAGGCGATGGTGCTTCGCCTGGCGGAGCGCGGCCTCGTCGTGCTGAGCGGTTGCGGCCACGCCGGAATCGTGAACACGGTCCGCCACGCCCAGAAGCTGACCGGGCAGCGAGAGATCGCTGCGATCATCGGTGGCTTTCACCTGAGTGGACCGATGTTCGAGCCGATCATCGCCCCGACCGTCCGCGCCTTCGACGAACTCTCCGCAGCTCTGCTCATCCCGGCACATTGCACCGGCTGGAAGGCCGTTCACCAGCTCGCCGCGCGCTTCCCCGACGCATTCGTCCAGAGCACGGTCGGAACTACCGTCGAGCTCTGAGTGACGTTTGCGTGAGGACCTTCCTCATCGAGGATCGGGAACGGTACGTCACCTGAGCCGCTACAGACTGATCGACTGAAACGCGATGATCGACTCGCGCAAGTCGTCGGAGGCCGAGGTTTCGTCGCCGCACGTAGGACACGCTCTCGCCAGGCGAGCGAGGCGCTGGCTGCGCGATCAAAACGACACGTTCTTCCCGGCGGCCTACCGCAGGTCTCTGAACGTGTCTGGGCTAGACTCGCCGCTATGGCGTTTCCGGCGTAGTTGATCCCGCCTGTACTGGCCTTCGGCCGCACATCTGTGCGAGTTGACCGTGGGCTGCCTGATACGCACCCGGCCGTCGGTGGCCGGGCGGCGAGATCAATGAGGAGGAAACGTGGTCACTGAAGCACGCCTTGAACGTGTCGCATCGGGGCTGGCACCGGTTACGCCGGGCTGGTTCACCGTCAATGCCGCTGACGCCGCGTGGTGCAACAACGAATCGTTCGGCGGCGTCTGCATCTTCGAGTCCGACGACTTCGTGCTGCGAGGCCGGCCCGATCTGACGGAGTACGTGAAGCCGGACGCCGGGTTCACGATCCGCGTCGTGCCGCCGGGGCAACCGTCAGGTCTCTACCACGCCGAGTCGGTCCAGGAGGACTTCCTCATCTTGATGGGCGAGTGTGTGCTCATCATCGAGGACCAGGAACGTCACCTGCGGGCATGGGACTTCGTGCACTGCCCGCCGATGACCGCGCACACGTTCGTCGCCACGGAGGCAGGGCCGTGCGTGATCCTCGCCACGGGTAACAGGCGCGACGATCACGAGCGCATCTGCCGACGAAGCGAGGTCGCCCTCCGCTACGGCGCGGGAACCGACGTCGATACGACAGACCCCGAACGTTGGTGGGGGCCATGGGAGGTCCAGCGTCCAGCTCGCTGGGATGAGCTCCCGTGGGCCGAACGGCCGTAGCCCCACGGTGCGCTGCGGCGTTCGGACGAGACGCCGCAGCGCACCCCGGAGCCAAGACGCACCTAGAGCGTCAGATCAGCCAGTCGCGGTCGCGCGTCCGGCCGCCACGGCAAGGGCCGTCTCATACTCGCTGGGGTGATCCGAACGACGCCCGCTTCGAAGTCGGCCCGGGCGTTCTCTGCCGGGTCGATCTGCGACAGCACGGTGCTCATCGGTACCGGCGGATCCCATTCCTCGACCTGAGCCAGCAACACACCGCCAGGGAGATCGCCCGGGTACACGTGCGCCTCGGACGGTGTCCAGTGATGGACCGCCGAGGCAAGCTCGGCGCGGCCGATGAACGTCCGCTCGGGTGCGCCCAGATAGACGAGGACGAGGTCGCCGGCAGCAAGTGCGTTGCCGTGCGGCTCGTCCGCGTCGACGCCCCACATCCTGACCCGCAGGAATCCAGCGGCCTGTTCGTGCAGCTCTGGCCCTGGCGCTTCGTCCCCCGGTACGAAGTTGAAGAGGTAGTGCGCCACCTGAGCCTCATCCACTGATCAGTTGCTTGAACGCTGGCTCGTCGCGGATCGGGTCCAGATCCGAGTCGTCCCTCGCCGAATCGCCAAACTCGTCCGACATGCCGATCGCGTGCCGGAGGTGATCGAGCGCCCCGGCCGTCCGGCCGGACAGACTCTCGCAACACGCGAGGTTGTAGAACAACAGGGCGTACTGCGGAGACTTTTCGACCACGACGCCGAGACGGTCGGCGACCTCCGCGTACTGGCCTGCCTCGTAGAGAGGGGCGAGCAATCGCGGATCGCGCTATCGCGGTCGGCGTCGCTGATCCTCTCGGGGATCGCATCAACCTCGGTCCAGCCGAGCACGTAGTCGCCTGGGGCGTCCGCTGGAGCACCCGGTAGGTATCGCAGGGCAACCAGCACCGCGAGCCCTGCCTCCGAGGCGAAGTTGACGACCGGCACGCCGGGCGGTGAGTAGCGGCCGCCATGTTTCAACGTCCCTGCGCCGTCGAGCGCCGTGTGTCCCGACCGGGTCAGCCGCCAGAGCCGCATGCCGAGAATCTAAGCGCTGGCGTTGCCGGTGACCCGTGCTCGCCTGGGCCGGCGTTGCGGAATGTCACCCGCGGAGCGCGTCATGTCGCACCTGCCACCCGACAGTGGTAGGAAGCGCGCGTGTCCACAATCCGCGGCGCCGACGAACCTGAGGTCCGCTCGGTCGGGCGCGTTGCGATCGGCGGTGACCTGAGCGTTGGCCCGATCGGCTACGGGGCCATGCGGCTGACCGGGCCCAAGGTTTGGGGCGAGTACCCGGACCACGACGGAGGGGTCGCACTGCTGCGAGAGGTCGTCGCCCACGGCGTGACCTTCATCGACACCGCCGACGCCTACGGCCCTCATTTCAACGAGCTACTCATCCGCGAGGCCCTCCATCCCTATCCCGATGACTTCGTGGTCGCCACCAAGGGAGGTCTCGTCCGCGGCGGTCCCGAGTTGAGCGACATGAGCGCGGTCGGAAACCCGATGTACCTCCGCCAGGCGGCGCAAATGAGTCGGCATCGACTCGGCGTGGATCGGATCGACCTGTATTACCTTCACACGCCGACCATGACGGATGCGCCGTTCGAGGAGGTCGTCGAGACCCTCGCCGAGATGCGCCAGGACGGCCTCATCCGTCACATCGGCCTCTCCAACGTGAGCGCCGCCCAGCTCCACACCGCGTTGTCGATCACCGACATCGCCGCCGTGACGGCCCACTACAACGTCGCCGTCCGCCTCGGCGGCCACGTACGGCGGGCAGCCGAGGACGCCGGCATCGTCTTCTCGCCCTGGCACCCCGGCGCCATTCCGGGAGGCGAGGACGGCAAGCCGTTCCGCGCGGTCATCGATCCGATCGCCGCGAAGCACGACGCCACCCCGCAGCAGATCGCGCTGGCCTGGCAGCTGCACCGAACCGCGCAGGCGCTGCCGATCCCGGGCACCACGAACGTCCAGCACCTCGCGGAAAACGTCGCCGCCGCGTACATCGAGCTGACGCAGGACGAGGTCGACGCGATTACGGCGCTCGCCCCCGAAGACTGAGCGCCAGAGCGGTCGCCTGGGGCCAAGTGTCCCGGGAATGTCACATGAAGAGGGGAGATGCGGAATCACTCTGCGCTGAGCGTCCCGCCCGCTCGGTGATGGGCGGTCGCAGCGAACCGGGATCGTTTGGCGCCTGCGTCAGCCGGGGTAGACGACGCGTGATGGAGCCAACCGAGGGCACTCGAACGGTGGGACCGGAGCAGGAGGTCAGTTGATGACCCTCGCTCGTCCGCCTGTCGTCAGCCAGACCGAGTGGGACGCGGCTCTGACGGCGATGACGGAGCGCGAGAAGAGCGTCGCCGCCGCGACGCACGAGCTCGCCGCCGCACGGAAGCGCATGCCGATGGTTCGGGTGGAGCACGACTACGCGTTCGAGGGTGCTGATGGGCGGCGCTCGTTGCCCGAGCTGTTCGACGGGCGCAGCCAGCTGATCCTCTACCGGTTCTTCTTCGAGGAGGGCGTCAACGGTTGGCCCGACGCCGGGTGCGTTGGCTGCTCGTCCGTCGCCGACGGCATCCCCAACCTCGGCCTCCTGCATGCTCGCGACATCACCTTTGCGCTGGCATCGCCGGCGCCTCAGGCAAACCTGCGCCGCTATGCCGAGCGCATGGGTTGGACCGACGTACCCTGGTACACGATCTGCACCGAGCGCTTCTCGGCTGACTTCGGCGTCGACGAGTGGTTCGGGTTCAACGTCTTCCTGCGCGACGGCAACGACGTCTACCGCACCTACTTCCTGCAGCACGGCGCGATGGTCCAATGGATCGGCAGCCTCTGGAGCCTGTGGTCCTTGACGCCCTACGGCGCGCAGTCCGACGACGAAGACTCGCCCGAGGGCTGGCCGCAGGCGCCGGGGTCATTCTGGTTCCGCCGCCACGACGAGTTCGACGACCCGCCGCCGTCGGCCAGAGGCGGCGCTGACGCGGACGATCGACCCTAGAGGCCGCGGACACCCGCGCAAGCTCCAGCCTGGCATGCGCCAGTGTTCGGGAATGTTCCCTGAAGCCGTGACGCTGGATCTTTTCGGAGTCGATGAGTTTGCGGTGGTCTGCCTGTCTCTTCCGCGTACGGTCTAAGAGATCCCGCCTGCAGCACTGTTTCGGGAGGCACGATGAAGATTCTCCTCACATCTAGCGGCATCAGGAATGCGAGCATCCACGGGGCGCTGGTCGAGTTGCTGGGCAAGCCGATTGCGGAGACGAGCGCGCTCTGCATTCCCACCGGGGTGCAACCTTTCCCCGGCGGACCGTCACACGTCTACGGGTTCATCAACGGAACGGTCGGCGGCCCGATGTGCGGCTTGGGTTGGAAGTCATTGGGAGTGTTGGAGCTGACCGCGCTGCCCAGCATCAAAGAGGAGTACTGGGTTCCGGCGGTCCAGGAAGTCGATGCTCTGCTGGTCTGGGGCGGGAGTCCCTTGTACCTCTGTTACTGGATGCGGCAGTCCGGACTGGCCGACCTCTTGCCGTCGCTGCCGCCCGACATGGTGTATGTCGGCACCAGCGGCGGTGCGATGGTCGCGACTCCCGACTTCGGGGGAGCGACCTATGACGACAGTGATCCGCTCACCGGCAGCGACAGAGCGCTGGGACTGGTCGATTTCTCGTTGTTTCCGCACCTGGAGCGGGAGGACATGCCGGACACTTCAATCGCCAACATCGAGAAATGGGCCGCCGGCCTGTCAGTCCCCGCGTACGCGATTGACGACCAGACCGCCATCAAAGTAGTCGACGGCACCATCGAGGTCATCTCCGAGGGGCACTGGAAGCTGCTTACCCCCAGCACGGAAGCAAGCTAGCCGGCTCGGAGACAGCGCGGTGGTTTGGGCCAGCGTTCGCGAATGTCCCCTGACGAGTGCCTCGGCCTCCGGTCAGTGAGACAGGGAAAGGGCTGGGCGTTCCAAACCCTTTCCCTGCTCGGCTCCCTTATGCCCTCTGTTGCGTCCGGCCGTTCAACAAGAGAGCGCGGCGGCGTCGAGCTTGAACGAGTCGACCTGAACGGAGACCGGCTGCCCTCCGAAGTCGGAGATGTTCCAGATCGCCACGCCCACCCAGGTGCCGCTAGTCGACCCACTGAACTGGGCAATCTGGTGCCACCGCCCCGCTCGGCCGGAGCGGACGTAGGCGCTGGTCAGGTCGCCGCGTCTGGACAGCCGCAGCTCGCCCCTGCGCACGGAGGCGGGGATCGTGATGAACCCCGACGGCTGGACGAACAATCCGAACACGTCGCCGCCGACGGCGCTCTGTACGAACGTGTTGCCGACGTTCGGCGCGTTCACCGCCAGGCTGACGTTGTCGTCTGCCGGCCAGGTCGAGAGCCTGAAACGGATCTGGGCGTCGAAGTCGCCTACGGCCTGGCAGCGGGTCAGGATGCCGTCGTGGAACCCGGAAGAGGCGGCGTTCGAGGCGGTCAGCCGCAGCGAGCCGTCCCGGACACCCTGGCTTGTGCCGTCGCTTTGCTGGTCGGTGAACCAGACGGCCGCGTTCAGGCTTGTGCCGTCGAAGCTGTCGCTGATCCGATACGGCAGCTGTGGCCCGGTGTGAGGGTTCCCCCCGCGAGCACCTGATGACGCGACGGGCAGCACCGCTGCACTCGCAACGAGCAATACCGCCAGCGCCGTGAGCCTTCTCATCGGAGCCTGCTCTGCTGCACGCCCCTTACCAGAGCTCGGCCTGGCACACGCGCCGGTCGTGTCGACGACGCCACGCGCCTGTCTTCCTAAGCCAACAAGTCTCATTCGGTCTGCCTCCTTTCGACCCCTGGCGTCGACGTGGACACTACGCCGCAACGATTTGGAATCACCAAGGCCCGGACGAGTCCAGCCGCTGTAGGCAATCGGCAAGACCTTCGACTGCGCCAGTGTTCACGAATGTCCCCTGAGATCTGTCGGTTCGCGTGTGTCACGCTGTCTGAACCGACGCGAGGGAGAGCATGGTCGAGAACAAGGCGAAGGACGCTGCCCCCGGATTCGTGGTCCTGCGCCAGGTGGCCGCGGAGCGGTGGGAGTTCCTCGGCGAGGTGCCACGCAAGCGAGGTCTTCCGGCCCGCGCGGCACGCACGCAAGCGATCCTCGACGCGACGGATGGCACGGCAAAGGATGGAGAGGTCTACGCCGCCGTACTTCGCAGCGAGTGGCGGATCGCGAAGGACTGGACGCCCCCAGGCGAGTAGTCAGTCCATCGCCTGGGCCAGCGTTCGGGAATGACGCCTGACGAGGGTGAACCCGGATCGGCCGGAGCAGCGATGCGTCTTCGGTGGTTTGTCAGTCTCTACCGCGTACGGGCGCTGAGATGCGGCCGGAGCAGGCCGCCGAGAAAGGAGTCATGAGATGACGCGGTACCTGATTTCGTTCCCCAGTGGCGCGATGGATCACATCCCCGCTGAGGAGCTCCCCGCCGTGGGAGAGGCTGCTCATGCGGTGGTTCAGGAGGCCATGGACGCAGGCGTGTTGGTTTTCGGCGGCGGGTTGGCCGAGAACGTGGATCCCGTCATGGTGGCCGGTGACGGGACGACCACCGCTGGCACTTACCCGCAAACCAAGGAGTTCAACGGCGGGTTCACGGTCATCGACGTGACCTCTCGGAAGGCAGCCTTGGAGTGGGCTGCGAAGATCGCAGCCGCCTGCCGCTGCGCTCAAGAAGTCCGCGAGTTCGGACGTGACTCGGCCGTGGGCAACTGATCGGGCGCGTTGGGCCGGTCGGCTGCGCCAGCGTTCGGGAATGTCACCCGAGGGGCGGCGTAGGAATTAGTCTGCCCACGTGGTTCCCGACCGCATCCGGCACACTGTTGTGTTCACGCTCGTGCATCCGGTCGGATCGGACCGCGAGAGCGATTTCCTCGAGGCCGCAGAGCGACTCGCGGCCATACCTGGCGTCGAAGCGTTCGAACTCCTGGCCGAGATCAGTCCTAAGAACAACTACCGCTTCGGGATCTCGATGGAGTTCTCGGATCGAGCTGCGTACGAGCAGTACAACGCGCACCCCGATCACGTTCGCTTCGTGCAGGAGCGCTGGCTGTCCGAGGTGACAGATTTTCTCGAAAGCGACTACACAGCGCGCTAGCGTCGAACGCGTGACCGCTCGCCTGGGCCAGCGTTCGGGAAGGTCACCCGAGCTAGACGAGTCTGGAGAATGCAGCTGATGGCAACTGTGCAGGAGTACCTCGACGCGTACGACCGGCAGCTTCGTACGGACGCCGAAACCCCGAGTGCCCTGGCCGGAACGCGCCTCGGCCCGCTGAGGCTCGTGACGTTCGCGGGCGGTCGGGGTTTCGTCACCTACCGGGATCTCGGAGGTGCAGATGGCGCCTTGATCGCCCGGTGGGTGGAGGGCGCTCTTGCGCACTACCGTGAGGATCCTGGGATAACCCGCGTCGAGTGGAAGACGCGCGCGCACGATCACGCGCCGGCGCTTCACGACGCGCTCGTGCGAAATGGGTTCGTGCCCGGGGAGCCGGAGTCGATCATGATCGGCGAAGCCGCTCTTCTGGCGGTTGACGTTCCATTGCCAAAGGGGATCCACCTCCGGCGGGTCACGAGCGAGCCGGACGTTCGCGCGCTCAGTGCGATGCAGGAAGAGGTCTTCGGGGGCGGTTTCGCCCAAGAGATGGCAGATGCGCTGCTCCGAAGACTGGGGTTCGGGGATGGGATGGAACTCTGGGTGGCAGAGGCCGACGGAGAGATCGTCAGCTCGGGCCGCCTTGAGCCGGTGCCCGCCACGGAGTTCGCCGGGATTTGGGGCGGCGCCACGCGACCGGAATGGCGTGGGCGCGGGATCTACCGCGCGCTCACGGCGGCCCGTGCACGATCAGCGCTTGTGCTTGGCAAGAGGCTGATCCACAGCGACTCGACCGAAGAATCGCGCCCGATCCTCGAACGAGCGGGACTAGTCAAGGTCTCGACGACGACGCCCTACCTGTGGGTCGCCGGCGGGTAGGCGGGTCGGGCGACGCGCCTGCTGCGTCGCATGGGGCCAGTGTTCGGGAATGTCACCCGAGCCGGTGGCCCGAGAATCGCGTGCCGTAGGCTCCCGCCGTGCTCTACGAATCAGCGCAGTTTGAGCCGCTGACCGACGAGCCGTGGGATCCGGCGCGCGTCGAGGACGCGATCGCCACGATCGTGACCGACGCCGACGCGGCGTTCGATCTGACGGCGCTCTGGCCCGCGCACGAATGGGAAGGGTGGGAGGAGCCGCTGCCGCTGAAGACCCTCTACGTCGGTGCGGCCGGCGTGATCTGGGCGCTCGACGCGCTGCGGCGACGCGGCCACGCCGAGACCTCGCTCGACCTCGCCGCGGCCGCGCTGCGCACGCTCGAGCTCAAGCGGACGGCGCCGGACTTCACGGCGGATGAGCACTACCACCCGGCATCGCTGCTCTGTGGCGAGACAGGACCGCTGCTCGTCGCCTTCCGGCTCGCCTCCGACCCCGCACTCGCGGACGACCTCGATGTCGCTCGTCCGCGCGAACGTCGCCAACCCGACCGACGACGTGAACTGGGGCGCACCGGGGACACTGCTCGCCGCCCTGGCGATGGGCGAATGGACGGGCGAGCCGCGTTGGAAGGAGGCAGCGCGCAAGACGGCCACAGCGCTGCGCGCACGCCGTGGCGACGACTTGCTTTGGCGGCAGGACGACGACTACCGCGGCCTCGGCACGCTGCACGGCGCTGCCGGCAACACGCTCGTCCTGCTTCGGCTCGAGGCCGGACGACGCGCTCGCGGCCGAGACCGGGGCCGTTCTCGCCCAGCATGTGTTCCGCGAGAACGACCTCGCCAACTGGCCCGGCTCACCGCTTTGGCCGCAGCTCGCGCGGCCGCGAGATGGTCGGATCTGTCTACAGTGGTGCACGGGCGCTCCGGGCATCCTCGCCGGCGCCTGGGAGTACCTCGATGAAGACCTGCTGCTCGCCGGCGCCGAGTTGATCTGGCGGGCCGGCGCCCACGGCGACGAGAAAGGCCACGGCATCTGCCATGGCACGTCGGGCAACGGCTTCGCACTGCTCAAGACGTTCGCGCGCACCGGCGACGAGCGTTGGCTCGAACGCGCGCGCCGCTTCGCCGTCCACGCGCTCAGCCAAGCAGAGCGGCTCGCGAGCCGCGAACGGCAGCCGCCGCTACTCGCTCTTCACCGGCGACGTCGGCACCGCGCTCTTCGCTACGGCCTGCCTTGACCTCGATCCGCGCTACCCGATCCTCGACACCATCTAGAGCCGGCGCACCGGATGAGCACAGCGACGTGTGGGCCAGCGTTCAGGAAATGTCCCCCGAGGTTCCGGATCGTTTGGGTCCCGCTGCAGTCGGGGTAGACGATCCATATGGGGAAACCGCGGTGACCCTCGCTCGTCCGCCTGTGGTCAGCCAAACGGAGTGGGACGCGGCGCTGACAGCCCTGCTCGAGCGCGAGCGGACCGTCGCCGTCGCGATGCACGAGCTCGCCGCCGCCTACGGCGGGCAATCCGAAAAACGAGGACGCGCCCGAGGGGTGGCCGCGGGCGCCGCCATCGTTCTGGTACCGCCGCCACGACGAGTTCGACGATCCGCCGCCGTCGGCCCGCCTGCGCGTCGACGCGGATGATCGGCCCTAGCGGCGGGAGAACTCCATCTCCGTGTACGTCCTGGTGGTGCCCGTCAGGGTCGTCGAGAACCGTGGGTTTCGAGGAAGAGCGAGTTCACAACCGCGCCGCTAGCCGGTCCGCTCGCACTCCGGGCGGCCATGGTGGTTTCTGAGAACCTGCCCAGTTAGCGAAGGAGGACTCAGTGATGTCACTCGCCCGCGTCCACAACTTCTCCATCTCGCTCGACGGCTTCGCGACCGGAGAAGGTCAGACGCGCGACGCACCGTTCGGCCACGCCGGCGAACGGCTGCACCAATGGATGTTCGCCACCCAGTGGTGGAACGAGATGGTCGGCAAGCCCGGCGGCAGCGGCGGCATCGACGACGCCTTCTCGCAGCAGTTCGCACCAGGGATCGGCGCCGAGATCATGGGTGCGAACAAGTTCGGCCATCCCGGATGGCACGAAGACCCCGAATGGAAGGGCGCGTGGGGTCCCAACCCGCCGTTCCACACACCGACCTTCATCCTCACCCACCAGCCGCGCCCGTCGATCGAGATGGAGGGCGGCACGACGTTCCACTTCATCGACGCGTCGCCCGCCGAGGCGCTCGAGACCGCTCGCGAGGCCGCCGACGGCCAGGATGTACGCCTCGGCGGAGGCCCCACCATGATCCGCGACTTCCTTGCCGCCGGACTCATCGACCGCATGCACATCGTGGTCGTGCCGATCCTGCTCGGCCGAGGCGTACGCCTCTGGGACGGACTGGAGGGCCTCGAGAAGGACTACGAGATCGAGGCTACCTCCTCGCCAAGCGGAGTCACGCACGTGACATTCACCCGTGCGGCTGGTTGAGCCCGACAGCTACCGACCTATCGACGGCTCAGTCCTTGGCTGGGCGAGCGTCCACTCACTTGACTGGGCTCTCTCAGGCCGAGACCCGACGACAGGCCCCCGAACTTGCTGCAATCCGCATTGCCACGCCATTTCTCTGACGGCGTGCATTGCCCGTTCGCCTTCCACTCGTCTATGCAAGCCGGAGGTTCCCGGTTCGAACCCGGCATGCTCCAACAGGGATTGAGGGAAGGAGCGACACAGACGGCGCGGCTCGTCAGGGCATCGCAACACGCCTGTTCCGACACGGGCGGTTCGAGCGAGTGCGCTCACAGCTGCCCGTCTCTTTCGATCGCGGCGTAGTCTCCCGGATGCATTTGCCCCTGTTTCGTCGCGGCACAAGCCGCTGAAGTGAGCGCGAATCGGGCCGCCCTTTCCGGCCCCGACCTGCCCGCAAGGAGGCGCGATGACTGCATACCCACACCTCTTCAGCCCACTCGAGATCGGCAACGTCGAGGTGCGGAACAGGATCATGCAGACCGCCCACGTCAAGCTCTGGGCACACAACGCGGTCGACTCCGAACGGAACGTCGCCTACCAGGCTGCTCGCGCGAAGGGCGGCGCCGGTCTGCTGATCACCGGTAACCGCGTCGTCCACCCGACGTCGACCACCGGCTTCCCACGCGTCGCCTGGGCGTACCTGCCGGAAGCGCTCGAGTCCGACCGGCGGCTGACCTCGGCCGTGCACGAGCACGGCGCTCTCATCTTCGCCCAGCTGAACCACTTCGGACTCAATGCGACAAGCGACTCAGCGGACGACATCCGCGTTCTCTGGGGCCCGTCGGCGGTGAAGTCGCCGGCCTACGGGGAGACGCCGAAGGCAATGGAGCCCGAGGACATCCGCGAGGTGGTCGAGTGGTGGGGCCGGTCCGCGGAGCTCACCCGCGAGGGCGGCTTCGACGGCACCGAGGTGCACATCTCCCACAGCTACCTCCTGCATCAGTTCCTGTCACCTCTCTACAACAAGCGGGAGGACGAGTACGGGGGGTCGCTCGAGAACCGGCTCCGCTTCGCGCGCGAGGTGATCCATGAGGTGCGCGCCCGGGCCGGCGACGATTGGGTCGTCGGAGTCCGGATCAGCCTGAGCGACTTCATTCCCGGCGCGCTCGACATCGACGACGCCGTCCAGGTTGCTCGGCTGCTTCGCGCCGACGGACGGATCGACTACGTGAACGTCACGGCGGCCGGCTACCACAACATCTTCAGGGCGATCGAGCCGGCGGATGTGCCAGACGGCTACCTCGTCGATCTCACCGCGCAGGTGAAGACAGCCCTGCCGGACCTTCCGGTGTTCGCCGTCGGCGGCATCAAGGATCCGGCAATGGCCGAGGAGATTCTTGCAACAGGCAAAGCGGACATGGTCGCCATGACCCGTGCGCAGATCGCTGACCCGGAGTTCGCGAACAAGGTGCGCGAGGGACGGGAGGGCGAGCTCGTCCATTGCATCCGCGGCAACCAGGGTTGCATCGGCCGTGTCTTCAAGGGGCTACCGATTTCGTGCACCGTCAATCCGGGCGCCGGGCGGGAGCGACGATTCGGCCCCGGGACGCTGTCCTCGACAGATCAGCCGGCGCACTGGCTCGTTGCCGGCGGCGGCCCGGCCGGGATGAAGGCCGCCGCCGTCCTTGCCGAGCGGGGCCATCAGGTGACGGTCGTCGAACGCGAGGACGAGCTGGGCGGCCAGGTCAATCTGATCCTTCGGACACCTGGCCGCGACGAGTTCGGCTGGATCACGCGCGACCTCGCGCGGCAGCTCGACCGGTACGGCGTCGACGTTCGGCTGGGGACGGAGGCGACGTCCGAGCTCGTACGCGAGCTCGCGCCGGACGCCGTGATCGTCGCGACCGGAGCCCGACCCTCGCGGACCGGCTTCTCGAGCGTGAATCCGCTCCTGCCGACGCTGCCAGGCGCCGATCAGGAGAACGTTCTCACCGTCTGGGACGTCCTGCTCGGCACGCGCCCGATCGGGCGTCGAGTCGTCGTGCTCGACGACGACGGCACCCGGTACGCCGCCGGTGTCACCGAGGTGCTCCTCGATCGCGGCTCCGAGGTCGAGGTCGTGAGCCGCTGGCCGACGCTCTTTCCGACGACGCTCACCACCCTGGACATGTTCCACATCTACAGCCGCCTGCTCGGCAAGGGGCTCGAATACCGCCTGAACTCGTGGGCGGCAAGCATCGAGGGCAACCGCGTGACGCTCTTCAACCTCTACACCGGTGCGCAGGATGCGATCGACGATGTCGACACGGTCGTTCTCGCGACCGGCCCGACCGCGAACGACGAGCTGTACCTCTCGCTCAAGGGGCAGTTCCCGAACGTCCGCCGGATCGGCGACTGCGTCGCGCCTCGCAAGCTCGACCACGCCATTTACGAGGGCGAGCTCGCCGGCCGGGAGCTCTGGTCGCCCGAGGAGCGCTACATCTACGAAGGCGAGCTCGAGCGCATCGAGGCAGAGATCACGGTCAGGTAGGCGCCTCTCACGGCGCGACCAGATGTTCCCTAACGTCCGACGAAGCGCGTGCTCCACGGAGCAGTAGCCTGATCGACTGATGAAGCCGCGGATCTTCCTCGGATCGTCCGGGCAGCAGGAGAAGCTGCTCGAGGCGCTCACCCGGGGGCTCCAGGACATCGCCGACGTCGAGCCGTGGACGACGGTCTTCAACCCGGGTGTCTCGACCCTCGACCGACTCGTCGAGCTCACCCGCGAGGTCGATTTCGCCGCGTTCGTCTTCGCCCAGGACGACTGGACGACGAAGGGAGCGTCGCCTGACGCAGCCTCAGGAGAGGCCTCACCGCGCGACAACGTCGTCTTCGAAGCGGGTCTGTTCGGGGGTGCGCTCGGCATGCGCCGCACGTTCATCCTCCACGCGAACGGCGCCAAGCTCCCCACCGACCTGCTCGGTCTGACCTCGATCCGGTACGACCCCGACACCACGCCGGCCATCGTGCGCCAGATCAACCAGAAGCTGCGGAAAGCGATCGACGCGGAAGGCCGGATCAGCCGCCTGGAGGGTGACTGGTGGCAACTGTCCCTCACCGCCAGAACGGAGCTCGAGCCGTCTGCGGTCTCGCTCCTGACGATCAGCCGTGATCGCGCCGGCGCGCTCGAGGTCGCGGGACGGTCATGGCAGGCCGACGGCACGCTGTCGGCGCGCTACTGGAGTGAGGCGTCGAAGGAACGGGTCGATCCGGCCGGCATCTTCTACTTCTGGAAGGGCGAACGTCCCCGTCATCCGAACGCTCCCCAACTCGAGGGGACCGGTGAGATCAAGCTCGAGAGCGTCGATCGCGCCGACGGCTACTGGACGACGCGCTCGGACGGCGCCGACGCCTTCCACGCGCGGACCTCCGGGATCTACCTCCGTGCCGACCCAGGTGACATGGCCGTGCTGGACGGCAACGACGCCGCCGAGCGGGCGGCACTCATCGAGCGGCGTCTCGAGGAGTGGAAGTCGTTGGCGAACTTCTGACCTCGTCCTCGACTGGGCCGAGGCCTCCGCGGCGCAGGTGGATCACTCGTCGACTGCGGGCTTCGCCGTGACCGCGACTCCTCCGAAGGCGGCGAATCCCTCGAGCGTCAGCGTGGGCGCGTCCGCTGCCTCGGGCTCCACGGCGCGCACGTCGACGCCTCCGGCGACGGCCTGCATGCCCGACCGGACGCGCCAGCCCTCTGGCACCTCGATCGCAATCCCGCCGTTGAGCGCGTGGAGGTCGAGGTGAGCGCCGTCGGACGACAGCTTCGTCGCTCGCAGGTCGACCGAGATGCCACCGAACCAGGCGAACATCGACCCTCCCCGGAACGCCGTGGCGCGGCTCTCGAGATCGATGCCGTCGAAGATCGCGACAAGCGCAACCTCGTCGCTCTCGGCGTCACCACGGGAGTGCAGGACGCGCTTCATCATCGCCGCCGCCGCCATCAGGCCGGCCCAGAAGCCAAAGATCACCAGCCCAACCGTCCGCAACAACCTCACCGACCCAGGTTACTCGTGACGATAGGAGTCCGAGCGCACGTGAGGCACGAGCGATTGAGCCGTACCCGTGCCCCCCGCAGCTCCTGCTACGGAAGACGGCATTTCATGCCATCGGTATGAGGAACGCGGGGGAGCGAGCGCTCAAACTCCCCCGAGAGCAACCGTCGAACGGAAGGAGAATCATGGCAGGATCGACCAGCGAGACGCCGGTCCTCGACCTGCTTGCCAGCATGACCGAGGACTCGATCGAGGCGTCGAGTCTCGACTCGGAGACGCTCGCGCTCGTTCGCATCGCGGCGCTCGTCGCGGTCGACGCCCCGGCAGCCTCGTACCTGCTGAACCTGGGAGCGGCCAGCGAGCTCGGCATCGACGCTGAGCAGGTCCGCGGCGTGTTGGCCGCGGTCGCACCGATCGTCGGCACGGCGCGAGTCGTTTCCGCTACGGGCAAGATCGTGGACGCGCTCGAAGTCGCGATCGAGATCGCCGAGTTCGACGAGCAGGCCGCCGAGGACGAGCAGTAGCCCACCGGCCGTCGGCCGCCCCCTTCCGCGCTGTTAGGGGCGGCCGACGCCGCTTCCCCAACGAGATGGCCTCAGTTGCTCTGGTTCGGTCAGCGGCCGGAGTTCGGAGGCGGCCCGACGACCTGGAGACCGTACTTCCCGTAGAGCGCGCCGACCTGGCTCATGTCCGGCGGGCCGGGCGGCATCGTCGCCATGAGCTCGGCGAACTCCGCGAAGAACCCCTCGAACCCGGCCGGAGCGGGAACGCCCAGGAGCCTCACGGGTGCATCGGTGCCGTTCCAGTGCGTGTGGACGACGCCCTTGGGGATATGGACGAACGACCCGGCCGGCGCCTCGACGGTCGACTCGCCCAGTCGGAACGTGAGCGTGCCCTCGAGCACGTAGTAGTTCTCTGCCTCGCGTGTGTTCACGTGGAGTGGCGTGCCGCTCGAGCCGGGAGCCAGCTCGGCTTCGATCACCGAGAGCGCATCGCCCGTGTCGCCGCCTGCCGCCTTGATCGTGTACGTATCGCCGAAGAGCGAGGTCGTCTCGCCTTCTCCGGGCAGGCGAACGATGCCCCCCTCGGTTGTCTCGTTCACCACGGCCTCCTCCGCTCGACCTCCGTGGATGGGCGATCCTAGCTGGCCCAGGCGGGTCAGGCCGTCGCGGCCAGGAGGCGCCCGACGTTCTGGTCCGAGAAGAACTCGGCCGGCGAGGTCACTCCCGCCGCCACCCGCGCGAACCCGTCCATTGCCGTCTGGCTCCTGCTGACCGCGGCCAGCAGCTGCTGCATCTCCGGTGGCGGAGGCTCGAACGCCGCGAGCTCGGCCGTGAACTCGTACATCGGCAGAACGCGCTCGTCTCGACGTGCCTGGTACTCGCCGAAGGCGTCGTCGAAGCTGCTCCGCCCATCGAGTGTCTCGGCAAGCGCCGTTGCGCAGAGCTCGGCGTCGCGGAAGGCGTCGTGGATGCCCTGCGCCGTGATGAAGTCCTTGTTGTAGCCCGCGTCGCCTACCAGCGCCCAGCCGGGGCCGAACGGCTTGCGGAAGTACCCTCTGACCGCCGTGCCGACGAAGCGCTCCTCGCGCCGTGCGGCTCGAACCCGCTCGGCAAACGCCGGAGCGATCTCGAGCGTCTCGAGAAACGTGGCTTCGATGTCCTTTCTGTACGCGTCGAACTCGTCGATCGTCCGGCCGGCGATGACCAGCGTCAGGCCGTCGTTGGTAGGCCACGCCGCGTAGCCACGACCAGGTACGAGCATGGTCTCGAAGCGGCCGTTCATCGGCAGGCCGCTCCAGTAGGCGTAGTAGCTGACCTGGAGCCGCGGCTTCACGTTGTACTCGTGGGCGCCGACCGCGTCGGCGACGAACGAGTACCGGCCATCGGCGCCGATGACCAACCGGGCGCGCTCGGTGACGGGCTTGCCGCCCTTGCCGTGCCCGCGAATGCCGACGACGCTGCCGTCCTCGACGACCAGACTCTCGACGGTGAACCGCTCGCGAACCTCGGCTCCCGCCTCGGAGGCGGCGTCGACGAGCAGCTTGTCCAGCAGCGTGCGCCTGGGTGCGTACGCGACCGGAGTGTCATCCGGGCCCGGTGTCCCGGAGATGGTGAACGGCCCGAAGTCGAACGCGTACGTGTCGATCGGCGGGCTGCCGGACCGGATGACCTGGTCGAGGAGTCCCCAGCGCTCGAGCGACGCCACCCCCGGGGGATGGACGAGATGCGTGGAGGTCGTGTCGCTCGGAAACGTCGCCCGGTCCACCAACAGCACACGGTGGCCCCGGCGAGCGAGCAGCATCGCTGTCGGCGATCCGGCGCAGCGCGCCCCGACGACGATCGCGTCATATGCCTGGCCCATGGCTCCTCCTCGGGTTGAGCTCGTCGTGCCCGACGGTAGGTGGCCGGAAGGGGCGTGACTTCGGAGGAACCACCCACCTTCCGCCGTCCGGCGGAATGGGTGATTCCCCCTAGAGGAGCTGGTGCTCGAACGCGAACGCGGTGGCTGCTGCGCGCGTCGAAACGCCGAGCTTGGTGAAGATATTGCTGACGTGCCGCTCGACGGTCCGCTCGCTGAGGACGAGCTCGGCCGCGATCTCCTTGTTGGTCTTGCCGGCCGCGACGTGGTGCAGCACCTCCAGCTCGCGTGGGCTCAGTCCATGGGCGTCCTTCGATCGTGCCGGTGCCACGAGCGACTTCACCAGGGTCAGATCCGGGCCCGCACCCAGCTCCTCGAACACGGTGACCGCAGCCTCCAGCTCGAGCGCCGCCGCATCGTCGTCGCCCAGCCGGCGGCAGGCCATCCCGACCAGGACGCGCGTGCGCGCCGCCTCGTACGGTGCTTCGAGGTCCTGCCATGTGGCCAGCGCCCGGCGCAGCGAGCCCAGGGCAGCGCCGACGTCGCCTTCGGCGAGCGACACCGCCCCACTCGCGTGAGCGGCCAACGCTCCAAGCAGGTCGCTTGCGTGCGTCTCGGAGATCGTCTCGAGCTCGTGGCAGGCACGGCGCGCGTCCTCGAGGTTGCCCACGGCCAGCATGATCTCCACGCAGGCCGGCAGCAGCCCGGCACGCCTGAGGGGCGCGTTCGTCTCATCCGCCACGCGGGCGATCGCCGCGGCGGCGGCCGCAGCCCTGCCCTGCGCCAACCGTAGGAGCGCCAGACCCGGTTGTGGCTCGAAGCCGAGCCGGCTCGCGGTGCGGTAGGCCTCCTCGGCAGCCGCGAAATCCCCTTGCAGCCGCCGGATCTCCCCCTGGCGGTAGACGGCGCTGCCGGCGCGGCGCTGGTTCAACACACCCTGGCCGAGGCGCTCGCCGGCTTGCTGCACTTCGTCCAGAGCCGCCTGCCAGGCGCCCTGGAGCTGCATGATCTCGGCGCGGTGCACCAGGCAGACGCCGGTGTGCGCGACCATGTCGGGCTGGCCGTCACACCACTCCGTCAGGGCGGTGGTCCACTCGCGGGCGCGGCGCAGCTCGTACGACTCCTGACAGAAGGCGATCGTGTTGCAGTAGACGATGCCGGCGACGATCGGCGACACCTCGCCCGTCGTCACGGCCACCATGGTCTCGTCCACCAGCCGGAAGCCTTCCTGTGCCCGACCCTGCCGCACGAGGGCATGGCCCGCCGCCATTCGCGCGATCGTGACGAGGTCTGGATCGCCGTAGCGCTCGCCGATCGCGGCCGCCTCCATCGCCATCGCGTACGCGGCCGGAGTGTCCCCGCCCGCGTCAGCCCGCAGCATGGCGGGTATCAGGAGATAGCCGCGCTCGACGCAGTCATGTCCTTCCTGGTCGAGCAAGCGGTCGCCCCGGCCGAACCACCCGTTCGCACGCGCGGCGTCCCCGCGCATGAGCAGGTTGTGACCAATCCACCAGGTACAGCGCGCGGCGCTGGGGATCTCGCCGGCGTCCAGGTGGCCGTGATGGGCCCGCTCGAGACCGCGGACGTAGTCGTCGTCGCGACCGAGCATGTACGCCGACCGGGCCAGCAGCTCCAGGTCGTCGGGCGCCAGCAGATCGGCCTCGTCCGCCCGTGACAGCTGCTCGTAGGCGTCCAGCCAGGCGCCCTCGGCGTACGAAGTGCGCCCGCGCTCGAGCATCGTGGCGGCGATCAGCTCGTCCATTCGCGATCTGGGGGAAATCGTACGTCCGGTCGCCGGTATCGCATCGATGCCGTGCAAAATGATGCTCACTCATGTCCGCGATGGACGACTACCTCGACGCGCTGCCTCCGCCCCAGAAGGAGGCCCTGGCACGCGTGCGCGCAACAGTCGGCGGCCTCGTGCCCGACGCGGAGGAAGGCCGGAGCTACGGCGTCCCTGCGTTCCTGTACTCCGGGCGCCCGCTGCTCGGGTTCAGCGCCGCGAAGAAGCACCTGAGCATCTTTCCGTTCAGCCCGGAGGCGATCGAGGCCGTCCAGGATCGCCTCGCGGGCTTCGACCTCGCCAAGGGGACGATTCGCTTCTCGACCGAACGTCCCGTGCCGGACGACGTCCTGGCAGACCTCGTCCGTGCCCGCATGGAGGAGATCACGGCGAGCCGGTGACACCGTGGTGACGGTCGAGGAGGTGCGCGCGTTCGTCCTGACGCTGCCGAGGACGACCGAGGCGTTCGTCCAGGGTCGGGTCAAGTTCCGCATCGGGCGGATCGTGTTCGTGGCCTTCTCGCGCGACGGGACGGAGATGGGGTTCGCGTTCCCGCGCGAGTGGCGCCAGAGCCTCGTGGACGGCGAGCCCGAGACCTTCTTCCTGCCGCGGCCGTCGGACCTCCGTTACAACTGGGTCTGCGTCCGCCTGGCCGCCATCGACGAGCAGCGGATGCGCGAGCTCGTTCTGGACGCGTGGGCGATGGTCGTGCCGGAGCGAGTCGCCGAGGCGTACACCGGCCCGGGCTGAGATCGCCGCCTACGGGGTCGTCGGCGTCGTCTGGGCCAGCCGCTCGTCTGCGACTGCCTCACCGGCGGCATGTGCAATCCCGTGACCCGTGACCGCGGCCAGGAAGTCCTCCCGCTGCAGGGCATGGAGCCGGCTGTCGATGAGCGCCGTGACGGTCGCCGTCCGCGGCACGTCTCGTAGTAGCGCGATCTCGCCGAAGTAGTCCCCAGGGCCGGCGGTCGCACGGAGCCCCTCGGCGGTGATCTCGAGCTCACCCTCGTCGACGACGTAGAACCGGTCGCCCGCCTCGCCCGCGCGGATCACGACCTCGCCCGCCCCGACCGAGCGCGGCTCGAGCCTCGCGGCCAGCCGCTCCTTTGCCGCCACCGACAGCGGCGCGAACATCGGCACGCCCTCGATCAGCGGCAGCTCCGCCGCAGGCCGGACCTCCCGGTCGATCGCCGCGAGCCGCCCGTAGGACAGGACCGCCAACAGCGGCAGGATCGCGCCGACGGCGACGAAGGCCGGCCGCGGCCCGATTGCATCGACGATCGCCGGCGCCGCGATCGACCCGAGCGCTACGCCGGCCATGGCGAGGCTCCACACCACCCCCAGCACACGCGTCAGGATCTCGTCGGGCACGAGCCGCTGTAGGAGCGTGAAGGCGGCGACGTCCTCGACGCTGTTCGCGGCGCCGACGACCGCCAGCAACGCTACCGCCGTGACCGTCTCCGGCCAGAAAGCGAACAGCGCGATCGGCACACCCCAGAACACCAGCGCCATCCCGAACGGAATCGCCAGTCTCCGGCCGCCGAGCGTCATCGCCCCCATCGCTCCGAAGAGCCCGCCCACCCCGATTGCGGCGGTCATATAGCCGACCTCCTCCGCGCCGCCGTCGAGGACGCTGAATGCGGCGACGACGATGAGGACGTTGAGGCACCCGCGCACGAAGGTCTGGGCGATGATGAGGCCGACGACGACGCGCGCCCTGGGAGCGCTCGCGATGGCGCGGAAGCCGGCGGCGAGCACCCGCCTCACGCCGCCCTCGTCCGCTGCCGGCGAGAGGCCGCGGTGCCCCTCGACACGGACCCGAGCCAGAAGGATCGCGCCCAGGACGAGGAGGCCCGCAGCGACCGCGAACACCAGGCCCGCATCCGCGACCGAGACGAGGACCCCCGCGAGCAGCGGGCCGACGAGCGTGCCGAGGCTCTCGATCGTCGACGTCGCACCGTTCGCCGCAATCAGCTCCTCAGGCGTCCGGGCGAGCGACGGCAACAGCGCCTGCAGCGCCGGCCTGATCAGCGTGACCGCCAGGCCGAGCACCGCCGCGAAGGCGAAGACCAGCACGTCGGCGTCCGCGGCGTAGGCGGCGGCCGATGCGCCGAGGCCGGCCGCAGCGACGAGCGTCATCACCAGCAGGAAGCGCTCGCGCCGGAACCGGTCGCCGAACGAGGCGGCGAACGGCGCGACGAGCGCCGCCGGCAGGAGCCGAACGAGGCCCGCGATCCCGACGGCGGACGCGCCGCCCTCCTCGTACGCGAAGACCCCGAAGGCGACGAAATGCGCCCACTCCGCCGCGATGGCCGCGCCCCAGGCGAGCTCCACGCGCCGGATGTCCTGGTTGCGCACGGCCGACCCGAGCGTGGCGAACACCTGGCGAACACGGCGCACGAACGCATTTGATCCCACCCAGGCGGCTGCAACAAGCGATCACGGCCGCTCCGGATCGCTCGAACGAGGGAAACGAGCCGTTTTCGGGCCGGTTCCCCCCTGACGGGGGAGGATCGCCACTCGTTCCGGTCATACCTTCCGCTCACTGCGGTAGTACCCGCCGCTTCGGCGGCAACGGAGGAACAACAACAACATGCGGCGGTTGGCAACGGCCCTGATGGGTCTCATCGGGCGCGGACGGATGTCCGCGTGGCACGGACGGACCGGATCGGCGTTCCCGGTCGGGCCGGCCCTGCCCACCACCCTGCGGAGCGGCTGGTGACGAGCGTCCGCGTCAAGCTGGTCGCCTACTTCCTCGTCCTTTCCCTCCTTCCGGTCGCTGTGGGCTGCTGGGCCTTCTCCTCGTCCCTCTCCGGCAGCGCGCAGCGGCAGGCCGACGAGCGCCTCACGACCGAGCTTCGCGCCGCGCTCGCCGCCTACCGCGACCGTGGGGGCAGTGCGTACCCGCGAGCCGAAGCCGAGCTGCTGGTGCGCTCGCTCTCCGACCGGGCCGGGCTTGCCGCCGACGACCGGCTGCTCGTCGTCTCGGGCTCGCGGGTCGCCGCGGGCCGCTTCGTGGGTGCGACCTTCGAACCACCGGACGGCCACGCCGGCACCGTGCGACTCGCCGGCGAGCGCGTGCGCGTCGCGGCCGTGACGACGTCCCCCCAGGGCTCCCTCCAGCTGGCGGTGGTGACGCCGCAGGACCTGATCGATGCCGCCGCAAGCGCCGAGCGCCGCCGCCTGCTCGCCGGCCTCCTCGGGTCGCTGGCGCTGATCGCCCTGCTGGCCTACGCCGAGGGTCTCGCCATCGTCCGCGCCATCTCGCGCTTCGTCGGCGTCGCCGAGGCGATCGCGGCGGGCCGGCTCGACGAGCGGGTGCCTGTGAACACGCGGGACGAGTTCGGACAGTTGGCCATGGCCTTCAACGACATGGCAGACCAGCTCGAGGCACAGCGCCGGCGGCTGCACCAGTCGACCCTCCGCTTCGGCGAGGCCCTCGGTGCGACGCACGACCTCGACCAGCTGCTCGGGGTGATCGTCACCACGGCCGTCGAGTCGACGCGGGCGAGCGGCGGCACGATTCGCGGCAACGCGGGCGTGATCGCCCGGGCAGGGACCCCGCTCCCGGGGGGCGAGACGGTCACCGTGCGGCTCGACATCGGCGGCGAGAGCTTCGGCACGCTCACGCTGTCGGGCCCAAAGTTCGAGGACGAGGACCGGGAGCTCGTCGCCTCGCTCGCCACCCACGCCGTCACGGCCCTCGAGAACGCACGCCTCCACCAGATCGTCCAGCGCCAGGCGCTGCTCGACGTGCTCACCGGGATGCCCAACCGACGCCAGTGCGAGGCCGCGCTCGCCACCGAGCTCTCGCAGGCCCAGCGCATGGGCACGCCGCTCGTCTTCGTCCTCGCGGACCTCGACCACTTCAAGTCGGTCAACGACCGCCACGGCCACCCTGTCGGCGATCGGGTCCTGCGCGAGTTCAGCGACATCCTGCGCGAGCTGATGCGCGAGGCCGACCTCGCCGCGCGCTGGGGCGGCGAGGAGTTCGCGCTCGTCCTGCCCAACACGGACGAGAAGGGCGCAACGGTGCTCGTCGAGCGAATCCGGTCGATGCTCGAGCACCGCGCGATCACCGCCGAGGGCTTCTTGCTGTCCGTCACGGCGAGCTTCGGCGTGGCCGTGTATCCGCAGGAGCCGACGGCCGCGCGCCTGATCGCGGCGGCCGACGAGGCGCTTTACCTGGCGAAGCGCTCGGGCCGCAACCGGGTCGAGACGGCCCGTGCGATGCCGCTGTCAGCCTGATCGAAAAAGCACAAAGCGCCCGAGCGGAGTGGCTACAGTGCGGCCGATGTCGCGACGGTTCGGAGTCGGGATGCTGCTCGCGCTCGCCGTGTTCGTGTTCGCTCTTGCCGGCTGCGGCGGCGAAGCCGAGAACGAGACCGCGCCGCCGGCGACCACCGCTGCGCCGGCACCTCCCCCGCCCGCGGCCGAAGGCGACGACGAGGCCATCAGGGGCTCCGGCGGAGCAGCGCCTGCGCAGAACGCCGCGAAGGGCGAGCCCGTTCCGGACATCGTCGGGCCTTCGCTCGCAGGCGACTCGATCAGCCTTGCGGACTTCCGTGGGAAGAAGCTGATCGTTCATCTCTGGTCGTCCTGGTGAATCACGTGCCAGACGGAGGCGGTCGCCTTCGCCGAGTTCGTCGAGGATCACCCTGAGATCCAGTTCGTCGGCATGAACGTCGCCGATGACGACGCGCGCGCCCGCGACTTCGTCGAGGAGCACGGCTGGGACTGGCCCCAGATGATCGACCACAGCCGGACGAAGGCGAAGCGCCTCGGCGCCGACTACCAGCCCGCGTTCTTCGCAGTCGACGAGCAGGGCCGGGTCACCGGCAGCTACATCGGCTACGGCGACCCCGAGAACACGGACGCCTGGGAGCGCCTCGCGGCCACGCTCCAGTAGCCCGGAAGGCGGATGGTCCGATCCGCCTCGAGGACGACGACGAATCAGCGCTGCGGCCGACGTTCACGGCCGGTCGGCACCGTAGTCTCGTCCACATGAAGGGTTGGCTCCTCCTCACGCTGCTGGCCTTCGGGCTGCTCGTTCTCGCGCTCGGCGGCTGGGCCGTGCGGGGAGTACGCTGGTCGCTCACCGCACCGCGCCGTCAGCGCGGTCGGCTGGCACCAGCATGACCCCGGCGCTCACGGACCCCACTACCGCCACCACCCGCAGGCTGCGCAGCGAGTCGCTCACCGAGTCCTGGCTGTCCGCGCGCCTCGGCGTCGATCGACACCGGATCGACGCGATGCGGCGCGCCGGCGAGTTGATCGGCGTCCGCGTCGCCGGCGGTCAGACGTACCTGTATCCGGCCTGGCAGTTCCAGGGCGGCAGTCCACGGGCGGTGGTTCCCCGGATCGTGGATGCCGCCCGCGAGGCGGGTCTCGACGACGAGCGGCTCTACGAGGTCATGACCATGCGGTTGGGCCTCGGCGGCGACCGCAGGCTCTGTGACCTCCTCGTCGCGGGCGAGGACGACGCGGTTCTCGCAGGCGTGCGTTCAGCAACGCCGTGAGCCTGCTGGCGCTGAACGGCGTCCGCAAGTCATTTGGCAGCCGGCTCGTTCTCGCCGGCGTGGATCTCGCCGTCGACCACGGCACGCGGATCGGGATCGTAGGCGCCAACGGCACCGGCAAATCGACGCTCCTGCGCCTCGCGATCGGAGACGAGACGCCCGACGCCGGCGACGTCGTACGGCGCCGCGGCGTCGTCGTCTCGCTGCTCGCCCAGCACCCGCTCGGCGATGCGCGGACGGCGCTCGAGACCGTCGTCGCCGCGCGGCCGGACCTCGCGGAGCTCGACGCCGAGCTGCACGCGGTCGGCGAGCGCCTCGGCTCGCCCGAGCTCGCCGCCGACCTCGATCGTATGGCGAAGGTGCTGCGACGGCAGGAGGAGCTGTTGGAGCGTTGGGAGGCCGCGGGCGGCCCCGGCCTCGCCGGACGGGCGCGCTCGTGGCTGACGCAGTTCGGCCTCTCCGCGGAGGAACAGGAGCTGCCGACGACCGCGCTCTCGGGCGGCCAGCGGAAGCTGATCGCGCTTGCCGCCTGTCTCGCGCAGGCGCCCGACGTGCTCTTGCTCGACGAGCCGGAGGCCCACCTGGACAACGCAGGGCGGGCCGTCGTGGAGGAGCTCGTGCGGGGCTTCGACGGCGCGGTGCTGGTGGTCTCGCACGACCGCTATCTGCTCGACGAGACGGTGACGAGCATCGGGTCGCTCGACGACGGTCGGATCCGGCTCTGGCCGGGTGCGTACTCCGAGTACTCCGTCGCACGCGAGCTGGAGCTCGAGCGCCAGCGGCAGTCGTACGTCACGCAGCAGAAGGAGATCGCAAGGCTCGAGGAGGCCATTCGTCGCTTCAAGGACTGGGCGCACCGCGTCCCGGACGAGCGCCACATCAAGCAGGCGCGCGTGAAGCAGCGGCAGATTGACCGCATGGAGAAGGTCGACCGACCGGTGCTCGAGCGGCGGCGCATCGGCCTGCAGCTGCGGCCGCACGCCCGCGGCGGCCAGCGCGTCTTCGAGCTGCGCTCTGTCGGCGTCGCCTTCGGCGAGGAGCCCGTGCTCGCCGGGGTCGACCTCACCGTGCTGCACGGCGAGCGCGTCGGCGTCGTCGGGGAGAACGGCGCCGGCAAGAGCGTGCTCCTGAAGGCCCTCGTCGGCGAGGCTCCGGCCACGGAGGGCGAGGTATGGGTGGGGCCTTCGATCCGCGTCGGCTACCTCGCGCAGGACCAGGAGACGCTCGACCCCGATCTGACGCCGCTCGAGACGGTGCGGCTGGCGAAGCCTGTCTCCGAGGGCGAGGCCGTGTCCCTGCTCATGAAGTTCCTGTTCGCCTACGAGCAGGTGCGCCGGCCGAACCGACTGCTGTCGGGCGGCGAGCGGACGCGCCTCCAGCTGCTGCTGCTCATGCTCTCCGGGGCGAACCTGCTGGTGCTGGACGAGCCGACGAACCACCTGGACATCGACTCGGTCGAGACCCTCGAGGATGCGCTGGAGCGCTTCCCGGGTACGGTCGTCTGCATCTCGCACGACCGGTACTTCCTCGATCGCATCGCCGACCGGATCGTCGAGGTCCGCGACGCCGGCATCGAGACCACCGAGGGCGGGTGGAGCGACTGGTTCGAGCGGGTGTCCGCCCGGCGCGCGGCGGCGACCGCCGCGTAGCCTCTCCGGCGTGCCTCGTACGTCGTTGCGAGACGTCATCCGTGGGCTCGAGCGGGCGCCCACGGAGGAGATGTGGACGGCGCTCGCATTCCTCGCGGGGCGACACGTCGAGCTCGGCGAGGACGTCCGCAACGCGGCCGTGCGGCGGGCCGAGCTCCTGCTGGTAGCGGGCGGCGACCCGCACAGACAGCTCGAGCTCTTCGGCCGGGCGGCAACCGCCGTCGCGGCCGATCTCGACTCGCCGCGGGCGCGCGAGCAGCTCGCGGCCGGGCTGGCGGCGCTCGACGACGACACGCGCGGGCTGCCCGGCGCCGGCGAGGCGCTTCGGGTGCTCCGCTCCGACCGCGATCTCGCGTGGCAGTGCTATGCCGCGGCGGTGCTCGCGGACGCCCTCGACGACGAGTAGCGCTCAGGCGGCGACGGATTCTGGCCCGGGCTCGGGCTCCGGCTCGGCGATCTCCCGCGTCCTGGACATCGGCGAGGCGAGGAGCCAGAAGACGCCTCCGAGTGCGCCGAGCGCACCGATCAGCATCGCGCCGCGCAGGCCGATCGTCGCCGCCAGCAGCCCGCCCGCGAGGGCACCGAGCGGCCGGGCGCCGTAGTTCGTCAGCCGCATGGCGCCCGACGCGCGGCCGCGCAGGTGCCACGGCGTGGCGAGCAGGTTCAGCGAGTTGAGGTTCACGTCGTAGACCATCACGCCGAAGCTCGCGACGGCCTCGGCGGCGATGAGCGTGACGACGACGACCCATTCCGGCCCGGTCGCGAGCGGGAAGGCGACGAGCGGCGCCGGAAAGAGCACGGCCCCCAGCACCACGGCCGGGCCGATGCCGAGCCTCCGTCCGATGCCGGGCGCAGCGAGGGCGCCGCCGAGGGCACCGACGGCGCCTGCCGAGAAGACGATGCCGATCAGACCCGGGCTGAGGCCCAGCTCCTCGCTCATGAAGAGCACCACGATCGCGTTGAACGAGAGGTTGAAGAAGTTGATCGTGGTGGTGCAGAGGACGCCCGGACGGAGCAGCGGATGCGTGAACACGAAGCGCAAGCCGAACCGGACCCGGCTCCACACCGACCCTTCCGCCGGCTCGGGTACCGGCTCGTCGACGCGGGCGCGTTTGATGAAGAGCGCCGCGCCGAGGAACGACAAGGCGTCGGCGGTGACCGCGACCGGCGCCGTCAGCACCTGCACCAGCACGCCGCCGAGCGCGGGCCCGCCGATGTACGACGCGGACCGGGAGACGCTGAGCCGGCTCTGCGCCTCGACGACGTCGTCGCGCGGCACGACGAGCGGCAGGAAGGTCGAGTAGGAGAGATCGAAGACCACCGTTAGCGAGCCCACCGCGAACGCAACGACCAGCAGCTGCGCGAGCGTCAGCGCGTCGAACGCGTAGGCGGCCGGGATCGTGGCGAGCACGAGAAAGCGCAGTACGTCGGCCCAGACGAGCACCCGCCGCTTGCTGGGCTGCCGGTCGATCCACTCGCCGACCCCGAGCGAGAGCACGAGGTGCGGGGCCCACCCGGCGGCGGCCAGGACGCCCACTGCGAGCGGCCCGGCGTCGAGCGTCAGCACCGCCACGAGCGGCAGGGCGATGATCGAGATCTGGTCGCCGAAGACCGAGATCGTCTGGCCGATCCACAGGTTGCGGAAGGCCGGATGGCGGCGCAGCAGGCCCATGTCCGAATGCGATGTGGTGGGAGCGGCGGACTACGCGGCGCGGACGATCTGCACGTCGCCGCTCACCGTCTTGGCGCGGAGCTCGACGACCGCGCCTTCTGCCGGCGGTCCATCCGCACTGTCCAGCTCGGAGCTCATGTCGCCGCTCACCGAGCTGGCGTCGATGAAGAGCCGCAGCCCCGGCCTGACGCCGACGTGGATGTCGCCGGAGACGGCCTGGAGACGGATCTCGCCGGCGGCGACGGCGCGGATGTGCTGGTCTCCGGACACGCTCTGCACGCTGACGGAGCCGTTCGCGGACTGGACGTCCAGGTCGCCCGAGACGAGATTCGCCACGAGCTCGCCGGCGACGGTGCCCAGGCGGACGTCGCCCGACGCCGTCTTCACGGTGCACGTGCCGCCGACGTCGCCGGCGCTCACGTCCCCGCTGGCCGAGTTGACGGTGAGGTCGCCGCGCACCGCGTCAAACGCCATGTCGCCGGATCCGGTCTTCGCCACGGCGGAGGCGACGTCGCCGCGCACCCGGGCGTCGCCGGATCCGGTCCGGAACTCGACGTCCGCCTCGCGCGGGCAGTGCACGCGAACGCCGATCTCCGCGTTGTTGAAGAGCGACGACATGAAGCCTCGCTTGGGCTCCTCGACGACGACGTCGTAGCGGCCGCCGCGCTCCTCGCAGCGCACCACCATCTCCCCGATGACCTCCTCCGCGGCGCGGTTCAGCGCGATGAGGTGGACCTCGGTCTGGGTGCGATCGGCGGTCTCGACCTGGACGTCGCCGGCGCCGATCGCAACGCGGAGCCGGATGGCGCCGGGAGTCTCGAAGATGTGTTCCACGTCTCCTCCTAGACCCGGCGCGCGCCGCTGCGGCGCGGCTCGGGCCGGCGGACGGAGGCCGAGTCCGTGCGGCGCCCATCGGGGCGGCGGAAGTCGGCGTCCGGGTCGGGAAGATCGACGTGTCCGAAAGCTGCGACGAACAGTGCCATGGTGGAACCCCCTTTTCAGCTCTGGGCGTAGCCCTGGAGCCGATTGCCGGTTCGAATCCTGGTCGTGCGAGGCTCGAGCGCGCGAGCAACCGCGCGGACGAGCCAGGTGTTGGTCGAGACACCTTCGCGGGCGGCGGCACCCTCGGCCTGGGCCTTCAGCCCCTCGGGCAGCCGCAGCGTGATGCGCGCCGTCTCCACCTCGTCGCCGTAAGCCGCGCCCTGCGGCTCGGCCGGCGCCTCGTCGACGACGACGAGCTCAGGCTCGCGACCCGTCATACGGACCTCGACGCGGCCCGACGAGAGCTGCGCCGAGAGCCCCACCGACACCTCGGTGAGCAGGTCGAGCAGCCGCAGCTGCAGCGACGACTCGACGGCGAGGCTCAGGCGGCGACCCGCTTCGGCGATCGACTCGTCGCCGAGCGACGCTGCGGCAGCGAGGTCGGCCTGGATTGCCTGCACGTAGCTTGCTGTCTGCATGACGTCACTATGACATCACTACTGATGTCTGTCAAGTGTCGTGTGGACGTCGTCGAGATGTCGCCACGATGCGACTGATACACAATGGCCTGTGAACCGCGTGGATCCGCCAGATCTCGCCCTACGTCCCACCCTGCGGCACCTCCTGCCGCTGTGGTGGGAGCAGCGGCGCCTTGCGGGGATCGGCCTCGCGTGTGCACTCGTGGTCACGTGCCTGTCGCTCGCCATCCCCGTCCTGATCCAGCGGACGATCGACAACGCGATCGTCGGCGACGACGACTCGCTGCTGCTGCCGTACCTGGGCGCGATCATCGCGGTGGCCGTTGTGCGCTTCGGCGTCAACTTCACGCGCCGCTATGCGACGGCACGCGTCGGCATCTACGTCGAGGCGCGCCTCCGCTCCCTGCTCTACGACGCCTACCTGCGCTTCCCGCGGGCCTTCTACGACCGGCATGCCACGGGCGAGGTGATCTCGCGGGCGACGAACGACATCTATCCAGTCCGCTACTTCATCGGCTGGGGCGTCGTGCAGGCCATCCAGAGCTCGCTGATGATCATCGGCGCGACGGCCGTGCTCGTCTCGGTGAACGCGAAGCTCGCGCTCTGGGCGCTGGCCGCCATGCCGCCGATCGCCGTCCTCACCTGGCTCTTCGCGCACCGGGTCTTTCCGATCTCACGGCAGGTGCAGGCGAAGAAGGGCCACCTCACCGAGGCGTCGGACGAGGCAGTCGTCGGCATTGAAATGGTGCAGGCGTTCGGCCGGGAGGACGACGTGCGCACCCGCTTCTCCGGCCGCGCCGAGGACGTCCGGCACGAGACGATGCGGCAGGCCTCCGTCGAGGCGCGGTTCCTGCCCGGCATGCTGTTCGTGCCGACGCTCGGCATCGCCGCCGTGCTGCTGCTCGGCGGGCGCGACGTGATCGCCGGCACGTTGACGATCGGCGAGCTGACGCTGTTCCTGACCCTGATGCTCCAGCTCGTCTGGCCCCTCGAGGCGCTCGGCTGGATCATCAACCTCGCCCAGCGGGCGGTCGCGTCGGCGGGCCGGAGCTTCGCCTGGCTCGACGGGATCGAGCCGGTGCCCGAGCCGGACCGTCCGCAGCGCCTGCCCGACGGGCCGCTGCCGGTGCACTTCGAGGCCGTGCGCTTCCGGTACGGCTCCGAGCACGAGGTGCTGCGCGGGGTCGAGCTGCGCGTGGAGCCCGGCGAGATCGTCGCCGTGTGCGGCCCCACCGGGTCGGGCAAGACGAGCCTGCTGACCCTGCTGCCGCGCTTCTACGACCCGACGGGCGGTCGCGTCCTGGTAGGCGGCGTCGACACGCGCGAGACGGCGCTCGCCGAGCTGCGCCGGGCCGTGGGTGTCGTCACCCAGCGGCCGGTGCTCTTCTCCGTGCCGCTCCGCGACAACATCACCGCCGCGCGGCCGGACGCGCCGTGGGACGAGGTGCTCGCAGCCTGCGACGCAGCGGGCGTCGCCACCTTCGTCGACGACCTGCCGCACGGCTACGACACGCTGATCGGCGAGCGCGGCGTGAACCTCTCCGGTGGCCAGCGCCAGCGCGTCGCGCTCGCGCGGGCCCTCGTCGGCGGAGCGCGCGTGCTCGTCCTCGACGACCCGATGTCCGCGGTGGACACCGAGACCGAGCGGCTGCTGGTCGAGCGCCTGCGGCCGGCGGTGGAGGGGCGCACAGTGCTCGTCGCCACGCAGCGGCTCTCGACTTTGCTCGTCGCCGACCGCGCGGTCGTGCTCGCAGACGGCGTGATCGCGGAGCGGGGCACGGCCGAGGAGTTGCTCGCCGCGGGAGGATCCTTCGCGGCGCTGTTCGGGGACGAGACGCTTGCCGCGTAGCCGGAAGCACCGCGTCGGCCTCTCGCGCCTCTGGCCGTACACGGCCGGACATCGCCGCCGCCTGGCGGTGATCGGCGTGCTGGCCGCGCTCGCCGCCGCGTGCCCCGTCATCGGCTGGAACCTCGTCGGCGACGCGATCGACGAGGGGATCAACGGCGACAACGAGCGGCGGCTGGCGGTCGTCGTCGTCCTCTACGTGCTCGTGAACGCCGCGGCGTGGCTGCTCGACACGGCCGCGTGGCTCGGCCTCGCGGGCGTCGGCCAGCGCGTGGTGCTCGAGATGCGCCGCTCGCTCTTCGACCACCTGACCTCGCTCTCGCTCCGCTACTTCTCGGAGCAGAAGGCAGGCTGGATCATCGCCAGGCTGACGAGCGACGTCGACGCCCTGTCCGACGTGCTCAACCAGGGCCTGACGACGCTGGTCGTCAACTCGCTGACGCTCGTCGCCGCGGTCATCGGGCTCTTCGTCCTCGACTGGCGCCTCGGCCTCGTGGCGCTCTGCGTGCTCCCACCGGGGCTCGTGGTCACGCGCTGGTTCCAGAAGCACTCCCACGAGGCGTTCTCGGAGGTCCGCACGCGGATCGCCGCGGTCACGGCGCAGCTGGCCGAGTCCGTGGCCGGCATGGCGGTCGTGCAGGCGTTCGGGCGCGAGCGCGCCTTCCAGCGGGACTTCGAGGAGCTCAACGAGGCCAACCGGCGCGCCAACACCCGCGCCCAGAAGCTCTCGTCGGTCTTCTTCCCGGCGATCGAGTTCCTCGGCGTCGTGGCGACAGCGGCCGTCCTCTTTGCGGGGGCGAAGCTGATCGGCGGCGGCTCGCTCGAGATCGGCACGCTGATCGCAGCGATCGGGCTCCTGCAGCTGCTCTTCCAGCCGCTGCAGGAGCTGTCGGAGCTGTACGGCCAGGTGCAGGCGGCCAGCGCGGCCATGGGCAAGATCTCGTCGGTCCTCGACGCCGAGATCGACGTCGCCGACCGGCCGGGCGCGGCGCCGCTGCCCAGAATCGAGGGCCGGCTGCAGCTGGACCGGGTGACCTTCGCCTACCGCGACGAGCCGGTGCTGCACGCGATCGAGATCGACGTCCCGCCGGGCGGCTGCATCGCCATGGTCGGGGAGTCGGGCGGCGGCAAGTCGACGACCGCCCGGCTGATCGCCCGCTTCTACGACCCGGACAGCGGCGCGGTGCGGGTCGACGGCGTCGACCTGCGTGACGTCCAGCTCCGCAGCTACCGCCGCCAGCTCGGCGTCGTGCTCCAGGATCCGTTCCTGTTCAGCGGCACCGTCGCCGACAACATCCGCTTCGGCAAGCCCGACGCGACCGACGACGAGGTGCTCGCCGTGGCGCGGGCGGTCGGGGTCGACCGCGTCGCGGCGCGCCTCGACGGCGGGCTCGACCATCTCGTCCGCGAGGGCGGCGCAGGCCTCTCGGCGGGCGAGCGCCAGCTGATCTCGATCGCGCGGGCGCTCCTTGCCGATCCGCGGATCCTCATCCTCGACGAGGCGACGTCGAACATCGACCGCCCGACGGAGATCCTCATCGAGCGCGCGTTCGACCGCCTGCTGGCCGGCCGGACGTCGATCATCATCGCCCACCGGCTGGCGACCGTCCGGCGCGCCGACGCAATCCTCGTCGTCGAGCACGGGCGCATCGTCCAGCGCGGCACCGAGGCAGAGCTGCTCGAGCAGGACGGCCCGTTCCGCCGCCTCGCGCGCCAGCTGCACGGCGTCGCCGTGCCGCGCGTCGCCTAGGACTCAGGCGCAGGACTCAGCGCGCGAAGTACTCGCGGGCGCTGCGCGTGCCGAGCAGGAGGTACAGGACGAGCGCGTTCAGCCCGCCGATCAGCAGCACGGCCATGAAGGTGACGTCGCCGGCGTCCAGGAGGTAGATGATCGCCGCGATCAGGCCGAGCGCCGAGAGCACGACCGTGATGTACATGCCGATCCGGTTGCCCCGGAGCATCAGCCAGGCCGAGCCCGCGTAGAGCACGGCGAAGATCGTCGCGCTCCAGCCGAAGCGATTGTCGACGCTGCCCGCCGCGGCCAGGGCGATGATCCCGAAGAGACCCTCGAACGCTGCTTTACCGAGGCCGATGAACGCCGCGATGCCGACGACCGCGGGCGCGCCTGGGTCCTCCTCGAGCGGCTCGACGTGCTCCACGCCGCGATCATCCCACGCTGCGCCCTAGGAGTCGAGTTGCCAGACCTCGCCGCGGAGCAGCGGCACGGCGTCGCCGGCCGCGGTGATTCCGTCGACCTCGACCTCCGGCCCGCCGATCATGAAGTCGGTGTGCGCGCCCGAGACGTTGACGCCCCCCGCGAGCATCTCGTCGCCGCTCTTCCCGTCCATGCCCTCGACCGCCATCGGCAGCCCGTTGCCATAGGCGATGTGACACGACGCGTTCTCGTCGAACAGCGTGTCGTTGAAGACGAGGCCCGTCCGCTTCACGGCCGACGTGCCGTCGACGAGCGCCACCTCGCCGAGGAATCGCGCCTGCTCGTCGGTGGCGAGCTGGTTCTCGATCACCGACAACCCCTCCGAGGCGCGCACGTCGACGACGCGCCCGCCGTCGAACCGCATCTCGAGATCGCGGACGATCGTCCCGCTCGAGGACAGCGGGAAGGTGGAGCGCACGGTGCCGTCGGCGCGACGCCAGTCCGGACTCGTGAAGACCTCCTCGGTCGGAATGTTCGGGAGGTGCTCGACCCCGTCGCGCCTCTCGAACGTCGCGCACAGCCAGCGCGAGCCGGGCAGGAGCCCGACCGTGAGGTCCGTGCCCGGCCCACGGAACCGGACCGCGTCGAACCGGCGCTCGTTCAGCGCCGCCGCGCGCGCCTTGAGCCGCGCGATGTGCTCCTGCCAGGCGGCCACCGGGTCGGGCTCGTCGAGACGTGTCGCGGTGGCGACGGCTTGCCAGAGCCGCTCGAGATCGGGCTCGCCGAAGAGCGCTGTCGCCCACCCCTCGTTCGGCGCGGCGACGATCGTCCAGTTGACGGTCCGGTTGACGACGTGAGGAAGCCAGGCGCGCCGGTAGTCGACGGGCTCGGACTTGCCGACGCGCTCCTGGTCGAGGTCGTCGAACAGGTGGAGCCCCGGATCGCCCGAGAGCTGGATGAACGCGCTGTCGTCGTCCGCGAGGCCCCGCACCCAGCTGAGAACGTGCTCCGCGGTCTGGCCGAGCGTCTCTTCCGGGCCGAACTGGATCGCCGAGCGCCGTATGTGCCGGTCGAGGTACTGGACGTGAACGCGGCCGGCACCGGCGCGATACGACTCGGCCGCGATCGCACGTGCCACCTCCACGTGTTCGACCAGCGCCCAGACACCCACCGGCTGCCCCGG
The DNA here is from genome assembly GCA_963733065.1 of uncultured Gaiellaceae bacterium. Taxonomy (GTDB): domain Bacteria; phylum Actinomycetota; class Thermoleophilia; order Gaiellales; family Gaiellaceae; genus CAVTBT01. The sequence continues at coordinate 305,492 of CAVTBT010000003.1, forward strand.
CTGCACGTTCGCGCCGACCCGCACGGCGAGCTCTGCGTAGCGCTGGAGCCGCTCCTCGTGTGTCACGAAGCGACCCTACCGGGAAGAACGCTGGAGGTGACCGCAGCAAACTTCCTGCCCGAGCGGCCGACCCTCGAGAGCCTGCGCGCCGCCGCCGCCGGCTGCACCGCGTGCCCGCTCCATCTCACCGGCACGCAAACGGTGTTCGGCGAGGGCGCCCGGCACGCGGAGGTGATGCTCGTCGGCGAGCAACCCGGCGACCGCGAGGACACGGAGGGGCGGCCGTTCGTCGGGCCGGCCGGTCGCCTGCTCGACGAGGCGCTCACGGAAGCCGGCATCGACCGCGGCGCCGCCTACGTCACGAACGTCGTCAAGCACTTCAAGTGGCAGCCTCGCGGCAAGCGCCGCATCCACCAGAAGCCGAACGCCGGGGAGGTCGCCGCGTGCCGCCCCTGGCTCGACGCCGAGCTGGCGGTGATGCGGCCGACAGCGCTCGTCCTGCTGGGCGCCACCGCGGCGCAGGCGCTGCTCGGCCGGAGCTTCCGGGTGACGAAGGAACGCGGCCGGCCCGTCGAGTCCGAGCTGGCGCCGCTTGTGACGGCCACGATCCATCCGTCCGCGATTCTGCGTGCGCGCGACGAGGACCGCGCGGCGGAACGAGCAGCGTTCGTCGCCGACCTGCGGCGCGTCGCCGAGGGCCTCGCGGCCCTAGCGGGCTCGTCCTAGTCGCCCCAGTTGAACTCGCGAGGCGAGGTGCCCCACAGCGAGTCCTCGATCGATTCGGACTGCTGCTCCTCGGTCTCCTCGCCCGGCCAGGGCAGGGCCGACGAGGAAAGGCTCACCGCGGGCTCGCCGTCGATCGTCTCCTCGAGGCGGGCCTGCTCCTCGGACTTGAAGAGCGGGTGGTTGTCGAACGGGTCGTCGTTCGCGTAGCGGTCGATCGGCATGGTGCCGTCGAGGCTGGCGTTCCGACGCTTCAACTCGAGGTGATCCTGGATCACCTGCGCGAACAGCGAGGGGGTCTCAACGGGCATAGGGGCTCCTGGTCGGGGGCGGGAGGCGGTGCGACGCGGGATTGTACAACAGGCTCACCCGGGTTCCGCCTGCTCCCGCCGTTTTTCAGACCTCGTCGCCCGGCGAGGACGCCACCACGACCTGGTTCTTACCGGCGCGCTTCGCGCGGTACAGCGCCTCGTCGGCCGCCTCGACGAGCGCGGCGCGGCCGACCGCTTCGGGAAACGCGGCGACGCCGACGCTCGCCGTCACGCGGAGCGCGGCACCCTCCGGCGAGAGGATCGTCGTGTCGGCCAGGGCCTCGCGCAGCCGCTCTGCCACGCCCGCTGCGCCCTCGGCGTCGGCGTCCGGCAGCACGAGCGCGAACTCCTCGCCGCCCCAGCGGCCGGCGGTGTCGCCCTCGCGCACGACCTCGTTCATCAGCGCGGCGAATTCGCGCAGCACGGCGTCGCCGCAGGCGTGGCCGTACCTGTCGTTCACGGCCTTGAAGTCGTCGAGGTCGGCCAGGACGAGCGCCAGCGAGCCGCCGGCGCGCTCGGCGCGCGCGAGATTGCCGGCCAGTTCCTGATCGAGGTGCCGCCGGTTGGCCAATCCGGTCAGGCCGTCGACGAGGGCCTGCCGCTCGACCAGGCCGTGCAGGCGGGCATTCTCGAGCGCGATCACCGCCTGCCCCGCCAGGGAGTTCGCGGCCAGGCGGGCATCGTCGTCGAACTGCACCCCAAGCAGGACGAGCGTGCCGAACGTCGTCCGTCCTGCGACAAGAGGCAGATCCATGCGATCCGGCCCGGCCAGCGGGTCGCCGACATGCACCATCGGGCCCACGTCGCCGACGATGAACCCGCCCTCGGCCCGGGTCACCTCGACCGCCGTCTCGACGACGATCTGTTTGAGCTGCGCCGAGTCGAGCGTCGCCCCGAGCGCGTCCCCGAAGTGGTCGGCGGCGTGACGGAAGCGCAGGCGCTCGCTGTCGAGGTCCGCGAGCCGCTGCTGGAGCTGCTCTGCCATGTTGTTGAACGCACGGCCGAGCGCGGCGAACTCGTCGCGCCCGTTGACGTCCACGCGCTCGTCGAGCCGGCCCGCTGCGATCGCATTCGCCGCCGACGACAGGTCGCCCAGGCTCCCGACGATCGACCGGCCCGCGATGTAGGCCACGCCGCCGATGAGCGCGATCGCGGCGAGCAGGCCGGCGAGCAGCCTGGTCTGGAAGCTCCGCTGCTCGGCGTCCAGCAGGCTCTGGGGCACCGCGGCGACGAGGACCGGGCTTCGTGCATCGTCGAGCGGGACGCCGATCACGCGGTGGTCGCGACCGCCCACCTCGGTCGTGCCGAACGTCAGTGGGGCCGCATCGCGGTCGAGCAGCAGCAGACGATGGTCCTCGGCGAGCCCGGAGCGGGCTCGCAGGCGCTCGAGCAGAGCGGTGTCGAGCGGGAGCCCGACGGCGACGTCGAACTCACCGTGCGGACCGACGACCGTGACGTGGCGCTCGGCCGCTGGCTCGGGAATCGCGCCGATCGGAGAGCCCGAGGGTGGCTGCACGCGTGCGGGCGGTTCGCCCTCGAGCCTCCGCGCGATCGCCTGCCGGCTCCCGGCTTGCAGCGCGCGTTGCAGGCGAGGATCGCGTGCCAGCGTCTCGGCCCGGTCCTCGACCCCGGCCAGCTCGTCCTCGTAGGCCGCGATCGCGGCGCGGAGCCCCGACTCGAGCCTTGCGTCGGCCGAGCTGCGGACGCTGCGCTGCGCGATCGCCCCGAGCGCCCACCAGGCCGCCGCGAGGGGGAGCAGCGAGAGCAGCACGAAGTAGGCGACGAGCCGGAATCGGAAACTGCCGATCGTGGCCACCCTAAGGTTCTCCCCCTTGCTGCCGATACTCCCTCAAAAGGGTGTCGGCAAGTGAGGGGGAAACCATGAGGCCGACCTGGAGTCAATGTGCGATGGCAGCGCTCGTGCTCGCCGGCTCGGCGGCATCTCTCGAGGTGCCCGCGATTCTGCTGGACAGCACGGAGGTCTCTGTGCCGAGGCTGTCGGTCGCCGCACAGGGCCCGCCGCCCGTGATCAGGCTGGCCGCCCCACCGCCCGTGCGGACTCCAGCGAGCGTCGCCCCCCGCGTGGCCTCGCGGCCTGCCGCCGCGGCGCAGGCCCGCGTGCGCGACGCGACCGTCGCTTCGGCCGCCACAGCTGCGCCTCGCGCGACCGACGGCCCGGCCACTAAGCCGGTGCGAGGGGCGGCGCTCGCGGCCGCGCCGGTCGCGGCCCCGGCCCCGCGGGCGACCCCGCCCGCGGCCCCGCCGCCCGCAGTCGCGCCGCCGGCAGCCGCGCCGCCGCCAGCCGCACCGCCCGAGGCCTCGCCGCCCGAGGCCGAGCAAGCGCCGCCGGCCGAGGAGGACGACCGCGACGACGACATGCGCGGCCGCGGCCGCGATCGCGGCGACGGCGAGCGGGGCCGCCACCACGACGCGGACGACTGCGACGACGAGACGCTCGGCAACGACCCCGGCGAGCGCGGCCGCCAGCGGCCCGAAGGGGACGACCGCGACGACGATCGCGACGACCACTAGTCGACGCGCACGACGTCTTCACCGTTTGCCGCGGTCCCCGGACCGGGCAGACTAGGGCGGTGGCCCGCCGCTACGTCCGTTTGCCGTTCGCGATGGCGCTGATCGCCTGGCGCGTCTGGCGACAGCTACCCGCGGCGCAGCGCCGCCAGCTCGTGCAGGCACTCCGTGAGCACGGACCACGCTTCGCGCAGTCCGCGAGGCAGCGCCGCCGCCCGCGCGGGGGTTAGCTCTCGCGGCCTAGCGCTTGCCGGACGATCCGGTCCTGCTGACGCAGATGCGCCGTCGGGTAGCCCTCGGCGGTGCTCGCGCGCCACGGCCGGCCGACGAAATGCACGGGCACGCCCGACGGGACGGCGTTCTCGAGCCGGTGGCGGATCGTCCGCCACGCGCCCATGTTCTGCGGCTCCTCCTGGGCCCACAGGAGCTCGCTGAGGTGCGGGTACGCGGAGCAGAGCTCCGCGGCCGCCTCGACCGGGAACGGGTAGAGCTGCTCGAGCCTGCCGACTGCGACATCCGTCGCGTTCGCGTGCTCCTCGTGTCCCACGAGGTCGTAGTAGATCTTCCCCGAACAGAGCACGAGCCGCCGGACCGCTTCCGGATCGGCGCCCGCGTCGGCGATGACGGGCTGGAACGACCCGCCGGCGAGCTCGTCGAGCGAGGACGTCGCCTGCTTCAGGCGTAGCAGCCCCTTGGGGGTCATCACGACGAGCGGCCGAGCCGTGGCGTCGAGCGCCTGGCGGCGCAGCAGGTGAAAGAACTGCGCCGCGGTCGTGCAGTTGGCGATGCGGACGTTCTCCTGCGCCGCGAGCTGCAGGAAGCGCTCGAGCCGGGCGCTCGAGTGCTCCGGGCCGTTGCCCTCGTAGCCGTGCGGCAACAGCAGCGTCAGGCGGGAGGTCTGCCCCCACTTGGAGAGGCCCGCGACGAGGAACTGGTCGACCACGACCTGAGCGCCGTTCACGAAATCGCCGAACTGCGCCTCCCAGAGCACGAGCGTGTCCGGCGCGGCGATCGAGTAGCCGTACTCGAAGCCGAGCGCCGCGTACTCGGAGAGCGGCGAGTTGTAGACCTCGAACGAGGCGGTCGCTCCCGGCAGGTGCTGCATCGGCGTCCACATCTCTCCGGAACCGGGGTCGTGGAGCACGAGGTGCCGGTGCGAGAACGTGCCGCGCTCGGTGTCCTGGCCCGAGAGCCGGATCGGGATGCCGTCCTCGAGCAGGGACGCGAATGCGAGCGCCTCGGCCTGGCCCCAGTCGATCCCTCCCTCGCGTACCGTCTCGAGGCGCCGCTCGAGCTGCTTCGCCAGCTTCGGGTGGGCGGCGAAGCCGTCCGGGAGCGCCAGCAGCTGGTCGTTGAGGATCGTCAGACGGTCGGCGGGGACGGCCGTGTGCACCACGTCGCCCGTCGAGCGCGGCACGCGCTCGTCGGGCGTCTCGCCCTGCTCGAGCGATGCCTTCAGCCGCTCGTGCGCGCTTCGCAGCTCCTGTTGCGCATCCTCGACGAGCGCGTTGGCACCCGCCTCGTCGATCAGCCGGTCGGCGATGAGCCGCGCCGCGTACTGCTGGCGGGCGGTCGGCTGCTCGGCGATCTGCTCCACCATCAGGGGCTGCGTGTAGGCCGCCTCGTCCTGTTCGTTGTGGCCGAACCGGCGGTAGCCGACGAGGTCGACGACGACGTCGTGGCCGAACTCGCGCCGGTACGCCATCGCGAGGCGGATCGCGGCGACGGCGGCCTCCGGATCGTCGGCGTTGACGTGGATGATCGGCACGTCGAAGCCCTTGGCCAGGTCGCTCGAGTAGCGCGTCGAGCGGCCTTCCATCGGGTCGGTCGTGAAGCCGACCTGGTTGTTGCCGATCAGGTGCAGCGTGCCGCCGGTCGAGTAGCCCTCGAGGTTCTGCAGGTTGAAGGTCTCGGCCACGACGCCCTGCCCGGCGAACGACGCGTCGCCGTGGATGAGGATCGGCGTGGCGACGGACGGGTCGTGGATGCCGCAGCCAGAGCTGCGGTCGGTCTGCTCGGCCCGCGCACGGCCTTCGACAACCGGGTCGACTGCCTCCAGGTGGCTCGGGTTCGCGGCGACGGTGACCTCGATCTCGCCGGCGTCGGTGCGGCGAGTCCCGGTCGCGTCGAGGTGGTACTTCACGTCGCCCGAGCCGCCCTCCGGGTCGGCGACGATCGCGTCGTACGAGCGCTCACCCTCGAACTCCCGCAGGATCGACTCGTACGAGCGGCCGACGACGTGCGTCAGCACGTTCAGCCGGCCGCGGTGCGCCATCCCGATGACGACCTCGTGCGCGCCCTCCTCGACGGCGAGCTCGATCGCCTCGTCGAGCATCGGCACCATCACGTCGAGGCCCTCGAGCGAGAACTGCTTCTGCCCGAGGAACGCGCGGCGGAGGTACTGCTCGAAGCCCTCCACCTGCGAGAGGCGCCGCAGGAGCGCCGTCCGGGCCTCGGGCTCGAGCGGCTGGCGAAAGCGTCCCGACTCGATCGCCTCGCGCAGCCAGACGCGCTCGCCGTGGTCGGTGATGTGCTCGATCTCGTAGGCGATCGTCCCGCAGTAGACCTCGCGCAAGGCCGGCAGGGCCTCCCGCAGCGTCGCGCCGGGCACGTGCAGGCGGAGCACGGACGCCGGGATCTGCGCCTGCAGCTCGGGCGTGAGCGGCGGGATCATCCGCGTCTCGTCGAGCGCCGGATCGCCCGGCGGCTCGGAGCCGAGTGGGTCGAGCCGGGCCGTGAGGTGGCCGTGGGTGCGGTGGGCCTTCACGACGGAGGTCGCGGCCGCGACGGCGGCGAGCATGGTGTCGTCCGCGACCGGCGGCCGCTCCGGCGGCGCGTGCGCCGGCGCCGGCGGCGGAGCGGTCCCGGCGCCGTTCGTCGGCGGCGCCGCGGCATCGGCCCGCGACCCGTTGCCGGCCGCCTCGAGCAGGCGCTGGAGCCCTGGATGGTGCTCGAGCAGCTCGGCCGCGCCGCCCTGTTCGAACAGCTCGCGCCACTCGGGCGGCACGGCGTCCGGGTTCTCGAGGTAGTCCTCGAGCAGAAGGCTCGCGTAGCCCGCGTTCAGGCCGTCGACGTCGCGCGGAGGCACGGTTCCCCTAGTAGAGCGGGTTCTCGGTGACGATCGCCACGGTCATCCCGAGCAGCCACCACACGATGCTCAGCCACACAGCCCAGGTGGCGAGCGTGCGGTGGCGGTCGGTCATGCGCACGGCGACGAGGGCCATGACGACCGCGATCGGAATGATGCGGACCGGCGTCTGCACCACCCCGAGCGCCCCGAAGAAGATCGACGCAGCCGCGAGCAGGCCGCCGATCGCGTCGGCCGAACTCTGGCGGGGCTCGGGGACGGCGCTCACCGGCGCTCCGGGGCGCGTGCGTAGGCCGTGCGGGCCGGCCCACGGCCGGGACGGCGACGTGGGCCACGTCCGCCGACGAGCCGCGCACGGCGCCGGTCTCGCCAGCTGCAGCCCTCCGGGTCGGTCGGGCTCACGCGCGCGACGAGCGCCGCGCCCGCCTCGGGACGCGGCTCGGCCCTGATCGCCCACCAGACGACCACGCACAGGTACACGATCGGAATCTTCAGCACGACGAGCAGGAAGACGGCCTCCCAGACCATGCTTCGCCGAGTGTACGCGATGGCCTTCCCGAGACGCCGACGCCGGGTTACCCTCGTCATGGACATGGGAATGGCCACGCCGTGACCGTCGACGCGCTCAAGCCCCTGCTCGAGGCAGGCGAGGAGGCCGGCTGCGTCAACATGTCCGAGTTCAGCCAGCTGATCCAGGAGCTCGACCTCGACGACGACGAGCTCGAGCGGATCTACGCGGAGCTCGAGGAACGGCACATCACGCTGACCGACGACTGCAGCCGGCAGACCGACGACGACGCCACGTACGTCAACGGCGATCTCGCGCAGGCGACCACCGATTCCTTGCAGCTGTTCCTGAACGAGGCCGGCCGGTACCCGTTGTTGACGGCGGCCGAGGAGGTCGAGCTGGCCAAGCTCGTCGAGCGGGGTGATGCGGCCGCGAAGGACCGGATGATCAACTCGAACCTGCGGCTCGTCGTGTCGATCGCCAAGCGCTACCAGGGTCACGGGCTGTCGCTGCTCGACCTCATCCAGGAGGGCGTGATCGGCCTGATCCGGGCGGTCGAGAAATTCGACTGGCGCCGCGGCTTCAAGTTCTCGACCTATGCGACCTGGTGGATCCGGCAGGCCGTCCAGCGCGGCGTTGCGAACAAGTCGCGCACGATCCGGATCCCGGTGCACATCGCCGAGCGCGAGCAGCGGATCGGCCGCGCCGAGCGGGAGTTCGTCGCCAGGCTCGGCCGCCCGCCGACCGACGACGAGCTGGCCGAGGCCGCGAAGCTCTCGCTCAAACACCTCCACGAGGTGCGCTCCGCGGCCCGGGCCGTCACCAGCCTCGACAAGCCGCTCGGCGAGGACAACGACGCGTCGATCGGAGACCTCATGCCGACCGACCACCAGTCGATCGAGGAAGAGGTGCAAGTCAGTCTCGCCGAGGCGACGCTGCACGCCGCCGTCGACAGCCTCCCCGACCGCGAGGCCTCGGTCCTGCGCATGCGCTACGGCCTGACGGGCGGGGAGCCGAAGTCGCTCGAGGAGATCGGGCGGACGCTCGGACTGACGCGCGAGCGGGTGCGCCAGATCGAGGCGCAGGCCCTGCAGCGGCTGGCCGTTTCGCGCGAGATCGAGGCGCTCCGCAGCGCCGCCTAGCCGCCGTCTTCTTTTACATCCTCCGTACGACCGCTTCGCTACGGTGGCCGGCGACTTGCGACCGGACAAAGGAGCATGCCCGTGAGGAGACTCGCTCGCCTGACGGCGGTCGCCTGCTTCGCCGCGCTCGCCGCGGTGCCGCTGGGCGCAGCCGCCGACCGTATGTGGATCGGCTTCCACGACGATCCCAGCTTCCGCTGGGAGGCCGACCGCACCTCGATGCTCGACCGCGCCAGGGCCGCGAACGCAACGATGTTCAGAGCGGTCGTGACGTGGTCCGACGTGGCCAAGACCAGGCCTCGAAACGCGGCGAATCCGTTCGATCCGGCGTACCGGCTCGACGACGTCGATCAGCTGATCCGCGACGCACAGGCGCGCGGGATGGAGGTGCTCCTCACCATCTGGGGCACCCCGCGCTGGGCCAACGGCAACAAGGGCCCGGCATACATGCCGAAGAACCTCAACGATCTCCGGAACTTCTCGCGGGCGCTCTCGCAGCGCTACTCGGGCCGCAATCCCGGGTACCCGTTCGTCCGCTTCTGGTCGGTCTGGAACGAGTCCAACCTCCAGCTCTTCCTGGCGCCGCAGTTCGACTCGAAGGGCCGCTCGGTCGGGCCGCAGAACTACGCCAAGCTGTACGCCGCCGCATACGCCGGCATCAAGGCCGGGAACTCGAGGGCGCAGGTGGGAATCGGCGAGACGTCGTCCGCCGGCCGGGACAAGCCACTCGCAGGCAAGTCGGGCACCCACTCGCCCGGCCGCTTCGCACAGCTCGTCGCACAGGCCAACCCGCGCCTCAAGTTCGACGCCTGGGCGCACCATCCGTATCCGGTGCCGGTGAAGATGAAGCCGACGCAGAAGGTGCGCTGGCCGAACGTCTCGCTCGCGTCGCTGCCGCAGTTCGAGAAGTCGCTCGACACGTGGTTCAAGCGCAAGGGCATCCCGATCTGGATCACGGAGTACGGGCACGAGACCCGGCCCGGCGAGCCGGCGGGCGTCACGGAGGCCCAGCAGGCCGTCTACATCAAGCAGGCGATCGCCATGGCGCGGAAGGACCAACGCGTCCAGATGTTCGTCTGGTTCGTGTTCCAGGACACGCGGACGAGCCTCTGGCAGAGCGGTCTCTACCGCCTGAGCGGAGCGGCAAAGCCCGGGCGGGCCGCCTTCGCCGGCTCCGCCAAGCCGCTCGATGCGCGAAACAGCATCGTGAGCGCCAAGGCCGGAACGCGGCCGATCGTCGGCGTCTCGGTGCGTGAGTTCGCAGCGACGAACAAGCCGGGCGCGAAGATCGGCGTGACCTACCGCGTCGCCCAGGGGCGCACCACCTACGCGATCAAGCAGCCGCAGACCGCCCTCGGCATCGACGGCTGGATCCGCTTCCGGGTCGACTTCCCGGTGCGCAAGGGCGCGACGTACACGATGACCGTCGACGCGAACGACGTGCACGGCGGCACCGTCCGCCGCACGCTGACGCTGAAGGGCATCTAGCCGGGGCAGCCTCGGGGTGCCCGCACGCTGCGGGCACCCCCTTCGTTTTTCACGCACGCGGCCGGGGAACGGTGTCTGCCGTGCGAACGATGTTCTGGCTCTACGTGGCCGTCATCGTGGTGGGGCTCGCCGGCGCCATCGTCTATCGGGCTGACGGGATGAACGCGCGACGCTGGCTGTTCGAGAACGCCCTGTCGATCGTCTTCGGGCTCCTCTTCCTCGTCACGCTGGCCGGCCAGTCACTCGCCGGCCAGCATGCGTTCAACGATCAGCAGCGGGCACACGACGGTGCACCGGTCGGGTGGCTCGACTACGTGACGTCCGCGGAGTTCGGCCAGGCCGTGATGGAGAACTGGCAGTCCGAGTTCATGCAGTTCTCGGCCTTCATCCTCGCGACGGTCTGGCTCGTGCAGAAGGGATCGAACGAGTCGAAGCGACCCGAGGACGCCGGGCGCGAGACGGATCGGATGCAGCGGGTCGGCAGCCATGCGCCCGCCCGCGCTCCACGCTGGGCGACGATCGGAGGCTGGCGCCGCCGCCTCTTCGAGAACTCGTTGCTGCTCGTGATGCTCGCGATCTTCCTGTTCTCGTGGTTCGCCCAGTCACTCACCGGCTGGCGCGGCTACGACGCGGAGCAGCGCGAGCACGGAGAGGCGACCGTCGGCTGGGCGGGGTACGTGGTGAAGCCCGACTTCTGGGAGCGGACGCTGCAGAACTGGCAGTCGGAGTTTCTCGCCGTCGGCACGCTGGCCGTGTTCACGATCTACCTCCGTCAGCGCGGCTCCTCCGAGTCCAAGCCCGTGGGGGCGCCGCACGACGAGACCGGGAGCTCGGGCTAGGCGAAGCCGCCGATCGGCGGTCGCGCGGCGACCTGCTCGAGGGAGGTCACGCGGCCGCGCCAGTAGACGAACCGGCCGTCGGGCAGGTCCCACCAGACCTCGGCGGCGGTCGGCAGCGCAGCCCCGCGATCGTGGCGAACTCGCCGAGGTCGCCGCCCCAGAGCCGGGGCACGAACGTCCTCCCGGTTGGGTACGGCCGCGAGCCGATCGCTCGGACGACGTCGCCGGCGTCGTCGAAGGTCCAGTACACCGCGGCGCGGCTCGGGCCGATGCGTGCCGACACCTCGACCGTGCGCTCGTCGACCTCGCACCATTCCAGGTGCGGGTTGTCGGCGATCGCATGGGGCACCCATGGAAGCTCCGCCAGGTACCGCATCGCCTGCCCGACCGTCAGCTCCGGCCCCGTCTTCGTCCGCAGAGGAATGCCGAGCGCCGAGACGCGCAGTCGGCCTTTGGCGCCCTCGAGCTCGTCGGCGACGGCGAGCCCGAGTGGCCCCGCGATCGGGAAGCGCGCCCGCCACCAGAAGGCGAGCCGGTCGACGGACAGCTCCTCCGTCGCCTCGAACCGCAGCGCCCGGGCGCCGGGCCGACTCCACATGACGCCGACCTGCCTCAGGCGCACGGCCGCCGGCGCCACCGCGTCGCGCGCGAACGAGCGACCAGATACTCCTCGACGAGATCGGGAAGCCGCGAGCTCGCGAACCGGGTGCGCGGGGCGTCGACGGGCGGATGGACATGTGCGGTCACCGCGTACCTGCTCCCACCGTGGCGCGCAACGACGCCGGGCCGATTCGGGCGGCGCACGGATTCCAGTTCGGTACTTCTCCGCAGAGGCGCCGCGGGCGCGCGGCGATAATCGCTCCGTGCCCGAGACCGACCGCCTGCGAGGGCTCGTCGCTGCCGGCATCGCCCTCAGCTCCGAGCTGTCGCTCGACGACCTGCTGCAGAAGCTCGTCGAGACCGCCGCCTCGCTGACGGAGGCCCGGTATGCGGCGCTCGGAGTCATCAACGAGGCCGGGACCGAGCTCGAGCGCTTCGTGCACACCGGCATCGACGAAGAGACGGTGGACAGGATCGGGGAGCTCCCGCAGGGGCGGGGCATCCTCGGCGCCCTGATCAGCGACGCGCGCTCGCTCCGTCTCGAATCGATCGCCGACGACCCGCGCTCGGTCGGCTTCCCTCCTCACCACCCGCCGATGCGCGGCTTCCTCGGGGTGCCGATCCTGCTGCGCGGGCGCGCCTTCGGCAACCTCTACCTCACGGAGCGGCGCACGGGCTCGTTCACGGCGGGCGATCAGGAGCTCGTCGAGACGCTGGCGAGCCAGGCGGCCGTGGCGATCGAGAACGCCCGCCTGTACGAGGCGGCGACGTCGTGGTCCGAGCAGCTCGAGGCGCTCAACGAGGTGGGAACGGCGCTCGCCAGCGAGATCGAGCTCGCACCGCTGCTGAACCTCATCGCACGCCGCGTCGGCGGCCTGATCGACGCCCGCCTCGTCACGATCGCGCTGCCGACGGCAGACGGAACGCTCCGCATCGAGGCAGCCGGCGGGCGACCATGCCGCCGAGATCGTCGGCATGCTCCTCGAGCGGAAGGGGTCGAAGAGCGGTCGCGTGCTCGAGCGCGGCCGCGCCGAGCGGGTCGACCGGCTCGCGGACGATCCCGAGGTCGACGCGGACGCGGCCGCTCGGCTCGGTGCCACGAGCGGGCTGTACGTGCCGCTCGTGGCGGGCGGCCGGACGATCGGCGTCATCGTCGCCCACGACAAGGAGGCGGCGATCCACGCTTCACGGACGACGACCTGCGCCTGGCGGAGACGTTCGCGCCTCGCGCGGCGGTTGCCGTCGACCTGTCCGCCCGGGTGGCCGGGGACGCACTCCGACGGGTCGTCGAGGCCCAGGAGCTCGAGCGGCGCCGGCTCGCGCGCGAGCTGCACGACCAGACCGGCCAGGAGCTGACGTCGGTGCTGCTCGGGCTGAAGGCGGTCGAGGAGGCCGGCACCGACGCCGAGCGGGCGGAGGCGCTCGCGTCGGTTCGCGAGCAGGTGGTCGAGACGCTTGCACGACGTGCGGCGCCTGGCCGTCGAGCTGCGGCCGAAGGCCCTCGACGACTTCGGGCTGGTGGCGGCCCTGGAGCGGCTGTGCGACACGTTCGCCGAGCAGACCGGCATGCGGGTCGACCTCGAGGCGCACGTCGGCGACCGGCTGCCACGGCGACGTCGAGACTGCGCTCTACCGCATCGTCCAGGAGGCGCTCACGAACGTCGTCAAGCACGCGCAGGCGAGCTGCCGTGAGCATCGTCCTCGCCCGCAGCGGCCGCGCGGTCACGGCGGTGATCGAGGACGACGGCCGCGGCTTCGCACGCGACGAGAGCAGGCGAGGGCGTCGGCCTGGTCGGGATCGGCGAGCGCCTGGCGCTGCTGGGCGGCAGGCTGAAGATCGAGTCGAGCCCCGGCGCAGGTGCGACGATTGTCGCCGAGGTGCCGCTGCGATGAGCGACGACGCGATCCGGGTGCTGATCGTCGACGACCACGCCGTCGTCCGGAGCGGCCTGCGCAAGGTGCTCGAGTCCGAGGCCGACATCGAGGTCGTGGGCGAGGCCGGCGATGCCCGCAACGCGGTCTTCCAGACGCGCGCGACGAAGCCGGACGTGATCCTGATGGACGTCGTGATGCCCGGGAAGACCGGCATCGAGGCGATCGCCGACGTCCTGCACGACGCACCCGAGGCGAGCGTGCTGATCCTGTCCATGCAGGACGACCCCCGCTACGTCCGCGAGGCCTTCGAGGCGGGCGCCTCCGGCTACGTGCTGAAGGAGGCGGCCGACACGGACGTCGTCGCCGCCGTCCGCGACGTCGCCGCCGGCGGGCACTACGTGCACCCGGCACTCGGCGCACGCATGGTCGCCGCCGAGGCGGCGGAGCGGCGGCGCGCAGAGGAGGACCCGCTGTCCGACCGCGAGCGCGACGTCCTGCGCCTCCTCGCCCTGGGGCACACGAACCAGGAGATCGCGGGCAAGCTCTACATCTCGGTGCGCACGGCCGAGACGCACCGCGCGCACATCATGCAGAAACTCCGCATCTCGACCCGCGCCGAGCTCGTCCGCTACGCGCTCAAGCAGGGGCTGCTCGAGACGGACGGCGACTAGCTTCCGGTACCCGCCGCGACGGCGACGACGGCGGGCCGGACGACCAGCACCGGTCGCCTGGTCTCCGCGAGCACGCCACGGGACACGCTGCCGAGCAGGGCGCTCGTGATCGCACCGTGGCCGCGTGAGCCCACGACGATCAGGTCGACATCGTGCGAGTCGGCGTAGGCGACGATCTCGTCGACCGTGTCGCCGCGCAGCAGCGCCGTCGTCGGGACGAGACCGTGCTCGCTCGCCACGGCAGCCGCGTCTTCGAGCAGCTCGTGGTCGTGCTGGGTCGGCTCGTGTGCGAACCCGCCGCCGATGCCGCCGAAGCCGGTGATCGGCACGACGTCGAGCACGGGAACGACATGGACGAAGATCAGCTCCGCCGCCTGCTCTGTCGCCAGCTCGACGCCCACGGCGATTGCATCCGCAGACGAGGGCGAGCCGTCGGTGGCGACCAGGATCCTCTTCATCGTTGCCTCCTTCGGTCGGACTGCACTTCGATGATGCGTCCGACCCCCCCTCGCCGAATCGGGGGCCGCGCCGATCGGGCTGCGTAATTGGCCGCAGGCTCAGCGGGCGAGCAGACCGCGGACCGCGCGCGCGATGGCGAGGTCCTCGCGGGGCTGCACGACCTCGACGCTGAACACGCCGAGGAAGCCGAGACGCTCCACGATCGCGTCCCGAACCTCGGCCCGGTTCTCGCCGATGCCGCCGCTGAAGGCGAGCGCGTCGAGACCACCGAGCGCGGTCGTCATCGCCGCGACGGCCTGCGCCACCCGGTAGGCGAAGAAGGCGAGGCCGAACGGGTCGTCGAGCCCGCCGACCGCAGCGAGCCCGGCCTCCTCGTTCAGGCCGCGGTCGAGGTCGTCCACGGTCACCCCGTTGCGCACGAGGTAGACGAGCGCACCGGGGTCGACCGACCCCGAGCGGGTGACCATCGGCACACCGTCGAGCGGCGTGAAGCCCATCGTCGTGTCGACGGAGCGGCCTTCGAGCACCGCCGTCACCGAGCAGCCGCCGCCGAGATGGCAGACGACGAGCCGGCTGACCGCCACCTGCTCGGCCACGCTCGCCACCGCGAGGCCGTGGAAGCCGCGGCGCACCAGGCCGTAGCGCGCCGTCCACCGACTCGGCAGCGCGTACACCGACGCCTCCCGCGGCAGCGTGCGGTGGAAATACGAGTCGGACACGGCAACGTGCGGCACGTCCGGGAGCGCGGCTCGGGCCTGCTCGATCGCCGCGAGCGCAGGCCGGTTGTGCAAGGGCGCGATCTCGGATCCCAGCTCGATCGACGCCAGCACCCGGTCGTCGAGCAGCGCCGCACCCACGACGAGATCCCCGAGGTGGACGATCCGGTGCCCGACGGCGTCGACGGGCACGAACTCCTCGACCGAGCGCGCCTGCTCGCCCTCGACGACGCTCAGCTTGAGGCTGGTCGAGCCGGCGTTGACGACGAGGACATTCAGAACGGCCACGTCCAGCCGCGGATCTCCGGCTCGTCGTCGCCGTGCTCCCTCGTGTAGGCGCGTGCGCGAAGCCGGCGCTCGGCGAGCTCCTGGCGGAGATGGCCGGCCTGCGCGGCGAGGCCGGGCACGCGGTCGATGACGTCGATCGCCAGGTGGAAGCGGTCGAGGTCGTTGAGCATGACCATGTCGAAGGGCGTCGTCGTCGTCCCTTCCTCCTTGTAGCCGCGGACGTGCAGGTTCGAATGGTTGCGCCGCCGGTAGGTCAGGCGATGGATGAGCCACGGGTAGCCGTGGTAGGCGAAGACGATCGGCCGCGAGGTCGTGAAGAGCGCGTCGAACTCGTGATCGGAGAGACCGTGCGGGTGCTCGCTCTCGGACTGCAGCCGCATGAGGTCGACCACGTTGATGACGCGCACCTTCAGCTCCGGCAGGTGCTCGCGGAGCAGCGCGGCGGCCGCGAGCGTCTCGAGCGTCGGAATGTCACCGGCGCATCCGAGGACGACGTCCGGCTCGCCGCCGGCGTCGCTCGAGGCCCACTCCCAGATCCCGAGGCCCCGCGTGCAGTGGATGATCGCCTCGTCCATCGAGAGGTAGTCGAGCGCCGGCTGCTTGCCGGCGACGATCACGTTGACGTAGTCGCGGCTGCGCAGGCAGTGGTCGCCGACCGAGAGCAGCGTGTTCGCGTCCGGCGGCAGGTAGACCCGGATCACCTCGGCCTTCTTGTTCACGACGTGGTCGATGAAGCCGGGATCCTGGTGCGAGAAGCCGTTGTGGTCCTGGCGCCAGACATGCGAGGAGAGCAGGTAGTTGAGGGACGCGATCGGCCGCCGCCAGGGGATGTCGCGGGTCGTCTTCAGCCACTTGGCGTGCTGGTTGAACATCGAGTCGACGATGTGGATGAAGGCCTCGTAGCAGTTGAAGAGGCCGTGCCGGCCCGTGAGCAGGTAGCCCTCGAGCCAGCCCTGGCAGAGGTGCTCGGACAGGACTTCCATCACGCGGCCGTCCGGCGAGAGCGAGTCGTCGCCCTCCTCGACATCCGCCAGCCAGGTGCGCCCGGTGACGGAGAAGACGTCGCCGAGCCGGTTCGAGGCGGTCTCGTCCGGGCCGAACAGACGGAAGCTCGTCGGGTTCCGGTCGACGACGTCGCGGAGGAAGCCGCCGAGCACCCTGGTCGCCTCGCTCGTGCCGACACCCGGTGAGGGCACTTCGACCGCGTAGTCGCGGAAGTCGGGGAGCACGAGGTCGCGCAGCAGCGCACCGCCGTTGGCGTGCGGGCTCGCGCTCATCCGCCGTTCCCCCTCGGGCGCGAGGGCCGCGAGCTCGGGCAGCAGCCGGCCGTCGTCGTCGAAGAGCTCGTCGGGCCGGTAGCTCCGCAGCCACTCCTCGAGCTGGGCAAGATGCTGCGGGTTGTCGCGGACGGCGGCCATCGGCACCTGGTGCGAGCGCCAGCTGTCCTCCGTCTTCTTGCCGTCCACCTCCTTCGGGCCCGTCCAACCCTTCGGCGTGCGCAGGACGATCATCGGCCAGGCCGGCCGTGCGCCGTCGCCGCCGTTGCGCGCCGTGTGCTGGATCGCGGCGATCTCGTCGAGCGCATCGTCCAGCGCGGCGGCGAGACGCTGATGCACGTGCGCGGCATCCTCCCCGTCGAACCCACCGGTGACCGGGATCGGACGCCAGCCGTAGCCCTCGAAGAGCGCGAGCAGCTCGGCCTCCGGGATGCGGGCGAGGACGGTCGGGTTCGCGATCTTGTAGCCGTTCAGATGCAGGACGGGCAGCACCGCGCCGTCCGTCGCGGGGTTGAGGAACTTGTTCGAGTGCCAGCTCGCCGCCAGCGGGCCGGTCTCGGCCTCGCCGTCGCCGACGACGCAGGCCACGAGCAGGTCCGGGTTGTCGTAGGCCGCGCCGAACGCGTGCACGAGCGCATAGCCGAGCTCGCCGCCCTCGTGGATCGAGCCCGGCACCTCGGGCGCGACATGGCTCGGGATGCCGCCGGGAAACGAGAACTGGCGGAACAGCCGCGCGAGACCGTCCTCGCCGGCGCTCACGTTCGGGTAGAGCTCGCCGTAGGTGCCCTCGAGGTACGCGTTCGCCACGAGCGCCGGCCCGCCGTGACCGGGGCCCGTGATGTAGATGGCGCTCAGGTCGCGACGGCGGATCTGCCGGTTGAGATGGGCATAGAGGAGGTTCAGGCCCGGCACCGTGCCGAAGTGGCCGAGCAGGCGCGGCTTGACGTGCTCGGCCTCGAGCGGCTGCCGCAGAAGCGGGTTGTCGAGCAGGTAGATCTGGCCGACGGAGAGATAGTTGGCGGCTCGCCAGTAGGCGTCGATCAGGCGCAGGTCGTCCTCGTCCAGCGGAGCCGTCTCGGTGCTGGTCTGGATCTCGGTCACGTCCGGTCCTCCAGGTCGCCGCGGCGGCGGCCGCGGATGGTCGGGGCTACCAGGTCTTCGCCGGGAGCGCGTGCTCCGGGCGCCGCACGCGCACGCGGGCGTCCACGGCGACGCAGCGGTCGGGGAGCGCGAGCACGGGGTTCAGGTCGAGCTCGGCGACCGCCGGCAGATCCTCGCCGAGTCGCGCGAGGCGCAGCAGCAGGTCGGCGAGCGCCGCGCGATCGGCCTCCGGAGCGCCGCGGAAGCCGCGGACGAGCCGCCCGGCCTTTCCGCCGTCGACGAGCTCCTCGGCGTCCTGGTCGGTGAGCGGCGCGATCCTGAACGCGGCTTCGCCGATCAGCTCCGCGAAGACACCGCCCGGCCCGAACGCGACGAGCGGCCCGAACACGGGGTCCTGGATCACGCCGGCGAGCAGCTCGGCGCCGCCGCCGACCATCGGCTGCACGACGAGCGGCCCGCCGATTCGCTCGGCGGCGGTCCTGACGGCGGCCGCGTCCGCGAGGTCGAGCGCGATGCCGCCGAGCTCCGTCTTGTGCGCGCCGGGCACGGCGGTCTTGACGACCACCGGGAACCCGAGCTCCTCGGCAGCGGCCGCCGCCTCGTCCGGCCCCTCGGCGAGACGCTCGGGCACGACCGGCAGGCCGTACGCCTCCAGGAGGCTGCGCGCGTCGGCCGGCGTCAGCCACACGTCGTCGCCGGCGGCGAGCGCGCGCTCGACGACGTCGCTCCGCGGCGTCGCGGTCGATGCCGTCGAGCTGCGGCACGGCGCCGTGTGGCCGGCGCAGCCACTCGGCGCGCTGCGCGACCCGGCCGAGCGCACGGGCGGCCGACTCCGGATAGTGGAAGGCCGCGACACGCGAGTCCTCGCGGCGGAGAGCCTCCGGGATCCCGCCCGCCGTGAGCACCACGGCGAGCACCGGCTTGTCGCTCCCGGCCGCGGCCGCCGCGCCGTCGATCGCCACGGCCACCTCGTCCGCCGTGGCCGTCACGGTCGGGACGAACAGCACGACGACGGCGTCGACCTGGGGGTCCTCCAGGAGAAGCGGCAGCGCGGCGGCGTAGACCTGTGCGGTGGCGCCGCCGAGCATGTCCACCGGGTTGTCGATGCTGGCCTCGGGCGAGAGGAGCTCCGAGAGCGCCGATCTGGCCTCGTCTCCCAGGTCGGGCAGCGTGAGGCCGGCGGCCTCGCAGGCGTCGGCGCAGAGGATGCCCAGTCCGCCGGCGTTCGTCAGCACCGCGACGCGCCGTCCCTTCGGCTCGGGCTGGGCCGACAGCAGCGCGGCGACGTCGACCAGCTCCTCGAGCGACCCGGCGCGGATCACACCGGCCTGGTGGAAGAGCGCGTCGACCGCGGCCTCCGAGCCGGCCAGGGCGGCCGTGTGCGAGCTCGCCGCACGCTGCCCGGTCGCCGTCGTTCCGCTCTTCAGCGCCAGCACGGGCTTGCTGCGCGCGACGCGCCGCGCCAGGCGGCCGAAGCGGCGCGGATTCCCGAACGACTCGACGTACATGAGCACGACGTCGGTCGAGTCGTCGTCCTCCCACCATTCGAGCAGATCGTTGGTGGACACGTCGGCCTTGTTGCCGATCGAGACGAACGCCGAGAGGCCGAGGCCTCGCGACTCCGACGCCTCGAGCAACGCCAGGCCGAGCGCCCCCGACTGGGAGGAGAAGCCGATGTTCCCGGCCGGGGCGGTCCGGGCCGCGAATGTCGCGTTGAGGCTCGGGCCGGACACGGCGACGCCGAGGCAGTTGGGCCCGATGAGGCGCGCGCCGTGCGAGCGCACCAACGAGAGCAGCCGCTCCTGGCGCGCCGCTCCCTCGCTCCCGATCTCCGCGAATCCGGCGGAGATGACGACGAGCGCGCGGACGCCCCGGCGGAGGGCCTGCTCCGCGGCGTCGAGCACGGCCACGGCCGGCAGTGTGATCACCGCGAGGTCGACCGCGTCGGGGATCTCCTCGATCGTCCGGTACCCGCGAACGCCCGCTACCGGCTCGCCGTCTCGGTTCACGGGATACGCGGCGCCGGTGAAGTCCCCCGCGAGGATGTTGCGGAAGAGCTCACCGCCGATCGAGCCGCGCCGCCTGGACGCGCCGACGACGGCGACGCTCCCTGGCTCGAAGAACGGCCGCAGTGAGGCGACCACGGCCTCGTGGTCTCGCGCTTCGACGTGCTCGCGATAGCTCTCCGTCGGCGCGATCGGGAACTGCACCTCGAGCTCCCCGCCCTCGAGCTCGCGCGTCAGCTCGAAGCCGGCCGACTCGAAGACGCCGACCATCGCCCGGTTGTCCGGCAGCACCTCGGCGACGAAGCGCTCGATCCCGACCTCCGCAGCCCGGCCGGCGAGCTGCTCGAGCAGCCGCGTGCCGATGCCGCGGCCCTGGTGTTCGTCGGTGACGGTGAAGGCCGCCTCCGCGAGTCTCGGATCGCGCAGGCGGACGTAGTTCGCGACCGCGACGACCCGCTCGGTGTCCTCGTCCACGAGCGAGCCGAGCAGGACGCCCCGCTCGGCCCAGTCAGGGTCGAGCAGCGGGTCGACGAGCCGTGGGCCGAGTTGCGGAAAGCCGTGGAAGCGCAGATAGAGGCTGCGCTCCGACAGCCCGGCGAAGAACGCGAGGAGGGCATCGGCGTCGTCGCGGCTCGGCGGGCGGAGCCGCAGCGTTCCTCCGTCGCGGAGGATGACGTCGGCGTGGTGGGTGGCGACCATCGTGTCGGCGGAGATGGAGGGTCTCACAGGCCTCGTTCCCGGCGCGGCCGGCTTCAGTCCTGGTGACCGGGGCCGGACCGGACGCTGTGCCGCGAGTGGTCCGCGGCACAGCGTCACCGGGGACCTCAGTGCGTCGAGGTGCCCTTCGGGTTGCCGACCTTGAGCAGGCCGACCTGGCCGAGGTCGACGTCGGCGAAGGCGTGCGAGACGAACGGATACAGGCCTTCGTCGTCGACCTTGACGTCGAACACCGCGCCTCCGCCGGCGGGCACGACGACCGTCTGGACGTCCTGCTGTGGCGGGCTCTTCAGATCCGAGTTCACCCACGCTCGGTCGAGCATCGCGCCCACGACGTGGAAGTTCACGTTGTTCGTGGGGCCGGCGGCGACGACCCAGAAGCGCGTCGTCTCGCCCGGCTGGGCGGTCAGCGGATGGGTTACGTACTGGTTCGCGTAGCCGTTGAAGGTCACCCAGTCGGCCATCCTGGCACGGGCCTTGCTCATGTCGAGCGACGCAGGCTGGCTGATGCCGTCGCCGTTCATGTACCACTCGCTGCCGACGAGGACGTACTCGTTGTCGACAGCCGGCAGCCCCGCCTTGGGCTCGACGATGATCGCGCCGTACATGCCGTTGGCGATGTGCGCCAGCACCGGCTTCGTGCCGCAGTGGTACATGAAGACACCGGGATCGCCGGCGACGAAGCGGAACGTGAACGACTCGCCCGGCTTGGCGTCGCGGAAGGCGATGTTGGGCGCGATGCGCGCCGCGTGGAAGTCGATCGAATGCGGGATCGCGCCGCCGTTGGTGAGCGTCATCTCGACGGTCTGGCCCTCGCGCACGTGGACGATCGGGCCGGGCGCACCGTGCCCGTCGAAGGCCCACGTGTTGTACTTCACGCCCGGCGCGACCTCGACCACCATGTCCTTGAGGGTCATGTGCACCTTGACGAGGTCGCCGGCGGGGATCGGCGGCATCGCCGCGTCGTAGGGGGCGTGCGCCTTCGCCAGCTCTTCGGCGTTCTCCGGCACCACGCCGGCGAAGCTGTTCAGCGGCAGCGCCACGTTGTGGTCGGTCGTGTGATCGTGGCCGCCGGACGCTGCGCTCCCATTCGCGGCCGCGGCGGGCGCGGGCGCCGCGTCGCGCGAGTCCCGGGCGTCGGCCCACATCATCACCGCGACGAAGGAGAGCACCGCGACCGCGATGCCGAGCAGCATCGTCGCGACGATCCAGAAGGCCCCCGAGCTGGAGCTCGACTGCGGGGGGCGGGAGCGATACGTGCGTGCGGGGTACGAGGCCATGACGGGTGATCTCCTTCCGAGCCGACCGTGTCGACTGGACGCTAGGCGAGCGGAGCCGGCGCAGCGCCCTGGGCCGGCCGCAGATCGATCCGCGCCGGCCCACAGACCGCCTACGTGTTTTCCCGCAGCCGGCGGCGACCGCGGTCAACCACGATCGCGCCAAGCCGCCCGCGAACCGGAACGGCACGGCGCCGAGCCCGGTCGCCAGCGCCTTCGCGGTGGCTGCGAGCACGACGGCCGGCAGCGTGGGCTCGTCCGTCGTCAGCGCGGCACCTCACAACGACGCCGAGGGCGGCCGGAGCCGCCCTCGGCGTCGGGAGGGCACGACCTCTCGTTCAGTTGATCGCGGTCGCGGCCGACCTGGCCCCGCTCTCCGTCTGCTGGCGCGTGACCAGCGGCGACCACTCGCGCCGGCGCAACGCGCCGCCGACCGCGAGGACGATGAAGCCGATGCCGCTGAGCAGGAGCGCGACGCCGACGACGATCCCGAAGAGCGCCATCTGCTCGGCCATGTAGCTCACGTTCAGCGCGGTCGACAGCGCGGTCGCCGTGACCCACGTGTTCCGCGCCGTGTTCGGAACGGGCTGGCCATCATCGCCCTTCAGCGCCGCGTCCTCGTCACTTGTCCCGGCCAGATCGTCCGGGTCGGAGGCGGAGACGAAGCGTCCCATCTGCGAGTACGTCAGACCACCCGAGCCCTCGAGCGCGTGCTCGCGGATGACCTGCGCGAAGGCCCGCGCCTGGTCACCGGTCGTCACCTGCTCGTCGGCCCACTGGGATGCGTACTTGGCGACCGCGGGATCGTCCGCGGCTCCGAACGTGATCTGCTCCTGCCGAAGGCTGTCACGCACCGTCGAGCGGCCGTCGACGCCCATGTAGATCGCCGCGATGCCGAACATGATCAACACCGCGCCGGCAACGATGCCGCCGATCTCGAAGAGCTTTCTCATCGTCGTGCCTCCCTCGTGGTTCGCTGATGGGGGCACCGTACGACCGGCCGTCTGCACCCCCATCGGCAGCGGGGCACAGACCGATTGCGGGTTCCCCGCAGGGTTCCTGCGGCCGCGCTACCGACCGAGGTCCGCGAGTCGCTCGACGAGCTCGCCGACGATCGGAGCGCCGAATCCGGCGTCGGTCACGAGGTACGTGCCGTCCGCGCCTTCGACGACGAGCGCCGTACGGCCGTCCAGGCGTTCGACGCCGCGGCTGCCGAGCCGGAGCCCGGTCAGCTCGTCGTACCCGAAGCGCCGCTCGACGGCCGCCTCGTCCGCGCCGCGGCGACGCCCGACGAGGCGGAGGGTCCGCGGGCCGAGCGCCAGGCGCCCGACGAACGTCGCCCCATCCGGCTCACGCCACTTGACCGCATACGTCGTCACCGTCCCCGCAGCGTAGGAGGGTCGCGGCGCGCGACGATCGTGGGCGCCACGGAACCGAACTGCGGAAAGCCCGCAGACCTGAGTGGCGCCGCGACCGACCGCGTTCCCGGAGACAGCAAACGCCGCCCGATCGCGGACGGCATCGCGGATGGAGCCGACGGGACTTGAACCCGTGACCTTCTGGCTGCCAGCCAGACGCTCTCCCAACTGAGCTACGGCCCCGTGCGGCAGCCAGTGTAGTGGCTCGCCGAGGCGCCCGGCTAGCTAGCCGCTGCTTCGACCTCGATCGCCGGCACGTCCCCCCAGAGGTCCTCGAGCCGGTAGAAGTCGCGCGTCTCGGGCGTGAACACGTGGAGCACGACGTCGAGGTAGTCGGCGATGATCCACGTCGCCTCGCGCTCGCCCGCCACGGACCGCGGCAGCAGCCGTGCGTCCTTCTTCAGGGTCGCGTAGACGTCGTCGTGGATGGCCTTCGTCTGGCGAGGATTGCGACCGGTGGCGAGCACGAAGAAGTCCGTGTAGTCGCACACCGACTGCATGTCCAGGATGGTGACGTTCGTCGCCAGCTTCTCCTGTGCGAGAGCGGCGATCCTGCGAGCTTGCTCGAGCGAGGTCAGTTCGGTGCTGTCCTTTCCGAGACTCTTTGAGTGTAACCGCGAACCACCCGTGTCAATCCACGCGGTAGAGCTCGAGCCGCTCGATCTCACGGGCAACGGCAGGCGGCACGAGGCCGTCGAGAGGCTCGCCGCGTCCCGCTCGAGCACGGAGGTCGGACGACGAGACGGCCAGCGGCTCGAGCTCGAAGATCAGCACGCGTTCCGGTTGCGAGACGCGCTCCAGCGCCGCCTCGAGCCGCTCGCGCGGGTAGCCGGGGCGGGTCGCGACGCCGAGGCGGGCGAGCTCGAGCACACGCTCGGGCTCCTTCCACTCCGCGAGGTCGACGAGCTCGTCGGCGCCGATCACGAAGATCGGATCCTGGAGGCCGCGCTCCTGGAGCGCATCGACGGTGCGCGGGTGCTGCTCGAGCTCGACCTCGACGCGCCGCACGTCGGCGAAGGCGAGCCGCGCGAGCTCGAGGCGCACGGCCGCCGGGGTGCGCACGCGCTTGTGCCCCGGGTCGGCAACCACCGTGACGAGCAGGCGCTCGAGCCCGAACCGGTCGACGGCGGCGCGGGCGAGCGCGACGTGGCCGACGTGCGGGGGGTCGAAGGCGCCGCCCAGGATCCCTACTGCCATTCCAGCACCTCCTCGCCGATCTCGACCTCGGCCCCCTTGCGAACGCCGGCGGCGCGGAGCGCCTCCTCGAGCTCCTCACCGCTCGGCGGTGCGCCCACGACGCGGTAGCCGCGGTCGGTGCGGTAGATGCGGTAGGCGCGTCGCGCCGGGGGCCGCGGCCGGTACTCGAGGAACTCCGGGAGCGGCTCCTCCTCGATCCGCTCGGGCGGCGGGGGCACGGCCGAGAACAGCCACCGTTTCAGGTCGTCGATGCCCTGCCCGGTCGCCGCGGAGACGTGGTGCACGCCGACGATGCGGGGGTCGTCGAACTCGACCGTCGGGAGCTCGCGAAGCAGATCGACCTTGTTCAGCACGACCGCCTGCGGACGCTCCTCGAGCCCCGCCCCGTACGCCGCGAGCTCGCGGTCGATCGTGCGGAAGCGCTCCGCGACGTCGCCCTCGGAGACGTCGATCACGTGGAGCAGCAACCTCGCTCGCTCGAGATGCGCCAGGAACTCGTGTCCGAGCCCGATGCCCTCGCTCGCGCCCTCGATCAGCCCGGGCACGTCGGCGACGGTGAGCTGCTGTCCCTCCGTGGAGTCGACCGTGCCGAGGACGGGCGCGAGTGTCGTGAACGGATAGTCGGCGACCTTCGGCCTCGCATTCGAGAGCCGTCGCAGGAGCGACGACTTGCCCGCGTTCGGCAGGCCGGCCAGCGCGGCGTCGGCCATGAGCTTCAGTCGGAGGTCGAGGAGCGCCTCCTCCCCGGGGAGGCCCGTCTCCGCGAAGCGCGGCGCCTGCCGAGTGGGCGTGGCGAAGCGCGCGTTGCCGCGGCCGCCCAGCCCGCCCCCGGCCACGACGACGCGCGCGGCCGGCGTCGCGAGGTCGGCGACCAGCACGCCGTCCTCGCCGACGACCTGCGTGCCGACCGGCACGGCCAGCTCGACGTCGTCTCCGTCCGCGCCGTGCCGGCGCGCGCCACTGCCGCTCCCGCCACGGCCGGCCCGGAACCGCACCTTCGACCGGAACGCCGAGAGGTCACGAAGGTCGGCATCGGCGACTACGACGACGTCACCGCCGTGGCCGCCGTCACCGCCGTCCGGCCCGCCGCGCGGGACGTGCTTCTCACGGCGGAAGCTGAGGCCGCCGTCGCCGCCGCGACCGGCCTGCACGTGGATGCGGGCCCGGTCGTTGAACACGGTTGGCTACTCGGAGGCTTCGGCGCCGGCGACCGACACGAAGCGCTTCTCGCCGCTCCGGCGGAACTCGACGGTGCCCTCGCGCAGCGCAAAGATCGTGTCGTCGCGGCCGAGCCCCGCGCCCGGCCCGGGTCGGAACCTTGTGCCGCGTTGACGGACGATGATCATCCCGGTCTTGACGGGCTGGCCGGCGAAGATCTTGACGCCGAGCCGCTTCGCCTGGGAGTCGCGGCCGTTGCGGGAGGAGCCGAGACCCTTCTTGTGTGCCATCTAGCCCTCCTCCTTCTCCGCCAGGGCGGACTCGAGCGCGGCGATCGCGCCCTTGCGGGCGGCACCCGCCTGCTCGAACTCCAGCGCGGCTTCGAGCATTGGCCGATTCCAATGGCCCGACTGCTCCTTGATCTCGGCGACCGTGAGCTCCTCGTAGCCCGACGGCATGCCCTTCACGTGCTCCGGCGCGGCCTCGTCGGCCTTCGGCTTCGCCGCCGCCTCCGCCTTCGGCTTCGCGGCGGCCTTCGCCTTCCCGGAGCCGATCGACTCGATCTCGATCTGCGTCAGCTTGGCGCGGAAGCCCGTGTGGCGGCGGTAGCCAGACTTCGGCCGGTACTTGCCGATGCGGATCTTCTCGCCGAGCGCGGGACCGAGCACCTTCGCGGTCACCGTGACGCCGGTCGGCGAGAGCATGGTCTCACCATCGCCGCCGACGAGCAGCACGTCCGGTGTGAACGTCTTCCCCTCGTCGTGTGCGAGCCGGTCCACCAGCAGACGCTGGCCCTCGCGGACCGTGTACTGCTTGCCACCGAGAGAGATGATCGCGTAGCCCATGGTTCCAAGCGTGACGAACGCGGGCAGACGCCCGCGAGCCGACGGAGTGTAGCTACTTGCGCTCCAGGTCGTCGAGCCATTCCGACATCGGAACGTAGGAGAAATCCTCCTCGCCCGGCGCGTCCGCGGGCGGCTCGTCAGCGGCCTGCACCTCCACGAGCGGCTGCTCGGAGACCACCGCTTCGGGCTCGGGTTCGAGCTCGGGCTCGGGCTCGGTGCCGTTGTCTTCTGCGTCCGCGTCCGCGGCGGGCTTGCGCTTGCGGTTTCGGCCGCCGCGCGTGCCGCGCCGTGTCTTCCGCTTCGCCTTGGGCGCGCCCTCGGCAGCATCTCCGTCCGTCTCCGTCTCCGCCTCCGCCACAGGCGCGGCGTCGGCCTCGACGGGCGCCGGCTCGGCGCCGTTCGTGGAGTCGGCATCGGAGGTCGACTCGGTGCCGAGCTCGGGTGCGGGGACGTGGATCTTCGGCGCACGCTTGCGGCGAGACGTGGACGCGGGCTTCGGCGGCTCGGATGCCTCGGGCCCTTCGGCCGCGACCGCAGCAGTGTCCTCGGCAAGCGCGTCCTCCCCATCGGCCGCGGCGTCCGCGGCTGCCGCCGGCTTCTTCCGCCCGCGGCCTCCGCGCGAGCCGCGCCGGGTGCGCTTCTTCGCCGGCGCGGCGCCGTCCGTCGCAGCCGCGCCGACGTCGGCCGCCTCGACGTCCGCCTCGTCCTCGTCGGGCTCGAGAGCCTCTTCCTCGAGCCACCGCCTCGACCTCGTCCAGCGCCTCGACCGGCTTCTTCGCGCGGGACGGCGCCCGCGTCGGCTTCTCGGCCTCGCCCTCGAACGTGATCGCCGGATCGACCTCCGGGCCGCCCATGGGCTCGCCGTACGCGGCGGTCTCGAGCACGCGCACGACGCGGACCTTGGTCTTCTTGCCGACGAGCTTGGACGCACCCGCGACGACGACGTCGAAACCGTCGACCTTGCCGACGCCGGCTGTCGCGTCGTGGCGGTCGACCTCGACGAGCTTCACATCCAGCTCGGCGTCCTCCGCGACCGGCGCCGTCGGAGCGAGGTCGTCGCGCTTGCCCTCGGCGACGACGTGGAAGTGGTCGTAGTGAATGTGGCCGTTGCCGGTGGGCGCGGTCAGGAAGAACCGCTTGCGCGCTTCGGCGTCGATCTCCGCGAGCCGGCGCCCGCCTTCGCCGACGACGAGCGCCAGCGTGCGCGGGTGCAGCTCGACGGTGAACGCCTGAGACCGCGAGCCGGCCGCGAGCGTACGGAGCTTCCGCTCCGCGTCCATCGCGAACGTCCGCTCGGAGACGACGATGCCGTCGCCTGCGCAGGTGGGGCACTTGCGGGTGAGGATCTCGCGGGGCCCGTCCGTGACGTTCTGACGCGTCATCTCGACGAGCCCGAGCGGTGAGATCTCCACGACGTACGTCTTGGTGCGGTCGCGCTCGAGCTCCGAGCGCAGCGCCTCCTCGACCGTCTCCCGGTTCTTCGGGTTCGCCATGTCGATGAAGTCGATGACGATGATGCCGCCGATGTCGCGCAGCCGCAGCTGGCGCACGACTTCCTTCACGGCCTCGAGGTTGTTCTTGACGATCGTGTCCTCGAGCCGCGCATTCGAGCTCTTCGACCGCGAGCCCACGAAACGCCCGGTGTTGACGTCGATGACCGTGAACGCCTCGGCGTAGTCGAAGATCAGGTACCCGCCGGACGGCAGGTCGACCCGCCGCTCGAGCGTCGACCGGATCTCGGCCTCGACGCCGTGCGCCTCGAAGAGCGACTCCTTGTCGCGGTGCCGGTGGACGCGCTCGAGCATGTGCGGCGAGGTCTTCTTGAGGTAGCCGACGATCCGGCGGTGCGTCTTGTCGTGGTCGATGTACGCCGCCTCGAAGTCGCCCGCGAAGAGGTCGCGCACGACGCGGAGCGGCAGCTCGGCCTCCTGGTAGACGAGGCTCGGCGGGCTCGCCTGCTTCGCCCTCGTCTGGATCGTCTTCCACAGCCGCTGCAGGAAGACGAGGTCGCGCTCGACGTCTTCCGCGGAGGCGCCCTCGGCGGCCGTGCGCACGATGACACCGCCTTCCTTGGGCGCGATCTCCTTGAGGATGTCCTTCAGGCGCGTGCGCTCCGCGTCGTCGAGCCGGCGGGAGACGCCGAGGCCCTCGCCGTTCGGCACGTAGACGAGGAAGCGACCGGGCAGCGAGATCTCGGTCGTCAGCCGCGCGCCCTTCGTCTTCATCGGGTCCTTCACCGCCTGCACGAGCAGCGTCTGCCCGCGGCTGATGAGGTCCGTGATCTTCTTGCCGTGCCGCTTGCCCTCGAGCTCGGGCACGACGATCTCGTCGACGTAGAGGAAGCCGTTCTTCTCGAGGCCGATCTCGACGAACGCCGCCTCCATTCCCGGCAGCACGTTGTCGACGGTGCCGAGGTAGATGTTGCCCGCGATGGAGCGGCGCTCGGGCCGCTCGAGGTACACCTCGGCGACGCGTCCGTCCTCGAGCACCGCGACGCGCTGCTCGCCGACGTCGACCGAGATCACGAGCTCGCGCTTCGCGGCCGGCAACGGCGCACGACGCGGCGGCTGTCGGCGGCGGGTGCTCGACGAGCGGCCGGCGCGGTCCGAGGACTTGCGCTCGGGACGCTTGGCCCTCTTGGCCGGCGCCTTCTCGGCCGGCGCCTTCTCCTTGGCCGGGGCCTTCAGCGCGGGCTCTGACTCCGCTTCGGCCGACGGCTGGGCCGCCTCCCCCGGCTTCTTGCGCCCGCGCCCGCCGCGGGTGCCGCGCCGGCGCTTGCGCTTGGCAGCCTCGCCGTCTGCGGCGGGCGCCTCTGACGTCGGCTGCTCGGCCGGCTCAGCCGGCGGCGCCTCCTGCGCGGCGGCCTGCTCGGCGGGCGCCGCTTCCTCCTGCTGCTTCTTCTTCCGTCGGAACCAGGGCAAAAGAGTTGTCCTCTCGTGTGAGCGCGCGCGAAGCGACGGCCCCAACTGGGGCCGGTCGCGCGCAGCGGATATTCAAAAGGCTAGGCATGGCCTCGTCGCACAGGCTAGCAACACGACCGGAATGTCCCGGCCGGGCGCGGAAACCGCGGCGGACTCAGGCGGCGGCGGGGCGCAGGCGCGCCCGGCGCGCGCGGACGGCTCGCAGCCGCTGGCTGAGGCGCGCCCAGGCCCACGGCTCGAGCTCGCCGTATCGCGTCTCGCTCTGGCCGCGGGTCGCCTCGAGGTACTCGAACCAGGCGTCGGCCTCTTCGATCTGCAACAGCTCCTCGGCGTGCTCGGCACCCACCATCTCGCTCCCTCCTGGTCGGTCGAGGGGTGATGCTAGGACCGGGACCGGACGGAGTGCTACGGCGCCCCGTCGCGGGCGTCGTACCAGCGGAGCGCCGCCTCGCCGATCGTCCGTGTCCCCGCGTAGGCGACGGCTCCCTGCACCGCCCAGCCGGCGACCGGGATCAGGCCGACCGCCTGGTGGGCGATGGTGCGGAACGCGAGGCCGTTCCCGATCGTCGCGACGATCTCGGGTGCCCTCTGCGCGTCGACCTCCTCGCCGTGGGCCGCCGCGATGCGCAGCACGAGCCGGAGCTGGTTCATCGTCAGCACCGGGAAGTCCACGCCGGGGATGAAGATGGCGGCCGCGAGGAGCGCGTTCTTGCGCGAGAACGAGGTGATGAGAGCGCGGCAGACCGGCTCGCGCAGCACCGGCAGCTTCGCGGCGAGCCCTGCGCCGAGCTCGCCGAGCGCCGCGGCGACCGTTTCCACGATCTCGTCGACCGGGAAGCCCGCGCCGGGCGGGCATGTCACGACATCGGTCGCGAGCACGTACGGCACGTCGAGATTCGGCGTCGGCGCGGTCTGGACAGCGACGATCGGCGTGCGCGCGAGGTCCGCCGCGCGCAGCAGCGCGAGCTCGCCCTCGCCGGGGTCGCCGGCGAGCACGACGATCAGGACCGACGCGCCCGCCGGGTCGCCGCCGAGGCGCACGAAGGACGGATCGCCACCGGCGCGAAGCTCCTTCGCGAGCTGCTCGGCGAGGATCCCGTCGACCTGGAGCGGCCCCTCCACCTGGGGCGCGCCCCGCAGCTCCCGTACGAGGCCGAGCATCGAGCCGAGGCTGAACGCCATCAGCGCCGCCGCAGCCACGGCAGCCCGCCGCGGGCGTGGATCCCCTGCAGCACGCCGATCGCGAGCAGGTTCGCAACCATCGACGAGCCGCCCACCGTGACGAAGGGCAGCGGGATGCCCGTCACCGGCGCGATGCCCATCGTCATGCCGACGTTGACGAAGACCTGGAACAGGAACGCGAACACGATGCCGCCGGCAACGACCGCGCCGTAGAGATCGTCGGCGACGGTGATCACCCGCAGGCCCCGCCAGACGACGAGCAAGTAGAGCAGCAGCAGGATCGCCGCGCCGACGAAGCCGCGCTGCTCTCCGAACGAGGCGAACACGAAGTCCGTGGCGTGCTCCGGCAGGTAGTCGAGCCTGGTCTGGGTCGCGCCCTCGATGCCGCGGCCGTCCAGCCCGCCCGACCCGATCGCCGTCAACGACTGGTTGACGTTGTAGGTCAGGCCCGACGGGTCCTCATCGGGGTTCGTGAAGCCGGTCAGGCGCTGCGTCTGGTACGGCTTGAGCACCTCGACGCCCGCCGAGGGCAGCAGCCAGACGATGGACACGACGCCGACGACCGCGACCGTGGCGAGCACGGCCAGGTGCAGCCAGCGCACCCCGCCCACGAACAACACAGCCGCGAGCGCCGCGGCGTAGACCATCGACGTGCCGATGTCCGGCTGCGTGAAGACCAGCAGCATCGGCACGAGGCCAAGGCCGACGCAGGAGAGGACCGTGCGCCACTCGCCGATGTGCCGGGCGCGCTCGACCAGGAAGCCGGCGAGGGCGAGGATGAAGAGGAGCTTGCCGAACTCGGAGGGCTGGAACTGGAACGGCCCGAGCTCGATCCAGCGCTTCGAGCCCCGTGTCGCCTCCGCGAGCGCGAAGACCAGCACCATCAGCGTGACGGTGCCGACGTAGATCGCCTTCCAGGAGCGGCGGTAGACGCCGGGGTCGATGGCGAGCGCGGCCACGAGCCCGATGCCTCCCACGGCGGCCGCCATCGCCTGCCGGACGACGTAGTAGCTCTCGTCGCCCTCGACGTCGTTGCGGGTGATGCCCGCGACGGCCCAGAGGCCGTAGGCGACGAGCGCGCCGACCGCGAGCAGGAGCAGCCAGTCGAGCCGTCGCAGGAAGGCGACGAGATCGACCCGCGGGGCCGCGGTCGCGCGAGCGGTGCCGGCGTCGACGATCAATCCGTCGGCACCACCTGTTGCGCTCCGGCGCGGACGCCGAACCACTGCTCGAAGACCCGTAGCGCCGCGGGGGCGGCAGACGTCCCGCCGTGGCCGCCGTTCTCGATCAGCGCGCAGACGACGAGGGGCGGCTTGCCGTCGACGAAGCCGCCTTCCGACGGGCCCCAGCCGCACCACCAGGCCTGGTCCTCCTGGTGGTCGGGCGGATACCCGGGCAGCGGCACGACCTTCTCGGCCGTGCCGGTCTTGCCCGAGATCGGCACGGGGAAGCTGCCGAACACGCCGACCGAGGTGCCGCTCGATCCGTGCGTGGCGGCGTACAGCCCGTCGCGAACGGCCTGCACGGCGGCCGGGTCGAGCCCGACCGGCAGCGGCGCCTTTGGCGCGAACGTCTGCAGCGGCACCGGCGCGGAGCCCTTCGAGCCCGCCTGCTCGACGGACGAGACGACGTACGGCGTGACGAGCTTGCCGCCGTTCGCGAGCAGCGCGTAGAACCGCGCCAGCTGCAGCGGCGTCACCGTCAGGTCCTTCTGGCCGATCGCGAGCTGGATGAGCTCGCCCGGGTTCCACGCCCGGTCGATCGGGTTGTCGTATGTGCGCTTGCGCCACGCCGGCGTGGGCAGGAGCCCGGCCTCCTCGTGCCCGACGCCGAGCCCGGGTGTCTGGCCGAAGCCGAACCTCCGCGCCCATTGCTGCAGCCGCGTCCAGTAGTCGGTGCCGCGCGTGTAGTAGCGGTAGCCCACGTCGTAGAAGTACGTGTCGCACGACTCGGCGAGCGCCTCGCGCAGGATCATCGAGCGGTTCGTGACGGGGTTCCAGTTGTCGAACTGGAACTCGTCGAGGCCGTAGCGCTTGTACGGCGTGCACGAGATGTACTCGCCGGACGAGAGCAGGTGGTCCTGCATGGCCGCGAGGGCGACGATCGGCTTGAAGGTCGAGCCGGGCGGATAGAGACCGGCCGTCGCGCGGTTCAGGCCGGGGACATTCAGCCGATCGGCGACGACAGGATCGAGCAGGGCGCGGAGCTTCGCCGGGTCCGGCTTGCCGACGAAGATGGACGGCTTGTACGTCGGGCTCGAGGCCATCGCGCGAATCGCCCCGTCCCGCGGGTCGAGCGCGACGATCGCCCCGCCGCTTGCGTTGAACGACTTGTTCTCCTTCGCGATCTCGATGCCCTCTCGGATCGCCCGCTCCGCGGCCCGCTGCAACTCGATGTCGAGCGTCAGCCGGATCGCATCGCCGGCCTTCGGCTCCTCGCGGTCCTCCGGCGGGCCGAGCGGTCGGCCGAGCGAGTCGACGCGAATCTGCGCGGCTCCGGCGCTGCCTCGGAGATAGCGGTCGAAAGCGGCCTCGACGCCGGACTTGCCGATCTTGTCGCCCGCCCGGTATCGGACCACGTCGGTGCGCTTCGCCTTCAGCTCCTCCGGCGAGATCTCGCCCACGTAGCCGAGCAGGTGCGCCGCCGCGGCGCGGTACTCGTAGTCGCGGAGGAACGTCTGCGCGATGCGCACGCCCGGGAACTCGGTCTGGCGCTCGGCGAGGTAGGCCACCTCCTCCTCGCTGACCGCGGACTTGACCGTGATCGGCGTGAGCGGCTCCTCGCGCGCGGCCTCGACCTCCCGCACGAGCCGGCCGCGCGGCACGTTGAGGACGCCTGCCAGCTCGCCGAGCATGCGGTAGCGACCCTGCTTCGGCAGGTCGCTGACCCAGATCTGCACGGCGGTGCCGGGGACGTTCGCGACGATCGTCCGCCCCTCGCGGTCGAGGATCACGCCGCGCGGCGCCTCGATGCGCACGGTCCGCACCTGGTTGTCGAGCGCCGTGCGGAGGTACCGGTCGCCGGAGAGCACCTGCAGCGACCAGAGGCGGAAGAAGAGCAGTCCGAACATGCCGAGCGCGATTGCGCCGAGCACGCCGACGCGGAGCGCCAGCTGCGGGGTCAGGCGGTAGGGCTCGTGGGCCTTCGGATCCGGAGGCAGGAAACGCCGTGACGGGGCGCGCCGCTCGCCGTACGAGCTAGCCAAGGAGCCGAACCTCCGGCGCGACGACGGGCGGACCGCTGCGGGCGAGCAGGGCGCGGCAGAGCGCGAACACCGGCGCGGCGACGAGCAGGTTCAGGCCGAGCGTCGGCAGCAGCGAGTCGAACATGGCGTGTCTCGCCGAGACGTCTTCACCGAGCATGAAGTGCAGCGCGTAGCCGCCGACCGTCGTCAGCACGGTCAGCACGAGCACGGAGAGGATCGGCGCGTGGAAGCGGTCGCGCCCGGTCGTCTCGCCATAGCGGCCCGCCCAGTAGCCGGCCAGCGTGAGCAGCAGCGACGTCAGCCCCAGCGTGCCCATCGTCGTGACGTCGAGCACGAGCCCGCCGAGGAAACCGGCGACCGCGCCGGTGACCGAGCCGCGCAGAAGCGCGATCCCGAGCAGTGTGACGAGCAGGACGTCGGGGGTGCCGCCTAGCACCTCCATGGACGAGAAGAGCGCCGATTGCAGCAGCGCCGCGACGACGATCAGGCCTCCGACGGTCAGCGCGTCGCTCATGGGCCCGAGACCTGCGGCGTCTTCGGAACGAGCACCAGCACCGAGCGCAGCGAGCTCGTGTCGACGTACGGCTCGACCTGCACCTGCTTGTACGGGTCGGTGTCGGTCTGGCCGACGCTCGTGACGGCGCCGACCCGGATGCCGCGGGGGTAGAGCGACGCGAGGTCGGAGGTGGTCGAGCCGGCCGTGACGACCTCGTCGCCCTCCTTCACGACCTCCTTCTTCGAGACGAAGTCGAGCACGAGGGTTTCGCCGGAGCCGCGGCCGTGGCGGACGATGCCCGTCGCGTCGCTCCGCAGGTCGATGGCCGCGACAGCACTCTGCTCGTCGGTGATCAACGTCACGCGAGCGCGACTCGAGAAGACGCGGGTGACCTGTCCGACGAGGCCATCGTTCGTCACCACCGGCGCGTTCAACTGGACGCCGTCGTTCATGCCGACGGCGACGACGATCTGCTGCCGGAAGGCGTTCGGTGCGTGGCTGACGACCTCCGCGGCGCGGTAGCTGTAGTCATCGGGGAACTCCGGCCCGCTCGAGTAGTCGAGCAGCGCCCGCAGCTGGACGTTCTCGCGCAGCGCCGACTCGTTCTGGATCACCTGCTGGCGCAGGACCTGGTTCTCGGCCCGCAGGCGCTCCGCGTCTCCCTTGGCGCCGGTCAGGTCGGACGCCCAGCCGTACGCGTCGCGGAACGGGCTC
Source organism: uncultured Gaiellaceae bacterium (assembly GCA_963733065.1). Taxonomy (GTDB): domain Bacteria; phylum Actinomycetota; class Thermoleophilia; order Gaiellales; family Gaiellaceae; genus CAVTBT01. The sequence goes on from CAVTBT010000003.1 coordinate 340,243, forward strand.
GCCACCCGCTCGGCGGCGACCTGGAACGGCCGCACGACCGTCGAGGCAGCCTCCTCGACGGTGTGCATCGGGCCCTCGTCCGACTCGCCGAAGGTGAGCGTGATCAGCGCCAGCGCGAGCAGGGTCAGCACACCCACCACGAGGCGCCGCCGAAGGGCGGAGCTGGAACGGAGGGACGCGCGGGTGGATGCGGGACGCCGGACGGGAAAGCCCAGCACCGCCGGTCGTGCGATGCGGTGGCGAGGCACGGAGCGTTTGAGTCTAGCGGCGGCTTCGGCCTCATAGTCTCGTGTTTCGCCCAAGCCACCCCGCTCTCGGCGCGAGCGACGCCGCGGCGCGGCGTGATCAGCTGGCCTCAGGCGCGTGGGCCGTCCAGCGAGTGCACCAAGAGCGGGATGGCCAGCTCGGGCCAGGGGACCGTGGTCAGGAACGTGAATCCGAGCTTCGCCATGACGCGCCGAGAAGCGACGTTCTCCTCCGTCGTGATCGAGACGACTCGCCCGAAGCCCAGGGCGCCGAGCGCCCAGCCGACGCAGGCGCCGCCCATCTCCGTCGCGATACCTCGCCCCCACAACTCCGGATCGACGGCCCAGCCGACCTCCGGGTCGTCCGGCCACGCGCGGTGGTACTGCGGGCCGCTACGGCCGACGAGCGCACCGGTCGCGCGATCCTCGGCCGCGAGCGAGCCGAAGCCGTGCTCGGTCCAGTGGCGTTCCCAGCGCTCGAGCGTGGCGTCCGTTGCGGCGGGATCGTCTGTCGCCTCGGCGCCGAGGTGCTCCATGTAACGCGGATCCGCATGCCAGCGGCGAAGCACGACAGCGTCCTCGGGACGGAAGCGGCGCAGCAGCAGCCGCTCGGTCTCGAGGACGGCGTCGCCGCTCAGTAGCGGCGGTTGCCGTTCCGGCGCACGCGGGCGCGGGCCGAGCGGTGGATCGCCTCGAACTCCTCGAGGCTGCGACCGGAGCCGACGGCGACACACGTGAGCGGGCTCTCGGCCAGGTGCACGGGCATCTGCGTCTCGTGACGGAGCCGCTCGTCCAGGCCGTGCAGCAGGGCCCCGCCACCGGCGAGCACGATGCCGCGGTCCATGATGTCGGCGGCGAGCTCGGGCGGAGTCTTGTCCAGCGTCGACTTGATGGCGTCGATGATCTGGCTGACGGGCTCGTCGAGCGCGTGGCGGATCTCCTCGGAGGTGAGGATCACGGTCTTCGGGAGCCCGGTCAGCATGTCGCGGCCGCGCACCTCCGCCTGTACCTCCTCGCGCATGCGGTACGCGGAGCCGACCTCGAGCTTGATCTCCTCGGCAGTCTGCTGGCCGACGAGCAGCTTGTACTCCTTCTTGATGTGGGCCACGATCGCCTCGTCCATCTCGTCGCCGCCGACGCGAAGGCTCTGGCTGACGACGATGCCGCCGAGGCTGATCACGGCGACCTCGGTCGTGCCGCCGCCGATGTCCACGATCATGTTCCCGGTCGGCTCGGCGACCGGCAGCCCCGCGCCGATCGCGGCGGCCATCGGCTCCTCGATGAGGTAGGCCTGGCGCGCGCCGGCCGACAGCGTCGCCTCCTCGACCGCGCGCTTCTCGACGCCGGTCACGCCCGAGGGGACGCAGACGACGACGCGCGGGTGGGCGAACCGGTGCTGGTGCACCTTCTGGATGAAGTGCCGGAGCATCTGCTCGGTCACGTCGAAGTCGGCGATGACCCCGTCCTTGAGCGGCCGGATCGCGGAGATCGTGCCCGGCGTGCGGCCGAGCATCCGCTTCGCCTCGACACCGACCGCGTGCACCTCGCCGGAGCGCTGGTCGATGGCGACCACGGACGGCTCGGAGAGCACGATGCCGCGGCCCCGCACGTAGACGAGGGTGTTGGCGGTGCCGAGGTCGACGGCCATGTCGCGGCCGCCGAAGCCGGTAAGCGTTCGGAAGAAGGCCATCGGAAGGGTCTTGAGTGTAGCGGCGTGCGAACGTCGTCACGAGGTCGTTCGCCCCGGCGCCGTTGCGCGGTCAGGGCCGCCTAGCCGATCTCGTAGGTGCCCGGGAAGCGCTCCGCGAGGAGGCGCACGAGCAGCGCGCCCGGCAGGCCGACCACGTTGAGGTAGTCGCCCTCGATGCGCTCGACCAGCCGGCCGCCGCGACCCTGGATCGCGTAGGCGCCGGCGCGGCCCTCCCACTCGCGCTCGGCGACGTACCACGCGATGTCCCGCGGCGTGAGCGCACGGAACGTGACGGTCGTCGTGTCGTGCTCGACGACCTCCCACTCGCCGGTGAGCAGGCAAAGGCCGGAGACGACGGCGTGCGTGCGCCCCGACAGCGTCTCGAGCATCCGCTCGGCGTCGCCCGCGCCGGCCGCCTTGCCGTACACGCGGCCGTCGAGGTGCACCGTCGTGTCGACGCCCAGGACCGGACGGCCGTCGGCGTCCCCGGCGACCGACTGCGCCTTGCCGCGCGCGTGCTCGCGAACGAGCTCGACGGGATCGGCGTCGGGCGGGTCGTGCTCCACGTACCGAGGCGCCACGACGTCGAACGGCAGCCGCAGCTGCTCGAGGATCGTCCGTCGCTGCGGGCTCGTCGACGCGAGCAGCAGCGGCGGTGCGGGCGGGACGCTCACCCTGGCTTGCGCGCGGCCCAGATGTCCTCGCTCGGCCAGCGCCGCGCCCAGTCGGCCGTGATGAGGTCGTGGTACGGGTGGTCTTCGGCCGAGGCGGGCGCCTGCACCTCCACGAGCTGTTCGAGCACGAAGCCGGAGGCGCCCAGCACTCGGATCCAGTCGCCGTGCGACAGGTGGTAGTTGACCCCGCCTTCGGGCCACTCGAAGCGCCACATGCCGAACTGCGGCCGCTGCAGACGTTCCTCGACCGGCCCCTCGTCCGGCGAGCAGACGATCGAGAGCGGCGCGTTGCACAGGAAGACGAGCCGCCCGCCGGGCCGCAGCAGCCGCGCGGCTTCCGGCACCCAGCGCTCCGGATCGCACCAGATGCTGGCGCCGTACTCCGACAGGGCGAGGTCGAAGCTCGCATCGGGCAGCGGGACGTCCTCGGCGGACGCCTCGACGAGCGGAAACTCCAGCCCGAACTCCTGCTGCATCCTCCGGGCCGTGTCGAGCTGCGCCGGTGTGACGTCGACACCGACGGGACGAGCGCCGCGGCGCGCGAGCCACGCCGAGACGTACGCGGTACCGCAGCCGAGCTCCACGACGTCCAGGCCGGCCACGTCGCCCAGGACACCGAGCTCGGCCTCGGGAACGTCCCACACGCCCCACTCGATTTCGGCTGCGGCCCAACTCGGTCTCGCGCGTTCGTCGTAGTGGTCGCGGTTCTCCTGTGTCCACAGCTCGCGGTTGCGGGCGGCATCGTCGAGCTGCATCACCGCTTGCGCACTCTCCAGATCTGCTCCATCGGCCAGCGCCTCGCCCACGTCGTCGCGGCCTCGTCGCGGTACGTCGACGTCGCTTCATCCGGCGGGCGCACCTCGAGCAGGTCCTCGATCTCGAGCCCGTTCGTGCGAAAGAGCCGAATCCACTCGCCGATCGGCAAGTTGAACTCGACGGAGCCGTCGGGGTCGTCCCAGCGGTGCATGCCGAAGTAGTCGCGCTGGAGGCGCACGTCCCAGCCGTCCGCCTCCTCGTCCCACGCCATCCAGGCGAGCGGCGTTGCGCCGCTGAACGCGAAGAGCCCGCCACTGCGCAAGACACGTGCCACCTCGGGCACGAAGAGGTGGGGGTCGGCGAAGGTGGGCGCCCCCCAGTCGGCCATGACGACGTCGAACGAGCCGTCGGGCAGCGGAATCGACTCCGCGCTCGCATGGATCAGGCGGACGTCGAGCCCCGCCTCCTCCACGGCGCGGCGCGCGTGCGCGAGCCGTTCGTCCGAGTTGTCCAGCCCGGTCACGCGGGCACCCTGGCCGGCGAGCGCCCGCGACCACTCGGCCGCGCCGCAGCCGAGCTCGAGCACGTCCAGCCCCGAGACGTCGCCGAGCACGCCCAGCTCGTCCTCGGAGATCTGCCACAGACCCCAGGCGCGACCGGCGGCGATGAACGCCGCGTTGCGCTCGTGATACCAGTCGCTCTGGCGGTCCCAGAACTCCCGGTTCTGCCGGGCGTGATCCGTCAGGTCGGACACGGCGGGCAGTGTACGCTCGCCGCCGTGGACACCCGGACGTTGCACGAGGTGGCGCCGTTCGCGGGGGAGCTGGGGGCAGAGGTGGTGGCCGCCGGGCCGGAGGAGGTACGGCTACGGCTGGCGTGGACACCCGAGCGGACAACTGCGGGCGGAGCGATGCACGGCGGCGCGCTGATGGCGCTCGCCGACATGGCCGGCGCGGTGTGCGCGTTCCTCAACCTGCCGGACGGCGCGGCCGGCACCACGACGATCCAGTCGGGAACGAACTTCCTCCGCGCCGTGCGTGAGGGGCACGTCGAGGCGGTCGCGCGGCCGCTCCACACCGGCCGCTCGACGATCGTGGTCGATACCGACCTGCGGGATGCCGGCGGCCGCGTCGTCGCCCGGACGACCCAGACGCAGGCCGTCCTCACGGCCTGAGGCGCGCCTGCGCGCGGTGTAGCGCGCGCGGCCCCACCCTGGGTGGGGAGCCAACCACCCGCCACCCGCTGCGAGCGTATCGCCAGGCGACGCACACCGGCCACGACGTTCGTGCCGAGTTCGTGCCGATCGCTCCCCACGAGGTGCGCCGCCCCCGCGCGGACCGCTGCGCGAGCGCGCGAGGACGCGCCGGCTAGACCAGGCCGTCCGGGAAGAAGAGGCCGAGCTCGCGTTTCGCGCTCGCCCTCGAGTCCGAGCCGTGCACGATGTTCTCGGACAGCTCGAGCGCGTAGTCGCCGCGAATCGTGCCCGGCGCCGAGTCGAGCGGGTTCGTCGCGCCCATCATCGTCCGCACCACCGACACGGCGGACTCGCCGCGCACGGCGAGCGCCAGCACCGGCGCCGATGTGATGAACGACACGAGATCGCCGAAGAACGGCTTCCCCTTGTGCTCGGCGTAGTGCTGCTGGGCGAGCGGCCGGGTGATCTTCAGCAGCCGTGCACCGCGGAGCTCGAGCCCGCGGCGCTCGAGGCGCGCGAGGATCTCGCCCGCGAGGCGGCGGCGCATGCCGTCGGGCTTGACGAGGACGAGCGTGGTCTCAACGGCCATGATCGGCCGCCGAGTCTACTCACGCTCGCGCGAGCGACGCGGCGCCTCCCAGCCCGCGAGCGCGTCGTCGAGCCCGGGCAGGTTCGGGCCGATCGGGTTCGTGCAGTGCGGACACATCTGCCAGAGCGCCTCCAGCGGCGCGCCGCACTTCTCGCAGGCCTGCTTGAGGCGCGTCGTACAGACCGGGCAGACGAGCCACCCGCCGTCGACGTTCGCGCGGCACACCGGGCAACGCAGGTCACGGGTCGAGAGCCGGTCCTCCATCGCGCGGATCTCGAGCTGGCGCTCCCGGACGTCCTCGAGGTACTCGGGCGGGCGGAACAGCATGTAGATCAACGGCCCGATGAACGGCGGCACGGCGCCGAGGATCGTCGCCATCGCCACCATCCACGGATCCTCGATTCGCCGACGCGCGTCCTTGTACACCCAGAAGACCGTCGCGAGCCAGAAGACGACGAGGAAGAAGATCGTGAGGTTGCGCACGACCATCCACGAGTCCGAGTCGAAGAAGTCGTTGACGCCTCCGAAGAGGTCGTCGTCGCTCGTGGTCGGAGCCTGGCCGGCGAGAAAGAGATGGGTCATCACACGAGGAGTTTGCCGACGATATACCCCACGGCGAACGCGCTACCCACGATCAGGGCCAGGAGGAAGAGCGCGAACAGCACCGGCACGACCCGTTCGCCTAGGCGCGCCACGCCGTCCCTCTCTCGTGCTGCTCGAGGTCGGCCAGCACGTAGAGCGAGCCCGTGACGAGGAGCGGCGGCCCGAGCTCGCGTGCTCGCGCGACCGCCGCCACCGGATCGTCGACCGCCTCGACATGCCCGAAATGGCGCCGCGCGGCCGCGGCGAGGTCGGCGGCGTCGAGGGCGCGGGCATTCGACGAGCTCGTCGCCACGAGCGCATCCCCGAGCGGCGCGAGCGCACGCAGCATCCCGTCCACGTCCTTGTCGCGGAGGATCGACACGACCAGCGTGAAGCGGCCCGGCGCGAGCCGCGTGGCAAGCCAGCGAGCACCTTCTGCATTGTGCGCTCCGTCCCGGATCTCGCCGTCGGTCCGGACTTCGAGACGGCCCGGCAGGCGAACCTCCACCTCTGCGTCGGGCCGGCGGCCGAGGAACGCGGCCGCCGCCTCGCGCGCGCCGCCGATCCGCACCTCGCCCGGCACGAGCGCTTCGAACTCGCGGTCCGGCAGCACCACGATCGCGTCGCGTCGCGCGACCGCGAGCTTCTCGGCCGCGATGGCGGCGCGGGTCGAACCGAGTACGTCAGTGTGGTCGAGGCCGACGTTCGTCAAGAGCACGACGCGGGTCTGTAGCACGTTCGTCGCATCCAGACGGCCGCCAAGCCCTGCCTCGGCGACCGCGACGTCGACGCCCCGTGCGGCGAACTCAGCCAGCGCCGCGGCCGTGATCGACTCGAACTGGGTCGCTCCGAGCCGTTCAGCGGCCGTGCGCACCCGTCCCACCGCCGCCCCCGCGTCCACCTCGACGCCGTCGACGGTGATGCGCTCGCCCCAGGACGCGATGTGCGGGGAGACCGTCGCGCCGACCGACAGGCCCTCCGAGAGCAGGAGGGCCTCGATCGTGCGAGTGGCGGTCGACTTGCCGTTCGTGCCGACGACGTGGATCGCGGGGTACGCGCGCTGTGGGTCGCCGAGCTCTCGGAGGAGCGCCTGCATCCGTCCGAGCCCGAAGCCGTCGGCCGGCCACGGGCTCAGCGACTCGAGCCATGCGATCGCGCTCTCCTCGCTCATCCCGAGAACACCAGCCGCTCGGCGTGCTCGACGACCTCCGCCGGGGTCGGCGGAGCGAGGAGCACCTCGACCATCTGTTCCGCTGCCGGGTCGCCGGTGGCGCGGTAACGGGCGGCGGCGGCCTCGCGGTCGTAGTCGGAGCGCCGATGGTCGACCGTGGGGCCGAGCAGCGCCCAGTACGCCCCCGGCTCGTCCTCGTACGGCATGCCGACGCTGCCGGGGTTCAGGAACCGCCTGCCGAGCACCGCTCGCTCGTAGCGGACGTGCGTGTGCGCGGTGACGACGACATCGGCGTCGACACCCTGGAGTGCTTCCGCCAGCCGCTCCTCGGCCGTTGCCGGCGTGATCAGCTCCTCGTCGCTTCGCGGCGAGCCGTGGCAGAAGAGCACGGTACCGAGGCCGTCGACGTGCACCGTGACGAGCTCGGCGAACGTGGCAAGAAGTGCACGCTCGCGCGGGCCGTGCGCGGCGACCATCCAGCGCTCGCGCGGGGTGACGTCGGCCTCCGGGTCGGCGGCGAGGCGGTCCACGAGCTCGACGACGGCCCGGTCGGCGTTGCCGCGGACGTGGAGGACCGGCCCCGGCCAGCCGGCCAGGAGCTCGACCGTCTCGGCGGGCTCTGGGCCCCAGGTCAGGTCGCCGCAGCTGACGAGCAGCTCGGGCCGCGATGCTTCGACGTCCCGCAGCACGGCCTGCAGCGCCGTCGCGTTGCCGTGCACGTCAGCCAGCACGGCGACGCTGCGGACGCGTCGCGGCGTCTTACTGCCTGCCGCCGAGGGCATCGAGCTCACGGCGGTAGCGGGCGAGCTTCTCGCGTTCGGCCTCGACCACGTCGGGAGGCGCGTTCTGCACGAACCGCTCGTTGCCGAGCATGCCCTCGGCGCGCGCGATCTCCTTCTGCAGGCGCGCGACCTCGGCCTCGACGTTCCCGTTGGCGCTGACACGCTCGGGCCGGACGACCGCCGCGAAGATGCGGCGCTCCTCGTCGCCGTCGAGCTCGACCTGCACGCCGCTGCGGCGGAAGATCTGCGCCGCCTCCTGCACGCGGTCGAGCGCCCCGAGATCGTCGTCGTAGCGCTCGTCGGCAGTCGGCCACGGCGAGACGATCAGGCGCGCCCGGCGGTCCGGCAGGTTCGACCAGATCTCCTCGGTGACGTGCGGCATGACCGGGTGGAGCAGCGCGAGCAGCCGCTCGAGCGCGGCGAGCGCCGTGGCGGCGGCATCGGCGTCGCCCTCGCGCAGGCGGGGCTTCACGGCCTCGGCATACCAGTCGCAGAAGTCGTCGAACGTCAGGTGGTAGAGCTCGTCGACGGCGCGGGAGAACTGGAACTCGCCGAGCAGGCGCTCCACCTCACGCTGGGTCTGCGAGAGCCGGGCGAGTATCCACCGCTCCTCGAGGGTCTGCGGCCGTTCGCCCGGCGTCGCTTCGGGCGCCGCCTGCAGGATCAGCCGCGCGACGTTCCAGAGCTTGTTCGCGAGCTTGCGGCCCTCCTCGATGGCGCCCTCCGCGAAGCGGACGTCCTGGGTCGAGCTCATCTTCAGCAGGCCGTACCGGGTGGCGTCGGCGCCGTGCTTCTCGATCACGTCGAGCGGGTCGATGCCGGTGCCGAGGCTCTTCGACATCCGCCGGCCGTCGGCGGCGAGGATCGTCGAGGTGATGATCACGTCCGTGAACGGGATCTCGCCGAGCAGCTCCAGCCCCGTCCAGATCATCCGGTTCTCCCAGAGACGGATGATCTCGCGCGCCGTCACGTTGACGTCGCCCGGGTAGTACCGCTCGAGCTCCGGGGTGCGCTCCGGCCAGCCGAGCGTCGCGTACGGCCAGAGGGCCGAGGAGAACCACGTGTCGAGCACGTCCGGGTCGCGCTCGAGCTCAGCTGTGCCGCACTCGGCGCAGGCCGTTGGCGGGGGCCAGGCGCAGGTCACGTGGCCGTCTGGGCAGTACCAGATCGGCAGCTGGTGGCCCCACCAGAGTTGCCGCGAGACGTTCCAGTCGGGGATGTCCTCGAACGAGCGGATCGCGAACTGATGCTGCGTCTCCGGGTGGTACCGCACCCGGCGCTCGCGCAGCGCCTCGATCGCCGGGAGCCGCGGGTGCTCCATCGCCACCCACCACTGCAGCGAGATCAGCGGCTCGATGCGCGTGTGGCAGCGTTCGCAGGTGCCGACGGCGTGCCGGTAGCTCTCGCGCTTCTCGATCCGGTCGTGCTCCCGGAGCCACGCGAGGATCGCGTCGTCGGCCTCGGCCTGCGTCGCCCCGGCGAGAGCGCCCGCCTCCGCGTTCATCCGCCCGTCGAGGCCGATGACGGTGACGATCGGCAGGTCGTGATCGCGGCCGATGTCGAAGTCCGTCGGGTCGTGGCCGGGCGTGATCTTGAGCGCGCCCGTGCCGAACTCGGGGTCGACGCGCTCGTCGCCGATCACGGGCACCTCGCGCTCCACGAACGGCACGAGCACCGTCTTGCCGACGGCTTCCCGGTAGCGCTCGTCAGCGGGATGCACCGCGACGGCGACGTCCGCGAGCATCGTCGCGGGGCGCACCGTCGCGATCGTGATGTGGCCCGAGCCGTCGGCGAACGGGTAGCGCGCATGCGTGAGCGTGTCGTCCATGTCCTCGTGGACGACCTCCAGATCCGAGATCGCTGTCTCGTGGAACGGGCACCAGTTGACGATGCGGTTGTCCCGGTAGACCCAGCCGCGCTCCCAGAGGTGCGCGAAGAACGCCATCACCGCCTCGACGTAGGCCTCGTCCATCGTGAAGCGCTCGCGCGAGTAGTCGAGCGAAGCGCCGAGGCGGCGGTACTGCGCCATGATCGTGCGGCCGGTCTCCTCGAGGTGGCGCCAGACCCGCGCGACGAACGCGTCGCGGCCGAGCTCCTTCCGCGACGAGCCCTCCTGCAGGAGCTGCTTCTCGACGACGTTCTGCGTCGAGATGCCGGCGTGGTCGTAGCCCGGCTGCCACAGCGTGTCGAAGCCACGCATCCGGTGCCATCGCACGAGCGCGTCCTGGATCGAGCCGTTGAGCGCATGGCCGATGTGCAGGGCGCCCGTCACGTTCGGCGGCGGCAGGGCGATCACGAACGTGTCATCGCGCCGCGCGCCGGCCCCGGCGCGGTAGAGCCCGTCCTCCTCCCACGAGCGCTGCCAGCGCTCCTCGACGCCTTCCGGCCGGTACAGGGCATCCATGGCGGCCCATTCTACGGCGGCCCGTTTCGCCGTCCGCGGCGGCGCCGGGTCGACGCGCGCGGCGCTAGCGTCCCGATATGCACCAGCTCGTGCAGGTCGCCGGCGCGATCGCGATCCTGACAGCCTTCGCGCTCGCCCAGTTCGGCGTGGTGAACCCGCGCTCGTGGTCCTACCTGTGGCTCAACCTCGTCGGCTCGGCCGTGCTCGCGGTCGACGCCTGGCGCGAGGAGCAGTGGGGCTTCCTGCTGCTCGAGGGCGTGTGGGCGCTCATCTCGGCCTGGGGGATCGCCGCCAAGTCGACCGGGCGTGAGGCGCCGAGCGCCCACTGACCGGTGCGAGGTGATCGGTGCGCTCCCCGCCGGAACCGGCGGGGAGCGCACGCCGTTCGCTACCGCCGCTGGTGAAGGCGCCAGAGACGGCCACCCGGCCCGCTCGCGCGCAGACCGGCGACCGCATCCGCCCGGGCACCGGCCGCCGCGGGAAGATCCGGCCGTCCGGGCTGGAACAGCCAGGTGTCGAAGAGCGCGTCGAGGTCCATCTCCGAGACGTCCTCGGCGAGCTCGATGAACTGGTCGGTCGACACGTTGTCGCCTGCGTGACGCCTCGTCCACTTGCGGAGGATCTCGAAGAAGGCGTCGTCGCCCACCGCGAGGCGCAGCTGGTGCAGCGTCATCGCACCGCGGGCGTAGATGGCGAAGTCGAAGAGCAGCTCGGGGCCGGGATCCCCGATGATGACGCTCCAGAACGGATCGTCGGGCGGAGCGTCGTTGTAGAAGAGGTCGAAGATCTCCTGGACGGTGAAGACACCTTCCCGGTCGAGCCAGAGCCACTCCGCGTACGTCGCGAAGCCTTCGTTCAGCCAGATGTGCCGCCACTGCGCGAGCGCCACGCTGTTCCCGACCCACTGGTGCGCGATCTCGTGCACGACAGTGATCTCGGCCTCGAAGGGGTCGGCGAAGACGCCCTTCTGGTAGATCGGCCGGGTCTGGGTCTCCAGGGAGAACTCGAGGCCCGTGAGGTCGTCGACGATGCCGCCCGCGGCCGAGAACGGATAGCGGCCGAAGAGGCTCGACACGAAGTCGATCATCTCGCCCTGCCGGGCGAACTGTGCGTCGACCTCGGCGCCCAGCGGCGGCGGCGCGTCCGCGCCCGTGCCGACGATCCAGTCGTTCTCGTTGGGGGGACTGTCCGGGGGAGCTCCGGGGACGTTCCACCCGTCGAACGTGTCGCCGTCGGCCTCGAACGACGTCGTGCCGGCGCCCGTCGAGACGACGATGTCGTCGACGAACACGCCGGGGAACTGGATGCCGTCGTCGCTCGCGTAGGTGATCGAGAGCTCGACCGTCGCTCCGGCGTAGGCGGCGAGGTCGACCCGCCACTGCTCGTAGCCGTCGCTCTCGCCCGACGCAGCCCACCAGTCTGCCGCTGCTTCCCTCGCGGGGAGCAGGTGCCGTCGCCGTTGTCCGATTGGTAATGCGTCAGGAACGGGTGCAGCTCGTGCCAGAACGGGCACGAGAAGCCGGTGTCGTCGCTCGTGTGCCCGTTCAGGTCCGGCAGCGTCGTCCAGTCCTCCTCCCCGATGGTGTGCGCCTCGACGAACACGAAGTCCCACTCGGGCTCGGTCTCGCGCTTGATCCAGAAGGAGACCGTCGCGCCGCCGGCCGGGACGGCAATCGTCCGGGCGAGGCGCTTGTACGACGTGTCGGCCTTCTGCGAGATCGCGAACTGTGCCCCCGTGCGCGGAACGGCGGGCGTGTAGAGGTCGGGGTCGACCGCGTCCCAGAAGCGGATCCCGTCCTCCTTGTACGCCCGCAGGTCGAACTCGCCGATGGCGACGGTCGCGAGGTAGGACGCCATCGGCTCCTTGGCCTCCCACTTCCAGGTCGTCCATTCGCCCTTCGTCTGCTGATCCTCGAGCTCGCCGTTCGCGACCGCCTCGAGACCGGCCGGAACGGTGATCCGGAAGGTGTAGGCGGCCTTGTCGGTGGGATGGTCGTTGACCGGGAACCAGGTGTCGGCCACGTGCGGCTCGCCGGCGATCATCGCTCCGTCGTCCGTGTGGAAGAAGCCGCTCAGCCCCCCGAACTCGGTCAGTGTCTCGGGGATCCCGCTGTAGGCGATCGTGATCGTGAAGCGACGCCCGTCCCGCAGGCCCTTGGCAGGCGTGATCGTCAGCTCGCCGCCGTCGCGGCTCCACGCCGCATCCCGCCCGTCGACCTCGACCGCGTGGACGGTCAGGCCTTCGAGATCGAGGTTGAAGCGCGACAGGTTCTGCGTCGCGCGCGCCCTGATCCGGGCGACGCCTTCGAGCACGTCGGTCGCCGGGTCGTACTTCAGATCGAGCCGGTACTGCCGAACGTCGTACCCTCCGTTGCCGTCGAGCGGGAAGTAGGGGTCACCGAGACCCGGCGCCCCGGGTGTGAACGTCGTCCTCGGGCCGCCCGCCGGGGCCGGTCCCGTCCCCAGTAGGAGACCGACGGCGGCGACGACGCCGACAGCGGTGATGCGCAGCCTCGCGCGTCCAGCGTGACCGGCCATGCCTACCCCCTTGTCCGCAACGCCTCAACGAGGCTCCAGCGAACGTCAGGTTGGCGGCGCCGCCACAGCCTCCGAGTCCCGGCGAGATGCTTCCCCGCCAGGTCGCGGGCAAGTATCAGACGGAGCTAGAGGCGAGTCAAGCGGCCGCGGCGCGGGCCTAGGCCGACTCTTCGGCGATCTCGCCGAGCTCTTCGGCGTACGAGCCGGCGCTCGTGACGAGCGTCGGCTTCAGCCCCTTCGAGATCGTCTCCTTCGTGATCACGCACTTGGAGACGTCCTTCCGCGAGGGCAGCTCGAACATCACGTCGAGGAGCGCGGTCTCGATGATCGACCGGAGACCGCGAGCGCCTGTCTCGCGCTGGAGCGCCTTGTCGGCGATCTCCCACAGGGCGTCGTCGGTGAAGACGAGCTCGATCGTGTCGTAGCCGAAGAAGCGCTGGTACTGGCGCACGAGCGCGTTCTTGGGCTCGGTGAGGATCTGCACGAGATCGTCCTTGCGCAGCTGGTGCACCGCGGAGACGACCGGCAGGCGGCCGATGAACTCGGGGATCAACCCGAAGTTCAGGAGGTCCTCGGGCATGACGTCGGCGAGCAGTTCGGCCGCTTCCTCGGAGTTCTTCGAGCGCACCTTGGCGCCGAACCCGACGGCGTTCTTGCCGATGCGGCGGGCGATGATCTTGTCGAGCCCGGCGAACGCGCCGCCGCAGATGAAGAGGATGTTCGTCGTGTCGATCGAGAGGAACTCCTGGTGCGGGTGCTTGCGCCCGCCCTGCGGCGGCACCGACGCGACCGTCCCTTCCAGGATCTTGAGGAGCGCCTGCTGGACGCCCTCACCCGACACGTCGCGCGTGATCGACGGGTTGTCCGCCTTCCGCGCGATCTTGTCCACCTCGTCGATGTAGATGATCCCGGTCTCGGCCTTCTTGATGTCGAAGTCCGCGGCCTGGATCAGCTTGAGGAGGATGTTCTCGACGTCCTCGCCGACATAGCCGGCCTCGGTCAGCGCGGTGGCGTCGGCGATCGCGAACGGCACGTTGAGGATGCGCGCGAGCGTCTGCGCGAGCAGCGTCTTCCCGCAACCCGTCGGCCCGAGCAGCAGGATGTTCGACTTCTGGAGCTCGACCTCCCCCTCGTCCTGCCCCATGCGGACGCGCTTGTAGTGGTTGTAGACGGCCACGGCGAGCGTCCGTTTCGCTTCCTCCTGCGAGACGACGTAGTCGTTCAGCACCGAGTAGATGTCGCGCGGCCGCGGAAGGTTGTCGAGGTCGAGCTGGGTCGGAGTCGTCAGCTCCTCGTCGATGATCTCGTTGCAGAGATCGATGCACTCGTCGCAGATGTAGACGCCGGGCCCGGCGATGAGCTTCTTGACCTGCCGCTGACTCTTGCCGCAGAAGCTGCAGAGAAGCTGCTCATTACCTTCGCTCGCTCGGGCCACTGCCGTCTCCTTTTACTCCAGAATTCGCGTTCTGGCTAGCGGTGCTCGATCACGCGGTCGATGAGCCCATACTCCATGGCCTCCTGCGAGGTCATGAAGAAGTCACGGTCGGTGTCCTTCTGGATCTTCTCGAGCGGTTGCGCCGTGTGCTTGCTCAGGATCTCCTCGAGACGGCGCTTGAGGTTGATGACCTCACGCGCACGGATCTCGATGTCCGTCGCCTGCCCCTGGCCGCCACCCGGGCTCCAGACCTGGTGGATGAGGATCTTGGAGTTCGGCAGTGCCATCCGCTTCCCTGCGGCGCCGCCGGTCAGCAGCAGCGCGCCCATGCTCATCGCGATCCCGACGCTGATCGTCGAGATGTCCGGCTTGATGAACTGCATGGTGTCGTAGATGGCGAGGCCCGCGTAGACGTCGCCGCCGGGCGAGTTGATGTAGATGTAGATGTCCTTGTCCGGGTCCTCGGACTCGAGGTGGAGGAGCTGCGCGATGATCAGGTTGGCGATCTGGTCGTCGATGGGCGTGCCGAGGAAGATGATCCGCTCATTGAGCAGTCGCGAGTAGATGTCGAACGAGCGCTCGCCGCGCGACGTCTGCTCGATCACCATCGGGACTAACGGGCTCATGCAGGCTCCTTGGTGCCGGGGGTCCACAACTTCGTCTCGGTCGCGGGCGCCTCCTGCTCGGGCGTCCAGATCTGCTCGCGGGCATCGGCGAGATCGGTCGAGATCGGCGTGACCTCCGCGGCCAGGCGGTCGAGTGCGTCGCGCAGGCGCAGGTCCTCACGCAGCCGCTCGTGCTCGCCGTGCGCCCAGACCTGCTCGATGAGCGCCTCGGCGTCGTCGCCCTCCTCGACCTGCTCGCGGACGAGCTCCTTCACCGTGTCGTCCGAGATCTGGATGCCCATCGCGTCGGCGAGTGCCTCGAGCGCGATCTCGCGCGCCACCGCGAGGGCGGCCTCGGCGCGGAACGCCTCCTGGAGCTGCTCCGGCGTGCGGCCGGTCATGGCGAGGTAGGTCTCAGGCGCGACGCCGCGCCGCTGCAGCGAGCGGACGAACCCGGACAGGAGCTCGGCCGTGCGCGAGTCGACGAGCGGTGCGGCCGGCGTGATCCGCGACTCGCGGACGAGCGCGTCGACCGCGGCCGCGCGGAAGGCGGAGTCGATCTCCTCCTCGATCTGCTCCTGGAGGCGGCGCTCGACGTCGGCGCGCAGCTCGGCGAGCGTGTCGAACTCGCTCGCGGCGCGTGCCAAATCGTCGTCGACCGGCGGCAGCACCTTCTCCTTCAGCTCTTTCAGCGTGACCGTGACCCGTCCGTTCGCGTCGCCCGCGAGCTCGTAGTCGACCTCCTTCGACTCGCCCGAAGACATCCCGACGAGCGCGCGCTCCACCTCCTCGACGAGTCGGCCGGCGCCGATCTCGACGACGGTGTCGCGCTGGCCCTCGCCGGATTCGGACACGAGGTCGACGACGGCCGTGTCGCCCTCGCGGGCCGGCCGGCTCTCGGCGGGCACGAGCTCGGCGACGTCGCCGCGCAGCGCCTCGACGGCCTGGTCGATCGCCTCGACGGGCACGTCGACCTCGGCGCGCGGCACCTCGAGCGTCGTCCAGTCGACGAGCTCCGGCTTCGGCTGCACCTCGACGGTCGCGTCGAAGCGCCAGTCGGCGTCGTCCGAGGCCGGCAGGTCGTACACGTAGTCCGGCTGCGCGACCGGCCGGAGCCGGTTGCGGGCAGCCGCGCTCCAGAACCACCCGCCGATGTGGCTGTCGACCGCCTCCGCGTAGATCCGCTCGCGACCGAGGCGCGAGACGAGCACCTGCGTCGGCACCTTGCCCTGCCGGAACCCCGGCATCTTCACACTCTGCGACAGGTCCGACAGCGCGTGCTCCACGGCGTGGTGCATGGCAGCGCCCGGCACCTCAACGGTGAGGCGGACGCGATTCCCGCCGAGTTCCTCGACCGTCGTCACTTGGCCATTCAAGCAAACCCCATCCGAACGCCCGCCGTACGCTTGCCCGGTGCGCGTCTTCGTCCTGACCCGGCACGGCGAGTCGGAGCTCAACGTCACACGGCGCGTGAACGGCGATCCGGCCGTCGCGGTCGGGCTCACGGACCGCGGCCGCGAGCAGGCGCGCACCCTCGGGGAGCAGACCGCCCACTTCGAGCTCGAGGTCTGCGTCGTGACTCGTTTCGGACGGACGCGCGAGACCGCCGAGCTGGCGCTGGACGGCCGGACCGTCCCCGTCGTCGAGGAGCCGCTCCTCGACGACATCGACGTCGGCGACCTCGAGGGCCGGACGCTCGACGACTACCGGACCTGGAAGCGGGCGCACACGCGCGCCGATGCGTTCCCGGGCGGCGAGTCCCTCGACGACGCCGCCCGCCGCTACGCCGCCGGGTTCCGCCGGCTGCTCGACCTGCCGCAGGACCGCGTGCTCGTCGTCTGTCACGAGATCCCGGTGCGCTACGCCGTGAACGCGGCAGCAGGCTCGAACGATCTCGACGCTCCGGTGCACGACGTCGTCAACGCCGTGCCCTACCTCTTCGACGAGCGCGGGCTCGAACGCGCGGCGGCCGGCATCGACCGCGTGCTGCTGCAGTGACGCCGGAGTCGCCGCGCCGTCGTGGCCGGCCGATGCGGGCGAGAGGACTCGAACCTCCAAGGGCCTCGCGGCCCAGCGGGACCTAAACCCGCCGCGTCTGCCAGTTCCGCCACACCCGCGGCGTTGGCTCAGACGTTAGCGGCCGACGAGCAGCGAGAACGTCTCGCGGACGCTGTCGACAACCGCACCCGCCAGGGTGATGAGGCCGAAGGTCGCCGCGGCCGGCAAGGGCCGGTTGGTTGCGACGCCGGCCACGAGAGCGGCGAAGCAGCCGGTGAGGAAGCACGCGGCGAGGAACGGGCGGCGGGTGTAGGTGCCGACGGCGAGCCCGACGAGGAACGCGGCGCCGAAGATCGCGAACCCGACTGTCATGGCGAAACCGTAGGACCGCCACCGGACGGACCGGACCGCCGTCACGTTTCCAAATCGATCTCGGGGAGGTAAGGATACGAGCGTGGACGGCGAACTGAAGACCGACGTGGCGAGCGGCATGAAGGACATCGAGCAGCAATTGGAGGCCCTGCGGCGCGATCTGGGCCAGGCGAACGCACGCGCGGCCCAGCACGAGGGGCAGCTCACCGAGCTCGACGAGCGGCGCGCGGAGACGCTCGGACCGGCTGCAGCAGGCGCTCCAGCAGGTGGACGAGTTCCGCGCGGAGCTCGAGCGCAAGGAGGCAGCCCTCGAGGAGGCCCGGCAGCAGGCGGCCATCGCCGAGGTCGAGGCGGCCGTGCAGCGGCGTGACGAGACCGCGACCCAGGTCGCCGCGGCGGTCACGGTGGTCGTCGACGGGCTCGAGGAGCTCGACGGCCGCCGCGAGACGCTGGCCCAGGCCGAGGCCGACCTGGCCGGCCAGGGTCTCCGGGTGAAGGTCCCGGAGGAGCCGCCGTCCTTCGAGGAGGCGATGGAGCGCCTCGTCGGCGTCGTCCGCGGTGCTCCTCGACGAGACGCTCGAGGACGAGTTGCTCGAGGCGGCGGCGCGCAGTCCGCGTCCCAAGGCGATCGACGAGCTGCCGCCGCACCTGCAGGAGGCGGCCCGCAACCGGCGCCGCCAGCTGGCCAAGAAGCGCTGGGACGGCTAGCGGGCGAATCGGGACGACCAGGGTCGCGCCGGGGGCGATGGCCCGGGGCTTACGCGGACGAGCACGACCTCGTGTGAGCGTCGCATGTGGGTGGAAACACCCACACGGCGCTCCAGCGAAGTTGCGTGCCTCCCCCGATGCCAGCCTCTTCGCCTGCTCGTATCGTCGGCCGCGTCGGCGCATCGCAGACGCGAGCGAGGAGCAACGAGAGGAGACGACGTGGCGATCGCGATGATGGTGGACAACCCGGACGGCTCGCAGGAGCTCTACGCCCGGATGCGGAAGCAACTCGACTTGGAGGCGCCTGCGGGCGGCATCCTCCACGTCGCCGGGCCGAGTCCGAACGGAGGCTGGCGTGTCATCGAAGTGTTCGAGTCGGAAGAGGACGCGAGGCGCTTCGAGAAGGAGCGGTTCGGCCCGGCCCTCGAGGCCGTGGGCTTCGCCGGCCGGCGCCCGCAGCTGCAGTTCTGGCCCGTCCACAGCTACATGAAGTAAGCGCTCGAGAGGCGGTCTGCGCGACGGCGGTGCGCATCGCGCAGACCGCCTCGAGCCGAGGAGAGATCCCCACGGAGTCAATCGCGCGGAGAATCGGCACGGACCCGATCCCGAACCTCGCCTGGCTTCTCGCCGTAGACAAGGCCGAGGTCGAGTGATATATCAGCGTGCGCGTGTGAACGCGGACGCCGCATGACCGAGACCGGCGCGATCGCCGCCTCGCCGCCCGAATCCCGAATCGATCGGTCGAGTCCGCCCGTCATCCGCGCGCACGGGATCTGGAAGGTCTTCGGCCCACGTGGGGAGCGCCTCGTGGGGTCGCCCGATGCGCTGCTGCCGCGCGGCGAGCTTCGAGAGCAGACCGGGTGCGTCGTCGCGGTCCGCGACGTCTCGTTGCAGGTCTCGCGAGGCGAGGTGTTCGTCGTCATGGGCCTCTCCGGGTCGGGCAAGTCGACCCTGGTGCGGACGCTCATCCGACTCATCGAGCCGACCGCCGGCTCGATCGAGATCGCGGGCCGGGACGTCATGGCCGCCGGCAAGTCCGAGCTGCGCGAGCTGCGGCGGAACGAGGTGTCGATGGTGTTCCAGCACTTCGGCCTGCTCGCCCACCGGCGGGTGATCGACAACGTCGCGTTCGGGCTCGAGGTGCGCGGCGTCCCGAAGGCGGAGCGGCACGAGCGTGCCCGCGAGGTGCTGAAGCTCGTCGGCCTCGAGGACGCCGCGAACCAGTTCCCGGATCAGCTCTCGGGCGGCATGCAGCAGCGGGTCGGCGTCGCGCGCGCGTTCGCGGTCAACCCGGAGGTCATGCTCCACGACGAGCCGTTCAGCGCGCTCGATCCGCTCATCCGCCGGGACATGCAGGACGAGGTCAGCCGGCTCCAGCTCGAGTTCGGCACGACGATGATCTTCATCACGCACGACCTCTCCGAGGCGCTCCGCCTCGGAGACCGGATCGCGATCATGCGCGACGGGGCGATCGTCCAGCTCGGCACTCCGGAGGAGCTCGTCGGCTCGCCGGCCGACGAGTACGTCGAGAACTTCACGCGCGACGTGCCGCGCAGCCAGGTGCTGACGCTGCGCTGGGTCATGCGCGACCCCGAGCCAGGCGAGCCGACGGACGGCCCGAGGCTCGACGTCGGGACGGTCGTGCGCCGGGCCGTACCGCTGCTCGCCGCCAGCGAGAAGCCCGTCTGCTGCGTCGAGAACGGCAATGTCGTCGGGCTCGTCGATCGCGACGCCGTGCTGACGGCGATCGCGGGCGAGGGAGGCGACTAGATGACGACCGTCGCCGCGGAGACCGTCCGCCGGGCGCCGATCGTCGTCCACCGGCCGTGGTGGCGGGGGAAGCTCGTTCAGGTCGCGAGCATCGTCGCGTTGATGTACCTCGCCTACCGGGTCTGGCCCCTCGACTACCCGTGGCCCGAGCGCCTGACGTGGAGCTCGCTCTCGGGTCACATCGACGACTTCCAGATCTGGCTGCTCGACCAGCGAAACGCCGAGAACCCGAGCTTCGTCTTCGCGCTCTTCGACGGGTTCGCAACGTTCGTGGACAACCTCGTCGAGTGGTTCGACCGTCTGCTGCTGTGGCTGACCTGGGTCGGGACGACGGCCGCGGGGACGCTGGTAGCGCTCCGGTTCGGCGGCTGGCGTGCGGCTGCGTGGGTCGGAGTGGCGTTCGCCGCCTTCGCGCTCATGGGTCTGTGGACGGAGAGCATGCAGACGCTCTCGCTGATGCTCGCCGCCGTCGGCCTGTCGCTCGCCGTCGGCATTCCGCTCGGAATCGCTGCCGGGCTCTCGAATCGCTTCCAGCGGGCGATCACGCCTGTCCTCGACGCCATGCAGGTCGTGCCCGCCTTCGCCTATCTCCTGCCGGTGGTCATCCTCTTCTCCGTCGGCCCGGGCGCCGCGGTCGTGTCGACGATGATCTACGCGATCCCGCCCGCCGTGCGCATCACCGCGCTCGGAATCCGGCAGGTCGCGGTGAACACCGTGGAGGCCGCGACCTCGATGGGGTCGACGCGCGGACAGGTGCTGACGAAGGTCCAGCTCCCGCTCTCGCGACGGATGATCCTGCTGGGCGTCAACCAGACGATGCTGTTCGCGCTCTCCATGGTCGTCATCGCCGGTCTCATCGGCGGTGGCGGACTCGGTGACGTCGTCACTTCGGGGCTGTACTCGAACCCGGCCCTGGCGATCCTGGCAGGCGCCGCGATCGTGATTCTCGCGATGGCCCTCGACCGGGCCACGGAGGCGGCAGCCGACCGCACCGACCCGGTGCGCCGCCACCTCACCGAGGAGGGGCGCAGGCGTCTGCACCTGATGTCCGCGGCGGCCGTTGCCGCGGTCGCGCTCGCGGTCGTCCTCGCGAAGGCGTTCGGAGCCGCGGCGGTCTACCCGGCCGCGGCCACCGCACAGGAGTGGCTGCTCGCACGCGTCCAGGCCGCGCTCGACTACATCCAGGATCCCTCGACGTTCATCTTCTCCATCACCGAGCCCGTCGGGAACTTCCTCCTCGTGCAGGCGCTGCAGCCCCTGCAGGAGTTCCTCATGCAGGGGCCGTGGTTCGCGACGGTCATCGGACTCACGGCGATCGCCTTCGTCATCAGCGGTCTGCGCCCCGCCCTGACGACGTTCGCGATGTTCGTCTCGATCGGGGTGATGGGCATGTGGGAGCCGGCGATGGACACGTTCTCGCAGGTCCTCGTGGCGACCGCGCTGGCGGTCGCGATCGGTGTCGCGCTGGGGGTGTGGGCGGCAGAGAGCAGGACCGTGTCGCGAGTACTCCGTCCGGTCAACGACGTGCTTCAGACGCTGCCTCAGCTCGTCTACATCATCCCGTTCATCTACCTGATGCCGGTGTCGATCGTGCCCGGCATCGTCGCCGGCGTGCTCTACGCCTTCCCGGTCGTGGTGCGGCTCGTCGAACGGGGCGTTCGGGACGTGGCGCCGGACTCGGTCGAGGCGGCGGGCGCGTTCGGCGCGACGCGTCGCCAGGTGCTCACCAAGGTCAAGATCCCGCTCGCAGGCGACGCGATCATGCTCGGCGTCAACCAGGGGATCATCATGGTGCTCGCCGTCGTCGTGATCGGCGGGCTGGTCGGGTCGGGCGGCCTCGGGTACCTGGTCGCGGAGGGACTCGTGCGCGGTGAGTTCGGCCAGGGGGTCGTGGCGTCGCTCGCAATTCTCGCGCTCGGTATCGCACTGGACCGCGTCACGCAAGCAACCCGCCGAACACGGAAGGAAGGAGTCATATGAGGAAGGCAAGCAACGAGAAGAAGGAGGGTCAGATGTCCAAGGGGGTGCGAGTCCGGTTCACGCTGTTGGTCGGTGCCTCGCTCGTCGCGGTGATCGCGCTCGTCTCGTCAGGGAGCGCGTTCGGCAGCGCACGGGGGCAGTCGTGCGGCACGGTCACGCTCAACGAGCAGGCGTGGGCCGGCTCGACTGCGAACACCTACGTCGCGAAGTACGTGCTCGAGAAGCGACTCGGCTGCCGGGTCAAGATCTCGAAGGTCACCGAGATCCCGGTCTTCCAGGCGATGGCGGACGGGAAGGTCGACGCAGTCCTCGAGGACTGGAACCACGTCGACCAGTATGCGCAGTTCGTGACGAAGCAGAAGTCGGTCGTCCTCCAGCGCGCGAACGGGCTGGTCGGCCACATCGGCTGGTTCATCCCGAGGTATCTGCTCAAGCAGTACCCCCAGTTCAAGACCTGGCGAGGGCTCAAGGGCAAGGAGACGGTGTTCAAGAGCGCCGAGTCCGGCTCGCAGGGGATGTTCCTCGGCGGTGACCCGTCCTACGTCCAGAAGGACAAGCAGCTCATCGAGCTGCTCGATCTGGACTTCAAGCACGTGACGGTCGGTGCGGAGCCCGCCGAGGTGGCGCGGTTCACGCAGCAGATCAAGCAGAAGAAGCCGGTCATCTTCTACTGGTGGACCCCGCAGTACCTCAACGCGAACCTCGACCTCGTCGAGGTGAAGCTCCCGCCGCGCTTCAGGGGCTGCCAGGACGACGCGAGCGCCGGTGGCGGCACCAGGAAGTACCGCTGCGCGTACGCCGCGGATCCGCTGAACAAGCTCTTCAGCAAGAAGTTCGCCCAGAGCGGCTCGCCCGCGGTGAAGGTGCTGAGGAACTGGAAGTGGTCGAACGGCGACCAGAACCTCGTCGCCAAGTGGATCGCCGGCGACAAGATGAAGCCGGAGCAGGCGGCCGAGAAGTGGGTCAAGGCGAACCCCGGCAAGGTCAACGCCTGGCTGAAGTGAGGTGAGGGCGGCGCGGCGGGACGTCTCCGCCGCGCCGCCGGTTCGTCGATGGCGACTCAAGCCCTCCATATCCACCAGCCCGAGGCGGCCGAGGCCCGCTCGCTGTCCGACCAGGCCTATTACCGGATCCGCGAGCTGATCGTCTCGCTCGAGCTCGCGCCCGGGTCGCCGATCAGCGAGCGGGAGCTGATGGCGCGATTCGCGCGTAGGGCGCACGCCGGTGCGAGAGGCGCTCCGCCAGCTCGCGCGCGAGCGCCTCGTGGAGGTCTATCCGCGGCGCGGGATGTTCGTCTCGGGGATCGACGTCGGCGACCTCGCCGGGCTGTCGGAGGTGCGGGCCGTGCTCGAGAGCCACGCGGCCGGTCTCGCCGCGGAGCGGGCGACGGACGACGACCGCGACGGCGATCGATGCGTTGCTCGACGAGCTCAACGAGGCGGGCGGCGAGCTCGGGGAGCGGACGCTGATCGACCTCGACCAGCGCATCCACCGGCACATCTACGGCTGCACGCACAACCCGTTCCTGGAAGCGACGCTGAACGAGTACTACGTCCTCACGCTGCGCATCTGGTTCCTCGCGCTCGACAAGGTCGTCAGGCTCGACGACGCCGTGCGCGAGCACCGCGAGCTTCTCGAGGCGATTCGCGACGGCGACGCAATGGCCGCCGCGGACGCGATGCGCCGGCACGTAAAGGGCTTTGAGCAGGCGATTCGCCGCGTCCTGTGAGCGGTTCAGGCGTGGGCCTGAAACCGGCATCCGCAACTGATATATCAGCGCCGTCGACCATGAGCACCCTCCCACAGAAGGCACGCGCGGTCGTGATCGGCTGCGGAATCGTCGGCTCGAGCGTGGCGCACCACCTCTGTCTGCAGGGCTGGAGCGACGTCGTCCTCCTCGACAAAGGCCCGCTGCCGAATCCCGGCGGCTCCACCGGGCATGCCTCGAACTTCATCTTCCCGGTCGACCACTCGAAGGAGATGACGGCGCTCACCCTCGACAGCATGCGCCAGTACCGGGAGCTCGGGACGTTCACCGAGTCCGGCGGCATCGAGGTCGCGCGCACCGAGGAGCGGATGCAGGAGCTCACCCGCCGCATGGCCTCGGCCAGGTCCTGGGGCGTAGAGCCCGTCTCGCTCCTCACTCCGGCGGAGGTGAAGGAGCTCGTCCCGTTCATCGACGAGACCGTCATCCTCGGCGGCTTCTACTCGCCGACGGTCGGGGTCGTCGACTCGCTCCGCACGGGCACGCTCATGCGGGAGCAGGCGGTCGAGGGAGGAGCGCTCGACGGTGGCCGCCGGCACCGAGGTGCTGGGGCTCGAGACGGAGGATGGCCGGGTCGCCCGCGTTCGGACGAGCGCCGGCGACGTCGAGACGGGAGTCGTCGTGGTCGCCTGCGGCGTCTGGAGCCCGAAGCTCGCGCGGATGGCGGGTGCGTGCATACCGCTCACGCCCGCCGTGCACCAGATGATCGACATCGGGCCGGTGCCCCGCTTCGAGCGCGTCGAACGGAGCATCGAGTTCCCGATCGTGCGCGACATGGACACGAACATGTACGAGCGACAGGATGGCACCTCGCTCGAGATCGGGTCGTACGCGCACCGTCCGATCCTGTACGAGCCAGAGGACCTGCCGTCCGTCGAGGAGGCCGCGCTCTCGCCGACCGAGTTCCCGTTCACCCAGGAGGACTTCGCGCCGCAGCTCGAGCACGCGCTCGAGCTGATGCCCGAGATCGTCGGGGACGAGAGCGTCGGCATCAAGTACGCGATCAACGGGATCCTCTCGCTCACGCCCGACGGGCTGCCGATCCTCGGCGAGACGCCCGAGGTGAAGGGGCTCTGGTCGGCGTCGGCGGTCTGGGTGAAGGAAGGGCCTGGTGTCGGCAAGGCACTCGCCGAGTGGATGGTGCACGGCGAGTCCGAGATCGACCTCCACACCTCCGACGTCGCGCGCTTCCACGACCACCACAAGACGGACGCCCACGTGAAGGCGCGGGCGTCGGAAGGCTTCAACAAGACCTACGGCATCGTCCACCCGTCCGAGCAGTGGGCTTCGAACCGCGACGTGCGGCTGTCGCCGTTCAACGCCAGACAGCGCGAGCTCGGCGCCGTGTTCTTCGAGGCGGCCGGTTGGGAGCGCCCGCAGTGGTACGAGTCGAACGCACCTCTGCTCGAGGAGTTCGGCGAACGTGTCCACCCTCGCGGAGCCGAGTGGGATGCGCGCTGGTGGTCGCCGATCGTCAACGCCGAGCACCTGGCGATGCGAGAGCGAGCCGGGCTTTTCGACCTGTCGGCGTTCTGCATCTTCGACGTCGTCGGCCCGGGCGCGCTCGACGCGCTCGAGCGCGTCTCGGTGCGCCAGATCGACGTTCCGATCGGCCGCGTGGTGTACACGCCGTGGCTCTCACCGGGCGGCGGCTTCAAGGCCGACCTGACCATCATGCGGCTCGGCGCGGAGGAGTTCCGCGTCGTCACCGGCGGGGCGCACGGGATGGCCGACCGCAAGTGGCTGCGCGACCACCTTCCGGGCGACGGCTCGGCGCAGCTCGCCGATCTCACGTCCGCCTGGTGCACGCTCGGGCTCTGGGGCCCGCGCTCCCGCGACATCCTCGCGAGCGTCACGTCCGACGACGTCTCGCACGAGGGGTTCCCCTTTGCCACGTGCCGGACGATCGACGTCGACACGCTCCGCGTACTCGCCAACCGGATCTCCTACGTCGGCGACCTCGGCTGGGAGCTGTACGTCCCGATCGAGCAGGGCGCGCGCCTCTGGGACATCCTCTGGGAGGCGGGACGCGCCCACGGCGCGGTGCCCGCCGGCATCGGCGTCTACGGCACGACCGGCCGACTCGAGAAGTGCTACCGGGCCTACGGTGCCGAGCTCGAGAGCGAGTTCACCGTCGTCGAGGCGGGGATGGCAGGGCCGAAGGTGAAGGAGCAGGACTTCGTCGGCAAGGAGGCGTACTTGCGCCACCGCGAGGAGGAGCCCGCGGCCGTGCTGTGCACGCTCACCGTCGACGACCACAACTCCGCAAATGGGCTGAAGCGCTACCCGCTGGGACGCGAGCCCGTCGTCTCACGCGACGGTGCGCCGCTGGTCGACGCGAAGGGCCGCCGTTCGTACGTGACCAGCGCGGGCGCCGGCCCGTCGATCGGGAAGCACATCCTCATGGCGTATCTGCCGCCCGAGCAGGCGAGCGTCGGAGCCGAGCTCGCGGTCGAGTACCTGGGCGAGCGGTATCCGGTCACGGTCGACGTCGTCGGAGCGACGCCGATCTTCGATCCCGAGAACACGCGGATCCGCGCGTGAACGTCCTGGCCTGCGTGAAGCGGGTGCCGCTGACGGGCGGGACGATCGTGCTCACCGAGGACGCGCAGGCGATCGCGACCCAGCACCTCGGGTTCACGATCAGCCCGCACGAGGAGTGCGGCGTCGAGGAGGCGGTCCGGCTCGTCGAGGCACACCGCGGCGAATCGGTCGTCCTGACGCTGGGTCCGCCAGAGGCCGAGGAGCAGCTCCGCGACGCGATGGCCCTCGGCGTCGACCGGGCGGTCCACCTGGTCACCGGAGGCGAGGAGTGGGATCCGCAGGCGACCGCCGCGGCGATCGTGGAGGCGATCGAGGCGGAGCGCGCCGCAGGCGTCGACTACGACCTGATCTTCTTCGGCAACGAGTCTGCGGACTCCGGCGGCTACCAGGTCGGAATCCGGGTCGCGCACGCGCTGGGGCTGCCCGTTGCGACCGGCCTCAAAGGCGTCGTCGTCGAGGGCGCAGAGGTCCGATGCGAGCAAGAGGTTCCCGGCGGCAGGGACGTCTTCGTGCTCCCGTTGCCCGCAGTCGTCACCGTCAAGGAGGGCTTGAACTTCCCGCGCTATCCGTCCGTCCCGGGGCGCATGCGGGCGCAGAAGAAGCCCGTGGCGGCGCGGTCCCCCACTCCGCGGCCGGCACGGCTCGCGAAGCTCCGGCTCCTCGTGCCGCCAGGCCAGAAGAAGGAGGCGGAGATCCTGGGCCACGGTGCGGAGGCGGCGCCCCGCGTCGTCGAGGTGCTCGAGCAGATCGGCATGCGTCGATGAGCGTGCTGGTCTTCGTCGAGCGGCAGGAGGGCGGCGTGGACGAGCTCTCGCTGCAGGCGCTCGCGTTCGCACGTGCGTGCGCCGACGGCGCGCCGGTGCATGCTCTGCTCGCGGGCTCGGACGTCGACGGCGCGGCCGCGGCGCTCGGCGAGCACGGCGTCGCGGCCAGTCCATGTCGCCGAGAACGACGTCTTCGACGCGTACGCCCCACTGCGCGATCGCGCGGGCGACCGTGGAGCTGGCCGGAAGGCTCGAGCCGTCGGCCGTCGTCGCGGCCGGCAGCGAGCGCGGCAACGAGGTGCTCGCGCACGTCGGCGCATTGCTCGACCTGCCGGTCGCGGCGAACTGCGTCGAGGCCACGATGGGCGATCCTGCGCAAGTGACGCGGCTGCGCTGGGGAGGGAGCCTGCTCGAGGAGGCGGAGCTGCACGGAGACGTCAAACTCATGACGGTCGCTCCACACGTCGTCGCCGCCGAGCCTGCGCCGTCGGAGAGACGTCGGTCGAGCGCTTCGCACCCGAGCTCTCGGACGCCGACCGCTCGATCCGCGTGTCCGAGAGCACGCAGCCAGAGGCGTCCGGTGTCTCCCTGGCCGACGCGAAGGTCGTCGTCTCGGGCGGCCGCGGGGCGGGCTCCGCGGAGGGGTTCGCGATCATCGAGGAGCTCGCGGAGCTGCTCGGCGCAGCAGTCGGCTGTTCGCGGGCGGTGACGATGGCCGGCTGGCGTCCGCACACCGACCAGGTCGGGCAGACCGGGACGAAGATTGCGCCGGACCTCTACATCGCCTGCGGGATCAGCGGCGCGACGCAGCACATGGCCGGCTGCAAGGGCGCGAAGGCGATCCTCGCCATCAACACCGACGCCGCGGCGCCGATCCTCGCGAGCGCCGACTACGCCGTCATCGGCGACCTGCACGAGATCGTGCCGGCGATCTCAGCCGAGCTGCGGAAGGCGAGGGCCGCATAGCAGTCGCGGCCTCCGCGCTGGCCCTCGCGGCCCTCGCGGCCGTCGCAGCGACGCTGTTCACGAGACGGGCGCTCCTCGTGGTCAGGCTCGTGCGGATGGGGGCGCCGCTGCAGCGCTTCGACGACCTGCCGAAGCGCGTCGAGCAGGAGACGACGATCGTCCTCGGGCAGCGGAAGCTGCTGCAGCGCCTCGTCCCGGGCGTCATGCACGCGTTCATCTTCTGGGGCTTCGTCGTCCTCTTCCCGACGATCCTCATCGCGTTCGTCTACGCGATCGACCGCGAGCCCGGGCTGCCGGCGGGCTCGCCGCTCGGCTGGCTCGAGTCGCAGGGCTGGTTCGCGCTGCTGGTCGACCTCTTCTGCGGCCTCGTGCTGGTCGGGGTCGGGACAGCCTTCTGGATCCGCAAGGTTCAGCGGCCTGCCCGGTTCCGCGGCAGCCACCTCCGGGAGGCGGATCTCATCCTCGGGCTCATCACGGGGATCGTGACCACGCTCCTCCTCTGGCATGCGACCCAGATCGCCCTCGGCCTGAACGAGTGGCCGGCCGACTGGTCGCCGCTCTCGAACGCGCTGTCGAGTCTCTTCGGCGAGGGCGCACTGACCGAGGTGCTCGAGCGCGCGTTCGTCTGGGCCCACGTGCTCGTCATCCTCTCCTTCCTCGTCTACCTGCCGTACTCGAAGCATCTGCACATCGCCACCGCCGGGCCGAACGTCTTCTTCGGCCGGACGCGTGCGGGCGGCCGGCTCGAGCCGCTGCGCTTCGAAGGCCCGGACGACGAGCTCAGCTTCGGCGCGGGAACGGTCCCGGAGCTCACCTGGAAGGAGATCCTGGACACGATGTCGTGCACCGAGTGCGGACGTTGCCAGGACGTCTGTCCGGCGTTCGCGACCGGCAAGGCGCTCTCGCCGAAGCTCCTCATCATGGATCTCCGCGACCACGTCTTCGCGGAGGGCCCGAAGGTACTCGCCGACCCGGGCTTCGAGCCCTCTCCGCTCGTGCCGAACGCGGTCACGGACGAGGTCGTATGGGACTGCGTGACGTGTGGCGCCTGCGTGCAGGAGTGCCCGGTCTCGATCGAGCACGTCGACCACATCGTCGACCTGCGCCGGCATCTGGTCATGGTCGAGTCGCGGTTTCCGTCGGAGGCGGAGCCGATGCTCCGCGACGTCGAGCGCAGCGGCAACCCGTGGGGGAAGCCGCAGGGCGAGCGTGCGGCCTGGGCCGAGGGCCTCGGCGTCCGGGTGCTCGACCCGGGCAGCCCGCCACCCGAGGTGTTGTACTGGGTCGGCTGCGCGGCGTCGTTCGACGAGCGGGCGCGCCGCTCGGCCGAGTCGACGGTGAAGCTCCTGCTCGCCGCCGGGGTCGACGTGGCGATCCTCGGCCCGCGCGAGTCCTGCACCGGCGATCCCGCCAGGCGGATGGGCAACGAGTACGTGTTCCAGGAGCTCGCCACGCAGAACGTCGCGACCCTGAACGACGCACGCGTCACGAAGATCGTGGCCAGCTGCCCGCACTGCTTCAACACGCTCGCCAACGAGTACCCGGACTTCGGCGGCCGCTACGACGTCGTCCACCACACGGAGCTTCTCGCCGACCTCGTGGCCGGCGGGCGCCTGCGCCCCACGGCGACCAACGAGACGATCACGTACCACGACTCCTGCTACCTCGCGCGCCACAACGACGTGCGCGAGGCGCCGCGCGAGCTCGTCGCGTCGGTCGGCCGACCGGTCGAGATGGAGCGGAGCGGCAAGCGCACCTTCTGCTGCGGCGCCGGCGGCTCCCATATGTGGATGGAGGAGCGCGGCGGCGCGATCAACGAGGAGCGTGTCCGTGAAGCGGCCGAGACGGGCGCGAGCACGCTCGCCGTCGCGTGCCCGTTCTGCACGATCATGCTCGACGACGGGGTGCGTCAGACGGGACGCGAGCTCCGCGTCGCGGACCTCTCGACCCTTCTCGTCGAGGCACTCGAACCGGACTGATCAGCGAGGTGCAGCGCTCGTTTATCGTGGCCCGTGGTACAGAACAGTCCCCCGATACGGAACGAACTCGCAGGGAGGTCGCGCGTTGAGCCAGGTCAACCCGAACCCGGAGGTCCTCCTCTACTCACGGATCCGCCGGTCGCCGTACTTCTACGCCTCGCGCCGCCACGGCGTGCAGAAGTACAGCTTCTACAACCACATGTACCACCCACGCCACTACGCGCGACCCGGTCGAGGAGTACTGGGAGCTGGTGAACGGCGTGACGCTGTGGGACGTCGGGGTGGAGCGCCAGGTCGAGATCACGGGACCGGACGCGTTCACGTTCACGAACATGCTCGTCCCCCGCGACCTGACGAAGTGCGAGGTCGGGCAGTGCAAGTACGTGTTCGTCACCTCCGCGACCGGCGGCATCCTCAACGACCCGGTGCTGCTGCGACTCGAGGAGAACCGCTTCTGGCTCTCGCTCGCCGACAGCGACATCCTCCTCTGGGCGCAGGGCGTTGCGCTCAACTCCGGCCTGGACGTGACGATCTCCGAGCCCGACGTCGGCCCGCTGCAGGTGCAGGGGCCGAAGTCGAAGGACGTCATGGTCGATCTCTTCGGCGAGGACATCGTCGACATCCCGTACTACTTCATGCGCTCGTATGAGCTCGACGGGATGGACGTGTTCGTCTCGCGCACGGGATACACGGCCGAGCTCGGCTACGAGATCTACCTCCACAACGCGACCCGCGACGGCGTGAAGCTCTGGGACGCGGTGCTCGCCGCCGGCGAGCCGCACGGGCTCCGGGTGATCGGGCCGTGCCACATCAAGCGGATCGAGGCGGGCATCCTCGCGCTCGGCTGCGACATGTGGTTCGACACGAACCCGTACGAGGTCGACATGGGCTACGAGTGGATGGTCGATCTGGAGCAGGAGGCGGACTTCATCGGGAAGGCGGCCCTCAAGCGGATCAAGGCGGAGGGCGTCTCGCGCAGGCTCGTCGGCGTCGAGATCGCCGGGCCGGGGCTCGGGAGCTACAACGACGGCGCGATGATCGACTACTTCACCGTCTTCGCGGGCGGCAACGAAGTCGGTCGGGTCACGTCGGCGTGCTACTCGCCGCGGCTCGAGAAGAACATCGGCTTCGCGATGGTGCCGATCGAGCACGCAGAGTTCGGCACCGAGCTCGAGGTCGACGCGCCGACCGGCAGGCAGCAGGCCGTCGTCGTGCGCAGGCCGTTCATCGACGCCGAGAAGGAAACGCCGAAGCAGGCCGTCGCCGTCGGGGTCGCCGCGGAGGCCACGCACGTCGACTGACCGGCTCGTCGAGCTCCTCGCGCGGCCGCGCTACGAGGTGGTCCCGCTCGGCGGGGCCGAGGAGGCGGTGCTCGAGCACGTGCCGACAGAGGTCAAGGTCACCGTCACGACGTCGCCCAGCAAAGGGCTGAACCCCACGCTCGACCTCGTCGACAGGCTTACCGGTCACGGCTATGTCGTCGTCCCGCACCTCGCCGCGAGGCACGTCCGTGATTCGGCCCACCTCGCCGAGCTCGTCGAACGCCTGCGCACGACCGGAGCCGGCGACGTGTTCGTGGTGGCCGGCGACGTTCGAAAGCCTGCCGGCGAGTTCGAGGGCTCGGCCGCGCTCCTGCGGGCGCTCGCCGAGCTCGGAGGGCCGTTTCCGGACGTCGGCATCACCGGCTACCCGGAGAGCCATGCCTTCATCTCGGATGAGGCGACGATCAGCGCGATGTTCGAGAAGGAGACGTTCGCGACGTACATCGTCAGCCAGATCTGCTTCGACCCGCAGGTCATCGCAACCTGGGTGAGAGCCGTCTGGGACCGCGGGACACACCTCCCCATCTACATCGGGCTTCCCGGACCCGTGCCGCGCTCGAAGCTCGTCCGTGTCTCCGCGAAGGTCGGCGTCGGCGACTCGCTGCGTTTCATGCAGACCCACGGAGGCTGGTTGCGGCGTACGCTCCGTGGAGACTTCGACCCCGATCCGCTCCTCGTGGGGCTCGGCGAGCACCTCGACCACTCGCAGCCGAACGTCGCCGGCTTCCACATCTTCACGTTCAACGACCTGGAGGGCACCGAGCGCTGGCGGCAAGGGGCGCTCGAGCGCCTGCAACCCGCGTGAGCAGGGAGGTTCGATGCCGGTAGAGGTCGACGTCGTCCGCACGGTGGAGTTGCCCACCCGGCTCGTGCACGGGCCGGGAGCACTCGCGCAGCTGGGAGACGCGCTGGCCGTGCTTGGCGTCAGCCGCCCGCTGCTCGTGACGGACCCGGGTGTCGCGGCCGCCGGTCTCGCTGAACGGGCGCTCGAGCAGCTGGACGAGCCGGTCGTCTTCGACCGCGTGCGCCCGAACCCGGACGTCGCCCTCGTCGACGAGGGCGCCGAGGTCTACCGCGAGTCTGGCTGCGACGGCCTCGTCGCGCTCGGCGGCGGCTCGTCGATCGACACCGCCAAGTCGATCGGCGTCGTCGCCAGGCACGGCGGCTCGATCCTGAGCTACGAGTGGGGACACGATCCGATCGAGCAGCGCGTGCCGCCGCTCGTCGCGATCCCGACCACGTCCGGAACCGGCAGCGAGGTGACGCTCTGGGCCGTGATCACGGATCACGACCGGCGGATCAAGTTCAACGTCGGCGGGACCCCGCTGATCGGCCCGCACGTCGCGCTGATCGACCCGGAGTTGACGCTCGGACTTCCAGCCGCCGTGACCGCCGCCAGCGGCATGGACGCGCTCAGTCACGCGATCGAGTGCTACACGTGCGACTACCACCAGCCGTTCAACGACGCCGTCGCCTTGCTCGCGATCGAGCTGGCCGGCACATGGCTCCGCAGCGCGGTCTCGAATGGGTCGAACCTCGAGGCCCGAACGCACATGGCTCACGCGGCCACGCTCGGCGGGCTCGCCTACGGCACCGAGAGCGCGGGTGCCGCCCACGCGATGAGCCAGTCCGCCGGCGGCGTCCACGACTGCCCGCACGGGGCGCTCACCGCGCGTGTGCTCGGGCCGGTCTGCGAGTACAACGCCTCGGCCGCACCCGAGCGCTACGCCCGCATCGCCGTCGGGCTGGGAGTCGAGACGAGCGGCATGGACGCGCTCGAGGCCGCGCACGCGGGCGTCGACGAGCTCTACCGGCTCACCGAGGACGTCGGCATCCCGACGATGGCGGAGCTCGGCTTCTCGGAGGACGAGATCCCGATGCTCGCGAAGATCGCGTTCGAGGATCCACAGACCATCGGCAACGCGCGCGAGGTCGACATCGCCGGCTACGAGGAGATCTACACGAATGCGTTCTCGAAGGGGAAGCGCACGTGAGCGTCTCCACTCAGGACTACCGCATGGTCATCGGCGGCGCCTGGGCGGAATCGGAGTCCGGCGCCCGCTTCGAGGCGACGAGCCCCGCTACGGGTGAGTCGCTCGGAACGATCCCCAAGGGCACGCGGGAGGACGCGGCTCGCGCGATCGCGGCGGCCAACGCCGCCCGCCGCGACTGGTCGGCGCGATCGGCCTTCGAGCGGGCTGCCGCGCTCGAGCGGGTTGCGGACCTGATCGAGGAGCGGCGAGACGACCTCGCGCGGACGCTCACGCTCGATCAGGGCAAGCCGCTGCACGCCGAGGCGTACGGCGAGGTCGAGGAGCTGATCGTCTACTGGCGCATGGCCGCGGCGGACGCGACGCGCCTCGAGGGCTCGATGCCGCCGTCGGTCGACGCCTCGAAGCGCATCCTCGCGTACCGGGTCCCGCGCGGGGTCGTCGGCGTGATCACGCCGTGGAACTGGCCCTACACGATGCCGGCCGAGCTGATCGCGCCCGCGCTCGCCGCCGGCAATGCGGTCGTCTGGACGCCGGCTTCGTCGACCTCGGTCTGTGCCGTCAAGCTCGCGGAGTGCATCGTCGACGCGGAGCTGCCGGCCGGCGTGTTCTCGATGGTCACCGGCCCGGGAGCCGTGGTCGGCGACGAGGTGGCCGGGAGCGAAGGGACGCACGCGGTCGGGTTCATCGGCTCGATCGCGACCGGCCTGCGCGTCGCGGCGCGCGCGGCCGGCAAGGCGACCGTGCTCGAGCTCGGCGGCAACGGCCCGATGGTCGTCCTGGACGACGCCGATCTCGAGGCTGCCGCGGACGCCAGCATCGCGGCCTCGTTCCTCTGCGCCGGGCAGAGCTGCACCGCCGGAGAGCTCTTTCTCGTCCACGAGGCGGTGCACGACGAGTTCGTGGCGAACGTGCACGCCGCGATCGAGCGCTCGGTGCGGCTCGGAGACCCGTTCGCGGAGGAGACGACGATGGGCCCGCTGAACAACCCGCAGACGGCCGAGAAGATGGACGAGCACGTCGCGGACGCCGTCGAGCGGGGCGCGCAGGTTCAGGTCGGAGGGGCGCGCGCCTCCGGCTTCCCGACCGACCTCTACTGGCAGGCGACCGTGCTCACCGGGGTGACGGGCGAGATGGAGGTGGCGCGCGAGGAGACCTTCGGCCCGGTCGTGCCGGTGCAGCCGATCCGGAGCGACGACGAAGCGCTGCAGATCGCGAACGCTTCCCCGTACGGGCTTCTGACCGCGGTCTGGACGAGAGATCTCGCCCGCGGGCTCCGGTTCGCGGAAGGGGTCGACGCAGGCTGGGTGAACGTGAACGAGTCGACCAACTACTGGGAGAGCCACCTCCCGTTCGGGGGCCGAGCCGGGAAGAGCTCCGGCGTCGGCAGGGTCGGCGGCAGGTCCGTGCTCGAGGCGTTCACGGAGCCGAAGACGGTCGTTCTCACGCTGTGACGACCTCGGAACGCTAACTCCCGAGCCGAACGGGATGGGGCTTTCGTCGAGTCTTGCGTCATGGCCCCGGGAGGAGTCGAACCTCCGCACGCAGATTCGAAGTCTGCCGCTCTATCCACTGAGCTACGGGGCCTGGGGAGCGCTGTGCGCCCCCAGAAACCTAGCGGCCTCTGCGCCGGAGCCGGGCTATCCTGTCCCCGCTGCGCGGTGGCGGTAGCTCAGTTGGTAGAGCCCCGGGTTGTGGTCCCGGTGGTCGCGGGTTCGAGTCCCGTCCGCCACCCTTCCTTCGCTCGGGGACGCTCGGCGGCTGGCAGCGCATACTCGAGCGCGCCCTCGAGGCTCAGCTCGCGGCCATGCTCGTATGCGGCGATGAACGCAGGCTCACCTTGCGCCTCGGCGAGCAGACGCTCGTACCGCGCGCGCTCGGCCGGCGACCATCCGCGAGCCGTACGCGTCCTCGAAGAGCTCGGCCGCAGCCCAGAGCGTGCCGGCCCGGCCGAGATCGCCGGAGAGCGCCGCGCGCACGACAGTCCCGCCAGGCAGTACGCGACATGCCGCTTGTCGTCGAGGTCGACCGACAATCGCGAGCGCTTCGCGGTAGCGGTCGCTCGCGCGTTGGGTGTCGCGTTGAACGAGCGCCGCATCGGCGAGACCGTCGGTCACGAACGACACCCCCCAGAGATCGCCGAGGCTCTCGAAGATCGCAATCGCCTCCTCGTACCTCTCGACCGCGCGTTCGAACTGGCCCAGATCGCACAGAGCCGTCGCCGCTGTTGTTCAGCGCCATCGCGACCCCGTCGCGGTCACCGAGCCGCCGGAAGGTTTCGAGCGCTTGCTCGTGGAGTCGAAGGGCATCCTCGCAGTCGCCATACGTCGCGGACCGTGATGCCAAGCACGTTCAGGAACCATGCCTCGGCGCGTTCGTCGCCGAGCTGCCGAGCCAGCCGGAGCCCTTCCTCGTACAGCTCTCGCGCTCGTTCGTTCGTCCCCGAGAAGGAAGCCGTGAATGTCGCCGTACGTCATCAGCGCCTGCATGCGGATCTCTGCCGGCACCGCCTCGGCGCGCTGGAAGGCGGCGTCGAACCAGCGCGCGAGCTCGTGTCCGTGGCCGCGAACTGCACCAGAGTTGACGGAGCGCCGCCGCGAAGCGGAGGCCTTCGCTCACGTCGTTGTCGAGCGACCACGCCAGCACACCGCGAAGGTTCTCGACCTCGGCGGAGAGCCTGTCCAGCCACGCGCCCTGATCTCTGGAGCGAAGCGCGTCACGCGCGGCCGCGGCCAGCTCGAAGAAGAACGTGGCGTGGCGGCGCCGCAGCTCGTCGGCGTCTCCTGACTCGTCGAGCCGCTCGAGCGCGTACTCGCGGATCGTCTCGAGCATCCAGAAGCGGCTCTCGCCCGCCTCGCCGTCGCGGCGGCGGAGCAGGCTCTTGTCGAGGAGCGACCCGAGCCGGTCGGGGTCGGCGTCGCAGACCGTCTCGGCCGCTTCCAGCGTGCAGCCGCCGGCGAAGACGGCGAGGCGCGCGAAGAGCTGGCGCTCGCCGGGGTCGAGCAGCTCGTGGCTCCACTCGATCGTGGCGCGGAGCGTCAGCTGGCGGGCGTCGGCGTCGCGGCCGCCGCGCAGCAGGTCGAGGCGTTGCGACAGGCGCTCGACGAGCTGCTCCGCGCTGAACAGCTTCGTCCGCGCGGCTGCGAGCTCCAGCGCCAGCGGCAGGTTGTCGAGCCGACGGCAGAGCTCGGCCACGGCGGGCGTCGGGCTGAAACCCGGATCGAGCGCGCGCGCGCGCTCGGCGAATAGCTGCTGCCCGTCGGCGTCGGTGAGCGTCGAGAGCGGGTACTCGTGCTCGCCGGCGATCGCCAGCCGTTCCCTGCTCGTGACCAGCAGCTGCAGCCGGGGGCAGCTCGACAGGAGCGTTCCGAGCGCCGGCGCGGCGTCGAGCAGGTGCTCGATGTTGTCGACCAGGATCAGCAGCCGGCGGTCGCCGATGTGCGAGCCGAGCTCGTCGGTGGTGCCGAGCGCCTGGGCGACCGCCGGGAGGACGAGCTCCGGATCGCGCAGCGCGGCGAGCGGCACCCAGAAGACGCCGTCCGGGTGCTCGTCTGCGAGCTCCGCCGCGGCCTGCAGGGCGAGGCGTGTCTTGCCGATGCCGCCCGCGCCGGTCACCGTCACGAGCCGCACCCCGTCGCCGCGTGCGAGGGAGACGACCTCGGCGAGCTCCCGCTCACGGCCGAGGAACGGGGTCGCCGGCACCGGGCAGGTTCGTGCGATAGAGACTCCTGAGCGGCGCGAAGTGCCCCTCGCCGAGCTGGTAGATCCGCTCGGCGGCGGCCAGATCCTTGAGCCGATGCAGGCCGAGATCGCGAAGCGTCGCGCCGTCGAGCAGCGCAGCCGTCGACTCCGAGACCAGCACCTGGCCGCCGTGCCCGGCCCCGGCGATCCGCGCGGCCCGATGCACGTCCCGCCCGACGTAGCCCTCTGCCGTGAGCAGCGGCGTGCCCGTGTGCAGGCCGATGCGCACGCTGACCGGTCCGGCCGCAAGGTCCGCCTGCGCCTGCGCGGCGGCGTCCAGCGCGCCGCGCGCCGTCGGGAAGGCCATGAAGAACGCGTCGCCCTGCGTGTCGACCTCGACACCGCCATGCGCAGCGAAGGCGCTCCGCAGCACCCGCCGGTGCTCGGCCAGCTCGTCCGCGTAGCGCTCCGCCCCCAGCTCCTCCAGAAGCTGCGTCGAGCCTTCCACGTCCGTGAACAGGAACGTGACCGTGCCGGTCGGCAGCGAGCCCGGCGCCGGCGCGCCGTGCTTGCACGTCGAGCGCCGGATCGTGCGCGAGGATCTGCCGCTCGAGCTCGCGCAGGCTCCTCCGACGGCTCCAGGCCGAGCTCGTCGGCCAGCAGCGCCGGCCCTGGCGGTACACGTGGAGCGCGTCGGCTTGCCGGCCGGCGCGGTACAGCGCGAGCATCAGGCGGGCGCGAAGCGCCTCGCGCAACGGCTGCTCGCGAACCAGCGCCTCGAGCTCCGGGACCAGCCGGGCGTGCTCGCCGGCGGCCAACATGTCGTCGATGCGGCGCTCGATCGCGTCGGCCC
The DNA here is from genome assembly GCA_963733065.1 of uncultured Gaiellaceae bacterium. GTDB lineage: Bacteria > Actinomycetota > Thermoleophilia > Gaiellales > Gaiellaceae > CAVTBT01. Next base: position 377,602 of record CAVTBT010000003.1, read on the forward strand.
GTGCCTGTTCCAGCCGGTCCGCCTCACCGGCGAGCGCGGGCGCGAACTCCAGTCCCGTCAGAGCCGGACCGCGCCACAGTCGCAGTGCCTGCTCGTAGTGGCCTGCAGCCACAAGACGAGCGAACTCGCGTGCGTCGATCTCCTCGTCTGCAACCACCAGCGCGTAGCCGTCCGCCGCGCTTCGCAGCCGTTCGCTGCCGAGCGCCCTCCGCAATCGCGACACGTAGGTCTGCACCGTCTTGCGCGCGCTGACGGGCGGCTCGTCGCCCCATAGCTCGTCGATCAGCCGGCTGACCGGCCTTATCCGGTTCGCCTCGACCGCCAGCAGGCCCAGCAGCGCCTGCGCTTGCGGACCGCCGAGCACGACCGGCTGCCCGTCGTCGCCGTCGACCTCCAGCGGTCCAAGTAGTCGGACCTGCACCGGGCTCCTTCCCGCCTTCGGCTCCATGTTGACCCGCTTGCAGCCAGGTGTCTACCGGCGCGGCGCAGCGTGGACAGGGTCAACGCACAGCTCGAAGGGAGCAAGCATGCGACGTCTGACCATCACTCTCAGCCTGGCACTCGTACTGATCGCGGCGCTCGTCTTGGCCGTGGCCGTGGCAGCCAAACCGATCGACCCGTCGCCGGGGCCGGTCGGAGCAGGCGGCCCGCTGCCGTGCACGAGCACCTCGACGTCGGCCACGGTCATCCCCGGAGGCGTCTACCGGGCCATGGTCAACGAGTTGCGTGAGCAGGGCTACTCACGCGCGGAGATTCAGGCCGAGATCGGCAACGCGCTCGTCGTGCCCAACCTGGGCGCCCGACGCACCAAGGCCGTCGAGCGCTGCATCAGGGAGCCGTAGCGCTCGTAGCGGGGCGGCACGGCAGTGCCGCCCCGCAGGCTCGTTCAGCTGCTGACGGCGTCGGCGCTGACGTGTGCCCGGGCGTGGCGGCCCTCGGTGACCTCCTCGACGAGCTTCGCGCAGAACGCAGGCAGGTCGTCGGGCTTGCGGCTGGTGACGATGCCGTTGTCGACGACGACCTCCTCGTCGACCCACTCGCCGCCCGCGTTGCGGATGTCCGTCTGCAGGCTCGGCCACGAGGTGACGCGGCGGCCGCGAACGACGCCGGACTCGACCAGCAGCCACGGGCCGTGGCAGATCGCGGCCATCGGCTTGCCCGCATCGGCGAACGCGCGCACGAACGCGACCGCGTTCTCGTCGGTGCGCAGGGTGTCCGGGTTGCCGACGCCGCCGGGGATCACGAGCGCGTCGTAGTCGTCGGCGGACGCCTCCTCGACGAGTCGGTCGACGGTGAACGTGTCCGCCTTGTCGTAGTGGTTGAACCCCTGGATCTCGCCGGGCGCGAGCGAGACGAGCTCGGGCTGCCAGCCCTGCTGCTCCACCGTCCGCCACGGCTCGGTCAGCTCGACCTGCTCCACCATGTCCGTCGCCAGGAACGCGATCTTCATGCTTCCTCCTCCGTCGCAGCTGTCGCTCGGTCGGTTCCACCCAGACAGCGGGCCAAACGTAGGATCGGCGCGTGCGCCACACCGCGACCGGCTGGTGGCTCGAGGAGGCCGGCGTGGTCGAGCCGACGCGGCCGCTCGCGGGCGAGACGACCGCCGACGTCGTCGTCGTCGGCGGCGGCTACCTCGGGTTGTGGACGGCCTGGCACCTGCGCCGGCTCGAGCCGGGTCTCGACGTCGTCGTGCTCGACGCCGGCCTGTGCGGCCACGGCCCGAGCGGGCGAAACGGCGGCTTCGTCTCCACGCTCTGGGGCGACCTGCCCACGCTGCGCGAGCGCTTCGGCGACACGCGCGCGCTCGCGGTCGGCCGCGCGTCCGCGGAGTCGGTGGCGGCGATCGGCGCATGGTGCCGCGAGCAGGAGATCGACGCCTGGTACACGCAGGCGCCGCAGCTCGAGGTGGCGACCACGGCGGCGCAGGACGGCTCGTGGGAGCCGGTTATCGAGGCGTGCGCGGCCGTCGGTCTCGCCGACGAGGCGCGCGAGCTGTCGCGGGACGACGTCCAAGCGCGTTGCCGCTCGCCGCTCTTCCGCGGCGGAGCGCTGTACGAGACGGCCGCCACGGTCCAGCCGGCGCGGCTCGCGCTCGGCCTTCGCCGCCGGCTGCTGGACGCCGGTGTGCGGATCCACGAGCGCTCGTCGGTACGCGATCTCTCGGGCGACGCCGTGGCGGAGACCGCGGGCGGACGGGTGCGCGCCGGCGCCGCCGTGCTCGCCGTCAACTCGGCCACGGCGGGCCGCCGCGGCTTCGGCCGAGCCCTCGCGGTGGCGTCGAGCCACATCGTGCTCACCGAGCCGGTTCCGGACGTGCTCGAGGAGCTCGGCTGGACGGGCGGCGAGGCCGTCGCCGACTGCCGGACGCTCCTGCACTACCTGCGGACGACGCGGGACGGCCGCATCGCCTTCGGCTGGGGCGGCGGCAGAATGGGCTTCGGCGGCCGCGCCGCGGCGCGGCTCGAGGTCGACCCGACCGTCACCGCCCGCGCACGCGAGAGCCTCGTGCGCTTCTTCCCCCAGCTCGAGGGGCGCGCCGTGACGCATGCGTGGGGCGGCCCGATCGACGTCTCCCCCACCCACCTGCCGATCTTCGGGAGCCGCGGCCGCGTGCACCACGGCTACGGCTTCACCGGCAACGGCGTCGGGCCGAGCGAGCTCGGAGGCCGCATCCTCGCCCGGCTCGCGCTCGACCGACGCGACGACGTCTCGCGCCTCGCCCTCGTCGAGCCCGAGCCGAAGCGCTTCCCGCCCGAGCCGCTGCGCTACGTCGGGCGGCGCGCTCATCCGCCGCGCGCTCGTCCGAACAGACGACTTCGAGGACGAGGAGCGCCGTCCGGATCCGCTGACGGCGCTGGTGGCTTCGCTGCCACGGCGCCTGGGCTTGCACCTGCCGCGCTGAGCGACGCCAGCACGGACTCCAGGTCCTCCGCAGCGAGCTCCTCGGGCGGCCGCCCGGCGAGGTCGCTGCGGGCGAGCTCGGAGTAGACGATCGCCATGGCGTCGAAGAGCGCCGGCGTCAGGCCCGCTTCGTGCTGCGACGCCGCGATCTCGCGCATCTCGTCGACGTACCGCGGCGACTTCGCGGCGCCGCGCGCCACGACCGGCCCGGGGCTCGTGACGAGCTGGGGGTACGAGCCGCGCAGGTCCTCGAGCACGTGGTCGAGGACGCCGTGGTGCCGGGCCGCGGCGAGCGCGTGCGCGAGCAGCGCGACCGTGCCCTTGTAGACGGATGCCGTGGACATCTTCACGGCCGAGGCCAGCCCGATCTCACCGCCGACGACGCGGATGTCGAGCCCCGGAGCCGGCGCCTCCGCGAGCTCGCCCGCGCGCGCGCCGGAAAGGTAGAGCGTCGTGGTGTCGGGTCGCAGCGGTGGGGGGCCGGAGATCGAGCCGTCCACGAGATCGAGCCTGCCGTGGTCGAGCTCCCGCACCGTCCGCGGCGCGATCGCGTTCAGGTCGGCGTAGAGCGGGGTGACGCCTCCGCGGCCTGCTGCCGCGGCCACGCCGCGGGCCACGGAGGAGGCTGCGCCGGGCGGCACGACGGAGATGACGACGTCCGCTGCGGCGACGACTGCGTCGAGGTCGTCGAGGAGCTCGACGCCGGCCTGTTCGGCCAGTCGCCGCGTGCGCTCGCCCCGGCCCGACGCCGTGGCGACGACGCGGAGGCCACCGGCACGCCAGACACCCGCCAGCGCGCTGCCCATCGCACCCGTCGAGACGACGCCGATCGTCCTGATCGCCACGCGTGCGACCGTACCGGAGTTACGGGCGCAAGCGGTAGAAGCGGAAGAGATCGTTCTCGATCGGGAGCACCTCGAAGCTGCTCAGCCCGGCCTCCGCAGCGAGCGCGCGCACGGTGTCCGCACGCATGACCGTGCCGAGCGCGGCGCTCGGCTCCTCGACGAGCTGCGTCGGCAGGCAGTGGAGCACGCTCCAGCCGTACATCATCCGCTCGACCTCGTCGCCGGGTGCGGCGAAGCGGTCGGCGACGCGCTCGTCGGCGACGACGACGGAGCCGTTCGGCGCCGAGCGCCGCCCGCGCCCCTGCCAGCGCCTCGACCGGCCTGGCCAGGTCGTGCAGCGTCTCCAGGATCAGCACGAGGTCGTACGGGCCTTCGGCACCGAGGGCGGCCGCGTCGCGGATCTCGAAGCGCACTCGATCCTCCAGCCCGTCCGCCTGCGCCGCTGCGCGCGCGTCCTCGATCGACGCCTCGTCGAGGTCGAATCCGTCGACGCGCGCCGACGGGTAGGCGCGCGCGACGGCGAGCGACGCCCACCCCTGGCCGCAGCCGATCTCGGCCACGCGGGCGGGCGGGTCGGCTCCGAGCCGTGCGTGGATGTCCGGGATCGCAGGCAGCCATTCGCCGGGGAGGTCGTGCGTGAACGCGGGACGGTTGATCCCGCCCTGGCCGTTCCGGAACGCGGCGCCGTAGCGGGCGTACGGCACGCCGGCGCCGGTGCGGTACGCGTCGACGACGAGCGGCAGCGCCTCGCCGATGCCGGCGAGCAAGCCGCCGAAGGGCGCGAGGTGCATCGGATCCTGCGCGTCGGCGAGCACGGGCGCGTGCTCGGCGGGCAGGCGGTAACGACGCTCGTCGGGCTCCGCGTCCGCGTCCTCCACCTCGAGGAAGCCGGCGACGGCCTGCTGCTCGAGCCACTCGCGCGCGTACCGGAGGTCGATCGCGCCCCGCTCGGCGAGCTCGGGCGGCGTCGCGGGCGCGTCGGCGAGCGCCGAATAGAGGCCGAGCGCGGAGCCGAGGTGGACGGAGAGGAGCTCGAGCGCGTCGATCGTGGCTCCGAAGAGCCGCTCGGCGAGTGCTTCGGTCCGCTGGGTGTCGGTCATGGTGGTCATGGTCGCTCCTGTTCGGGGGTTCGATCAAGGACACCGGCCATCCCCGCGCGATTCCGGCGCTGCCCTCGGCCCGCGCTACCCTCCGGCGCAAGCGCCCGTAGCTCAGTGGACAGAGCGGCGGACTTCTAATCCGCGGGTCGCAGGTTCGAATCCTGCCGGGCGCATGGCTCAACCAGGTGGGGGCCAGAGCCACGCGCCGCGCGAGGTTCACGGGCCCCGCACTGCGACGAGCCGCCGGCCCTCAAGGCGCGTGTAGATGGCGTCGATCCCTGATGCCAGATGCCCGCTATCGACCTTCATGCACTCGTGTTGTTGAGCTCCAAGCTCGGCCCAGATGATCTTCTGATGCAGGTCGCCGCGGTTGCGGATTACTCGGAGGTGCCGCCGCTTCCGCTCACGCTGATCCTCGCGAACGGTGCCGTGGTCGACGGCGTCGTCGGCTCGGACCTGGCAATGGCCGAAGCTGCCGACGAGCCGATCAAGAGGCCAATCGAAGAGATGTTCCGAGCGGCAATTGCGAGAGCGGCCCCGGACGAGGACGTCAAGGAGCTCGAGAAGGCGGTGGAGATGCTCGGCGGACGGGGCCTTGCGCCCTGGCTCAAGGACTTTCACAACAACTTGAGCGCAGCACGCGAGCGGCTGCGGAGCGGCGGCAAGTCGTTGAAATGGAGCGAGATGGACGACGATGACGTTGTGCTGCTCACGCAGGTCACCCACCGGACGGCCATAACGATTCGCGACGCGCGGCTTACGCTCCCCGGCATGGAGCCACGAACGGTCTCCATCATGCGTGTGAGTCTCAGCAGCGTGAGCTGCTGGTGGCCCCGAGAGGCGTGAACAGGGGTCGCCCAGCCGGTCCCGGCATCCGTCCTCCCGCCTAGAAAGCGCGCCGATCCCTCGGCCTCGGCGGTTACCGGAATGAGGCGGCGATCGCGCCGAAGCCCATCGGAGTTTGCGGCCGATGTCCGCTTGCGCCTTCACCACACCGCTGCTTCCGGGTCAGTCCCCCTCGGACTGCGGCAATTTGCCGAGGTGCGTCGACCGCCGCCGGCCTAGCGTGGAGGCCATGAGCAGGATCACCGTTAGACGTGAGGTCGCGACCGCCCTCCTCGCAGCCTGGCTCGCCTGCTGGGCGGCCGAGGAGCATGCGCTGCAGGCGGCCGCGAGAGATCACAGCATGTCGCCGGCGGCGGTCGAGCGTCATCTCCAGACCGTTCGCTCCGAGCGCGCGCAGGTCCGGGCGCTCCTGTCGTAGATCCGAGCACGCCCGGCCGCCTAGCTCGAGTCGAACCGACGATCCCTCCGCTGCGAATCCCGGTCACCTCGCAGGTCGAGGGCAAATCCGGAGATCCAAGCAGGGGAGGTCGAGATGGCCACTTCCAAAGACAAGCGCCGAGAGCTCGCCCACCGCTTCGACAACGGCATCCACGTCTCGCTGTTCTGGGACGCCGTCGGCGACACGCTCTCGCTCGAGGTCTACGACGCCAAGGCGGAGGAGTACTTCGAGATCGCCGTCCCGCGCGACCGGGCGCTCGACGCGTTCCGACATCCGTTCGCCTACCTCGCAGCCACGGAGGCCGTTCAGCTCGACGCGATCCTGGCCGCCTAGACCGCCTCAGCTGTTCCAGCGGCTAGCGGGTGCCGAAGTCGGCGACAACGACCGTCACCGTGCGGTCGCCGAAGAAGCCGGGGGCGCGCCTCGCAGTGAGCGCGGCGATGCCGATCTCGCGCCAGACTGGGGACAGGAGCACCGCGCGGTGCGGCGGGCTGTCGAGCCAGGCACGGACGACCCGGCGAGCGTGCGGCCGGCCGACGCTCCACAGCAGGTTCTCCCCGACGCGCCAGCCGGACGTCTGGGGATAGAAGCGCTCGATCCGCTCCCACGAGCTGGCCCCGTCCGGAGAGTCGTGCGAGAAGAAGCCCTCGGTCAGCATCGAACGGCCGTGCGCGACCGCGGCGGCGTCGAGGCCGTCCGCAGCTTGCAGCGACCCGAGGCCGAGCTTTCCGCGCAGGGCGTTGACCTCCTCGAGCACCGTGCGCTCCAGCGCAGGGGCGGCCGCGACGGCGGTAGCCGAAGGGGTTGCGGGGGCGGGGGCAGCCCAGATCGCGAAGGTCGCGATCGTCGCCAGTAGGGCGAACTGGCGCACAGCGCGGGGAGCATGACCACTGGTGTCGAACGAGTCAACTAGGAACCGGCGGTGCCCGGGGCCTCTTCGACCGGTGTCGAGCGCCTGTGGGCCAGGAAATCGCGCAGCACGACCTGGATCGTGCCGGCAAACGGGATGGCGCCGAGCGCCCCGACGACACCGGCCAGCTCGGCGCCGATCAGGACGGCAATGAGCACCGCGAGCGGTGACAGGCGCACGGTGCGGCCGTACACCATCGGCTGCAGCACGTGGTTCTCGAATTGCTGGTAGGCAAGGAAGAACCCGACGACGATCAAGCCTTTCACCCAGCCCTCGTCGATGAACGCAACGAGCGACACGATGACGGCCGCGATCGTCGCGCCGGCGAGCGGCACGAGGTCGAGCAGCGCGACGAGCAGCCCGAGCGCGACTGCGTACTGCACGCCGACGAGGAGCAGCATGACGGTGGAAGTGACGCCGGCGACCAGGCTGATGAGCAGGTTGCCGGCGACGTAGCCGCCGACGACGCGGTAGATCTCCTGCCCCATCGCGCGCCAGCGCGGCTGCTGCTCCTCCGGCAGGAGCGCGTAGAAGCGCTCGACCCACTGGCGTCCCTCGAGCAGCATGAACAGCGTCAGGAACGTGATCGTGAGGATGGCGACGATCGCGGTGACGACGCTCTTCGTGACCGAGAGCGCCGTGCCCGACAGGCCCAGCACCCCGGCTGCGCCCTGCTTCTCGACAGCCTCGCGGATCCGCTCGACGAGCTGGTAGTCGCGCTCGAGGAACCCAAGCCGGCCGCGACCCTCGGTGAGGTCCTGCACGTAGCCCGGCACGGCGTCGGCGAAGTCGTTCACCTCACGCACGAGCGTCGGCACGAACAGCGCCCCGACCGCGACGATGACCAGGATCGCACCGACGAACGTGATGCCGACCGCTGCTCCGCGCCGCGAGACGCCGTGTGCCTGCAGCCACTCCACAGCCGGGTTCAGCGCGAGCGCGAGGAAGACGGCGATCAGCACCCAGATCAGGACGCTCTGCGCGACGAGGATCACGCGAATGACCGCGAACGTCGCGAGGATCAGGCCCAGCACGACCAGGATGGCACGCGGGCGGAAGCGGACAAGACGCTCGTCCACGGCGCGAGCTTATGGACGGGGCCGGATGGCTTCGACGCGCGCTACGCGGGGGCGGGCGCCTGGTCGTCCTGCTCGGCGAAGAAGCGCACCACCCAGTAGGCGAAGACGGCGAAGAACACCACGGACTGCTCGAGCGACATGAAGATGCCGGCGAGCTGCTGGTCGGTCAGCGCCGACAGGCCCCACGTGCGCGGCGCCTCCTCGTAGAACTCGTAGACGGTGTCCGGAACGAGCGCGAGGACGAGGCCGATCGGGCTGCTGAAGACGAACGCCGCGAAGACGTACCCTGCGCGCGCACCGCTCGCGAGCCGCCGGGGCGCGTCGTGCACGACCGGCCACCACATCAGCACGCCGGTCGCGACGTAGAGCGCGTGCTCGAGGTGGAGCAGCCCATGCGGGCTCCGCAGCGCGGCGTCGTAGACGGCCGGCACGTGCCAGACGACGTAGTTCGCGAGCCACAGCGGCAGCGCGACCAGCGGAAGCGTGAGCACGCCCGCTCCGGGGAGGGCCGCGAGCCTCGCCGCCATCACGGGCGTGAGGCCGAGCACCGCAAGGAGCGGCGCCCACTCGGCGAGCACGACGTTCTGGAGCAGGTGCACGACCAGCAGTCGCTCGACGGCGAGCGTGTGCAGGGGCGTGACGGAGACGACGAGCAGGAGCACGATGGCGGCGGTGAAGCAAGCGACCCGCCAGGCGGGCGCCCCGCCGAGCCGTCGCAGGCCCAACCAGTAGGCGCCCGCGAGGCCCGGCAGGATGACGAGCGCCTCCGGGTTCCACGGCCACGCGTACGGATCCACGCGGCTACGCTACTGCCGCCTCACGCGCGCGGGCGTAGCTCAATGGTAGAGCTCCAGCCTTCCAAGCTGGCTACGCGGGTTCGATTCCCGCCGCCCGCTTCCAGCCTGCGGAGCACGCCAGCCTGCGATCCGGACGCCGCGGCCTCCTGATACCCAGTTCAGCAGCCCCGCACGTAAGCCAGCTCGCAGACGCGCTCGCTGAGGTACATCGTCGTGGCGCTCCTAGGAGTCGTTCCGACCTGTGAGCGAGTCAACGATTGCCTCGCCGGCTGTCTTGACGTCGGTGGCGAGCGCGTCGTGGAGTTCTTCCTTGCTCATCTTCGAGCGGCCGGGTAGGTCTTCGGCCTGGGCACGCTTGTAGAGCTCGTCGCGGCTGAGCGAGTCCAATTCGGCTCTGGAAGCGCGTTGGCGCTTGAAATCTGTGATGAGATCGCGGCGCGTCCCGAGCAGGTACCCGCCAGAGAGTCCGAGCAGCAGGCCGAACGCAAGTGGGAACACGGGGAATCCATTTCGTCTTGTCGTTCCCTTGGCCCGATCCTCGTTCACGAGTTCTCCCTCGGATTGGAGTCGAACTTGTGTTCCCCGAGGTGGATCCGCGAAACGCGGCTCTCCGGAGCTGCCCGCACGCCGAAACCCGCGTCTGCGCCCACTGAGCGGCGGCCCCTGAGGCTCTTGGAGCGCCGCGCTATTCGGCGGTCGCGACACACTTCCGCTGCGGACAAGCTGCGCAAACCGCCTGGTTGAGCGATCGGGACGGCGAGATTCGAACTCGCGGCCTCCTGCTCCCAAAGCAGGCGCGCTACCAGGCTGCGCTACGTCCCGTCAGGCGGAGTGTAGAGACGACGGCGCCGCTAGCCTCGCTGCGTGGTCGACGCGCCGACGATTCCGCGGGCCCGCCCGCGGCCCGGCGGACGACCGGCGCTCGGCTACGCGATGGTGCTGCTGGCGGCGTGCCTCTTCGCCGTCAACGGCACGGTGTCGAAGGTCGTGCTCGGATCGGGGATCAGCCCGCTCGAGCTGACCCAGGTGCGCTCGACCGGCGCCTGCGTGGGCTTCCTGGTGGCCGTCCTCCTCCTGCGCCCGGCGTCGTTGCGCGCCACGCCGCGCGAGCTGGCACTGCTCGCGGTCTTCGGCGTGGCGGGCGTTGCGTTCGTGCAGTGGTTCTACTTCATCGCCATCGAGCGGCTCCCGGTCGGGATCGCGCTGCTCATCCAGTACCTCGCTCCCCTGCTCGTCGCGCTGTTCGCGCGGTACGTGCTGCACGAGCGGGTACGGCGGCGGATCTGGCTGGCGCTGGCCCTCGCGCTCACGGGTCTCGCGCTCGTGGTGGAGGTCTGGCAAGGGGTCACTCTCGACGGGGTCGGCGTCGCCGCAGCGCTCGGCGGTGCCTGCTCCCTGGCGATCTACGTCCTGATGGCCGAGCGCGAGACGACGCACCGCGACCCGGCCTCGCTCTCGTTCTTTGGGTTCCTGTTCGCGGCCGCGTTCTGGGCGCTCGTCCAGCCGCTCTGGCGGTTTCCCTTCGGGCGCCTGGACGATTCGGTGTCGTTGCTCGGCAACTTCGACGACCGGACGGCGCCGACGTGGCTCCTGGTGCTCTTCGTGGTCGTCGGCGGCACGATGGTCACCTTCGCGCTCATCAACACGGCGCTGCGCCACGTCTCAGCCACCCGGGTCGCCATCGCCGCGATGCTCGAGCCCGTGGCCGCCAGCGTCGTCGCGTACGCCTGGCTCGGAGAAACGTTCGCCGCGGTGCAGCTCGTCGGCGCCGTAATCGTCCTGGCGGCGATCGTGCTCGCGCAGACGGCCCGCTGACGGGAGGCCGGTAGACGGTCTCGGCGTCGGCGAGCGCGCGCAGCTCGGCGAGCTTCTCGCGGCGCAGCTGATCCCGCTCGCCGCGGTCGATGCGCTCGAGCAGCCGCCGGACGAGCGATGCGAGGTCGACGGGATTGAACGGCTTCGTGATGTAGTCGACGCCACCGATGTCGAGGCCCCGGGCGCGGTCTCGGAACTCGGCGCGGGCGGTGAGGAAGATGATCGGGATCTCGTCGGTCTCGACGTCCTCGAGCAGTTCCTCGGCCACGGCCCAGCCGTCGAGGCCGGGCATCATCACGTCCAGGAGCACGAGGTCCGGCTGGACGGTCCGCGCCAGCTCGAGCCCGGTCGGCCCGTCGCCCGCCTCGACGACGTCGATGCCCTCGGCCTCCAGGTTGACCCGGCAGAGGAGGCGGATCGGCGCCTCGTCGTCGATGATCAGGACCCTCGTCATCCCGAACCTCCAGGCCGTTCTACCCCTGCCAGCAGGGTTTCAGTCTTGGCGCGGGGCAGCTCGAACGCGAACGTCGAGCCCCGTCCCCCGCCGAGTCGACCCAGATGCGGCCGCCCATGGCGGTGACGAGTCCCTCGGCGATGAAGAGCCCGATGCCGGTGCTGCCCTTGCCGACGCTCTGGGCGCCCGCGTCGCCGCGATAGAACTTGCGAAAGATGTGCTCCTGCTTCGCGGCGGAGATGCCGAGCCCTTCGTCCGCGACGCGCACCTCGACCGAGCCCGCCTCCCCGAGCCTGGCCCCGACGACGACCCGCCCGCCGGCGGGTGAGTAGCGCACCGCGTTGTCCAGGAGGATCGACAGCACCTGTCGCAGCTTGTCTCGATCGGCCTCGGCGTCGAGCGGCTCGTCCGGCAGCTCCGCGACGAAGCGGTGCCCGTTGCCACCGAGGCTCGTCTCGACCGCTCGCAGCGTCTCCGAGACGACCGAGCCCACGTCGGTCGGCGCGAGGCGGAGTTGGACGTCGCCGCCCTCGAGGCGCGCCACCGACAGCAGCATGTCGACGGTCGTGGTCAACCGCTCCGATTCGGACGCGATGTAGCGGAGGAACGTGCGCCGCTCCTCGTCACCGAACTGCACGTCCTCGCGTAGCAGGGTCTCGGCGAACCCGTAGATCGACGTCAACGGTGTGCGCAGCTCGTGCGAGACCGCCGAGACGAACTCGGACTTCATCTGCTCGACGACGCGCTCCTCGGAGATGTCCCTGAACGCGAAGATCCGCCCCGCGACCGCGCCCGCGGGATCGGTCATGACCGCCTCGGTGATCGAGAGCCAGACGTCCTCGGTGCCGCGCCGGATCGCAGCCAGCCGGCCGGGCACCGAGGTCCCTTCCGCCGAGAGGGCCGGACCGAGCGCGTGCTCCGGCGGACGGCCCAGCGCCTCCGTCGCCGGCACGCCGGTGATGCGCTCGGCGGCCGCGTTCCAGAGCACGACCGCGCCGTCGCGGTCGACCGCGACGATGCCGTCGGCGACGTTGGCCAGGATCGCCTCGCTCTGGCCCTGGTCGAGCGCGACGCGCTGGTAGAGCTCGGCGTTCGTGAGCGCGGTGGCGGCGTTGCCGGCGAGCGCCTGGAGCGCGTCGACCTCCTCGCTGCGCCAGTCGCGGCGGCGAGAAGACAGCGCCGAGAGCACGCCGTACACGCTGCCGTCGGGGGCGATCATGGGCACGCCGACGTAGGCGCGGTAGCCGCCGGGGGCGAGCAGCGGATCGGCGTCGGCGTGGCGCTCGTCGGCCTGGATGTCGACGATCGTGGCCGGCTCGCGCGACTGGACGATGTGACCCGCAAGCGACGCGGTCGACGGGCTTCGCGCGCCGAGCACGCCGGTCGAGCCGGGGCCGACGGCGCCGTGCAGCACCAGCTCGTCGCCTTCGAGCAGGCGCACCGAGGCACCCTGCGCCTCGAGCAGCCGGGTCACCTGCCGCGGGATCTCGTCGAGCACGACTGCGGGGTCGAGCTCGGTGGTCAGGGTGCGGCCGGTCGAGGCGAGGTGCTGCGCCAGCGCCCGGGCCCGCCGCTCGACCTCGTAGACCTCGCTCCGCTCGAGCGCGCCGCGCGCCGCCGTCGCGACCTGGCGGGCCAGCTCGAGGTCGTCGTCGCTGAATACGCGCTCCTCGGTGAAGAGGACGATCACGAGGCCGCCCCGCTGGCCGCGGGCCTCCTCGACCGGAACCGCGAGCAGCGAGCGGGCGTCCGCGGCGGTGAGAGCTGCCTGCCAGGCGGCGAACCGCCCGTCGTCATCGAGACTCGGAGCGGCGAGCACGCGATGCTCGGCGGCAGCCAGCTCGAGGCGTGTCCACTCCGACGTCGAGCAGCGGCACGAGCTCCGGCCGCAGCTCGTACGACCCCGGCCAGCTCGAGACGGTCGCCGACCGGCCGCGGAGCAGTGCGGCATCGCCGCCGAGGGCCTCCGCGGCGGCCTGCGCCACGGCGTCGAGCGTCGCCGCCGCGGACAGCGGCTCACCGAGCACGGAGGCAATGCGAAGAACCCCTGCTGCACCTGCGCGCGGCGCGTGCTCTCGTCGAACGCCTCCGCGTTGCGAAGGGCGATGCCGGCCAGGCGGGCGAAGGCATCGAGGAGGCGGAGGTCGTCGTGGTCGAAGCGGTCGTGCTCGAGCGAGCAGACACCGAGCACCCCGCGCGTCTCGCCGCCGGCGACGATCGGCGCGTCCATCACCTCGGCGAACACCGCGAAGCTCGCGCTCGGCGGCGGCTGCTCCGTCTCGGCGAAGCGGCGTTTGAGGACGGGGCGTCCACTCTCGATCGCCGAGGCGAGCGTCCCCTCGACGGGGATCGTGCGGCCCACCTCCGTCTCGGGCAGCCCGCGCACGGCACGGCAGCGCAGCCGGTCCGAATCCTCCTCGAAGATCCAGCAGTCGGCGGCATCGGCCCCGAGCAGGCGGGTCAGCTCGTCGACGATCCGGGCGATCACGGCGTCGAACGTCAGCTCGCTCGCCGAGTGCCTGCCCGGCGTCCAGCAGCAGCGCGCTCTGCTCGGCCAGGCGGCGGCGATTCTCTTCGGAGGAGGCGCGCCGTCCGGATCGCCTGGCCGGCCTCCCGCGCGACCGCCTCGGCGAGGGCGATCGCCTCGGGTGACCAGGCGCCCGGCTCACGGCGGTGCAGGGCGAGGGCACCGATCGTCTCGTCGTCGACCACGATCGGGGTGGCGGCTGGCAGCACCAGGCTCTCGAGGTCGAGCAGGACGGCGCGGTACTCGGGGACCGAGCTCGTCTGTCGTCTCGACGTCAGCGACCGCGACCGTACGGCCGGTGGCCTGGGCGAGGTTCGTGACCGGCAGGAGCCGCGCAGACTCGCCGACGGGAGGCAGCCCCTCTGCCGTCCATTCCGCGAGCGGCTGGTCGAGCCGCACGAGGCGGTCGGGGACAGGTCAAGTCAGACGCCGAGCTCACGCACGGCCACCGCGAGCACCGCGTCGAGGTCGAGCGCGGACCGCATCTCGGCACCGATGCGCGCGATCAGCCGCTCCCGCGCCAGCGCGTCGCGCAGCGCGGCCGCCGACCGTAGCCGCTCGAGGGCCAGCGCCCCCTCGCCGGCAAGCGCCTGCAGCACCTCGACCTCCTCGAGGGTGAACGACCGCGGCGAGGTCGAGCCCGCCGACGAGCACGCCCGACACGCGCTCGGGGGTCCGAGCGGAACGAACGCCGCGCTACGCATGCCGAGCCGCTCGACGAGCGTCCGGCTGACGCGTGGCGACGAGACGGCGTAGACGACCGTGAACGCCTTCTTCCGGTCGCGGCCGCGCTCGCGACGCCGGACGGCTCGGTGCGAAGGTCCATAACCAGCCAGTCGAGGGGAACCCCCTCCTTCAGCGCCGCCACGAAGCGCGCCGTCTGCCCCTCCTCGTCCAGGACCACGAGCGATCCGATCGCGACGTCGAGCACCTCGCACGCTTCCTCGACGAGCAGGCGCGCGGCAGTCTCCTCGTCACCCGCCCCCGTGAGCGCGAGCGACAGCCGCGACACAGCATCGAGCTCACGCTCTCGCGCCGACCGCTGCACCTCCGCCTCACGGGCGTGGGTCGCGCCCGAGAGCGCGTTCCCGCGCTGCTTCCAGCGGGCGATGAACGCGACGGCCGGGAGCGCGGCCACCACGATCGCCGCGAGGAAGGCGAACGGATGCCCTCCGACCGGAGCGCCGTCGACGATCACGAGCACGGCCGTGATCGCCGCGGCGATGCCGACGCACGGGAACATCAGCGCGGTCGCGAAGTCCACGTCCCGCAGCCTCGAGCGCTCGCGCAGGAACGCCGGAGCAAGCGCCGCCGTCACGACGCCGTACAGCGCCGCAAGGAGGACGAGGACGGCGCCGCGTTGTCGAGCACCGCTTGCGTCTGTTCACTCACCGGGGGATCTCATCGTAGACCCTGTTTGTTGCAAAAATAGGCCGTTCGGCCTATTGGAAACAATTCGCCGGTTCTCTACCGTCAACGGCACTGGGCGATGCGAACCGCGACCAGCAAGCTGTGGCCTGCTGGAGGCGGTCAGCGCGCTGCGAGAGGGCCCGGCGCTGCGACCCCCCCGAGCGCCGGGTCTTCTTGTCTTCTGAGGGACACCGCCCGATCGCCCTGGCTACGCTGCTGACATGGTGAAGCGGGTGCTCCTGGCGTCGCCGCGCGGTTACTGCGCAGGTGTCGAGCGGGCCGTCGAGACGGTGGAGCTGGCGCTCGACCACTACGGGCCCCCCGTCTACGTGCGCAAGCAGATCGTCCACAACCTGCACGTCGTCCGCGATCTGGAGGCGCGCGGCGCGGTCTTCGTCGACGAGGAGACGGAGGTGCCGGCCGGGGCGACCGTTGTCTACTCGGCGCACGGCGTCGCGCCGAGCGTGCACGTGAACTCCGCGGGGCTCGGGCACAACATCATCGACGCCACGTGCCCGCTCGTGACCAAGGTGCACGTCCAGGCGCGGCGCTACGCCGCCGCCGGCTACACGGTCGTGCTGGTCGGACACGCCGGCCA